>NZ_JABFMX010000010.1 GCF_013359735.1 Arthrobacter sp. C9C5
GACGCCGCACCCGGCTGGCGGGCCGGTCGGGGCCGCGGCCGCCCGGCCCGCCGGTGAACACGCCACCGTCCCGGAAACTCCCCCGTCCCGTCGTTCCCTGCCAGTAAACTCGTGAAGGCTCTCCAGTCCCCCCAGCGTGGAGAGCCGGGAGCCCCCACGCTTGAGTCCTTGGATTCGCGCGGGGGCTTCCTCATGCCCTGTCCCCCACCGCGGCCAGGTCATCCTGAGCACATTCCCCCACTGTCCTTGCGGGTTGTGCCCATTGGGGTCAGGTGGAGCCCTCCGCACAGCTCAAAGCTGTCCCCGCTGGCGTGCAACCCGGCAGCTGTCCCGGCCTTGCCGGGGACGGTGGCAGAAATGTCACAGGGGTAGCCCATACTTGATTCAGCGGCCGGAGAGGCCGCTTTTCTTTGGCGTGTCTATTCGAACATATGTTCTAAAGTGGTGGTATGGGACCGGAGCAGGCGAGCAGGCTGCAGGCGCAGTACGCGCGGCGGGCCGGCCCGATAGGGCTGACGGTGGAAGAGCTCGATTTCGAGCACTTTCCCGTCAAGAACGGCTTCCCCGGGATCCCTGTGAAGGCGTGGATCCGGTTCCCGAACTGCGCGGAGCTGGTGGACGGCGAGGTGTACGCCTGGACAGCGAAGGCCGCTGAAGTGACGTGGAAGGACGGGCCGGTGACGTACCGGACCTGGGTGTGGAACTCGGCAGTGACCCGCCGACAAGACATGATGACCAGAAATTTGGGAGAGCGCGTAGACCGTGACCGCAGTAGCGAATGAAACAACCCTGGACGTCGAGGTCGACCTCCGCTTTACCGCCGCCGACGCTCCCCTCGCCGTCCGGTTCGACGGACGCATTTGGGCCGTGGCTGCGGACCCGGTGCACTGGTTCGCCCGGGACGCCTGGTGGGACACCCGCCGGACCGCGGCCGTCGGCGCCGGTGACGTCGTCAGCGTCGAATACTGGCAGGTCCAGGTCCGCCTCGGATCCAACTCCGCACTGCGGACCTTCACCCTTCGCCGAAACCCCCTTTCGACCCAGTGGCTGCTGGAAAGCATCAGCGACTAAGCCACAGTGATCCATCAAACGATCAGCGATCAGACCTGGGCGGGAATCCGCACCGAGTTCACCTTGCCAACCCTCGCCCAGGTGCACCGCCGGCTCTCTGAACTCGGGGAAGACCCGGAACCGATCATGCGCCAGCTCGTCCGCGTCTTCATTGATGACGGGACCTTCTGCCCGGGATTCCAGTTCCTCCCCGGTGGCCAACTCCACCCAACAGTAACGCCCCTGTTCCGGCGCGCGATGGAACTGAAGCTCCCGCACAACTACTTCACGGTATGGATGGTCACCAAGTCCCGAGACCTGGCCGGAGCCAGGCCCGTGGACCGCTTGAACGCCGCCTCCACTCCCCTAATGAAGGCCCTTGAGTCGTTTCACTGCCAGTAGTCCCCTTTGAAAGCACGTGTGGAGTGCCCAGCTGGGCCTGGACGAGGAAGAACCCGGCCGCCCTTTGGGGCGGCCGGGTTCTTTAGAGACCTGGACTACGGTCAGGACTCTTCGGTCACGTCCACGACCGCGGCGTCTGCGTTCTTCTTCACGGACTCGACGCCGTTCAGAGCGCTGGCCTTGGACTTGTAGCTCTCCGATGAGGCGATCACTTCGCCGTTACCGGCCTTGAGGCGGAAACGGTATCCACCGGATTTGTCTTTGTAGACCTCGAACTTGCCTGCCACAGGTGCTCCTTCGGTTGATTTGCCGGCCGCCGGGGCCGCTGGGCCAAAGACTACCGCCCGGGGCGCGGCGAGTCCGGAACTTCGCGCGGCATGCCCTTCCAACCCAGGCAGATGGTGACTAGGTGGAAATTTTCGGCACAATCCAAGCACCCGACAGGAGTGAGGAGCGCGTGAGCGCCCAAGGTGCAACTTATGAAGATGCCCGCGAAGCTCTCAGTGGGAGCATGCCAGAGGGTCATAAGCTTCTCGTGATCCGAACCAGCGACTAGTCCGCTCCGGATAGCCCGTCCTAGAGAGGGGCCCCCTCCGCCATTCCTTTGACGTCAATGACGTCATTGACGTCTTTACTGTCAAGGCAGCATTGGCTGCGTCCGGACTGGATCTCACGTCCGGGACCAAGGTGATGGAGACCTCCGGGGAAACCCGGCCTCTCCCTGCGCCATAAGTAGTGCCATAAGCCACGTTGGAAATACCGCCTTACCTGCAATTGCGCGGCCTACCCGATAATTAGCGGGGTGCCACGCAGGTTCACCTGCCCATGGGCAAGCCCGAACCTGAGCCAGCGATTCAATGTGCTCGCGCATTGGCACTACCGCGTGATGCTCAGCGCTTCTTCCAACAGACCACGAGATGCGCCTTCCAGTGCTACGCCCGCCCGGAAGCACCGTGTAACTTCTTGTGCGTGTCACTGCCGGAAATCACGCAGCAGCGCACATAGCCTTAGAAGCAGGAACGTCCGCCTTCCAGCACGTAGGAGAATTACCGGCCGATGGCACGATCACTGCAAGCCCCAGCAAGCCCGAGAACCCGTGAAACACGGGCAATTGACCGGGTCATTTCCCTGGCGAACGGCAAGGGGGGAGTGGGGAAGACCACGACCGTAGCCAACGTTGGCGGGTACGTGGCGCTGGCCGGCTCCCGCGTCCTAATGGTGGACCTGGACCCACAGGGTGACTTGGCTCGGGACCTCGGCTATGAACGTCAGAGCGGACGGGAACTGTTCCAGGCTCTCATCGCCGGGACCGCGCCGATGATCCTCCGGAACGTCCGGGAGAACCTTGATGTCATCCCCGGCGGGCAGGACCTCGAGGACATCCAAGGAATTATGCTCTCGCGTTCCAGCCGCTCGGACGCCGGCGACTTCGGCGACATGCTGTACACCGTCCTGGCGCCCTTGGCTGACGATTACGACCTCATCCTGATCGACACCCCACCGGGGGAGCGGATCCTCGTTGAAGGTGCCTTCGCAATCTCCAGCGCCGTCGTCATTCCGACACGTTCCGATGACGCGAGCATCGACGGTGTGGAACGCATAGCCCGCCGATTCATGGCCGTCCGGGACCGGAACCCGAACCTGCAGCTGGCCGGCATCGTCCTGTTCGGTGTCGGACCGCGTTCGTTGCGCTTGGAACGCAGTGTCCGCGACACACTGGAGGAGATGCTGGGCACCGTCGCCCCGGTTTTCGAGACCCGGATCCGGAACCTGGAGAGCGCCAGCGCGGACGCACGCCGCAAGGGCCTGCTGTTCCACGAGCTGGAGGGCGCAGTCACTGACGCCCAAAAGAAGCGCCTGAAGGCCCTCCGGGCGGGGGAAAAGCCCGCCGAAGGGTTCTTCTCGCGCAACGCCGGAGGACTGGCTGAAGAGTACGAGCAGCTGACCGGGGAGATACTGGCCCGCCTCAACGAGATCGAGAGCGAGAACCAGGCATGAGCGGCCGCCCAAACCTTGCCGGGGCTTTCGCTCCTGCAGCAGCTCCCGTGCGCGGCGCAGCGCTGCAGGGCCTACTGGCACCGAAGAGGCGGGGGAGTGGCACCCAGGCGCCGGAACCCAAGGTACATGAGGAATCAGTTGGAGCGCCGACACGGGAAGCCTTCCAGGCTACCTCCCCGCCCGAGAGCGAACCCGAAATCGACCAGGACATCACCGTCGGGCAGGCACCCCCGGAGGTGGAGGAGCGGGGCGCTGAGGAGCCCGAGCCGGTTTTGGCGGCTGGGCAGGAGCAGATATCGACTCCATGGCAGAAACCGGCAGCCAAAATAACCGGAGCACCGGCAGTGAAGGCCTCCGAGACGGTGCCCGGGGCGCTGCGCAACGTCGGGGTCTATCTGCCGCCGGCCTTGCTCGCCGACGTCAAGGATGCGGTCTACCAGGGCCGGACGACGTACGCGGATCTGCTCATCGACGCCTTTGAGGCCGTCGACGAAGAGCAGATAGCGGGGCAGTTCACAGCCGAAACGGCGCTGACCAGCTCCGGCATGCCGCGGCGTGCACCTCGGAAGAGGGGAGAGGGCGGCATCCAGATCCAGCTGCGTCTCGACGGGCTACAGGTTGCTTGGCTAGATAACAAGGTCATAGAGTTCGGGGCTCCGTCACGCAGCGCCCTCGTCTCGGCCGTCTTCAAGCTGCACACCCAAGCGCGTAAGACCGCGGGGGAGTGAGAACCACAATGCTGCGGGTCGTCTGGCCTGAGTTCCTATAGTGCTTATGGCTTGGCTTATGGCGCGGACCATGAAGCCGTTGAATTCCAGCAGAGGAAATTGCTGATGAATGGCTGCCTTCGGCGTTGAACCCTACCCGGCTCTGCTGAATGCGACATCCGCAAGGGTCCATTCATCGGGTGGGCCCTCAAATGTCTCCCACGGGTAATCCTCACCGGGGGAGAGGAGCTCGGCGACAGTATTGACGTGCTTGGCCAGCCATTCTCGCCAGATAATCCGCTCGTTCTTGTAGCGCTGCAGCTGCGCGGCGACGACTTCGAGTACTCCGAGGTGTTCGGCGAGCTGCTTCAACGACGTCGACGCCACCACAGCCCAGGATTTCCCAGCGTTCCGTGCCACCAGGTTCCAAGCCGCAAGTACCTCCAGGGCCTCATTCACCGCGGACCTGGACAGCCGGGTGACCCGAACGATTTCGGCGATCGGCAATGCGGGGGAGTGCTCGAGTGCTTCGTAAACGAACGCCGCCGGCAGGCCCAGTTCCCGGAATACCGGGCGGAGTGCGTGGATTTTCCCCTTCTGCCAGGTTGCATCCTCGGCGGCGGACTTCAGCTCTTCGGGGACAGTCAGCATGTAGAGATCGCCTTTCGTCCCACGGGCCTCCTCAACCAAGGTAATGAGGGGATCCTTCTCCGACCTGAGCGCTTTAAGGTGCAAGGCCACCGTGGTGTGATCCAGGCCAGTGGCAACCGCAATAGACCGAACCCCGAATTCAACGAACCTCGAGGCCGTCATATGAGCGGCCTCCCCCAAGGACCTCAGCACCATTCTTCGCGCCATCCCTGTTCGAGACTCCCGGTAGCTCACCTCCCTAATCCGAAGTACATTCCGCCAGGTCCGGATGAACCGATGCTCAGCATGGGGATCGGACGAGATGAGATTCAAGCCCTTTGGTGCGGGGGGCTGTGTATTGGGCTGGCTTGTGGGGGATCTACGGACATTGTTATTCCCTTCTCCGGTGGAGAGGTTTTTGCTCAGGTAGCCGACCGCACTTATCCAGTCCCTGCGCAGTGCCGGCACCCGGTGGTGGGGCGCATAACGGGCGTAGAACGAAGCAAGCCCGGGCCAGGTCCCCTGCATCATGCGGCGTTCCACATCTACGAGTTGGAGGCCGGCGGCCGCGGCGCCGGTGACGATGGCCTGGCGGGCGTCCGAGTCGGTGGCGTACCGGCGGGAGTCGTAGAGTCCGGTTTGTGCCATGAGCTGCATGACCCGTGACATCCGCCCGACGGGATGCTTCACCGCCGGCATTTCCTCGGCCCCGGGGACAAAAGTCTGCTCGAGCCGCAAGTTCCGAACGGCGCGGATCTCCCCCGCCAGGTCAGCCGTTATGGCGGACCAGACGGCAGCGGAGTTGGGCCGACGCGCAACGTCGTAGGCCTTGGAGAGGCTCATCGCGAGCTCCTGGTGGCCACCACGCTTATGCGGGGAGCCGGGTGTGCGCATGCAGCCATGCAGAAGGTTTTGGTGCGGGGTCTTGTCCAGACTCCGGTACCGGGTGCCCAGCGCCTCGACAAGATCACGCGCTTCAGTGAAGGTGACCCGCTGCGCGAGCGGGATGTAGACGTGGCGGCCGCCGTTGGGGGAGTAGTCCTCAATCCAGCGGGCCCCGACACTGTGGAGCCAGGTCTGTACGGCGCGGACGTCGGCGAGGACCCAGTCGACGCCGGCTACCGAGGAGTCGAAGTCCAGGAAGATCGCGGCGCAGGTGCCGTCTTTCCCGAAGATCCGGACCGCGGCAGGGAAGGACGGGAGGGCCTCGGTGAGGGCGCGTTCGTGCTTCTGCGGGTAGGTCTTACCGGCATCCCGGGAAAGGCGAACTCGGGGCTGACCCGCGAGGATAGGCGCCAAGGCAGCCCAGGCCTGAGCGGGGCTGTGAGTTGAGGATGGCCCGTGCGACACGCCAGCGCCGTATGTGGCTGGCAGCACGCGGGCGTGCTGTTGTACGATGATGCTATTCCTGTCGAGGGAATGAATAAGGACCGATCTTGCAGGATCGGTTTTGCAACACAAATGAAGTCCTGTGAAGGTCTTCCATCCGATCTACGATCTGTTCGCCGGCAAGCTATCCGGATCGTGGATCTTCAGCTTCGAAGGCCCGCCTAGTGCGGGCCTTCTTCTGTTATGAGGCTATGCGGATCGGCAGTTCCTCCTGATGCGCGAAATGATCCAGCAATGCCAGATCTTCGCGCAGGGACCGATCTACGGCGGAGGAAACGTAGTCCGTGACAGTCATGCCCTTGGCGGCAGCGATCATCTGAACGTCCTCCGCAGTCTTAGCCTGGGTGCGGAAGCCAATGTATTTGCGAAGACCCTTGCTGGGCCGCCCGCCTCCACGATTGATTACTGCGCTCATGGTCATGTCCTTTGAATCTCGCACAACCCGCGGTTGTGACTGCTTCATCGCTGGTGCTACTTGCGGTCGCTCGCTATGACGTTTCTGTTTACAGCTATCGACTGAGTCGAAATTAGCACTGCTTTCGGAGGCATCCGGGGATTTGTTTACAGAAAACGGCCCCCGCGTGTCGCGCGCCTCGGTTTCATCAGCAACCATCTCGATCTGAAGCCATACCTGTCCCGTTCTCGCCGCCCTTCCGTGACAACTCCAATGTCGGGAACCTTGGTAGGGTGGCTCCTTGCCATGGCGCTTTCGACGCTAGACTTTCATAGTACACATTACTGAAATTTTTTCAGTTGGATCACCGGAGCCCTAGGAACATGGAACAGGCCACACTGACCACTGACGTCATCGCCACCTTGAACCTTCCCGCGTACCCGGATCTGAGTGACCTGGTGAATGCTGTTGAAGGGAAGTACGGCAAACGCTTGGTCTTCGAGGAAGGCACTGTAGACAACCTGGGGGAAGGTGTCACTGGGCAGTGGATCGATACTCCCAGTCAGGGCATTGTCCGTTACCTGAGGGGTGCCAGAGCTTGGACTGCTCACGTCGTGCTGCATGAACTTAGCCACATCCTCTTAGGCCACAAGGGGAAGCCCCTGGACGGGCTGATTGCAGGGTCTTTCTTTTCCGGTATCGGTAAGCGGAACGGTGTCAGCTGGATGTGCCGTGCAGTGGACGTCCCTCTCGACGAGGCTGAGGCCGCGGCTGAGAATCTGGCCTTTGGCCTGGCGCGCGTTTTGCACGCCACTCCCGTGAAGGAAGCCACGAAGGCCGAACGAGTGTTTGGCCTATGATTGCGGCCGCGTTTTGGATTCTGGCAGCAGTACTTGTCTCTCGCCTGTATTTCGTCGTTCGTTGGGGCGCCTCAAGCGCCTTTCTTGGCGCGATCGGAATCGGTGTTCTCGGTCTCTTTTCGACAGGTGTAGTCGTACCCGAGGCAATCCTTGATGCCGCCCTTGGGGGCGTGAACTTCCTTCACCTTGTTCGCAATTTGTGCGTCACGGCCGCAGTCTGGCTAATACGGGAAGGGATCTTCGCTGCCTACTCTAGGGACGAGAGCTACCGCTCACGTTTCAGCCACAGACCCCTTGCTGCGGTCCTCGGAGCAACCGCGATCACCGTTCCGTTCCTGTGTCAGCAGTTCGTCCCGACTTCGCTAAGTTTCGTACCGGAAAATATCCACCAGTTGCCCGTCTTCGTCTACGCCGGCATTTACATGGGCATTTTGGCCTTGTTGGCCGTCTCGGTCCTTCGGATCTGCCTCAGGCCTCAGGAAAGCTTGCCCGTCCGCGTGAGCTCCCGGGTTGTTGCGGCCGGCATGGCTCTGGTCGCAGTCGCGTCTGCCGAAGAGATCGCCTATATGAGCGCCATGCACATCGATGTGGGCAGTTCTTCTTTCCGCCAGGTTCTGTACGTCCTGTTCAGTCCCCTGTTCTACGGCGGGGTTCTGCTGACGTCTCTTGGGCTGGGAATTCCGCCGATCGTTAAGGCGTGGCGTCGCTTACAGCTTTGGGACCGGGCCGCATTGGTATTTCTTACGGCCACGCTGGGCAAAGCCTATTGGGGCCTCTCCCATTCGGCGTGGATCGCGGGCGTGATGAGAAGCGTCTGGGCGAAGCACCCTTCCGCGGGCCTGTACGAGTACGTTATTCGCTCCAGCGATCACAAGATTGCCCTGTCCGGGCGATCCACACCCCAACTTTCCGGCCGTGTCCTGGACGCGGTACAAGCTCGATTTGATGGCGGCGTCGGTTCCCTGGAATCGGTGTTGCCGGTAAAGGCACCTCAGTGACAACAGCAACCACGACCCTGACCGCAGAGCGGTCCTTAACGGCAGTCGGTCGCGTGGCCCGGTCTGCGACCGAGATCGCGCAGCCACCTCTGGTGTTATCCCTCCTGCTGATTTTGGCTTCTCTGCTGAGCGACCAGTGGATGGTCTCAGTTTGGTCGGGCATTGTTGCTGCACTTTTCATCTGCCTGGTGCCATTTGCGGTTGTCCTGATCTTGGCGAAAAGGGGCCGACTCACGGACCACCACGTTGGAGACAAGAAACAACGCCGGCCGGTCATGCTCTGGACTTTAGGTTCGGCGCTGCTGGGCTGCGCCATCCTCTCGTTGATGGGCGCACCCGAGCCTGTTTGGGGGCTAATTGGCGGCATTCTTTGCGGGATTGTGGCCCTCATTCTGGTCAGCCCGATCTGGAAAATATCAGGTCATGCCATGACGCTGGGTGGGGCGACCGTGTCTGCTGTACTGATGTTCGGCTGGCTGGGGCTTCCCTTCGTCGTGGCGGCCCCATTGGTCTGCTGGTCCAGGGTCTATCTCCGGGATCATTCAGCGCCTCAGGTCATTGCCGGGTTCATAACCGGCGTTGTCGCCTTCGGAGCCTCATATACTCTCATTGTCGGCTGATTTTCACGTGCTATCCCACACGGCCGCTGAGGCCGGACACATGGCCTTGACGATGACGGAATTAGAAGGAGGGCTTTGACCTCGCTACTGCTGGCAGAGCCCTGCACTCGGTACCTGGCCGCCCGCGCTGGCCTGGAGCAGGATCACGCGTGAAGTCGAACGACACCCCCATGGATCCTCGCAGCGATAAAGAGGTTCTTGCATCGAAAATCCAGCTTCTTCTGGACATCGTTCATGCCAAAGACGCGGACAGCTTCACATACGAAGATGTTCGACAGGGTCTGGCGGAGCAAGGACTCGCGCTCACGCGAACACGCTGGCATCGGCTACTGGCCGGCTCTCCCGATAACCGGTGGGACCCGGCGTTGCTGAAGGGTCTGGCGTACTTCTTTGACGTTGACGAGAACTACCTGCTTCAACGCAGTGGTCCCATTCCTGAACGGGTGGAAGCCGAACTTCGCCTCATAGAGGCTTACCGGATCGCCGAGGTCGAGCACTTCGCCGCACGGGTTCTTGGAGAAGTGAACATCGACGCACTCCGTGCGGTTACTGAAGCTCTCCGAAACCTTCCCCCCCGACCTGAGAAAAAGTCCGATTAACTGAAAAATTTTCACTACTGAATTTTTTTCAGTAGACTTTGAAGCATGACATGCTTCGGGTGCCCTCTACGGCCTGATCATGCACATTGAGTGGCATCTCAGGTGTGGCCCCTACGACAGCTTTGGGGGGTAGTAGGGGCTACACCCCCACAGTGCGTACGCCGCGGCGCTCGTGTCACACGGCCCAAGGTCGCCCAGCTTTTGCCACTTCTAACTTCGGCACGAAGGGCGGCGGCGCGAACAGCCTTCTCGGGCGTTGCGGCGCCCGGAAGTCATTCTCCCGCCAAGTACCTCATGTAGATGAGGCCCTGGTCCCGCAGCCTTCCCAGGTCGAGGGAGTACTGGACGCGATGCCCGCTTCGGACTCCGGACTCGCCCGCAGCCGACACCAGGCCTTCGGCTTCAAGGGTCTTTATGTGCGCGTAAACCTGCCGGTAGTCCACGCCGATGCGTTTTGCGATGCCTCCCGTGGTGTCGCCGCCCGGATGCTGTGCCAAGTCCCGGATCACAGCCGCACGCAAGGCGTTGGCGTTGAAGACGATCAGTGCCTTTCCAGCTTCTGGAGGCTGTCCTGGGAGCGGTTTATAGGTGCGGGGCATTCGTCAATTCTCACCCACCGCGGCGCCCGCAAGAAGCATCAACATATTTTCGGCGGTGGTAGCATCATTTTAAACATGATGCTTTTGACTTCGGGTGTTAGCCGAATAGGACGAGAGGGGGCATTGTCGTGAAACCGTCCAAGATGCTGAGCATGGGAACCGCAGTCGTGGTGCCAGTGGTGGTGCTTGGGTTGGTCTTCTCCATGCTCCTGCTGCTCGGTCCTGCGAGACCGGCTGCGGCTGACTGTGGCCCTGCTGTCTCCGTGTCCGTGGGCGCCAACACCAAGGTCGACGCCTACACCCAGGAACAGCTGAAGAATGCCGCCTCGATCATGGGCGCCGGGAAAGCGCTGAACCTGTCCACGAACGGTCAGATGATCAGCGTGATGGTTGCCTTGGGGGAGTCGGGTCTGCGCGTACTCGACACCGGCGACCCGGCAGGTCCGGACTCGCGGGGGTTGTTCCAGCAGCGCGGCAACGGCGCCTGGGGCTCGTACGCGGACCGCATGGACCCGACAAGGAGCGCGACGAACTTCATCAAGGCGCTGCAGGATGTGGCCGGATGGGAATTGCTCGAACCGACGATCGCGGCCAGCAGGGTCCAGCGCAACGCCGACCCGTACCACTACCAGAAGTACTGGCCCGGGGCCGTGAAAATCGTCCAGGCTCTCTCCACCTCGAAGTTCTCCCTGCAGGGAAGCGAGTGTGGGATCCCCGGCCAGGCTGGCGCGGGAAACGACTACCCGTGGAAGAACTCACCGACGTGGATGCAAGCCGGTGCCAACGCCGCCAGCACCTCACCGCTGGGCATGTACTACCGGGAGTGCGTCGACTTCGCCCTGTGGCGGGTCAACCAGCAGATGGGGTCCACGAGTGCACCGTTTAGGTTCCTCAACGGCACCTTCCGTCCCGACGGCCAGAAACTGGGTTCAGCCCTGACGTGGAAGGAAGGCTGGGACGCCAAAGGCTGGCCCACCGGCCGCGCCCCCAAGGTCGGCGCCGTGGTCTGGTACGCGCCAGGGGCCGGGGGAGCGGACCCCAACTTCGGCCACGTCGGCGTGGTGAAGGAAGTCAAGGACAACGGGACCTACGTCGAAGAGGGATACAACGGCAACCATGCCCCGGATGACCACAACTACTACACACGGACTGTGAGCAGCACGGTTCCCTCAGCCTTCCTGTACCTGCCCATCAAAGAGGAGACGAAGTGAAGAAGCCCCTGCCCCTGATCGCGGTCGCGCTGCTGTGCGCGGCCTGCGCCCCTGCCGCGTCCACCGGGACCACCCCGGCGTCCTCTTCCAGCGGCAGCCCCGCCCCGGTCTCGCTGAGCGCCAACAGCGGACCCCAGGCCCCCGGGGGCACCGTCCCGGCCACCATCGGCATCGCGTGGGACCAGGCCAGCAAGGACGCCGCCGTCGACGCGGCCGAAAACGCGATGACCGACTTCGCCCGGCCGACCCTGGATGAGACGCAGTGGGCAAACGACCTGGCCCGCTGGCTGACGCCTCAGGCCACGGCCGACTATTCCTCCGTGGACCCCTCCAATATCCCGGCCTCCCGCGTCACTGGAGCGGCCACCTTGTCCGTCGATGAGGCCAACGGCTACGGCACGACCGCCGCCGTCCCAACGAACGCCGGGACCTACACGCTGCAGCTGCTCCGCACGGGCAAGGACGCTCCGTGGAAGGTCAACCGCCTCACCCCGCCCGCGTCCTAAGCATCTCCACCTTTCCCCCTTCTCACACCTAAGGAACAAGCCGATGGGTACTTCACCAACGCAAGTTATGGCCTTCCCCAGCATCAAGGCCATCGTCCGCGACAACGGCACCGCCGAGGTCGTCGTCGCGGGTAACTCCCGCATCGTTCCCGCCGGGGAATCCCTGCAGGACCTCCGCAACAACGCCCTGGCCCTGGTCGTCGGTGAAGCGCAAACGCTCCAGCGCCCGGTCCGGGTCCAGATCGAGGACCCCGAGGGCCACGGCGAACTCATCGTCCACCCGGACAACAAGATCGAATCCGTCTCCTACGAACCCCGCACGGCCCGGCGCCGGGCCGAGGCCCCCGCCACCACCCCGGAGACCGCCGCCCCCGCCGTCATCGAAACCACGCCTCTTACGGCGCCGGAGCCCGCAGCCAAACCTGTCGAGACTGCCCCGACTCCCGCGGCCGTGTCCGATGCCCAGCCTTGGCCACCCGCAGCGTCAGAAGTGACCGAGACGGCAGTGGAAGAGCCAGCTCCGACGCGGCGCAGCCTGAAAGACACCTCCTTCCTCGTCAGCGCCCCGGTCCTTGAGCCTGCCACCCAGGGCTGGCGCGGTGTCCTCACGCGCCTGGGCATCCGTATGAACCCCTCCGACGAAGAGCTCTCCGAACGCGAGGACATCCGCACGGTCAGCCAGCACTGGCCCGGTCCGCGCACCATCGCCGTGGTCAACCGCAAGGGAGGGGCCAACAAGACCCCCACCGTCGTCATGCTCTCGGCAATCCTCGCCCGCTACAGCGGCGCTGCCACGGTCGCGTGGGATAACAACGAATCCCAGGGGACGCTGGGCTGGAGGACTGAAAAGGGCTCCCACGACCGCAGCGTCCTGGACCTGATTGATTCCTCGACCGAGCTGCTGTCCCCGTCCACGAACGCGGCCGAGATCGCCAAGTTCGTCCACCACCAGACGGCCGATAAGTTCGATGTCCTCCGCTCCGATGAGAACGAAGAAGGCGACCACGAAGTCACCGCGGAGGAAGTCGATATCGCCCACCAGGTCCTGACCCGGTACTACCGCCTGGTCGTCATGGACTCGGGCAACACCGCCCGCGCCGCGAACTGGCGGCGCATGATCGACCACACCAACCAGCTCGTCGTCCCCGTCACGGCCATCGAGGACCGCGCCGAAGCCGCCCGCCTGACGCTGCAGACCCTCGAATCCCGGGGCGGCCACGACGCGGAGCTGGCCCGCAATGCCGTCGTGATCGTCTCCGAGTCCACCGACGCGAAACGGTCCATGAGCGGGGACGCCCTGAAGCGGGCCAAGGACGAAGCAGAACGGATCGCCAAGGGCTTCGAACCCTTCGTCCGCGCCGTCGTCCGCATCCCCTACGACCCGGCCCTGGTCAACGGACCCATCCGGTACGAAGCCCTCCAGCCGGCCACCCAGCGGGCCTGGCTCGCCGCGGCCGCCGCCGTCGCCGCCGGCTTCTAACCACCCACCCAACGGATATTCGAAAGGAGGACCCATGCAGCAGACCCTGAACCCCTGGATCAGCCGCCCCGCCGTCGAGACGGAAACGCCCGAGCCGGAGGTGCACGCCCCGCCGGCGGCGGCCATCACCGCTCCGTTGCGGGGCATGGTCGAACCCGACGCCGCTGACCGTCTGGGTCACCGGACCGTCGCCGGAACCGCAGCGCTCTGGATCGCCGGCGCGCACGGCGGCTCCGGTGAAAGCCGGCTCGCTTACCTCCTGGACGGGGCACGCGCCACCGGACACTGTTGGCCTGTCCCGCAGGACGGGAGCACCCCGAAGCTGCTGCTGGTCTGCCGCGCCGATATGCGCGGCCTGACCGCGGCCCGCGGCGCCCTCACCCAGTGGGCCTCCGGGGCAGCTTCTGCCGTTGACCTCCTCGGCCTGGCCGTCCTGGCCGATGCCCCCGGCAAGACGCCCAAAGCCCTTCGCGACTTCACCGCCATCGTCGGCGGGGGAGCGCCCCGCCTCTGGGCCCTGCCCTGGGTCGAGGCCTGGCGGCACGAAGACACTCCTAGTGTCCCCGCTGCCCGCGAATACCAACGCTTCACCACCGACATAGCTGCACTCGTAGCTGACACCAGCACCACCAAATGAAAGGTCTCACCATGAACTCCCTGGCCCTCTTGGACTCAAGCGTCATCCCCAACCCGACCCCCGTTGTCCCGGCGCAGGCCGGCGGCCTGCTCACGATCCTGAACTGGGCCTCCGGCATCGGCCTGGTCCTCGGCGTTCTCGGCGTGATCATCGTCGGTATCGGCATGGTCATCCAGCTCCAGCGCGGCGAGGGAGCCCAGGCCATCGGCAAGCTCGGCTGGGTACTGCTGGGCTGCATCATCATCACCGGCGCCTCCGGCATCGTTCGCGCGTTCGTCTAAACCACCACCACACGGGAGGTTCACCATGAGCCAGTCCACCGAAAGCACCCCTGAGAGCAGCCCCTTCACCAAACCCGGGTTCATCATCGCTGCCGCGCTGGTCGTGGCGCTCCTCGCGGCCACCGTCGTCATCTTCCTGCTCCCCAAGGGCGACACCACCGCCCAGCCCGCCCCTGCTTCACCCGAGGGCAGTGCCTCAGCAACGCCGTCAGCTCCGGCGGACGCGGCGGGCAAGAGTGTTTGCGGGCTGCCTTCCAGCAATGACACAGCGCTGGGAACGGCACCGACGTCTAAGTGGGAACTCGTAGGAAAGATGGCTGTCCCCACCGACCCCAAGACGTTCGGCCCCGGGACGACCGACCCGGACGGATTCCGCTCCTGCTTCGCACACTCACCCACCGGAGCGCTCTACGCAGCTACCAACATCTTGGGGCTGGGCTCTTCGGGGAATCCGGTGCTCAACCGGAAGGCAACCGAGCACCTACTGATGCCCGGCCCGGGCAGAGATATTGCGATGGAAGACGCGGCGAAAGCTTCCCCTTCCACGTCCAACTCAACCGTTCAATTTCGGGGCTTTGTGATCAAGAGTTACACCCCGGCCTCCGCTAGCGTCGACGTTGCATTTCAGAGCGATAAAGGGGTGCTTGCGCATGCGGTCCTTCCTTTGCAGTGGGCCGACGGGGACTGGAAACTCTCAATCGCGGACGCGGGACAGCTGATCAACGAAATCTCTCAGCTGCGAGACTTGAGCGGCTTCATCGCGTGGTCGGGGGCCTGACATGGCGGAGAAGGCCTGCGGACTGATTGACGCTGGATGTGCAGTCGGCAACTGGGCTGCCGGCCTGGCAGACGACGCAATGGGGAACATGGCGAAGGCGATCATGGAGGGCATGAGTCAGATGGTGACGACTCTGTCGACCTTCTGGGTTTCGATGCCGACGGTGAACCTGACGAGCCAGGACGGCAGCTCGGCAAGCCCGGTCGTTTCCATGATCAACGGCGAGCTCATGGTCTGGACGGTCGCACTGGCCGTGCTTGCCGTCATTGTTGGCGGTATCCGCATGATCTGGGAGCAGCGCGGCGCGCCGCTAAAAGAACTCCTGCGGTCACTGGTCACGCTGACGCTGGTGTCCGGGCTGGGCCTGGGAGTCATTTCCATTCTGGTGGTCGCTGCGGATGCGTTTTCGGCCGCGATCATCAACCGCTCGACCGACGGTAAAGGCTTCGCGGATGCGATGAAGCTTCTGGTCATGACCAACCAGACCGGTGTTGGAGTCTTCATTCTCATCATCCTGGGCCTCATCGGATTGCTGGCCTCGCTGGTCCAAGTTGTTCTCATGGTCGTGCGGAGCGGGATGCTGGTGATCCTTGCCGGCATCCTGCCTACAACGGCCGCGTTCACGAACACGGAAATGGGCAAGCAGTGGTTCCAAAAGGCTGTGGGCTGGACGATCGCGTTCATCCTCTACAAGCCGGCTGCGGCCATCGTCTACTCCGTCGCGTTCCTGCTCATGGGCAGTAGCGGGAAGAACGCTCTGATCTGCTCGATCACGGGGTTAACGCTCATGGTTGTGGCACTGTTCGCCATGCCGGCGCTGATGCGCTTCGTGACCCCGATGGTGGGTGCGGTCGCATCCGGTGGCGGGGCGGGTGCCGGCGCCGCCGTCGGTGCGGTTGCCACCGGCGCCGTTTCCTTGGGCCGCGGCGGCAGCGGGCGAGGCAATGCCTCCCCAACGCCGGCTAGTTCCAAGGGGACCCAGGCCGGCGCGGCTCCGAAGGGAAGCGACGGGACCACCGGCCCCAAGGGCAGCGGCGGAAGGCCGACTGCCGGGCCGGCAGGAACGGCCGGCGCGCCGGGAGCTGCCGCAGCGGGAGCCGCAGGAGCTGCGGGCGCCGCCGGTACGGCAGGGGCCGGCACCGCTGGCGCTGCAGGTGCCGCTTCGGGTGCAACAGCAGCGGCTGGCCCGGCTGGTATGGCCGTGGCAGCAGGAACACAAATAGCGTCCCGGGTTTCCCAGGCCGCACAACAGACCGCACAGGACTCAACCGGGGAGGGCCCCAGTGGCAGCAATTAGCACCGAATACAAAGAACCGTCATACGGCAACTGGCGCGTGCCGCGTTCGGCCGGGCTAGGGAACCTCGGTGCCATCGGCACCGGCATCGTCATGGCCGGTCTGCTGCTGGGCATCACGAGCTTCGCTATCTGGGGCCTTCTCCCGGGCCTGGCGGTGCTGGCCGTCGCCGGTATCAGCGCTCTGTTGCTGACCGTCAAGGACAAGCACGGCCAGTCCGTTGTCGACCGGTTCGCGACCCGGATGAGCTTCCGGATTTCCAAGTCCTCGGGCACGAACCTCTACCGCTCCGGGCCGCTGGGCGTCACCCAGTGGGGCATGTACCAGCTGCCCGGACTTGCGGCGAAGTCCACGCTGTACGAATTCTCCGACTCCTACAAGCGTCCGTTCGCCCTCCTCCACGTCCCGGCCACGAACCACTTCACGGTGATCTTCTCCACCGAACCCGATGGAGCGTCCCTGGTCGACCCGGAACAGGTCGATGCGTGGGTGGCCAACTGGGGCGGCTGGCTCGCCGGCCTCGCCGACGAAGCCGGCCTGGACGCCGCAGCCGTCACGGTCGAAACCGCACCCGACTCCGGCTACCGTCTCCGCAACGAAGTCGAGATGAACATCGACCCCAACGCCCCGGCCTTCGCCCAGGCGATCCTGCGCGAAGTCGTGGACACCTACCCCAAAGGCTCCGCCACCGTGCGGGCCTGGGTTTCCCTGACGTTCAACGCCTCCCTCCGGTCGGGTTCAAAGAAGCGCACCCCCGAGGACGTCGCCCGCGACGTGGCCTCCCGCATTCCGGGCCTCTCGGCCCGGCTGCAGTCCACCGGCGCCGGCATCGCCCGGCCCATGTCCGCCCAGGAACTCTGCGAGGTCGTCCGGATCGCTTATGACCCGCCGGCGGCCCTGATCATTGATGAAGCCCACGCCGCCGGTTCCCCGGTCTCCCTGAGCTGGGGCGAAGTCGGCCCCACTGCGACCCAGGCCAGCTGGGACGACTACCGCCACGACAGCGCATTCTCAGCCTCCTGGACGATGACCGTCGCACCCCGCGGCTCCGTGAACTCCTCGGTGCTCTCCCGTCTCCTGGCCCCGCACGGGGACATCGACCGCAAGCGCATCTCCCTGCTGTACCGTCCGATGGACTCGGCCCGCGCCGCGGCCGTGGTCGAACGGGACCAGAACAACGCCAACGTCCGCATCACCTCCGGGACCCGCCCCTCGGCCCGCGCCCTGGTCGATGCCCGGTCCGCCGTGCAGACCGCCCAGGAAGAAGCCCAGGGCGCCGGTCTGGTGAACTTCGGCATGGTCGTCACCGCCACCGTCACCGATAAGGAACGCCTCGCTGACGCCGTCGCCGCCATCGAGCAGACCTCCGGCACCGCCCGGGTGCTGCTGCGCCGGGCCTACGGATCCCAGGACACCGCCTTCGCCGCGTCCCTGCCCCTGGGACTGGTCCTGCCCAAGCACAGCATGGTGCCCTCCGAGATTAAGGACGCCCTCTAATGGCCCGCATGCGCCGTTTGACTGCAAAGAAGTCAAAGACAGTAAAGGAACCTGCGGCACGTCCGGAGAAGCGCCCCGCCCGGGACGCGGGCCCGGGCGCGCGCGGTTGGACCGGACGCGGCGGCGGCATGGCCGCGCTCGTCCCCTCCGTCACCGAATACCGCGGCACCACTGTTCAGGTCTGCGGCCTGTGGCCGTTCTCCTCGGGCGCGTCCTCGCCCATGATCGGTGTGCCGCTGGGCCGGCACGAGGAAACCCAAGCCACCGTCTGCTGCGACCCGATCAGCTGGTTCCAGCGGGCACGCCTAATTTCCAACCCCTCCGCATTCATCCTCGGCAAGCCGGGCCTCGGCAAGTCCACACTGGTCCGCCGCATGTTCCTGGGCCTCTCCGCCCAAGGCGTCAACGCCCTCGTCCTGGGCGACCTGAAAGGTGAGCACGTCAAAGCGGTGCAGGCCCTCGGAGGACAGGTCATCAAGCTCGGCCGCGGCGTCGGATACCTGAACATCCTCGACCCTGGCCAGGCTGTCGAAGTCGCCCAGCGCCTCGAAGAGGCCGGCCACCACGACGCCGCCACCCGCGTCCGGGCAGACGCCCACGGCCGCCGGCTGAACATGGTCGTCTCCCTGATCACGATCAGCCGGAACAACCCGCCCACCGACCAGGAACAAACCATCCTCGACCGCGCCCTCCGCGTCCTCGATGACCGGTTCGACGGCGTCCCTGTCCTCAAAGACCTGTTCGACGTCATCGTCTCCGCCCCCGACGAACTGCGCCAGGTCGCGCTGGACCGCGGCGACATCAACGTCTATCTGAAGGAAACCCGCGCGTTGGAGGCAACGCTGCTGGGGCTGACCGGAGGCGGGAAGCTCGGCGAAATCTTCTCCCGCCAGACCACCAACCCCATGAGCCGGGACCGCGCCGTCGTTTTCGACGTCTCTACCATTGATGAGACCGAAACAGACCTTCAGGCGGCCGTGCTGCTGGCGTGCTGGTCCTACGGCTTTGGCACGGTCAACGTCGCCAACGCCCTCGCCGATGCCGGCCTGGAGCCGCGGCGGAACTACTTCGTCGTCCTGGACGAACTGTGGCGGGCGCTCCGGTCGGGCAAGGGCATGGTCGACCGGGTGGACGCCCTGACCCGGCTGAACCGCTCCGTGGGCGTTGGGCAGATCATGATCTCCCACACCATGTCCGACCTGCTCGCGCTGCCGGCAGAGGAGGACCGGATGAAAGCCCGCGGGTTCGTCGAACGCTCCGGCATGGTCATTTGCGGGGGCCTCCCGGCCTCCGAAATGCCGCTACTAACGCAGGCGATCCCGCTCTCACAGCAGGAACAGCAAAAGCTCATCTCCTGGCAGGACCCGCCCGCGTGGGACTCACGCGGTGCCGACGTCGAACCCCCGGGCCGTGGAAAGTTTCTGATCAAGGTCGGCGGCCGCCCGGGGATCCCGGTCCAGATCGGTTTGACCTCCATCGAACGGGCCGAGGGCCTGAACGACACCAACACCCGCTGGCACGAGCCAGCAGCCCCGTTGCTTGACCCGGCGGCCGCGGAGCTGCCAGCAACAGGAGACGCCTCATGAGCGCACCGAACCGTAAAGGCATGGGCCTGGGTGACGCCATCCTGGTCTGGCTGGCTATCGGCTTCATCGTCGTCTTCGGCGGCGGCGCGTACGCCGCCGTTCACATCGGCTCCTGGATGGCCGGCCTGCCAACACCGCCAAGACACCCGATCGACCTGATCGCCGGCCTCGTGAAGGGCCGGGTCATCTGGCCCGTCCAGTCGACCATCGTTGTGGCCGTGATCGCCGGGCTGATCCTGGCCCTGGCAATTGTTGTGTTGGTGGCCTGGCGGAAAGGGGCCGCCAAGCGCACCCGGGTGGACAGGGCCGCGGTCTACATGGGCCGCGGCAAAGACCTCGATCACCTGGGCACCAAGGGTGCCACGGCCACCGCTGTGCGTCTTGGAGTCGAGAACTCTACGGGGGTGAGCCTGGGCCGCAGCGTCGCCGGGAAACGCCCGCTGTGGGCGTCGTGGGAGGACATGCTGATTCTCATCGCCGGGCCCCGCACGATGAAGACCACCTCCTACGCCGTTCCGGCCATCCTGGACGCACCCGGCGCGGTGATCGCGACCTCGAACAAGCGCGACATCGTGGACGTGACACGCCCGATCCGGTCGGAGGCCGGCGCCGTGTGGGTCTTTGACCCGCAGGCAGTCGCCGAAGAGGAACCCACCTGGTGGTGGAACCCGCTGTCCTACGTGAAGAACGAAGCCACCGCCGGGAACATGGCCCAGCACTTCGCCAACGGCTCCCGTGAACCCGGGACCAAACCGGACGCCTACTTCGACCCTGCCGGGCAGAACCTGCTCAAAGCCTTCCTGCTCGCCGCCTCACTCGCCTCCGCCCCGGTCACGCAGGTCTACACCTGGCTTACCCGCCCGCACGACGAGGCCCCTGCTGAGCTGCTCAGGGCGGCCGGCTATGACCTGCTTTCGGACATGGTGCTGGGCCACATCCGCGAACCGGAAAAGCAGCGGGCCGGCGTCTACGGCACCGCCCGGCAGATGGTTTCCTGCCTGACCGACCGCGAGGTCAGCCAGTGGGTCACCCCGGCCCGGGGAACGACGGTGGACACGGACCAGCGGCCGCAGTTCGTCCCCGAGGAGTTCGTGCGCGGTAAAGGCACGCTTTACAGCCTCTCCCGCGAAGGTGTTGGCACAGCCGGGCCCCTCGTCACCGCCCTGACGGTCGCTGTGGTGGAAGCGGCCGAGAAGTACGCCACCTCCCAGCCCGGCGGCCGGCTCGCCACCCCGCTGCTGGGGATCCTCGACGAGGCAGCGAACGTCTGCCGATGGAAGGCCCTCCCGGACCAGTACAGCCACTACGGCTCCCGCGGCATCATCCTCATGACCATCCTGCAGTCCTGGTCCCAGGGCGTGGAAGTCTGGTCCCTAGAAGGAATGCGAAAACTCTGGTCCGCGTCGAACGTGAAGATCTACGGCGGCGGCGTTTCCGAAGTCGGCTACCTCGATGAGCTGTCCCGCCTGATCGGCCAATACAGCTACATCAACATCTCCCGCAGCCACAGCAAACACGGCGCGTCCTCCTCCCGGCAGGAGAACAAGGACGAGATCCTGTCCGTGGCCGACCTGACGGCACTGCCCCGGTTCCGGGCCATCCTGCTGGCCTCCGGCGCCCCGGCTACCTTGATCGAAACGATCCCCTGGATGAACGGCCCTCACGCGCAAAGAGTCAAAGAATCCCTGAGCGCACAAAAGACGCGCGATCGTAAGCCGGTTGCCGTTCCGGCTCACAATCCGTGGGCGGACGGTGAGCCGGGTGAGTGAGGAGTTCGGGAATGCCTTCGACGACGACGAAGACCCGGGGCCGACCCATGGGCGATATCACCCGGGGGAGCCGGAACCCGAACCGGAGCTGGTGTACTCCAACGCGGTCGAGTTCTTCGCCGACCTGATGGCCCAGTCCTACGTCCGGGAAGTCAATGAAGGCGCCACGTTCGCCTGGTGCCCCGAGTGGTACAAACACCCCGAAGCCCTCATCCGGATGGAAGCCCTCTGGCGGGCCTGGGAACACCTCCGCCTGGAACCCGCCCTCGGCGTCAGCACCTGGTGGCTGAACCACGCCGACCCGCACATGCGCGTCCTCATGGACAAAGAAGGTCCCTTCAAGAAATGCGCCTACGACGGCCACAAAACCTCACGCGGCCCCGGCCTCGCAGCGCTCCCTCACACGGAACCCGAGGCCGGCATCTTCGACTGAGCCGGTAAGTCCAGGTAATAAGCCACATGCTCCATAGGATGGAACCTATGACCGAACCGCGTGACCTCGCCCTCCCGACCGGCTACACCGACCTTCTCGGCGAGCTCAAGAACCGGGTCAGGTCCGCGCGCACTGAAGCGCTTCGGACGGTCAACACCCAGCTGATCGAGCTGTACTGGTCCATCGGAAATACGATTCTGGAACGACAGGCCATCGACGGCTGGGGGAGTGGAGTCATCAGCAGGCTGGCGCAGGATCTTCGCGCGGAGTTCCCTGACATGACAGGTCTCTCGAGGTCCAATCTGCAGTACATGCGCAGCTTCGCGGAAGCGTGGCCTGGGTTCGATGCAAATGTCCCACAGCCTGTGGGACATTTGCCCTGGGGCCACATCCGCACGATGCTGGACAAGCGGCTGGAGCCGGAGGTCCGGGAGTGGTACGCCGCGGCCGCAGCTGAGCACGGCTGGTCCCGCAATGTGCTCATGAACATGATCATGAACAAGACCCTGGAACGCACCGGGGCCGCGCCGTCGAACTTTAAGCATCAGCTTGTCGCGCCTGATTCAGAACTTGCCCAGCAGATCGCAAAGGATCCCTACAACTTCGAGTTCCTCGGCCTCTCGGGAGAAGTCGCTGAACGCGACCTCGAGAACGCCCTGACCAGCAGGATCACCGAAACCCTCCGCGAACTCGGCCCAGGCTTCTCCTTCGTAGGGCGGCAGGTCCACTTCGAGGTGGACGGCGACGACTTCTACGTCGATCTGCTCTTCTTTCACATTGAACAATCCCGCTACGTCGTCATTGAACTCAAGACCGGCAAGTTCCAGCCCGAATACGCCGGCAAGCTCAACTTCTACGTCGCGCTCGTTGACGACATGCTCCGACGCCGCCACCACAACGAAACGATAGGAATCCTCATCTGCGGCAGCAAGAACGACCGCAGTGTCCGGTACAGCCTGGGCCGCACGACGTCACCGTTGGCCGTAGCCTCCTATACCTACGACGCACTGCCCGATAACGTGCGGCAGGGACTTCCCGACGCGGAGCACCTGGCTGCGGCTCTCGAGTGGACAGAGACTGAAGAAGGGATCTGACCATGTGCCTGGTCGCCGTTCGGCCCACGGGCCGGTGCCGATCGAACCGGCACCTTTTCAGTGACTCGTCCCGGAACAAATCGAATGCGTCGAGTGAAGGGTGATTAGCCGGTCCACCGGCGCTGAAAGAGCTCGACAGCCTAGGACCGACTTGTCAACCCGGTAGGAGTGGAGATGCGTGGAGGAAAGGACCATCTCCGGCTATGAACCCTCCAGCTGCACCACGATCTTCCCTCGAACGTGGCGCCGGGCCAGGCGCTCAAGGGCCTCAGGAGCGTCCTCCAGCCGGACGTTTTCGATCGGCAGCGGGCTCAGCGTACCCTCGGCTACGAGCCGCAGCAGCTCCGTCAGCATGAGCGCCAGGTCGGCACGGCTGCGCGCGTCCCCGTGCGTGTAGGCCGCCCCCAAAGCGATCTCGTGCAGGCTGGGGGCAATGCCAAACGGTGGCACGGAATCCAGCGACGGCCGCCCGGCAACCGAAGCCAGACCGCCGGCGTGGCGGAGCAGGAGCAGGCCCTCCGCTGCCGACTCGGGCGAGACCGTGTCCACCACGGCGTCGAACCCCCGCTGTCCGGTGGCGGCACGCAAGGCAGCCGGTAGATCCGCACGGCGGTAGTCCAGTACCACGTCGGCTCCGAGGCTGCGCACGTAAGCGTGATTGGGCGGGGATGCGGTGGCGATGACGGTGGCCCCGGCGGCGGCCAGGAGCTGTACCGCAAAGCCGCCGACACCGCCGGCGGCGCCGTGCACCAGCGCGTACTGGCCCCGCTCGGCCCGAAGCCTGCGCACGACGGCCTGATACGCCGTCATGCCGGCGCACGGCAGGCTGGCGGCGACGGTCATGCCGACTTCCGCCGGCACCACTGCCAGAACGGCGGCCGGAACAGTGACAAAGTCGGCCAGGCCGCCCGGTCGCCGCAGGTCCTGATGCCAGGCGACCCGGGTGCCCACGGGCAAGCGCGGGCCCGGCTCCGGTCCGGCGTCGTGCACCACTCCTGCGATGTCCAGGCCAGGGATGTGGGGGTACACCCAGTCCGCGTGGCCGCCGGAGGCCACTTGATAGTCAACCGGGTTAAGGCCCACCGCGTCGACCCGCACCAGTACCTCGCCGATGGCGGGAACCGGTCGGGCTGCCTCGCCCACGCGCAGGGACGACGGCGGGCCGGGCCGGTCCAGCAGGAGTGCTCGCATCATTCCACCAATCCTAGGCGGGCGGCTTCCGGCGGGATCTCCACACCGATCAACGTGCGGCTGCAGGGACGGCCAAAAGCAGCTCCCGGTAGCGCGCGGCGTGCGCCGCCAGTTCCTCCGGCGTCACCCGGGGCGCCGCGTGCAGGACAAGCGGTTCTGCCATGTCCAGGCCGCAAAGGTGCGCGGTGGCCTCCAGGGGACGCAGCAGCTCGGCCATGGTGAAGCGGTTGTGCCCCGTCGGCGTATACGAGGATTCGGGGCCGCCGGTCGAGATGACCAGTTGCAGCCGCTTGCCGTGCAGGGCGTCCCCGCCGGCGCCGTAGGCGAAACCGTACGTGAGCACCTGGTCCATCCACTCCTTCAGAACGCCGGGAACGGAGTACCAGTGCCACGGGAACTGCAGGACGATGGTGTCATGCTCGCGCAGGAGTTCCTGCTCCCAGCCGGCGTCGACCCGCCGGTCCAGGTAAGCGGTTGCGAGTTCCCGGACGGTCACGCCGTCGAGGTCCCTGATGGCGGCGGTAAGCTGCGCGGTGATCCGGGACGCCGCCAGGTCAGGGTGGGCAACGACGACGAGGGTGCGGTGTGCGGTCATGGAAGGTTTGTGCTTCTTTCGGAATCGGATTCGAGGCCTACCAGGGCGCTGCTGAGCTGCCAGAGGAGCTCGGCGTCGGCCTGGTTGTAACTGCGTTTTGATGATTTCTTGGCTGTACTGTTGGCAAAGTATTGGCCGGTGACATTTTCAAGTTCGGGCGCAGAGGCGAGATGGATGGAGGTCCGGGCGCCTTGCTCCGGCGTCTTCATCCAGCGCTGGATCAGCGGGGTCAGGAACGCCTGCATCCGGCCCGGATCTTCCGCGCCGAACGCTGTCGCCACCACACCGGGGTGCAGCG
Organism: Arthrobacter sp. C9C5; assembly: GCF_013359735.1. Classification (GTDB taxonomy): domain Bacteria; phylum Actinomycetota; class Actinomycetes; order Actinomycetales; family Micrococcaceae; genus Arthrobacter. The sequence continues at coordinate 24,898 of NZ_JABFMX010000010.1, forward strand.
CGTTCGCCGTGACCCTGGTGCCGGCGAGCCGGGCGGCAAGGCCGTAGCTGAACAGGACATTCGCCAGTTTTGATTGGTTGTACGCCCGCTGGCCCGAGTAGGAGTGTTCGCCCTGCAGGTCCGCGAAGTCCATGCGGCCCATGGCCTGGGCCCCGGAGGAGACTGTCACGACCCGGGCCGGCCCGCCCTCCTTCAACCGCTCCAGGAGCAGGTTGGTGAGCAGGAACGGCGCGAGGTGGTTAAGCGCGAAGGTGTGTTCGAGTCCGTCAACGGTGGTGCGGCGGCTGTTCCAGAATCCGCCCACATTGTTGACCAGGACGTCGAGGCGGTCCAGGGTCTGCAGCACGTCGCCGGCCAGGCGGCGGACCTCCTGCTGGGAGGACAGGTCTGCGGTGAGCACCTCGACAGGGGCCGAAGCCACCGCGCGGATGTCCTCCGCTGCCCGCGCCGCCCGGTCAGCGTCGCGTCCCGTGATGGCCACCCGGGCGCCCCGGGCCGCCAGTCCCAGCGCTGTGGCCTTCCCGATTCCGCCGGTGCCGCCGGTGATCAGGACCGTCTTTCCTGCCATGGATTGCATTCGGGGCTCGCTCTCGGTGCTCGTTCGCCGGACCACGCTTCCGTCAGCGGGCCTAGCGTCGGCGGATCTAGACAGGATTGTCTATGCCGGAAACGAAGCTACCAGACAGAATTGTCTGTGCACAAGCGGCGGCTGCCGACGGCCGGAGCTGCCAACGCGCCGCTGGCCGGCGCCGGGCGTAAGCTCGTGCCATGGCGAGATATTTCGATGTGCACCCCGACAACCCGCAGCCGCGATCCATCACGCAGGTGGTGGAGATGATCAAAGCCGGCGGCCTGATCGCCTACCCGACCGACTCGTGCTACGCCCTTGGCGCGCAACTGGGCAACCGGGAGGCGCTGGACCGAATCCGCGCCATCCGGCACCTGGACGACAAGCACCACTTCACTCTGGTCTGCAAGGACTTCGCCCAACTCGGCCAGTTTGTCCAGATCGACAACGACGTGTTCCGCAGCATCAAGGCCGTGACGCCGGGCAGCTACACCTTCATCCTTCCCGCTACCAAGGAGGTGCCGAAGCGGCTGCTGCACCCGAAGAAAAAGACCGTCGGCGTGCGCATCCCGGACAACAAGGTGGTCCAGGCGTTGCTGGCCGAACTCGGCGAGCCGCTCCTTTCCAGTACCCTGCTGCTCCCGGACGAAGAAGAGCCGCTGACCCAGGGCTGGGAAATCAAGGAACGGCTGGACCATGTGGTGGACGCAGTGATTGATTCCGGCGACTGCGGTGCCGAGCCGACGACGGTCATCGATTTCTCCAGCGGCGTCGCCGAGGTCACTCGCCACGGCATGGGCGACCCGTCGAGGTTCGAATAGGGCATAGCACCAGCGCGCACGCTGGTTGTACAAATACGCCTCGTCCGCCCGGCCGGGGCGGTACTTGCGGCGACAACCCCGGACCCCTAGTGTTCGGATCATGGCTGCGCCCGGGGGACCTGCTCGACATCGAAAACGCACGACGCCGACACTGCTGTCTGTGGCGTGCCTCGTCATTGGTGCGGTAACTGCCGGCTGCGGCTCGGTTACCCCGCTGGGCGCGTCGGCCGGCAATCAATCAGTCACCAAACCGCCGGCGGCCTCGGCCGCACCGTCGAGTGCGGCCGGACTCTCGCCAGGCATGACCCTGGCGCCGGCTCCGCCCGTTCCGCCAGCCCCCGCCGGGCACGGTGCAGATGAATGCCTGCCACAGCATGCCGGGGACGCCGCGGCCGCCGCGGCCAAGGGAACGCTGGAGTGCCAATACTTCACTTCGGGCTCGATGATGCCTGCGTCTATGCCCCGTGGTCCGGGACTGGGTTCCGGCGACTACGCCGTGCGGTTCAGCAGCGTGGGAGGCCACGCACTGATGACAGTGCGGATCCGTTGCGCGTCGTACGCGGTCAGTGTCGACCTTGCCGGCGAAACAATCACACCGGATCCCCGGACGCTTGAAAGCTTCGTGGGCACGTGCAACTTCCCGTGGGACCGGGAACAAGTCCTGATGAAGCGATATCTTCAGGCTCCGCTGCAATTTGCGCGCCGGGAAAGTGGAATTGTGCTGCACAACCCGGAGTGGGGCGTTACCCTCTTCAGTACCCCCTATGAGGCAGCCTGATCGGTCCGTCAAGGTTCGCTACTCAGGGGGCACCCCCGCGCAGAGGAGAGCCCCATGGGCAAGGTGGTCATGTACAGCTCGGTGTCGGTGGACGGCTTCATCGCGGACGAGAATAACCAGCCCGGACCCCTGTTCGACTGGTTGTCCAGCGGTGACGTTCCGTTGGACGAGAGCGGCGAATTGAAGGTCTCCCAGACGTCCTACGACTACACCCGGCCGTACTGGGACCAGATCGGGGCGACCGTCGTCGGCCGCCATGTCTTCGATATGACGGACGGCTGGGACGGGGTGCCTCCGGGCGGGGTCGGCCACGTGGTCGTCGTGACGCACCGGCCGGCGCCGGAGGGCTGGGACCCGGCGGCGCCGTTTCACTTCGTCGACGGCATCCAGGCCGCCGTAGCCAAGGCGCAGGAGCTTGCGGGCGACCGCCTGGTCGAGGTCGCTGCCGGCGACGTCGGCGGCCAGGTGCTTGCCGCAGGCCTGGTCGACGAGGTGCGCATGGACGTCATCCCCGTCGTGTTCGGGTCCGGCAAGCGCTACTTCGGGTCGGTCCACGCGCAACACCTGTTGGAGGATCCTGACGTGGTGATTCAGGGCAACCGGGTGCTTCACCTGCGCTATCGGGCGCGCCGGTGACCGATCCCCAGGGTTGGAGTCAGGACGCCGCCGGCCGTTTCGCCGTGCCGCGCTATTTTGACGCAGCGCCACCCAGAGCAGCCGCGTTGACGTCGGCTGTCCGGCGAATCTCTTTGACCTTCGCAATCTGCGGGGCCAGTTCCTGCATGCGGGTCGTCAGGTACTTGTCCAGGACCTTGTCCAGGGCTGCGTGGAAACCGGTCTTATCCCGGCAGACCGCGTCGGTGACGGCGATTCTGAATTCTTCCTGGCCGCCTGCAGCTTTCCCCGCGTCTGCTGCCTGCTGCGGGTTCACAAACGAGGCGTAGGGGGTGTCTTTCATGCAGGCCGCCCAGCCTGCGACTGCTTTGGTAATTCCTGAGTCACCTGAGGCGGACAGGCTGGCCGGGAGGACTGAGTTGTAGGCGATACCGGTGGCAAGCAGGTAATTTTCCGCGCTGCCGTAGATCCGAGTCATGGCTTCGCCTCGGCATCCGCCGGAGGACGTTCCCATGCCGCCCACCGTGGCCATTGGCGCGTTGTCCACCGGGCCGGCGAGCGCCTTGGTGAACGCCGGATTGGCGAAGAGTTTGCCGTCCGCGGACCCGGGAGCCGGCTCGCGGGGTCCTTGCGGCCCGGTGCTGGCGTAGCCGCTGGCCTTGGCTGCCTCGACCGTGAGCCGTTTGAATCCGATGGCTCCGTTCAGGTCCATCGTCATCCTGGAGCTGGGCGGCGTGTAGTCGAAGCCGGCCTTGGCCATGCAGAGCCGGACGGCCTCCTGCATGCCCTTTTCGGCGATCGGATCGGCTGCGGCGTAGGCCTCTGCCTGGCGGATGATCCCCGGGACAGGCTCCGGGGACGCGGTGACCGACGCGGCCGGGATGGCGGCAGCGGCCAGGGCCGCGCCGGTGCCTACGATCAGCACGGCGGCGCCGAAGGTCTTCTTTTTCATGGTGGCTCCTTCTGTTTTGGGCAATGCGGTGGCTGGCCTTTCCTAAGAGCGAAGGCCTCGGCGGATGGTTCGGTGCTGCTGTGGGGGTTAGTTGAGGACGTTGTTTTCGTAGGCGAAGGCGACGAGCTGGATGCGGTTTTTCAGCCTCAGTTTCGCCAGGATGCTGCCGACGTGGGACTTCACGGTCGCCTCACTCAGCACCAGTGAAGCCGCGATCTCGGCGTTGCCGAGCCCTTTGGCGGTCAGGAGAAACACGTCACGTTCTCTTCCCGACAGTTCTGCAAGAGCAGCGTCGTTCCCGGCAGAGGGCGTGGTGTAGTCGCGCAGCAGTTCGTTGGTGATGGCCGGGGCGATGACTGAGTGCCCTGAGTGAACCGTTCGGATGGCGGCCAGCAGGAAGTCCGGTGTGGTGTCTTTGGTCAGGAAACCGGCGGCGCCGGCCTGGATGGCCCGGACGACGGCCTCGTCGTGCTGGATCGTGGTCAAAACGATGACCTTGGTGGCAGTTCCACTGGCCTTATCCAGGATCGTCCGTGTGGCCGTGATGCCGTCCATGACAGGCATCCGAATGTCCATCAGGAGCACATCGGGTGCGGTCTCCCGCACGAGGTCGATGGCGTCCGCTCCGTTGACGGCTTCGCCGACAAGGTCCATGTCCGCCTGGCTGCGGAGGATCATTTTGAGCCCGGCACTGAACAGCGGCTGGTCATCAGCCAGGGCAATCCGGATCGGTGTGGTTGTCACTGTTGTGCTCCCTCCAGTGAGCGCAGGCGGGGCCGCTTGGCGGCGGTCGCAGCCTGCTGGCCAGGTCCGGCCGACGGGAGGAAGGCCAGTACTTCGAAGGTCGCTTCGCCCCGGACTGCTTCCACCCATCCGCCGACGGCTGCGGCGCGGGCTTTCATTCCTGCTAGACCAAGACCGGATGGGGGCGGCGTCGGCGTCGTCGACGGGTTTGTGATCAGTGAAGATCTGCTGCGGAGTTCCAGGGATGCCGCGGTCCAGACCAAGTGCAGGTGCGCGCCCTGGTTCCGGTCTCCGTGTTTGAACGCATTGGTCAAGCTTTCCTGCGCCAGGCGGTAGACCGTCAGCTCCTGGGCCGCGGTCATGCGCCATGGCTCGCCCGTCGTTTCGATCGTGACCGGCATGCCGCTGGCGCTCAGACGGTCGGCAAGAGCCACCAGGTCATCAACCTTGTGAGTCGGTTGGTTGCTTAGCTCTGTGGAGAAGCCTTCGATCAGCCGGCGCGTTTCGACCAGTGCGGTCCTCGCTGATTCGGCGATGACACTTGAGGCTTCCTCGACGGAGTCCGGCTCTGCGCGGTGAATGAAGCGTATTCCGTCAGCCTGCGCCACGATGACCGTCAGTGAATGGGCCAGAACGTCGTGCAGCTCCCTGGCGATCCTGTTGCGTTCCTGTTCGACGGCGAGTTCCGTCGCGGTTTCCCGGAGTCGGGTTTCAGCCGCGAGCTGCGCCTTGCGGCTCCTTGAGGCGTTGTTTACTGCCACACCCACGGCCCAGGCGGCGAGATTCAGGGCGGCGAACGCTCCAAAAATCAGAAAAGCATAGGTGAGGGATCGCAGTAATCCTCTGCCGTAGATCTGGTTGCCGAAGATGAAGTTGATCCACGTCGGGTCAGTGAACCAGTTGACGGTAATGATGCCGGCAAATAGGACAGCAGCAACGGGGAGGACCCACCCGTTCCGGGCTTTCCAGCCGATGACGACGAAGAAGATGACCACCGGTACGACGGCGTAGCTCAGCACACCCGACAGCAGGACCACCGGGAGGCACTTGACGCCCTGCAGGACTAAGGCGAAGAAGACCAGCCCCAGGGCGGCCGCCGGCAGAATCTCGGCCACAGCGACACCCGTCACGAGCGCCAGCAGCAGGGCGCTCTTCTGGTCGAAATGGCGCTCCTCCAGGATAAAGAGCGCCCCCGCAAGCAGCACGGCAGTGGCCGGTGCCGCGAGGGGCCTCAGAGACTGGATCGTTTTGAACATGCCTTCACCCTAAACGGGCTCTCAGAACACAGCGCCCCATTTCGAGTGAGTTCCAACCCGATGATGAACAAGTTCCACCTCCCGGATGACTGATCCGCCGACCGAGCTTGCGGAGTAGCTTTTGAACGAATAGCTCTCGACGGCGGCAGGTGAAAGGTCCTCGCCACTCCTCGAAGTGCGAATCCGTGTGAGCGGCCGCGAGACTCTGGCAACGATATGGGGACGAATTTCGTGGTGGGTGTATTCGCTCGACGTCAACCCGCCAATAATGAGGAAATGGCGCTCACTCCCAGGTATCGAGTTCGCAATCACAGCATGCGTTACCCGGTTATCGTTGCGGTCGGCGCCGTCCTGCTAGCGGGGGGCTGCATCCGGATGCGCTTCTTCCTCAGGAAACAGCGAACCGCCATGTCTTCCCCCCAAGTGACCGTCAACGACGTTGCCAGCATGAAGCTCACCGACGCAACTAGCCCAATGAATGACGGCGGGGGGTTCACTTACACCTTTGAGGTCCCATCTAACATGGCCGTCGGCGATGCGGCCGTCACGGCTGTGCCGTTCAACATCACCCGTTAGGGGTACTTCGGCAGGAACCATCCGCCAGCAAGGCCTACGAGTCCCGAATACACATCGTTCGTCCGTGCGGAGATCAGGTCCTGCCTCGACCGCAGTTGGGTAAAGAAGGTCAAATGTCGCCCCCCGGGGCTACACTTTAATTCGAACATATATTCTAAAAGGGTGTGTTGTGGGCGTAATCATCGGGCCCCGCGTGATAGACGCGGGCACTTCCCTGCTGTCGGTTCTAATCTCGCCGGTGCCGGTCGCCGCCGGCTATCCGTCGCCGGCGCAGGACTACTTTGATGGCAGGATCGACCTCAACGAGCACCTGATCAAGGACATCACCAGCACCTACGTCGTGCGGGTGTCAGGGGACTCGATGGAGGGCGCCGGCATCAGCGACGGGGACGAGCTGATCGTCAACCGGGCGCTCGAGCCGCGCGACGGGTGCGTCGTCGTCGCCGTCCTCGACGGCGAACTCACCGTCAAGCGCCTCCGCGTCACCCCGTCCGGGGTGATCCTGCAGGCGGACAATCCGCGCTACCCCGACATCCGGGTTCCCGCCCTCTCCGACCTGGTCATCTGGGGCGTCGCCACCCGGTGCCTGCACCATGTCTAAACCCAGGTATGAGCCCCATGTCTGAGCCCCGGGCCAGCGGCAGTATTGCCCTGGTGGACGTGAACTGCTTCTATGCCAGCGCCGAACGCGCGTTTGATCCCTCACTGGAGGGCCGGCCGGTGGTGGTGCTGTCCAACAACGACGGCTGCGCCGTCACCCGCTCGCCCGAGGCAAAGGCCCTGGGCATCCCGCTCGGCGAACCGTGGTTCAAACTCGCCGCGCGGGCCAGGGAGTGGGGGCTCGTGGCCAGATCCAGCAATTACGAGCTCTATGGGGACATCAGCGCGCGGGTGATGGAACTCCTGGGCCGGTACTCAGCCTGGCTGGAGGTCTACAGCATTGACGAGGCCTTCCTGGGCGTGCGCGGAAGCCCGGAAGAGCTGCTGCGGCTGGGGCAAGCCATGAAGACGGCGGTCCGGCGGAACGTCGGCGTTCCCGTGTGCGTCGGCATCGCCGCCACCAAGACCCTGGCGAAACTGGCCAACAAGTGGGCCAAACACAACCCGACGTTCGACGGCGTCTGCCACTGGGATTCCGTTCCCGCCGACCGGCAGGAACTGCTCATGGCCGGCCTGTCCGTGATTGAGCTCTGGGGCGTCTCCACGCGCCTGACCAAACGGCTGAACGGGCTGGGGATCCATACCGTGCTTGACCTGGCCAGGGCGGACCCGGTCCGGATCAGGGACCGTTTCTCGGTGGTGCTGATGCGCACGGTCCTGGAACTGCGGGGCACGCCCTGCATCCCGCTCGAAGAGGAACGCATCGGCCGCGACCAGCTGATCTTCAGCCGGTCCTTCGCCACTCCGATCAGCACACCGGCCGCGATGCGCCAGGTCCTCGGGATCTACGCGCAGCAGGCCAGCGCCCGGCTCGCCCGGCACGGCCTACAGGCCAAAGTCCTTACTGCTTTCGCCGCCACATCCCACTACAATCCCCGGGACAGCTCGCATCCCTCGGTGTGCGTTTCGCTGCCGATGCCCACCGCCGACCCGGTGCTGCTGGCCAGGGCGGCCTACGCCCTGCTCCCCCGGATCGACGACGGCGTCAAGTATGCGCGGGCCGGCGTCATGGTCACCGACCTGCGCCCGACAGCCAACCAGGCCCCGCTGGCCGTGTTCGAGAACGCGCATGAGGAGCGCGGCATCGGCCCGTTGCTGGAGGAAGTCAGCCGGAAGTACGGCCGGGGCTCCATCGGTCTGGGCCACGCCGGAATCCGCGCCGGCCCCGACTGGACCATGAAGCGCGACATGCTCTCCCCGCGCTACACAACCCACTGGGACGAACTCCCCGTGGTCAAGGCCGCCTGACGGCGCCGGCACGAAGGCCGGACCGGAGCACGGGAGCACGCCATGCCGCCCGGACTCCCCCGCGGAGTGCCACCCTGATCGGTCAGGCCGTGGTCCGGACCCGCTGAAGGAAGGAATCAAGGATCCGTCCGGCGTTCTCACCGAGCCGGTCATCGACCGCCGGACTCTGCGGTCCCGCCACGTGCAGCCGGTCCCAAAGCAACAGGAGGGCCGCCAGCACTTCGGAGAGCCCCGTATCTGCCTCCGCACGCCGCCGCAGCAGCCTGAGGTGCGCCGCCTGCAGGGCCGGTCCCGGCAAGCAGGCCAGGTCGCGGCTGAAGAGTCGGCGGCAACGGTCATAGGCGGACAGGCCCTCGACCGGGAGACCCGCGAGTTCATATGCCGTCACCAGGCCCATCCAGGCCCGTTCATTCAGCGGCTCCAGCCGGACGGCCGACTGCGCCCATCGGATCCCGTCGTCGTGACGGCCCAGGAGCGTTGCCACCTCGGCGGCGGAGATCATGGCCGCCACGCGTTCGGCGGCGTGACGGGTACGGGCCTCGTCAGCCCAGTCGGCGACGAGTTCGAAGCCGAGGAGAGGCTCGGCGGAAAGTTCCAGCGCTTCGACCAGGAACCGATAGGCCCTGGCCGGCGCGGCAAGGTCCGCTGCGCTGAGCAGGCGGCGGAAGCGCGAGAGGTCCAGGTCCACGAGGCCGGGGTCGAGCACGTATCCGCTGTTGGCGGTCCGGAGCGGTCCCGTCTTGGTCTGTCCCGGCTGGATTGCCCGGCGGATGCCGCTGACATAGCTCTCCAGCGTGGCCACTGCCCCGTCGCTGGCACTTGGCCCCCAGAGGATTTCGATCAGCCGGGTCTTGGAGATCGGCGTGCCCAGGTTCAGCAGGAGAATTTCCAGAATGTGCCGCGGCTTGCACCCGCCCAGATCCGCGGCCGTGAGTGCCACACCCTCACGTCGGACTTCCAGTGATCCAAAAAGTTGCACCGATATGGCTGGTGCTGCTGCCGGCAAGTTGTGCATGATGTTCTCCGATTCCCCGGGCCCCGTTGCAATCGCGTTGGTCAAAGACATGCCGCCTCCCGGAGCCACCGTGACACGGTGGCTCCGAGGCAGCAAGCGTAGGAAACTACCCGATTTTCGGGATGCCAAGAGTCGGGTAGGGGCATCCGTGCGTCGAGTACGCACCACCGAGGAAATACACGTAGCCGGCATCCTGGCCGAGTAGCTCCCGGGGGAAGCAGGGCTCCGCCAAGTAGCCCTGCAACCTCACCCGGGTCTTTCGCACCGGGCCACCGTTCGGTTCACGGGCCCCTTCGGGGCGCCCGGGATTTTCGGCTGAAGACCCCGCCGGCGCACCGGCGCCATGTGCCCGTAACGGGAGCAGAATTGAAGCAGGCAACTTCACTTCCCCAGCCGCGTCAAGGTCTAAGAGGGTGCGCCATGAACACCGGGAATGCTCGCGTCACGCTGCTGCTGGCAGCGGTCCTGCTGGGTGCCGCGGGATGCGCCCCGGGAGGCGGGACCACGGCTCCGGCGAGCGCATCCGCGACGGAGGGCATGCAGATGGGCTCCGGAGCCTCCGGCGGGCCGCCCGGCAGTTCGGCGACGGCGACGTCGACGGCGACGAGTTCGACGGCGACGATCACCGTGCGCGACTTTGCGTACGGCACGCCGCTGGTGGTCGCCGCCGGGGCGCAAGTCACCGTGACGAACATGGACAGCGCCGAGCACACCGTCACCGCGGACGACGGCTCCGCGTTCGACGTCGACGTCAAGGGCAGCGGCGGCACCGCCACCTTCACCGCGCCGTCAAAGCCGGGAACGTACGCCTATCACTGCACCTTCCACCCCGGCATGCACGGAACGCTGACGGTCAAGTGAACGTCCCGGTCCGCAGTGGCGCACGGGGACGTAGCCTGGCCCTGCGGTCGCTGACGGCTGTGGCCCTGCTGATCGACGCCGGGGTCCACCTCCATCTTGCTCCCGGCTACCAGGCCGGGTCCCCGCAGGGTATCGGCCAGGGGACCCTCTTCCTGCTCGAATCCGCGGCGGCGGCGCTCGCCGCGCTGGCCGTGTTAGTGCGCGGCAGCAGGACCGCCTACGCTTTCGCCTTGCTCGTGGCGTTGAGCGCCTTCGCGGCCGTCGTCTTCTACCGCTACGTGGACCTGCCCGCGTTCGGCCCGTTTCCGGCCATGTACGAACCCGTCTGGTACTTCGAGAAGACGGTCAGCGCCATTGCGGAGGGTGCCGGAGTTGTGCTGGCCGGCATCGGCCTGGCTTGGACCCGGCGCGCCGGGCAACGCTCGCCGGCCGGCCCGGCGGTCGGCCGCCGCCCTGCCTGACCCCGAACTGCAGAGTGCGTTGTTGGCATGGGGGCGAGGTGACCCCGCCCTAGTCCTTGCTCCGGGCCCGGCTGGGCTGCACCCGCGGCGGTTCGCCGGGCATTTTCGGGAAGTCCGGCGGGAAGGGAAGTTCGCCGAGGCCCGCGGCCAGGTCCCGTTCCCACCACCCGAGCAGGGCCTCGATGGAGCCGGGGCGCGAATGCATGTCTGCCCAGGGATCCCCGGTGGCCTTGAGCCGGCCGGGAACGGTGGCGACGGTGAAGTCCTTGGGGTCCGCGCCGTCCAGCTCATCCCACTCCAGCGGGCAGGATACGGTGGCGGCGGGCAGCGCGCGCGGGCTGTAGGCCCCGGCCATCGTGCGGTCACGGTTGGCCTGGTTGAAGTCGACGAACACCCGCGTGCCGCGCTCCTCCTTCCACCACGCGGTGGTGACCTGCTCCGGCATCCGGCGCTCAAGTTCGCGCGCGGCCGCGATGACGGCGTGCCGCACCTCGAGGAACTCATGCGCGGGCTCGATCGGTGCGAAGACGTGGAGCCCGCGGTTGCCGGAAGTCTTGATGAAGGCTGTCAGCCCCGCTTCGGCCAGCACCTTGCGCAGCTCCTGGGCCGCCGGCACAGCGTCGCGGAAGCTGGTGCCCGGCTGCGGGTCAAGGTCGATCCGCAGCTGGTCCGGGTTGTCCGGGTTCGCAGCCCGCGAGGCCCACGGGTGGAAGACCACCGTGTTCATCTGCACCGCCCACACCGCGGCGGCTATCTCGTCGATTACCAGCTGGGGATGCGACCGGCCGCTCGGATAGACCACGTCCACGGCCCGCACGAAGTCCGGGGCACCCTTGGGCGGGTTCTTCGAGAAGAACTGCTCGCCGTCGACATCGCCGGAGAACCGCTGCAGCGTGATGGGGCGGCCGCCGTTGGCGGCCAGGAAGGCGTCCCCGACGGCGACCATGTAGTGGGCCAGGTCCAGCTTGCTCAGGCCCGCTTCGGGCCACAGCAGCCTGCCGGGACTGGAGATCCTGACTTCCCTGCTGCCGTCGGGTCCCGCAACGGAGACCGTGGTTTCTTCCCGCGCCATGAGGATCAAGCTACCCCGGGGCGCTGTCCGAGGAAAGGAGGCAGCGTCAGGGCCGGCGGACGGTCTTGTAGATTTCGAACCAGACCACTCCGGCGGCTCCGGCCACGAGCGCCAGCAGCCAGTCCCCCGGCGCCAGCGGCCCCAGGTCGAAGGCGCCGCGCAGCCCCGGGACGCTCAGCAGCACCACCAGGAACAGGGCCGCACCGCCGACCACCCATTTCAACGTCCGGTTCCGGCGCTCGCGGAACGTCCGCCTTCCCGCTGCTGATGCTCCAGAGGTAGACGCCGACGACGGCCGCCAGCACGGCGAGCCCCTGGCAGGCGGCGATGACCAGGACCCGGCGGCCGAAGATGCCCTGGCCGGCCTTGCGCGGCGGCTGGTCCATGATCGCCGGGTCGATCTCCTCGGCTTCGAAGACCACGGAGCACGCCGGGTCGATGATGAGTTCCAGGAACGCGATCTGGACCGGCAGCAGCACCAGCGGCCACTCGCTGACGAAGACCGGCAGCAGGGACATGCCGACGATCGGGACGTGGACGGCGATGGTGTACGCCAGGGCCTTGCGCAGGTTGTCGAAGATGCCGCGGCCCTGGCGGATGCCGCCCGCGATGGAACTGAAATCGTCGTCGGTGATGACCAGGTCGGCGGATTCGCGGGCCACATCGGTGCCGCGCGCGCCCATCGCGATACCAATGTCCGCCGCGCGCAGGGCCGGAGCGTCGTTGACGCCGTCGCCAGTCATGCCGACGACCTCGCCGTTGACCTTGAGGGCGCGGATCAGCCGGAGTTTCTGCTCCGGCACCATCCGTGCGAACACGCTGACGGTCCGGATGCGCCGGGCCAGCTCATCGTCGGCGATGGCCTCAAGCTGGGGGCCCGTGATGACGCCCGCGCCGTGGTCCAGGCCGATCTCGCGGGCGATCGCCAAAGCCGTTCCGGGATAGTCCCCCGTGATCATCACGGTCCGGACCCCCGCCCGCGCGCAGGCCGCGACGGCGTCGGCCGCGCCGGGCCGCAACGGGTCGTGCAGGCCCACGAGGCCGAGGTACTCGAAGTCGAAATCGCGCTGGAATTCCGGCAGGCTCCCGGCCCGGTCGAACTCGGCGCGCGCCACGGCGAGGACCCGTTGGCCGCCGGCGGTGGCTGCCTCCACTTCGGCGGTCAGGACCGCGAGCTGGGCCGGGTTCAGGCGGCACAGCCTGGCAATCGCTTCCGGGGCGCCCTTGGCGGCCACGACGTAGCGGCTTCCGTCGGGGGCGCGCCAGACGTGCGAGAGGGCCAGCAGGCTTTCGGAGAGCGGGTACTCCCTCACCAGTTCCCAGTCGGCGTGCAGGTGCTCGGTGTCGCCGAGGTACTTCGCGCCCACCGCTTTGAACGCCTTGTCCATCGGATCGAAGGGATCCACCGGGGAGGCGAGCACGCCAAACTCCGCGATCGTGTGGAAGGCCTCCGGCAGCGGCCGGTCGTCGACGGTGAAGCTCCGGGCGCCGACCACCAGTCGGCGCACGGTCATGCTGTTCAGGGTCAGGGTGCCGGTCTTGTCCACACAGATGACGGTCGCCGCACCCAGGGCTTCGATCACCGGCGAGCGCCGGGTCAGCACGTGCTTTTGCGACATCCGCCACGCACCGAGGGCCAGGAACACGGTCAGCACCACCGGGAACTCCTCGGGCAGCATCGCCATCGCGGTCGCGATGCCGGCCAGCAGTCCCTCCAGCCAGTTCCCCCGGGTCAGCCCGTACACCACCACGACGACGGCGGCGGCCGCCAGGCCGAACACGGCCACGTACCGGACCAGCCGGTCAATCTCCCGTTGCAGCGGGGTCGGTTCCTGTTCGATGGAGCGCAGGGCCGAGCCGATCCGGCCCAGTTCCGTGCCCGCCCCCGTCGCCTTGACCAGCGCCAGACCGTGGCCCTTCACCACCAGGGTGCCGGAGAAGATCCAGGGCGTCGCGTCCCCGCCCGGCCGGCCCATCGCCTCCGCCGCGGCAAGGGCCGCGTCCGGTACCTTGCGGACCGGGACCGACTCCCCGGTCAGGGCGGATTCGTCCGCCGCGAAGTTACGGGCCTCCAGCAGCACCGCGTCGGCCGGCACCCGGTCCCCTTCGGCGAGCACGGCGAGGTCCCCGCGCACCACCTCGCGCCCGGGGATGCGAATCTGGTCCCCGTCGCGGACCACGAGCGCGCGCGGGGAGGACAGGTCCCGGAGGGCTGCGAGGGCGTTCTCGGTCTTGCGCTCCTGGTAGATGGAAATGCCGATCACCACGACGACGAAGGACATCAGCAGCACGCCGTCAAGCAGTTCGGCCAGCAGGAAGTTCACGGTCCCGGCGACCAGCAGCAGGAGCAGCATGGGTTGGCGGATCACGGCCCAGCTCTGCTGCAGGAGGTTGCGCGGCTTCGCCGTCGGAAGCTCGTTCGGCCCCTCGGCCGCCAGCCGCCGGGCTGCCTCCGCCGCGGAGAGCCCCTCCGCGACGGCGGCGGGTGCCGGCTTCATCAGAGCCAGGCGGTCCGGCGCAGCGGGGGTTCGGCGCCGCCGGCGCGCTGCACCAGGACCTGGTTCACCCCGGTGGTTCCGGCCTCGAATCCCAGCGCACTGGCGGCCATGTAGAGCCGCCAGACCCGGGCCCGGCCCGGGCTGCTGGCCCGCACGGCCTCGTCCCAGTGGCGTTCCAGGTTCTGCACCCACGCCCGCAGGGTCAGCGCGTAGTGCTGGCGCAGCGCCTCGACGTCGAGCACTTCCAGGCCGCCGCCCTCCAGGGCTCCGATCATCTCCGCCAGGCTGAGCATCTCCCCGTCCGGGAAGACGTAGCGCGGGATGAAGGAATTCGGATCCGGGTCGGTCGGTCCGGCATTCCAGGAAATGGCGTGGTTCAACAGCCGGCCGCCGGGACGCAGCAGCCCGTACAGCCGGGAGACGTAGAGGCCCATCTGTTCGCGGCCCACATGCTCGGACATGCCGATGGAGCTGATCGCGTCGAAGGGGCCGTCCGCCACATCGCGGTAGTCCTGGATCCGGATGTCCACCCGGTCCGTCAGCCCCGCTTCCGCCACCCGCTTCCGCGCCAGCTCCGCCTGCTCGGCGGACAGGGTGACCCCGACGACGTCGGCCCCGTAGCGTTCGGCGGCGTGGATGGCGAAGCTGCCCCAGCCGCAGCCAACATCCAGCACCCGCATGCCGGGGCGGAGCCCGAGCTTGCGGCAGACCAGGTCAAGTTTCGCTTCCTGCGCCGCGTCCAGGCCCGTCCCGGGGGTGTCCCAGACCGCGCAGGAGTAAACCAGGGACGGGCCGAGCACGAGGGCGTAGAAGCTGTTGCCGACGTCGTAGTGGTGCGAGATGGCGGCGGCGTCGCGCTTCCGGGAGTGCCGCCGGCCCTTGCGCGCCACGCGGGCCTCCTCGGGGGGCGGAGCGGGGTTGGGCCCCAGCGCGCCGAGCCGCACCGCCGCCGCGGCCAGGATCCCCAGTTCCCGGACGGTGGGCCGCCGGAACGGCCCGGGCTCGGCGAACTTGCCTGCCGAACTGAGCGCGGCGAAACTGGCAAAAATGTCACCGGGTGCCTCAATCTCGCCGGCGACGTAGGCCCGGCTCAGGCCGAGCTGGCCGGGCGAGAAGAGGATCCGCCGCAGCGCCCGGCGTGAGTGGAACACCAGCAGCGGGGCGCCCTCCGGTCCGGCTTCCGAGCCGTCCCAGGCGCGCAGCCGGAGCGGGATGTCCTGGGTACCGAGCACAATGGCCAGCGCTGCGGCCAGCCGCGACGCGGCTCCAGCAGTGGTCGACATGGTTCTTTCCTCTCAGCCGGTGGCTTGCCCCAGCCCCAATCTATTGGCAACCGGGACGCCGGAACAGGGGCCGGACGTCCCGGAAACGCGCGCTTCGGCAACGGTCGGCGGGCCGCTCTGGTGCTCGCCGCAGCCGGTGATTAGGGTGGCTGACATGGCTGAGGCATTTTCGTCCCTCGTGGACGCGTTCAAGAACGTGGGGGTGTCCCGCGCGTACGGCGCTCCCGTGCAGCTCGACGGCGAGGAACTCATCCCCGTGGCGCTGGTGTCGTTCGGGTTCGGCGGCGGGAGCGCCCCGGCCTCCGAGGACGCCCCGGCGGGGTCCGGCGGCGGGGGCGGCGGCTTCGTCCTGCCCCTTGGCGTCTATGCCCGCAGCCGGGGTGGCTGCGTCGTGTTCCGGCCCAACCCGGTCGCGGTGCTGCTCGGCCTGGCCCCGGTGGTCTGCGCTGTTGGTCTAACGCTGCGGGGACTCCTGCATGGCCGCCGCTGAACTCCCGCTGACCATCGACGTCGACGGCACGGCAGTTTCCGGTGTTTACGCCCGGCCGGCGAGCCCCGCCGCGACTGTTGTTCTCGCCCACGGCGCAGGCGCCGGGATGGAGCACCCGTTCCTTCGGGGTTTCACCGCGGCCTTGAACGACGACGGCGTCGCCACGCTGCGGTTCAACTTCCCGTACCGCGAGGCGGGCCGGAAGTTCCCGGACCGGCCGCCGGTGGCCATCGCGGCCTGGCGGGCGGCGATGGACGCGGCCGCTGCCCGTTCCGAGGGCGAACCGCTCTGGGCCGCCGGGAAGTCCTTCGGCGGCCGGATGGCGTCGATGGCGGTCGCGGAGGGCATGCCGGCCGCGGGTCTGGTGTACCTCGGCTATCCGCTGCATCCACCGGGCAAACCGGAGAAGTTGCGTGACGGGCACCTCTACGGGCTCACCCTGCCGATGCTGTTCCTCCAGGGCACCAGGGACACCTTCGCCACCCGCGGGCTGCTGGAGTCCGTGGTGGAGCGCATCGGCCCGGCCGCGACGCTGCAGTGGCGTGAGGGCGGGGACCATTCCTTCGCCGTGGCCGGGGCGAAGCGGGCGCCGGAAGAGATCGGGGCCGGCCTCGCGGCGGCCGTGGCGGAGTTCATCCGGCTGCACAGCGAAGGCCGGGCCGGCGAGGGCGCACGGTGAAAGAGGCGGAGGTGCCGGGGACCCGCACCGGCCGGCCGGGAGCACTGGGCGACGGCGACGTCCCGGCCTGGTGGCAGCGGCTGGGGTTGCCGGGGCTGATCGACATCCACACGCATTTCCTCCCCGAGCGGATGCTGCGGCGGGTCTGGGCGCATTTCGATGAGGCCGGACCGCTGGTGGGCAGGCCCTGGCCAATCACCTACCGCACGGACCAGGACAGCAGGCTGGCTCGGCTCCGGCAGCTGGGGGTCCGCCGCTTCACCGCACTCGCCTACGCGCACCGGCCCGGAATGGCGGCAGACCTCACGGACTTTGCCCTGGACCTCGCCGCGGCCGAGCCGGACTGCGTGCCCAGCGCCACGTTCTACCCGGAGGACGGCGTGCTGGGGCAGGTCGAGTCGGCCCTCCACCGCGGCGCGCGCGTCTTCAAGATCCACGCCCAGGTGGGCGGTTTCGACCTGCGCGAGCCGGTCCTGGACCCGGTATGGGGACTCCTCGCTGACGCGGCCGTTCCCGTGGTGGTGCATGTGGGCAGCGGCCCGGTACCGAGGGCCGGGTTCACCGGCCCGGACAAGCTTGAGGGCGTGCTGCGCCGGCATCCCGGGCTCACCGCCGTCGTCGCGCATCTGGGCACGCCGGAATACGGGGAGTTCCTGGCCCTGGCCGAAAAGTTCCCGCGCGTCCACCTCGACACCACGATGGCGTTTACCGACTTCTTCGAAGAGGTGGCCCCGTTCCCGGCCAGGCTGCTGCCGAGGCTCGCGGAATTTACGGACCGGATCGTGCTCGGCAGCGACTTCCCGAATATCCCGTACCCCTACGCGCACCAGCTTGAGGCGCTCGAACGGCTCCGCTACAAGGAGCCACGGCTCGACGACGACTGGCTGCGGGCAGTCTGCTGGGCCAACGGCGAACGGCTGATCGGCACCTGAGCCCAGGTGTTCCGGTTGCTGGCGGTGGTTCCCATAACGGCTCCGAGGCTGAATGATGGTGCCCATGAGCAAACCATATGAAGCGTCCCGGCGCGTCGAATCCGACAATCCCGAGGCAGTAGTAACAGCGGTCCGTGAGGCCACCCACGAACTCCGCGACGAGCTTCAGCGCGACGGGATCGAGGTCAGCTTCCAGGACCTGGCCCTGCTGGGCCATTCGGAATCCTGGGACGGCGAGGGCCAGCGCTGGGTCCACGTTTCCTGGGAGGGCGCCGAGGCCGGGTAGCAGGGGTACCCACCAGCAGCATCCCGGTAATACCATCCGCTCATGATCACCAAGCTCTTCGCCTACCTCAGCTACCAGGACGCCCCCGCCGCGCTCGACTGGATGGAGCGGGTCGGGTTTGAAGTCATCCGTCGCGAGGACGGGCCCGCGGGCCGGGTCGTCCACGCGGAAGTCCGCCTCGGCGAGGCCGTGCTGATGGTCGCGAGCGATGACGCCGGCTACCAGCGGCCTGCCCTGCAGGGACAGTCGACGGGCCAAGGCCTCTACCTGCTCGTCGACGACGTCGACCGCTTTTACCGGAATGCCATTGCCTCCGGGGCAACCAGCGTGATCGAGCCCGAAAGCACGGAGTGGGGCGCCAGGCGTGCGCGGGTGCTCGACCCGCAAGGACAGGAGTGGAGCGCGGGGACGTATGAACCCGGCCATTCCGGGACCTGACGGAGCTGCGGCGTTCGGCCCTCCGGCCGTCACATCCTGCTTTTGACCCTGGCCGTCGCGGGCGCCGTCCAGGGATCCTCCGGCCAGGGATGCTTCGGGTAGCGGCCGCGCATCTCCGCCCGGACCTGCGCGTAGGGCCCGGACCAGAAGGATGCCAGATCGTCGGTCACCGCGAGCGGCCGCCTGGCGGGCGAGAGCAGGTGGAACAGCACCGGCACGCGGCCATCCACCAGCCGCGGCGTCTGATCCCAGCCGAAGCACTCCTGCAGCTTGACCGCGACCACCGGCCGGCCGCCGTCGTCATCCACCTCGGGGTAATCGATCCGCACCCGCGAGCCGCTGGGTACCTCCAGCGTCTCCGGAGCCAGCTCTCCCAGCCGGCCCGCTTCGGGCCAAGGCAGCAGCCGCCGCAGCGGTTCAGCCAGGCCGATGCCGCTCGTTGCGGCACCGGCGGCCAGGGCCTCGAGCTCCGGCGCCAGCCACTCGTCCAGCCGGGCCAGCAGGGCGGGCTCGGACATATCCGGCCAGGGTTCGCCGAGTTCGCGGTGCAGCAGGGCCAGCCGCCGGCGCAGGGCGTCCGCCGCCGCCGACCAGCCGATCGTCGGCAGCCCCGCCTGCGCCAGGGCGCGGGCCACCGCGGCGCGGCCTTCCTCCGCGGACGGACGCACCGGCGTCGAGGAGAGCACGATCGCGCCAAGGCGGCGTTCCCGGCGTGCGGTGACCCGGCCCTGGCCGAATCCTGCTTCCACCGTGTCGCTGAGCAAATGCCGCGCGGCAGCCTCCGCGGCCTCCGCCGTCAGCGGGGCGGCTGACCGGATGACCGCCCCGGTTCCGGCCGCGTCCCGCCCGTCGGCGCGCGAAACCTCCGCAACGGCGAGCCACTCGTGGCTGGCCAGGCGGCTGCCGCCCGGGAGCCCGGCCCGGGTCCCGGAGGACAGCAAATAGCGCTCCCCCGGTCCCGGGACCCGGCGCGCCACCCGGTCCGGGAACGCGAGGGCGACGACGAATCCGGTGCCGTCCGCGCCGGCTGCGGGCGCCGACGGCTGCGACGCCACGCTGCCGGACTGCGGCTGGCGGGCAATGGACTCCATCCGCCGGACGTCGTCCGCCCAGCGGCGGGACCCCGGGTCCTTGCCTGAGCGCAGGGCGCTCAGCAGTCCGGGCAGGTCGGCGCCGGGGGCGCGTTGTCCGCCGGCGACGACGGCGACGGCCTCCGCCGCGGTGCGGTGCCCCACGGCGGAGGCACCGTCCAGCAGGGCGCGGGCCAGCCGCGGATCCGCCGGGATCCGGGCCAGCGTCTTGCCGAGCTCCGTGGCCAGGCCCCCGGGTCCCACCGCCCCCAGTTCGCGCAGCACTTCAACGGCCTCGTCCATCGCAGCCCTGGGCGGGGCGTCCGGGAGTGCCAGCCCGCGGCCGCCCGGCGAGCCCCAGCAGGCCAGCACCAGGGCCGCGCCCGTCAGGTCGGCGACGGCAATCTCCGGAGTCTGATGGGCCGGGGCGGCTCCGTAGCTTTTCTGGTCATAACAGCGGACCACGCGTCCGGGGCCCAGCCGGGCGGCCCGGCCGGCGCGCTGTTCGGCGGAGGCCCGGGAGCAGGACACGGTCACCAGGCCCGTCATGCCGCGCCCCGCGTCCCGCCGCGGTTCGCGGGAGAGGCCGGAATCGACCACCAGGCGGACCCCCGGCACCGTCAGGGAGGACTCGGCGAGCGCGGTGGAGACGATGATCCGGGCGGGTTCGCCGGGGCTGCGGCCGGATACGGCCCGGTCCTGCATGGCCGGGCCGACCTGGCCGTGCAGCTCCAGCACCTCTGCCGTCACCCGGCCGCGCAGCCGGGCGGCGACGTGGGTGACCTCCCGCGCACCCGGGACGAAGACCAGGGCATCGATGTCCTCTCCGGCGGCGAGCGCTGCGGCGTGGGCGTCCGCGGCCGTGTCCGCCACATGGTCCAGGAACACGCGCGTCACGCCCCGGGCGTCCAGGCGGGCGGCCGCCGCGGGCGCCCATTGGACCTCGAGCGGGTACAGCGCGGAAGGACAGCCGACGACGGGAGCCGCGCCGCCGCCGTCGTGCCCGCCGGACCCTGCGCCGCGCCCCTCCGGCGGTGTGCCCGACAGCGGCGTCGTGTCCCCCAGCAGGGCGGCGAAGCGCGGCGCGTCGAGGGTGGCTGACATGGCGACGAGCGTGAGGTCCCCGCGCAGCTGGCGGACCTCGGCGAGCATGCCGAGGAGCAGGTCGGTCTCCAGTCCCCGTTCGTGGACTTCATCGAGCACCACCGCATCGGTGCCCTCCAGCCCGGGATCGGCGAGGAGGCGGCGCAGCAGGATGCCGGGAGTGACGAACTCGATCCGGGTGCCGGGCCCGGCCTGCCGGTCGCCGCGGACGGTATAGCCGACCCGCCCGCCCAGCGGACTGCCGTCCAGCGCGGCGAGGCGCCGGGCCGCGGAACGCGCGGCGACGCGGCGCGGCTGGGTCACCACGATGCGCGGGGCGTGCCCGCCGGCGCCGTGGGCAAGGTTGGCCAGCAGCGGGGGCACCAAGGTGGTCTTACCCGTACCCGGGGGCGCCTCCACCACCGCGGCACCCGCCGGGGATCCCGCCTGCAGGACCTCCGCGAGCTTACCCAAGGAACCGGCAAAGACCAGACCGGTTCCGATGGAGCCAAGGTCGAAGGGCGTGTCCGCCGGGTTGGGGGCGGTGGGCGTTGGAGTCACGCCTCCATTGTCCCCCGCCGATCCTGCCGGCCGGTCCTGCCCGCCCGGCATCGCTTCAACGCGCAAGATGCGGCGCGGAGGGAGTGAAAACTACGGAAGACTGGGACTTCTCAATAACAAAGGTGGCACCCCATTGATTAATCTCCAGCAGGACGCCGAGGGCTTCATCCGGATGAACCGGCACTTCCCCGCCAGCACGCCCATCACCATCACCTTCGCCGACGGCTCCACCGAAGAAGTCACCGGCCGGCAGCTGAACGAGGCCTACGACGACGCACTCGCCGAATACCGCGCCCAGAACCACTTGGACGCCAAGGGCTTTTCCCGGGCGCCCAAAAAGAGAGTCGATCCGGGCAACAAGATCGAATTCGTACGCGTCCACCCCGGCATGGCCGGCTAGCAGTGCCGGGGAGGGAGTCCCTGCCAGTACCTGTACCAGTAGGGACTCCCCCGCCGCCGCAGGCACTTGAATGGAACCATGAGCCCGCGCCTCGCCGCTGGGGCACTCACCGGGTCCGGCGGCGAAAGGCGGCCCCGAAAAAAGGTCTCCCGCTTCGGAACAATCCAACCCGGCAAGGTGTTGGCTCATACTGTGGCCCGGGACGGCATGCCGTCCTGCCACCGCGCCATCGTGGGCCGAAGGTTCCGAGGCGCCCCTGCCCCTTGAAACCTAACCCTCTCCCCCACGACCGCGACTTTCGAACCGACTCTTACTGGAGAAGAATGCTTACCGTAAACGCTTACGCTGCCCCGTCCGCCACCGAGGACCTCGTCCCCACCACCATCGAGCGCCGCGACGTTGGCCCGCACGACGTCCTGATCGAGATCAAGTTCGCCGGCATCTGCCATTCGGACATCCACACGGTCCGCGGCGACTGGGGACCGCAGTCCTACCCGCTCGCTCCCGGCCACGAGATCGCCGGCATCGTGACCGAGGTCGGCTCGGCCGTCACCAAGCACGCCGTCGGTGACCGCGTCGGCGTCGGCTGCATGGTGAACTCCTGCGGCGAGTGCGCCAACTGCCAGGCCGGCGAGGAACAGTACTGCCTCAAGGGCAACACCGGCACCTACGGCGCCGTGGACCGCGACGGCACCATCACCCAGGGCGGCTATTCCACCCACGTCGTCGTGACCGAAGACTTCGTGGTGCGGATCCCCGAGGGCATCGAGCTCGACGTCGCCGCACCCCTGCTGTGCGCCGGCATCACCACCTACTCGCCGCTGCGCCACTGGAACGCCGGCCCCGGCAAGAAGGTCGCCGTCGTCGGGCTCGGCGGGCTCGGACACATGGCCGTCAAGATCGCCCACGCCATGGGCGCCGAGGTCACGGTCCTCTCGCAGTCGCTCAAGAAGCAGGAAGACGGCTTGCGCCTCGGCGCGGACCACTACTTCGCCACGAGCGACGAGAATACCTTCACCGAGCTCGCAGGCACCTTTGACCTGATCATCAACACCGTGAGCGCCTCGATCGACATCAGCTCCTACCTGCAGCTGCTGCGCCTCGACGGCACCATGGTCAACGTGGGCGCCCCGGCCGAGCCGCTGCCGGTCAACGCGTTCGCCCTGATTGGCGGCCGGCGCTCCTTCGCCGGCTCGATGATCGGCGGCATCCGCCAGACCCAGGAAATGCTGGACTTCTGCGCCGAACACCACCTCGGCGCCGAGATCGAGGTCATCCCGGCGGAGAAGATCAACGAGGCCTACGAGCGCGTGCTGGCTTCCGACGTGCGCTACCGCTTCGTGATCGACACCGCGACCCTGGTCTAGTTCCGCGGAGCGGTTCCGGACGAACCACGCGCAAACGGTCCGGCACTACGGGGATTCCCGTAGCGCCGGACCGTTTCCGTATCACCGGACCGTTTCCGCCGCGGAAACCACCACGGAGTTCCCCGCGGAATCCCCCGCCTCGGCAGCGGTTCAGCCCGCACTCTCCGGAAGCCCGGCCCGCCACCCCTTGCCGGTTAGGGCCCGTGGGAGGAGGATGTCGGGCACACCAGGGAGGCCTGCCATGATCCAGCTCGGCAAGTTTGAGAGACTCCGCGGCGCACTAGCCGGCATGTACGTCTGATGGTCCGTCGCGGAACGCACGACGGCCTGCAACCGGCCCCGCCTGGGGGACCGATCCAGGGGCCCGCGGCGGCGGCCCTCTTCCGCCTGATCCAGCTGGCGCTCCTCCCTGTCGGGGCCGCCGGCTATCTGTGGGCACTGCCCCGGCTCCTCCTGTACAGCCGGCGGACGGGGGTCTCGGCCACCCTGCTGGCCTCGCTCTATACGCGCTTCATGCAGCACCGGCTCGGCACCAGGGCCGACGAGCCGGCCAGCCGGCTCATGATGGTCATGCCCAATGTGTCCCGGACCGGCTTCGGTTTGGTGGCCTGCCCGACGATCGCCGGCCACCGGGCGACCGGCTATGTTCCCCGGGTCTACCGGTACCCCTACGAGGGTGAGGCTCCGTTGAGCCATCAGGACTCCGCGCGGACAAGCTTCTTCGATGCTGCCCTCCGACGGCATCTTCCCGGCGTCGACCAGCTGGTCATCCTCGGCGCGGGCTTCGACACGCGCGCCTTCCGGCTCGCCGGAGCCGAGCACGTGCGCTGCTTCGAGGTGGACAAGCCCCGCACCCAGGCCCTCAAGCTCGGCATGCTGAACCGGGCGGGGCTGCCAACGCAGCAGGCAAGCTACGTGGCTGCCGACCTTCGGGCGGAGGATTGGTGGAACAAGCTCGTGGCCGCCGGTTTCGATCCGGACCGGCCGGCATTCTTCCTCTGGGAAGCTGTCACCATGTACCTGGACCGCGGTTCCGTCGAGTCGACACTCGGCCGGATTGCCGGCGCGGCTCCCGGCAGCGTGGTCAGCTTCGACTATTTCGCCGCCCAGACCCTTGCGTCCCGCTCGCCCTACATGCGCTACGCCCGTGCCGCCACAGCCTTTGCAGGCGAACCCCTCGACTTCGGAATCGACAACACTCCCCCGGCACGGGATCGTGCCGTGGAATTCCTCCGGCCCTTCGGCCTGGCCGTGGAGGAACACCGAAATTTCGGCAAAGAGACCCGACGGCGGTGCGCGGCGGCCGGTTTCGTCACCGCCGTCGTCGGCCAGGCAGGGTGACCCCCGGCCGGCAATGAACTGTTCACTTATCCCAGGCCTTCCGGACGTCTGGATATCACCATCCGGAAACGCCGCCGCAATAATGCGGGTGCAAGCTGGAAGGGACTCCCGAAGGTGTCGCGTTGTAAGAGGTCGTAAGAGAGAGCAGGGTTGCTGTGAATCCCCTAATCATCCTGACCGCAGTCACCGGTCCACGCGATGGCGCCCACCCGGGCGCCGCAATAAGGCCGATCCAGGCCGCCGACCTCCCTGAGCTCTCCGTCATGTACCGGGACTCCTATGCGGACAGCCTGCCGCAACCCAAGGACCGCGCGGTCGGCTGGATCGACGCCCTGCTCGACGGAGCCCACGGCCGGCACGTTCCGGAAGCGTCCGCGGTCAAAGCAGCCCCCGACGGGCAACTTGCCGCCGCCATCATCGTCACCGAGCCGGCCCCGGGCAGCGAGGGCGACTGGGACAGCGAGATCGCCGAACTGTTCACCCACCCCGACCATCGCCGGCAGGGTCTGGCGGAGGAACTGCTGGGCCACTGCCTGCACGTGCTGCACACCCTGGGCCGCAACCGGGTGGCGGTCACGGTGGACAGCGGAAATTCGGCGGCGCTGGCGCTCTACCTGTCCAGGGATTTCCGCCGGCTGTCCACCGACGACGGCGACTGAGGTCCCCGCCGGTTTCCTTCCCGCCGGGTTCCTTCCCCGCCGGATGGCGGTGGTGCTAGCTTGTCCGGATGAACGTCCTCGACTGGCTGCTCGATTCCGACCCCGCCATCCGCTGGCAGGTCCTGCGCCACCTCACGGACACCGACGAGGACGAACTCTCCGCCGAGCGGGCCCGCGTCGCTGCGCAGGGGTGGGGCGCCCGCCTGCTCGGGCTGCAGGGTGACGACGGGCAGTGGGACGGCGGCACGTACTTCCCGGCGCCGTTCGACGAATCCGAGCCCGGCCAGCCTTGGACCGCCACGACCTACACTCTGCTGCTGCTCCGCGAGTTCGGGCTCGACCCCGGCAGCGAGGCAGCGCGCAACGCCGTCGCGCGCGTCCGGCAGAACAGCCGCTGGGAGGAAGCCGGCCAGCCGTTCTTCGAGGGCGAAGTGGAGCCCTGCATCAACGGGATGGCCGCCGCGCTCGGGGCCTACTTCGGCGAGAACGTCGACGGCATCGTGGCGCGGCTGCTTGAAGAACAGCTCGACGACGGCGGCTGGAACTGTGAGGCGGAACGGGGGTCCACGCGTTCCTCGTTCGACACCACCATCAACGTCCTCGAGGGGCTGCTGGAATACGGGCACGCAACCGGCGGCACTCCCGAGGTCACCGCAGCGCGGCAGCGCGGCGAGGAATACCTGCTCGAACGCGGCCTCCTCCGCCGCAAGAGCACGGGCGAGCTGATCGACCCGGCGTGGTTGCAGTTCTCCCACCCGGTCCGTTGGCACTACGACGTGCTCCGCGGCCTGGACTACTTCCGGGCCGCCGGGGCTGCTCCGGACGGGCGGACCGGGGAAGCCCTGGCGCTGGCGCGGTCCAAGCGGCAGCCCGACGGGACCTGGCACCTGGAGAACAGCCATCCGGGGCGGATCCACTTCCCGCTGGACGAGGGTGACGGCCGCCCGAGCCGCTGGAACACCCTGCGCGCCCTGCGGGTCCTGGACTGGGCCGAGCGCTCCTAGGGTGTTTGTAACTTCGATGGAATTATGGCTAAATTTCCCTGTAGGCATCGAAGTTTTTTGGGGGAAGCATGAACAAGGCGCAACGACGCGCTCATATGGAGCCACCCTGCCCGGCGTGCGGTTCACGGGTGGTTCCGATCTGGAAAGACGTACGTCCCGTGGCGGCGCGCCAGCCGGACTGGCAGGTCAGCGCGAGGCAGTGCAGCAGCCAGGGCTGCCGCATGAACGATCCACAGAACTGGTAAAACCTTCCACGCGGACGCCTCGGCGAAGAAACTGCGGGGACGAAGGGCCGGAGGCCGCATGAGCGTTCGGAGCGCCGGCCTGCTGCTGTTCCGGCGGGGTCCGCAGTCACAGCTGGAAGTCTGGATCGGCCACATGGGCGGGCCGTTCTGGGCGCGGAAGGATGCCGCGGCCTGGTCCATCCCCAAGGGTGAATACGCCGAAGACGAAGACGCCCTGGCGGCCGCGCGCCGCGAGTTTGCCGAGGAAATCGGCACCGCCCCGCCCGACGTCGACTACTTCCCGCTGGGCAGCTTCCGGCAGGGCTCGGGCAAGATCGTCACCGTCTTCGCCGCCGAATGTGACTTCCGGCCGGAGCGGATCGAGAGCAACACCTTCTCGCTGGAATGGCCGAAAGGATCCGGCATCGTCCGCAGCTACCCGGAGATCGACGACGCCGCGTGGTTCAGCGAGTCCGAGGCCCGCACGAAGCTGGTGCGCGGCCAGCTTCCGGTCCTGGAAGCGCTCCTGGCGCACCTGCGCGAGGCAGGCTAGCCGCGGCGGCGATTCACCAGTGTGACAAGATGCTGCATTGAATGTCACAAAGGGCGCGGGTAGTGTGACAGAAACTGTCAGCTCACACGACGCTAGCCCGGGAGCAGCCATGCAACATGTAGGACGTCGACTGTCCGCCGTCACCGCGGCACTGGCCCTGAGCGTGGCGGGCGCCGCCGTCGCCAGCCCCGCATCCGCGGATCCGCGCGAAACCGAGAAGACAGCCACCGCCACCGGCTACGGCGGCGCGGTGAGCACGGTGGACCCGGAAGCCTCGGCCGCTGCGATCGAGGTGCTCCACAAGGGCGGCAACGCGGCAGACGCCGCCGTCGCCGCGGCCGCGACCCTGGGCGTGACCGAGCCTTACAGCGCCGGGATCGGCGGCGGCGGCTACTTCGTCTACTACGACGCAAAGACCGGCATGGTCGGCACGGTCGACGGACGCGAAACTGCGCCGGCCGGGATGCCGCACGATGCGTTCATCGACCCGGCAACGGGCCAGCCCTACCGCTTCACCCCCGAGCTCGTCACCAGCGGCGTCGCCGTGGGCGTCCCCGGCACCCCCGCCACCTGGGAACGGGCACTCAAGCGCTGGGGAAGCCTCGACCTCGGCGAGGCCCTCAAGCCGGCCATCAAGGTAGCCACCCGAGGATTCGTGGTGGACGGAACGTTCCGGCAGCAGACCCTCGACAACAAGGCCCGCTTCGCTGCGTTCCCCGCGACCAGCAGCCTCTACCTCCCCGGCGGCGACGCTCCCGCCGTCGGGAGCATTTTCCAGAACCACGACCTGGCCGCCACGTACCGGCTCCTCGCGAAGCAGGGCACGCGCGGTTTCTACAGCGGGCCGCTCGCAACGGAAATCGCGGCCACCGTCCAGGCTCCGGCGAAGGCTGCCGGCACCACGCTGCCCGTCCCGGCCGGATTCATGACGACGGCGGATCTCGCCGCCTACCGTGCGCTGGACCAGGATCCCACCCACGTGGACTACCGCGGCCTGGACGTCTACGGTATGGCGCCCTCCAGCAGCGGGGGCACCACGGTCGGCGAGGCGTTGAACATCCTGGCCCCGTCCACGCTCTCCGGGATGTCCCGGGCCGGCGCCTTGCACCACTACCTGGAAGCCAGCGCCCTGGCGTTCGCCGACCGCGGCAAGTACGTGGGCGACCCGGCGCAGGTCAATGTGCCCACGGCCGCTCTCACCGACCCGCTCTTCGGCAAGGAACGCGCCTGCCAGATCGACCCGCAGCACGCCGCGGCCAAGCCGGTGGCACCGGGAAATGTGTCAGCGTACGACGGCGTGTGCCCGACTGCCGCAGTGGCACCCGCCGACGAGAAGGACACCGAGAACATCTCGACGACGAATCTGACGGTCGCGGACAAGTGGGGCAACGTGGCGGAGTACACCCTCACGATCGAGCAGACCGGCGGATCCGGCATGGTGGTGCCCGGCCGCGGGTTCCTGCTCAACAATGAAATGACCGACTTCTCCACCGTGTACGACCCCAAGGATCCGAACCGGATCGAGCCGGGCAAGCGTCCCCGCTCCTCGATGGCACCGACCATCATCCTCAAGGACGGGGACCCCTTCCTCGCCCTGGGCTCCCCCGGCGGATCGACCATCATCACGACGGTTCTGCAGACCATCCTGAACCGGGTGGACCTGGGCATGACGATTTCCGAGGCGATTGCGGCACCGCGCGCGGCACAGCGGAACACGGCCAAGGTCACGGCCGAGCCGTCGTTCATCGCCGCGTACGGCAGCGAGCTGGCTCCGTTCGGCCATGAGTTCACACCGTCCGGGGATGCGTTCACCTCGGCGGCGGAGATCGGCGCGGCAACCGCGATCGAGTTCGGTCCGGGCGGGCGCCTGGTCGCGGCGGCCGAGCCGGTCCGGCGCGGCGGCGGTTCGGCGATGGTGCTCAACCGGTCGCGGTAACGGCGCCTTTCACGTACGCGGCCTGTCCCGCGTGCTGGAGGCAATCGGCGAGAATGCTGACCAGCCGCACCCCGAGCGTGACCGGCGGCTTCCAGCGGGTGTCGACGACGCGGTCGAGCTCCTCGTCGCTGAGGGATTCCAGGAACCCAACGGTCTGCCGGTGGACGGCGTCGTAATAGGCGAGCAGCAACTCAGGCGTGGCCTGTACCGCGTCGACCTGGTCGGATGTGTGACCGTAGCCGGTGTCCTGGACGGGCAGCGAAAGACCAAACCGTCCGGCGAACCCCTGGGACGTCCACACCTGCTCCACGCCGGCGGCCGGGGCGACCTGGGCATCCTCCCCGCGGCTGAGGTGCCAGACCAGCCACGCAATCGGGTTTGCCTGGTCCGCCACCCGCCGGACAAGCAGATCCGGGTCTATGTCTTCGAGGGTTGCGGTCACGATCTCGTGGATCCTGCCGAACCCGTCGAGCAGCAGTTCGTTGGCTTTCATTACAGTGCCTCCCGGTGCATAGTCGCTGCGCCCCATGCTGGCACGGCCGCAACCGGTTGCGCTATCACTTTTGGTTGTTCTGGGCGTTGCAGAGGGACCATAAGTGATAGAGCAACCGGCTGGTTGTGGGGAGATCAGCCGGGGCTGGCCGGCCTAGGCGGAAATACGGTCCGTCAGGCGGACAAGGGGCTCGCGGACCGCGGGCACGCCGTCGCCGTCCTGGCCGTACAGCCAGTCGTTGTACTGGAAATCGTTGTCCTTCCGGCTCTTGAAGAGCAGGTTGCGCAGCGTCCGGGCCAGTCCGGAGACGTGCCAGGATTCGCCCCAGACGCGGGCGGTGCGCTGGACCCGGGCCGTGCGGCCGGCGCGGAGGTTGTTGAACTCCTTGAGCGCGCCGTCCCAGGCTTCCGGATTCACGCCGTCGTCGGTGAAGACCGTGCCCACGGTGGCGTCCTGCAGCGCGGCAGCATCCTCGAGCGCCTGGCAGGCACCCTGGGCGAGGTACTGGAGCATCGGGTGCGCAGCGTCGCCCATCAGTACCATCCGGCCGGCGACCCAGTTCTCGATCGGGTCGCGGTCGTACATGGGCCAGCGGATGCCGGTGGCCAGATTCTTCAGCGCTTCCTGGACGGCCGGGACGCAGTCCTTGTACGCGGCCTCGAGCTCGTCCACGCCGCCGTACTGCTCTTCGCCGCGCTCGAAGGAGGGCGACTTGAAGACGGCCACGGTGTTCAGCAGCTCGCCCTTGCGCAGCGGGTACTGCACCAGGTGGCAGTCCGGTCCGAGGTAGACAATGACATCCTCGAGGTCGGCCTTGGGGGTGTTTTCGGTGATCGGGACGGTGCCGCGGTAGGCCACGTAGGCCGAGGACACGGGCTCGTCGTTGCTCACGAGCGGGCGCAGGGTGGACCGGAGTCCGTCGGCGCCGATCACGACGTCGGCCTCGTAATCCACTCCGGCGGCGGTGTGGGCCACGCCGCGGCCGTTGACGGTTTCAACGCTCTCCACCATGACGTCGTTGACGAGCTTGACGCCGGCGGCTTCGCAGCCTTCGAGCAGGACCCGGTGCAGGTCGCTGCGGTGAATCACGACGTAGGGTGCACCATAGCGCTCCGCGAATTCCCCGCCGAGGGTCTGGCGGGTGAGCTCCTCGCCTGTGACGGCGTCGCGGAACACCAGGTGCTTGGGCTGGACACCGATTTCCAGCGCCTTTTCCAGCAGGCCCCAGCGCTTCAGGACGCGGGAGGCGTTGGGGGCCATCTGCAGCCCGGCGCCGACCTCGCCGAATTCGGGGGCCCGCTCCACGAGGGTGACGTTGGCGCCGTTTTCACGCAGCGCGAGGGCTCCGGCCAGTCCGGCCATTCCCCCTCCGATGACCAGGACGTCGGTGGACGGGCCGTCGGTGGACAGGAAACTGGTGGACGGGGCGTGCTCAGACATTGCTTGCTCCTTGCGGGATCGAGATTTTGGATTTGAGTTTGAGGCCGACGACGACCAGCAGGACCGCGGCAATGGCGGCTGCGCCGGCGAAGGCGAGGAAATTGGAATTGACGCCCAGCCCGGCGGCCAGCAGGAGGCCGCCGATCTGGGGTGCGGCGACGGCGCCGATGCGGCCCGTCCCCAGCGCCCAGCCCAGCGCGGTGCCGCGCAGGTGTCCGGGGTAGTGGCTCGCGACGGCGGCGATGATCAGGCACTGCGTGCCGTGGGTTCCGACGCCGGCGAGGACGAGCATGAGGTAGACGACGGTGACGGACGGTCCGGTGACCAGGACAACGAGGGCGCCGGCGGCGACGGCGGCCGCGGCGATCGCCGTCGGGATCGGACCGAAGCGGGTCCCGGCCCAGGCCGTGAGGACCGAGCCGGCCACCGCCCCGAGGTTGAGGGCGAGGGCGAAGGTCAGGGCGGACCCCAGGTTGTAGCCGGCCAGCTGCATCAGGTTCGGCAGCCAGGTGCCCAGCCCGTACCAGGCGAACAGGGTGGCGATCGTGGCCACGGCGAACAGCATGCTAATCCCCAGGTAGGGGGCGCGGAGCAGGGACGAGAAGCCGGCCGGCTCCTTGAGCGTGCGGCCCTTGCGGGCCGCCTTTTCGGCCGAGGTAGCCGGGGCGAGGGTCTCCGGCAGGTACTTCAGCCCCAGCGGCACGACGACCAGCAGGGCCAGCACGGCCACCAGGAACATGGATTCCCAGCCGAAGGCGGGGATCAGCTGGATTCCGACGAGGGCCGCGATGGAGCCGCCGATCGGGACGCCGGACATCATCAGGGTGGCGATGGTGGACCGCCACTTGGTGGGGACCAGCTCGGCCACGAGGGCGTTGGCCGAGGGCACCAGCCCGCCGAGGCCGATGCCGGCCAGGAGCCGAAGGGCGCCGAAGACGGGGGCGCTGGGAGCGAAGGCGCAGAGGATGGTGAAGACCGAGAAGACGATGGCGCAGCCAAGGATGGTTCGGCGGCGGCCCCAGGAATCGGCCATCCGGCCGGCGAAGATCGCGCCGATCATCATGCCGACGAAGGCCATCGAACCGATGGTGCCCGCGGTGGCCTTGCTCAGGCCCCACCCGGTCTCGGAGATCAGGGAGTACTGGACGGTGCCGTAGACGATCAGGTCGTAGCCGTCGAAGACGACGAGGAGCCAGCAGACGAGCACAGCCGCCGCCGAGGCCTTGGAAAACCGGGAGGCAGGACCGTCAGCGGCGGTGGGGCCGGGAGACACCGGCGCGGACCGTTGCGGCGCTGCAACAGATGATGTGTGATTCATGCCACTACTGTCCTAGCCGCCGCAGATGAACCACAATACAATTCTGATGTGCAGAACAAGCCATCATCCCCCTCCGCCCGGAAGCCCGTGCAGAAACGGCCTACCTATTCCATCGAGGCCGTCGACAACGCACTGCAGCTCCTGCAGCTGCTCCGCGACGGCGGGCCGCTGCGGCTCAAGGACGCCGCCGCGGAGCTCGGCGTCGCCCCTTCCACCGCCCATCGCCTGCTGGCAATGCTGGTTTACCGGGGTTTCGCCGTGCAGGATGAAACCCGCCGCTACGTCCCGGGCCCGGCGATGGGCGTCGGGCCGGCCGGGCTGGCGTGGACCAGGCTGCTCCGCACGCTCGCGCAGCCGCACATGGAACTGCTCTCCGCCCAGCTCAACGAGACAGTGAACCTGATGGTGCGGGTGGGCACGAAAGTCCGCTTCCTGGCCACGGTGGAGGGGAACAACGTCCTGCGGGTCGGCGACCGGCAGGGAACCGTCATGCCGGCCAACAAGACGTCCGGCGGCAAGGCCATGCTCGCCGAACTGGAACCCCCCATGATCGAACAGCTCTTCCGCAGCAACAATGCCGAGATTGGCGGGGACACCATCGCGGACGCGGAGTACCCGGCGTTCCTGCGCGAACTGGAGTCCATTCGCAGCAACGGCTTCGCCGCCAATTTCGAAGGCACCGAGGAAGGGGTCAGCGCCCTCGGGATGGCCCTGCACAACCGGCACGGGCACGTCGTTGGCGCGCTCAGCGTCGCGACTCCCGCCACCCGCTTCCGGCGGGTGTTCGACGCCGGCCTGGTCGCCGCCCTGCGGGAAACCTGCCGGCAGCTGGAGATCGACATCGCCGCCAATCCCGCAGAACCGGACTAAACACCCGGCACGGCACCCGGGGGACCGTCCGTCAATTCTGACTGGCAGAATATGTTGGAGGTCACACTGCGGGCTCCGTATGGTCGAACTACGCCAACGAACTGTTCTGACCTACCGAGGAGGCCCACGTGTCCATCAGCGCCGAGAACACGACCCATGAATCAGTGGCCGCGGGGCACACTGCACCGGAGCCCACGCCCGAAGAGGCCGCCCAGCTGCAGGAGCTCTACCGCGACTTTGACCGCGAGAACCTGATCCCGCTCTGGACCGAAATCGCGGACCTGATGCCGATGGTCCCGAGCCCGAAGGCGGTCCCCCACGTCTGGCGGTGGAGCGATCTCTACCCGCTGGCCGCCCGCGCCGGCGACCTCGTCCCGGTGGGCCGCGGCGGCGAACGCCGCGCCATTGCCCTGGCCAATCCCGGCCTGGCGGGCACCCCGTACGCCACGCCCACGCTGTGGGCGGCCATCCAGTACCTCGGTGCCCGGGAGACCGCCCCGGAGCACCGCCACTCGCAGAACGCCTTCCGCTTCGTCGTCGAGGGCGAAGGCGTCTGGACCGTCGTGAACGGCGACCCGGTCCGGATGTCCCGCGGCGACTTCCTGCTGACCCCGGGCTGGAACTTCCACGGCCACCACAACGACACTGACGAGCCGATGGCCTGGATCGACGGCCTGGACATCCCGTTCGTGCACTACGCCGACGCCGGTTTCTTCGAGTTCGGCACCGAGCGCGTCACCGACGAGGCCACCCCGGACATCTCCCGCTCCGAGCGGCTCTGGGCCCACCCGGGCCTGCGCCCGCTCTCCGGACTGGACGACACCACGAGCTCCCCCATCGCCGCCTACCGCTGGGAATACACGGACCGCGCGCTGCGCGAGCAGCTGCTGCTGGAGGACGAGGGCCACCCCGCCACCGTGTCCCAAGGCCACGCGGCCGTCCGCTACACCAACCCCACCACCGGCGGCGACGTGATGCCGACCATCCGCGCCGAATTCCACCGGCTGCGCGCCGGCGCCAGCACCGAAACCCTGCACGAGGTTGGCTCGAGCGTCTGGCAGGTCTTCGAAGGCCGCGGCTCCGTGGCCCTCAACGGCGAAACCCGGACCCTGGAAAAGGGCGACCTCTTCGTGGTCCCGTCCTGGGCTGCCTGGTCCCTGCAGGCGGACTCGGAATTCGATCTCTTCCGCTTCAGCGACGCCCCCATCTTCGAACGACTGAACTTCAACCGCACCTACACCGAAGGACGCAAGAACGCATGAGACTCCTCACCCTCCGCACCGGAAACGGCACTTCCACCGTGGCCGTCCGCCAGGACGGCGACACCCTGACCGAGATCGACGGCTTCGCCAACGTCGGAGAGCTGCTGAAGGATGCCGCTTGGGAGGCCAAGGCCAAGGCTGCGGCCGGCGCCACCCACCCGCTCGCCGGCGCCGACCTGGACGCCGTGGTCCCCTCCCCCGGCAAGATCATCTGCGTGGGCCACAACTACCGCAACCACATCAAGGAAATGGGCCGGGAAGTCCCCGAGTTCCCGACCCTGTTCGCCAAGTACGCCGAATCCCTGATCGGCCCGAACGATGACCTGGCCCTCCCGCAGGAATCCGACGCCGTGGACTGGGAAGCCGAACTCGCCGTCGTGATCGGCAAGGCCGGCCGCCGGATTTCCGAAGCCGACGCGAAGGACCACATCGCCGGCTACGCCGTGCTCAACGACGTGTCCATGCGCGACTACCAGTTCCGCACCATCCAGTGGCTGCAGGGCAAGACCTGGGAGAAGTCCACCCCGTTCGGTCCGGCCCTGGTCACCAGGGACGAATTCAGCGCCGGACCGCTGATGACCTCCGAGGTCGACGGCGAAGTCCAGCAGAGCACCCCCACGTCCGACCTGGTCTTCACCCCGGAGTTCCTGGTCTCCTACATCTCCACCATCATTACGCTGAACCCCGGTGACGTGATCGCTACCGGCACGCCCGGGGGCGTGGGCCATGCCCAGGATCCGAAGCGCTACCTGCAGGAGGGCCAGCTCCTGGTCACCACGATCGAGGGTCTGGGCCAGCTGAAAAACCGCGTGGTCAAGGAAGCCTGATGGTTGCCCGCCACGACCAGACGACGGACCCGGAGCTGCTGGCAGCCTTGCTGCAGGCGCGCCGGGGCACGGCGTTCTTCGCCCGCAAGCTCAACGAGCTCTCCGACGCGGAGCTCGACGGCGACTCGCTGCTGCCCGGCTGGACCCGCCGTCACATCACGGCGCACATCGGCTACAACGCCCGGGCCATCGCCCGGCTCATCGAGTGGGCGGCCACCGGGGTGGAAACCCCGATGTACCCCTCCACCGAGGTCCGCGACCACGAGATCGACTTCGGCGCCACGCTGAGCCCGATCGCGCTGCGGCACCTGTTCGACCACTCGGCCGTGCACCTTAATGTCGAATGGCGGGACCTCCCGGAGGACGCCTGGCACCACAAAGTGCGCACCATCCAGGGCCGGGAAGTGCCGGCCACGGAAACGGTCTGGATGCGCAGCCGGGAAGTCTGGATGCACGCCGTGGATCTGGACAACGGGGCCGTCTTCCGGGACATCCCCGTTCCCGTCCTGGAGCGGCTGCTCAAGGACATAACCGGCGCATGGAAGACCCGCGGCACCGACGCGGGACTGGTGGTCAAGGCCACGGACCGCGACCTCACCTTCGGGGACACGGCGTCGGCGACGCCCACGGTGGTCTCGGGGCCGCTACCCGCCGTCGTCGAATGGGCCGCCGGCCGCGGAAATGGCGGCGTCACCGCCACCGGGCCGCGTGCCGGGGACGGGACGGTTCCTGCCGCGCCGAAGTGGATCTGAGCGCCGGCTAAGCGGACGTAAAAGCTGTAGGCCCGCTCAGCGAGGGGGCCTACAGCTTCTCCGACGACCTGGCCT
This sequence comes from Arthrobacter sp. C9C5, assembly GCF_013359735.1. GTDB lineage: Bacteria > Actinomycetota > Actinomycetes > Actinomycetales > Micrococcaceae > Arthrobacter. The sequence continues at coordinate 60,366 of NZ_JABFMX010000010.1, forward strand.
GACCGGCCGAATCGACGACGACGGGCGCGCTCCTGCCCAGTTGCAGGCCGGAAAGTCCCAACCGAGCAGGCGACACGCCGGCCGATTGCGCGTGGCGGGTCTGGTAACTGGGCTGGAGCGCAGCAGAGACGGCGGGCGGCAGCCGCTTCAGCCTTCGTCGCAGAGCAGGTGGTACCAGTTGTCGGCCAGTATCTCCAGTGCGTGTTCGCGGTTGGGTTCAAACTTGCGTCGTGTCCAGAGCGTGGCCACGTAGTCCAGGGAGGTGAAGGCGAGGGTCCCGCGGATGTGGCGCGTCTCCTCCGGGAAACGCCCGGCCAGCTCCATTCCCCGAACCAGGTCGGAAATGACCTCCTCGTGCCACCCCTCAACCATGGCGCGCACCTCACGGTCGACTGCGGCGGCCTCGTCGAGGACGTCGAGGTAGGGCCGGAAAACCGGCCAGAGCGCCGCCCGCGACTCGAGCCAGGCCAGGATGCCCGGCAACTTGCCTGCACGCACCACGTCAACCAGGTCGGCCGCGGTGGAACCGCTCTCCGGTCCGTCGGCACGGTCCAGCACAGCGTTGACGCGCGCCATGAAGTCCCGCATCAAATCGGCCCGTGAGGGGTAGTAGGCGTAGAAGGTCACCCTGGTGGTGCCGGCCGCCGCCGCGATCTCGTCGATGGTGGTCGCGGCGTAGCCCTTTTCGGTGAAGAGCTCAAGCGCCCGTTCCACGATCATGTCGCGGGTGAGCTTCTTCTGGGCTTCTCGCAACGACGACATGGATCAATCCTAACGGTGGCGGGCGTCAAACCCGGGCGGGCGACGCGGGTCGCAGCGCCGCCGGACCCGCGTCGGCCAGCCGGCGCAGTTTGGGGACCGGGATCCGGTAATTGAGCGCCGCGGCGGTCCCCGAACCGTCCGGGTTGTCCCAGCGCATCAGCGCCGAGCCGGGCTCCTGGCCGGGATCGCTATAGTCGGGAGCGCCTACTACCGGCGTGAAGCCGACCGCCTTGAGCGAGAGCCCAAAGCCCTCCGTCCAGAAATACGGCTGAAAGTTGAACTCGGGGGCGGCGTCGCCGTGCAGCAGGCCGACGGCGGCGACCTTGGCCTGGTCGATGGCACTCGTCCAAAGGGGAACGCGCTGCAGGCCGCGAAGGGTGGGGAAGAACGCCACGTCGCCGGCGGCCACGATCTCCGGCCGGAGCCGGCCGCGCGAGTCGACGCGCAGCGACCCCTCGCTGAGCAGACCAGAGCCGGCCAGCCAGTCAATGTTCGGCTCATCGCCGACGGCGGTCACCACGAGATCCGCTTCGAGTTCCGTGCCGTCGGCCAGGACAACCGTTGCCCCGGCGCCGTGATCGACCAGACGGGCCTTTCCGCCGCGGACCACCCGCAGGCCGCGCAGGATGGCGGTGGAGGTGAAAATGCCGGAGAGATGGTCGCCAAGCTGGCGCGACAGCGGCCTGACATCTGAGACGAGGGTGACCTCGCAGCCCATATGCAGGCAACCGGACGCGACCTCCATGCCGAGCGGTCCGCCGCCGATCACGATGACCGAGGGGCGCGAGGCGACACGCTCCCTGAGCAGGACCGCATCCTCGATGGTGCGCAGGGTCAGCTCGCGGACGGGGCCGTCCTGGTCCGGCCCTGCAGGTCCGTGCCCGACGGCGAGGCGCTTCGCCCGGGAGCCGGAGGCGATGACCAGGCCGTCGTACGGCAGCTCGCCGCCCCCGTCCAGGCGGACCAGGCGGGCGTCGACGTCGAGGCCGGTGGCGCCCACGCCGAGCAGCTCGGTGGCTTCGTGGCTCGGCGCGGGGAGCTCGTGCGCACGGAGCGCATCGTCGCTCTTCCCATCAGCACCGTGCAACAGCGCCTTGGACAGGGCCGGCCGGCTGTAGGGATGGTGGCGCTCGGCGCCAACGACAGTAAGTTCACCGTCGAAGCCGGCCGAGCGCAGCGAGTCGCAGGCCGTCAACCCTGCAATGCCGTTGCCGACCACCACAATCCTGCGCATCATCAGGCCGCGGCCAGACGCAGGGCGGCAACCGGACAAACCCGCACCGCTGCTTTGGCGGCGTCGAGCGCGGCCCCGTCCACCTCAGCGACATCAATGACCAGTTCGCCGTCGTCGTCGAGGTGCATCAGCTTCGGTGCGGCTTCCTCGCACAGGCCGTGCCCCTCGCAGCGCGGCCGGTCCAGTTCGATCCTCATGCTGCCACCACCTTTTCGACCTGGAGCAGTTCGAAGCTCCGGGTGATGTTGCTTGGCTCCCGGACCCCCTCGCAGACCGTCAGCGTTTTCACTCGGCGGGCAAGTGCCTCGATGATCGCATGTGCTTCAAGTTTCGCCAGGCCCTGTCCGGCGCAGCCGTGCGGCCCGTAGCCGAAGGAGAGGTGGTCCACCGGGTTGCGCAGGACATCGAAGGCGTCCGGGTTCTCATAATGCCGCGGGTCCCTGTTGCCGGCGCCAAAGAGGATGCCCACCTGGGCGCCGGCCGGAATGGTGACTCCGTCGATTTCGACGTCGCGGGTTGCCTTGCGGCCCCAGATGTGGACCGGTGCCCAGTAGCGCAGCACTTCGGCGAAGGCTGCGGGAACGAGTTCCGGGTTCTCCCGGACCAGCTCGAACTGTTCCGGGTGGTGGCCGAACAGCGCAATGATGTTGCCGATCGAGGCGATGGTGGTATCGACACCCGCTCCGAGGTACTGGTGGATGATGTGCCCGGCGGAGCCCTGCGGGATGTCCCCGCGGGTCTCGGCGTCGAAGATTCCGCGGCCGATGGAGCCGGGCGTGAGGTCCTCGGCGGTGACCGACGAGCACCAGCCATAGAGCTCCCCGGCGATCGGGAAACTCTCCTGGGTGCGCTGGTTCAGCGGGCCGATGACCTGCATGGCGGCCTGGCCCCAGCGCAGCATGTTGTCCTTGACGTTGCCGCTGAAGCCAATGAGGTCGGCAACGATTTCGATCGGGAAGGCCCGGGCCAGCGCATCGATGGCCTCGAAGCTGCCGTTCGCGGCGAGCTCCGCGACGAGCTTGTCCGCCTTTTCGTCGATGACGACTTTCAGCCCACGGAGGGCGCGGGGGGTGAGGTTCTGTGACAGCGTGGCGCGGAGCTGGGTGTGGATAGGTGGGTCCGAGGCAAGCGAGGTGCCCTGCAGCGCCTCGTTCACCATCGGGTTGAAGCCGATGCTGGTGGATGAGAAAGTTTCCGGATCGCCGAGTGCGTCGCGGATGACGTCGTAGCGGGTCAGGACGTAGAGCTCGTTCTTGGGCAGGTGGACCACGGCCCCCTGCTCGCGGAGCGCGGCATAAGTGGGATAGGGGTCGACCAGGATGTCGTCATCCCAGATGTCGACGTCGGATTCGATGGGTGCAGTCATGGTGTTCTCCTTGTGGAATGGTCGGTTGCCGGATGGGACGTCAGACTCAGACGACGGCCTCGGCGTTGGCTTCGGTGGTCTCCGCGATCGCGTCAGGCGTGGGCGCCGAGGACCGTGCGGAGATGAAGAGGGTGAGAATGGCGGAAAGGGTCGCCGCGATGCCCGCGGCAAGGTACACAGTCTGGAAACCCTGGCCCAGGGAGGTCCCCGCTACGCCCTGGATCTGCTGTTGTGCGGAGCCGAGGGCCTTGACCATGCCGTCGACCGCCTGGGCGGGTGCGCCGCCGGCCGCAGCCTGGCCGGAGAACTGGGCGATGACGCCGTCCCAGCCGGAGAGGTAGCCCAGCGGCGGCACGTTCGACAGCCCGGCGACGGCGTCGGCGGGCAGGCCTGCCCCGCCAAGGATTCCGGCGAGGGGTCCGGCGAAGACGCTGGCCCCGACTCCGAAGGCGATGGCCGAGCCGATCACGGGGCCCAGGGCGAAGCCGAGGTCGCGCAGCAGGTTGGTGGTGGCCGAGGCCATGCCGATGTGCTGCGGCGGGACGGTGTTGATCGCGACGGCGGTGATGGAGCCGACCGTGAGCGCGAACCCGATGCCGAGCAGCAGCAGCGGGGTAATGAATGCGGTCCAGGGAGTTCCGCCGAAGGCCTCCGGAGTGCCTAGGGCGAACGTCGAGAGCCAGAAGGCGGAGACGGCCATGAAGGCGAAGCCCGCCGTGAGCACCCAGCGCGGGGCCACGTGGTGGATCAGCCAGCCGACCACCGGGATGAAGGCGAAGGCCGGGCCCTGGATGAACACGAACAGTACGCCGACCTTCCAGGCTTCGGCGAGGGCGAGTCCGCCGACGGCGACGCTGGTGCTGAAGCAGACCGCGAGGAAGGCGAACATGCCGGTGACGGCAACAATGCCGGTGATGGAGTAAGCGCTGTTCCGGAACAGGGACAGGTGGATCAGCGGCTGGCTGGTGCGCATTTCGATGACGACGAAGGCAACCAGGAGGAGGCCGCCGACCACATAGCTGGCGATCACCTCGGCGCTGCCGAAGCCGGCGTCGACCGCCTGCACGGTGGCGAAGAGGACAGCGATCAGGCCGAGCGCGAGCGTCACCTGGCCGGGGAGGTCCATCTTGCGCCCGTCGGCCGCTGCGGAGTCCTTCGCACGGACCGCAACGATGAGGACGGCGACGGCGATCGCGGCGGCGATGTAGTAGGCAACGCGCCAACCACTAAAGGCGTTGGGCGCGCCTGCCCCGGCACCCGGAACGGTGAACGCTGCAGCCGTCAGGCCTGCCAGCGTGGGAGAGATGACCGCCCCGAGCGAGAGGAATCCGGCCCAGGTGGCGATGACTTTCGCCCGGGCGCGGTGGTCCGGGGTGATCGCCGCGATCATGGAAAGCGAGATGGGGAACAGAATGCCGGCCCCGATGCCGCCGACCGCCTGCGCCGCGATCATCATTTCGGTGGTGGACGCCAGTGCCGCCAGGACCGAGCCGATGACGCTGACCACGGCGCCGGCGTACAGCAGCTTCTTGCGCCCGAACATGTCGCCCAGGAGCCCCCAGCTGAGCTCAAACACCACGATGCCCATCATGAACATGCCGGCGATCCAGGTCAGCCCGGCGCCGGAGGTGCGGAATTCCACGGCGAAGGTGCCGTTGAGGGCGCCCGGCAGCGCGTTGGTGATCTGGGCCAACGTGACCGCACTGTAGGCGGCGACGAACGTGGCCCGCACCGAGCCGCGGCTCGATACGGAGGTGGTCTGACTCATCGATGAAACTCCTTTGTTTCAAAAGTTGGTGTGGCGTTCACCACAGTTTGGAGCCAAGCTTTACAGACTGTCAAGAGGGCATACGCAACGTTGGCTTCATAAACGCTTCGATCGATATGCGCCTCAACGTACACTTCGACTATTTCCTTGACACCGTGTAAAGCGTTGTGTGATGCTGGCTACACCGCAACGGAGCGACGGCCTGGCCGGGCTCCGCGGCGCTCCTGCACTTAGCACCCGAACTTCAAGGGAGAAGCCACGTGAGTTACCCCCCACCCCCCGGCTCCGGCAAGGCGATTGCCGCCGCCTCCGGGCAAACCGTCAACACGGTCCTGGGTCCCATCCCTGCTGCCGAACTGGGCGTTGTCGCGGTCCATGAAGCCTTGTTGTCCGTACTCCCCGGCGCCCAGTACGCCCCGGACATCTCCATGGACCGGGCCGAGATTTTCGAGGTCCTGGCAGGCAAGCTCGCCGACTTCCGCGACCACGGCGGCAGCACCATCGTCGATAGCACCGGCATGTTCCACGGCCGCGACCTCAAGCTCTACGAGGCACTGTCCCGCTCCACGGGCATCCACATCGTCGCTTCCACGGGCCTGGGTCCGGAGGAAGAACTCGGCGGGTACTTCCTGACGCCGCAGACCAACCCGCCCACGCCGTGGCCGGCGGAGAAGTTCGGCGAACTCTTCGGCAAGGAGGTCACCGAGGGGATGGTGGTGCCCCGGGTTGAGCGCCGCGCCGCCGCCGGCATCGTCGCCACCATCGCGGACCGCGCCGGCATGACTCCGACCGAGGAGAGCCTGTTCAGAGGCTCCGCCCGCGCCGCTAAGGCCACCGGCGTCCCGGTCTCCATCCGTTTTGGCGACGACGCCCTGCACGACCTGGACATTGTCCTCGATGAGCAGCTCGCGGCCGACCGGGTGCTGGTCGGCGACCTGGACCGCAGTGACGCAAAGGGTGCCGCCGTCGAGGTCGCCGGCCGCGGAGCCCTCGTCGGCCTCGACCACGTGGGCCTGAACGACCATGCGGACTACCTCACCGACCACGAGCGCGCCGAACTCGTCCTCGAGCTCGTCGAGGCCGGCCACGCGGACAAGATCATCCTTTCGGGCAATTCGATCGGCGTGGCCAAGGGCCTGCCGGAGTACAACCTGCCCTACAGCCACGTCCTGACCACGTTCGTGCCGTTCCTCAAGTCCCGCGGCCTGAGCGAAGACGACACCCGGCGGATCCTCGTGGACAACCCGCGCCGGCTGCTGACCGTGCGCTAAGCACGCGTCCGCTCACAGACAACAACCTTTCGAACCCCCGAGGTGAACGCATGACCAAGGTCAACACAGTGCTGGGAACCATCCCGGCCGAAGAACTGGAAATCGTGGCGGTCCACGAACACATCGGCTACGGCATGCCCGGCTCCGAACTGGACACCAAGTGGTGGAAGTCGCCGGAACAGGCCTACGAGGAAACCGTGCCCAAGCTGCGCAAATTCCGCGAATACGGCGGCGGCACCTTCGTGGACGCCACCGGCATCTGCAACGGCCGCGACGTGGACTACTACCAGTCCCTGTCCCGGAAAACGGGCGTGCACATCGTGGCCTGCACCGGCTTCGTCGGCGGAGACACCGCCCTGCCGCACTTCTCCCGCGCCACGGTGGACTACCTCGCGAAGGTGTTCATCCACGAGATCACCGTCGGCATCGGCAACACCGGAGCCAAGGCCGGCGTCATCAAGGTCGGCGTGAGCCGGGGCGGACGCATGACGGCCCTGGACAAGCGCATCTACCGGGCCGCAGCCCGTGCCGCCGTCGTCACCGGCGCGCCGATCCTGACCCATCTGGCCATCGACCCGGAACCGGCCGTGACCATCTTCAACGAAGAGAGCCTGCCGCTGGACCGGGTGTTGTTCGGCCACGCCGACGACGGCCTGAACGCACCGATCACTCCGCATGACTGGATCTACCAGCAGGGCGGCCGGATCGGCTTCGACACCTTCGGCTACGACCTGGAGCTGCCGGACCCGCCGTTTTGGGGCCGCAAGCGCGCCGAACGGATGGAGCACTTCGTCAAGCTCGTCAACAAGGGCTACGCGGACAAGCTCCTCGTCTCGGCCGACGCGAACTGCAGCCCCCTGGGCTGGCCGGGTGTGAAGGGCCACACCATCAACTACATCTTCGAGGACATGATCCCCGACATGCGGGCCGCCGGCATCGACGACGTCACCCTCAAACTCCTGCTCGAGGACAACCCGGCAGACTTCCTGTCGCTGCACGCCTGAGCCGCGGACAGACCCGCGGGGAAACCCCCACAACTTGCCCGTTCAGCCGGACCTGGCCCGGGCCACCAAAGACTCAAGAAAGAGATGAAACCATGAAGGCTGAAGACCTCAAAAACCTCAAGATCGCCGTCGTCGGCGCAGGCTACGGCGGGGCCGCGGCGGCCAAGGCCCTGAGCCTGCTCGGCGCGGACGTCAAAGTCTACGAGCAGGCTCCCCAGATGGGCGAGGTCGGCGCCGGCATCGGCCTGCGTCCCGCGACCATGGCCCGGTTCCGTCAGTGGGGGATCTTCGACGCCGTCGCCAAGGTGAGCTCGGCGAGCGACTACTTCGAAATCCTCACGGCCACCGGCGAACCGATCATGAAGGACACCTGGCCGGAGTTCGGCGACGAGAAGCAGACGTACCTCATCCACCGCCGCGACTTCATCGAGGCCCTGCTCGGCGTGCTTCCCGAAGGCATGGTGCAGCTTGGCCACAGGTTGGAAACCATCGAGGACAAGGGCGGCCGCTCCGTCCTGACCTTTGCCAACGGCGAGAGCGTCGAGGCCGACCTGGTGGTCGGCGCCGACGGCATCAAGTCGGCAGTGCGCGAGCAGCTCTTTTCCGACAAGGGCCCGGTGTTCTCCGGCGAGCACGCCTACCGGGTGGTGATCTCCGCCGACGACGCCCACGGCCTGGTGGTGGACGACAACCTGCGGATGTACATCGGCAAGGGCACCAAGGCCTACCTGCTGCCGCTGCGCCACCGCAACCAGATGTCCTTCGACATCACCGCCCTGAACCCGGACGGGACCTGGGCCCCGGCCATCACGAAGGAAGAGCTCCTGAAGACCGTGGAAGGGTTCGACGAGCGGATCGTGGCGATTGCCCGCGGGCTGGACATGGACACCGTCAACATCCGCGCGGTCTACGACATCGACCCCGTCGACACCTGGCACACCGACTCGGTTGTCCTGATGGGCGATGCGGCCCACTCCATGCTGCACCACCAGGGACAGGGCGCGAACTCCGCCATCGAGGACGCCGGAGCGCTGGCCGACGCGCTCGCCGAGGCCGGCTCGGTCAAGGAGGCACTCGCCCTGTTCCAGGCCACCCGCAAGCCGGTGACGGATGAGCTGCAGCGCATCTCCCGCCAGGGCTGGAGCGAGGAAGAGGTCAACGACGTGTTCCCAGGCCAGAAGCCCGCCTCCCAGAAGCCCGCCTCCCTCAGCGCAGCGGCACCGGCGAAGGCCTGAACGCCATGGCCATCCACCCCGAAATCGCCAAGATCCTGTCCACCCTGCCGGCACCCGACGGTTCGCCTCTGGACCCCGGCGCCATGCGGGCCGGCGAGGCCGCGCAGGTCCCCCCGCTGGAGGAGCGCCTCCCGCTGCACGCTGTCGATGACGCCACGGCCGTGACGCCGTTCGGCGAGGTGCCGGTCCGGATCTACACGCCGGCCGAGGCCGACGCCTACGGCCTGGTGGTCTACTTCCACGGCGGCGCCTTCTTCCTGGGCAGCCTTGACACGCACGACCACGTCGCACGGGCCCTCGCTAAGGAAACCGGCTACAAGGTCATCTCCGTCGGCTATCGGCTGGCGCCCGAGGCCGCGTTCCCGTCCGGCCTCGAGGACTGCTACGGCGTGGTCCGTTGGGCCGCTGAACTGGGTGCCGGCCTGGGCTGGGACGGGAAGAACCTCGCCATTGCGGGCGACAGCTCCGGGGCCAACTTCGTCGCCGCCGTCGCCGCCCGGGCCCACGACGACGGGTTCAACCGGATCGCCCATCAGGTCCTGTTCTACCCGTCGCTGGACCTGGATTTCGACGTCGAACGCTATGCGTCGCTGCGGGAGAACGCCGAAGGGTACGGGCTGGAGACCGCGGGCCTGCTGCCGTTCAACTCCTTCTACCTCAACAGCGGGGCAGACCCCGCGGATCCCCTCGTCTCCCCCATCAAGCGCCAGGACCTCTCCGGCCTGCCGCCGGCCCTGATCATCACCGCCGAGTATGACCCCCTGCGGGACGAGGGCGAGCTCTACGGCCGGCGCCTCAGGGAAGCCGGTGTGGAAGCGTCGGTCAGCCGCTATGCGGGCGCCAACCACGGCTTTGTCGCCAATTTCTCCTGGATTCCGGAGTTCTACGGCGCGATCGAGGAAACCGCCGCCTTCCTGGGCAGCGGCACTGCGCCGCAGAGGAGTGGAGCGCAATGACGACGCCGGTAGCCGTCCATCCCCTGGTCTCCCCGTGGGGGCGGTTCGGTCTCTACAGCTTCTTCATCGACGCCCCGGAGCCCGCGATCGTCGACACGGGGATCTCCTCCTCGCCGGCCGAAGGCATGGTGCCGGCGCTGGAGGCGATCGGCCGCCGGATCGAGGACGTCCGCTGGATCCTGCTGACCCACGGCCACATCGACCACATCGGCGGCGCCTACGCCCTGTGGGAGCTCACCGGACGGCGTGCGCAGGTGGTCATCCACGAAGCGGACGCCCCGATGCTGCGCTCGCGCCGCGCCCACGTGGACGAATACCTTGCCGGACGGGCGCGGTACCTGCACGACCCCGACGGCGAGGCGAAGCTGACCGGGGCCACGAACGCCGTCATCTCGGGCGAGCTGGAGCCGGACCTGCTGGTGCGCGGCGGCGAGACCATATCACTGGGCGGCGACGTCACCGTCTCCGTCCACTCGATTCCGGGCCACACCCCCGGATCCGTGGCATACGTCATTGACGGGCAAAACGACGTCTTCGTCGGCGACGCCGTGCAGGTCCACGGCGCGGCCAACGGATTCCCCGGCTTCGTGGATCCGGCCGGTTACCGCGCCAGCCTGCAGTACCTTCGCGATGAGATCCGTCCGCAACACCTCTACCTGGGGCACCCGTACCGACGCGCGGACGGCACACCCTACGGCGTGCAACTCGACGCCGGACAGGCGGCGGAAGCGCTCCAGGGCAGCCTCGATATCGAGGCCCGCGTCAACAGTGCGGCCTGCGGCTGCCTGGCTGCCGGACTGCGGGATTCAGACTCGCCGTACTCGCCCTTCGCCCGCGTGGCCGAGGACCTTGGCTACGAGGGAGACCCCACCCTGGAGCCGTCCCCGTTCTTCACGACGCTCCACGGCTACCGCGCGGCGTTCGACCATTTGACCGAAGATGAGGAGATAAGCACTCATGGATGACTTTCAGCTACTGAACGCCGGCGGCGAAAAAATCGCCGTCCGCAAGGACCTCCGGGTCCCGATGCGGGACGGCGTCGAGCTCGCCGCCGACGCGTATCAGTGCCCGGAGGACAAGCCGCGGCCCGCGCTGGTGGCCTTGAGCCCCTACGGCAAGGAGCTGCAGGCCCTCGCCTTGACCACCCCGCCGCAGCGGCGCCCCAGCCCGATGTGGGACGGCTGCATCGAGGCCGGCGACATTGCCCGCATCGTCAAGGAGGACTACGTCCACGTCATCGGCGACCTGCGCGGCTCCGGCCATTCCGGCGGCGAGCACATCGGCAACTACAACGCCGGCGGCGTATCCCTGGGCGAGGACGCCTACGACTTCATCGAGTGGGTCGCCGCGCAGCCATGGTGCGACGGGAACGTCGGCATGGTGGGCATCTCCTACTTCGGGTCCATGCAGGTGCTGGCCGCGGCCGAACGGCCGCCGCACCTGAAGGCGATCTTCGTCTCCGGCGGACACTACGACTTCTACGAGACGACCTACCACGGCGGCATCATGTGGTTCATGCCGCGCGCCGCCCGGGAGGGCCGCGGCGGTGATTCCGGCTGGGCGTTCACCGATAACGTCAAGTCCCGCATGATCGAGAAGTACTCCCCCGGGGAACTGAAGGAGCTCGTCGCCAAGCGTCTTCAGGATCCCGACGTCGCCGCCTGGCCGAACCTGGTCCATGTCCTGCACTACCCGAAGAACCACGAAGCCTGGTTCGACATCGTCATGAACGAGCTGGACGGGGACTGGTACGAGGAGCGCAACCCCATCACGCTGGCCCCCAACATCGACATCCCGGTCTGGCTGCAGATCGACCAGGGCCGCGGCTGGACCATGGACGGCACGATCGAGCTGTTCAACGAGCTGAAGGGGCCCAAGAAGCTGGACATCGGCCCCTACCCGCCGATGCAGTCGCGGCCCTTCATCGAGGAACACGACAAGATGTTCCGCTGGTACGACTACTGGATCAAGGGCATCGACAACGGCGTCATGGACGAGCCGGCCGTGAGCGTCTTCGTGGAGGGTTCCCGCGAGCTCGTGACCGCCGAGGCGTGGCCGCCGAAGGACATCGAGTACAAGTCCCTTTACCTGCGCCCGCGGCACAAACTGTCGACCGAGCCGGAACCGATGGGATCGGAATACGCGGCGCCGGACGGTTTCTACCAGGCGCCGCTGACGGTGACAGACAAGGTGGAGATCATCAGCTGGTCCACCCCGCCGTTCGAGGAGGACACGGAGATGATCGGCACCGGCGCCGCGCACATTTTCGCGGAGATCGACCAGCCGGACACCAACTTCATCCTCCGCCTGTGGGACTACGCGCCCAACGGCAAGCGCCAGCTCATCACGAGCGGCTACCTCAAGGCCTCACACCGCGAGCTCGACGAACGGAGCACCGAGGGCAGCCCGGTCCACCCGCACACCCGCTCCGTTCCGGTTGAACCCGGGGCGATCGAGGAATACGTGCTGCGCCTGTACCCGTTCGCGAACACCTTCACGCCCGGCCACACGCTGACCGTAGAGCTGTCGAACGACGAGCCGCTGGCCGACGAGCACAACGCGCTGCTGCCGCCGGACGCCTTCCACCTGCCGGTGGGCCGGCCCGTCACGCACAAAATCTACCGAGACGCAGCCCACCCGTCCCGGCTGGTGCTGCCATTCACCACGCAGCCGTCGCTCAAGGACACGGCGGAGTGAGCTGAAAGGGCTGCGCTCCTGCCCAGTTACCTTCCTCGAATCCGCTTCCGTGCCGGGGACACACCGGCCGGCTGCGCGTGTCGGACCTGGTAACTGGGCTGGAGCGCACGGTCCGAGAGAAGGCACCGGCGGGTTGTGCTAGATTTCGGCCCATGACCTCGCATCCGCCAAGCCACCATGCCGACGCGCCCGCCGCCGCCGCTATCGGGCTGTTGGCGAGGCAGGGCTATGACGCAACGTCCGTAGAAGACCTTGCGGACGCCGCGGGCATGAGCCGCAGCACCTTCTTCCGGAAGTTCGGCTCCAAGGAGGATGTCGTCTTCGCCGACCACGAGCGGATCCTGCGGCAAGTGACGGACAGCCTGGCGGAAACGATGCAGGAACCACTGGCAGCCATCGGGGACGCGGCGCTGCTGGTTTTCAACCACCACTTGCGGAACGGGGAAACGTCCCGGGCGCGCTATGAGCTGATGCAGGCCGTTCCCGCGCTCCGGGACCGGGAGCTGGTCACCTCGCACCGGTACGAGCGGGCGTTCCTCCAGCACCTGCTGGACAGGCTGCCCGACGCCGAGCACCGCGAGTACAAGGCCGTCTCCTTCGCCGCGGCTGTCGTCGCGGTCCACAACGCCTTCCTCCGGCGGTGGCTTCGCAGCGGGGCGGCCCAGGAAACGGAGACGGCCGCCCGGGACAGAGCAACGGCGCTGGCGAACGAGCTTCACGCCCTCTCCGAGATCTTCCGGCCGGCCTTGCTGGGCTCCGGCCCGGCGCACCCGTCCCCGGCCGTCGTCGTGACCGTCCTCGCGGCGGGCGCAGATAAGGACGCGATAGTGCAGGCTGTCCGGGATGCCCTGCCCTAGGCCCGCCACAGCCCTTCTGACACTTAGTTCCTTGACGTGAGACTCCGTTTCAATGCATCCTTAGTCGGTGTGGCCTGAGCCACACTACGCGGGCCGTTGAACCCCGCGCCCCAGACAGAGGACTTACTCATGACGACGACGTCGCCCGGCTCCGGGCTCACCGCCACAGCGGCCACGGACCAATTTCCGCTCGGCACGGTCGAACCCGACTACGTGCTCACCGAAGCCTTGGGCACGGATCCCGCCTCCGTGTTCGCCAAGATCAGCGACGAGGACCGCGGCTACTGGGAACGCGCCCGCAACTTCGTCCAGGATGAGGTCATTCCCGTCATAGACGGGTACTGGGAGCGCGCCGAGTATCCGCTGCACCTGCTGCGCCGCCTCGGCGAGCTGGACTTGCTGCGCGACGGCGTCCCCGTGGAAGGGTTCCCCGCGATGAGCAGCATGGCCGCCGGCCTGGTGAACATGGAGATCAGCCGCGGCGACGGCTCCGTGGCAACCATGATCGCCGTGCAGGGCGGTCTCGCCCTGCGGTCCATCGCGGAGTGCGGGTCTGCCGAGCAGAAGGAACGCTGGCTGCCGGCGATTGCCGCAGGCAAGGAATACGCCGCGTTTGCGCTTACGGAACCGACCCACGGCTCGGATTCGGTGGCCCTTGAATCCACGGCCACCAGCACGGAGGGCGGCTTCCTTCTCAACGGCGAGAAGAAGTGGATCGGCAACGGCTCGGTCGGCGGCGTCAGCGTGGTGTGGGCCAGGGGTGAGGACGGCCAGGTTCACGGCTATCTGGTACCGCAGGACTCCCCCGGCTACTCCGCTACGAAGATCGAAGGCAAGCTGGCCTTGCGTGCCATCTGGCAGGCCCACATCCGGCTCGAAAGCGTCTTCGTCCCGCAAGAGAACGTACTGCCGGGGGCGCGGACCTTCAAGGACACGGCCCGCGTGCTGCTGGCGACCCGGCTCGGAGTCGCTTGGTCCGCCGTCGGACACGCCACCGCCTGCTACGAAACCGCCGTTCAGTACGCCAAGCAGCGCGTGCAGTTCGGCCGGCCGCTGGCGGCTTCCCAGATCGTGCAGGAAAGACTGGCCCGGATGCTCAGCGAACTGGCCACCATGCAGCTGATGGTCGTCCAGATGACCCGCCTCGATGAAGAAGGGTCGCTCACCCCCGAACAAGCCTCACTGGCCAAATACACCTGCACCCGCACGGCCCGCGGCATTGCCTCCAATGCCCGGGATCTCCTCGGCGGCAACGGCATCCTGCTGGCCAACCGCGTCGCCCGGCACCTCGCCGACATCGAAGCCATCCACACCTACGAAGGCACCGAGACCATGCAGGCCCTCATCATCGGGCGCGGGATCACTGGCTCCTCCGCCTTCGCCTGATCAGCACTGCGCCTGCCAACCCGAAAGGACTTTCATGAACCAGAACGCCAACATCCCCGTCATCCTCGGCGGTGCCCGGACACCCTTCGGCCGATTCCGCGGCGGCCTGACGGCCTTCTCGTCCAGCGAGCTCGGCGCCCACGCCATCCGCGCCGCGCTGGAGCGCACCGGTGTCTCCCCGGAACAGGTCGGCGCGGTCATCGTCGGCCAGGTCATCCAGGCCGGCGCCGGCCAGGGCCCCGCGCGCCAGGCCAGTCTGGCCGCCGGCATCGGCCGGGACGTCCCCACCGTCACGATCAACAAACTCTGCCTCTCCGGGCTCACGGCCGTCATCGACGCCGCCCGGATGATCCGGGCCGGGGAGGCCGACTTCATCGTCGCCGCCGGCCAGGAATCCATGACCAACGCCCCGCACCTGGTCCCGGGGCTGCGCGCAGGTGTCGTCATCGGTGACGCACCCATGCTCGACTCCCTGAACCACGACGGCCTGCAGGACCCCGTCAGTGGCAAACTGATGGGCGAAGCCACCGACGCAGGAAACGCCGAGCGGGGCATCACCCGGGCCGAGCAGGACGCCGTCGCGGCCCGCTCCCACCAGCGCGCCGAGGCGGCACGCGCCGCCGGGGTGCTTGCGGAGGAAATTGCCCCCATCCAGGTGCCGCAACGCAAGGGCCCCGCCCTGACGCTGGAACACGACGAGGGAATCCGGCCGGAGACCACCGCCGAATCCCTGGCCCAGCTCCGGCCCGCCTTCTCGAAGGACGAGGCGGCCACCATCACCGCCGGTTCGGCTTCCCCGCTCTCCGATGGTGCCGCAGCCCTGGTGATCGCGAGCAAGGCCGCGGCCGAAGCGGCGGGCCTGGACTGGATCGCCGAAATCGGCGCCCACGGCCAAACCGCGGGACCGGACGGATCCCTGCACTCCCAGCCGGCCCGTGCCATTGGACGCGCCTTGTCTCAGGAGGGGCTCACCGCCGAGGACCTCGACCTCGTCGAAATCAACGAAGCATTCGCCTCGGTCCTCATCCAGTCAGCCAACGACCTCGGCATCGAGACCGACCTCGTCAACGCCGACGGCGGCGCCATCGCCCTCGGCCACCCGGTGGGGGCTTCGGGCGCCCGCCTGGTCCTGCACCAGGCGCTGGCCCTGAAGCGCCGCGGCGGAGGAACCGGCGTCGTCGCCCTCTGTGGCGGCGGCGGCCAGGGCGATGCCCTGATCCTCAAAGCTTAATCAACCCTACGAAGAGGCAGGCCATGACCAACACCACCACCGGCGACGGATTCGCCACCATTTCCGTTGCGGCGATCCTGGCGGAATCCGCCAAGCGGACGCCGGACAGCGTCGCCCTGATCGTCGGTGAGGACGAGACCAGCTACGCCGAGCTGTGGCGCCAGACCAAGGCGTATGCCGGCGCGCTCCGGGACCGCGGCGTCGGCCCGGGCGACGCCGTCGCCGTCCTGATCCCCAACGTCCCGGACTTCGCCCGCGTCTATTACGCCATCCTGTCGCTGGGAGCCATCGTGGTGCCGGTGCACGCCCTGCTCAAGGCCCGTGAAATCGAGTACGTGCTTCAGGACAGCGGCGCACGCCTGATGATCTGCGCCGCCGCGCTGCTCAAGGAAGGTGCCGCCGGCGCCGCCAGCACCGGCGTCGATGTCCTGACCGTCATGGCGCCCGACGACGACGGCCTGCCCCGGCTCGAAGCCGAGGCCGCCGCGGCCGAGCCCATCCGCAGCTACGTCCCCTGCCGGCCCTCGGACACCGCGACCATCCTCTACACCTCCGGCACCACCGGCAAGCCCAAGGGCGCGCTCGGAACGCACTTCGCCCTGGTGGAACAGACCTCCGTGCTGCTGACCAGCGTGATGGACTTCAAGCCCGGCGACGTGCTGTTCGGCGGCCTGCCGCTCTTCCACACCTTCGGCCAGACCGTCGTGCTCAACGCTGGGCTGCGTGCGGGCGCCACCGTAGTTCTGATGCCGCGCTTCAGCGGCGAGGGCGCCCTGGCGCTGCTGGACCGGCACAAGGTCAACATCTTCGTCGGGGTACCGACGATGTACGTGGCGCTCCTGGAAGCGGCCAAGACGACGGCGGTCCGCCCGGCCGCACTGCGCTACGGCATCTCCGGCGGGGCGTCGCTGCCGTTGGCGGTGATGGACAAGTTCCGCGATGTGTTCGGCGTCGAGATCCACGAAGGCTACGGCCTCACCGAGACGTCCCCGGTGGCGGCCTTCAACCACGTCGGCATGGTTCCACGGCCCGGCACCATCGGGATCCCGATCTGGGGCGTCGACATCGAAATCGCGCGCGCCGAAACTGTCGAAAGCATCGAGCTGCTGCCCAACGGCGAGCTGGGCGAGCTCGTCATCCGCGGCCACCTGCTGATGAAGGGGTACTTGAACCGGCCCGAGGCCACCGCCGAGGCCGTCGTCGACGGCTGGTTCCGCACCGGGGACCTTGGCACCAAGGACGACGACGGCTACCTCACCATCGTCGACCGCAAGAAGGACATGATCATCCGGAACGGCTACAACGTCTACCCCCGTGAGGTCGAGGAAATTCTCCTCTCCCACCCGCAGGTTGTCAGCGCCGCCGTCTATGGAATCCCGCACGACGTGCACGGCCAGGAAATTGCGGCCGCGATTGTGCTCGATGCGGGAGCTGCCACCACCGAGACCGAGCTAATCGACTTCGCAAGCGCGCAGCTGGCTGCGTACAAGTATCCGCGCGTCATCAGGCTGCTCACGGAGCTCCCCCTCGGCCCCAGCGGGAAAATCCTCAAACGAAGCCTGGCCGCCGAGTCCACCGGGGCATAGGCAGCCACCAGCCGGGGTCCGTTCAGCCGGCCGGGCCCCAGGCCAGCAGCGCTTCGAGGTCGCGGGCCGTGGAGTCCAGCCTGGCGATCGTGTCCCGTTGGATCGACCGCAGGTACTCGGCGTCCGACTCGCCGTCCTGCACCCAGTCCTCGTCTCCCGGTGCATCCATCGCCTGGCGCGTGTTGGCTGTCGCGATCCTGACGTTTTCCAGCATCGCGCGCAACCGGTCCTCAGTGGTGGGGGTCTCGGCATTCATGTGTCCTCCTTGCTTTCGGCCCTGTTGCCAGGTCCCAAGGACTACCCTTGCCGCCGCGGAACGGACAGCACAAGAACTAAAGGACCTGTGTGCGCCGTTCGATCAGGACGGTGTCCCGCCATTGCCCTGCTGCAGGGCCGTGGCCCATCCGGGCAATCTTTTCCCGTCGGCCGACCACCCTGAACCCGTGGGCAAGGTGCAGCCTCAGGCTCTGCTCGTTCTCAGGGAACACGCTCGCCTGGATGGTCCAGATGCCGTCCTGTTCCGTCGAGGCGATCAAGGACCGGAGGAGGACGGATCCAATCCGCCGGCCCCGCGCTGCCTCGGCAATGTAGATGGAGTGTTCTACCACGCCGGAGTACACCGGGCGGCCGGAGACGGCGGAGACAGCCGCCCAGCCGAGAATCCCGACGTCGGGCGCGTCCGCCACCAGGCGGTGGGAAGCAAGCCGCGCGCCGTCAAACCGGGCCCAGTCCGGCGCCTCAACCTCGAACGTCGCCTGCCCGGTCGCGATTCCCTCGCTGTAGATCCGCTGGACATCGGGCCAGTCCGATTCCCGCATCGGTCGGACAGTGACGTCCGGCGCGGCGGCCAGGCTCACAGGGAAGCCAGCAGGCCGGCCGTCTGCTCAAGGGCGCCGGGAACGAGGGAGTAATAAGCCCAGGTGCCGCGCTTTTCACGGTGCAGCAGGCCGGCGTCGACCAGAATCTTGAGGTGGTGTGACACGGTGGGCTGGCCCAGGTCAAGCGGCTCGGTGAGATCGCAGACACACGCTTCCCCGTCACCGGTGCCCTTGACGATGGAGAGCAGCCGGAGCCTGTTGGGGTCGGAGAGGGCCTTGAAGACGAGGGCCTTTCGCTGCGCGTCCTCTGCACTGAGGACCGGCTGACCGGACGGTGCACAGCAGGCCTCGTCGAGGGCCGGTTCAAGGGTTTGCAGGGAATTCATGTGTCTATTATGCACATGGATTGACATTCATCGATATAGTTGGCAATACTTCATATCGACAAGCATCAATCTTTCGCAGAACAGCGGAACATGAGCAGGGCCGCGCCAGCGCAGCATAGGAGTTCAGTGAGCATCCAGACCGACCCGTCGCCCACCCTTGAAGATGAGGCTGCCGTAGTTGGCAAACTCTCCACCCTGGACCGTTTCCTCCCCGTGTGGATCATTGCCGCCATGGGCCTCGGCCTGCTCTTGGGCAGCTTCGTACCGGGCCTGAACACCGCGCTTGAGGCGGTCAAGGTCGGCGAAGTCTCGCTGCCGATCGCCGTCGGCCTCCTGGTGATGATGTACCCGGTGCTCGCGAAGGTCCGCTACGACCAGGCGCACCGCGTGATCGGCGACCGCAAACTGATGGTCACCTCGCTGGCCTTGAACTGGGTGCTGGCTCCGGCGTTCATGTTCGTCCTGGCCTGGATCTTCATCCCGGACCTGCCCGAGTACCGCACCGGACTGATCATTGTCGGGCTGGCGCGCTGCATCGCGATGGTGATGATCTGGAACGACCTTGCCTGCGGCGACCGGGAAGCCGCCGCCGTGCTGGTGGCCATCAACTCCGTCTTCCAGGTCATCGCCTTCGGTGCGCTGGGCTGGTTCTACCTCCAGCTCCTGCCGTCCTGGCTTGGCCTGCCGACCACCAGCGCGGACTTCTCCTTCTGGTCCATCACCGCCTCCGTGCTGGTGTTCCTGGGGATCCCGTTGCTGGCCGGCTTCCTGACCCGCACCATCGGCGAAAAAGCCAAGGGCCGCGACTGGTACGAAGGCACTTTCCTCCCCCGGCTCGGCCCGTGGGCGCTGTACGGTCTGCTCTTCACCATCACCTTGCTCTTCGCCCTGCAGGGCGGGACCATCACGTCCCGACCCTTGGACGTCGCCCGGATCGCCTTGCCGCTGCTGGTCTACTTCCTGGTCGTGTTCGGCGCCGGGATGCTGGTCGGCAAGTGGTTGGACCTCGGCTACGCCAAGACCACCACGTTGGCGTTCACGGCTGCCGGCAACAACTTCGAGCTCGCCATCGCCGTGGCGATCGGTACCTTCGGCGTCACCTCGGGGCAGGCCCTGGCCGGCGTCGTCGGGCCGTTGATCGAAGTCCCCGTCCTTGTTGCACTGGTTTACGTGGCCCTCTGGGCCCGCAAGCGCTTCTTCGCCTCCCGCCCCCTTTCCGTCTAACCCCACAAACTTCAGGAGAACACCATGAGCACCGAAACCGCCAAGAAGCCGTCCGTCCTGTTCGTCTGTGTCCACAACGCCGGCCGCTCCCAGATGGCCGCCGCGTTCCTTACCACCCTCGGCGAAGGCCGGATCGAGGTCCGCTCCGCCGGCTCGCAGCCCGCTGAGAAGGTGAACCCCGCCGCCGTCGAAGCCATGGCCGAACTCGGCATCGACATGTCCGCCGAGATCCCCAAGGTCCTCACCACCGAGGCCGTGAAAGAGTCCGACGTCGTCATCACCATGGGCTGCGGCGACACCTGCCCGATCTTCCCGGGCAAGCGCTACGAGGACTGGGAACTCGAAGACCCGGCCGGTCAGGGCGTCGACGCCGTCCGGCCGATCCGGGACGAGATCAAGGCCCGCATCGAGGACCTCATCGCCTCCCTCACCCCCGCCAAGTGAGCGCCTAGAACCGATATCAGGAGCCTCTCGTGAGCACCCAACAGCTGATCATCATTGGATCCGGCCCTGCCGGCTACACTGCGGCGATCTACGCCGCCCGGGCCGGCCTGGCTCCGCTCGTCATCGCCGGAGCCGTCACCGCGGGCGGCGCCCTAATGAACACCACCGAGGTGGAAAACTTCCCGGGCTTCCCCGCCGGCGTGCAGGGACCGGAACTGATGGACGGACTGCAGCAGCAGGCCGAAAAATTCGGCGCACAGGTGGTGTTCGACGACGTCACCGAAGTGACGCTCACCGGGCACCTCAAGCGGGTGGTCACCGGAGCCGGCGAGACGCATGAGGCACCCGCGGTGATCCTGGCCACCGGCTCCGCCTACAAGGAGCTCGGCCTGCCGGAGGAGAAGAAGTTCAGCGGCCACGGCGTCTCCTGGTGCGCTACCTGCGACGGCTTCTTCTTCCGCGACCAGGACATCATCGTGGTCGGCGGCGGGGACTCGGCCATGGAGGAGGCGACGTTCCTCACCCGCTTCGGGAAGACCGTGACCGTCGTCGTACGCAAGAGCGAGCTCCGGGCCTCCCGGATCATGGCCCAGCGCGCCAAGGACAACCCCAAGATCCGGTTCGCCTGGAACTCGGCCGTCACTGCCATCCACGGCGACGGCAAGGTCACCGGCGTCAAGCTGACGGACACCGTCACCGGCGAAACCCGCGAGCAGGCTGCCACCGGCATCTTCGTCGCGATCGGACATGTCCCGCGCACCGAACTGCTGCACGGCCAGGTGGACCTCGACGCCGAGGGCTACATCAAGGTCGATTCCCCCACCACCCTCACCAACCTCTCGGGCGTCTTCGCCTGCGGCGACGCAGTGGACCACCGCTACCGCCAGGCCATCACCGCCGCCGGGACCGGCTGCGCGGCCGCCCTCGACGCCGAACGCTACCTGGCAGCCCTGGACGACGCGGACAGCATCGCGACCGCCCTGGTCGAGGAACCCACCCACGCCTGAGCGCCACCCACCCGCCCAACTAACTCGCAGCAGGGGCCGTTTTGAGCCCTCAAAACGGCCTTAAGTGCCAGCTAGTTGGGCACGGATCCACCCGCCCCACCGGATGAAACAGAGGACACCATGGCTGTACACAACACCCTTCCCGTAGCTGTCATCGGAGCCGGCCCCATCGGCCTCGCCGCGGCAGCACACCTGCTCGAGCGCGGCCTGGAGCCGCTCATCCTCGAGGCCGGCACGACCCCGGCGGCGGCCGTCGGGCAGTGGCGCCACATCCGGCTGTTCTCGCCATGGCAGTTCAACACCGACGCCGCCGCCGTCCGCCTGCTCGCCGCGACCGGCTGGGAAGCTCCGGAGCCGACGGAGCTGCCCACCGGCGCTGACCTCATCGGCCAGTACCTCACTCCGCTGGCTGCACTTCCCGCGATCTCGTCCTGCCTGCACACCGGCGCCCGCGTCGTCGCAGTCACCCGGCAGGGCATGGACAAGACCCACAGCCGGAACCGCGACACCACCCCCTTTGTGGTCCGGGTCGAACACGCCGACGGCGAGGTCCGCGACTACCAGGCCGCCGCTGTCATCGACGCGTCCGGCACCTGGTCCACCCGCAACCCGCTCGGCACCTCCGGCCTGCCTGCTGTTGGCGAAGCCGCAGCGGCGGCCCACATCTCCTCTCCCCTGCCGGACGTCCTGAACCGCGACCGTGAAGCTTTCGCCGGGCGCACCGCCGTCGTGGTCGGCGCCGGCCATTCCGCCGCCAACACCCTGATCAACCTCTCCGAGCTCGCAAGCCAGGTACCCGGCACGAAGATCATGTGGGCGATCCGCGGCGCCTCGGCGGCCAAGGTCTACGGCGGCGGTGACGCCGATGGGCTTGCCGCCCGCGGCCAGCTGGGAAGCCGGCTCCGCGCCCTGGTAGAGGACGGCACGGTGGAATTGCATACCGGCTTCGGGATCGCTGCCCTCGCCTCGGCCGACGGCGCCGTGACCCTGTCCGCCGCGGACGGCCGGACCCTCGAGGCCGACGTCGTGGTTCCAGCCACCGGCTTCCGCCCCGATCTGGACATCCTCAGGGAACTCCGGCTCGAACTCGACCCCGGCGTCGAAGCCCCGCGTGAGCTCGGCCCGCTGATCGACCCCGAATTCCACTCCTGCGGCACCGTCGAACCGCACGGCGCCAAAATGCTTGCCCACCCGGAGCAGGACTTCTACATCGTCGGCATGAAGTCCTACGGCCGGGCCCCCACCTTCCTGCTGGCCACCGGCTACGAACAGGTCCGTTCCGTCGCCGCAGCCCTGGCCGGAGACCACGAAGCAGCCGACACCGTCCAGCTCGAACTCCCCGAGACCGGCGTCTGCTCCTCCGACATCGGCACCAGCTGCGACGTCCCCGCCGCCGTACCGGCAGGTTTCGTGGCGGAAACCTCCGGCGGCTGCTGCGGAGCGCCCGAACCGGTCCTCGTCGGGTTCCCCACCGGACTGGCCCACGGCCGCTCCGGCGGGAACTGAATTCCTTCCCCGGATCCCGTCAACCGACCATTGGAGTGCAGCCATGACTGACCACCCCGAACACGGCCTGGGCCTGCAGGACAACACCGAAGTTCTGCACCGGATCAGCGCGCGCCTAGCCGACCGGTTTGCCGGTGTTTTCGCCGCCGAGACTGTGGAACGCTACGTGTTCGAGTCCTACACGGCCCTGGCCCGGACGGCGAAGATCACCGCATACCTGCCATCGACAACAGAACACTTTGCCGGCGACAGGCTCAATGCCCTGGCCAAGTCCAAGGGCGCGGTCACCAGCGACGTCCCGGAGGTGCTGTTTGTCTGCGTGCAAAACGCCGGCCGCTCCCAGATGGCTGCCGCCCTCCTCACGGTCGAGGCCCAGGGCAGGATCCGGGTCCGCTCTGCCGGCTCCCAGCCAGCCGCCGAACTAGACCCCGCCGTCGTCGCGGCAATGTCCGAGCTGGGCCTGGACCTGACGAAGGATTACCCCAAGCCCCTCACCGACGATGTGGTGCGCGCCTCCGATGTGGTGATCACGATGGGCTGCGGCGATTCCTGCCCGATCTACCCCGGCAAACGCTACGAGGACTGGGAGCTGGCAGACCCGGCCGGACTGCCCGTTGCGGCCGTGCGGATCATCCGCGATGAAATCCACGGCCGGGTCAAAGCACTGGCAGCATCACTGCTCCCCAGCCCCGGCTCAGGCAAGGAAGAATCAAACCCATGACCCAAACCACGAAAACGCCCGGTGTCCTGTTCGTCTGCAGCAAGAACGGCGGCAAATCCCAGCTCGCCGCCGGACTGATGAACCAGCTCGCGAACGGGACCGTCACGGTGCACTCCGCCGGGACCAAACCCGGCAAGTCGCTGAACCCCCAGTCCGTGGAATCCCTGGCCGAGCTCGGCATCGATATCACCGGCGAACACCCCAAGCCCATCACCGAAGCAGTCCTGGACGCGGTCGACGTCGTCATCGTCGTGGGCAAGGAGGCCAAAGTAGACGCCCCCGAGGGCAAGCGGCTTGAGGTCTGGGATACGGACGAGCCCTCCGAGCGCGGCATCGAGGGCATGGAACGCATGCGCCTGGTACGGGACGACATCAAGGCCCGTGTCCAGAAGCTGTATGCGGAGCTCACCGGGAACTAGGCCATGCCCGCCCCGGCGTTATCCCGAACACTGGTCGCAGAGGGTGCACCGCGCGGCGGCCTCGCCGCGCTGTGCATCACCCAGACCACCGGGTGGGGCGTGCTCTACTACGCGCTGATAGCCGCGGTCCGGCCCATCAGCGAGGACACCGGCTGGGACCCTGCCGCGGTCACCGGGGCCTTCTCCGCCGGGCTGCTGGTCTCCGCAGTGGCCGGAATATTCGTGGGCAGGATCTTGGACAGGACCGGGCCGCGGACACTGATGATCACCGGATCCCTCTTGGGAGTGCTGGCACTGACTATCGTGGCGATGGCACCGACCCTGCCCGTGTTCTTTGCGGCGTGGCTCCTGGCGGGGGCCGCGCAGTCCGCGGTCCTCTATCAGCCGGCCTTCACCGTGATCACCCGCTGGTATGGACCCGCCCGTATCCGGCCCCTGACCGTCCTGACCCTCGCCGCCGGGTTCGCGTCTACCATCTTCGCCCCGGTCACCGCCGCCTTGACGGCGGCATTCGGCTGGAGGGGTGCGTTTCTCATGCTCGCCGGAATCCTGGGCCTGATCACTGTCCCACTGCACGCCCGCTACCTTAACGGTCAATGGGCACCGCCCGCGCCCGGCACCCCTGCGACAGACCACCGCGCCAGGCTGCGGACCGTCCGGCGCAGTCTGGAATTCCTCGGCCTGCAAGCCCTTATGGTGCTTCTCGGGCTCGGGCTTTACACCGTGACACTGAACATCATTCCCTTGCTGGTTGAAAAGGGAGCCGACTATCCCACGGCCGCTCTGGGGCTTGGCCTCGTGGGCGGCGGGCAGGTGGCTGGCCGGCTGCTGTTCGCCGCGATCCCGTCCGGCGCCCGGCTGGCCAGCATCACCGGCACGGCAGCGGGTGCCCTCCTCATCCTGGCGGCGCTGCCCGGCCCGGTGCCGGTACTGATCGCGGCCGGGATGCTCGCCGGCGCGGTCCGCGGGTGCCAGACCCTGCTGCAGGCCACGATCGTGGGTGACCGCTGGGGCACCCGGAGCCTGGGCACGCTGCAGGGGATCTTCTCGGCCCCGCTCACAGCAGTCACCGCCATCGCCCCGGCGGCGGGACCCGTGCTGGCGGCCGTGCTGGGCACTTACACTGCCATGACCTACACCATGGCCGCTGCGGCCGGCACGGCAGCCATCCTCGCCGCCGTCGTGAGCCTGCGCAAGGTCCGGCCGCACGCGATCAACTGAGCGCCGACCTCCCCGCGGAAACCTTCAACCGCGGTAATGAGGCCATGGACATGGAATCCCTCCGTACCGCGATCCGGGACCGCGGGCCCCTCGGGCGGCCGCGGGCCTGAGGCATCGGAGCGCAGGCCATGGATCCGACGGGAGACCAGATCACAGCCGGGTACCGCCGAGCCATCGACGACTTCGCCGCCCGGCTGGGGAGCGCCACGCCCGCGGAACTTCGCCGGAAAACCGCCGCCACCCGGTGGACCAACGAAGAATTGCTGTTCCACATGGTGTTCGGCTACATGGTCGTCCGCGCCCTGCTTCCCCTCGTCCGAGTGGTCAGCCGCCTCCCCGGACCAGCCGGCACCACCTTCGCCGCAGCATTGAACGCCGCCACGGGACCCTTCGATGTGGTGAACTACTGGGGCTCGCGCGCCGCCGCCCTCGTCTACAACAGGCGCCGGATGGGCAGGAAACTGGAAAGAACTGTCAACGAGCTGATGCGGCAACTGGAACGTGAGAGCCCTGCCTCCCTCGCCAGGACCATGCCGTTTCCGGACAGATGGGACCCGTTCTTCAAGCCGGCCATGACCCTCAACGACGTCTACGCCTATCCCAACCTTCACTTCGATTTCCACGCCAGGCAACTGAGCCTTCGGCCGCCGGACGGACCAGGGCAGCACTGACGGCGGGGCCGTGAAACGCGGCGTGAACAGTCGGCAAAGGCCTGCCCAACTGCGGCGGATGTGGGGCTTCGGCGGCGGACGGAGGACGTAGCGTCGAAGCATGACGACTCCCCCTCTACGCCTGGGCCGGGCAACGATCGCTGCCGTTGCCATCGGACTCCCGACCGCCTTCCTTGCCCCGACCGGCCCCTCGTATGCAGACACTGCGCCCCCAGCCGCCGCAACGGACAGCAGCCATGACGGACGGACCCTGGCGCTGGGCGCCCCCGGCCTTCCCGAAACGCGTACCGTCACCACGTTGGCGCCAGGATTGACGCGGACCTCCATCACCCGCGGAGCGCCGGACGCCACCTTGGTCTGGACCGCTGAAGTCGCCATCCCCTCCACCTCGCCCGACCCCGATGCCCCGGCCAGCGCGTTGTCCGATGAAGCCACGGCCAAGGCGGTCGCAGTCAAACTCCAGAATGCAGGAGTCACAGCCCGAGTGGAGCATGTCCAGTCCCCCAAGCTCGCCGACTCCGGCGGAGACCTCGGATACCGAGTTCGCGCCGGCGCGTTTCAATCCAAGGCCGACGGCGCAGCAACGGTCGACCGGATCAAGGCAGCCGGCTATGCCGCCTCGGTTATCTACACCGGCTGGGACGGGGACTCCGAGACCATCAACAAAACGCGCGGGCCTTGGAAGTTGGAAGTGCTCACTATTGATCCGAAGAAGTTCAAGGGTGAACTTGCCTCCGGGTTCGGCCCGGACCTGCAGGACAGGGAGACTACGAGCCAGCTCGCGGCGGCCGAAGGCGCCCTGGCCGCGGTGAACGGCGGATTCTTCGTGATGGACCCGAAGGCCGGCGCCCCGGGCGACCCTGCCGGAACCGCCGTCGTCGGTGGCAAACTGCTCAGCGAGCCGGTCGGGGACCGGCCCTCACTGGTCATCAACGGCAAGACCAACGCGGCTGCGATCGAGCGGCTGAAATGGAGCGGGCACGTGTCGTCACCGGGGCACGGCGCGAACATAGCGTTGGACGGTCTCAACCGCGTCCCGGGGCTTATCCGCAACTGTGGAGGTACCGGCGACTCTCCCACCAACCTGCCGCTGCATGACTTCACCTGCACGGACCCGGACGAGACCGTGGCGTTCACCGGCGAGTTCGGGCCCTCCACCCCGTCCGGCCCCGGGCTGGAAGTCGTCCTGGACCAACACGGGACCGTGACCGCGGTCAACAGCGCCCGGGGCTCGGCCGTTCCGGCCGGCGGGACCACCGTGCAGGCTACCGGCACGGACGTGCCGCGTCTCAAGAGCATGGTAACGGTGGGCAAGCGGCTCGACGTCGAGTCCCACCTCGTCAATGCTGTGGGAAGGCCGGCGCGGTCAAACAGTGACACGTCCGTCATCAACGGCGGCCCGCTGCTGGTGAAGGGCGGCGCCGAGAACATCACTGCCCGGCGGGACGGCATGGTCCACACCGACGACAGCAACAGCTTCTATTACGGCTGGGTCCACAAGCGAAACCCCCGAACCATCGTGGGCATCGACGCCGAAGGCCGCACCCTGCTGGTCACCGCCGACGGCCGCCAGACCACCTCGCTCGGGCTGAGCATCAAGGAAGCTGCGGACGTCGCCCGGTCACTGGGAATGGTTGACGCCATCAACCTCGACGGCGGAGGCTCGACCACCATGATTGCGGGCGGCCGGGTCGTGAATACCCCGTCCGACGCAACCGGTCAGCGCCCGGTGGGCGATGCAGTGCTCGTGCTTCCGCGCCGCAAGGACTGATCCCGCGCATCGTGTGCGACGCTGGTTGCATGGACCTTGAGGTGTCGCCCGCGCTCACGATTCCTTCGTCCGAACTCCGCTGGCGGTTCTCGCGTTCCTCCGGGCCGGGAGGGCAGCACGTCAACACTTCCGACAGCCGCGCCGAACTGTCCTGGAACATCGCCGGCTCGGCGGCGCTCACGGATGCCCAACGGCTGCTGCTGCTCGAACGGCTCGGACGACGGCGCCTCATCGGCGGGGTGGTCACCGTGACCGCATCGGAGCAACGGTCCCAGCTGCGCAATCGCGAGATCGCGCTGGCGAAGCTGTCCGAGCTCGTGGCAGCCGGCCTCGCACCGGAAGCTGCTCCCCGCCGACCGACCAAACCCACGCGGGGCTCGAACCGCCGCCGCCTCGCCGCAAAGGAACAACGGTCAGCGACGAAACGGCAGCGAAGGCGGCCATCCGAGGAGTAGCGCGGCCGGTCGTCCGCATGCGCCCCCTGTCGCCACAACCGGGCATTGGATAAAATCGGGGTTCCGGGTCAATCGACCCGGAGCCCCGGCGGCTCGGCCCGGCCGAAAGCCCGCCGGGCTGAGCAGAGAGGCCAGCCATGGACTTCGCCCCGGCCAATGAGCATCCGCTGGATCCCTTTCCTCATTACCAACGAATGCGGGAGGCCGCGCCCGTCTTTCACGACGAGCAGTCGGGCAGCTGGCATGTCTTCCGGTACGACGACGTACAGCGGGTACTCTCCGAACATGCCACGTTTTCGTCGCGGATGCGTGGCGACGATCCATCCGAGTCGGGGCACCTGTTCGAGGCCAGCCTCATCACCACCGACCCTCCAAGGCACCGGCAGTTACGCTCCCTGGTGACGCAGGCGTTCACGCCGAAAGCCGTGGACGCGCTTGCTCCCCGCATCACACAGCTCACCACCGAACTCCTCGACGGGATCGCTTCCCTCGGGACGGCGGACCTGATCCAGGCCTTGGCGGTTCCGCTGCCGGTGATCGTGATCTCGGAACTGATGGGCGTGCCCGCCGAGGACCGTGACCGATTCAAGCAGTGGTCCGACGTCATTGTCAGCCAAACGCGGACCGGTGCGATGAATGAGGACCACCACGCCACCAATCTTGAGATGACGGCGTACTTCCTGGACCTGATCGAACAGCGTCGCAGCCAGCCCGGCAATGATCTGATCAGCAACCTGCTATCTGCCGAGATTGACGGGCAGAAACTAAGCGTGGTCGAACTGCTGGGGTTCTGCAGTCTGCTGCTCGTCGCCGGCAATGAAACAACCACCAATCTCATCGGCAACGCGGTTCTCTGCTTCACTGAAGCGCCCGGCACCATCGATCGGCTACTGCAGGACCCGTCGCTCCTCCCCCAGGCCATAGAAGAAGTGCTCCGCTTTCGGTCGCCGGTTCAGTCCATGTACCGGATTGCTGTCGCCGACACCACCCTGGGCGAGGTTCAGATTCCGGCCGGCGCCCCGCTCGTGGCCTGGATCGGCTCCGCGAACCGCGACGAGCGGCAATTCCAGCGGGCAGCCGAGTTCGACGTCGACCGGGGCCAGATCCGGCATCTGGCGTTCGGCCACGGCGTTCACTTCTGCCTCGGTGCCCCGCTGGCCCGGTTGGAGGCAAGGATCGCGCTGGAGGGCATCCTGTCCCGGCTGCCCGGGCTGACGCTGGCCCCGGGAGCCACCCTTGAACGGATGGACAGCACCATCGTCTACGGGCTGAAGGCGCTGCCGGCCAGCTGGCAGGCAGCCTGAACGCAGGGGCGGGCAGTGCTCACCCCGCTGGGCCCGGAGCATACTGAGGGCATGAGTGAGCGTGACGACTTTCTAGCCTGGGTCAAGACAGCGCTGTACCAGGCGGAACTGGCCCTCCACAATGGCGACTCTGCGCCCCGCCGGGCGCTCTGGTCACGCAACGAGCCCGTAAGCGTTTTGGGGGCATGGCGCAACGCGCACGGCCAGCAAGAACTGGATGAGCTGTTCACTGGGCTGGCGAAGAGTTTCTCCGACTGCACGTCCTACGCCTTCGAACTGCTGGCGTATGACGTGGCGGGCGGCATGGCCTACACCGCCGGCCTGGAGCACACCTCCGCCTCCGTCAACGGCGAGCCGCGGACCTACACCCTGCGCGCCACCCAGGTGTACCGTCGCGAAGACGGCGAGTGGAGAGTTGCCCACCGGCACGGCGACACGGTGAACGAGGATCTGTAGGGGCGTTTACTGGCACCCCGGTGAGCGGATCCGTTTCTGGCCGGAGTGGTGGGCTGCCTACCGTACTTGGGGATACGATCCGAGCTCGTACGGGTCGTCGTAGACGGACCAGCGGATCGGTGGCATGAGGTTCAGGTTGCCGGCCTCCAAAAGCCCGTTGTGGATGTCCTGGCGCCCGTGCTTCTGATAGTCGCCCCAGGCCTTCAGGATCTTTACCCGGTCCTTCACGACGGCGGCGAGGTACTTGGACTCGTCCCCGCCCTGAGCCGGCGGGCGTTCGGCCTTACGGGCCGCGGCCAAAATGCCGCCGAAAGACTCGTCGTCGTCCCCGGGACCGTGGTTGACCGAGACGTCGTAGTAGATCGCAAGCCCCAGCGGTCCGACGCCGTCCCGGACTGCCTCTTCAAAAGCCGGCTGCCAGTAAACCCTGTCCCGTTCCTCCAGTTGGGCCCGCTGGAAAGCCGGGTCACTCGCGGCCGTCTTCCAGTCGGCCGGGAAGCCAGGATCAAGCAGTCGATGGCTCAAGGCAGGGCGTTGCTTGTAGGGCGCATCCATGATCTGCTCCAACTGCGGCAGGTACCGCGCCAGCGGATTTCCCGGGGCAGCCTTTGCGTAGGCCCGGACAAGCTCGAGCATGTCGCCGGTGCCACTGCACCAGCCCACCAGCCCGCCGGTGTAGCCGCGTCCGTCATCGATGTCCTCGATGTAGCCGAAGGAAGTGGTCCAGTCAGGCGTGGAGTTCTCGGCGGTGGAGGTGAGCTGGAGGGCTATCTCCTTGTACACCGGATTGGCGATATCGGCCCGGGACTGGGTCTCGCTTCCTTGCTGCTGGTCTTTTCGTCCCCAAAGTCGATCAAACATCAGGCCTCCCGAAGTTATCGTGCCGCCGAGCCTAGCAGTCCGCCAGCCGACGAAATAGGGCCTGTCCGGCACTGTGCAACGAGGCCGGGGGCCGCGTGTTGAGTCCTGCTGCCCGGCACCTGGTTTACCGTGCCGTGGTCCCCTTGCGGCGGCCGGCCGCGTTTGTAGACTGAACGGGGATCCATCTCTTCGCTTGGCAGGGACGGGAATATCGATGGCTACTTTTCAGAACCTCCACCAGAGCATGTTGCCGCTGCTGTTGCCCAATGCGTGGGACGTCGGATCCGCCTTGGCCTTTGCGACAGCGGGATTCCCGGCCGTCGGCACCACCAGCTTTGGCATTGCGGCCAGTGCCGGCCTCCCGGACGGAGGGCGATCCAGCAAGGCGGCAACGACCGCCCTGGTTGCCCAGCTGTGCCGCCTGCCGGTCCACATCACGGCGGACATCGAGGACGGCTACTCCGATGACCCGGCCGAGGTTGCCGAATTTGTGGCCCAACTGGCTGCCTTTGGCGTGGCCGGCGTCAATCTGGAGGACAGCACGGCCGGGCACCTGGTCGATCCGGCAGCCTTCGCCGAGAAGGTTGCCGCCGTCAAACGACGCAGCCCGGCCGTGTTCATCAACGCCCGGGTGGACAATATCTGGTTCGGCGAAGAAGCCACTGTAGATGCGGTGCTGCTCCGGGCCGGTCTCTACGCCGAGGCCGGGGCGGACGGAATCTTCGTGCCCGGACTTGCGGTCCCGGAGGACATCCGGGCCATCACCGCCGGCATTGCTCTGCCGGTCAACGTGCTGGCACATCCCTCGCTGACTGTCGCCGAGCTGGGTGAGTTGGGGGTACGGCGGGTGAGTTCCGGCTCCCTGCCGTACCGCGCAGCAGTTGACGCGGCGGTCAACGTGGTCAGCGCGCTGCGCGATGGCAAGCAGGTGCCGGCCGCCACCTCGTACTGGGAGATGCAAGCGCGTCTGGCGTCCTTTAGCCAACACCTCATGGATTGAGGGCGCAGGGGCGGCTGATTGCCGCCGCGGTCATAGCTCGGCGCGCGATCCGGGCTCTTGCTGAGTACCTGCGTGGTAAGCGGCGGCCATGTCCTGCTTGGAGCGGCCCTGGGACGCGACCCGTTCGAGGCGCACGGCGGACGCCTCGACACCGTCGAGCCGAAGACCCTGTTCGCGGGCGGCGTCGAGGATGAGGCGGGCGTCTTTCAGCGAGGTGTCGACCGCAAAGGACGCCGGTTCCAGCCGATCATCGAGGATAAGGCCAGCTTTGGTACGCAGGAAGGGCAGATCGAGGCCGCCGCCGTCGATCAAGTTAAAGAATTGCTGCGGGTCCACCCCGAGCGCCTCGGACAGGGCCAGGATCTCTCCCGCGGCGTTCGAGGCGGCGATGACCCAGCTGTTCACGACGAGCTTCAGCCGCGTTGCCGAGCCCGCGGCTGGGTCCTGACCAGTCCAGACCGTGCGCGCCCCGATGGCGTCCAGTACCGGTGCCACGCGCTCGCGCACAGCTTCCGGTCCCGCCGCGATCACCAGGAGCTGGCCGGCCTCAGCAGGCTCGCGGGTGCCGGAAACGGGCGCTTCGACCAAGTCGAGACCCACCTCGCGGGCCAGGTCCGCAAGGTCTGCGGCGTCGTGCACTCCGACGGTCGTGGACTGCACCCACGCGGTGCCCGGCCGGACTCCCGCGGCTGCCTGTTGGATCACGTCGGTTACGGCGGCAGCATCAAAGAGCATGGTCACCACCACGTCCACGCCGGCGACAGCCTGGGCTGGGGACGAGGCTACCTGTGCCCCGGCGTCGGCGAGCGGGACGGTCTTGGCCTGGTCTCGGTTCCACACGCGGACCTCGTGTCCGGCCCGCAGCAGATTGCGGGCCATCGCGGCCCCCATGATGCCGGCGCCCAGCACCGCCACCTTGCGATTCGTGTCCATCCCGTCGTCCTCTCGATCGTTGTACAGGCGGCGTTAGCGATCCACGTCTGTGTAACGCCCCTGGCTACCCCAAGCAGACATCCTACCGATCACGGTGTGGACGTCCGCGTAGCTGCCTGGGCGTCCCGCGGACGCGGTATTACCTTTGGTCAGGACATCGACGTCGGTGTAACTGCCCGGCAGGTTCTTCTTCACGGACGCCGAGCGCTGAAGCGTGTCTGTGTCGGTGTAAGCGGCCTTCCTGGCCTGCCCGCGGAGGGGCTGGGGAACAGTTGAAGTACTCAAGAAAATCTCCATTAGTTAGGCGGGCGTCCAAAGAGGCCGCGCTTGGTGGTTGCCGCCTCCGGGCTCTACCGGAGCTCCGCGGCTGATACCCACTCTTCGCCGACTTGCGATAGCTTTCAAAGAGGGAAAGCGCATCGTCCAATAGGGGATCTTTATCAGAGCTGGTCAGCCAGCGGATTCTCCAGGAATGTGAGATCGGCCGCGCGCGCCACCGCGGTCAGCGCCCGGGCAAGGACAGTTTCCGGCTCGCGAGAGAGTGTGACAAGCCCTACTTCCCCTTGCCGCTCCGGCCCCACCAACCGGAGGGCGCGCACGCCACGCGGGAGCTGGAACACGTGCAACCACGCCGCCGGGACGATCGTTGACCACGGCCCGGCCGTCATCTGGGCCAGCAGCGAAGCAACCGAGTCCGTTTCAAGCCGCGGTGCGGCCGTCAGGCCCACGTCCCGGAGAGCATCATCCACTTGCCGGCGCCCCTGCATCGACCGGTCCAACAGGCACAGAGGCAGTGCTGCCGCGTCGGCCCAGCCGACCGTGCTGCCCGTGAATGCCCCGCGCTCCTCCGCCGTGAGCAGCACATACTTTTCGAAGTACAACCTGGCCACCCGAAAGCCATCCGGGACGGGGTCATCGACGTAGGTGATCCCGGCGTCGATCTCATAGGCTGCCAGCAGTCGCAGCACGTCCTCGGACCGGAGATCGGACGCGACATGGACGCTGGCCAAAGGATGCGCCGCGCAAAAGGCGGCGGTCAGCACGGTCACGGCTGGTGACGCGGTCGGAATCGAGCCGATCCGCAGCTGCCCGGTCACGCCGGACCGCATGGCACTGATCTGTTCGGTCAGGGCCTTACGGTCCGCCAAAATGCGTCGCGCCCACACCACAATCTGTTCACCCTCGGCCGTCAGACCCTCGAACCTATTGCCCCGCCGGATCAACGGAACGTCCAACTCAACTTCAAGTTTCCTGATCCCCTCCGACAAGGCCGGTTGGGAAACCGAGCAACTCTCGGCCGCCCGAGCGAAATGACGCTCCCGGGCCAAGGCGACCATGTATTCGAGTTGGCTGAAGATCATAGACTCTGGTCTACCGCACGCAGACACCGAATTCACCACCCCGGCTGCTGAAACGTCTAGTTTTCGCGTATATCGGAATGTATCGTTGAGTATCGTTCGCGATCCACTAAGGAGACCAGCATGCGTAATTCATACCCGGCCGGCGGATTTGGCACCCCAAACATCGACGGCATGTGGCAGGCGGTTGAGGAGCTGCGTTCAAGGTTTGAGAAGCGCTCGGGCAGCCGCGCGGGACGAGGCGAAGTGCGGTCCGCGGTGCTTGCCCTGCTCGCCGAACGGCCGATGCACGGTTATCAGATCATCCGTGAAATCGAGGAGCGCAGCAGTGGCAGCTGGAAGCCGAGTGCCGGCTCCGTCTACCCCACGCTGCAGCTACTGGCCGACGAGGGACTCATCCGCGCCGAGGAGTCCAACGGCCGCAAGATCTACTCGCTGACCGAGGCAGGCCGGGAGGTGGTCGCGGGTGCGGATGCGTCGGCGCCGTGGGAGTCGACGGGCCCGGCAGCCGGCCCCGGATTCGCGGCGCTGCCCAAGGCCGGCGTCGAGCTCGCGCAGGCCGCAGCCCAGGTTGGTCGCACCGGCTCCCCGGAGCAGGTGAAGCAGGCCGTTTCGGTGCTCGACGAGGCACGCCGTCGCCTGTATTCGATCCTCGCCCAGGACTGACGCGGGTGACGTCGGTTCGTCGGGTCCGGGCAGATCCGGTACCCGGCGTCGGGGACACCCGCGCCCGCTACCGCCGCATCCTGCGCTTCGCCGCGTGGCATCTCGCGGTGACCTGGTGGTTTGAGTTGTTCCTCCCCCGCGTCGGGCTGGGCAGAGTTGCCGAGCGCACCCGGGGGAAGAGGATGCAGCGCTTCGCGCAGCACTTCCACGTGCTCGCCGTGGAGCTGGGCGGCCTGATGATCAAGGTCGGTCAGTTCCTCTCATCCAGGCTCGACGTGCTTCCGCCGGAGATCACCCGCGAGCTTGAGGGACTGCAGGACGAGGTGCCCGCCGTACCGTTCCCCGCAATCCGTGCACTTGCCGAGGCGGAGCTGGGCGCGCCGCTGGACCAGGTTTTCGCCTCGGTCGAGGAGACGCCAATCGCCGCGGCGTCCCTCGGGCAGGCGCACCGCGCACAACTCCTTCCCTCCCATGGTGCCGACGCCGGGCTGAAAACCGTGGTGTTGAAGGTGCAGCGCCCGGGAATCGATGCGATTGTCGACGTCGACCTGGCGGCACTGCGCAGAGTGGGCGGCTGGCTCAGCCGGGTGCGGCTGGTGTCCGATCGTGCGGACATGCCGGCCCTGGTGGAGGAGTTTGCCCAGATTAGTCTCGAGGAAATCGACTACCTGCACGAGGCAGGGAATGCAGAGCGCTTTGCGGCTGATTTCGCCGACGACGACCGGGTAGGGGTGCCCGATGTCGCATGGGAGTGGAGCACCCGCCGCGTGCTCGTGCTGGAAGATGTCGCGGCGATCAAGATCACTGACTCGGAGGCACTTTTGGCGGCTGGCATCGATCCGGCGCAGGTTGCCCCGGTTTTTGCCTCGGTCATGTTCGACCAGCTGTTCACCCGCGGGTTTTTCCACGCCGATCCGCACCCCGGCAACATCTTTGTCACTCCGGTCGCCGATTCACCTGCTTCAGCTGCAGGACGCCCGTGGAAGCTGACGTTCATCGATTTCGGCATGATGGGCGAGGTTCCGCCCAACACTCGGAGCGGCCTGCGGAAGCTTCTGATCGCGGCCGCCTCGCGTGACGGCAAGGGACTGGTGAGCGCGATCAGCGACGTGGGAGTGCTGGTGCCCTCGGCCGACCGGGCCGAGCTTGAACGGGGGATGACGCACCTCTTCGCCCGGTTTGGCGGGATGGGCTTCGCGGAGCTTCGCGAGGTGGACCAGCGGGAGTTCCTTGATTTTGCGGTGGAATTCCGCGACCTGGTCCGCTCGCTGCCGTTCCAGTTGCCGGAGAATTTCCTGCTCATCATCCGGGCGATGTCACTGACCTCGGGAGTGTGCAGCTCGCTGGACGCCCGGTTTAATCTGTGGGACGCGGTCGAACCCTACGCGGCGCAGCTGCTGCGCGACGAACGGGGCAACATCGTCCAGGACGTGGCGCAGCAGGCGCTCGACGCCGCCGGGCTGGCGCTGGGTCTGCCGAAACGACTGGACGGGCTAGTCACCCGGATCGAGGACGGTTCACTATCGGTGGCCAATCCGCGGCTCGAACGGCAGCTGGCGCGACTGGACCGCACGGCCCAGCGAGCTGCATCGGCGCTGGCGTTCGGCGCGCTGCTCATCGCAGGTTCCGTGGTCCGGGCGGACGACGTGGTGCTCGGCAACGTGCTGATGATTGCGTCGGTCGTTCCGCTGCTCCACGGGCTGTGGGCGGGGCGCCGCGGCCTCTGATTGCGCTGAAAAGCCGGGACCGGGCTGCTCACCACCCGGCCGTGCCCGGGCCGCCCTTGAACGGACCGACGATCTGCGAGGTGATCCACCCGCCGTAGAAGTCTCCATCCTGGGAGGTCACCCGCTCGCCGTCGACCTCGCAGGAGTCCATGTGGCCCGGGTAGAGGGCCACCCGGGTGGTGAGCGCCTCAAACCCCCGGGTGGGTTTGGGATAGGTCCACGCCCCGCGGGGAACGACGGTTCCGCCGTCGACGACGTCGAAGTAGTGCGCCTCTCCCTTGAACTCGCAGAAGCTGGTGCCCTCAACCGGGACAAGTACTCCGGCAGGGAACGCGTCCAGGGGCAGGTAATAGACAGGCGGATGACTCGTCTCCAGGACGCGCACAGTGTCGGTGGTGTCGGCGATAACCTGCCCGCCAAGCCGCACGATGACCCGTTCCGACCGTGGCTCGACCCTTGGCGGCCGAGGATAGTCCCACACCGATTCTTGACCGGCCTTGGGTTTGATGGGCTGGGGGCGCCGGAAGAAGCCAGGAAAACCGTGGGCAGTGGTCATATGCCTATGGTGCCACGCTCCGCTGGGACGCCGCTGTGAACGCCGGAACGCCGGCGGCTCAGTACTCCCCCTTGATGACGAAATACGAGCCGCGGATAACGCCTGCCAGTTTTGACTTCTGGCGGGCGAACTTGAAACGCGATGCCAGTTCCTCCGGAATCTCCATGCCTTGGGCCAGCTTGAATCCGACCGCCCGCTTCCCGCCGTCGTCGATGCTATACATGACGTTGATCGACAATCCCGACTCGTAGAACACGTAGTCCATCCGCAAACCATCAACTTCGAAGGTGGTTGCCTCGAGCGGCCGCGAGCCGATGACAATGTCACGTTCGTTCTGCAAGATACGCCGCACCCGCTCCCGAACCTCCGGAACCTCGTTGGCAGGGCTCACGGTGAAGACGTGCTCGTACTTGTTGCGGTAGTACCGGGCCTCGTTCGCACGTAAGCCGGCGAGCGCTTCGGCGACCGGTGAGGACTCCAGGCCGACAGTAGAAACGTCCTTAAAGTCGACAACGTACGGCATGCGCTCTCCTGACTGGTTGTGTTGGACCCACGATAGCTTGAGGACGGTACTACGGCCGGTCCGCTGGCTATTGCGCCGACGAAGGCGCATGCTGGTCGGGAGGGCCGCCGTGACCTTCAAGACGAAGCGTGACCGGCGGTGTCTTGTAGTAGAAGGCCCCCTGGCCACCTAAACACCGGTCCGGGCTCCGTTGGAGCCGTCAAGCAGCCGGCGGTTTCGATGGCGGGGCCGGACTGCTGTTGCGGGCACACGAGGTTAGGGCCGAACGTAAGGTTTGGAGGATGCGA
The DNA here is from genome assembly GCF_013359735.1 of Arthrobacter sp. C9C5. Taxonomy (GTDB): domain Bacteria; phylum Actinomycetota; class Actinomycetes; order Actinomycetales; family Micrococcaceae; genus Arthrobacter. The sequence continues at coordinate 98,033 of NZ_JABFMX010000010.1, forward strand.
ACCCTGACCCCACCCGAAACGTCATCCGCCTTTCCCTATTACCCTTGTCGCCTTGATCGCCGCGGGCCGGTCACGCCTGGCGCGCACTCTGGACACGCTTTCGAAGGCGACGTAAATTGGGAGATTCCAAAAGACCTTCGGGGATTTGGTCCTTCCCGGCCCGGTGCATGGCCGCGATGAGAGCCGCTGAAGCAGCACGGCGGCACGAAGGATGCACCCGCGGAACGGAGCCCGGAATGGCTACCTCGCACATCACTCGATTCCTCCTGGACGCCACAGTCCCCGATGAGACGCACGACCCGTTGGGGCCGGACTGTCTCTACGGCCTGTATACAAGCTGGTGCATACTGCACCGCATCAAGCCGCTGGAAGACTTCGAGTTCCGGTCCGCCATCCGGCGCCACGGGATCGATCCCAGTGGCAGCCGACGCCGAATGGCCGGTCCGTCTGCCGGCAACTACATCCTGGCCAGCTACCCGGACACGGCCTGATACAGCCCCCCACAGCGCAGGCGGCCGGTGCCTCTCTACAGCGGAGGCCAGTGTTCGCGCTCGTATCCGAACAGGTTGATGGTCCGGGCTGGAAGGGGCTGGCTGGCCCTGTTCGCAGGTTCGTTCCCTTCCGGCGGCTCTGCTGTGCTTCCTGCCGTGTCCCCGGAAATGCCTGTTACGCCTGAGTCACTGGACATGCGACATCCCTTGGTTGGCCGAACTGATGGGACACCGGCTCGAATTACGGACCGCCATGCCCCTCTAACGAGGCTACGCAACCCGCCGGGGTGCCCACAGGGCCTTTGGACCGTACCCACCCCGCCTTTTGCGCGGCATGCACCAGACACTGCCGGTGTCCGCCCCCAGCGGGAAAGCCTGGGGGTCGTCCTAGCTTTCGCACTCGATGCAGTACGAACGGCCGTTCTTTTGGCGCGCAAGCTGTGAGCGATGCCGGACCAGGAAACAGGAGTGGCAGGTGAACTCGTCCTCGGCCTGAGGGATGACTTCAACGATGAGTTCCTCGGCGACAAACTCCCCGCCGGGGGTCATGGCCTCATCCAGTGCATCGGACTCGTCCAGCTCCCGAACGACGCTGCGGGCATCCGGAGCGTTGGCGGACTGCAGCGCCTCCAGGGAGCGGTCCTGGGATTCCTTGACGTCGGAACGTACTTCGTCGTAATCGGTTGCCACGTTGGTCATTCTCATTTCTGGCGTTGTTGTCTGACGCAACTGCAACGTACACCATGGCCGCGGAATTCCCTGTCGCGCGGACCGGCCGGCCCGGGCCCCGGTCTAGGCCCATTCCGCCCTAGCCTGTCTGCGTCCGGCAGATTTTTTCACCTCGGCGGGCACCCCGCCGTAAGTGTGGGAGGCCTTGGTGAAGGATGAGGTGGCACGGCCGACGCTGGGGCGATGGTGCGGGCTGCACTCGCACCGCCGAGTCGGAGCCCGGCGTCCCACTCCCGAGTCGGGTTACCGGGCCGCTCGACGAGTGAAGATCATGTGGACAACTCCGGATGGAGAAGGGGTCGCTTCGATCTCGAAGCGTTGTTCGAGTTCCTCGAGTCCGTCCCAGAGCCGCTCGCCACGGCCCAGGACGATCGGCACGAGGACGACGTGCATGTGGTCGATCAGATCGGCCTCGAGGAACTGACGAACCGTGCTGACGCCGCCACCGATCCGGACGTCGAGGTCGCCGGCCAAGGCGCGGGCCTGCTTGAGCGCGGAGACGGGGTCGGCGTCGACGAAATGGAAGGTTGTTCCGCCTTCCAACTCGAGTACCGGCCGGGGATGGTGCGTAAGTACAACGACGGGGGTGTGGAAGACAGGGTTATCGCCCCACCACCCCTTCCATTCCTCGTCCTGCCAGGGACCGCGTTGAGGGCCGAACTTATTGCGCCCCATGATCTCCGCGCCGATCCCGGGCTTCCACGCGCTGGCGAACGCCTCGTCGACGCCGAAGGATCCCTCCGATTCCCCGTGGAAGCCCATCTCGCGGAAGGTGCGCGTCTCGAAAGCCCACTCCATTAGCCGTGAGCCCGCATGACCGAACGGAGCGTCGAGTCGCTGGCCCTCGCCGGTGCCGAAGCCGTCGAGGGAGACCGAGAAGTTATGCACGCGGACTAGGGACATGTCATCTCCTGAGGTGCTTGTCGTTCGCCATCACCTTATGGTGATCGAACCCCACCACTCAAGAGGTGCCCGACTTCGCGGCATAGGCGGTGGCCTCGGCCCGCACCTGGCGAATGTAAGGATCGGACTGGTTGTAGGAGTAGATGGCGTCGGTCCACCCTTGGGCCGTTGAGAGGTCGCGGCCGTGGGCGCACAGATAGCTCGCCGCGCTGAGGGCGGCGTCGTCGATATTGAACGGGTCTGCTTTTCCGTCCCCGTTCCCGTCCCGCCCTGCAAGCTGCCAGGTCGAGGGAATGAACTGCATGGGTCCGACGGCGTGGTCCCAGCGGGAGTCGCCGTCCAGGGCACCGCCGTCGGTGTCGGCGATGGCGGCGAATCCGGCCCCGTTGAGGCTGGGGCCCACAATCGGGCCGCTCGCCTCCCCTGCGGTGTTAAGGCTGCCGCCGCCGTAGGTTCCGTGCGCGGATTCGACGAAGCCGACGGCGGCCACGGTATTCCAGCCGATCCCGCACGCCGGAGCGGCAGCGTTGGCCGTGGCTGCCGCAGCAACGTAGGCCCGGAGCGCGCGGGCAGGGATCCCGGTCTGCGCGGCAGCCCGGGCGAGCCACTGGGCATCAGGGTTCCGGGTCACGTTCACAGCGGTGGCGATGCCGGTGGAGAACGGATCAAGCTTCGCTACCGCTCGGGGCGGCGGAGCAAGGGCCCCGCGGGCGTCAACCCCGGACTGCCGGACTGCCCAGAACGAAAATGCGGCGATGGCGCACACCGCGAGCAGGCTGAAAACCAGAAGGCGTTTTAGACGGAGCACGGACTAATCAAACCATCCAAGCTCAGCGGCCGGTGACCAAGGTCCTCGTCCGGGATCCCGGCAGGGCAGAAGGCGCTGCGGCCACCGACGGGCCGAGCGGGCAGGCGCCTGCGTAAATAGCCCGTTGACCCCGCCCACGACTGCGCCCGACACTGGTTGAATGAGCGATGAAGAGAACGAAGCAACCATGCGCAAGGTTGTTGACCGGCTGCTCGCGAGGTTTCCGGATGCTCCTAAACCGCGCGTCGCGGAGATCGTCCGAGAAGAATTTGCGTCGCTGGCGTCGGGCAGGATTCGGATCTACATCCCCACACTTGTCGAGAACGCCGCCAGGGACCGGCTCCACCAAGAGTTCAACATCGTGGCCATTCTGGACTGAAAAGACTTCCGGGCTCCGCCCCCGGCCGGCTGCGGCCGCCAGCCTTTCTACCGGGGTGACCTCGGCGCGGCAGCGTCTGAGGGCCGTCCTCGGGATAGCCGGCGGGGCAATGAACAGCGGTGCCCTAACCCTGGACTACCCATGGTGTCCTATTCGTGCATGGTTTGCGGACTTGGTGCCCCCTGTTTGCGCCGTAGTTGCCCAGACTTTACCGGCGGTCGTGATGATTTCCGGAACAGCTGCACGCAAATGGATTGAACGGCCAACCGGCCGGCCCCAAGTTGCCTCTCCCAGCACCGAAAGGCCACCATGGCACTGCGTCTCCCCCACACCCTGCCGACTCTTCGCACTGCCACCGGGCGTTTCGTCCTCAGTCCGTTCACGGACGCGCACGTCGAGCCGCTGGCGCACATCCTGGCCAATGACGACATCTGGGCCCAGGGTTTTGGCGACGGTGATCACCGCCCGGGAACGCACGCCGAGATCGTCGCGTACATCCGGCGCCGGTATGACGGACTGCGGGTCTTCGCCATCCACTACACCGGCCTGACCGGAGGTCCGCTGTTCGTCGGGACGACCGGCGTCACCGAATCCCACGCCCGCACCGAACGTGCAAAGATTGGCCGCACCGTCATCAGCCCCGCGTTCTGGGGCATGAAAACAAACCACGAGGTGAAGACCGCACTGTTGGACTGGCTGTTCGCCCGCGGCGCCGGCCGGATCGAGTGCGACGTCGACCCCAGAAATCACCGCTCGCTGACCTCGCTGACCCGCTTCGGGTTCACCGTCGAAGGCACTCGCCGGCGCTCCTCGCAGCGCGTCGACGGGACCTGGCGGGACATCGTTATCCTGTCTCTGCTGACCGAAGAGTGGCCCGCAGCCCGGGAACGAACGCTTCGTGCACTGGCCGCCCTCGCCCCCGTCGAATTCGCTGTCTGAGCTGCCGCCCGGCTTCAAGGACCGCTCACCCCGCCCGGCAGAAAGGGCCCCGAGGGTCCCCAACTCAACATCTGTCCAGGCTCAGAGGCCCAAAAAGACCGTGACCTGCGGAAACACTGTGCCCGAGGTGGGACTCGAAGCGGGTTCCGGCCCTTCAAAATCCGCCACTCCCCCGAGAACCTCCGCAATCCGGCCCAGTCCGGCACCAGTACGACCCGATCCGAAGCCCCGGGTGTGCACAATGTGCACACCCCCTTTTGCGCCCATTAGAGACCCCACGCCAACCGGCCGCACCCCGCGTCAACCGGGCACAACAGTTCTTTCCCGCGACAAGATCGGTCCTGTTGAGGGTGAACGCTACATTTCGCCGCAACCGGGTCATGCCCTCGTTACGGACTGCCCGGCATGCCGCGCGGCATGCTCAGTCTCTAAGCTCTCCATCACGATTCACCTCCGTTCAAACCATTCACGATCCGATCTGCGGACCACAGCATGACCGGGAAGCTCCCCAGACCCTGTCCACGGACACAACACAGACACACGAGAACAAGGAAGCCATGGCGACGGCAATAGCCCCCGTCAGAACGCGGCCCCGATGATCAGGGCCCCGCCACCAACACGGCATGAGCTGGCCGGCGACCGCGGAGCCTTGAATGGCCAAGAGTCAATACCGAAAGACCACGTCATCCGGGCCGACGTAGCGGACTGCCCTGCCGGCAAAGCCCTCTCGCTTCCGGGGCCGGGTGTCACGTTCTGCTGCTGGCTGCCGATTGGGCGCTCAGGCCCTGTAGCGCGGCGGCCATGCCGGAGCTGAGGGCGGGGTTCATTCCGGCGGCTCCCGTCCAAGCGCCCGCGAGGAAAAGGTTACGGACGGGTGTTGCGGCGGTCAGCGCCCCAGTGCCTGTGTTGGCGGGGGTGTTCTCGGGGCCGACGCTCGCTCCCTTGGGGTTGCGGGTATAACGGAAGTTGGTCAACGGCGTCGAGACCTCCCGTGTCCGGATGGCGTCGCGAAGTCCGGGCACTTCATTAGCCAACCTGTCCACGAGCATGTCCGCCACGCGTTCCTTGACCCGCCGGTACTGGGGCTGGTCTTGATAATCGGCGACGCGGCCGCCGGTGCCCCAGGTGTCCTCGGCGTCCCATTTCGCCCAGACTGAGATCACGACGACGCCGTGCCCTGCAGGGGCGCAGCCAGGGTCAATACGTGCGTAGTCGGTGGCTGTCAGCGGAACATTCGCCCAGTCGCCCTCCAGCACCGCCTGGAACGAGCGATCAGAGTCACCCATTCGATCGATAAACAGGTCGTGGGGAAGCCCATTCTCAGCGAAAACGTCCCGGTCCAGGCCCAGGTAGACGGCGAAAGTTGAGAGCGACGGTTCGACCCGTTCGATTCTGGCGATGTAATCGGCCGGGAGTGCGTCACGGCCGACCAGCTCAAGCAAGGCTGGCGCGCTGGCGTTAGAGATGAACAGATCAGCCTCGACTCGCCCACCGTCAGCGGTGGTTGCCGCGATGGCCCGGCTGTCGTCGAGGTCAAGTCCGGTTACCAGCTGCCCACAGCGAATTTCGCCGCCGCGTTTCACCAACTCCCGGACTAGCGCGTCGCCGATAGCTTTCGCTCCGCCCTCGGGAAACCACATGCCGTACTCCTGATACGCCGCACACATGGCAGCAGCGCCAACCGCCGAGCACTGTGAGGGCGGCAGCCCGATGAAGTTCCAAAGCGGTGAAAGCGCCTCACGTACTGCCGGGTCGGCAACGTGGCGAGCCATCATTTGTTCCCACGTCTCAGCCAACGCCCGCACCATCACCGGGTAGCGAACTGCCATCTCCGGCGGACTGGGAACGAGACCCGCCACCATGTCGGTCTGGAATCGCCGAGTGTCACGGTAAACGGCAAGCGCCTCGTCCAAATAGGACCTGATCCCGATTGCTTGTCCAGGGAAAGCGTGAATGAGGTGGGCCTCGTGGCGGTAAGGATCGGCATAAGCCATGATCTCGGCCCCAGCAGACCGGAAGAGGAAGTGCGGATCGATACGCCGCATCGTCAACCGGTCAGCAATCCCAAGAGCACGAAAGACCTCATCAGCTCCCCCGCCGGGGGTCGGCCCCCCATTCAAGGCGTGAAGTGCCGTTTCGAATCGGTACGGGCCGCTTTCAAAAGAGGTGGCATAACCACCGGGGGCGGAATGCTGCTCAAAAACGACGGTCCGCACGCCGGTGCCGGCGAGTGTCACCGCAGCGGCCAGGCCTCCGAATCCAGCGCCAATGACAACTGCGTCTGCGTGTTCAACCATGGCGGTTCCCTTCTCGCGTTGTTCCGTCCATTACGGACGCATTCTGCGGAACCTACATAGAGCCGGAAGGCCCGCGTGCAATCAGGGAATCTACCTGGGATCGCTGTCGATGTTTCACCGGATGGCCCGCTGACACCGATCAGCACCTTGCCGACGGTGCCCTCTTCCACCGCTGCGTGGGCCGCAGCAGTGTCAGCCAGATCAAAGCGGTGCAGCGGCAGGCCCGCGGCCTCTCCCACCGGAAGGGCGCCATCGGCATGGCCGAATTGATATGTTCCGCAGGAGCGTGCACCGCCGCCATACCAACCGTGTGAAGCGACACGAACTGGTAGCGGACGTGGAGGCTGAAATCCCTGCGCACGTCCAAGCTCACCTGATCGCCGCCGTGTTGGCATAAACCGCATCACTGTCAGGTCGAGTTCCGCGTTCTGCGCGGGTGGCACCTCCAGATAACTGCGATCAAACACCCACCGAGGTGGCATTGCACAGTTTGGGAGTCGACATGGGTCATGGCTGTTCGTTCCTCTTTTCCGAACATCTCATAGGCAAAAAGGTACGTAGCGGCATGACCGGCACTCACTGGCCACCTTCGTAGAATTGTGGCACCCAGGCTCTGAGGTGAGGAGTTACTCAAACTTGGGATGACCATTCCGGGTGTTTCGCCTGACGCCACGGGGTGAGGTTACACCACTATGGATACGCAGTTAGCGACCACGCGCGCCGTCGTCAGCGGCTCCCCCCCAGGGGCGAGTTCGAGGTCGGCAATATCAGAGCCGCCTCCAGACGGCGGACACGCTGGCTCAGGTGCAGTTGGACGACGTCCAGCCGCCAGCGGCACGGTCGAAGTGAAATCCCCCGCGGAGCACAGGAAGGCCGCCAGATGGTGGCGTTTCTTGATCCGATTTATATGTCTTACCAATATGTGAAGGACTAATTATGTATTGGACGGTACTGAAAAGGACATGAGAACTTAGACGTAATCTCCATGACAAGTTGCAATGGCTGTCACGGGAGACAACCGCGAGCACCGCACGGGCAAAACCGAATTTCGAAAGGACAGAGAACGTGGTTATCAGCAAACGGAACTGGCCCACGCGGCCGGAAAGCTCCAGCTGGGGCGAATTCGGCGCGGACGAAAACCGTGGCCGGTTGAATCTGCTCACCCCCGAAAAAGTCCGCCGAGGTCCGGCCTTCGCGCTGAGCCTGCCCTTGGACCTCGGCGGCAACAGACTGAAAGCCAACCGCCTGCGTCCGGCGATCCGGCCGAACCTCCCCCAAGGGCATGTGAACTTCAACGGCAGCGTGGGCGCATTGAACGACACCCCCGCCGTGTTGAAGCTGCAGTACTCCACCCCGCGTCATTCGCTTGCCCACGCCTGTTAGACGGCGACGAGACGGCAGACCTCGTGCCGCCAGGCATCGACGCAGAACGGGGGACATTCTCCAGTGGCTGCAGTCGGTGCCGGAACGCTAGCCCGCTCCCGAACCAGCCACCCAGTAGTAACCAGCACCCGTCCGCGGAAACCGTAAAGGACCTGTCATGACCACCACGACAACTACCCCCACCACTGTTAACTCCGACTACTTCAGCCTCGATGAGGAGCTGGCGCCCGAGGAGCTGGCAATCCGCGACAAAGTCCGCCAGTTCGCTGAAGAACGCGTCCTTCCCGTCATCAACGACTACTGGGAGCGGGCGGAATTCCCCGACGAGCTGCTGCCCGGTCTCGCGGAGCTCGGCATTATCGGAACCTATATCCAGGGATACGGATGCCCGGGGATGAGCCGCAAGGGTGCAGGAATGGTCGCGCGCGAGATGGCGCGGGCCGACGGAAGCATCAACACGTTCCTGGGGGTCCACTCGAACCTCTGCATGGGCGCGTTGTACATGCTTGGCAATGACGAACAGCGGCAGCGCTGGCTGCCCGCCATGGCCCGGCTGGAGAAGACGGGGGCGTTTGCCTTAACTGAGCCGGACCATGGGTCCGACACGGTGGCGCTGGAAACGAGCGCGCGCCGCGAGGGAGACACCTGGATCATTGACGGCCATAAGCGCTGGATCGGCAACGGACACGCGGCCGACGTCGTGGTCCTGTTCGCCCGCAACACAGAAGACGGCAAGGTCAACGCCTTCGTCGTGGAGAAGGATGCGGAGGGCAACCACCCGGCCGGCTACGGCCCCACCGTCATCACCGGCAAGATCGGCAAGCGAGCCATCCTCCAGGCCGACATCGTCATCGAGGGCATGCGGATTCCCGAGACCAACCGGCTGGAGAACTGCAGGTCCTTCGCCGACGTCTCCCGCGTCCTGCAGGCAACCCGCGGCGGCGCCGCCTGGGAAGCCGTCGGCCACGCAATGGCATGCTTCGAAATCGCAGCCGACTACGCCGCCAAGCGGGTCCAGTTCGGCAACCCGATCGCCAGCTACCAGCTGGTCCAGCACCGGCTCGCCAACATGCTCAGCGAGCTGACCGCGATGCAACTCATGGTCAACCGCATGGCGGAACTCGCCGAGAAGGGCACGCTGACCAACGCCATGGCATCCATGGTCAAGATGGCCACCGCGCAAAAAGGCAAATGGATCTGCAACGAGGCACGGGAACTGCTCGCCGGCAACGGCCTGCTGCTCGAAAACCATGTCGCCCGCCACCTGACCGACATGGAGGTGGTGTCCACCTACGAGGGCACGGACTCCATCCAGGCACTGCTGGTCGGCCGCGACATCACGGGCATCTCCGCCTTCCGCTGACCACGGCTGCGCGCCCTGCCCCGGCGCACCCTCTCCCCCACCAAGATTCACCAAGGAGCTTTTCCATGACCGAAGCATTCCTCATCGGCGGGGCCCGCACCCCTGTCGGCCGCTACGGCGGAGCCCTGAGCTCCGTCCGACCGGATGACCTGGCTGCAATCGCGGTCCGGGCCGCAGTCGAACGCGCAGGGCTTGACCCGGCCGCCGTTGACGAGGTGATCCTCGGCAACGCCAACGGTGCCGGTGAGGAAAACCGCAACGTTGCCCGCATGGCCTGGTTGCTCGCCGGCTTCCCCGACACGGTCCCCGGCGTCACCGTCAACCGGCTCTGCGCCTCGGGGCTGAGCGCCATCATCATGGCCTCCCACATGGTCAAAGCCGGGGCCGCGGACATCGTGGTTGCAGGCGGTGTGGAGTCCATGTCCCGGGCTCCGTGGGTCATGGAGAAACCGGAAAAACCCTTCGCCAAGCCCGGCGCCGTCGTGGACACCTCCATCGGCTGGCGCTTCCCCAACCCGTCCTTCCTGTCCGGAGAACTCTCACGTGATGGTAAGGCAACCTATTCCATGCCGGAAACAGCAGAGGAAGTTGCCCGGGTGTACAACATCTCCCGTGAGGACTGCGACGAATTTGCCGTCCTCTCCCATGAACGCGCCCTCGCTGCCATCGAATCCGGGCGCTTTGCCGACGAGATCGTCCCCGTGACAGTCAGGGGCCGCAAAGGCGCCGAAACCATTGTGTACACCGATGAAGGTCCGCGCCCCGGAACTTCCCTGGACGTCCTCGCCGGCCTGCGACCGGTGGTCAAGGGCGGTCACGTCGTCACGGCCGGCAACGCATCGACGCTCAACGACGGCGCCTCGGCAATCATCGTCGCATCCGAGGTCGCCGTGCAGAAGTATGGCCTCACTCCCCGCGCACGCATCCTCGACGGCGCATCCGCCGGTGTCGCCCAGGAGATTATGGGCATCGGCCCGGTTCCGGCCACCCGCAAGGTCCTGGACCGGACCGGCCTCGCGGTAGGCGACCTTGCCGCCGTCGAACTGAACGAGGCCTTTGCGTCCCAGGCCTTGGCCTGCATGCGCGAACTGAAGCTGGAACCCGGCATCGTCAATAACGACGGCGGCGCGATCGCCCTCGGGCACCCGCTCGGCTCTTCCGGGTCCCGCCTGGTCATCACCCTGCTCGGGCGCCTCGAACGCGAAGCCACGCAGGGCCGCAAGCTCGGCCTCGCCACCATGTGCGTCGGTGTCGGGCAGGGCACTGCACTGCTGCTGGAAGGCATCTGATGACAGAGGTAATGGACGACGCCGGTACGCGCCTGGGTACCTCGGGTTTCGTGACGCTGCTGGTTGAGGAGCGCGAGGACCGCTTGGCGGTCCGGCTGCACCGGCCCGCCGTGAAAAACGCCATCGACCAGACGATGGTGGATGAGCTGCACGCGGTGTGCACGCACCTCGAGCGCGCACCGAAGATCCTGATCCTCTCCGGCACGCCCGCCAGTTCGGTAACCGGATCCAAGGCGGTCGTCGCGTCAGGTGCCGACATCGCCCAACTGCGGGAACGGCGCCGTGACGACGCGCTGGCGGGAATCAACTCCGGGGTCTTTGACCGGATCGCGAAGCTGCCGATGCCCGTCATCGCCGCGCTGGACGGTTATGCACTTGGCGGTGGCGCGGAACTGGCGTACGCGGCCGATTTCCGCGTCGGCACCCCTGCGCTGCGGATGGGCAATCCCGAGGCAAACCTGGGCATCCTGGCCGCGGCCGGTGCCACCTGGCGGCTGAAGGAGCTTGTCGGAGAACCCATGGCCAAGCGGATCCTGCTGGCAGGAAAAGTCCTGACCGGTGAGGAGTGCCTCGCCGTTGGGCTGATTACCGACATCGTGGAACCGGGCGTGTTGATGGACTCAGCCCACGCCTTGGCGGATGCCATCGCGGCGCAGGATCCACTGGCAGTACGCCTGACCAAGACAGTGTTCCACGCCCCGCGGGAGGTCCATCCCGTCATTGACACTATGGCCCAGGGCATGCTCTTCGAGTCTCAGGCCAAGTTCGACCGCATGCAGGCGTTCCTCGACAGGAAGAAGAAGTAAATGAATATCCCAGTAGCGCCATCCGGTCGTTCCGGCCGGCTGCCCTCCGGCTTGCCCTCGCGCGTTGGCGTCCTCGGTGGGGGCCGGATGGGTGCGGGCATCGCCCACGCGTTCCTCATCGAGGGGGCAGACGTCGTGGTCGTTGAACGTGACGAGGCGTCCGCACAGGCAGGCCGTGAGCGGGTCGCATCCTCCGCGGCAAGGTCGGTCGAACGTGACCCCCACAGTGGCAATCTCGAAGAGATGCTTGCCCGACTGGCCGTTTCGGTGGACTACACGGACTTTGGCGACCGTGAGCTGGTCGTGGAAGCTGTACCCGAGGATTGGGCTTTGAAGGTGGCAGCGCTCCGCAGAGTGGAGGAGCAACTCAGCCCGGGCTCGGTGCTGGCCTCGAACACGTCCTCGCTCTCGGTGTCCGGGCTGGCGGAGGAGCTGGAGCGTCCGCAGGACTTCCTGGGACTGCACTTCTTCAACCCGGTTCCGGCCTCCACCCTGATCGAGGTGGTCGTCGGCAAGCAGACCCGCCCCGACCTCGTAGATCGGGCCCGCGACTGGGTCCACGGACTGGGCAAGGCCGCCGTCGTCGTCAGTGACGCCCCGGGCTTCGCCTCGTCCCGGCTGGGGGTAGGGATTGCCTTGGAGGCGATGCGCATGGTCGAGGAAGGCGTTGCCTCAGCAGATGACATCGACAACGCGATGGTCCTTGGGTACAAGCACCCCACCGGCCCGCTGCGCACCACTGACATCGTGGGCCTGGACGTTCGCCTAGGCATCGCCGAATACCTCCATGAAACCCTCGGTGAGCGGTTTGCACCCCCACAGATACTGCGCGACAAGGTGGCCCGCGGCGAACTCGGCCGCAAAACCGGCAAGGGCTTCTTCGACTGGAAGTGATTGAGCAGAACACAGGAAATGCTCTTCGCAGGCAGGGGTTTTCCGTCTTCTGCGAATCACTCGTTTCGCTGAAGATCCGCTCAGCAGCGCCCGAGCCTCGAGGATCGCCTGTCCGACATCATTGAGCCGCCGTGAGGGCACGCCGTCCGGCAGGGACCGTGGTGCATTCGGACGGCGGGTCCCAGTTCCGGTCTGGCCGCTTCGTTTGATCCAACCACTACCTTGCCCGGGCCTTGGGCGCCTCCACCGGTCGTACCGGAAAAACCCATGCCGTCGTGGGCGTGATAGATAAAAATATCATTCTAATGAGATAACGAATTAGTATTTGAAAATTCTAAATCGCGATGGAAGGGTGGAGGAAGCAAGAGTCTTGCGGTTACGACGCTGGGTCCCTAAACGACTATGAGAGGAGTTGTCCTGTTGTTCATCGAATCCGCATTGGACGACTGCGTCCTGACGATCGTCCTCAATGACCCGGCACGCCGAAACGCCATGGGCGCTGGCATGCGCGATGAACTCGCCACTGCACTGGACCGTGTCAACGCTGATGGATCAGTGCGTGCACTGGTGGTGCGGGGTGCGGCGGGCAACTTTTGCTCTGGGGGCGACCTGACGGCCATGCCTCCGGAGAATATGTCCACAGCCCGTGATCGTCTGGCTCAAGTGGCTTGCCTCGTCCGGCAGCTCTGCGGTCTTCCCATACCGACTTTTGCCGTTGTCGAGGGTGCGGCCGCCGGTCTGGGGGCTAGTCTCGCCCTCGCCTGCGACTACGTCTACATGGCGGACGACGCCCGGCTCATGTTCCCGTTTAGCCGCCTAGGGCTCCTTCCGGACGGGGGTATTCTGCACAGCCTGGCTGCGCGAATTGGCATCTCAAAGGCGAGGCAGCTGCTACTCGAGGGCAGGACCGTTGGCGCGGAAGAGTGCCTTCGCCTCGGACTGGCGGATTACTGCCATCCCCCGGATCAGCTTGCAAAGGAAGCCGCCGCCAGCGCCGGCAATCTGGCCACACGGGCGCCACTCTCCGTTGAGGGCGTTAAAAGGGCCCTGGCCGGAGGACTGCCTTCTCTGGAAGACGCTTTTGTCTTCGAGCACCGTGACCAGCCTGCGTGCTATTTTTCCAGCGATTTCGCTGAAGGTAAGCGGGCGTTTGCCCAGCGTGGGATCCCCGCCTTCACGGGACTATAGACAGCACTAATGGAGTTGAGGAGCGCAATGCTTTTGCAGAACATGACCAGCGTGATCACTGGAGGTGCGCGGGGAATCGGGCTTGCCACAGCTCGGGCGTTCTTGGCGCAGGGCAGCAACATTGTTCTTGCCGACATGGACACCGCGGCGCTGGACCGAGCGGCTGAAACTCTGGGGCAAGGCGTTGTGAAAGTTGTCTGCGACGTGACCTCTGCCGAGGATATGAGCGCCCTGGTGAACACCGCGGTCGATCACTTCGGGTCTCTGGATGTCATGGTAAACAATGCCGGATTCGCGCGTGATGCCACGATGCGCAAGATGAGTGAATTCGATTTCGACGCAGTTGTCTCCGTACACCTGAAGGGTGCGTGGCTGGGTACCCGGGCTGCCGCCGACATCATGCGAAGGGTCGGAACGGCCGGCTCGATTATTAATGTGTCCTCTATCTCGGGAAAGGTAGGGATGCCGGGACAGACGAACTACAGTGCCGCGAAGGCCGGCATCGTGGGTCTGACAAAAGCTGCGGCCAAAGAACTCGGTTTCACCGGCATCCGGGTCAACGCTATCCAGCCGGGCATTATCCGGACCGACATGGTCGAAGCCCTGCGCGCGGACATACTCGAAAAGAAACTCGCCGAAATCCCGTTGGCACGGTTCGGCGAGCCTGAGGAAGTTGCCAGCGTGGTGCTGTTCCTTGCCAGCGGAATGTCCAGTTATATGACAGGAACGGTTCTTGAGATTACCGGTGGCCGGCATGCCTAGCAGGAGGGCATCCGAAACGGCGCCGCCCTACATGAATGCCGCCGACCACCGTGGCGTGCAGGAGCGCTTCGAATGCCTCATGCCTCTGCGTTGGTCGGATCAGGATCTTAACGGGCACATCAACAACGCCCGCATTGTCACGTTGATGGAAGAGGCACGGATACTTTGGCTCAACCAGAGAGCCGCCGCTGAAGGGTTGGAATCGTTCCGGTGTCCTAAGGTGGTTGCCGCCCTGACCGTTGAATACCTCAGACCTGTCAGCTACGGGGATGAGCTCCTGCTGATGCTCGATATTTCCAGAATTGGTAGCGGATCCTTCACCGTCCGCTACTCGGCGATCCAACAATCGTCACCCGTCTTTAGGGGCAGCACGGTACTGGTCCCGCTTGAACGTGAATCGAACCGCCCCAGAAAACTCACCGCCGCTGAAACGGCATATCTCTCGCGATATACCGAAACGGAGACGTCACGACCGGAATAACCGGGTCCTTGCTGGAAGAATCCCTAACTCCGGGGAACCGCCCATCGCCTTCCGGGTGCGCCCCCTGCTGACAGCTTGAGCCGCATGTTGCCCCGGCTGCAGGCCAGTATCCCGAGGCCTGTTCCCGGCTGCCCCATCCCTAGTTCGCCGGTGACGAGCCGAGAGTCCCCGGCTTACGCCAGTCCCGCGCCGCGGCCCAGGGCTACGCCATCCCATACGGCAATCACCGGCTGCGGCACCTGCGTGATGCGGCTGAAATGGTTGAGGAGCTGCCCGCCAGCGCATCGACCGACGGCGTCCGCGCAGCTCCCAAATGTCGGTGTGGGAGGCCGAGCCCCTTTTCCGTTGGCTTCGGACCGTGAAAGGCCTCTCGGGATCGCACCTTCTCTCACGGATGCCGGGGCTCCCGCCGCCTCCCAGGAATGCATCGGCCACGTTTGCCTTCTCCTTGTCAGTGGCCGGTTAGACGCCGGCCGCCGTCGATCAGCAGCTCACTTCCGGTGATGTACGAGCCAAAATCACTGAGCAGAAAGGCGCAGGCATCGGCAATTTCTTCCTTCCTGGCCAGCCTTCCCAGCGGAATATTTGCCAGGTGCCCCTCCATCTCAGGTTCCGTTCCGTACAGTATCCCGGCACCACCGGTCTGCTCCGTCAGCCCGGGCGTGAGCACGTTGAGGCGGACTCCGTGAGGTGCCCAGGCCGCGGCGAGTGACTTCGTCATGGCCATCACTCCCGCCTTCGCACTGGCCGAGTGGACCGTGTCCGGGTTTCCCATGAGAGCCGCGGACGTGCCGATGTTCACCACTGACAGCGGCACCGACAGAGTGATGGCCCGCCGGCCGACAGCCTGGGTGAGGTTCCAGGTGCCGTTGAGCACAATGTTTACGACCGCATTCCAGCCGTTGGGCGTCAGGTCCAGCGGGTTGACTCGGAAATTTCCCGCGGCGTTGTTCACGAGCAGGCCCACCGGCGAGAAGTCCGACTCGATCGCCTCAAGGGCGCCGTGCACCGCCGCTTCATCGCGGACATCCGCCTTGTAGCCCCTTACTTCGAATCCTCTCGCCGCCAAAGAGGCGACGGCCCTTTCGAGTTTGCTTTCGTCACGACCGATGATTGCAGTCCTGGCACCGAGCGATGCCAGGCGTTCGGCAATGGCCAAGCCGATGCCGGAGGTGCCTCCGGTGACAAGCGCGGTTCGGTCGCCAAAAATCTGGGTGCTGAACATCCGTCCCTTTCCGTCCCTCACCGGAGGTAGACGCGGCCCGGGTCGATGTCATCACGCAGTAGCCGGAGCTCTTCTCCCGTGGGCGGAGGCGTCACAGTCAGGCCGTCCATCACCTTGATCGGCCACCCGGTCTGCTCGCGAACCTGGTCCACCGTCACGCCTTCATGCACACTGGCCAGGCATAATTCACCTGCTGCATTGGCTTTGAAGACACCGAGTTCGCTGATGACGGTGGTTACACCAGCGCCGTGTGTCGGCACTTTGGGATCCGCCCGCCGCGCGGCCGCCGGCGACGGGCTGGTGCAAAAGTCCAGTTCCCGGACAAAGGAAGTTTTGTTATGCCGGCGCATGACGACGAATACCTCTCGGGAGTTCACCATCACTTCGGCGGCACCGCCGGAACCGGGAAGGCGTACTGTCGGCGAGTCCCACGGGCCGATGACGCTGGTATTCAGGCTGCCGAACTTGTCGATCTGCGCTGCGCCGAGAAAACCTACGTCGATCCAGCCGCCCTGGAGTACATACCCAAACAGCACGGGCATGGTCAGGATGGTTTCCGCGCCCGTGGCCAGGGAGGCGTCGGCGATGGTTTCCGGTAATTTCGGCGGATGAGCACCGCATACACCCGACTCGTAAACCTGCTCAATGTCCGGCGATGTGGACTTCTGTGCCAGCGCAACGGCGAGGGTAGGCAGGCCAATGCCAGCAAAAACCCGCCGTTTGCCCTGCAGGTAGCGGCAGCTGACAGCCGCCAGGAGTTCACTGACGGTGTAGTACGGAGTCGGGTCCGGCCCGGTAGTGGTTGTCTCGACGACGCTGGTCATAGGACGCTCCCATAGTTGACGGGGGTGGACAGGCGGGGAACCGGCGTCAGCCGGTCGAAGAATCCGTCGCCCAGCTTGCTGAGGTAACCGCGGTGGTCTCCGGCGTCGTGGATCCATTCCTGGATCCAGGACTCGAGACGGTCCGGGTCTTTGCTGATGGCTGACCACGAACGGTAGAAGTCGTTGTCGCGGTCATAGTAGCCCTGCGCGAAGGAGGGGTGTGCCCCATATCTGCACTCCACGACGGCATCGACGACGAAGCCGGGAATTAGCGTTCTGTTGGGATCGGAGCGGATGACATCATCATCGACAATCTCTTCCACCAACACGATGGTGCGCTTGGACGCAAAGGCGACTTCCTGTTGTGGCCCAAGGATGCCCCAGCTCTGGATATTGCCTTGCCGGTCCGCCCGCTGAGCGTGGATTATTGCCACGTCGGGGTTCAGTGCTGGCACCACGTAGGTTTCGACATCCTCCTCGAAAGGGGAGGCCACTTTTTTGAGCTGCGGGTTGATTTTGACCAGATCGCTGCCGGCATAGGACCTGACGGGCATGAACGGGATCCCGGCGGCGCCAGCCTGGTATCGCGCCAGGAGGCCGTAGTGGCTGTACTCCTCAAGCTCGAGCTCGCCGGCACCACCGGCCTCCACTGCCCGCCGCACCGCATACAAAGAACCGACCGAGCTGTTGCCGGTGAAGGCAAAGACCATCCTGTTCACGCAGCCGGCCGCCACCAGTTGGTCCGCAATGATGTCCGGAGTCATCCGCACCAGCGTCAGGCCCTTCACACCCTGCCGGATGATCTCGTGGCCCGCAGCGAAGGGAATGAGGTGAGTAAACCCTTCCAGTGCTACGACATCATCGTCGGACACGAAAGTGCCTATCGCGTCCTTCAAGGAGAACAATTTTTCGGCCATTGGGAACTGCCTTCCGGGTCTTTCGGCTGGTCTCCCATGCTTGCATCCGAGATATATAACGGTCCAATACATAAATCTGACCTATATGATAGGGATCTCATCTGAATCGAAGGGGCAGTAGTGGAACTAAGACATCTGGCGGGATTCATCGCGATAGCCGAGGAGCTGCATTTCGGCCGGGCTGCTGCCAAGATACACATGGCACAACCGGCCTTGAGCCAGCAAATCCGGCTTCTGGAGAAGGAACTGGGGGTCCCCCTGTTCCACCGGAATACTCGGTCCGTGAGCCTTAGCGATGCCGGCAAAGCTCTGCTCGGGCCAGCCAAACAGGTGATGGCCGACGTTGACATCGCCCGCCGTTCTGCGGTTCTGGGGATCTCGGAGATCGTCGGCAGGGTGACCATTGGTTTCGCCGGGGCAAGCAGCAGAAACGTCCTGCCAATATTGGCGCGTGCTGTCCGAGCAGAACAGCCCGGTATCGAACTTGTGCTGCAGGGCCAGACATATGCGGGGGCGGCGATTGCCGAGGTGGTCGCCGGCGATCTGGACATTGGCTTCTCACGCCTTCCTGTCAACAACCAGAGCATCACCACCCACGTCTATGGCTATGAACGAATGGTCGCCGCCTTGCCGTCGGACCACCCGCTCGCAAGCAGAGAAACGATCAGGGTGTCGGACCTCGCGAGCGAGCCGTTCGTGACTTTTCCGGGCACTCAGGGTTCCACCGTGCGGGATGCCTTGATCCATGTGGCCATGGGAGCCGGCTTCACTCCGCGGATCATGCAGGAGGCCCCGGATTCGTACACCATTCTGGGACTGGTCGCCGCCGGCGTTGGGGTCACCATCACCGTGTCGTCCGTGCAGCACATCAACACTCCAGGTCTTGTCTACCGGGACTTGGAAGATGACCTTCCGGAGCTTGCTGCAGTCCTCGCGTGGCGGAAGGACAACGTCTCCACGGCCACACACGCTGTGCTCGAAATTGCCCGACGGGTCCTCCCGACCCCACCGCTTCCCGGCTCGAGAAGCAGCCAAGCAACGGAAGCCGCCGAAGAACACTTATAGAGTTTTCCACTTACTGTAGAACGAACTAGATATTGGACGCTATTAGTTTCGGGTGTCAGGGTAGGGGATGAAATTCACCGTGTGCTGTGTCACAGGGTGCCACAGCTAGACAATGGAGTTGTTGTGAGCGGATTACAGAAGACGGAATCTGGCCCAGCCCAGTTCCGGCAGAAAATGGCCCGGAAAGCGGGCTGGGCATCGTTCGCGGGAACCACCGTCGAATGGTACGACTTTTACGCCTACGGGACCGCGTCCGCTCTTGTCTTCGGCAAGATCTTCTTTCCGGCCCAAGACCAGGCGGTCGGGACTCTGGCCGCTTTCGCGACGTTTTGGGTTGGTTTCCTCGCGAGGCCGCTTGGTGGGATCATTTTCGGTCACATCGGCGACAGGCTCGGTCGCAAGAAAGCCCTGGTGACCACGCTGCTAATGATGGGCATATGCACCACTGCCGTTGGGCTACTGCCCACGTACGCCCAAGTGGGCGGGTGGGCAGCGGTCCTCCTGGTGGCCCTTCGACTCATCCAGGGTATTGCCATGGGCGGCGAGTGGGGCGGCGCCGTCGTCCTCGCTGCCGAGCATGCACCCAAGGGCAAGGGAATTCTTTACGGCGCTTTCGCGCAACAAGGCTCCCCCATGGGCAACCTGCTTTCGACACTTGTCTGGCTGATGGTCGCCCAGCTTCCCGATGACGCCTTCATCACCTGGGGCTGGCGCATCCCATTCCTGCTGTCAGCGGCGCTTGTGGCAATTGGACTATTTGTTCGGCTAAGCATTGAAGAATCTCCGGCTATGCAGGCCCTCATGGAGACCAAGACCGTCGCGAAAGCGCCGTTGACTGAAGTGCTGAAGAGCTCCAAAGGCATCGTCGCCTTGGGTATCGGAGCGTGCGTCATTGGTGTCTCCGCCACCTACTTCAAAGGCACTTTCGCACTCGCCTGGGCCGTTGACGAAGGACTGTTCAGCAGAACAAGTTTCCTGTCCATCGTGACCATCTCCCTCGTGGTGCAGTTCATTGTGCAACCTTTTGGAGCCGTGATCGCCTCAAAACTGACACTGCGCAAAGCGGTGCTGCTGATGCTGGTCCCCGAGCTCCTGGTCCTGCCGCTGATGTTCATGCTGATCGGGACAGGCGACTACACGCTGGCCGTCATCGGAATGGCAGTGGCCACCATCCCGCATTCCATGTACTACGCCGCCATGGCAGGTATTCTCGCCAAGTCGTTCCCGCCCAACATCCGCTACACCGGTATCTCGCTCAGCTACCAGCTCAGCTCTACCGTCTTCGCAGGGACAGCCCCCATGATGGGGCAGTATCTTCTAAATGCGACAGGATCGATCCTGGCTGTCATCGTCTTGGCCATTGTGCACGTAGTCATCACGATCGCCTCAGTTCTCGGGCTGCTGTCACGCTCGCGCAGCCTGGGCGCGGACTACGGCAGCGCTGACAGCTTCGGAACGGAAAGCGAGAGGACTCCCGCGACCGGAATCGAAAGCGACAGGACCCCGAGCCTGCAGCGCTAGTACCGACCGAAACACTGACGCAGCGGTGTCGCCCGGGTTCTCCGGTGCGACACCGCTCTTTGCGTCATTTCCAAGACCCTCGTGACGTCAATGATGTAGTCGCCTGATTACGATCCGACAGAACGGGCAACCCGACAAACCACAATCGTTGAAGATAGCAATGCGGCGTCGCGCGAGCACAGTCAATCCGCACAAGTGGAACGTGGCGTCCCTTTGACTGTGGGCCCGCATCACGTGGTTGACCCTGCCTGCCTGTCCCGGGCGAAGGTCCGGTACTAGATCGCGGCTCTGGATGGCCTGCCCGTTGCCATAGGCGGGTCAACAATCGTGGTGTCCGGCGACTCACATGAGGCAACGAAAGCACCTTCCGGGACCTGTTGCCTTGAGTCAACAGGAACGCGTCGTGCCGCTGCTGAGCTGTTGGAGGACGGGCACAAACGCTCCAGCCATAGCCAAACAGTTGAAGCATTATTGAGCCCCCGCGCGCCCGCACTGGACATCAGGTGCGCGTCCAGTTCGTTCCGGGAATCAGGGCTTTCTGTCCTTCCCAAACAAATTCTTAGAAGCGCATAGTGAGGCATGACAGACATGTTGGTTGGGAAGCCAGAGTCGAGGGAGCGTCGATCCGGGACTAGCGGGAAAGAAGACACGGAAAGCTTACCCGGCGGGGGCTTCTCTACCAGCCTGGCAACCTGTCGAAGCAGGGGCATGTAGCTGAGTGAGGAATCCGCAATGGGAAGGCATGACGAAGCAAACGGACGACAAGCAGACGCGCTCAAGGCTTCCCCGGATTTCGGTCAAGTCATGCAGTTCCAGACGTGCGGCGCCATGAAGTACTGAAAGGCACCGCCATCAGCGAGAGGAACCTCGGCCACAACACCGGCCCACAAGAAAGGCCCCCGAAGGGGCCCATACGTCAACATTCTGTCCACCGTACCGGCGGTCAAAAACCCTGGTGACCTGCGGAAACACTGTGCCCGAGGTGGGACTCGAACCGGGTTCCGGACCCTGCACACGCTGGGACCCGGCCGAAACATACCGAATCAGGCCCAGTCCGCCACCAGTACGACCCGCTCCGACTGCAAGAGTGTGCACATTGTGCACACTTATTTTTATGCCCACTCTGCTGTTCCAACCAGCCGGCTCTCGCCCCCGGACTGTCGTGGGAGTCACCGTAGCCTGCCCAGATTGGGGCGAGCGTGGCCAGCTTGGGTGGGTACAGCTTCGCTACGAGGCCGCCGGCGAAACCGCGTAAATGAAATGAAGCAGCCAAGGGTGCCGAGGACTATGTGTCGAGGCACACCTGGTCGAAGGCCTGTTGTGGGCGGTGATCCCCTCCGTCGTCAAGAGAATGTCCGACGCCCAAGGGGGGGTCGTTCATTGTTCCTTCTGTGCAAGGGCCGTCACGGCCCCAAGGACCGCAACGTCGACGTCGAACCCGCCGGCGGCAAGCTGCTCGGCCCGCCGTGCGGCGGACCGTTCGAAGGGCATCCGGACGGGCACCTTCTCATCCGCGCGTCTGGTCTTCCGCATTGCCTCGGAAAACGTCGAGACCTTCTTCGCGAATTCGTCCCTCGGCGTCAACAGGTCGGGCTGCATGGCGAGGACAAAGAAGCCGAAGTCTTCCAACTGCTTCGGGAAAACCGGCGAGCCGGCCAGCATGCCCAGCAGCTGGATGCTCACGCCGAGACCGCTACCCTTGTGTCCGCCCCACGCTGTAAACGCTCCGGCCATGGCACGTGCAGGATCTGTCGTAGGTTGCCCGTCGGAGTCATAGGCGACACCGTGTGGAAGTTGTTGGCCTTGTCGCTGTGCGAGGACGGCTTGGGCATGAATGATTTCCGAGATCCCGATGTCCCAAATCACGGGCGTTGAGGTGCTGGGAAACCCAAGCAAAAAGGGTTTGTGCCGAACCGGCCCTCCGTCCCGCCGAACGGCGTCACCCAGGGCGAGGCATTTGAAGCGATCACAGCTACGAGCCCTTTGGCAGTGATCATTTCCGCGTAGTTCGACAGCATTCCTGTGTACCAGGTGTTGTTCGCTCCGACGACTGCCAAGCCCACGTCCGCAGCTTCGTCGATGGCGATCTCCACGGCTTGTTGCGCCACAACGTAGCCAACCCTGTCACCGCCGTCCAGCTGGGCTGACAAAGGAGTCTGCCGCGTTATTCTGAGGTCCTTTGCACCTGGCGGCTTCGCAGTCGACCGTTCACTGATGCTGAGACTCCGGGCTAGTCCGCTAAACGACAAGCCCTCAACTGGCAATCGAGAAGGTGCCGGAAGGTGATCTGCGTATCCGGAACGGACAATCCCACTGCCCTAAGAGCGGCAGTACCCACCTCAGTGGCGTCTTCCAAGCTGAGGGACACTCCCCCTCCTTTCGGTTTAGCCGGCGTAGGGGTCGGCGATGCCGATGTACTGCGTGTAGAGGTACTCCTCGATGCCCTCCAGTCCGCCTTCGCGGCCCAGGCCGGACTGCTTGACTCCGCCGAACGGTGCGGCCGCGTTGGACACCACACCGGCGTTCAGGCCCAGCATGCCGGTCTCAAGGCGTTCGCCCATCCGGATGCCCCGGTTCAGGTCCCGGGTGAAGACGTACGCCACCAGACCGTACTCGGTGTTGTTTGCCAGGCGGATAGCATCCTCCTCGGTGTCGAAGGTGATGATCGGTGCGACGGGGCCGAAGATTTCCTGGGACAGGATCCGGGCGCCTTCGCGCACGTCGAGGAGAAGGGTGGGTTCGTAGAAGTATCCCGGACCGTCCACGGGTGACCCGCCCATGATTAGGACGGCACCATCCTTCACGGCGTCGGTGACGAGCTCGTGGACCTTGTCCCGGCTCTTCGCGTCGATGAGCGGACCCACCGTGGACTCGGCCTCGGTGCCGCGGGCCGTGGTCATGCCGGCCATCTTGGCGGCGAATTTCTTGGCGAACTCCTCGGCGACGGATTCGTGGACGATGAACCGGTTCGCCGCGGTGCAAGCTTCGCCCATGTTCCGCAGCTTCGCCAGCATCGCCCCGGCCACCGCGGCGTCGACGTCGGCGTCTTCAAACACGACGAACGGGGCGTTCCCGCCAAGCTCCATCGAGGTCCGCAGGACCGTCTCGGACGCGTCCGCGAGCAGCCGGCGGCCGACTTCGGTGGAGCCGGTGAAGGAGAGCTTGCGGAGCCGGGAGTCCTCGATCAGAGGACCCGTGGTGGCACCGGCCGTGGAGGTCGGGATCAGGTTCAGCACACCGGCCGGCAGCCCGGCCTCCACCATCACGGCCGCAAACAGCTGGGACGTCAGCGGGGTCAGGTTCGCGGACTTGAGGACCATGGTGCAGCCGGCCGCGACGGCCGGGGCGACCTTGCGGGTGGCCATGGCCAGGGGGAAGTTCCACGGCGTGATCAGCAGGCAGGGGCCCACCGGCTTCTTCGTCACCAGGAGCCGGGACTTCCCGTCCGGGGACACCGAGTAGCGCCCGAAGGCCCGGACGGCCTCTTCGGAGAACCAGCGCAGGAACTCCGCACCGTACATGACCTCGCCGCGGGCCTCGGCCAGCGGCTTGCCCATTTCGAGGGTCATCAGCAGCGCGAAGTCCTCCGCACGCTCGGTCACCAGTTCGAAGGCGCGGCGCAGGATCTCCCCGCGCTCACGGGCCGAGACCTTCGCCCAGGACTCCTGCGCGGCAGCCGCGGCATCCAGTGCCGCCGCCCCGTCTTCCGGGCCGGCATCGGCAAGGCTCAACAGGACTTTGCCGGTCGAGGGATCCTCCACATCGAAGGTCTTGCCGGACGCGGCCGGACGCCACTCGCCGTTGATCAGCAGGCCAGTCGGCACGGACGCCAGCAGGGCGGCTTCACGCTGGGCGTTTATTGACATCGTTCTATCTCCAAGGGGTTTTAAGGAAGTCGTAGCGGTGTGCAGCCCGACCTTCAGCAGTTTGGTACGGTCCGGGTGCCAGAGGCAGAGCATGAGGAGGTTGAATCTTCTGTGTGTCTTTACCCGTTAAGGTGGCAGGGTCGGTGCCGACCCTCTTGGGTCGGCACCGACGCCTTAGGTGAGAATCGGCTAGGCTCCGACCGCCGTCTTGGTGCGGATCAGGTCCAGAGCCTGAACGAGGTATCCCTTGAAAACCGGGTAGTTCTCGCTCATCGGGAAGTGCCCAATGGCCTTCATCTCGATGAACTCGGCACCCGGGATCTGGCTGGCCGTGCGGGCTCCGTCTTCGGGGGTGGTGAGGTAGTCGTACTCGCCGGTCATCAGGACCACCGCGCATTTGTCGGTCTGGATCTCGCCCAGTTTGCCGCGCAGATCGTGGTCCACCGAGTAGAAGTACAGGTCACCCTTGAACGCCTCGGAACCCTGAGTGTAGTAGAACCACGTTTTCCAGCGGTCCGCCTCCGGCGATTGCGGGGCCATGAGGTCCCAGGTGCCGCTGCCGCACACCTGTGCGGCATTGGCATGGGGGTGCTGCCACCAGTCGAGATAGAAGCCCGGTGAGTGGTCCGCTCCCTCCACGGGGATGACGGCGTCGAACCTCTCCGGGAAGCGGTGGGCGAGCTGCAGCGCTATGTTGCCGCCGAAGGAGGATCCCATGAAGATGGGGTCAACCAGTTCCAGTGCATCGACGAGGGCGACGATGAAGTTAGCGAAGTGGTCCGCACTGAGCTGGTACTCCTCAGTCCACCACTCAGTGTTTTCAGGGGGGTCCGATTTGCCATGGCGGGGGAGGTCGTAGGCGATGACGCGGTATTTGGCGGTGATCTCCGGGTCCTCCAGAAGGCCGCGCCACTGGTGGTTGTGCGCTCCGGCGGTGTGCTGGCACACCAGGGGCTGGCCCTGGCCGTTTTCGAGGTAGAAAACCTTGTATTCGAGGCCATCCACGTCGACGGTGACGTAGCGGCCTGTGACGGGGGAAATTTTGCTCATTTCAGGAACTCCTATGGTCTAGACGGGTGCGCCGGTGGAGCGCAGCAGTTCGATCTGGCGGGTGAGGCAGCGCAGATTCTGCATCAGGACCAGGACATCGCCTTCCAGCTTCATGTCGCGCTGGAAAGTGGCGGCCCAGATGCCGTGGTACATGGGATCCGGGACGGGCTTGCCGAACTCACCCCACGTGTGTGCGCTGGCCCGGATGGCGAACTGGTAGGGCACCTCGATGGGTCCCGGGTCGACGGAAATCTGTGCGATGGTGCCGGACACCACCCGGACAACAAAGGTGTGCGCCTCCATGTCCAGCAGGTAGGAGCAGGTGAAGTACTTTCCGTGAGCCTGGATCTCCGGGTCGTGGTTGTTGGCCTCGGTGAAGCTCTGAACCCAGGATTCTACGGAAGGGGCACGTGTTACGACCGTCATTTCGTTGTTCCTCTCATTGGTCTCGCGGAGGGTCGGGCTTCTCTGCCCGAGCCTCTTTAGCGGGGTTTCTGGAGTGCCTCGGCGGCTGTCTCCGTTGGCAACCCTTCGCTGTTTCCATTGCAGCCCCCGTTGCCCCGAACGGTCCAATACCTGTCCCCTATCCACCAATAGCCTGAAACTATTGGACCCCGATTGTGGCGGAGCTTAGAGTTGAACGATGCAGCAGCCACAGCTTGACCTGCGCGTCCTGCAGTACTTCGTCGCCGTTGCGGAAGAGCTGCATTTCGGGCGAGCCGCTGCCCGACTTCACATCGCCCAGCCATCCCTCAGTGTCCAAATACGGAAGCTTGAACACGCTCTGGGCACTCCCCTGCTGATCCGGACCAGCCGCAGCGTCTCTCTGACCAGCGCGGGGGATGTTTTGCTGGGTGAAGCAAGACGCCTTATATCCGCTGCGCAGCGCGCCGTTTCGTTGACCCAGGAGGCTGCCAGCGGCGTGAGGGGCACCCTGATAGTCGGCTTTCAGGCCAACGCAGCAGCTGAACTGACTCCGCGGATCCTCGCCGCGTTCAAGAACAACCATCCGGAAATCCACGTCCAGATGAGGTCCTTCGATTTCGCAGACCCTACCGCCGGGCTTGCCGACGGAAGCGCTGACGTGGCATTTGTGAGGCCTCCCCTGCCGGCGGCTGACTGGCTCGCCATGGAGACACTGTTCATTGAGCCGCGGGTCCTCGTAGTTGCCAGCAGCTCCCGCTTTGCCGGGCTGTCCGAGGTCTCGGTGGAACAGGTCGTTGATGAGCCCTTCGTCGCCCGCAAGGCTCCGGATAAATGGCGGGATTTCTGGCTCGCAACCCAGGCCCGTGGCGGGCAGCCGGTCCGTCTGGGCACTCAGGTAGCCACCGTCGACGAGTGTTTCGAAGCCATCATGGGTGAGCGGGGAATTGCGTTCACTCAAGCCTCCACGCAGCGTTTCTATGACCGTCCGGGGCTGTCCTTCATCCCGGTCAAAGACGTCCCGCCCTCTCCGCTGTCGATTGCATGGCGCACTGACGTCAATGACGGGCTGGCACGCGAGTTCGTGGAGACCGCCCGGACCCTGGCCTCCTTCGGAGGCGTCCCGAACCTCGTCGACTCGCGTCGGCGTGCCTCGCTACCCTCCTCGCTCCAGTCCCACTAGCGCCACTGACGGTCGCAGTGCAGTCAAGAAATACCGCCGATATCGTCTCTGTAATAGTGGTTACCCGATGAGGGACTTGAGCGTCGTGGACGCCTTCTCAACCATCTGAACGGGGTTACCCGCGACCCATAACGGACGATGGCAGGCAACCGGCCGCCGTCGTCCGCTGCTCTTGTGAGCTACTTCGTGAGGGCCCCCTCCAACCAGGACCTCAGCACGGGAGCGGGAGCTGCGCCGGCCTGCCTCGCGACGATCTTGCCGTCGACGATGACCATCAACGTTGGCACCGCCTGAATGGCGAATCTGGCGGAGAGCTGCGGCGAGTGGTCCACGTCGACCTTCACAAGTTTGATTTGTCCCGCGCGTTCGTGTGCCAACTGGTCCAGCACGGGGCTCACCATTCGGCAGGGTCCGCACCACACCGCCCAGAAGTCCACCATCACCGGAACGTCGGACCGTTCAGCGATTTCGCCGAAGTCATCATCCCCCGCTTCAACGACCCAGGGAAGCTCCCGGTGACAACTCCCGCAGTGCGGCCGGCCCTCGGCAACAGCCGGTACGCGGTTGGACTTGCCGCAATGCGGGCATTTGATGATGGCCTTGTTCATAGGGTTCCAGCCCCCTCCAGCTCCAGCGTGCTGTAGTCAACCACTAATTCCCCTCCGGCCGTCGTCACCGTGACCACTCCGCCTTCCGCGATGCTGCCACGGAGCAGGGCCCGCCCCACTTGCGTTTCCACCACATGGGAAATGTAGCGGCGCAATGGACGCGCTCCGTAGACCGGATCGAAGCCGCGTTCGGCTATCAGAAGGCGCGCTTCCTCGGTCAGGTGCAGCTCTATTTGCTGCTCGGCCAGCCGCTGCCGCAGCTGTTGGAACTGCAGATCAACGATGCGCTCGATTTGCGGCAGTCCGAGGGGTGCGAACAAGACCGTATCGTCCACGCGGTTGAGGAACTCGGGGCGGAAATGCGCCCGGAGCTCACCCATCACCATGCCGCGCGCCTCCTCGGTGATCGCCCCGCCTTTGGTCGAACCCTCCAGAAGATACTGGGAGCCGATATTGGAGGTCATGATAATGACGGTGTTGCGGAAATCAATGGTCCGGCCCTGGGAGTCAGTAATCCGTCCGTCGTCGAGCACCTGCAGCAAAGTGTTGAAGATGTCCGGATGGGCCTTTTCCACCTCATCGAACAGCACCACCGAGTACGTCTTCCGGCGCACCGCTTCAGTGAGCTGTCCTCCTTCGTCGTAACCGACGTAGCCAGGAGGCGCCCCCAGCAGGCGGCTCACGGTGTGGCGCTCCTGGTACTCGCTCATGTCCAGCCGGATCATTGCGTTTTCGCTGTCGAAGAGCGCCGCAGCCAGAGCCTTTGCAAGCTCGGTCTTCCCCACGCCGGTCGGGCCGAGGAAGATGAAGGAACCGATGGGCCGGCGGGGATCCCGAATACCGGAGCGGGCGCGGATGATGGCGTCTGACACAGCACTAATCGCTTCTTCCTGCCCGACGACGCGGGCGCGCAGGATTTCGTCCAGGTGCAGGACTTTCTCACGTTCGCCCTGCTTCAGCCGTGCGACCGGTATGCCTGTCCATGCCGCAACGATGTCGGCGATCTCGTCCTCCGTCACCACCTCGCGGAGTAGGCGTTTTTCACCCTGTTTCGCGGTCAACCGTTCCTCCTCGGCGGCCAGCCGTCGTTCGAGGTCGGCTAGCCTGCCGTAGCGTAGCTCCGCCGCACGATTGAGGTCGTAATTCCGCTCGGCTTCCTCCGCCTCCTGCCGAGCCCGCTCCAGCTCACTGCGGATTTCCTGCAGTTTGTGGATCGCTTGGCGCTCGGCTTCCCATTGGGCCCTCTTCGCGTCGGCCTCACCGCGCAGGTCCGCCAATTCACGCCTCAGCTCCTCAAGCCGGGCCTTGCTTGCCGGATCGGTCTCCTTGGAGAGTGCCGCCTCTTCGATTTCGAGCCGGGTGACTTTCCGTGTGAGCTCGTCCAGTTCCGCGGGCATCGAATCAATTTCCGTCCGGAGGCGAGCGCACGCCTCATCCACGAGGTCGATGGCCTTGTCCGGAAGGAAACGATCGGTGATGTACCGGTGGGAAAGGGTGGCCGCAGCCACCAGGGCACTGTCTTGGATCCGTACGCCGTGGAAGACCTCGAGCCGCTCCCGCAGCCCGCGAAGAATGGAAATAGCGTCCTCGACGTCGGGCTCGTCCACCGTGACCGGCTGGAAACGGCGTTCCAAAGCCGGATCCGATTCAATGTGTTTGCGGTATTCGTCAAGGGTGGTCGCGCCGATCATGTGCAGCTCCCCGCGGGCCAGCATCGGCTTCAGCATGTTCCCGGCGTCCATCGACCCCTCGGACGCGCCTGCCCCGACGACGGTGTGCAGCTCGTCCACGAAGAGCAGGATCCTGCCTTCTGCCGCCAGCACCTCGGCCAGCACCGCCTTCAGCCGCTCCTCGAACTCTCCGCGGTACTTGGCGCCGGCCACGAGGGCGCTTATGTCGAGCGAGAAGATGGTCTTGTTCTTCAGCCCTTCCGGCACGTCCTGCCGGACGATCCGCTGGGCCAGACCCTCCACAATGGCGGTCTTGCCGACTCCAGGCTCGCCGATCAGCACCGGATTATTTTTGGTTTTGCGCGAAAGTATCTGGACGACCCGTCGGATTTCCGCGTCGCGGCCGATGACGGGATCCAGCTTTCCAGTGCGGGCGTCCGCCACCAGATCGCGGCCGTACTTCTCCAGCGCCTCGTAGGTCTGCTCCGGTGTTGCCGAGGTGACGCGCTGGTTTCCCCTGACCTGTGTCAGGACCGAGAGAAACGCCTCGCGGGTGATGCCATGCTCGGCCAGCACCCTGCCGGACGCGGTGGACCGACCTTCCTCCGCCAGGGCGACCAGCAGGTGTTCCACCGAGACGTATTCGTCTTTGAGCCGTTTGGCTTCACGTTCGGCCGCATCGAGGAGTGTGCCGAGCCTGCGGCTTACGTACACCTGCCCTGGTGCTGCCCCCGGGCCGGTGACCTTCGGCTTCCGCCGCAGCTCGGCTTCGACCGCTCTCTTCAGCTCGTCCACGTCAACCTGCATGCCCACGAGCAGCCGCGGAACGAGGCCCCCCTCCTGCTCCAGCAGGGCCGCCAGCAGATGCTCCCCGTCCGTTTCGGTGTGGCCGTGTTGCTGGGCGATCCGCTGGGCCGCGGCCAAGGCTTCCTGCGACTTCTGCGTCAAACTCTCCATATTCATCGCGAAGTAGTCCTTTCCACCTGCGTGATTTCAACCAAACGTCGTTCCAGCGCGTCCACCCGCGCCTG
This sequence comes from Arthrobacter sp. C9C5, assembly GCF_013359735.1. Lineage (GTDB taxonomy): Bacteria > Actinomycetota > Actinomycetes > Actinomycetales > Micrococcaceae > Arthrobacter. The sequence goes on from NZ_JABFMX010000010.1 coordinate 128,128, forward strand.
GAGGTCCAGTACCAGCGGGATTGCCGCATAATTCAGCGCCAGCTCCGCGTGCAGCCGCAGGACACGCGCGATCAGTTCCGGGGTTCGCGGACTGAACCAGGGGCCGCCGGGAGCATCACCGCCTAGCGGTCGGATCAGGTCCAGCTCCGCGAACCGCCTGACGATGTCGGGGTGGACGCCGCTGCTGCGCGCCACCGCCTCGAGATTCAGGCGCCACGGGTAGGCGAGCGCATACGTCTTGCTCATTGTTTCTCCCGGGGATTGAAGTCGGAGATGCTGCCGAGTTTCTGGTACAGCTTGCGTTCCTCTTTGTTAGGGCTCGGCGGCACCATGATCTTGAGCTCCGCATACAGGTGCCCCGGTAATCCCCGCGGGTTGGGCATGCCCTGCCCTCGCAGCCGCAGCCGGCGGCCGCTGGAGGAGCCCTCGGGCACGGTGATGGTGACTGTCCCGGTTGGCGCCTGGGTCTTGATCTTGGCCCCTAGGGCCGCCTCTGAGGGCGATACCGGAAGGTCGAGGTAGATATCCCGGCCCTTTAGCCGGTACCTGCTGTCGGGCAGGAGCCGTACGGTCAGCTGAAGGTCGCCCGGCGGTCCCCCTTCGCGGCCCGCCGCGCCTTCCCCAGCGAGACGGATGCGCTGTCCGTCGAGCACACCGGGAGGCACGTCGACGTCATAATCGCGGGTATCCCCGTCCGACTGAGCCAACCTGACGGTGCGCCTTCCGCCGCGGACTGCTTCCTCAACGGTCAGCCATAGCTCGGCTTCGTGGTCCGCACCCCGGGACGGGCCCCCCGCTTGTTGCCGGAACCAGCCACCGAGCAGATCCTCCCAATCGACGTCGCCGCCCATGTCGACGTGAGCATTGCCGTATGGGCCGCGTCCCGGACGCGGGCCCGGCCGGGGGCCCGGGCGCGGCCCCCCGGAACCCCACCGCGTGCCGCCGCCCCCCGGGCCTGCGCCGCTGCCGGCGTACTGCCGGAAATCAGCACCGAAACGGTCATAGCGCGCCCTGTTTTCGGGATCCGACAAAATCTCGTAGGCCTCGCCGATCTCCTTGAACCTATCGCCGGCATCCGGCTCCCGGTTCACGTCCGGATGGTATTTTCTGGCCAGCTTGCGGTAAGCGCGCTGGATTTCGTCAGGCTCCGCCGTGCGCGGGACGCCGAGAACTGAGTAGTGATCCTTAGCCACGGTCCGGGGTCACCGCCCGGCTCACCACAACGGCGGCTGGCCTGAGGACAGTGTCCGTACTGCCGTAGCCCGGGCGCAGAACGGTCAGCACAGTCCCGGGGGGAGCCTCGTCCGTTTCCGATACACTGACCACCTCGTGAATCCGCGGGTCGAAGGGGACGTTCTCGCCGTCGATCCGCGGATAGCCCAGACGGGCCAGGGTATCGATCGCCTGGGATCGGATAGCGGCTATGCCCTCCACAAGCGGATCCCCCGCGGAGGGTGCGTGAGCCATGGCCAATTCCAGGTTGTCCAGCACAGGTAGCCATGCCAAACAGACCGCGGCGCGTTCCTGTGCCCTCACTTGGGCGCCGTCACGGGCGGCGCGCTTGCGAACGTTATCCGCATCAGCCAGCGCACGGCGCCACAGATCCTCCATTTTGGCCAGCTCGCCGGCCTGCGCAGCCGCTTCGGCTCCCCTCTCATCGGCTGCGGAGGTCTCTGCCTCGTCACCTCCTGGATGGGCCTGTCCAGCAGGGCCCGCCCGGTCGCTCATGGCCGTTCCTAGCCACGATCGAATTCTGCATCGACGATGTCATCTGCATCGTCGGAGGCTCCGGGCTGGGATGCGGATCCCTGGCCCGCCCCTGCAGTGGCCGCGGCGGCAGCCGACGCACTCAGCGCCGACTGTAACTGCTGAAGCTCGGAAATTAATTCCCTCGCGGTGCCAACCTCCGCCTGGTTGCTGACAGCGTCGCGCGCCTGCCCGATCAGCAGTTCCGCGCGCGCCTTGTCATGCACCGGGGCTGCATCACCTAGCTCATTGACGGCCCGCTCAACCCGGTAGGCCACCGCGTCGAGTTCGTTCAAGGTGTCAATCCGCTCCCGGTTCTGCAAGTCATCGCTTCGGTGGGACTCAGCCTCGGCAATCATGCGCTCGACTTCCTTGGCGTCGAGGTTGGAGCCTTCGCTGATCGTGATGCCCTGTTCCTTGCCCGTGTCCTTGTCGCGAGCCGTGACGTTCAGAATGCCATTGGCGTCGACGTCGAACGTGACCTCGACCTGCGGTTCGCCGCGGGGCGCTGGCCGGATATCGCTCAGCTGGAACCGGCCCAGCACCCGATTATCCGCCGCTAGCTCCCGCTCCCCCTGCAAGACCACCACATCGACGGCGGGCTGGTTGTCGTCGGCGGTGGAGAACACTTCGCTGCGCCTGGCGGGAATAGTCGTATTGCGCTCGATGATCTTTGTCATCACCCCACCGCGAGTTTCGACACCGAGGGAAAGCGGCACAACGTCCAGTAGCAGGACGTCCGAGACCTCCCCCTTGAGCACCCCGGCCTGGATCGCCGCACCGATGGCGACGACTTCGTCTGGATTGACGCTCATGTTGGGATCTTTGCCGCCTGTCAGACGCCGAACGACGCTCTGTACCGCGGGAATGCGCGTGGAGCCGCCGACTAGAATCACTTCATCGATGTCGTTGGCGGTAACTTTGGCGTCCGTCATCGCCTGCTTGACCGGACCCATGGTGCGTTCCACCAAGTCATGGGTGATGTCTTCAAAAACAGAGCGCCGAACGGTGGTCGTCAGATGCTTGGGTCCCGTGGCGTCGGCAGTGATGAATGGAAGGTTCACCTGGGTCTGGGTCACTGAGCTGAGCTCGACCTTCGCTTTCTCGGCAGCCTCGAACAGTCGTTGCAGCGCCTGGGGGTCCGACCGGAGGTCGATGCCCGCCTCCTTCTGGAAGTCGTCAGCCAAGTAATCGACAAGCCGGCGGTCAAAATCGTCCCCGCCGAGGTGCGTGTCACCCGCCGTGGAACGGACCTCCACAACCCCGTCCCCCACGTCCAGCAGGCTCACATCAAAGGTTCCGCCGCCAAGGTCGAAAACCAACACCGTCTCATGCTGGCGTTTGTCGATGCCGTAGGCCAGGGCCGCTGCAGTAGGTTCGTTGATGATGCGCAGGACTTCCAGCCCGGCGATCTTGCCCGCGTCCTTGGTAGCGGTTCGCTGTGCGTCGTTAAAGTACGCGGGAACCGTAATGACGGCCTCCGTCACCTTTTCGCCCAACTGCTTCGCGGCGTCGTCCACCAGCTTGCGGAGAACGAGCGCACTCGCCTCTTCTGGCGCGACTTTTTTGCCCTGAACTTGAAACCGCGCTACGCCGTTGTCGTCCGCTACGACGTCGAAACTCACGGCCTTGGCCTCATCCGTGATCTCGTCATAGTGCCGGCCGATAAACCGCTTGGCGGACGTGATAGTCCCCTTGGGGTTGAGAATCGCCTGGCGGCGGGCCAGCTGCCCCACGAGCCGTTCTCCGGTGTCCGTGTACGCCACAACTGACGGAGTGGTCCGGGCTCCTTCCGCATTGGGTACGACGCGGGCTTCCCCGCCCTCCCAGACGGCGATTACCGAGTTGGTTGTTCCGAGATCAATTCCTACTGCTTTGGCCATGACTCACTCCGGTCCTAGAGGGCGCGACCGGTCCTGCGGCGACGTCCGCCCGATGTTGCACCCGCATGACGTACGCCTTGGCTGGGCCACGAGGCCCAAGGTCGTGTCATGGGGCCTTATGGGGTTGAGTCTGCCCTCGGGCGGGAGCGACGGCATGACCCTGGAGGGTCAAATATGTTCCAGAAAATTGACCTCTCGGGACACGGGTCCAGCTCTGGCTCGCCTCCGGCTATCCGACCACTGGTTTTGACCTCCCTGACTTCGAGATCCGCCCAAACCTGTACGAAGCCGCGCGTTCGCGATCCTTGCGTTTGAGGGTGGCGCGGCCCCCGCTAAAGCGTTGCCCAACTCCGGCCAGGCGGGAGATCCTAGCGCGCACGAGCTGCCCCGGGTTGACCTGTCGGATTCAAATGTGGGCGGTTTTTAGGCGTCCCGGGGCCATGCGGACGCGGAGGGGGCGGAGGAGAGTCAACCTGCTACCTGCTTCAGCAGCCAGAGAAAGCAACGGGAATCCAATGAGTATGAGCAGAACGACGGCCGCCGGGGGTACGGCCTCGCCCCCGCCAGGACGCGGAAGGGCTTGGACCGCCGCCCTCGGCGTGGGCTTACTCATGTTCGGGTCGGCGTGCACAGGGTCGCCCCCGGCTCCGGCGTCACAATCCGCCAGTGCTGGAGCTTCGAATTCCACGGGGGACCTTTCAGCCGTTCCTAGGATCGTCAGAGAGGTCGAGCCGTCTGTGGTCACGATCGAAACATCAGGCGGCATCGGCAGCGGAGTGGTCTACCGCAGCGACGGCACCATCGTCACGGACGCCCACGTGGTGGAGGACCAGCAAAAGAAGCCGTTTAAGCGCGTCCGGATCCACTTCGCGGACGGATCTCAGGCGCCAGCCACGGTCGTCGGTGTAGACGACGCAACCGACGTGGCAGTGGTGAAGGCTGACCGGGGCAACCTTCCGGCCGCCAAGTTCTCTACGGCGCCTCCAGAAGTCGGGCAGCTGACGGTTGTTATCGGCAGCCCGCTCGGGCTGGAGCAGACCGTCACGGCGGGCATTGTTTCCGCACTTCACCGTAATATGCCCCCGTCCGAGGGATCGCCCCAGGGGCTTATCGACCTTATCCAGACAGACGCCCCCATCTCCCCGGGCAATTCCGGCGGGGCCGCGGTCAACATCAGCTCTGAAATCATCGGACTCTCGGAAGCGTATCTGCCGCCCAGCTCGGGCGCCGTGTCGATCGGGTTCGTGACTCCCGCGGCCACCGTGACCGACATAGCGGACCAGATACTGAAGAGCGGAGTGGCCACGCACCCGGTCCTTGGAATTATTCCGACCGATATCTCCCAAGAGGTCGCCAACCGCTTTGGCCTCCCCACCACGTCGGGCGCGCTAGTCATCGAAGTTGCCAAGGGAGGGCCGGCAGCCAATGCGGGACTGCAGCCAGGTGACATCATCACCCAGTTCGACGGGCAGAAGATCAGCAGCGTGACCGATCTCCTTGCCGCTATCCGCAAGAAAGAGCCGGGCCAGCAGTCAGACGTCGGCTTCCAGCGCGGGCAGGATACAAAGTCGGTGAAAGTCACATTGGGCAGCACTTCAACGGGCTAGACCTGCTCGTGCGGCCGGGACCAGCAAGATTAGGAAACCAATTCCAGAAACAGAGGTGTGGCTATGTCCGACCCACTGGCAGAACAATTGTTTAAGGGATCAGGAATGGCGTTGATCATCCGGGGTGCTGCCGCCATTCTATTCGGTATTTTGGTCGTCCTCTGGCCCGGAGTCTCCGTACTTGCACTGGTGATCCTCTTCGGGATCTACGCTCTCTTTGACGGGGCAGCCAATATCGTGCACTACGCTACACGCAAGAAGCGCCGGTCGGTCTGGCAACTAGTGGGCGGCATCGTCTCCGTGCTCGCGGGTCTCGTCGCGTTCGCCTGGCCGGGCATCACCGCCCTCTCGCTGGCGCTTGTCATCGGCCTGTGGGCGGTTATTCTCGGTGTCTCCCAGATCGCGCTGGCAGTTGAAGTCAAAAAGACTGTCGGGTCATGGTGGCTCTGGCTGATCACAGGAATCATCACCATTCTCTTCGGGCTCTTCCTGGTGATTCTTCCCGGCCCAGGCATACTCAGTCTCCTTGGCCTGCTCTCGTCCTTCGCGATTCTCCTCGGAGTACTTTTAATCGCCTCCGGTGTCGGACTGCGCAGGCTGGGCGGACGCCCTAATACACGTCTCTCGATGGGTTAAAACTAAAGGGCCGCCAAATGAGCAAAGGCTTCCGGTGTGAGGGCCCAAATCCCGATCTGCGCGGCAAGGCTCGCTTCATGGCCAGACTGATATAGGAGCCAACATGATGATTCCTGGAATTCCTGATCCGCACCTGGCACGGATTCGGCCGGTTCGAGTGCGGACGCCGCAGGGCTGCGAGGAATGTCTGGCCTTGGGCACCCCCTGGGTTCATTTGCGCTTGTGTCTCTCCTGCGGCCATGTGGGGTGTTGTGATTCCTCACCCATGCGGCACGCGCGAGCTCACGCCAACGAGTTGCATCCGATCGTTCGTTCCTTGGAGCCCGGCGAGGACTGGCGCTGGTGCTATCCCCATGAGGCATTGGTCTAGGCTACCGGCGGGCGTAACTAGCTGATGGAACCTGTCGCAGGATCGACGCCGATCGAAACGCCGGATGTCTCCGGCGCCTATCCACGGCTCAGCCAAGCCCAGATCGAATTGTTGGGCCGCGCCGGCACCAGCCGCGCTACCTCGGCCGGAGAGGTCCTCATCCAGGAGGGGACGGTCGAGGCTGATTTCTTCGTCATCCTGCAGGGCACAGTCCTGGTCGTCGAGGGGCTGCACAGCGAAGGTGGCAGGCAGACCGCTGAGCTTGGCCCCGACACGCGGATCCTCGAAGCTCACGGCCCGGGACGCTTCCTCGGGGAACTGGGCCTGGTCGAGGGGCAACCGGCCTTTGTCAGCACTGTGTCCGCCGAGGCGGGTGAAGTGCTGCAGATCAGCGGGGACGACCTGCGCCGTGCCGTGCTGACGGACGCCGCGGTGGGCGAGACCATCCTGCGGGCATATCTTCAGCGGCGGATCCTGCTGATCAGCGCGGGCGCGGGCATGCGCATCGTGGGATCACGATTCAGCCGGGACACTCTTCGCCTGTTGGAATTTGCAGCCGCCAACCGCCTGCCTCACCTGCTGGTCGATCTGGAGGATGACGAGCATGCGCAGGGCATCCTGGACCGGGCCGGGATACTCGCGGAGGAGCTGCCGGCCGTGGTGCTAAGCGCATCACAGATCCTCAAGAACCCGTCGAACGCAGAGCTTGCCCTTGCCATGGGCCTGCGGGCGGTGAAAGAGCATTCGGCATCGTACGATCTCATGGTGATCGGAGCCGGCCCCGCCGGTCTGGCGGCGGCGGTCTACGCGGCGTCGGACGGGTTGTCGGTTGTCCTTAAGGAAGGCTTCGCGATAGGTGGGCAGGCCGGCACGTCGTCGCGGATCGAGAACTTCCTCGGCTTTCCCGCCGGGATCTCCGGCGGTGAACTTACTGAACGAGCGATCATTCAGGCCCGAAAGTTCAGCGTCCAGATCAACGTCGCATGCTGGGCACGCACCATCGAATTGAAGGACGGCGAGTTCCGCGCCGAGTTCAACGAGAGCGGCCCGGCCTCCTCCCGAGCCGCTCTGCTCGCAACCGGGGTTCGTTACCGCCGGCTGCCAGTCCCCGGGCTGGAGAAATTCGAGGGGATCAGCGTCTTCTACGCCGCCACTGTCCATGAAGCCAGGCTCTGCGGATTGCAGCCCGTGACCGTCGTCGGCGGTGGAAACTCCGCGGGACAGGCCGCGCTTTTCCTGGCTGGCACCGGAGCACAAGTGCGGCTGGTGGTGCGCGGGGCGGACCTCCGCGCAGACATGTCGAGATACCTCGCGGACCGGATCGAAGAGCAACTGGGCATAGAGGTACTCCTGAGGGCCAACGTCGTGGCCGTAGACGGTTCCGGCGCCCTTGAACGGATCGTCGTCGATCTGGGAGCCACAGGCGAGCGGCGCATCTTCGACTCCCGATACCTCTTCATTTTCATCGGGGCCGCGCCGTGCACAGAATGGCTGCAGGGCACCGTCGCCCTGGATGATCACGGCTTTGTTCTCACCGGAGCTGATCTTGAGGACCTTCCTGCTGGATTCAGCCATTTGGGGCGCAGACGTCTGCCCCTGGAAACAAGCGTTCCCGGAATGTTCGCGGCCGGCGATGTTCGGCATGGATCGGTGAAACGCGTGACGGCTGCCGCCGGGGAAGGCTCAACGGCCGTGGCGATGATCCACGAGCATCTGCGTCTCCTCCGGGACGGACCGGCAGGTGCGCCGCGTTGGAGGGAGGGCCGGTGAAAGTCCAGCGGAACGGCCCCCTGGCGCGACGGACGACGGCAAACGGGCCCAACGTCGCGAGTCAGGTCGCCGCACGCCAGCTGGCGGCCGAGGGGTCTGGCGATGCGGCGGAAGCGTCGATGACGTCCCCAGATGCCGTTGAACGTCCAGCACACCGACGGCAATCCGCAGGGATATGGCAAGCGCTTAACAACGGCGGCATACGGGCGTAGGTTGGTGGTGTTGGACAGCCGATCCCGGCCTTGCCGCACCAGCCTCAGAGTCGGCGGGCCCGCTAGAGACGAGTCACCGGCATCCCGGCCGAGTACCGGGTTGGATAGTCTGTCCCGAGCGTTCGTATTCAGGCGTTCGTATTCAGGAGGGCATACCGCGGGATCCGAAAATCAGTTGATCCTAAGCTCGGTGGTGGGACAAGCCGCTGAGCAGAATCTGGATCATAGAGGGCAAAGGATTAGGGTCTGCTCGGGGTTGTATCACCTGTATGTTTCCCTTTGCTGTGGACAGAGACGAGGAACAACATGTTTGATCAACGTCCGGCAGAGGAAATCCTCAACACGGCCGCGCAAGCGGTGTCGGAGATGTCGTTCTGTGAGGTCGAGGGCCGTTACCTCGCGGTGAATGGCCGGTTGAGCCCCGTGCCCGAACGCGCAGCGTTGCCCCTGGATCAAGACGTCCGGCGGCTCAATGGCAGGGATTCCGTTCTCCCGTGTGCCGGGACCGGCTGGCGATATGCGCTGTTCACCGTTAGCGACGGTGCCGAGCTGAACGGGTGTCTGGTGCTGTCCGCCGCCGACCCTCCGGATCTCCCACAGCTGATGCGCCTCCGGACGGTTGCGGGGACAACGGCAACGGCTCACGCCAGGGGATCCCCCGGCGAACTCCCGGATGACGCAATCGATCAGCTGCTCCGCCGTGATGACATGGACCAGCGTCTCCTGTCCCTCTCGGCGACGGTAATTGAGCTTGAAGAACACGACAGGATTCGGGATGCCCTGGACCAGGGCGCGACTTCCGACCTCGGGAAGAGTGACTCCAGGGAGGGACTCCTGGCGGAGGTCCTTTCACGGCTGACGGGACGGCCCATCTGCATTGAGGACGCGTTCGGGCATATTAGCGCGGCGGCGGGGATCGGGTCCAAACGGCCCTACCCCAGGCTTGGCGCAGCGGCCAGGTCGCGGACTGCGCAGCTATGGCTTGCCTCCGGCTCACCAGTTCGCGAACCCCGAAGGCTTGTAGCCCTCGCCCTGTCGCACGGCGAGGTGTTGGGGGCTATTTGCATGCTGGAAACCGACAGGCCGGTCACCGCCGGTCAGGTCTTCGCGTTGAAGTACGCATCGCGGCTCTTAGAAGTCGAGTTGTCGCACCGCAGGGACCTGGCCCGGCTGGAACTAAGGCTGGGGCGCGACCTCGTGGACGAACTCGTGTCCGGATTGGATGGCGCGACCGCAGCGGTTCGTACCGCGGCATTGGGGTATGACATCAGTGGTCCGCAGCACGTCATCGTGGCGGAGTGGCAGCCGCCAAGAACTGACGATACCGTCGTGGTGGCACTGCGCAGGACGTTCCTGGAACTTCGTTCATCCGCACTCGTTTCGCGGCGCTCGGACATGGCTGTTGCCGTGGTACGTGGGGACCCATTGGGTGCCGAGGTCTTTTCAGTTGTCGCCAAGACCCTGCGAAGTGCCACCGGGGCCGTGGGCATCGGCGGGCCATGCCTGGATGTCGCTCAGATTCCGCGCTCCTTCTCGGAAGCCCTGCACGCGCTGCACATCCGCGCCGGTTCAATCGATCGCTACGGTGTCACGCGATTTGACCAACTAGGGATCTACCGCATCTTGGACCCGGCCAGGGGCGCACCGGACTTGGCAGGCTATATCGACGAGTGGCTCGGTACCCTTCAACGCGCCGACGACAGCCGCGGGTCTGCCCTGGTGCAAACGTTAGCCCAATACTTGGACCACGGCGGCAACTATGACAGCACGGCCGAAAGCCTGACCATCCATCGAAGCACTCTGCGCTACCGCCTGAAGTCAATCCGGCAGATCACCGGCTTCGACCTTGCCGATCCCGAGACCCGGCTAAACCTGCACGTCGCAACGCGCGCATGGCGCGTTCGTCCGCACGGTGCCCCGTTTCACATCCCATAGCCGGGTCCAATCAGATAGCCGAGGTCCGCGCGGTGCCGGGTGACCTTCCGGATTCGATTAGGAGCAGATTCTGGACGCGCGGGACAATGCGGCATCCACGTCGGTCAGGCATCGGGGCCCTGTCTCCGCGGCGAGGGTGACGTGCAGTTTTGCAGGTCATAAACACTGAACCATTGGAGGCCGGGCGTGCCGGAACATTCGGACGACACAAACCCCAAGAGTGCCCGTAAGCTGGGCGTTCTCGCTGAACCGGAGGTCACCGCCGAATTCGCCGAGCGCAACGGCCGCGAAGTGCGCCATCTGCTCAATCTTGCCGATGAGCGCCACGACTGGTCGGTGGTGATCGAGTACCAGGATTTTACGGCCGGCAACGGGTTGGCGCCGATGCTGGACGCCTTGGCGAAGCACCGGACCCTTCGTGCATGGGATGTCATGGTCTGCCTGACCGATCTTCCGATCCGTTTCGAGGGACGGACCGTAGTCGCGGAAGTTGCGCTTGGAGAGCCGATCTCCCTTGTTTCGTTGCCCGCGCTCGGCGCAGTCAACATCGACCGCCGGGTCCGCACCGCCGTCGCCGATCTTGGCTGGGCGATGCACCGCCACTTCGATCCCGAGGATGACCCCATAGAATTTGGGCCGCCTTCGCTGCACCAATCCAGGCATATTGAAACTGCTGTTCCTGATGAGGGGCCGATAGGGTTCCGCTATGTCTCGGCAACCAGGCTCGGCCGCGGACGGTTACTGGCGGGCATGCTGCGGGCGAACCGACCTTGGCGGTTGGTCTTCGGATTGAGAAGCGCAATGGCCGCCGCGATCGCCACGGGTGCCTTCGCCCTTGTCACGAACACCATCTGGCAACTCGCGGACCTGCTAGGGGCGCCGAGGCTGACGTTGCTGATGGCCCTTTCGATCAGCTCTATGGTGTTCTGGATTATCACCCAACACGATCTCTGGGAAAGCCCCCGGCGCGACGGTACCCTCGAACGGTACAAGGCTTCCTTGTACAACACTTCTACAGTGTGGTCGTTGATGATCGGCGTCGTGATCAGTTACGTCCTGCTATTCGTGGCCGTGCTGCTGGCCGCGGCCTTCACTATCGACGACTCCCTATTGACACAGACCCTGCAACATCCGGTGACTGTTTGGGACTTCATGGAAGTCGCCTGGATGACGACATCGGCGGCGCTCATCGGTGGTGCGTTGGGCTCAGGCTTCGAGTCAAAGGACGACATTCTTCGGGCCGCGTACGGCCAACGCGAACGTCATCGTCGCCAGGCGGTCGACGAAGGCGAATAATCCGGCCGGAGGCGACCGGTCCGGGCCCCTACCGGCCCGTGGCCGCTACCTTGGATGCGGCCGGCCTGGTGCTGGCCCGGACGACAAGAGCCGGAGCTATTGGCGTTCGGTCCACTTCACGCCCCTCCATGGCGCCGATAAGCACCTCCATGCTCATGAGCGCCAGGGCCGTGAAGTCTTGGCGCACCGTGGTCAAGGGAGGCAGGAAATAGTCGGAACCTTCAATATCGTCGAAACCGACGACGCTGACATCGTCGGGGACGCGGACGCCGTTTTCGGCGAACGCGCGGATCAGCCCGAGGGCAGTATGGTCGCTGGCCGCAAAGATCGCCTGGGGGACCTTTGCCTCCCGGACGAGCTCGAGGGCGGTCTCGTAGGCCCATCGCGGGCTCCAGTCACCTTCGACGCAAAGACCTGGTTCGAGGCCGGAGTCACGGAGCGCCGCTTCCCAGCCGCGCTTGCGCACCCGTCCATCGAACCAGTCCATGGAGCCAGCGAAATGGGCAATGTCGGTGTGGCCCAAGTCGATGAGGTGCTGGGTGGCGAGTCTCGCTCCGAGCTCCTGATTTTCGGAGTATGTGAATACGTTTGGAGTTGACGACGCGCCCGCCGCAATCATCTCTACTGGCAGGCGGCACGATGCACTCCAGACGGCCGCCGCCATTTCGACGAGGGGCGCGATGACGATAATTCCCCCTACGCCTGTATCGTCCAGAGTGTCCAGGGCCTCCTGGACGGACTCTTCGTAGGGTTTTTGGACGCTGATCACGGTTGTGGCATACCCCTTGTGCCGCGCTACGTTTTCGAGCGCCATAAGGGTTCCCACCGGGCCGAAACGGGGGGATCCGCCCGACAGGATGCCAATGGAGGTCGACCGGCTAGTGACCAGCGCTGTGGCTGCGCGGTTCCGGCGGTAGCCAATGTCCTTAATGACCCGGAGGACTCGCTCGCGAGTCGAGGCGCTGACATCGGGGGCGTTATTCAGGACTCTTGAGACCGTCCCGAAGGAGACGCCTGCAAGTTGGGCGACATCGTTTATGGTCGGTTTCCGGCGTAAGGGAGCGTCGGCAGCCCGGCCGTTGTCCTCGCGCGGAATCGTCGTGTCTGTCATGCCATCTCCTGTCCAGCTTGTGTGGGCCGAGGCGACGGCGGCCTTGTACCCCGTCAATCTTACGCTGCCACCTTGCCTGGGACCGCACAGCGGCTCTTGGTGTGATGCTTGACACTAATCATCGTGAACGTTTACGATCGGTGGCGTAAACGTTCACGGAGGGTTCGTAAACGTTCACGGTGTTAGTACTTCGATGGAGAGGGAGCGGGATGAGCGACAACACCGCCTACGCACTTTTAGTCGATCCGAGCGTTGCCCGTCGAGACATCGACCAGACCCAGTGGTCAAATCTGGTATTGCTCCTGGAGGGCGCAGCACGCGATGATCTCGCAGTCGCTGTCCGCACCTTCGTTTCGGCCGGCTCCACGGCTGTCATCGGCGTATTCGATGACAACTTCCTCTGGACAAGCTTGATCATTTCTGTCGACCAGGCCGGGGCTCCCGAGTCGCTGTCCACCATTGACGACTCGGTCGCTGAGGCGGCCGGCGAAATGACAAAGGCGGCCGGCGAGGCGGTGAAATGGGTAGAAGCCCATTATGGACCGTGTTCCCTCGGGCTCTTCGTCAACAAAAAGCACGCAGAGGCCCTTGTTAGGGCTTCAGACAAGGCTGCTGCTGTCCGCACAGCCTCCGCCGCCGGTGGACTCGTCCTCTCCCCCGTACCCCCTTCCCTCGCCATTGCCCTGGCCTGACCCCGCAACGATCTACCACCTACCCCCACACACAAGCACTGGAGAACAATGATGATCCGCAGGCTTCCCTTTGTGGCCTTGGCCGCAGCCCTGTCAATTTCCGTCGCTTCCTGCAGCAGCTCGACGGCGGGCAGCTCGAGCGCTCCTGATACCGGCGTGTCCGTGAAGGCCCAGCAGGCCCTTGACAAGATCAAGGGACAGGTCCTGAGCAAGGGCCCGAATGGCGAGACGCCGTCACCGGCATCGACTGCAGATCTCACGCCCGAAGAAATTGCGAAGATCAAGGCTCTCAATGCCAAGGCTGCAATCGTGATGCATTACGGCGGCAACGACTGGGCCACCGCCCAGACAAACGGCCTCAAGAGCGAGTTCGAAAAGCTCGGTATCAAGGTCATCGCTACGACAGACGCGAACTTCAAGCCGGACAAGCAGGTGTCGGACATCGAGACCGTGATGACCCAGAATCCGAACATCATGATCTCCATTCCCACTGACCCCGTAGCGACGGCCTCCGCCTACAAGAAGGTGGGGGCCGCCGGGACGAAGCTCGTCTTCATGGACAACGTTCCCCAAGGACTAACGGCCGGCAAGGACTACGTTTCCGTGGTTTCCGCCGACAACTACGGCAACGGTGTCGTCGCCGCGCACCAGATGGCCAAGGCCATCGGCGGCAAGGGCAAAATCGGCCTTGTCTTCCACCAGGCTGATTTCTTTGTGACGAAGCAGCGTTACGAGGGCTTCAAGGAAACGATCACTAAGGAGTACCCGGACATCCAGATCGTCGAAGAAAAGGGCATCGCCGGCCCCGACTTCGCCGGAGACGCCCAGGCCGCGGCAAATGCGATGCTTAGCAAGCACGCCGACTTGAACGGCATCTGGGCCGTGTGGGACGTCCCCGCAGAAGGCGTCATGGCCGCAGCTCGTGCCGCGGGGCGTCAGGACCTGAAGATCGCAACCGAGGACCTCGGTAAGAACGTTGCCATCGCTCTGGCTAAAGACCAGCTAGTCGTCGGTCTCGGCGCCCAGGTTCCTTTCGATCAGGGGGTCACGGAGGCTCGTCTGGCAGCAGGCGCCCTCATCGGCAAGAAGGCACCAGCCTATGTGGCCCTGAGCGCCGTCCCGGTTGACCACTCCAACGTCCTGGAAGCCTGGAAGCAGGTCTACCACGAGGACGCTCCCAAGGACATTCAAGAGTCCTACAAGAAGTAGCCAGACTTGGACGGTGCGGGTACCAACCCGCACCGTCCCGAAAGGGCAACAATGAACACCGCAGACAATGTCGTCGAGATGCGTTCTGTCTCCAAGGGCTTCAATGGCGTTTCAGTCCTGAAGGATGTCAGCTTCGACGTCCGCAGGGGCGAAGTCCATGCTCTCGCAGGAGGCAACGGGGCCGGCAAATCCACGCTCATGAAGATCCTGCAGGGCGTCTATCAGGCGGACGCGGGAGAGATCATCATTGGCGGCAAGCCAGCGGCGATCAACTCGATCCAGGATGCGAAGAATGCCGGCATCGGGATGGTATTCCAGGAATTCAGCCTCGTACCAAGCCTTACGGTGGCGAAAAACATCTTCTTGGCCGCTGAACCGCTCGGCGCAGGCGGCCTGATTGACGACCGCGCCTCGGTCCGCCGGGCCAAGGAGGTCTTCGCCGAAATGGAGGTTGACGTCGATCCCCGGGCCGAAGTCTCCCGGCTCGGAACCGCCTACTGGCAGCTGACCGAGATCGCCAAGGCGCTCTCGCAGAACGCTCAGGTGCTGATCATGGACGAACCCACGGCAAGCCTTGCCCGTCACGAATCTGAGGCGCTCTTCGAACTGATTGACCGCCTCAAAAAGCGCGGCATCTCGATCATCTACATCTCGCACCGCATGGACGAGGTCTACCGTCTTGCCGACCGGATCACTATCCTCCGGGACGGCCGGCGTCTGCTTACCGAGCCACTGAGCGCGGTGACCCCCGAACAGATCGTCGAGGGCATTGTCGGCAGGAAGATCGAAGGCCAGCTTGCCTACCGCGAGCGGGACCACGCGGTTCACGAGGGTGCCCCCCTGCTGGAGGTACGTGGACTAAACGCCGGGCGGCGAGTACGGGACGTCTCTTTCTCGCTCCGGCCAGGGGAGATCCTGGGCTTGGCCGGTCTTATGGGCAGCGGCCGCACCGAACTCGCCCGGGCATTGTTCGGCATCGACCGGCGGGACAGCGGTGACATCCTCATCCGAGGGAAGAAAATCAACCTGAATTCCCCCCAGCAGGCCATAGACGCCGGGGTTGCCCTGATCCCCGAGGACCGGCGCGCACAAGGCCTCGTCCTGGACCACTCGGTCCGCGACAACCTGCTGCTACCCCTGCTTGGCCAGATTCAGCGGGGACCGTTGCTGAATTCCACGAAAGGCAAGGATCTGTCTTCATCTCTCATCAAGAAGTTCGCGGTCAAGGTCGCCCACCCCAACCGCCCAGTGCGGCTGCTTTCAGGCGGAAACCAGCAGAAAGTGGTGATCGCCAAGTGGCTGGGCACAAACCCGGACATCCTGATTCTGGACGAACCCACAGCCGGCGTCGACATCGGCACCAAGAGCGAGATCCTGGACATGATCCGCGAACTCGCCAGCGCCGGTAAAGCAGTCATCGTCATCTCCTCCGAGTACCCGGAACTGCTCGCGGTCAGCGACCGCGTCCTCGTCCTCAAGGACGGCTCCGTCATCCGTGACATCCCCCGCAGCGATATCGCTGACGAGGAATATCTTCAACTTGCAGTCCAGGGAGTCTGAACAGTGAGCAAGGCAAACACCATCCCCGCCGGCGATACGGCGGCACCCCGCAATTTTGGCACGTTCCTCAAAGAGCTCGACTGGCGACGCTACGTCATCTACATCGGGTTCGTCGTCGTCTTCCTCTTCTTCGCCGTTCTGCTGCGCGATCAGGGATTCATGACCCCACAAAACCTGCTGAACATTTTCAGGCAGACCGCCACCATCACCGTCATCGCAGTGGGCATGACCTACGTCATCTCCTGCGCTGAGATTGACCTCAGCGTCGGCTCAGTGGCCGGACTGGCCAGCGTCTGCACGGCCATGGCGGTCTCGCAGTGGGGCCTGGTCCCAGGCATCCTCGCCGGCCTCGCCGTCGGACTCGTCGTCGGATCCATCAATGGCGCGCTGGTCAGCCTCCTGGGTATCCCTTCCTTCCTGGTGACGCTGGGCATGTTGGGTATCGCCGCTGGCGTCGCCCAGTGGATCACGGCTTCGGCCCCCCAGCCGATCCTCAATGACACTTTCAACATGATTTTTGGATCCGGGGACTTCGGTCCGGTTCCTGGCCTGGTCGTCTGGAGCGCCCTCTTTGTTGCGGCCGGCGCCGTCGTATTGAACCGCACCAAGTTCGGCCGCCAGGTGCTCGCTACCGGCGGCAACAGGAACGCTGCCGAGTTCACGGGCATCAATACCAAGCGCATCAAGTTCCAGGTGCTCCTCATTTCGGGCACGGTCGCGGCCGTCGCCGGCATGCTGTATGCCGGGCGTCTCCAGTCCGGCCGGTTCCAGTGGGGATCGGGTGACGAACTGTCCGCCATCGCCGCCGTCATCCTCGGCGGGACAAGCCTCTTCGGCGGATTCGGTTCCATCATGGGAACTCTGTTCGGTGCCCTCCTGATTGGCCTGATCAACAACGGCCTGATCCTGGCCGGTCTAGACAGCAGCCAACAGCAGGTGGTCCGTGGAGCCATCATCATCCTGGCCGTCGCCCTCGCCCGGAAGAAGTAAAACCGCATGACCCTCAAACTACGGTCCGGAATCATCGGCACAGGATTCATGGGCTCAATCCATGCCCACGCGGTGCGCGCAGCAGGGGGCGAAGTCAGTGCAATCGCTGGAAGCAGCCAGGCTTCCGCCGAAGCGGCAGCAGCCTCGCTCGGCGCCCGAACCGCAACCGAGTCCCCCGAAGCACTGATCGCACGAAACGACGTAGATGTCGTACACATCTGCACCCCGAACGCGACCCACGCTGACCTTGCCCGTAAGGCCATCGCAGCCGGGAAAGCAGTTGTCTGTGAGAAGCCCCTCGCCACGAGCGTTGAGGACGCCGGGGAACTCACGCACCTCGCAGACCGGGCAGGCGTCGTCACGGGCGTGCCCTTCGTGTACAGGTTCTATCCGGCCGTCCGTGAGGCCCGTGACCGTATCCTGGGCGGCGACGCCGGCCGTCTCTGGCTGCTGCACGGTTCCTACCTGCAGGATTGGCTGGCGGGCGCGGAAGCCACAAACTGGCGGGTCGACTCCAAACTCGGAGGAACCTCCAGAGCTTTCGGTGACATCGGCGTGCACTGGTGCGACCTGATGGAATTCACCACCGGACACAGAATCACCAGCCTGGTGGCAAAGACCAGCCGGGCCTACGATCAACGTGAAACCGACGGCCAGTTGTCCTCCGTCGTTACGGAGGACGGCGCCACGCTCCTGTTCCAGACCAACAAGGGGGCCACGGGCTCCCTCGTTGTCAGCCAGGTCAGCCCGGGCCGCAAGAACCGGCTGTGGTTCTCCTTCGACGGAACCGAAGCGTCATTCAGCTTCAACCAGGAACGGCCGGACACGCTTCACATCGGAAGTACAAAATCCAGCTCCGACATCCCCGTGGGCCCGGAGTCCCTTTCCACCCCGGGCGGCAGACGCTACGCCAAACTCCCACCGGGACATCCCCAGGGATACCAGGACAGCTTCAACTCCTTCGTCGCCGACGTCTATGCAGCCGTCCAAGGACAGGCGCCCGAAGGCCTGCCCACGTTCCGGGACGGTCTGCGTGCAGCGATTCTGACGGATGCACTCGTCACCTCCGCTGCACAACAGTCATGGGTAGACGTTCCCGGTACTGACATCCCATTCGAATTACTCAAGTCTTCCCCCGCATCTGAAAGGCAGAAGCAATGAAACTTGGTTACTGTTCCATCACCTGGGGCGGCGTCGTTGGCCACCCGCAAGGCGTCACGAGCGTCAAGGACCTCTTTTACATGACCCACGGCTCCATGAGGGACGCCGTCAAGGACATCGCATCCGTCGGCTATCAGGGTGTGGAGATGTTCGACGGGAACCTTGCGGAGTACGCGGAAAAGCCCGAGGAACTCAAGGAGCTCCTGGGCACTTCAGGAGTTGTGCTGACAAGCGTGTACACCGGGGCCAACTTCATCTACGCAGACATCCTCCCGGACGAAATGCACCGCATTCACCGCGCCGCGGAATTGGCCGCGAGCTTCGGAGCGGAACGACTCGTAGTGGGGGGCGGAGCACGGCGCGCAGCCGGAACCACTGACGAGGACTACCAACGCCTCGGTGAGGCGCTGGACAGCGTGGCGGACATCGCCGAGAGCTTTGGCCTGTCGGCCAGCTACCACCCGCACCTGAGCACCATTGTCGAGGGCCCGGAGGATCTGGATCGGCTCATGCCGCTGACCCGGATCGGCTTCTGCCCGGACACGGCACACCTTGCTGCGGGCGGCGCAGACCCGGCCGCAGTCATCCGGAAGTACCCAGACAGGATCCAGCACATCCACCTCAAGGACTTCCAGAAGGACCCCTTCAATTTCCTGCCGCTGGGACAGGGAGAACTCGACTTCCCGGACATCATCGCCGCGATCCGCGAAAGCGGGTACGACAGCTGGCTCATGGTCGAACTCGACAACTACGACGGCGACCCGCGAGCCGCCGCAGAAATCAGCAAGAAATACCTTGAGAAGCTCCTTTAACTGATTTTCAACCGCGAGGGGCAGCCACAGCCGGCGTGTCCCGAACTTTCCGGAAGGAACAAGATTCACATGCAGAACCTCAATGTCGGCCTCATCGGAGGCGGCTTCATGGGCAAGGCCCATTCCCTGGCCTACGCCGCCATGCCCATGTTCTTTTGGCCGGCACCGGCACTCCCGGTCCGCAAAGTCATCGCTGAAGCCAACCCGGATCTCGCCGCCGAAGCGGCCCGCCGCTTTGGGTTCGAGAACTCCACCGCTGACTGGCGCACCATCATTGACGATCCGGACATCCACGTCGTAGACATCGCCACACCCAACCATCTCCACGCCGAAATTGCCATCGCCGCCGCTGAAGCAGGCAAACACATCATCTGCGAAAAACCGCTGGCCCGCACCGGCGAAGAATCCAAGGCGATGTACGACGCCGTCAAAGACAAGAACATCGTCCACATGGTCGCCTTCAACTACCGGCGCACCCCCGCAGTCGCACTGGCAAAGAAATACATCGAGGAAGGGGCAATCGGACAAGTCCTCAACTTCCGCGGCACCTATCTGCAGGACTGGAGCGCCGACCCGAACTCCCCCCTGTCGTGGCGCTTCCAGAAATCCATCGCAGGTTCCGGTGCCCTTGGTGACATCGCAACGCACGTCATTGACATGGCAAGGTACCTCGTCGGCGAGTTCAGCGCAGTCAATGCCGTCCTGTCCACCTGGATCCCGGAACGACCGCTCCAAACAGGCGGGGCGGACGCACTCGGCACCGTACGGGGCGGGGAGGGCCCCCGAGGCCAGGTTGATGTCGATGATGAAGTCATGACCATGATCCGCTTCGCCAACGGGGCCGTCGGATCCGTCGAGGCGACACGCAACGCTCATGGAAGGAACAACTACATAACCTTCGAAATCCACGGAACCGAGGGCAGCATCGTCTTCAACTACGAGCGGCGCGACGAACTGCAGGTCTGCTTCGCGTCCGACCAGGGCGACCGGCGCGGATTCCGCACCATCTACACCGGTCCGGCACATCCCTACGGAGAAGGACTCTGGCCGATTCCTGCCCTCGGCATTGGCTACGGCGAAACGAAGATCATCGAGGCCTATGACTTCTTCAAAGCCATCGCAGAAGGCGGCAGCGTAAGCCCCAACTTTGCAGACGGCTATCAGGTTGCCCTCATCGACGACGCGATCGTCGAATCAGCTGCAAAAGAATCCTGGGTCGAGGTCCCGCAGATCAGCGTCTAACACCCGTTCGGGGGACGGCGACTGCCGTCCCCCGAACCCCAAAACCGAGAAAGGGATGGAAACATGGCCCCCGCACTCCCAGCTCAACGCAACGCGGCAGAAGTCTGGCTGATGCCTGTCTTCATAGCCAAAGAAGGGCGAGGCGGCGAAGTGCGGGAAGCGCTCGCCAACCTGCAGTCAGTGAGCCGCAACGATCCAGGCTGTCTGGAGTACACCGTCTTTGCCAACGACCAGCGCTCCGGGACCTTCGTGCTGTTTGAGGGATGGAACAGCCGCCAAGACCTAGTTGACCACAACGACAAGAGCCACGTGAAGGATTTTGTGCAGATGGTGACGCCGCTGCTGGCCGCGCCGTTTTCGGTGACTTCTCTTACGCCGCTGGCCTGACAAGAGCCAGAGGTATCGCGGAAGGCATCCTTGCTGCGCCCATTGATGCCTCTGCCAAACCATCGAAGCAACATCTTGCCGGTTTCATCATCCATCCCAACACGCTGTAGGAGCCTGACATGCCCCGCCCGTACACCCTGTTCACCGGCCAGTGGGCCGACCTGCCCTTCGAGGAAGTCGCCCGGCTGGCCTCCGGCTGGGGCTACGACGGCCTGGAAATCGCCGTCTCCGGAGACCACCTGGACGCCTGGCGCTGGGACGAACCCGGCTACGTCGACGCCAAACTCGCCGTGCTGGACAAGTACAACCTCAAGGTCTGGGCGATCTCCAACCACCTCAAGGGCCAGGCCGTCTGCGATGACCCCATCGACTTCCGGCACGAGGCCATCGTCGGTGCCAAGGTCTGGGGCGACGGCGACCCCGAAGGCGTCCGGCAGCGTGCCGCCGAGGAAATGAAACACACCGCCCGCCTCGCCAAGGCCCTGGGTGTGGACACCGTCGTCGGCTTCACCGGCTCCTCGATCTGGCAATACGTGGCCATGTTCCCGCCCGTCCCGGAGAAGATGATCGAGGCCGGCTACCTGGACTTCGCCGACCGCTGGAACCCCATCCTTGACGTCTTCGACGACTGCGGGGTGCGCTTCGCCCACGAGGTCCACCCCAGCGAAATCGCCTACGACTACTGGACCACCGTCCGCACCCTGGAAGCCATCGGCCACCGGGACACATTCGGCCTCAACTGGGACCCGTCCCACATGATGTGGCAGGGCATCGACCCCGTCTCCTTCATCTGGGATTTCAAGGACCGGATCTACCACGTGGACTGCAAAGACACGAAGCTGCGCCCCACCGGCCGGAACACTGTCCTGGGCTCCCACCTGCCCTGGGGCGACCCCCGCCGCGGCTGGGACTTCGTCTCCGCCGGCCGCGGAGACGTGCCCTGGGAAGCATCCTTCCGCGCCCTCACCGCCATCGGCTACACCGGCCCCATCAGCATCGAATGGGAAGACGCCGGCATGGACCGCCTCCACGGCGCCCCCGAAGCCCTCGGCAACCTCAAAAAGTACAACTTCCCCGCCTCGAACACCTCCTTCGACGCCGCATTCAAACAATAAGGGGCGGCAATGGCCATTCCGGCCGCAGGCAGTGACAAGCAGGTCGGGACATAGGCACCACCGCTTAGGGAGCATCCACCTCCTGCGGGCTGATGTCATCGGTGTCAGAACCCGGTGGCCGGGTGCAACTGACGTGCTGGTGGCCGGCCAGCGGTAGAATGGACGGGCGTTCTACACCCCGTACAACACCGGCAGGCCTTGTGTTGCAGCCGCGCGGCACATTGAATCTCGGACGAGCTAGAAGGTCCCCAGCCAATGCAATACACACCTCACGGCGAGGTCACGGCCGGCGGTTCGGACGGAGCACCGCAGGGCCAGATCCTGCGCTACAGTGTTCCGGCGGGGCTAAGCCCGGAGGAAAAATTTGATCATTGGCGCAGCTGGTACGGCAGCGCCATTGACGCTCCTGCCCGGTTGGAAAAAATCGAAAAGTCAGTGCCGCCGGGTTTCAATCCGACCGCACTGGGCCTCGACGGTCCCGGGTTCAGCCTTGTTGATGTCACGAATGACGCTGCCAGTTGCCATTGGGACGGGGTTTCGTATCCCAGCGACTGGCTCCTGCATTTCAGGTCGTCGTGTGACAAATTCAGCTTCTCGGGGCACTCGGAGGCCGTCTCTGCCGGTACCGTCAGGTTCTTTGATCTTTCGGTGCCGGGCAACTTCTATGCGTCAGCCGGACTAAGCGCAGTGCGGTTGCATTTCGACCGCGAGCTGCTCGGCTTGGACGACACGTCAGTTAAACGGCTGCAGGGGTTGGCCGACATCAAGGAAAACCCGATTATGAAGGGGCTGGTTCTTCCAGCCTTGTCCGGCTGGCAGCGGACCGGGTTAGCGCAGGAGGTGCAACGACTTCAACCGGTTGTCCGGTCGATGATGACGGCCCTGATCAGTTCGTTGCTCGAAACCCCGGCCGATCCCCGCGACCTTAGGCTGGCCCGAATCGCAGCGGTCAAGAAGTTCGTGCGCAAGAACTTCAGAAACCCTGCCCTCACTGTTGACGAGGTCGTGACCTATTCATTTCTTTCACGCCGTGCCCTTTACTACCTCTTCGAAGGTGAAGGGCTCCAGGTGAGCGCACACATCCGCGCCCTTCGGACCTTGGAAGCCCTTGAGCTCCTCGCCGAAGCAACCGCCTGGAAACGCTCTCTGACGGACGTAGCGGGTGCCAGCGGTTTCACAAGCCTGCAAGCCATGCGACGTGCCATAAGGGAATTTACGGGTCTGTCGCTTCGGGAAGCGCAGGAGAAATCGGAAGTGCTGCGGATCCGATCCGCCGAATTGAGAAAACTGACCGAGCTGTGAACCGGTCGGACTGGAACCTCGCCTGGCAGCCGATCTCCCTGTGGCCCTGGACAGCCGGGAGCCCCATCGAACGGTATGCATACCCGGGATCGCTCCGCGGACAAATGCAGGGTCACAGACCTGACATCGAGTCGCAAGCAACAGCCGTCCTCATGAATTTCGGGAATCCGGGGCAGGACTGCCCTCTGCCGAGGACGGGACAAAGCGTTCCCGATTCCTTTTCTCTTCCCTAAAACTCTTGACGAGGCCGTACCCTTCCCCGTGGCCCAGCCGCGAAATAACGATCGGGCCGGACGGCAGAGCGACCCGGATGGTTTCCCCGGTGCTTCGTTTGCCGAGCGACAGCGCTTCGATGGATCCGTGCGGGGCATCGAAGAGTATTCGGGAACCGAGGACGCTCGTCTCAATGACGAGGAAGCGCCTGCTCGTAAGGACGACATAACCGGCGGCCTCATTCAGGTTCCCTTTCCCGACCGCCAGGACGGTTTCGCCCCGCGCCAGCAAACGGACCACAGCTCGAAACTCAGTCCGCCCGCCCAGGGTGAGCCCAGCCCGCAACGCGGCATCCTCAAGCCCGTGGTAGTCCATGACCCCCTCGGGCAGCTTTTCCTCAATGTTGGCCAGATGCCCATGGTTGAGCGGCCCCTGATCGGCCGTCCAGACCACGTCGGCACCACGCCCGGACAGTCGCACGGCAGCGGTCATCCGCACTGCGCGGCGTCGATTGCGGAGGGAGAACGGTACCGCGATATTGATGCAGTCCTCGTCGCAGAGCCTAGCCCTGAATCCTGCCTCGGCTGCGGCGCCGTGGAGGAGGTGACGAGCGGCGTCCACACTCGTGAGCATCGCCCAAAGGACGGTTCCGGCACCTGCTGTCATCTGAAGACCTCTCGCACAGTGGTGGAGTTGTGGCTCGTAGCCGGGAAGGTATCGCTGTAAGCGCCTGCAAGAAGAATGGGCCGGAGCGTTGGCCGGCTCCGCGGATTTGGGCCTTCATGTGACATATGACTCGGCATCTCCACTCGGTGACGGACGGTTCCGCCGTCTCCAATGGGACCAGTCCGCCGAAAGCACAGATGGCCGCCCCAAGAGGTAGCCTTGCCCGGTCTTCACGCCCAGGTCGGTTAAGGCCGTTAGCTCTGCAGGGGTCTCGATTCCCTCGGCGATCAGGTCTGCGCCGATTTGTGACGAGAAACCTAACATCGCTGTGCACAGGGCGCTCTGCTTCGGGTCGTTGTCGATACCCGCGATTATTGCCCGGTCCAGTTTGATTAGTTCCGGGTTGAGCTTCAGGATGTGGCGCATCGACGAGAACCCGGCGCCGACGTCGTCTATGGCTATGCGTAGGCCAGCGCTTCTCAGCGGAGCCAAAGCTGCTGCGAGGCGTACATAGTCAGCCACTGCTGTGCGCTCGGTGAGCTCCACAACGATTCGTTGAGGCGTCAGACTCGATTTCTCCACGATGTCACTTAGCTTCAGTTCAAGGCATGCCGATGGGGAGAGATTTACGGCGATATAGAGGTGGTCAGGAAGATCCGCAGCGGCGATCAAGGCTGTTTCCAGGGCCAGCAATTCGAGTTCAACACCTCGGCGGATTGAATCGGCGTCGTCAAACCATCGATCCGGGGACCTGCCAGGAGAGCTGACGAAGCGAGTGAGCGCTTCGGCGCCAATAACCTCGCCGGTTCCCAGATGACAGATCGGCTGGAACGCTGTGATCAGGGCCCGAGTGGCGATCAGGCGATCGAGACGCGCCGCGATCGTCTGGTCTGCGGGGCGCTGCACGGCGAAGTCTGCTGGCGGCCGTGCGATTCCTTGGAATCCTGTTCCCCGGCCCTCCACATCCGCTCGCCGCCACCCGACGACCTCTACGCTCCGTCGCTGGCCATCCCGGTGGCGGGCGGGAAGTATCAGTCCTTCTGGACCGGCGCCTGCCTCAGGCTTCCGTGCGGTCTTGAGGTCGGAAAGGTCGATGATCAGACTGCACGGGCGTCCCACGAGGTCGGAGGGCTCATAGCCGAACAACTCCCGGCTTGCCGGGCTCGAGAACGTGAACCGGCCGTCTGTTCCTACTGCCCAAAGCCAAACGTTGGTAGCGTTCAGGATTGCGTCCATCAGTCTGGCGGTTGTCGACGCCTCAAGACGGTCCCTGCGCTGTTGCCGGACAAGGCTGCCGGCCGCATGCAGAAGAACCGGCACGAGCAGAACTGAGGCGAGGGCGGACACTTGGGCTGGGACCCCGAGGCCGTTCCAAGGCACGAGGCCGAACAATAGAGGCAGAAGAATTGATAGGGCCGATGCCAGCCAAAGTGACAGAACGGGCAGGAACCATCGACCCCACGCGGATGTTTGGGATTGGCTGGTGGCTTTCGGTACTGGGGACATGCGAGCCTTCTTCTTCCGTCGCTCAATGCGGATTTAATCCTACGGATCTGCATCGGCGGTCTGTCTGCCTTCGCCGTGACGCGAAGGTGTACGTCAAGGGTCGCGCCGGCCGAATTTCATTCCGGCCGGCACGCTCCCTTTTCAGGCGAGGTCGCATTCCCGTGTGGTTCCATAGGGGACGTCCGGGCTCAGGCTTACTGTGAACGAGTTCGACCCATGGCGGGTCACGAGAATTCCGTGCTTTCCTTCAACCAGCGCCCGCGCCCGTGCCTGTTCCTCAGCGGCATCGAGGCGTTCGGCTATCAAGTGGGGCTCATCTGCTGTGACGTGGTACATCATCCCGGCGGCGGTGGTCATAGATCGTTCCTGTTCTGGTAGCGCTCAAAGGCAGGGAGCTCTCTCGCCCGGCGTCCCGGTGCGGAGCCGCTAGTGCGGCTCTGCAAGGGCTGTACAGATCGAGCGTGGCCATCGCGAAACCTATGGCAGCTCGGACCCGAGTTGCTCGGCCGAGCCGTGTGCCCGCCTTGAAAAAATCCTACGATCCGTGGTCGTGCAAGAATGCCGTGGTTGTTCCAAAGCGTGCACCCTTTGATCTCGGACCGATCGATTCGTGCAAGACGTGTCCGGGCCGGGCGAAATGGGCTGTTTCGTGAGATGAATATGAACTTCGATGACGAAAATCTGACGCCCGGGAGCTCTCGGAGCGTTCCCCTGGGCGGCAGCTCTTTCGCCACGCCCCGTGGGAGGGGCGCCGTGACACTTGTCCAGCCAGTTCCCCCTTGACTTCTCTTCTGACCATCGTCAGTCTTTCGACAACAGGACGGGCATCCGTCCGCTCCTGGCACAGTGGAGGATGCTCATGTCTCGTGCCACGTCGCTGATGCGTTCCGCAGCCTCCGGAGGCCGCGTTACACGGCTGGAGCTATTCTTCGATCTGGTCTTTGTGTTCGCGCTGTCGCAGCTTTCCCATCATTTGCTGGAGCAACCTTCATGGGGGGCGGCCGGTGAGACATTTGTGCTTCTTCTTGGGGTCTATAAGGTGTGGGTGTATACGACCTGGGCGGCTACGTTGCTGGACACTTCGCGGTTTGAGGTGCAGTGGATGCTACTGGTCGTCATGCTGATCACACTGTTCATGAACGCCTCAATCGGCTCAGCGTTTGGCGCCTTCGGCTGGCTCTTTGCCGCGAGCTATCTCCTGGTCCAGCTGGGCCGGGGTGCATGGTTACTCACTGTCGGACTTGACCGCACCACCCACAACCATTTCGTGCGCACGCTGATCTGGCAGTGTATGAGCGCGCCGTTTTGGATTGCCGGCGTCTTTTTCGGTCCGGGGTCCCGCCTGATGTTCTGGGGTGTCGCTGCCGCAATCGATCTGGGCGGCCATATGCTGGCTCACCGCTTGCCTGGACAGAAGACAGAAGGAAGCCGGGTCCCGCTGCCGGGAGAAAGGATCTTTGAGCGGTTCGGGTTGTTCTACCTGATCGCGCTTGGCGAGACGATCCTTTCAACCGGTCTGGCGATCGCCGGCAACCTGGAGGACCCTTTGATATTTGTGACCGGAACCGTAAGTTTGGCCGGAAGCGTCGCGATCTGGTGGTGCTACTTCTATAGCCTCGAACAGGAAATTCTGAAGAAGCTTGCGTCTGTGGATGATCAGTTCCGACCCGGCATCTTGGCGGGCAACACCTTGGTCGTGCTACTGGCGGGCCTGATCTTGGTGGCGGTGGGTGATCAGCTCGCCATCAGCGATCCGGCCGCCCGCCCCGATGTTGCCACCGTTCTGTTCCTTTTTGGCGGGCCGGCTCTCTTCCTTGCCGGCCGTGGCTTTTTTATCCGGCGGGTACTGGGCCACCGCCAACCATCTGATCTCGCCGGCATCGGAGCCTTGGCAGTGCTGGCAAATCTGAGCTTTCTCCTCCCGGCCTTCGTTGCCGCTATGGGCGCCGCGCTCCCCCTCATAGGTGTGGCAGTCGCAGATGCCGTGAACCGCCGCCGCCGAACGCAACAAGGAGCCCGCTGAGGCGGAGGGCCGGATCCTGCCAGCAGACCATGAAGGACGCAGTGCCGTTGCACTTTGAGAACGCTGGCTAGGAACGGAGGTGAAATGATTATGAAAAGCTTGGTGACCCACGGCCCTGCGGGGTCTGCCCAAGAGCCCGCACTAAGCGAGGGCATGCCCCAAGGCCTCCCAAACTGCCGCACCCCGCATTGACACCCTTTCATGGCCGCAGTCGTCGAGAGCCCCATCACCGGCGGCGCCTCTCAGAACTCCGTTTCCGCGAACTCGCCGGAGCCATGCTCCAACCAGGGAACCATAGCGACGGCACCGACATCGGCCGGCTCAGCCAAGCAAAGGCGACGGCGTCACCGGACACCGACCGTCGCCTCCGCTTGCGGGCAAGCCGATTATTGTCGGCGGCGGGGCGGTCCTATGGAACCGGCTGTAGTGTCGACCACATCCTACGAGGCCAAGGCATTCGACATGGAGATGCCCTTACGCATTGCGGCCCAGAAACTGCCCGACGCTGTGGTCCTGCCCGTCGATCAAGAGGCTTACCTGGCGGGGTCTGGAACGGTGGTGGCCACCCTACGCGAGCAGCCCGGCGCCACCGTGCAGGTGCTGGGTTGTGCCGCACTTAGGCTACTCAGATGGAGTTGGCTGGCTCGGAGCCCGCTACGCGGCGGCTCACAGCGGCTTACCTGTCGGCGTTGAAGGATCTTCGTCGGGCGGTGGCTGAATCAACGGCCCAAGCAACGAGGCCAGGCAAGCTCGCAGAGCTGAGCGCCGTCCGTTCTGCATGATCTTGCGTGGAAAAGCCTGTGAATAAAATCATTGCCTAGCAGAGTCAGGACGCTGCGAAGTTGGCTGAAGTTAGGGGATCCCAGGGGCGCTGTCCCCTCGCGCCTTGGGGGTAACGCGTCGGGGACAGCACCTAGGAAGAGGCTACCCGGGGCTAAGAAGCAGCCCTCACTTCGTGGAAATCCTTAACGTTTTCTTTACGTCTCCCAACAAGAAACCCGCGACAGTCGCTGCGACTGGGGGGGTTTTTTGGGCTCTAGACGCTGAGCGTCAGGCCTGGCATGCAGTAGGTCCTGCAGCAAATGCCGTGGACTGATCAAGTACCGGCGCTGCCGCATAGAGCGATAGAAACCATCAGTGAGTTCTGCAAGCTGGCTCCATCGTTTTTGAGACCAAGAAGCCAGCCTGCGGGGGTGCGCCCCCGAACGCGGTCTGGCCTGCCCCCCCC
>NZ_JABFMX010000011.1 GCF_013359735.1 Arthrobacter sp. C9C5
TGCTCCCCGGGAGTCGGAACTGAATTTCTCAGTCCAACTTCCGGGGAGCAGTTCAGTTCTCCTCCCGGGGACTACTTTTTTGTGGTCTTGGTGGTGCTGCGCCCTAGTGGCCGCCTCCGCCGATAACGCCCTTCTCCACGGCCTTGGTGACCGCGTCGGCCTCGGCCTGGGTCAGGGTGCCGTCGCTGACAGCCTTGTCCAGCCTGGTTTTCAGCGCCGCGGCGCGTTCCGTCTGTTCGGCGGTACGGAGCTCCGTCAGGGCCGCGGTGACCTTGGCCTCGTCGATGCCCAGCGAGGAGGCGAGGGACTTGGCCAGCTCGGCCTCCATCGCCGCACGGTCCGGCTTGGTGCCTTCGGCCGGCGGGGCGGCGGGCCGGTGGGCGTCGCGGAAGGCCTTCAGCGCGTCGGTGACCTTGGCTTCGTCGACGCCGAGCTTGGCGGCGAGTTCGGACGCCCGCGCTCCGCCAAAGCCGCCGCGTTCGCCGCCATGGCCGTGGCCGCCGCGCATGCCCATGCCCCCTCCCGGCCCGTTGCTGCCGTCCAGCGAGGCGCTGGAGGTGGGGCCGGGGGTCGGCGTCGTGGTGGCGGAGGCCATCCCGGCAATTCCGAGACCGGCGCCGAGGGCCAAGGCACCGGCGGAAATGCCGAGCGTAATTCTCTTCGTGCGTGACATGTGCGCTCTCCTGGATCTGCCGTACGGCGACGGCTCTGCGGTCAGTGGTCTTTCGCAAGACGTGTTTCCATTGTGTGCCGGCGGGTTCGGCGGGAGCTGTCCACAACCTTTCATCTTGCTGTGAATGTTTCCAGGGCATGCCATTCCCCGGACCAGCCCTTGTCCGGGGGCGCAAAATGGCTAGGCTCAGGTCATGCTGATCGTCACCTCGAACGAGATCCCCGGCCACCGGATTGACGCCGTCTTCGGCGAAGTCATGGGACTGACCGTCCGGTCGCGGGACGTCGGCGCCCAGGTTGTTGCGGGACTCCGTTCCCTGGCCGGCGGCGAGCTGCGCGAACTGACCCAGGTGCTTTACGAGAGCCGGCAGGAGGTCATGGCGCGGATGGTTGCGGAGGCCGCGCAGCGCGGTGCCAACGCGATCGTGGCGATGCGGTTCGACACGGCCCACATGGCCAATAACTGGACGGAGATCTGCGCCTACGGCACGGCGGTGTTTGCAATCCCGCTGGGCGATGGCGAGCCCGGCGCCACGGGCCAGTCAATCCAGCTGACCAGCGCGCGGACGGCAGGCGCCGCGGCGGACGAATAAACTTGCCCTGAGTGCAAACATGCACATAGTGTAAGCGCATGCCCACTCCTCCTCTTTCCGGCCACGACGACGGCGCCGTGACCCCTTCGCGGCGCGAGCTGAACAAGGCCGCCACCCGGCAGGCCATTACGGACGCGGCGCTAAGCTTGCTCCGCTCCCGGGGGCCGGGCAACTTCACCGTGGAGGACATCGCCGAGTCCGCCGGAATCTCCCGCCGGACCTTCTTTAACTACTTCGGCAGTACCGAGGCGGCCATCGCCTCGGTGACGCACGGCTTCCTGGACAAGGCGCTCCAGCAGTTCCGGCTCCGGCCGGCC
Organism: Arthrobacter sp. C9C5; assembly: GCF_013359735.1. Classification (GTDB taxonomy): domain Bacteria; phylum Actinomycetota; class Actinomycetes; order Actinomycetales; family Micrococcaceae; genus Arthrobacter. The sequence goes on from NZ_JABFMX010000011.1 coordinate 1,583, forward strand.
GGCGAGCCCATCCTGGAATCCGCGCGGGCTGCCCTGGTTGAACTCGCCGACCCGATGACGGTGGCGCCCCTGGCCGAGCTCTACAGCCTCGGCCAGTCCAACCCGCAGCTCAACCGGTCCGAACTTGAAGCCTGGGACCACTGCACCGTTGAGATCATTGACGCCGCCCGCGAGCGCTTCGCCCGGGGCGCCGACGTCGAAATCGACGAACTGTACCTGCGGGCCCTCGCCGGCTCCGTGATCTACTGCGGCAAAGCCGCCATGGATGTCTGGTTCGCCCGCTGCGCCGGCTCCCTCTCCGCCGAATCGCTCTCCACCCTGCGCCAGCTACTGATCGATTCCATGAGCCTGCTGGGCTCCGGATTTGCCTCCCCCGCAGCCGCCCCGGCCGCCACCCCAATCGCCGCCCCTTCCCCAGATCGGTCCTGACATGGCTCTTTTGCTCTATCGACTCGGCAAGTTCTCCTACCGCCACCGCTGGCTCGTCATCTCGCTCTGGCTTGCCGTCATGGTGGCCGTCGGCGGTGCCGCTGCGGCGTTCCACGGCACGCTGTCCAACAACTTCCAGATCCCGGGCACCGAAACCCAGCAGATGGCGGACAAGCTGAAAAAGGAACTCCCGTCCTCCTCGGGCGGCTCGGCGAGCATCGTTTTTGAAACCAACGACGCGCAGTTCAGCCAGGCCGGCAAGGACTCGGTGTCCGCCGCGCTGACCAAGCTGAAGAACCTCCCCGACGTCCAGGGGACCGTGGATCCGTTCGCCACCCAGGCCCAGCTGGACAAGGCCGTCACGGACCTTGCCGCCGCAGAACAGAAGGCCGCGGCGGGCAAGGCCCAGCTGGACAAGGCCTCCGCGGAACTCGCCGCCGGCAAGGCCCAGCTGGTCGGCGCCGAACAGCAGATGGCCGCCGCAGGGCTGCCGCCCGCGGCGATCGACGCCCAGCTCGGCCAGCAGAAGGCAGCCCTCGCCGCAGGCCAGGCAAAGCTCGACGCCGGCACCAAGGACCTCGAGGCCGGCAACGCCAAGCTGGCCCTCGGCAAACGCCAGCTTGAGGCCTCGAACGGCCTGCGCTTTGTCTCCGAGGACGGCAAGGCCGCCATCGCCCAGGTGCAGTTCAAGACCTCGATCAACGGCCTCAAGCCGGAGGTGCGGCAGCAAGTCCAGGACATCGTCAAGGAGGTCTCCTCCGCCAACGTGACCGCCCTGCCCAGCAAGGAAATCAGCGAGGACATCTCCGAGATCTTCGGCACCGCGGAGATCATCGGCATCGCCGTCGCCGCCCTGGTGCTCATCATCATGCTCGGCACCCTCGTCGCCGCCGGCCTCCCGCTGCTGATGGCAATCGTCGGCGTGGCCGTCGGCGTCGGCGGCACGTTCGCGCTCAGCGGTGCCGTAGACATGAGCTCCATCTCCCCGATGCTGGCGCTCATGCTCGGCCTGGCCGTCGGCATCGACTACTCCCTGTTCATCGTCAACCGGCACCGCGGCCAGCTGCTCGCCGGGATGGATCCCGAGGAGTCCGTGGCCCTGGCCACCGGTACCTCCGGCAACGCGGTGCTCTTCGCCGGCCTCACGGTGATCATTGCCCTCGCCGCCCTCGTGGTGCCGGGGCTGCCGTTCCTCGCTGTCATGGGTGTCTCCGCCGCCGCCACGGTGGCCGTCGCCGTCGTCGTTGCCCTGACTTTGACGCCGGCCGTCCTGTCCCTGGTGGGCCGCAAACTGATTTCCAAGCGGGCCTGGGCCAAGGCGGAGCGGCACAACGCCGCCCCGGGCCACGAGACCGAGGACCGGGCCAGGGACGAATACCGCAGCAGCCACGGCTGGGGCGGCGTCGTCACCCGGCACCCCTGGCTGTCGCTGGTGGCTGGCGTGCTCCTGCTGGGCGTGGTGGCCCTGCCCGCCAGCCAGCTCCGGCTCGCCCTGCCGGATGCCAGTTCGGAGCCGGTCGCCTCACAGGCGTTCAAAGCCTATGACGTCACCAAGCGGAGCTTCGGCGAGGGCATGACCGGGCCGATCATCGTCGTCGGCGACTTCCCCGCGGGCCTCAGTGCCGCCGAGGCGCAGGCCAAGCAGTTCGACGTCGCGGACATCCTGCGCAAGACGGACAACGTAGCCGCCGCGGTGCCGCTGGCGCTGAGCGAGGACCGCCGCACCGCCGTCTTCCAGATCCTGCCGAAGGAGGGTCCGGCCAGCGCCAGCACCGTCGAAGTGGTCTCGGATCTGCGCAACGAAAAGGGCCCGATCCAGGACTCCACCGGCGTCAGCATCGGCCTCACCGGCCAGACCGCCGGCAACGTCGACGTCTCCAGCAAGCTCGGCGCCGCGCTGCCGCCGTACCTGGCGATCGTCGTCGGGCTCTCGCTGATCCTGCTGCTGCTGGTGTTCCGTTCCATCGTGGTGCCTCTGCTGGCCACCGGCGGCTTCCTGCTCTCGCTCGCGGCCGCGTTCGGCGGCGTCGTCGCGGTGTACCAGTGGGGCTGGCTGGGGACCCTGTTCGGCGTCGAGAACCCTGGCGCGGTGCTGAGCTTCCTGCCCATCATCCTGATCGGCGTACTGTTCGGCCTGGCCATGGACTACCAGGTGTTCATCGCCTCCGGGATGCGCGAGTCCTACATGCACGGCGAAACGGCCAAGCACGCGGTCCGTTCCGGCTTCAGCCACGCGGCCGCCGTGGTCACGGCCGCGGCGATCATCATGGTCAGCGTGTTCTCCGGCTTCATCTTCTCGCACCTGAACATGGTGCGGCCGCTGGGCTTCGCAATGGCCTTCGGCGTGCTGGTGGACGCGTTCGTGGTGCGCATGACGATCGTCCCGGCCGTGATGTACCTGCTCGGCAGCAAGGCCTGGTGGCTCCCGCGTTGGCTGGACCGCATCCTGCCGGACGTCGACGTCGAGGGCGCCAAGCTGCGCAAGCCCGCCGGCGGCGAGGGCGACGCCGCCTACGTGGAGCCCGTCGCGGCCGAGGCACGGTAGCCGCATTCCGTCCCCCATTGCCGCCCGTCGATCCTTGCGATCGGCGGCCGGCTTTGTTGGTGGGAGACCTTGGTCGCGCAGCCTGCATCGCTCCAGACAATGATTCTAGGCCGCCGGGTTTATTGTGCGCGCGGGGAGGAGCGCTTTGATCCGTTTTGTGCGTATTCGACGGTGGGATCCCGCCAGCGTCCCGCCCGGTAGCGGCGGAGCCATGGAGTGGTAGCTGTGGCCGGTGGGGGTGGTGAGCTGAATGGTGTGCCGTCCGGGTCCTGGGCGTGGCTGGGCGTTCCAGCCAGGGGTCTCCTTGGAGTGGTTGCAGGCTTCGCAGAGTCCGGCGCCGTTTCCGCTGGTGGTTGGGCCACCGGTGTGCCAGGGGACGATGTGGTCCAGGTGCCGGATCGGAGCGTCGCAGTAGGGTGTCCGGCAGGTGTCGTCGCGAGCCTGGATGAACCGGCGCAATCCGGACGGGAAGATCCGGGCCCGGGAGTCCATAGCTAGGAGTTCGCCAGTGCCGGGGGCGGTATAGAGCCGGCGGAGCCAGACTGGGAGGCGTTGTTCGTCTCCGGCCCCGCTCGACTTGCCTGTCCCCGCGTTCTCAAGCAGAGCACGGGCCCAGCCTGCCGGGACGATGCCGTACCCCGGCAACCGTGCAGGATCGCTGTCGCCTTGAAACAGGGTGCGGTCGGTCATGACGAGTTGGATTTCGACGCCGCTGATTCCGCCGGCTTTCCCAGTGATGCGTTCGACCAGGGCATCGGCCATGAGCTGACCTCGGGAGCGGGGGTCACCGGAGCTGCGGACCGAATCGGCATGCCGGGTCAGGGCCGCCTGCACGGCGACGCCCTGGGCGACCGGCAACAGCGCGGTGAGGTAGCACATGGTGTCCGGCGCGGGGCGGAGACTGACGTGGCGTTCTGTTTCGGCGTGCGCGGCCCGCTGGGTGACAGATCGCGGGTCGCGGCGGTACGCGGCCGCCCGGGCTGCGGCAATAGCGGTACGGTCGCCGGCGCCGTCGAAGGTCCCGGAGTCGGCGGCGAGTTCCTCATCGACCGCGGCACGGTCGGCGGCTGGCAGGCACGCGGTTTCGCGGACCAGCAGGGTGGCGCGCCATTCGTTCAGCTGCCCGGCTTCGAGGGCGGCGAGGGTGTGCGGCATCTCCGTGACCAGCGCCCGCGCCAGCCCCAGCAGCCGGCCGCCCTTGGCCGGTGATTCCCGCCGTGCCAGCGCGATCTCGGCTCCGACGCCGGAGCCTTGCTTCTCGGCGGGTACCCCGGCAGCGGCTTGTTCGCGGCGACGAGCCAGATCGAATGCGGCGGCGAGCCGTGCCTGACGCGCCGCAAGCCCGGATTTCTGGTCTTCCAAAGCCCGTATCTCAGCAATCATGTCGGCACTGTCCAGCGCCGCGACGTAGTCGCTTCGCACCATTGTTGGAGGAGCAGCCAATTCGGGCTGCCGATTGCCGTCCATAGTTCAAGTGTCCCGGAGAGCTATGACATTACTAACGGCCACCAGAAGCCGCTCCCCCGCTTCGCGGGCCATCGGCGTGCTTCCCCACCGGGCCGCGCCATACTTCGCGAGCGGCGTCCGGTTGAGGACCGCGGCCACATTGCACCGCGTCGTGACTGTGGCCAGCGCGGCGGTCAGCTCATCGAGCCGGCGCAACATGTCTATCCTGCCCGCCTGGCTCTTGGGCAGCGCCAGTCCGTCAAGGGCGATGGTGCACAGTGCCGCTACGGCACGGAGGCTGGCTTCCGGTTCTTGGGTCCCGTCCATGAACCAACTCTCCCCGTGACCTCTGACAATATGGCGCAGCAGAACGAAGCCCAGCGGCAACTGGACCAAGGAACTAGGCTGGAGCCGTGACCCGCCTCATTCTCGCCTCCCAGTCCCCCGCCCGCACCAAGCTGCTCAGCAACGCCGGCATCGCCCACGACGTCCTTGTCTCGGACGTCGACGAGGACGCCGTGCAGGCCCGCTACGGCGTGACCGACCCGCACGACACCGCCCTGCTGCTGGCGCGAGCCAAGGCCGAGGCGGTCGCCTCGCTGCCCGAGGCCGACGGCGCCCTGGTGATCGGCTGCGACTCGGTCTTCGAGTTCGACGGCGAGGCCCACGGCAAGCCATACACCGCCGACGTCGCCAAGGAACGGATGCTCCGGATGAGCGGCAGCATGGGCGTGCTGCACACCGGCCACTGGCTGGTGGACTGCCGCGACACGGACTCGGACTCCTCCGACGACGGCACTGGTGACAGCAACGACGCCGGCACGGGCGCGACGCTCGGCGCCGTCTCCTCCGCGGAGGTGCACTTCATGGAGATGAGCGAGGACGAGATCGACACCTACATCGCCACCGGCGAACCGCTCCAGTGCGCCGGTTCCTTCACGATCGACGGCTACGGCGGGGCCTTCATCCGCAAGGTCGACGGCGACCCGCACACCGTCGTCGGGCTCTCCATCTCCACCCTGCGCGGCCTGCTGGGCCAGGCCAAAGTGAATGTCACCGAACTCTGGACCGGCGGGGCCGCCGACCCCGCCGACATCCGCGCCGAGTGAACGCCGGGCGGCTCCGAGGTCCGCGCCGCGTGAGCCATTTCGCACCACCTTGTAGGAACCCCACAAAGGATCGGCCGTTTACGCGCGGGATCCGCAAGTAATATCGGCGGAACCCACAAAACCGCGCTAGGCTCCCTGAAGGAAAGAAGGAGACGCCTTGTCAGCAAATTCGGAGCAGTCCGCAACGCCAGTGCCCGCAGCCACCACGCCGGGCACCCACCGCCTGAGCAAGGTGCTGATCGCCAACCGCGGCGAAATCGCCGTGCGCATCATCCGCGCCGCACGCGATGAAGGCATCGCCTCCGTCGCCGTCTACGCGGATCCGGACCGCGACGCCCTGCACGTCAAGCTCGCCGACGAGGCCTACGCCCTGGGCGGCAACACCGCCGCCGAGTCCTACCTCGTGATGGACAAGCTGATCGAGGTGGCCCAGCGCTCCGGCGCCGACGCCATCCACCCCGGCTACGGCTTCCTCGCCGAGAACGCCGAATTTGCCGCCAAGGTGATCGCCGCCGGCATCACCTGGATCGGGCCCTCACCCGAGGCCATCTCCGCCCTCGGCGACAAGGTCCAGGCCCGCCACATCGCCGAGAAGGTCGGCGCCCCGCAGGTTCCCGGCACCGCCGATCCGGTGAATTCCGCCGAGGAAATCCTCGAATTCGTCGACAAGTTCGGCCTGCCGGTCGCCATCAAGGCTGCCTTCGGCGGCGGCGGACGCGGCATCAAGGTGGCCCGCACCCGCGAGGAAATCCCCGAGCTTTTCGAATCCGCCGTCCGCGAAGCCACCGCAGCGTTCGGCCGCGGCGAGTGCTTCATCGAGCGCTTCCTGGACGCCCCGCGCCACGTCGAGACCCAGTGCCTCGCCGACGCCCACGGCAACGTCGTCGTCGTGTCCACCCGCGACTGCTCTCTGCAGCGCCGCAACCAGAAGCTGGTGGAAGAGGCCCCCGCCCCGTTCCTCACCGAGGAGCAGAACCAGCGGCTCTACGAATCCTCCAAGGCCATCCTCAAGGAAGCCGGCTACCTCGGCGCCGGCACCTGCGAATTCCTCGTCGGCCAGGACGGCACCATCTCCTTCCTCGAAGTCAACACCCGCCTCCAGGTGGAGCACTGCGTCTCCGAGGAAGTCACCGGGATCGACCTGGTCCGCGAGCAGTTCCGGCTGGCCCGCGGCGAGGAGCTCGGCTACGGCGACCCCGAGGTCCGCGGCCACTCGATCGAATTCCGCATCACCGGCGAGGACCCGGGCCGGAACTTCATGCCCGCCCCCGGCACCATCACCGGGCTGAAAAACCCCACCGGTCCCGGCGTCCGGATCGACTCCGGCGTGGAGCAGGGCGACGTCATCAGCGGCAACTTCGACTCGATGCTCTCCAAGCTGATCGTCACCGGCGCCACCCGCGCCCAGGCCCTGCAGCGCTCCCGCCGCGCGCTCGAGGAAATGGTGGTGGAGGGCATCCCCACCGTCATCCCGTTCGACCTCGCCGTCGTCAGCAACCCCGACTTCGCCCCCGCCGAAGGCCCGTTTAAGGTCCACACCCGCTGGATCGAGACCGCTTTCGTCAACGACATCCCCGCCTGGACCCCCACCGGCACCGCAGCTGAAGCGGCCGACGCCGGCGAACGCCAGCGCGTCGTCGTCGAGGTCGGCGGCAAGCGCCTCGAAGTGGTGCTCCCGGCGTCCCTCGGCTCCGTCTCCGGCGGCGGTGGCGGCAAGCCGGCGAAGGCCAAGAAGCGCTCCCGGAGCGCCGGCACGGCGGCACCGGCCGGCGGCAACGCCTTGACCTCCCCGATGCAGGGCACCATCGTGAAGGTGGCCGTCACCGAGGGAGAGCGGGTTTCCGAAGGCGACCTCGTCGTCGTGCTCGAAGCCATGAAGATGGAGCAGCCGCTCACCGCGCACCGCGCCGGCATCGTGATCGGGCTCTCCGCTTCGGCCGGCGAGACCGTCTCCGCGGGCGCCGTGATCGCCATGATCGAGGACGGCGAGTCGGCCGAATAGCGGCCAGGGGGCGGCGGGGGCAGACTTAGTTACGTGAAGCCATTTCTGCTCCTCGCCTCCCGCGCCGAGGACGCCGCCGCCGACGACGAATACCTCGCCTACCTGCGCTACACCGGGCTCGCCGAGACCGAGCTGCACCGGGTCCGGATGGAGGCAGCCCCGCTGCCCCGGCTGGAGCTCAGCGAGTATTCCGGCGTGATTGTGGGCGGCAGCCCGTTTACCTCCAGCGACCCCGCGGAGCACAAGAGCGACGTCCAGCACCGGGTGGAGCGCGAGCTGTTCGCCTTACTGGACCGGATCGTGGCCGCGGACTTCCCGTTCCTGGGCGCCTGCTACGGCGTCGGCACCCTGGGCCTGCACCAGGGCGCCGTGATCGACCGGACCTACGGCGAAGGGCTCGGCGGCGTCACCGTCAGCATGACCTCCGCCGGGCAGCAGGATCCGCTTCTTCGCGGCCTGCCGGAGCGGTTCACGGCGTTCGTGGGCCACAAGGAGGCGTGCACCGTGCTGCCCGGCGGGGCGGTGCTGCTGGCCAGTTCGGAGACCTGCCCGGTGCAGATGTTCCGGATCCGCTCCAACCTTTACGCCACCCAGTTCCACCCCGAGCTCGACGCCGACGGCCTCACCACACGGATCGATATCTACCGCCACGCCGGCTACTTCCCGCCCGACTCCGCCGAGGAGCTGATGGCCCAGGCCCGGCAGCACAACGTCACCGAGCCAATGGCCATCCTGCGCAACTTCGTCGAGCGCTACGCCCGGTAGCGCGCTGCGACGTCGTCTACGCCGCGCTGCGGACGCTCCTCCCCGGTTACTGCCCGCCGCACCCTCCCCGGACACGGAAATGCCCGGCGTGTTGACCTCACACGCCGGGCATCCGATTCATTAACTGGGGAGGAGCGTCAGGCTACGTTGTTCTCGTAGTCCAGGTCCCGGGTTTCCTTGCTCACGAACAGGGCAATCAGCGTCAGCACGGCCATGAGCGTGAGGTACACGCCCACCAGCACGGGGCTGCCCTTCGCCAGTTCCCAGAGCCAGACGGCGATGAACGGTGCCACGGCCGCGCCCAGGATGGACGAGAAGTTATAGCTGATGGCCGAGCCGGTGTACCGGACATTGGTCGGGAACAGCTCGGGCAGCAGGGCGCCCATGGGACCGAAGGTCAGGCCCATCAGCGAGAAGCCGATGATCAGCAGGGCCATGGTGCCGACGAAGCCGCCGCTGAACAGCGGAACGAACAGCAGGCCGAAGACGAAGATGCCCGCGGTCACGGCGATCAGCATCTTGCGGCGGCCGTACTTTTCGGCAAGCGGGCCGGAGACCAGGGTGAAGATGCCGAAGAAGACGACGCCGGCAATGAGCATCCAGAGGAAATCGTTGCGGGTGAAGCCCAGGCCCGGGACGAACGCGGCCGCTGCCGCCTCGGTCATCGGCTTGCCGGCCTTCTCGGCCGCTGCCTTGGCGGCGTCCAGGCTGGACGCGCGGGTGCCGTAGGTCAGGGTGAACGTGGTCATCAGGTAGAAGAGCACGTAGGTAGCCAGCATGATGAAGGTGCCCAGGATCAGCTGGCGCCAGCTGGTTTTGAAGACGCGGCCCAGGGGCAGCTTGGCGACCTCGTTGGACTCGATGACCTTGGTGAAGGCCGGGGTTTCGATCAGCTTGAGGCGGACGTACAGGCCGATGATGACCATGACGGCGCTGACCAGGAACGGCACACGCCAGCCCCACGCTTCGAAGGCCGCGGGGGTCAGGGTGTAGCTGAAGACCAGGAAGATCACGTTGGCGATGATGAAGCCGATCGGGGCGCCAAGCTGCGGGAACGTGCCGTAGATGGCGCGCTTGTTGGCCGGGGCGTTCTCGGTGGCCAGCAGGGCCGCGCCGCTCCATTCGCCGCCGAGGGCGAGGCCCTGGGCGAAGCGCATCACGACGAGCAGGGCCGGGGCCCAGAAGGTCCAGCCGGGAACGGTCGCCGTCGGGAGGCAGCCGATCAGGAACGTCGCGATGCCCATGGTGAGCAGCGAGGCGACCAGGGTGCCCTTGCGGCCGAACTTGTCACCGAAGTGGCCGAAGACGATCGAGCCGAGCGGGCGGGCGATGAAGGCGACGCCGAAGACGGCGAAAGAGCTCAGCAGCTGGGTGGTTTCGTTCTGGCCCGGGAAGAAGAGCTTCGGGAAGACCAGGACGGCGGCCGTGGCGTAGACGTAGAAGTCGTAGAACTCAACGGTGGTGCCGATCAAGCTGGCGACGATCACGCGGCCGCGCGAGTTCACCTGCTTGGCAGACCCATGCTCCGTCGAAGTGGCAGTGGATGACATGTAGTGACGCTTTCATGAAGACCGGATCGCCCTGCGGAGAGACGTCCGGCTAAGGAATGGATATATGTCTGATATTAGTTCCTCGTGTCCACGCAATGGACAAATGTTCCACTATTTGGACAATTCGTGTCGTCCCACCTGTTGGTCACCCCCGTTGCGGCGCCCATGCCGCCTCACGCCGTCACATATGCGCCGATAGGCAAACGTCACAGCACGTTAACAATGCGCGAGCTTCCCGGAAACGCGGCATCCCTAGTTTTGAGGGACACCCCGAAGGAGGTCCCTGTGACTGCTGAACGCATTGCCGACGCCGCAACCGGCGTTTCCCCGAACCACGACGCCGATGCCGCACCCGCCGCCGAGCGCACCGCCGTCGGCGGCCCCGCGCTGGAGTACCGCCCTGGCCGCTGGATCGCCAACTGGGACGCCGAGAACAAGACCCAGTGGGAGTCCCTGGGCCGCGGCATCGCCCGACGGAACCTGAACTGGTCCATCTTCGCCGAGTTCCTGGGCTTTGTGGTCTGGCAGCTCTGGTCGATCGTGGTGGTCCAGCTCCCCGCGGCCGGCTTCCGCTTCTCCACCAACGAAATCTTCTGGCTGATCTCGATGCCCAGCCTGGTGGGTGCGACGCTCCGTATCCCCTACACCTTCATGGTTCCCCGCTTCGGCGGCCGGAACTGGACCATCGTCTCGGCGATGCTGCTGCTGATCCCGTCGACCGGACTGGCCCTGTGCGTCGGCAACCCCGGCACCCCGTTCGGCGTCATGCTGCTCGTGGCGGCCCTGGCCGGTTTCGGCGGCGGCAACTTTGCCAGCTCGATGGCCAACATCACCTTCTTCTACCCGGCCCGCGAAAAGGGCTGGGCGCTGGGGCTGAACGCCGCCGGCGGAAACCTGGGCGCCGCCGTCGCCCAGCTCGCCGTGCCGGTCGCCATCACCGTGCTGGCCGCCGGGGCCGTGAACCTGCCGGTGGCCGGGCTGATGTGGATCCCGTTGATCCTGCTCGCCGCGTTCGGCGCCTGGAAGTACATGGACAACCTGACCAGCGCCAAGGGCGACGTCGCTGGCTCGCTCGCCGCGGTCAAGGAACCGCACCTGTGGATCATGGCGCTGCTCTACATCGGCACCTTCGGCTCCTTCATCGGTTTCGCGGGCGTGTTCCCGAAGCTGATCAAGGACTACTTCCCGGCCTTCTCCTCGATCGGCGTCGGTACCGTGGCCCTGTCCCTGGCGTTCCTCGGCCCGCTGGTCGGTTCGCTGGCCCGGCCCTACGGCGGACGGATGGCGGACCGGCTGGGCGGCGCGCGGATGACCGTGACCGCGTTCGCCGCGATGGCCGTCATCACCTTGACCATGGTCTGGACCCTGCCGCTGGGCAACTTCTGGCTCTTCCTGGCCCTGTTCCTGGCGCTGTTCACGGCTAGCGGCTTCGGCAACGGGGCCACCTACCGGATGATCCCGGTCATCTTCGCCCTGCACAGCCGGGCCGCCCTGTCCGGGGCCAGCACCGTGGCCACCCAGCGGCTGGCGTCCTCCGCGCTGGGCCTGATCTCCGCGATCGGCGCCTACGGCGGCTTCGTGATCCCGCAGGTCCTCAACGCCTCCAACACCGCCAGCGGCTCCTACACCCCGGCCTTCTACGGCTTTGTCGCCGCCTACCTGGTGATGCTGGCCGTCTGCTGGGCCTGCTACCTGCGCCCCGCCACCCGCCACGGAAAAGGACACGTCTAAATGACCGACGGCGCCGCCACGCACTGCCCGTACTGCGCGCTCCAGTGTGCCATGACACTGACCGTTCCGGCGGCAGCTCCGGCGGCTGCAGTTCCGGCACGGCCGGCGGACGCTCCGCTGGAGGTGGCCGGCCGGGACTTCCCCACCAACCGCGGCGGCCTGTGCCGCAAGGGCTGGACCTCGGCCTCGCTGCTGGAGCACCCGGGGCGCGTCACCGAGCCGCTGCTCAGGGGCCCCGACGGCGTACACCGCCCGGTCAGCTGGGAGGAAGCGCTGGAACTCACCGCCGCCGCGGTCAAGGACACCCGTGCCGCGTACGGGCCGGACGCCGTCGGGGTGTTCGGCGGTGGCGGCCTCACCAACGAGAAGGCCTACCAGCTGGGCAAATTCGCCCGGCTGGCCCTGGGCACCTCGCGGATCGACTACAACGGCCGGTTCTGCATGTCCTCGGCCGCCGCGGCCGGGATGCGCGCCTTCGGCCTGGACCGGGGCCTGCCGTTCCCGCTGGCGGACCTGGATTCCGCCAACACCGTCCTGCTGCTTGGCTCCAACGTCGCCGAGACCATGCCGCCGTTCGTCCAGCACCTGCAAGGGGCCCGCGACGCCGGCGGGCTGATCGTCGTCGACCCCCGTCGCTCCGCCACCGCGGCGTTCACCGCCGACGGCGGCGGCCTGCACCTGCAGCCCCTGCCGGGCACCGACCTCGCCCTGCTGCTGGGCCTGGCCCACGTGGTGATCCACGAGGACCTGGCGGACAGCGACTACATCGCGGAGCGGACCACCGGCTATTCGGCCCTGGCCCGCAGCGTCGCCCCCTACTGGCCGGAGCGCGTGCAGACCCTCACCGGGGTCCCGGCCGGGCTGGTCCGCGACACCGCCCGGCGGCTGGCCGAAGGTGCGCGGCAGGGCGGCAGTTACATCCTCACCGGCCGTGGTGTGGAACAGCACGTGGACGGCACGGACACCGCCACCGCCGCCATCAACCTCGCCCTGCTGCTGGGCCTGCCGGGATCGGGGCGCAGCGGCTACGGCACCCTCACCGGCCAGGGCAACGGCCAGGGCGGCCGCGAGCACGGCCAGAAAGCGGACCAGCTCCCCGGCTACCGCAAGATCACCGACCCCGCCGCCCGCGCCCACGTCGCCGGCGTGTGGGGCGTCCCGGAGGCCTCCATCCCCGGCCCCGGCGTCCCCGCCGTCGAGCTGCTCAAGTCCCTGGGGAGGGCCGACGGCGTCCGCTGCCTCTTCGTGCACGGCGCCAACGTGGCGGTCTCTGCCCCGGATGCGAACGCCGTGATCGCCGGGCTGCGCAGCCTGGACTTCCTGGTGGTCTGCGACTTCTTTATCTCCGAGACCGCGGCCGAGGCGGACCTGGTCCTGCCCGTCACCCAGTGGGCGGAGGAGGAAGGGACCCTGACCAACCTCGAGGGCCGGGTGCTGCGCCGCCGCCGGGCCATCGCTCCCCCGCCCGGGGTGCGCAGCGAACTTTGGATCATGACCCGGCTGGCTGCATTGTTGGACGCGCCCTCGACCTTCAGCGAGGATCCGGAGACGGTCTTCGAGGAACTCCGGCTCGCGTCCGCGGGCGGCCTGGCCGACTACTCCGGGATCGACTACGCCCTGCTGGACCGCGGCGAGGAAGCCTACTGGCCCTACCCTGCCGGGAGCTCCGGGACGCCGCGGCTGTTCCTGGACTCCTTCGCCCATCCGGACGGGCGGGCGGTGTTCGCTCCGGTGGCGCCCCGCCGTGGGACGCTTCCGGTCGCGGCGGCCGGCGCTGTCTCGGCGGGTGCTGACCCGGCGGGTCCTGACCCGGCGGGCACCCCGATGACCCTGATCACCGGGCGCCTGCTGGAGCACTACCAGTCCGGCGCCCAGACCCGCCGGGTGGCCGCCCTCGCCGCCGCCCGGCCAGAGGCCCGGCTGCAGATCCACCCGGCCGCCGCCGCGGCGCAGGCCATCGCCGAGGGCGACGTCGTCGCTATCGCCAACGGGCGGGGCGAGGTCCTCTGCCGGGCGGAACTGAGCGCGGGGATCCGTCCCGAAACGGTGTTCCTGCCGTTCCACTTCCCCGGCCCGGAGAGCGCCAACCGCCTCACCGAGGCTGCCACGGACCCGGTCTCGGGGATGCCGGAGTTCAAGACCAGCACGGTGTGGGTGCGCCCGGCTGTGGCAGGCTCCCGGGTCGAAAAAGTGCAGGCCGAAGTCCTGCAGATGGATGGTGCATCATGACGGAGCGGATTGTGGTGGTGGGCTTCGGCCCGGTGGCGGCACGGCTGATCGACGAACTGCTGCCCGCGGTGCGGGGCGGCCTGGTGGAACTGACCGTCGTCGGCGAGGAAACGGAGGCGGCCTACAACCGCGTGCTGGTGGCCGACCTCGGCGTCGGCCGGACCACGGCTGGCGCCCTGGCGCTGGCCGACGCGGCCGCACTGGTGGCCGACGGCGTCGACGTCCGGCTGGGCGTCCGGGTCCGCCGGGTGGACCGGGCCCGGCAGCGGGTCCTGCTCACCGACGGCAGCTCCCCCGGCTACGACCGGCTGGTCTTCGCCACCGGTTCCCGTCCGATGATCCCCAACCTCACCGGGCTGAACCCGGATCCGGCCGCCCCGGTGCTGCCCGCCGGCGTGACGGCGCTGCGGGACCTGGCGGATGCCGCGGCGCTGCAGGCGGCGGTGGCCGGAGACAAGCGGGTGGTGGTCCTCGGCGGCGGTGTGCTTGGTCTCGAGACGGCGCTGGCCGCGGCCGAGGAGGGCGCCGCCGTGACCGTGGTGCACAACGGCCCGCACCCGCTGGGGCGCAACATTGACCGCGGCGGCGGCGCCGTGCTCGCGGCTTCGCTGCGGAACTGCGGCGTGCGGGTAGCCGGCAACGCGCGCTCGGTCGCCGTCGAGACCGGGGCCGACGGCGGATTCTCGGCGCTGCTGCTGGAGGACGGTTCCGCGATCGACGGCGAGCTGCTGGTGCTCTCCTGCGGTGTCCGGCCGCGGACCGAACTCGCGGAGGGCTGCGGGCTGTCGACCGCGGCCGGCATTCTGGTGGACCACCGGCTACGGGCGCACCACGAGCCCCACATCTTCGCGATCGGAGACTGCGCCGAGGTCCGCTGCCCCGAGCCGGATTGCATGGTCTGCCGGAGCGCCCGCGGCCCGTCCGGGCTGGTGGGACCGGGCTGGCGGCAGGCCGAATGGCTCGCTGGGTACCTGACGCTGCTGGCCTCCGGCGTTCCCGGTGAGGCCGACGCCTTGCCGCCACTGCCGGCGGAACAGCCGGGCGTGCTGGTGCTCAAGGCCCGCGGGCTGACCATGGCCGTGGCCGGAGATGTTTCCGCCGAACCGTGGGACGAGGAAGCTTTGACCGCCGGGGCTGTTGGCGGCCGGGCCCGGCTGCAGGTGGCCCAGTGGGCCGATCCCGAGCACGGCCGCTACGTCAAGATGACCACGCGCGCCGGCGTGCTCGAGGGTCTGGTGGCCGTGGGCATGCCACGCACCGCGGCGGAGCTGGTGCAGCTCTTTGAGCGCGGCGCGGAGCTCCCGGCGGACCGGTCGCTGCTGCTGCGCCTGGACGGACCGGACCAGGCGGGGGCTACGGCTACTGATCCGGAGCGCACGGTGTGCCGGTGTGCCGGGGTGAGCGGGGCATCCATTGCCGCCGCGGTTTCCTCCGGCTGCGGGACGGTGGCCGAGGTCGCAGCTTCCACCCGCGCCGGAACCGGCTGCGGCGGCTGCCACGAGGACATCAAGGGGCTCATCGAAAAGCACTTCCAGGGGGCCGTGGCTTAGGTGCCTGATTGTACTGACGTCGGGCAGTCCGAAGAAAAGTTCAGGAGCGATCGCGTCTGTGCACCCGAGCCTCCGGCAGTGCTTTGCTAAGCCACGCTGTCGAACTGCTTCTGCCAGTCATCATGCTCACGATCAGTGTAAAACCGGCGGGTGGTGTTCCATCTGGGCAGGTAGTCCGGTGACGGCAACTCACGCGCTGGCATGGGCCTAGGCTTGGCTGCGAATTCCAGGACGCCCTTGGGTACCGGCTTGATCCGGACGGGCTCAGACTTGGCTGGCCGCTGCCTTTTCGGCTCCGGATACGGTTCGGCGTCCTTGCTGACATGGACCTTCCACAGAATCCGGACGAGTATCCAAAGGATGATCCCCAGCAGGATCCATTGCCAGAATGTGACCACCAGCGCGATGGCGATTAGCGCGACTACAAAGCCGGCAGACGATCCGTCATTTTTGCGGGATTTTGCCATGGCCGACACTATCGCATAGGCGTCACGGCCGGAGATAGAGGACTTAATCCCTGGTCGCCCGCACCGGAATTGTCGTCCGTTTGGTCCACGTGAGGCCTTTCTCCCCTTGGCTGCGTCTCCCCATAGGGCTTCAATGGGCACAGGATCCCACCGTCCCAGGAGGCACCCATGTCGGTCCCCATCATCCTGGCCGTAGCCGCCGTCGTCGTGGTCGCCGTCGTGCTCGGAGTTGTCCTCACCCGGCAGAAGGATCCGCAGCGGCGTGCGACGGCGCTGACGAGGGCGGGCGCGGTGCTGATGGCGGTCTTCACCGTGTTCGGCGGGGCGTTCATCGGCGGCTACGCCATGGAGGAGCCGGGCGGGCCGGCCGGCCTGACGGTGCTCCTGGCCTGGGCGGGGCCGATGCTGGTCCTCGCGGCCCTCGCCTGGTTCTGGCCGGCAGGGGCCGCTCCCCTGCTTGTGGCACTGACGGCGGCCTTCGTCGCGCTCTGCGTGTGGTTTGCCGTCGATTCGACGATGGCGCGCAGCTTCCAGGAAGTGAACGGACCCGTGCTCGCCGTCGGCGTCGTCGCCCTGGCGTTCCCGGCCGCCATCCTGGGGCTGAAGCGGACCGCCCTGGCCGGGTGGCTGCTGCTGGCCTTGGGTTCGCTGCCGCTGCTGATCACGGTGTTCGGCCGGTCCGGTCCAATCGCCTCGCTCGCCGCGGCAAGCGTGGTCCCGCTGGTCACCGGTGTCGTCTACCCGCTGGCCGCCCGGATGGCCCGCGGCAGTTCGACGTCGGGAAGCGTTCGGGCGGCTGCCGTCTAAGCGCTGGCTGGCGGCAGCCCGGCCAGGAAGTCCTCCGCGAAGCGCCGGACGCCGTCCCACTCGGTATAGACGTAGTCTCGCGACATGTCCGTGTCCGGGGAGCCCTGGCCGCTGACGATCCTCTTCATCATGTGCCGTTTGAGGAAGCCGTACTGGGTGTAGGGCAGCGCGCCGGCGAACAGGCCGACGTGCGCCGGACGCCAGCCGGTCTCCTCCTCGAACTTCTCCACATAGCCTTCCGCGCTCTCCTCGTCCCCGTGCGCGGCGAGACTGACCGAGAACAGCGCTGAGGGCAGCCGTTCCAGCGCGGCCTTGTTCGCGCGGACGAAATCCGTGACAAACCCCTCGTGCTTGCCCATGTGGACCGAGGCGCCGACGATGACGCCGTCGTACTCGTTCGGGAGGACGTCGCCGGAGGTCTGGAGATCGGCGGTCCGTGCCGCGTGGCCGTGTTCACGGATGACGTAGGCGATGTACTCGGCGATCCGGGCCGTCTGGCCCTCGACGGTCCCGAAGGGAAGGTAAATGTTGGCCATGGTCCACTGTGCGAGCACCCGTTAGCGCCGGGCTAGGGCCGAATGTCACCGGAGGGTCTTGACGGCGGCGGCGGCACAGCATGTGATGGACGGGATCGGCCCGTACGCTTTCGGCCCGGCGCACGGCCGCCCGAGGCAGCCCCACGATGAAAGGACAGACATGTCCCTGCTCGACTCCGCCCTCTGGGAGGGCAAGATCTACCTCAACGGCTGGCGCACCGGCGGCGGCGGGACCGCTGACGCCGTCGAACCGGCCACCGGCGACACCCTGGGCAGCTACGGCATCGCCTCCGTGGCGGACGTCCGGGAGGCCGCCACGGCCGCCGCCACGGCACAAAAGGAATGGGCCGCCCGCAACCCCGAGGACCGCGCCGCCGTACTGCGCCGCGCCGGGCAGCTCTGGGAGGAGCACGCCGCGGAAATCCAGGACTGGATCGTGCGCGAATCCGGCGGCATCCCGCCCAAGGCCGGACTCGAAACGCACATCGCCGCCAACGAATGCTACGACGCCTCCGCGCTGCCCTCACTCCCGGCCGGCGACGTGCTCACCTCCAACGAAAACCGCTGGTCCTTCGCCCGACGCCGGCCGGTGGGCGTGGTCTCGGTGATCGCGCCGTTCAACTTCCCGCTGATCCTGTCCATCCGCGCCGTCGCCCCCGCCCTGGCCCTCGGCAACGCCGTGCTGCTCAAGCCGGACCCCCGCACCGCAGTCTGCGGCGGCGTGAGCGTGATGCGGATCTTCGAGGAGGCCGGACTCCCGCAGGGACTGCTCTCGTTGCTGCCCGGCGGCGCGGACATCGGCGCCGCCGTCGTCGAGGCCCCCGAAGTCCGGGTGATCGCCTTTACCGGCTCGACGGCGGCCGGCCGCAAGATCGGCGAAACGGCAGGGCGGCTGCTCAAGCGTGCCCACCTCGAGCTGGGCGGCAACAACGCGCTGATCGTGCTGCCCGGCGCCGACCTGGCCAAGGCGGCGTCCGCGGCGGCCTTCGGATCGTTCATGCACCAGGGCCAGATCTGCATGGCGGCAGGCCGGCACATAGTGCACGAGGACATCTACGACGACTACGTCGCCGCCCTTGCCGAGAAGGCCGGGCATCTGCCGGTGGGCGATCCGAAGAGCGGCACCGTGGCCCTCGGCCCGGTGATCGACGAACGGCAGCTGCACCGGGTGGACGGGATCGTCCAGGACGCGGTGCAGGCCGGGGCACGGCTGGCCGCAGGCGGCACCCACGACGGCCGGTTCTACCAGCCCACCGTGCTGGTGGACTTGGCCGAAGACAGCCCGGCGTGGAAGGACGAAATCTTCGGCCCGGTGGCCCCGGTGATGAAGTTCTCCACCCTGGACGAGGCCGTGGCGCTGGCCAACGACAACGAATACGGCCTGTCCATCGGCATCCTGGGCGACGTCGGCATGGCCATGACCATCGCGGACCGGCTGGACTCCGGCAAGGTCCACATCAACGAGCAGACAGTCTCCGACGAGGCGAACTCGCCGTTCGGCGGGACGAAGAACTCCGGCAACGGCTCACGGATCGGCGGCCACCACGCCAATATGGAGTCCTTCACCGAGCTCCAGTGGCTCACCATGCGCCCGGACATCGCCCCGTACCCGTTCTAAGACGAGTCCGAAGAGCGGAGAACGGAAAGGGAGGAACCGGCGGAGACTTCCGCCCGTTCCTCCCTTTCCGCCTTCATTTCCTGCTCCTGAACTGTAGGCGGAGGTAGGCATCGAAAAGTCCCGAGCCCAGGAACCGCCGGGACTGGACGATGGCTTTGGCGGCCGGGGTGACGGTGTAGCGGGCCCGGGGCCGCCGGGACGTCACGGCGTGCTCAACCGCACTGGCGACGGCGTCCGGTTCGGCAGCGAGGAACGGCGAGGCGTAGGAGGTGGCCATTTGCTCGTCCGCGGCAGCCCGCAGTGCCGCGTACGGTCCTGCCGCGTTGCCGGAGGCGGCCAAGGTCCGGGAGGCTGTGGCACCAAAGCCGGTGCGGATCAGGCCCGGGGCGATCAAGGAGGTGTGGATGCCGAAGGGCGCGGTCTCGAAGCGGAGCGCGTCAGTGATGGCCTCCACGGCGTACTTGGTGGCGTGATAGTAGCCGCCGACGGGGAACGTGACCCGGCCTCCCATCGAACCGATGTTGACAATCCGCCCGGCCCCGGCGGCCCGCATCCCCGGCAGGACCAGCTGGATCATCCGGGAAAAGCCGAAGACGTTGGTCTCGAACTGCCGCCTGACCGCATCCAGTTCGGCTTCCTCGATCGTCCCGTACTCGCCGTAACCGGCGTTGTTAATGAGGACTCCGACGCTGCCGTGCTGTTCCTCGACGGCGCGAACGGCCGCGGCCATCGACTCTTCGTCGGTGACGTCGAGCGCCAGGATTTTGGCTCCGGCAGACCCCAGGTCGGCAATCGCCTCGGGTTTTCGCGCCGTCGCGTAGACGGTGAACCCGGGTCGGGCGAGCAGCCGTTCGGCCGTCGCACGGCCAATGCCGGAGGAGGCTCCGGTGATCAGTACTGCTGTGGTCATGGTTGTTCCTTCATAGGGGTGAGGTTGTTGAGACCGGCGACGAAGACTTCGACGCCCCGACGCAGTCTCTCGGGCAGGGCGGCTGGATCAGAGACTCCCGCTTCCAGGCCGCGGGTGAAGGCCAGCAGGATCTCGGCCGCTTCCGGGGCGTCCGCCGCCGGGTAAGAGTCCTGAACCGTCCGCGTCAGCAGACCGAGCATTGCCTCGTCGTAACGTCCAAGCACGTCCGAACTCAGGCGGGTGTCGACGCCAAGGAGTTCTGCCGCATGTGCCGGGCTGTCCCGCCAGATCTGCATCACCAGGCCGAGCTTGGCCGACAGGATCCCTGCCAGCCGCGCCTCGGGGAGCCCTTCCATTTCCGCCGCGCGTTCGGAGGCGGAGAGGGCACCGGCCAGCAGGCGCTCGACCAGCGCCCGGAACACGTCTTCCTTATTCCGGAAGTACTGGTACAGGGCCGCCCGGGAAATACCGGCTTCCTCCGCCAGGTCGTGCATCGTGGTCCGGCGGGCACCGTGGCGGGTGAAGCACACGTAGGCCGCGTCGATGATTTCGTCTGGACGGCTATTCATTCCGACAATATATGCATGAAATGTCAGAATGTAAACTAGTCGACCACCGAACCTGCCGCCGCGGACGGCGCGACCGCTCCGCGGCTCCCCTCTTTAGGGAAGCCCCGGCTCAAAGCGAAGCACCGGCTTAAAGCGAAGCACCGGCGCCCTGGGGACGCCGGTGCTGGCTTTTCCTGACCGAAAGGAACTGCCGGTCAGCTACATGTGGACGTGCAGGCGCCTCGCGGCTTCGGAGATGGAGCCGCTGAGTGACGGGTACACGGTGAAGGTGCTGGCGACGTCGTCGACGTGCAGTTTCTGCGTCACCGCGAGGGAGATCGCGAAGATCAGCTCGGAGGCGTTCGGCCCCACCACGACGCCGCCGATCACGGTGCCGGAACCCTTGCGGGCGAAGATCTTGATGAAGCCGTCCTTGTGGTTGCGCATCTTGGCGCGGGCGTTGCTCTTCAGCGAGAGCTTAACGACGTCGCCCTGGTACTTGCCGGAGTCGATCTCCGCCTCGGAGACGCCGACGTTGGCGATCTCCGGGGAAGTGAAGATGTTCGACGCCACCTGGTGCAGCTTGAGCGGGGTGACGCTGTCGCCAAGGAAGTGCGCGATCGCGATGCGTCCCTGCATGGCCGCGACCGAGGCGAGGGCCAGCACGCCGGTGCAGTCGCCCGCGGCGTAGATGTTCGGCGCGGTGGTGCGCGAGACGCCGTCGACCTTGATGTGGCCGCTCTCGGTCAGCGCGACGCCGGCCTCATCCAGGCCGATCCCGGCGGTGTTCGGGATGGAGCCCACGGCCACGAGGCAGTGGCTGCCGGTGACCTTGGAGCCGTCGCCGAGGGTGACCACGACGCCGTCCTCCGTGCGCTCCACGGTCTCTGCACGGGCCCGGGACAGCACCTTCACGCCGCGGCGTTCGAAGACGCCTTCCAGCACCTCGGCCGCGTCCGTGTCCGAGCCGGGCAGCACCCGGTCGCGGGAAGAAATCAGGGTGACCTTGGAGCCCAGGCCGTTGTAGGCGGAGGCGAATTCGGCCCCGGTGACGCCGGAACCCACCACGATCAGTTCCTCGGGCAGCTCGTCCAGGTTGTAGATCTGTGCCCAGTTCAGGATGCGTTCGCCGTCCGGCCGGGCCGTGGGCAGTTCGCGCGGGTGGGCGCCGACGGCGAGCAGGATGGCGTCGGCCTCAATCGTCTCGGTGCCCTCGGAGGTGAGGACCTCGATCGTGTGGTTGTCCAGCATTTTGCCGGAGCCGAGCAGGATGCGGACACCCTGGCCCTCCAGGCCCTTCTGGATGTCGGCGGACTGCTGCCGGGCCAGGCCCAGCAGGCGGTCGTTGATGTGCTTGAGGTCCGCACGCATCGTCGGGCTGCAGTCGCCGCCGTCGAGGTCGAACTTGACGCCCAGCTCGCCGGCCTCCCCCACGCGGGTCATCAGGTCCGCCGTCGCGATCAGGGTCTTGGAAGGCACGACGTCGGTCAGGACCGCGGATCCACCGAGTCCGGCGCGCTCAATAATGGTGACCTGCGCTCCCAGGGAGGCTGCGACCATGGCGGCTTCGTAGCCACCGGGCCCTCCGCCGAGAATTGCGATCCGGGGTGCGCTGAAATCGGGATGCGTAGTCACAATCATCCATTGTCCATCATCCGGACCGGCGCCACCAATAAAGATGCTGTGCGGTGCGGCACGGGCACGGTAGCTTGTACCAGTGAGTAATACAGAATTCCTGAACACGGACCCCTTCGACGCCGCCCGCGCCGCCGCCGACTACATTGCCGAAGAGACCGGCGTCGACAGCCACGACGTCGCGCTGGTGCTGGGCTCGGGCTGGGGCGACGCCGCCGAACTGATCGGCGAGACCACCGCCACGCTCTCCGCGGACGAGGTCCCCGGCTTCTCCTCACCCTCCGTGGTGGGCCATGTGGGCACCATCCGCTCGGTCCTCACCCGGGAGGGCAAGCGCGCGCTGGTCCTGGGCGCCCGCACGCACTACTACGAGGGCAAGGGCGTCCGCGCCGTCGTGCACGGCGTGCGCACCGCGGCCGCCGCCGGCTGCAAGACGCTGGTCCTCACCAACGGCTGCGGCGGCTTGAACGAGGACTGGGCGCCGGGCACCCCCGTGCTGATCAGCGACCACATCAACCTCACCGCCACGTCCCCGCTCGAGGGCGCCACCTTCGTGGACCTCACCGACCTGTACTCCTCGAGGATCCGCGGCCTGGCCCGCGAGGTCGATCCCAGCCTGGACGAAGGCGTCTACGCACAGTTCACCGGCCCGCACTACGAGACGCCGGCAGAGGTGCAGTACGCCAAGCGGATCGGCGCGTCCCTGGTGGGCATGTCCACCGCGCTGGAGGCCATCGCCGGCCGCCACGCGGGCATGGAGGTCTTCGGCATCTCGCTGGTGACCAACCTCGCCGCCGGCATCAGCCCGGTGCCGCTGAGCCACGCCGAGGTCCTGGAGGCCGGCCAGGCCGCGGGTCCGCGCATCTCCAAGCTGCTCGCGGAGATCATCGCCAAGCTCTGAGCCGGCCCTTGCGGGCCGCGGCCCGCGCGCCGGCGCGCCCCTTAGCCGAGGCCCGCGGTCAGATGGCGGACGGCCTTGTCGCGGTCGCCGGGAAGCCGACGCTCCATCGAGTCGGCGATCCCGGCAATGGTCTGCCGAGCCAGCGCCTGCCGCCAGGCCAGCTCCGCCTGCCGCATGGTCTGGGAGATCAGGCAGGTCCGGACGAAGTTCTCCTGCCGGTCAGCCTCCGGCACGTCGCCGAGGATGGCTTCACAGCGGAAGGCCGGCTCCTGCCCCTCCAGGGCCAGGACCACATCCAGCACGCTGATGTTCTCCGGCCTGCGCGCGAGGTGGAAGCCGCCGCGCGGGCCCGAGACCGAGGTCAGGATCCCGGCGCGGACCAGGGCCTGGAGCTGCTTGTTCAGGTACGCCGCGGGGAGCTTGTACAAGGCCGCGAGCCTGGCGCTGTTCACGGCCTCCCCCGGCGGCGTCCAGGCCATGTTGACGCACGAATGCACGGCCCATTCCACCCCACGGCCCATTTTCATATTCCAGACGTTACGTGTCCGGAAAAATGGGTGTCAATGACCCGCCACTGCCTTCGCGCCGGTCTTGAGCCGATCCTTCGGAAGACCTGCGCCGAGCTGACACTTCGCGGCAGTGCCGGCCGGAAACACTGCCGTGATGTGCCCACCCGCGCGCCCTTCGCCGGCCGGGTGTGATGGAACTGTAAGCCCCGCCCGCGCTTGTCGGGGCGCGCCGGGCCCAGCTTTGACGCTAGTTTGGTACCCATGACGTCTTCCGATGCCGCACTGACCCGACTGTTGAGCGACGCCCGCACCTGGGCGGCCCAGGACCCGGATCCCGCGACCGCCGCCGCCCTGACCGAGCTGGTCCGCCTCGCCGACGAGGGAGCCGCAGGAGCACGGCAGGAACTGGCGGACAGCTTCAGCGGCACACTCCAGTTCGGCACCGCGGGTCTGCGGGCGGCCCTCGGCGCCGGGCCGAACCGGATGAACCGCGTCGTGGTGCGCCGCGCCGCCGCGGGCCTCGCCGCATTCCTCGGCAGCGCTGTCGCGCAGGCCGCTCCCGGGACCCGGCCGCGCGCCGTCGTCGGCTACGACGCCCGCTACAACTCCGACATCTTCGCCGAAGAAACCGCCGCGATCTTCACCGCCGCCGGCATCGAGACGTTCCTGATGCCGGCCGCGCTGCCCACGCCGCTGCTCGCCTACGCGGTCCGCGCCCTGGACTGCGACGGCGGCGTGATGGTCACGGCAAGCCACAACCCGCCGCAGGACAACGGCTACAAGGTCTACCTTGGCCGCCACGCCGTCGAGGAGAGCGGACGCGGCGCCCAGATCGTGGCGCCGTACGATGCGCTGATCGCCGCGGAGATCGACGCCGTCGGCGCGCTGGACTCGATTGCCCTGGCCGCCGGGGGCTGGACGGTGCTGGATCCCTCCATCGCCGCCGACTACGAGGCAGCCGTCGCCGCCCTCGCCGTGCCGGAGCGCTTCCCGGCCCGCGAGCTGAAGATCGTCCTGACGCCCATGCACGGCGTGGGCGGCGAGACGGCCGTGGCCGTACTCAAGGCCGCGGGGTTCACCGACGTCACACTGGTGGCCGAGCAGGCGGAACCGGACCCCGACTTCCCCACCGTGAACTTCCCCAACCCCGAGGAGCCCGGCGCGCTGGACCTCGCGCTGGAAACCGCGGCCCGGGTGGACGCCGACATTGTGATCGCCAATGACCCCGACGCCGACCGCGCCGCGGTTGCCGCGAAGGACCCGGACACCGGCGCCTGGCGGATGCTGCGCGGGGACGAGGTGGGCGCCCTGCTGGGGGCGCACGTCGTGGCCCGGCTGGCCGCCACCGGCGACGGGGCCGCGGGGGGAGCCGCTACCGGCGTCTTCGCCAATTCGATCGTTTCCTCCCGCCTGCTGGCCCGCATCGCCGCGGCCGCGGGCTACGCCCACGAGGAAACCCTCACCGGGTTCAAGTGGATCGCCCGTGTGCCGGGCCTGCTCTACGGCTACGAGGAGGCGCTGGGCTACTGCGTCGCGCCGTCGCTGGTCCGGGACAAGGACGGCATCTCCGCCGCCGTGCTGATCGCCGAACTCGCCGCGGCCGCGAAGGCCGAGGGCAAGACGATCTTCGACACCCTGGACGAGCTGTACCTGGTGCACGGGTTGCACGCGAGCGACCAGCTCAGCATCCGGGTTGCGGACCTGGGCCTGCTGGACGCCATGATGAACCGGCTGCGGGTCAGCCCGCCCGACTCCTTCGGCGGCTCCGCCGTCGAGACCGTGGCAGACCTGGCCCAGGGCAGCGAACAGCTCCCGCCCACCGACGGACTGCTCTACCTGACGAAGGACCGCAGCCGCGTCATCATCCGCCCCAGCGGCACCGAACCCAAGCTTAAGTGCTACCTCGAGGTGATCCGCAGCGTCGGATCCGCCGCCGAACTGCCGCAGGCGCGGCTCGAAGCCCGTGCGGCCCTGGACGGCGTCCTGGCCGACGTGCGCGAGGCGCTGGGGCTCTAGAGCTCCACCTCGACGAAGCCGTCCATCACCCGGACGGCGTAGGTGCCCAGGCGCAGCCCGGGGGTGCCGAGGCACTCCCCTGTTCCGAGGTCGTAGACCTCCTTGTGCAGCGGCGAAGCCAGCGTCGGGCGGACACCGCGGGAACCGGTGATGCCGCGGGCCATGACATGGGCGCCGGTGGCAGGATCGGCGTGCTCGACGGCGAAAACCTCACCGGCCGCGGTACGGATCAAGGCCACCTGGTGGCCGGCGATCAGCGCGGCCTCGCCCCAGCCGGGCTCCAGGTCTTCCACGGCGCACACCCGGTGCCAGCCGGTTTCGCTGGCGGTTCGCTCCACAAAGCTGCGGGCTGCGCTTTCCAGTACGGCAGTCATGTCGGCCCCTCTCAAAGATTCCCGGCCACAACTGCGGCCACGGCTCCACGCTAGGACCGCGGTGTTTCAACGGCGTGCTGCCAATGTGTCCGGCCGGTAAAAGAGACCTCACGCGGCCCGAAACGCATCCGTGATGCAGAAGTTAAGATCACGAAACAAAAGGGAAACTGAAGCGAAACTGCCGGTCCCTACGCTGAACGGACCAGCCGATCGATGCTGCTGACAGCACGGGTCGATCGAAGCAGCTGGATCGAACCGTTGCAGAGCACCGCCTGCGGCCCAACGAAAGGCCACCCGTGACCGGACAGACCGCCAGCCCCGAAAACGAACGCTCCCGGACGGAATCCCGGCAGACCCCGCGCCGGGTCGTCGTCGCCGGCGGCGGACCCGCCGCGCACCGCTTCGCCGATGCCATGCACGCCCGCGGCCTTGACGGCTGGCAGGTCACCGTCCTCACCGAGGAAGCGCACCTGCCCTACGACCGCGTCGCGCTCAGCAAGGCGCTCACCGACGCCGATGTGGACCTCACGCTGGGAAGCGCGTCAATGTGGGACCACGACGCCCTCACGCTCAGGACCGGCGAGCGCGTCACCGGCATCGACACCGCCGCCAAAACCGTGGAAACCGCCGCGGGCACCGTCTACCCGTACGACGAACTGGTCGTCGCGACCGGCTCGGACGCGGCCCGCCTGCCCATCCCCGGCGCCGAACTCACCCACGTCTACCGCACCCTCGAGGACGTCCGGGCCATCAACCAGGCGATCGCGGAACTCACCGCGAAGCTGGGCCGCAAGGTCAACGCCGTCACGATCGGCGGCGGCCTGCTGGGCCTCGAATCCGCGGCCGGGACGGAACAACTCGGCGCCGTCCCGATCGTCATCAACGGCTCACCCTGGCTGATGAACACCCAGCTGGACGAGGGCGCCGGGCAGGCGCTGGGCCGGCTGATCGAGGCCAAGGGCTTCACCGTCCACGGCGGGGTCTTTCCCGCCGAGGTCCTCTCCGACGACGACGGCCAGGTCACCGGCGTGCTGATGGCCGACGGCCGGACCGTTGAGGCCGACATCGTGATCGTCGCGATCGGCGTGCGGCCCCGCGACGAACTGTTCCGGGCCGCGAACGGCCCGGACGGGCAGAGCGGCGTGCAGCAGTTCGAGCTCGGCCCGCGCGGTGGCGTCGTGATCTCCGATGACTGCTCCACGCAGGTGCCCGGCGTCTGGGCGATCGGCGAGGTAGCCAACTTCGGCGGCATGTGCCTGGGCCTGGTGGCCCCTGCCAACACCATGGCGGAGATCGTCGCGGACCGGCTGCACGGCGGCGGAGCGACCTTCCCGGGCTTCGATACCGCCACCAAACTCAAGCTCTCCGGCGTCGACGTCGCGAGCTTCGGCGACGCCTTCGCCAAGACCGAGCACGCGCTTGAAATCGTCTACGCGGACCCGGCCCGCGGGGTCTACCAGAAGATTGTCACCACCGACGACGCCAAGACCCTGCTGGGCGGCATCTTCGTCGGCGACGCGACCCCGTACACCTCGCTGCGCCCCATGCTCGGCCGCGAACTGGCCGCCGAACCCGGCGCCTACCTCACCGCGGCCGGCGGCGGCGAGGCCCCGGAGACAGAGCTCCCGGACGACGCCATCCTGTGCTCCTGCAACAACGTGGCCGCCGGCGCCATCCGCGACGCGGTCAACGGCTGCGGGGCTTGTGAGGGCAACGCCCCGGTCCAGGACCTCGGTGAACTCAAGGGCTGCACCCGCGCCGGCACCCAGTGCGGCTCCTGCGTGCCGATGCTGAAGAAGCTGCTCGAAGGCGAACTGGCCAAGTCCGGCGTCGCCGTCTCCAAGGCCCTCTGCGAACACTTCGAACTCTCCCGGCAGGAACTCTTCGACGCCATCAAGGTCCTGGAACTGGCCTCCTTCGAGGACATCCTGGCCCGCTACGGCACCGGCACCGGCTGCGACATCTGCAAGCCCACCATCGCCAACATCCTCGCCAGCCAGCACAGCGCCTACGTGCTCGACGCCGGCCGCGGGACCCTGCAGGACACCAACGACCGCGCCCTCGCCAACATGCAAAAGGACGGCAGCTACTCGGTGGTCCCCCGGATCGCGGGCGGCGAGATCACCCCGAAGAAGCTCGGCGTGATCGCCGCCGTGGCCGAAAAGTACGGCCTGTACACCAAGATCACCGGCGGCCAGCGGATCGACATGTTCGGCGCCCGGCTGGAACAGCTCCCGGACATCTGGAAGGAACTCGTGGACGCCGGTTTCGAGTCCGGCCAGGCCTACGGCAAGTCGCTGCGCACCGTGAAGTCCTGCGTCGGGTCCACCTGGTGCCGCTTCGGCGTCCAGGACGCCGTCGCCCTCGCGATCACGCTGGAGTTGCGCTACCGCGGACTGCGCAGCCCGCACAAGCTGAAGATGGGCGTCTCCGGCTGCGCCCGCGAATGCGCCGAGGCCCGCGGCAAGGACGTCGGCGTGATCGCCACGGACAAGGGCTGGAACCTCTACGTCGGCGGCAATGGCGGCTTCCAGCCGGCCCACGCCCAGCTCCTCGCGCAGGACCTGGACGAGGAGACCCTGCTGAAGTACATCGACCGCTACCTGATGTACTACATCCGCACCGCGGACCGGCTGCAGCGCACCGCGCGCTGGCAGGAGGAGCTCGACGGCGGCCTGAAGCACGTCGAGGACGTGGTGGTGCACGACTCGCTCGGCATCGCCGCGGACCTCGAGGCGGCCATGGCCAAGCATGTGGACACCTACCAGGACGAGTGGGCCGAGACGCTCAAGGACCCCGAACGCCTGCGCCGCTTCCGCTCCTTCGTCAACGCCCCGGACCAAAAGGACGACTCGATCTCCTTTGTCCCGGAGCGCGGCCAGATGCGCCCCGCCACGGCCGAGGAAAAGGCGCTGGCCGGCCAGCAGCCGGTGCTGATCGCCGCCAGCATCCCGGTCCGTTCCGCCGACGCCGACGCCAGCCCCGCAACGGCCAGCCCGGCCGTCTCTTCTGCTCCTACCGAAAGCCAGGCCTAACATGCAGCTCAGCATCGATCTCAGCGGCCGCGAAGTCCTCGTCACCGGCTCGGATACCGCCGCGCGCCAGGCCGTCCAGCGCTACCGGGCGGCCGGGGCCGTGGTGTCCCGGCTCAGCAGCCCCGACGGCGGAGCCCACGACGGCCCACTGCCGGAGCGGCCCTTCCTGGTCGCCGCGGTCGACGATGGCCAGCCGGGCTGGGCGTCCCTGCTGGAGCGCTGCCGCGAGACGGGCATCCCGGTCGCGGCAGAGCCCGCCGCCGGCCCCGCCGGCCATGTCACCCTGGTGGGCGGCGGACCCGGGACCCCTGACTTGCTGACCGTGGCGGCCGTCAAGGCGCTGCGGGACGCCGACGTCGTGTTCTATGACCGCCTCGCCCCCTACCAGGAACTGCCCGCCCTGACGACGGCGGAGCTTGTGGATGTGGGCAAGCGGCCCGGCCACCACCCCGTCAGCCAGGCCGGCATCGAGGAGCTCATGGTCGACGCAGCCCTGGCCGGGAAGAACGTGGTCCGGCTCAAGGGCGGTGACCCGTATGTCTTCGGCCGGGGCGGCGAGGAAGTGGCCGCCTGCGTGAAGGCCGGCGTGCCCGTGCGCGTGATCTCCGGGGTCACCAGTGCCATCTCCGTCCCCGCCGCGGCCGGGATCCCGGTCACGCACCGCGAGGTCAGCCACATGTTCACCGTGGTTTCCGGCCACGCCCCGCTGACCGAGAAGGAACACACGCACTTGGCCGGGCTGGGCGGCACCATCGTGGTGCTGATGGGCATCGGCACCCTCCACCAGCTGGCCGCGGGACTGCGGCGCGCCGGGATGCGCGCGGACATGCCGATGGCCGTCGTCGAACGCGGCTACCGCCCGGGCCAGCGGACCACCATCGCGGAGCTGGGCAGCATTACGACGGCGGCCGCGGACTGCAGCAACCCCGCCGTGCTGGTGATCGGCGAGGTGGTGAGGGTGGCCGAGGCCAACCGCGGCTGCGCCGAAGCTGAAGCCGAACTGGACCGCCTCGCCGCGTCCCTGATGGGAGCGTGAGCGCCGTGAGCGCGCTGGAAGCCATCGCCGCCGCCGGCACGGGAGCCCATGCCGCCGGAGCGCCCTCGCCCGGTGCACCCGCCGCGGACGAGGCGCCGGAGAAGGCTGAGCTGCCGCTGGAGGGCTTCCGGATCGGGGTCACCTCGCACCGCCGGTCCCAGGACCTGATCGAGGCCCTGGAACGGCGCGGCGCCGAGGTGCTGCACGCCCCGGCGCTGAAGATCGCCCCGGTCCAGGAGGACCTGCGGCTGATCGAGGACACCCGCGCCATCATCGAGGCCCAGCCGGAGCTCTGCATCGCCACCACCGCCTACGGAATGCGCCGCTGGTGCGAGGCGGCGGACACCTTCGGCATCGGCGAACAACTGCTGGAAACCCTCGGCGCCACCCGGATGTTCGTCCGCGGTCCCAAGGCCCGCGGCGCCGTCCGCGCGGCCGGGCTGGCCGACGTCGGGATCAGCAGCGACGAGACCACTTCCACCCTGGTGGACATGCTGCTGGCCGAGGGGGTGCGCGGTAAGACCGTCGCCGTGCAGCTGCACGGCTACACCGACGTGCGCCAGCTGGAGCGCCTCCGGATGTCCGGCGCCAAGGTCATGACGGTCACCCCGTACCGCTGGGTCAAGCCCGACGGCGCGGACCGGCTGCCGAAACTGATCGAGGCGGCCTGCGCCGGCAACCTGGACGTGCTGACCTTCACGAGCGCCCCCGCCGTCGACGCGCTGTGGAGCACCGCGCACGAGATGGGCCTCTACAAACAGCTCGTCGAGAGCCTGAAGACCACGGCGGCCACCGCCGTCGTCGGGCCCATCACCGCCCAGCCGCTGCTCGACGCCGGGGTGCAGCCGCTCATCCCGGAACGCTTCCGGATGGGCGCCCTGATCCGGCTGGTCGTGGAGCACCTGGCCCTGAACCATGTACGGCGGCTGGATACCGCCTCGGGCGCGGTGGAGCTGCGCGGCAGGTCGCTGCGGATCGACGGCGAGGCCGTGGAGCTGGCACCGGCGCCGCTCTTGTTGCTGCGGGCGCTGCTGGGGGCCGGTGGGGCCGTGCTGTCCCGCGAGGCGCTCTCCGACCTGCTGGAGCTGCGCGGATCGGTCCACGCCCTGGACATGACCGTCAGCCGGCTCCGCTCCGCGTTGCCGGACGGCAGCCTGGTGGAGACGGTGGTCAAGCGCGGCTACCGGATCCGGGTGTGACCCACGGCATTACCAGCTGGTAACAACTGGCGAACGAACCGCGAAAATACTGCAACACCGCGGAAACCTCCGTGAAAAGCCGGCCCCCTACGCTGGGAAACATCAAGAACACGGGCCACATCCGGCCCACCAGCGAAAGGGCCAGCACATGTCCGTTACGGAAGCGTCCGCCATCTCCACCGTGTCCGCCACCTCCCAGACCCGGCCGCGGATCGTCGTCGCCGGGGCCGGCCCGGCCGCTCAGGCGCTGGTCCGCCAGCTCACTCGCACCCCTTTCGCCGGCGGCATCACTGTGCTCAGCAACCGCGATGATGCCCCGGAGGAGCTGCTGGACCTCGCCGCCCTGCCCCAGGTCTCGGTCCGCTTCGGGCAGCCGGCCAGCTTCATCGACGCGGCGGAGCGACGGGTGACCACCGCGGACGGCCTCGAGTTCAGCTACGACCAGCTGGTGATCGCCACCGGTTCGACGCCGGCCCTGGCGCCGATCGAGGGTGCGGGCCGCTGCCTCAGCTACTCCACGATCGATGACGCCACCCGCCTCGGCGACGCCGTCAAGGACGTCACCCGGGTCCTGGGCCGCAGGCCGCTGGGCATCCTGGTGGGCACAGGCACCGCCGCGGGCCAGGCCGAGGCGGTGCTCCGGGCGCGCGGGGTCCGGCCCGTCCGCACCACGCTGCGCCCGTCCGCCGTCGTCCCCACCCTCGCCGGCTCCGCGCTGCCCGCCGCCGGGATCGTGTTCGACGACGGCTCCAGCATGAGCGGCGACCTCGTGGTCCTCGCCGAAGAGCGCGTTTCCCGCGACAGCCTCGCCCGCACCGCCGGCCTGGCCACCGCGGCACAGGGCGGGATCGTGGTGGGCACGGACTACCGCACCTCGGTGCCGGGGATCTGGGCCATCGGCGACGCGGCGGCCTACGACGGCGTACGGCTGGGCCTGCTGGTTGCCGCCGGTTCCGCCGCCGGCGTCTGCGCTGCGGCGCTGCTTCAGGCATCCCTCTCGGAGCCCCTCGCGCAGGCGGCGTAGGCCCGACGCCGGCCGGTGCTGTTATGGCAAGATGGTGCACTGAGAAGCCATGACACACGCCGTGTCAGCACGCCGGGCCGGGCATGAACCAGGTCCGCCAGGAAAGGGACCACCATGAGCAACGAAGCCACCACGGCCGCCGGCGCCGCCGGCACCGACAACCAGGGCGCCGCGGGCAACATTGCCTCGTACATCGACCACACCCTGCTCAAGCCGGAGGCCAGTGAGGCCGAGGTCCTGAAGGTCTGCGCCGAGGCGGCCGAGTACCACTTCAAGTCCGTCTGCGTGAACCCCATCTGGGTCAAGACCGTCAAGACCGCACTCAAGGGTTCCGGCGTTCTGACCTGCTCCGTGATCGGCTTCCCGCTGGGCGCCACACCGAGCGACGTCAAGGCCTTCGAGGCCCGCGGCGCGGTGCTCGACGGCGCCGACGAGATCGACATGGTGATCAACATCGCCGCGGCACGCGCCAACGACAAAGGCGCCCTGGTTGATGACATCCGCGCCGTCGCCGAGGCCGTCCACTCCGGCGGCGCCATCCTGAAGGTCATCATCGAGACCGCACTGCTCGACGACGCCCAGAAGGTCCTCGCCTGCGAGGCCTCCGTCGAGGCCGGCGCGGACTTCGTGAAGACCTCCACCGGATTCAACGGCGGCGGCGCCACGGCGGAGGACGTCGCCCTGATGCGCCGCACCGTGGGCCCGGGACTCGGCGTCAAGGCCTCGGGCGGCGTGCGTTCCCTCGCCGACGCTCAGGCTATGATTGCTGCAGGTGCAACACGTATTGGCGCCAGCTCCGGCATCGCGATCGTCAAGGGCGAACAGGGTTCGTCCGCGTACTGACCGCGCACCGGTCACAGCCCCTGCCGCCACAGTTTTTGAGCCCTGAGGGGCCGAGGAGGAACGAATGTCCAGCAACACCACCAAGACCCAGCGCGGCGAAAACAGCCTGGCATCCAGCGTCGTGCTGTTTGTCCTGATGATGGCCCTGTTCTTCGGCGCCCTGTATTCGCTGTCCTTCCTCAGCCTGGGCAACCCCTGGCCGATGGCCGCCTGCCTCATCCTGTTCGCCCTGGCGTTCTGGATCCCGCAGACCATCACAGGCCGCTCCGACTCCGCAGGCGAGAGCTAAACGCGTCTCTAACTGAAGCCCCGGTTTTCCGGGGCTTCAGTTGTTTAAGCGGCGGATCCGGAAAAGCGCGGCGGGTCGCTCCGCCGTCGGCCTTCAGGCTCCGACGACGGCCAGCAGGCGGCTGACCAGCGCGGTCCCCAGCGCGAGGGCGGCCGGGAAATGCCCCTTGGCCAGGGCAAGCGCGGCGGAGAACATCCCGACCATGGCGTAGGCGCTCACCGGGATCAGCACGAACCATTCCCGCCTCGAGCCTGCCCGGCCCAGCAGCGGGATGGAGAATGCCCCGTTGGCCTTCCAGACGTCCTTGACCAGCGGCAGCCTGCGCAGGAACTTCGGCGGCTTGACCACCAGCGGCCAGAGCAGCGGCACTCCCCCGGTGGTGATCATGTCGCCCACGATGTGCACCAAGACTCCGGTTAGCATCGACACCGGCAGCCAGGACCACTGGTGCGGAGCGAACCAGGTCACCAGGCCCGCCATGGCCAGGGCGAAGATCCAGTTGCTGATCCAGCCGTACTTGGGAAACAGCTTCAGTGCCTTCGCGGCGATGTTGATCATGAACATGCACAGCAGCCCGGCGCCCACGGACAGCAGGCCCCAGTCCGTCTGTAGCTGGGCTTGCCCGGCCATCGCCGCGAGCAGCACGAAGAACGCGGCGCCGAGGATCGAGTGGGTGCCCTGGCGGTGGCCGCCGGAGGCGTTCTCGATCCCCACGGCGATCATGTTGGACAGCGGCGGCAGGGCATGCGCCACCGTGCTGGAGCGGTGGTCCCAGTCGCAGACCAGGGCAGTCCCCGCCGTTGCCATCCCGCCGATCACAATCCCGGTGGCATCCAGCGGATACCAGCCCAGCGCGTAGGGTCCGGTCGAGGCAATAGCCACCCACGCCGCGGCCCCGGACGCGGCGTGGTGTCCTCCCATCACGGCCTAGCCCACCGAGAGCGGGACGTCGGAGAAGATCGCCTCGATCACGCCGTTGGCCCAGGCCAGGATTTCGGCGTCCTGCAGGTCGCGGCCGCCGATCCGGGCCGTCTTGGGCTTGGGGATCAGCACCGCGTCCAAAGCCGGTTTCGCCTGCGAGCCGGGGTACATCCGGGCCAGCCGCATCAGCTTGGACTCCGGCAGCTGGGCGGGCGAGAACTTGATGAAGTTGCCCTGCAGGGCGACGTCGGTGAGGCCGGCCTCGCGCGCCCCGACCCGGAAACGGGCCACCGCGACGAGGTTCTTCGCCGGCAGCGGCAGCTCCCCGTAGCGGTCCACGAGCTCGGCCTCGACCTCGTCGATCGCCTCGTTGCTGAGGGCCGCGGCCAGCTTGCGGTAGGCCTCCAGGCGCAACCGCTCACCGGGGACGTAGTCGTGTGGCAGGTGCGCGTTGACCGGCAGCTCGATCTTCATCTCCGCGGCCTTCTCCTCGGCCTCGCCGCGGTAGTCCGCCACCGCCTCGCCGACCAGCCGGATGTACAGGTCGAAGCCGACGCCCTGGATGTGGCCGGACTGTTCACCGCCCAGCAGGTTGCCGGCGCCGCGGATCTCAAGGTCCTTCATGGCCAGCTGCATGCCGGCGCCGAGTTCGTTGTGCGTCGCGACGGCCTTGAGCCGTTCCAGCGCCACCTCGCCCAGCGGCTTTTCGGAGGGGTAGAGGAAATAGGCGTAGGCCCGTTCCCGTCCGCGGCCCACGCGGCCGCGCAGCTGGTGCAGCTGGGAGAGCCCGTACTTGTCCGCGCCGTCCACGATCAGGGTGTTGGCGTTGGAGATGTCCAGCCCGGTTTCGATGATGGTGGTGCAAACCAGGACGTCGAAGCGCTTCTCCCAGAAGTCCACGATGATCTGTTCCAGCCGGCTTTCGGACATCTTGCCGTGTGCCACCTCGACGCGCGCCTCCGGGACCAGTTCGCGGATTTTCGCCGCGGTGCGCTCGATCGTGGAGACCCGGTTGTGCACGAAGAAGACCTGCCCCTCGCGCATCAGCTCGCGGCGGATCGCGGCAGAAGTCTGCTTGTCCGTGTACGGGCCGACATAGGTCAGCACCGGGTGCCGCTCCTCCGGCGGGGTCGCCAGCGTGGAGGTTTCCCGGATGCCGGTCAGGGACATCTCCAGGGTGCGCGGGATGGGGGTGGCGCTCATGGCCAGGACGTCCACGTTGGTGCGCATCTTCTTCAGCGCTTCCTTGTGTTCGACGCCGAAGCGCTGCTCCTCGTCGACGATCACGAGGCCCAGGTCCTTGAACGCGAAGTCCTTGGACAGCAGCCGGTGCGTGCCGATCACGACGTCCACCGAGCCGTTCTTCACGCCCTCGGCCGTTTCCTTGGCCTCCTTGGCGCCCTGGAAGCGGGACAGCGGCTTGACCCGCAGCGGGAAGCCGGAGAAGCGCTCGGTGAAGGTCTCGTAGTGCTGCTGGGCCAGCAGCGTGGTGGGCACCAGCACGGCCACCTGCTTGCCGTCCTGGACCGCCTTGAACGCCGCCCGGACCGCGATCTCGGTCTTGCCGTAGCCGACGTCGCCGGAGACCAGGCGGTCCATCGGGATCTCCCGTTCCATGTCCGCCTTGACCTCGTTGATGGTGGTCAGCTGGTCCGGGGTCTCCACGTAGGGGAAGGCTTCCTCGAGTTCGCGCTGCCACGGGGTGTCGGGGCCGAAGGCGTGGCCGCGGGAGGCCATCCGGGCCGAGTACAGCCGGATCAGTTCGCCGGCGATCTCCTTGACGGCCTTGCGCGCCTTGGACTTGGTGCTGGCCCAGTCCGAGCCGCCCATCTTGCTCAGCACCGGCGTGTCGCCGCCGACGTAGCGCGTGACCTGGTCGAGTTGGTCGGTGGGGACGAAGAGCCGGTCACCCGGAGCGCCGCGCTTGGAGGGGGCGTATTCGAGCACCAGGTATTCGCGCACGCCATCTCCCCCGCCCGCGACCTTGCGCTGGATCAGCTCCACGAACCGGCCGATGCCGTGCTGTTCGTGCACGACGAAGTCGCCGGCCAGCAGTTGCAGCGGGTCCACCGCGTTGCGCCGCTTGGACGGCATCCGGCGCATGTCCTTGGTGGAGCCGGCGGAGGTCCGGCCCAGCAGGTCGGCCTCGGTCAGCAGGGCAACCTTGAGCCGGTCCAGGACGAAGCCGCGGCCGACGGCGGCGGTGGTCACCTCGATCAGGCCGGGCTGCGGGTCGGCGTCGAGGGACTCCACCCGGGCGCACGGGATGTCGTTGTCGTGGAACAGTTCAGCGAGGCGCTGCGCCGGGCCGGGGCCCTCGGTGGCGACGACGATCCGCCACTGCTCCCGCACGTGCGAGCCGATGAAGTCCATCATCTCGGCCACGTCGCCCTGGTAGCCGCGCGGTTCGCGGGCGTGCAGGTTCAGCACGTCGATCTCGGGCAGCAGTTCCTCGTCGCTGGCGAGCGAGGTGATGGACCACCAGGAGACTCCGTGCGCGAGTGCCGTGCTGCGGGTCTCGCCGAGGGAGCGGAAGCTCGCCGAGTGCAGGGCCGCGGAGGCCGCGGAGCTCAGGTCCAAGGGCGCCGCGCCGCCGTCTGAGGCCGTGGACCAGGCCGCCTCGAGGAACTCCTCGTTGGTGGCGGCGAGGTCGTGGGCACGGGTACGGACCTTTTCGGGTTCGATCACCACCGAGATGGAGCCCTCCGGGAACTGGTCCAGGAACGGCACCATGGAGTCGACCAGCACCGGGGCCAGGGATTCCATGCCCTCGACGGCGATGCCGCCGGCGATCTTCTCCAGCATGTCCGCCGCGGCCGGCAGCTGCGCCTTCAGCGTCGCGGCCCGGGACATCACCGAGGGCGTGATCAGGATTTCACGGCAGGGCGGGGCGTGCAGTTCGGTGGGGTGGTGCACGCCCGGCGCGGTCAACGAGCGCTGGTCGGCGACGGCGAACCAGCGCATCTGCTCGACCTCGTCGCCGAAGAACTCCACCCGGATCGGGTGGTCCTCGGTGGGCGGGAAGACATCCAGCATGCCGCCGCGTACCGCGAACTCGCCGCGCCGGGTGACCATGTCCACCCGGGCGTAGGCGGCGTCGGCGAGGTTCTTCACGACGTCGCCGAACGGGACCTCCTGGCCGAGCTTGAGGGTCACCGGGACCAGCTCGCCGAGCCCGGCCACGATCGGCTGGACCACGGCCCGGACCGGGGCGACGACGACGCGCAGGGCGCCCCCGGCCTCGGCGTGCGCGAGGCGGCGGAGCACGGAGAGCCGGCGGCCGACGGTGTCCGAGCGGGGCGAGAGCCGCTCGTGCGGCAGGGTCTCCCAGCTGGGGAATTCCGCCACCGTGTCGGCCGGCAGGAAGGCGCCCAGTGCGGCGGCGAGGTCTTCGGCCTCGCGGCCGGTGGCGGTGACGGCGAGCACCACCGGGGCGGCGCCGCCGTCGGCAGCCCCTCCGCCGGGCGTGTGGCCGGACGCGAGGCCGTCGGCCATCTCCGCCAGCAGCGCGGCGCGCAGCCCGGCGGGGGCGCTGATCTGGTAGTCCTCGCTGCGGGCCGTGAACGGCCGGGACGCTTCGGCCTGCACCCGGGCAAAGGACGTGTCCTCGGCGAGGACACGCCGCAGACCGGTGAGAGAAGGGCCGTTGAGGCTCATGGCGGGAACTCCTGGAGTGATCACGGGCATGCAGGCAACACGAATACCCGAAATTCGCAAGAATCCCGGGTACTTCCAGCCTACCGCGACCCGGAGGCGGCCCGGCACCCGGGACTAAGCTGGCACGACGGGGCTCCGGCCGTCCAGGCTGCAGTCCAGCGCGGCCGGCGCTCCGAATGGCTTATATCCGCAATGATGAAGGAGCCACCCATGAACGGCACCCCCCACGCCATGAACCCGAAGACCGTGCTCGTCACCGGCGCCACCGGTTACATCGGTGGCCGGCTGGTCCCCCGGCTGCTTGAGGCCGGCCACCGGGTGAAGGTCCTGGTCCGTACCCCGGCGAAAATCGCCGGCGTCCCCTGGCTGGAACAGGTCGAGGTGGTCCAGAGCAGCCTCGACGACGGCGCGGCGCTGCAGGAGGCCCTGGACGGCGTCGACGTGCTCTACTACCTGGTCCACTCGATGGCCGGCGGCGCCGGGTTCGAGGCCAAGGAAAAGGCGATGGCCGAGACGGCGGCGCAGGCAGCCGCGGCGGCCGGCGTGGACCGGATCGTCTACCTCGGCGGGCTGCACCCCTCCGACGCCGAGCTCTCCACCCACATGCGCTCCCGCGAGGCCGTGGGCAAGGTCTTCCTCGACGGGCCGGTGGACGCGGTCGTGTTCCAGGCCGGCGTGGTGATCGGCTCCGGCTCGGCCTCCTTCGAAATGATCCGGCACCTGTCCGAGACCCTGCCGGTGATGCCCGCCCCCAGCTGGGTGCGGAACAAGATCGAGGCCATCGCGGTCCGGGACGTGCTGCACTACCTGGTCGGCGCGGCGTCGCTGGAGGGACGCATCAACCGCACCTTCGACATCGGCTCACGGCAGGTGCTCAGCTACGCCGGGATGATGCAGGAGTACGCGGCGGAGGCCGGACTCCCGCACCGGGTGGTGCTGGCCCTCCCCATCCCCGCCCCAAAGCTCGCGGGCATGTGGGTCGCGCTGACCACGCCGATCCCGCTGTCCATGTCGCTGCCCCTGGTGGAGTCGCTGCAGCACGACGCCGTCTCCCGGGAACATGACATCGACTCCTACATCCCACTGCCGGAGGGCGGCCTCACCCCCTACCGGCGCGCCGTCGCCCTGGCCCTGGGCAAGGAACGGGACGGCCAGGTGGAGACCACCTGGGCCAACGCCGGAGCCGACGCCGATCCCCTGCCGAGCGACCCGGAGTGGGCCGGCCACCGCGTCTACGTCGACGAGCGCAGCTACTCCAGCGCGGTGGACCCGAAACACGTCTGGACCATCATCGAAGGCATCGGCGGCCGCAACGGCTGGTATTCGCTGCCGCTGGCCTGGAGCGTGCGCGGCTGGCTGGACAAGCTCACCGGCGGCGCGGGCCTGGCGCGCGGCCGGCGGCACCCGCACCTGCTGGCCGAAGGCGAGGTGGTCGACTGGTGGCGGGTCGAGCGGATCGACCGCGGCCGGCTGCTCCGGCTGCGGGCCGAGATGCGGGCACCGGGCCGGGCCTGGCTGGAACTTTCGGTCGAACCCGAGGGCACCGGCAGCCGCTACCGGCAACGGGCCATCTTCTTCCCGAAGGGCCTCAGCGGCAAGCTCTACTGGCTCGCGGTCCTGCCGTTCCACAGCCTCATTTTCCCCGCGATGTCGCGGAATATCGCCGCCGCGGCGCAGCGCCTCGCAGAGAAGGAGCCAGACGCCGAATCGGAACCGGCGGGGCCCACCGCGTAGGATGTTGGGAGCCCGAAACGTCCAGTCCCACCCATGGAGGACCCCCAATGGCCCTGAGTGCATCCACCACCCTTCCGCACAGCGTTGAGAGCGTCACGGCAGTCTTCGTCAACGAGGACTTCCTGCGCCACACCAGCGAACTCGTCGGCGGAACCCTTGAATCGTTTACCGTCGACGGCGACCCCGCCGGCGCCTTCAACACCACGACGGTCCGCACCATCCCCACGAACCGGATGCCGGACCTGGCCCGCAAGTTCGTCGGCGAGAGCCTGAAGGTAACGCAGCTGGAGAGCTGGGGCGCCCCGGAGGCCGACGGTTCGCGGCAGAGCAACATCTCGCTGAATGTCGCCGGCGCCCCGCTGGACGTCAACGCCGTGCAGCGCCTCGTCGCCGACGGCGGCAGCACCCGGATCGAGCTGGAGGGCACGGTCACCTCGTCCGTGCCGCTGCTGGGCGGGAAGATCGCCGATGCGGCCGAGCCGATGGTCGGCAAGGCCCTCAACATCCAGTCCACGCAGGCCCAGGCCTGGCTGGAAAGCCACTAGGCGATGGAGCTGCCCGGCGCCCTGGCCGCTGTCCTGATCGTGGCCGGCGTCTGGTCCCTGGCCGTCTGGCCCCAGTTCCTGCGCCGGGTCATGAAAGACCCGCGGGCGCGCGACGCCGGCGGCAAGGCCACCCGCTTCCTCACCGTCCACGTCGTGCTGGTCAGCATTTCGATGCTGCTCGGCGCGGCGACGGCGGCGATCGGGATCGCGGGCCTGCTCTCCTAGGCTGGGGATCCTGCTGTCTGCGCCCCGCCGCCACTTGGGTTAATCCCGCGGCGGCGGCGGGGCTAGACTCAGGAAAATGCCTGTCCACTGCCGAAGGGGGATGCCTTGCGGCCCCAGCGCGTGGCCACGTGGGGACTCATCGCCTACGTCGCGGTGCTGGCTGCCGTCGCACTGTGGCCGCAGCCGGTGGACCGCCCGGTTGCCGGGCTGCTGCGCGCGGCGCTGAGGTGGCTGCACGGCCGGGGCATCCCCGGCTGGGTGGACTACGGCTTTGTGGAGTCCGCCGCCAATGTGCTGCTCTTCGTTCCGCTGGGCGCCCTGGTGGCCGTGGTCATCGGCCGCGGCTACTGGTGGGTCGGCGCGGCCGCCGGGCTCCTGATCTCGTGCGCCATCGAACTCGCACAGCTGCTCTTCTTGCCAGGACGCTATCCCACGATCGCCGATGTCCTGGCCAATACTCTCGGCGCCGTCCTTGGCGCACTGCTCACATTGCTGGTCCGGCGGCGCCGCAGGGCCGCCCCTTGAGGCCCCCGCGGTCCCGGTCGCTTCGGTCCCGGTCGCTGCGTTCCTGGTCGCTTCGGACCTAGGAGGTACGGTCCTGGGCCGCGACGGCCTGGCCGAGGGCGTCCTCGGCAGCGACCCAGGAGAGCATCGCGCACTTCACTCGCGCGGCGTACCGGGACACGCCTTCAAAGGCCGCCGCGTCGCCCAGGATCTCCGGGTCGGCGGGCACCTTGCCGCGGGAGCGCAGCACCTCGCGGAAGCTGTCGATCACGCTGTGCAGCTCGTCCGGATCCAGTCCCTCGGCGAGGTCGGTCAGCACGGAGGCCGACGCCATCGAGATCGAACAGCCCTCGCCGTCCCAGCGCAGCTCGCTGACCTTTCCGCCGGCCACCGAGACCCGCAGCGTGATTTCGTCGCCGCAGACCGGGTTGAGCTGGTGCGACTGGCCGCTACTGGCCCCTTCGGGCACTCCGGCGCCGGCCAGGCCGCTGCCGTGACGAGCTTTGGAATGCTCCAGGATGATCTGCTGGTACAGCTGGTCAAGACTCATGCAGTGCCGTCCTCAGGCTTGAAAGTATTCGCGGACACCGGCGACGGCGTCGAGGAACGCGTCGACGTCGTCCGTGGTGTTGTACAGGTAGGTGCTGGCCCTCGTACTCGCCGTGAGTCCGAGCCGGCGGTGCAGCGGCTGGGCGCAGTGGTGACCCACGCGGACGGCGATCCCGCGGCTGTCGAGGAATTGCCCGACGTCGTGCGCGTGCACCCCGGCGACGTCGAACGCGGCCAGGCCGATCCGCTCCTCCCCCGCCGCCGGGCCCAGCACACGGACCCCGGGGATGGCCGCAAGGCCTGACACGAGCCGCTGGCCCAGTTCCGTTTCCCAGGCGTGGATCCGGGCCGGGCCGGTTTCGCTGAGGTAGTTGGCGGCAGCGGCGAGCGCCACGGCCTGCGAGATTTTCTGGGTGCCGGCCTCGAAGCGCTGCGGGCTGGGCAGGAACCCGGCGCGCTCCAT
Organism: Arthrobacter sp. C9C5; assembly: GCF_013359735.1. GTDB lineage: Bacteria > Actinomycetota > Actinomycetes > Actinomycetales > Micrococcaceae > Arthrobacter. The sequence continues at coordinate 43,284 of NZ_JABFMX010000011.1, forward strand.
GGTGACAGTGGTGATCATGGAGCCGCCGGTCAGGAACGGAGGCATGGCATTGAGCAGTTCCGAGCGCCCGTAGAGTCCGCCGATTCCGGTGGGGCCGAGCATCTTGTGCCCCGAGAACACGGCGAAGTCCACGTCCAGGGCCTTGACGTCGAGGGGCAGGTGCGGGGCGGACTGGCAGGCGTCCAGCACCACGAGGGCACCGACGGCGCGGGCGAGCGGGACCAGCGTGGACACCGGGTTGATGGTCCCCAGGACATTGGAGGCGTGGGTGAAGGCCAGCACGCGGGTGCGGCCGCCGATCAGGCGCGCGGCGGCCTCGAGGTCCAGGGCGCCGGCATCGTCGACCGGGATAAACTTCAGCACGGCGCCGGTCCGGGCCGCCAGCTGCTGCCAGGGAATCAGGTTGGCGTGGTGCTCCATCTCGGTGACCACGATCTCGTCGCCGGCGGCCAGCGCGAAGCGGGCAGCTTCAGCCGGGGCGCCGGGCAGGGAGGCGTTCAGGAAGGAGTAGCTGAGCAGGTTCAGGCCCTCGGTGGCGTTGGACGTCCAGATCAGTTCGTCCGGGTCCGCGCCGATGAAGGCCGCCACGGTCTCGCGGGCGTCCTCGAAGGCTTCGGTGGCCTCCACCGCGAGGTAGTGGGCGCCGCGATGCACCGCGGAGTTCCGCTGTTCGTAGAACTCCTGCTCCGCTTCCAGCACGCTGAGCGGATTCTGTGAGGTGGCACCGGAATCCAGGTAGACGAGCGGGTTCCCGTTGACGGACCGGTGCAGGATCGGGAAGTCGTTGCGGATCCGCATGACCTCCTCGTTGCCCAGCGCCGTGGCTGAGCGGAGGAGATGGGCTGGTGTGGCAACCATGGGCAGTAACTCCTGGATCGGCTTTCGCTGGGACGTAGCGGGAACGCCCGACCGGGCTGTTCCTATTACGTCACGCAGATTAGACCTAATTATCCCACGTTCCCGCGGCCCCTGGTTTCGACCGGCCGAAACCGGGGGCCGGGTCAGGCGGTCCGCAGCTGCCGTCGCGGGACTGGGCGAAGGGCCCTAAAACTTCTGGATAGTAGCCGGAAACGTATAGTTCCCGCCGTTGCGGCCCGCTACGATGACTTCATGCCACCGACAATCGCAGCATCCGCGCTCCGGAATTTGGCAGTTACCGAGGTTTCGCCGTGCAGGTAGGGCACACCCAGCCAACGCTGACCCGTTCCTCAACCCACCGTCAATTGGTTCAGGCCTTGCGGTCAAAGCAGAAGACCTCCAAGGGCGCTTCTGCCTACGCGCGATACCTTAACCGTCCCGCGGGGCGCCATCTAGCCGCGCTGGCCTTCAAACTGCACCTGACGCCGAATGGAGTGACCGCGGTGAGCGCCCTGTGCAGTTTCGCGGGCATCGGCCTGATTGCTCTGGCTCCGGCCACGGCGGTCAACAGCGTTCTAATAGCCTTGCTGCTCGTTCTGGGCTATGCCCTGGACTCGGCTGACGGCCAGCTTGCCCGGCTGCGCGGTGGCGGAAGCTTTGCTGGTGAGTGGTTGGACCACGTCGTCGACGCCGTCAAGATGGCGTCCCTCCATTTGGCCGTGCTGGTGGCCTGGTACCGGGGCTATGCCGAGAGCGCAGCGTGGCTGGTTGTTCCCCTGTTCTATCAGCTGCTGGCGGTCGTGCTGTTCTTCGCCATAATCCTGACTGACCAGATGCGGCGGGCGCACCGCGGCTCTGCGTCCATGCGGCTGGCAGGGGAAGGGAACTCGTCCTTCCTTTATTCCCTGGCCGTGTTGCCCACCGAGTACGGGGTGCTGTGCCTGGCGTTTTTCCTGTGGGCAGTCCCGCCCGTCTTTTCAATTGTTTATGCGGTCCTTTTCGGAATTAACGTGTGTTTTGTCCTGCTGGCGCTGCCCCGCTGGTATCGCGAAATGCGGAGTTACGACTCTGCTGATACGGCGTAGGGATCGCGCCGGCGTCGCCCTCCGGCAACGGCCAGCTAAGCGCCGTCCCGATGCCGGTGTGCCCGACGTCCGGCGCTACTGCCGCACCGACTCTTGTAGCCGGTACCATTCCACAACCTCGGCTATGCCCTTCTCCAGCGGGATCCGGCTGCTCCAACCGGAGCCTGTAAGTTTGGAGACGTCCAGCAGCTTTTGCGGGGTCCCGTCAGGCTTGCCAGTGTCCCATTCCGTAGTACCGGAAAAGCCCACGGCATCCGATACCAACCCGGCCAGTTCGGCAATGCTGATATCGGTCCCGGTACCGATATTTACCTGCTCCGGGCCGTCATAGTGTTCCATCAGGTGCAGGCAGGCCTCGGCCATGTCGTCGACGTGCAGGAACTCCCGCCTCGGTGAACCGGTCCCCCAGTTGGTCACCGACGCGGAGCCAGCGGCCACCGCCTCCGCATAGCGGCGAATCAGGGCGGGCAGTACGTGGGAGCCCTGCGGAGAAAAGTTATCGCCCGGGCCGTACAGGTTCGTAGGCATGGCCGAAATCCACGCCAGCCCGTGCTGGCGCCGGATTGCTTGGACGTGGAGGATGCCGGCAATTTTCGCAATGGCATAGGCGTCGTTGGTTGGTTCCAGGTGACCGGTCAGGAGGTACTCTTCCCTGATGGGCTGGGCCGCCAACTTGGGGTAGATACAGGAGGACCCCAGGAAAAGTAGCCGCTCGACTCCCATTTCCTTGGCTGCATCCAGCACGTTGACCTGGATCTGGAGGTTCTCGCTCAGAAAATCCGCAGGATACGTGTTGTTGGCGAGGATTCCGCCGACCTTTGCAGCTGCCAGGATCACGTAGCGCGGCTGCACCTTTCGAATGTAAGCGAACGTTGCGCTCCGGTCCTTCAGATCGAGCTCGCTGGAGGTGCGGCCGACCAACTGGGTGAACCCTTCGCGTTCGAGGGACCGCCAGAGCGCCGAGCCGGCCAGGCCCCGGTGCCCGGCCACGTAGAAAGTGGAGTCCCGGTCCAGCGGGCCGGGTGTGAAGCCGGAGCTGTTAGTCATCCCCGTTCACCCAGCTGCCAAGATCCACGGAGTCGATCCAGCCGCCCGGATGCTTCAAGGCCTCGATGTCGGCTTCGACCATGAGCCGGGCAAGCTCAGGAGTCTCCACGGTCGCTTTCCATCCAAGTTTTTCCCGCGCCTTAGACGCATCGCCCACCAGGGCATCCACCTCGGTGGGGCGCAGGTAGCGCTCGTCAAATTCCACATGGTCCTCCCAGTTGAGGCCAGCGTGGCTGAAGGCGATCTGTAGGAAATCACGGACGGTATAGGCGGCCCCCGTTGCCAGCACAAAGTCATCGGGCTCGTCAGCCTGGAGCATCCGCCACATACCCTCGACGTATTCGGCGGCGTAGCCCCAGTCACGGACGGCATCCAGGTTGCCCATGTAGAGGGTGTCCTGTCGTCCGGCGCTGATGGCGGCCACAGCCCGCGTGATCTTGCGGGTGACGAAGGTTTCGCCTCGCCGGGGCGATTCGTGGTTGAACAGAATGCCGTTGACCGCGTACATCCCGTAGGCTTCCCGGTAATTCTTGGTGACCCAGTAGCTGTAGACCTTGGCAGCCCCGTACGGTGACCGGGGGTAGAAGGGCGTATCTTCACTTTGCGGCGGCGGCGTTGCCCCGAACATCTCAGAGGAAGATGCTTGGTAGTAGCGGGTGTCGATTCCCGCCAGCCGTACGGCTTCCAGCATCCGGACCGAGCCGACGCCGGTCGTATCTGCGGTATGCTCCGGCTCGTCAAAAGAAACGCGGACGTGGGATTGGGCGGCCAGGTTGTAAACCTCGTCGGGTTTGATTTTGGCTATCAAGGTGACAAGCCTTGCCCCGTCGCTAAGATCCCCGTAATGAAGGAAGAGTTTGGCGGTCGGGTCATGCGGATCCACATACAGGTGTTCTATCCGCACAGTGTTAAACGTTGAAGCCCTTCTAATGAGGCCGTGGACTTCGTAACCCTTCCGCAAAAGGAGTTCGGCCAAATATGAGCCGTCCTGCCCAGTAATACCGGTGATAAGCGCACGTTTGGTCAACAGGTCCCCCGCCAGGTCTCGAACGATTGTGAAGGCAAATGCCTGGACCCCGGGAAGGGGGCCAGGACATCCGTGCTGTCAGGATAGATGACTTGGATCACAGTTGCGAGCAAAATTTCATACTAAATTTGCGCCCGTTCACCAGCTACGGCTAGCCGGTCCGCAGCAATTTTCCGTGGCGCTCCTGTCCCGCGCTTTGGAATGAGGCGAACGTCATGTACGACTTATTCCACGAGAACCGCCTGGCGGCGGCATCCATCCGGTAGGTGTTGTAGTCAAAGCGGTTGTTCTTGGCGTGGTAGTAGGTCGCCGGGGAAACAGGTGACAAGGTACCCAGGCCCTGGACGCCCTCGCCCGGCCGCGTCCCCGTGGCGAGCGTTACATCGTTGTGGTGGACGTTGAGGTTGTGCAGATCCCAAGCGCCATAGGAGCCGCTGCCGCGGTTGCGCATTTGGGCGGCGATCCCGTTCTGGTTCTTCCCAAGGATGTTTTGCCGGATCTCAACATCGGGTGAGGAATTGACGTTAATGGCGGCCACGGCGTACAGCGAGTAGTCGCTTCCGCGTCCGTCGCCGGCCGCCAGGCCGTAGCCGTTACCGGCCAGCCTGTTGTCGCTGATAAGCGCCTTGTAGCTGATCTCGTACCGGATTCCATCGGCGTAATTGTTATTGATGGAGTTCCCGAGAATTGTGGCGTTCATGTTGTTGATATCAAACCAGGTGCCGGTTCCCCGGTTGTCGTGGACGTTGTTACCGCGGAACATCACACTATTTGAGTAGGTTGCCTTAAACCCTCCGGATTCCCAGTCGGCACCCCAATAGCCGGCCGTGTTGTTCCTTGCGATCTCATTGTTCTCGACGATGGTGTTGTTCGACGCGTAGTGTCCCATGCCGAGCTGTCCATTCTCAATCATGGCGTTGTTCCGGATCCGGGCCCTGGCTGCATTCGCGAGCTGCAGGCCGATGGCATGGTTTCGCTTAAAAGTGCAGTTTTCAATGACCCAGTCCGTTCCCCCTGCCACGACGGCACCTTTCTGGGAAGGACTGGCAAACTGGGTGAACGTAAGGCCGCTGAGGGTGACGCCGGAAACCGAGGAATTGATGGCGTGGGGGGTGCGTGCGACCTCCAGGGTTGCATTGGCGGGGTCGCTGCCCAACCATGTGCGATTGGTCGTGTAGTCCTGGAAGAAACCGTTCGGGCGCAGATCTGCGAGCCGCATGGAACGCTTCAGCGGCACACCGTTCCGGTACACCTGCTCCCGCTTTCGACACGGGTTGGCAGCCGCGCCGCTATTCACCTCACACTGTCCCGAATCGGAATAGGCTGCCGGCAGCAGGCCGTTTTTGTACCAGCGGGCCTGGGACCCATCCTTGACCCATCCCGTGACAACTTTCGAGCCCTTAATCACAGCGGTCCCCGCGCCGCCCAGCGCCAGCAATTTCTGGCCTCGTTTGGGGCTGAGGGCGCTGCTGATGCGGAACGTACCGGCCGGAACGCCGATCCGTGCGCCTTCCGGAGCGGCGTTGATCACCGCTTGGATGGATCCGCCAGCCGGAACGGTGGCGTCCACCACCGGCGTCGCGGCAGGCGACGCCGTTACGGGTCCAAGGCTGATTCCAGCCACGAGCGCAACGACGGCAACGGCACGTCTGCCCCGTCCGGGACGGAGCCGTTTCATGCCGGGCACGGGTGTGAGCGGGGGGAATTCCATGAGAAATTTCTTTCTGTTGATGAGCCCAACCGGTACGCCGTACGCCGCGACTCCCCCAGCGAAAATCGCGGCATGGGCATGCTAAGGGCATTACGTTTGGACACTCTAGCAACCCGTGGCTGCATGACAACCGCCTATTGGTTCGTGACCGGTGGTCGGCAGTTCGGACCGCCGAGTGGCGAAATGAGCCGTGGCCGACGACTCAGCCCGGAACGGCCTCTCCGGTGGAGTCGTATCCAGAACCCTGCCAAGCTTTGAAATCCACGGTCCCGCCGTTGACATTAAACTTGCTCGCGTTGATGTCCTCGAGAATGTACCGGTTGCTTTGGATTTCGATGCGACGCATGTCCGGCGGACGCGTCAGGGCGCCCGACTCGACGTAGCCAGTGGTCGCTGTGGCCGGGGAGCCAAGGTCGATGAGGTTTCCCTCCACCCGCACCATGTCGAGGACGTATTCACCCCACGGCCCGTTGCCCCGGGGCCTGGCCTGGAGCCCGATTCCGTTGAGGTTGCCGGCGAGGGTATTTCTCTCAATCGTGACGTCGCTGCTGGTGTTCACGGTGATGCCCGCTCCGGTGAGCAGGCCGGTTCCGCGCCCCCGCTTCAGGCCCAGTCCGTTGCCCGTCACGGTGTTGCCGGCGATGCGCCCGTTTCGGCTGATTTCATACCGAATGCCACAGGCCGCGTTTCCGCCGATTTCATTGTCAATGATGGCGACGCCATCTCCGGCAATGTCTACCCAAACGCCGACGCCGAGATTGTTGGACACGTCATTGTTGCTGATAGCAGAGGACGATCTTGTCACCTTGATACCGCCGGCTTCCCAGTCAGCGCGCCAAAACTCCGCAGTGTTGTTATTGCGAATTCTGTTGTTGTCGATGCGGCCCCCCTGGGAGCGGTACTGCCCTAGGCCCATCTGCCCGTTTGCCGTTATGGAATTCCCCGTCACGTGCGCATTGTCGGCCTGTGCAATCATGACACCGACCCCATGATTTGCGGTGATAGTGGAATTCTGGACAGTCCAGTCGTTGCCCTCAACCACAATGGCACCCTGCTGGGCCAGGTTCGCGAATCCGCGAACGGTCAGATTCTCGATGACAACTCCGGGTGCGTTGGAGGCGATAGCCGTCCTGGTACGGGCCAGAGTCGGAGCACGCCCAGCCGGGTCCTGCCCGAGATACACGATATTGGCAGCATAATCAGCATAGAAGGTGGTCGCGTCGACGGCGCCCTTTGTCATGACGCGACGTACAGGTTTGCCGTCCAAGAAGAGGTCCTCGGCGACCTGGCACGGCTTGGAATGCGTGTCCTCACACTGTCCGGATTTCTCGTAATCAGGCGGCAAATAGCCCCGGGCCGCCCAGACGGTTCCTTCCGGTTCCCATCGTTCCAGGGGGACGTCGCCTGCCAGCACTGTCTTATCACTCCCCCGGAGGGTTTGAGATGCCTTGGGCCGGACGGCATGGGCCAGTTCGAACCTCCCCGGGCCCAGGCAGATTACGGCGCCCTCAGGCTGATCCTCTACCCGGGCGGCCAGATCTGCTCCGGGTTCCACCGCAGCAGTGCAGGGTGCCGCAGCGGCCGCCCGCGGGGGTGCTGTTGGCGGCGTCGTCGAATTGGCCGGGCTGCAGCCGCCCAGTGCCAAAGGAAGCGCCAACAACAACAAAGCGCCCGGATTCCTCCGTCCGGCACGGATCATGTCGACCCCTCTCTGGCAAGAACGGAACCGATCCGGTAGCATCCGACCTAATTCCAAGCTAATTCGGCCATCTAGTGAACGGAACGAATTGCGAGTCTTGTTGGTCCATAATCGCTACCGTTCGGATCATCCTAGCGGAGAGGACATGGTAGTAGACCAGGAGCGGAAGCTTCTTGAGGATGCCGGCCATGAGGTTGGCGAATACGGCCGCCGCAGCGACGACATTTCGGCCATGTCGCTCGCACGCAAAGCAGAACTGCCGCTGCGGGTCACGTGGTCCATTCAGGACCAAGTGGCGGTGAAGAACGAGCTGGGGCGGGGACAATTCGACGTGATTCACCTGCACAATTCGTTTCCGCTGATTAGCCCGTCCATTTTGGCGGCGGCTCGTCAAGCGAATGTTCCCGTTGTCGCGACCCTGCATAACTACCGCCTTGTATGCGCCGCTGGCACGCTGTTGCGCGACGGCAAACCCTGCTTCAAATGCCTCCCCGGCTCACCGCTGCCGGCGATCACCCACGCTTGTTACCGCGACAGCCGCCTCGCCACCGCTCCGCTGGCGTTCTCGATCGGGATGCACCGGGCGCTGCAAACCTGGCCGCGGGGCGTCGACCGGTTCATCGTGATGAGCAAGTTTGCCCACGGCATCATGGCGCAGGCTGGCCTGCCGGCCGAGAGAATCACCATCAAGCCGCACTTCATTCCCGCTCCTGCCCGGGTCAGGGAAGGTCCAGGATCATATGGGCTGTACCTTGGACGGCTCTCCGTGGAAAAAGGAGTCTCGACCCTCATCAAGGCGTGGGATCCATCGCTGGGTACGTTGATGATCGCGGGCGATGGTCCGTTGCGCCCGGAACTGGAGAAGCAGGCGGCCCGGCTTGGAACCTCCGTCCGCTTCCTCGGCGCGCTTGAGCGCGCAGCCGCCTTGGAATTGCTGCTGAACGCCCGCTATCTCGTCAACTCGTCGCGGGCATTTGAAACGTTCGGGTTAACCGTGATGGAAGCGTTTGCCCATGGCGTACCCGCCCTGGTGCCCAGGCAGGGGGTGTTTCCGGAACTTGTCCGTGACGGCGAGAACGGCTTCACGTTCGAGTCCGGCAACCCGGAGTCGCTGCGTGCGTCCTTGCACAAAATCAACGATCCAAAGGTATCGCTGCGAACTGGCGAGAAGGCCCGTCACGACTACCGTGCACTCTTCACCCCGGCAAGGAATCTGACCGCGCTTGAGGAAATTTACCGCGCCGTCATCGCGGCGAGGGCAACCGCCCGGTCCTGACACCACGGGAAAAGGGTGTCCCGGTTCAGGTTACCTCGATGTGCCGGAACTCCACCGGCTGCCTGCCCAGATAGTTCTTATTTAGCCCGAAGTAGCCCCCGCGGTACGAGTCGTCCCGGGCGGCGGCGCTTACCACCGCTCCGTCGAGCCTGGCCACGGCAATCTCGCCGGGGCTGATATCCACTTGGAACCGCATCCAGGCACCGGCCTTAGGGGGATTCGAGCGCACCTCGGCCAAGAGTTTTCCATCCTGTGCTCCCTTGGCCCGGGCAAAGAGCCGAATAATACCGGTCGGATCCAACGTCAGATGGTAGCCAGCCACGGTGGCCGGCGCCGTGGGTCGGTACGGCTGATCGTTCGCCTGGCCAAAAGCAATTCCCGCGCTCCCTCGCAGTTCCGGAACGGCTATCGGCCACCGCATGTCGAAGCACAGCGAGTAGTTGGGCTTCTTGACCGGGCACATCGATCCCATGGTGTAGCTGGAACTGGATTCGTTGTTGAGGCTGATCGAGGAGAAGCCGGGCTGCAACGTGGGCTGATAGGGCGCTGCCAGTATCCAGGGCAAATCGCCTGCCGCACGCACGCCGGTATCAAAGGCGTCCCGGGAGCTCGACGGGGTGTCAGTGGAAACGTAGGGAAAATTAGAACACATCAGCCCGGTCACACCCAGGGCGGCCAAGCGGTCGCGCATCCACCGGGTGTGGACCTCCCAGCAGATCACAGGCTTTCCTAGGCCAACAAGCTTCTTGATTTCTGCGTCCGTGGCACCGTGATAGATGCCCAGGTAGTCAAAGCGCCCTGCGAATTCCGCAAAGCCGTTCCGGGCATCGTCGACAAAGTAGCCCCACGTTTTGTAGCCCCGCTCCTTGGCCTCGGCAAAGTGTTTGCCCGCCGCGGTCTGTTTCCACACGAAGTGCTTCGTGGAATCGGGATAACTGTCCATGAGGTCCAGCAGGGCAGCCGAGTTGGTGCCCTGCTTATCCTCAATGAAGATGACGTTTCTGGCCGCATGGGCATCCAGCACGTCCCTGAGCCGGGGTACAGGCTCAAGCGCAGCCTGGGGCCCGACCCATGGCCGGGCGTCGTTTCGCAAGGCGCTCAACTCCGCATACGTCACCTCGCTGATTTGCAGGTTCCGGCCCGTCATCCTTTTAGTGTTGAGGTCGTGATGGCAGACCAGCACCCCGTCGCTGGTGGCGCTGACAGAGACTTCAATTGCCGTCGCACCGTTTTGGAGCGCCTGCGCGTAGGCAGCAGCCGTGTGTTCTGTCCAGTTGTCCCCGGAGCCACGATGGGCGATATGGAACGGCTTCGTCGCCATCAGGTCAGCCACGGTGCAGGACTGACGCGCCGGCTGTGGTGGAGCGGGTGTTGGACGAGGGCCAGGCGCGCCGCCGCAGGCCGACAGCAGGGCTGCGGTGCCGGCAGCGGCGAGCAGGTGCCGGCGGGACAGCCACTGCGCTCCGGGGCTTTCTTCAGGGGGTCTGCGGGACAAGGCCACCCACCTCCGACGACACGCTGGAACCGTTGCCGGCAGCGTCCCGGCCGGCCCGGAACTGTGCTGCCTGTCCATACCAGGCCTCCAGGAGTGCTGGCATCCGGGCGGATGACCAGCGATCGCTCGGGGTCGGCCGCTGGACCGACTCTGAGTCCCGCAGCGCGACGGCCAAGCGTGCGGGCAGCCCTGGTCCCACGTCCACGACGCGACTGACCCCGTCGGCAGTTCCCCGAACGAAGATCGGGGGTCCTCCTAAGTCCACGCAGATGACGGGCAGTCCCGCGGCGCAGGCCTCGGCCACTACCCATGGAGCGGAATCATGCAGGGAAGGAAAAAGCATCGCGTCCGCGGCATCAAGTGCTGCCAGGACGGCCTCGCGCGGCAGTTGTCCCCGGCAGGTCACGCGGTCCGAGATACCTCGCCGGGCCGCTTCCGCCTCCAGCCAACGCTGGTCCGGGCCGGCGCCGATGAACTCCAGCTTCCAGTTCGCAGCGGCCGGATGGCTGAGGGCCTTCACCGCAAGCCTGGTGCCCTTCCAGGACACCAGGCGGCCGACGAATACCGCGGTCCGCACCCGGGACGGGGCGCTGCTGCCGGACGAGCCCCGCGCCGCGGGATCCACCACCGCGTTGGGCTCCACGACCACTGCGGCGGTGCCGGCAAAGCGCCGTCGGACGTCGTCGTTCAAGCCGACGACGAGCTGAGCCCGGCGGGCCGTCCTGTCGGCAATAGCCCGGCGGCAGGCTCCCGTGACCGTACGCCGCGCCAGCTCGGCCGCGGCTCCGCGGAGACCGAGCCAACGCAGGAGTGGCACCGGAACGTACGACGCCCCCCCGACCGGCCCCCACACCAGTGGCACCGTCGGGGGGAGCGCCGTCAGGCCGCACGGCATCCAGTCGGAGGCAAAGGTGACGTGATGGGCGACGTCGAATGGCGCCTCCCGATGGAGGTCCAGGGCCCGCTGCCCGGCCAGTCGCTGCCAAAGCGGGTAATACCAGTAGACATCCCGATGGTGCTTCTTCAGGCGGAGGCACCAATCCGGCAAATCCACGTATACCGGGTGAATCCACGGCGCCAGCACGGGCTCCGCCGCAAGGGCGTGGGCTATGAGCGGCTCGAATCGCGGCCGGGTGATAACCCAGACCTCGCTGTGGACGGCCGCTGCCCGGGCAAATTCCCAGCCGGCGCCCGGTTCCGAGCCCATGCCCGGACCGCACGCGTAGGCACTGACGAGAACGCGGCGCCGGCCCGGCCCGAGTGAGCCAGCGCCGCTGGCTTTGTTGGAGGACTGCAAGGTCTGATCCCTTCTCAACGCGGGGTGGTCAGGGTGAAGCCGGACACCCGCGCAGTGACAGGGGCGTTGGTAGCCGAACCCGACAGCACGGCAGTGACTCCCGTGTACCCCGGCGCCTGGAGTCCCGGGGTAGTATCGGTGACCTCAAGTTGCCAAGCGGCCGGTTCCGCACCGTTGGCTGCCCACACCTTGGCTTTTACGGCGGTGGTTCCCTGGCCGGTGACTTGGATACGGACGCCGAGCTGCTGACTGCCGGTTCCCGTCAGTCCGGCAATCTGGGTTTCGGCAGTCAGGTACGTTTCCGCGCCCGTAGCAGTCATCCTCGTGATGGCGAGGTAGACCCTACCCGCGGCGATGAAACGAACTTTGGCCCGGTACTCGCCTTGGCTGGGTACCGAACGTCCCACCGCCGACACATAGACTCCACCGCCGGTGGCGTTCTTGTCCAAGGAGACGTTGAAGGACAGATCCGTGTCAGCGTCCTCTACGTTCTTCAGGTACGCGGCGGGAGCGTTTCCGGGCGCCAGCATGATCCAGTTGCCGGTCGGGTTGGACACGGAGTAACGAGCTACGGAACCGCTGACGGTCCAGGCCCCGCCCACCTCGGCGGTTCCCAAGCCCTGGGCGAGGACCCTGGCGAAGGTATCTTTCGCCAGCACCGTGCCGGCTGGGAGCGACGCGGGGGTGGCAGTCGTGCTGGCCTCGTTGGAAGCCCCCTTGTCATCCGTGACGGTGAGTTTCACTGTGTAGCTTCCGGCCGCCGTGTAGGTATGGGTGGCTGTCCGGCCGTTGCCGCTTTTCCCGTCACCGAAATCCCACACCCAGGAGCTGATGCTGCCGTCGGGGTCCGAGGACGCGGATCCATCGAAGGAACAATCGAATCCCTTGCACTCCGCCGTCAGGGCGGCTACCGGTGCCTGGTTCGGAGCGGTCACCGTCACGGTCTTCACTTCGAGGGTGCTTGCGCCCAGGTTATCCGTCGTGCTCAGGCGGACCTGGTAGGTTCCCGCTGCGGCGAAGCTGTGCGTTGGGGTCACCCCGGTGGCGCTTTGCCCGTCTCCGAAATCCCAAGCGAATTCCGCTATCGTGCCGTCGGAGTCCGATGAGGCAGACGCGTCGAACCCGCAGCTCAGCTCTGTGCAGACTGCGCTGAAGGAGGCGATCGGCGCCTGGTTTCCGCTGCCGAGGTTATAGTGCCACTGGACATCGGATGAGTCCAGTTGGACCGGGTAGATGGCCACTTCGTCAATACTGCCCACCATGGCCCGGGACCAGGGCTGATTCGGCCAGCCGTTGAGGTTGTCCGCCCCCACCCTCCAGTAACCGTCGTATCCTTGCGCGACCGTCGGACTGTTGGTGCCTTGACTGACGCCATCTACGAACAGTTCAGAGCGGCCCGGGACCATCGTGCCGACGAGGTGGTGCCACTTACCGTCGTTGAGTGCGGCGCCGCTGGTGACCGTTGTGGCCGAGCCAGTCCACACGCCGAAGACAACCCTGCCGTCGTTCTGCATAAAGATGTGACGGTCGTAATTGCCGCTCTGGCCCGACTGGCTGTTACCAAAGCCGACAATCCGACCGCCGGCCGTGGTGGTCGTCTTGATCCAAGATTCCACGGAAAAGGTCTGCGGACCGGCCTGGGACTGGCTGCTCGCCATGTTGCTGTTGCTGTCGGTGAGATCAGAAGACGTGGTGCCAGCCAGGATCCCGGCCCCGCCCAGATTCATGGCCCAGTAGGTGCCGGTGTTGCTCCCGGCGAAGTCCGCCGCCGTCGTGCCACTGGTCTCCTCAAAGCGCCACAAGCTGCTGGCGCCGTCGCCCTTCACTGTGTCCTGGTAGCTGGCGGACTGTGCGGCGACGGTGACGTAGGGGGTCCAGAAGGACTGGACGGCAACGGTACCGTCGGACGCCTCAACGCGGTAGGCCGCCTGGGCGCCGGCAGGGCGGTTTTTGTCGATGAACGTCAGGGTGGGGATGTCCCAGAAGCGGGAGCGAACCACCTGGGTGAAGATCGGTTCGGTGGTTCCGGCCCGGTACAGCTTGTAGGTCAGGTTTTCGTCGTCCTTATCAGTCGTGGCCTTGAACGTGACCTTGACCTGGCCGGGGCGGGTGCTTGACGCCGAGGGAGTCGAAGGCCGGGCAGGGGCTGTTTCCGGATCCGCCTGGAACCTGGTCACACCCTGCTGGACAGCACCGTTGACCGTGGTGAAGTCGCCCCCGACCCAAAGCTGCTTGCCGTCGGTAGCCATGGCCAGCGGACCGACCTGGGTTGTGCCGCTCGCGTTTGTCTGCGGGTACCAGCCGGCCAGCTTTCCGTCCTCGGGACGCTCAACTAGGAGAAAGCGGTTGGGGCCTTGCGGGAATCCGTCATCACGGCTGCAGTCATGGGCGTGTGAGCCTTTGTAGAGCCAGCCTCCGATGAGCGCAATGGCTTCGGTGGCGCCCAGGCAGCTGTTCTTCCACTTGAGGGCACCGGTCGCGATGTCGGCCGCGAAAGTGCCGTCAAAGCAGCCTCCGCCTTCCCCTGCGTTGGCAAAATAGGCGGTGTTCTGGTCAACAACGATGTCCCGCACCGTCGACACGCAGCTGGTGGACTTCGGCGGAATCGCCGTCGCCGCAGGGAACGGAAGCGGCAGCCCCTGAGTGCTGTCGACCAGGCCGACGGCCCACGTGGGAACGCCGCCGAGGGTGTCGAATTTACCGCCGATGTAGACCTTGGTGCCGTCGGGGGCAGGGCGCACGACCTTGACGTCAGCATTGGAATTCGGGTCCCAGGGAAGGAGCGTCCCGTCACTCGCCTTGACAGCGGCCGCCCGGTTGCGGTCGACGCCGGACACCCTTCCGAACGATCCGCCGAAGAACACTGTGGAGCCCTGGGCCGCGATGGTCGCCACGCGGTAGCTCACGTTCGGCCTGAAATTCGCGACGAGGCTGAGGCTGCCGGTGTCGATCGCGGCGATGCGCGGGCGCGACTGGCCTTCGATCTGGGTAAAGTCCCCGCCTACGTAGACCCTGCTTTGGTCCTCCGACGCTGCAAGCGACCAGACCTTGCCGTTGGGTTGCGGAGCGTACGACAGCAGGTTTCCGGACGCGGCATCCACCACGGCGAGATACGTCCGGGAGGTCTCCTGGGTTCCCGCGGCCGCACCCGGCGGGCGAACCGTCGTGTACTCGCCGCCGATGAAGACCTTGCCCTTGGCGTAGGCCAGGGCGCGGACGGTGCCGTTGGTCTGCCAAATCGATGAATTGGTCGCCGAAAGCGCGGTTTCACGGCCGAAGGCTGGGGAGATCAGTACCCCCATCAACATTGCCAAGACCGCCATGATTCCAGCCGGGCGTAGGAGTTTCTTTGTATACATGTCGTGCCTCTCTTAGATGGTTACTGGCTCCCCGAATGACCGGAGCAAATGACGATTTGGGGTGTGATGACTCCGGCTTTGGCCGGTTCCTTCACGGTTTCGCTTGGCTGCCCGGTCGACGGCGCTGACGAGCACCGCGACGAGCACAAGGAGCGTCATCGAGGAGAAGTCGCAAAGCCCGCTCTCGTTGACTGATGCGACCATGACGTACGTCATGAGAAAGCCCGCACACGCCCTGGCGGGGTGTCCAGGGGTCCTCAGGGCGTAAACCGTCGCGGTAAGAACGGCCAACGCGACAAGAGCAGCCCCCACTGCCCCGGTCTCCCAGAAACTGTCCAGCCAGCTGTTATCGATCGGCATGACGTTGATGTCGCCTTCGCCGCGGCGGAGCAAGAGTTTCTTCTCCCCCAGCCCGTGTCCGAACCAAAACAACTGCGGATCGTAAGGTTGGCTGAGGATGAAGTCCCACACCTTGGTCCGGCCGCTCAGGTTCTGGATTTGCTCACTGTCCTGGTCGCGCATAGCCCAATCGACGATTCCGGGCACAAACGGCAGTGCCAGGCAAAGCGAGCCCATCACCAGCTTGAGTCCGCGGCGTCCGGCGGGCGAGGCAAGAGTCGTGCTGAACGCTACGAGCAGCCCCAGCAACAGGGCCAGCGCCGCTGTCCGGGTGTGGCTGAAGACGATGAGGCCGCTTCCGACTGCGACGGCGGGTACCAGCACCAGCACGCCCACGGTCCGATGCGCCCACAGGAGGACCACCAGGCCCGCCAGCACGGCCCCCACCTCTCCGACCCGGGGGGCCATCATGGGCAAGAACGCTCCTACCAGCCGCGCCGACTGGAACGGGCGGCCGCCCTGCCAGGCCAGCCCTGGCGCTGTAACTACTCCGGCGAGCACCGTCAGTGCCAAGCATGCGTAGGCGGCCGTAGCGGCACCGACCAGCACGCGGAATCGTCCGCGGATAACGGACCAAAGCAACACGGGCACCATCAAACCGAGGACCAACCGGGTACCGCGAAGGATCGCCTGAAGAGGTTCGGGCTGGAACGCCGAGGACACCACCACGTACGTTCCGTAGAGCAAGTAGAGGGCCACCGGTAGCGGGATGCGCAGCGCAGCCCTCGGCGGCAACACCATCAGCAGAGCAACGATGCAAAATATCAGCACCAAACCCTTCAGCGCACTGCTGCCGTCAGATCCGCCGCTGGGATCCGATTTCGACCAGGGCTGAACGGTCAGTAGCATCAGGCCCCAGGCGAGAAAGAGCACAATGAAGGCTGTCCGGTCGCTGAGCCGGCCCGGCGGTGACCACTCTTCGGGCAGCGGTCCGGCCGGCTCACCGCCGGCAGTGACGCTACCCGGATTGACGTTGCCGGGGCGGAACTGGAGGATGGTCATGACTTTGTCCCGGCAGCCCTCGGCGCCGTGTATTCGACTTCGGAGTTCTGCGGTTCGGGGCGACTCACCCGGGCGACTCCGGTGCGCTCCGGAATGCGGTGCCGTATTTTGGAACTCCGTGCCCGGCCAAAACGGTGCCTGCCTGCCGCGACCTTGGACCGGTCCGCCATTAGGATCGCCACCACCGGAAGATTTGCCGCGTTGAGCTCATCCATGGCCTGCTCTAGACGGTGGACACGATCCTTTCGCAGGTGCACCACCAGCACCATGGGCCCTGAAAATCCGGCAGGCAGGTTGCTGTGGGAGCCGTCGTCGCCGAAGTGCGGACCGGTTGCCAGCAACAGCAGGTCGTAGGTTCCGGTTGGCGTCGGCGTGGAGCCAAAGACGGCCGCCGCTTCACATCCGATTTCACTGTTTACGCTGGCGAGCCGCCGGCCGGACAAGGCACCAAGCGGTGTGGCGGCGCCAGCATTGGCAAGCTGCAGCGCGATTTCGGTTCCGTCCTGGGGGCGAAGGGCCACGGCAGCCACAGACCCCAGGCCGGCATGCCCTCCGGCCGCCAGCCCCAGCAGCCCGGTGGCTCCAAGGGCAGCCGACGTGAGCGGCCGCACAGCTATCTGTTCGGACGATATTCCCAGCATCGCGCTCGAACGCTCCACGGAACGAAGCAGCAGCTGGCCGGCGCCCGCCCCGTTTCGTTGGCCGCTAAAGTCGAAGATTTCCGTGAGCCCGGTGGCCCGCATGATGTCGCGCCGGTCCATGATCCGATCGGTGACCTGCCGCCGCACAACGGCAAAGACCACCCCGGCCAGGAGTCCCACGGCAAGACCCCCCAGGAGGAACATCAACATGGACGGGGATTCCTGGACCGCCACCGCAGTAGCCGGTCGAACGACGGAGCCGCCACCGTTGAAGTTCTCGACGGCATCATCCAGCGCCGCTGCAGTCGACTGGGCTTGGCTCGCTTCGTGTTCGAGTTCTTCGCGCTTGGCGAGGATGCTCGCGGCGGCCCCGGGATTCGATGTCCGGGCTGCGGCGAGTGGTCCAGCGAGCGCTGCCGCCGAAGCCAGGCTGTCCTTGGCGGCCGTGTGGGCACGCTCCGCAAGCACGTTCATGTCGGTTCGGCCAATGTCGGCACGGTACTGCAGAAAGGCTGCGGCCACCGCGTTGACGTTGGCCGCTGCCTCCTCGGGAGTGGACGCGTCCGCGGAAATGGAGAAAGAATTATCTGTCGTTGCACTTGCCCTGACGCTGGACCGGAGAACGGCCGAGCCGCGTTCGTCGAGCCGGCGGGCTTGAGCGGCCATGTCCACGACGACGGGGCTCGCCAGAATGCGGGCTTGGGTCTCGGCCGGAAGCTCCAAGCCAAGGCCGCCGGACTTCGCGATTGCGGGCTGGGAAGCCACTTCAGCGGGCAGCGAGTAGTTTCCGGTGATCAGCTCCGCCCGCGCCGTGTACTTAGTGGGATTCTGCGCCGCCACTCCGCCGCCGGCGAGACCCCCGACGACCATGAACGAAATGACCACCGGCCAGTACACGGTGATTATCTGCTTGGCTCCATGCCAGACCGACCACGATTCATTCATCGGGGACCGCCACCTCTCCGGGTTGAGACCGATCCGCCAGATGGCGGGATGATGCAGACTTGCCAGTCGTGAATGGATACTGCGAAATCGCGGTTCTGAACTGCAGGTACCAGATACCGGCGTTGAGTACGGCAGCCGCGACGAGCCCCCACACTGCCCCCTGCAGGCCGACGGCGGCCGCGCCCGATACCGGGAAAATGACAGCCAGGCACGACGTCGCAATCCGTGTCCACATGCTTCTCCTGGCCTCCCCCATTCCGCGGAGTCCAACTGCCGGGCCGGTGTTGGCGCCGTAGAACACCTGTACGAGAAACATCGGAACCACCAGGGCCGATGCGGCCGGCCATCCCTGCCCCGCGAGGGCAATCCCCCATGACCCCGGCAGCAGCTCTACGGTGATGCCCCAGAGAAGGGCTCCGAGCGAGACCACCAGTGAAAACCCTGCCGTGACGCGCCGGAACCGCGAACTTCCTATGGCAATTGCCCGCGCGGCCTCCGGGACGGCAACAACCCCGATGCCCTGGACCAGGACATTGACCGGCCCCAACATGACAAGGACCAGCTTCATTTCGCCCACTGCGGACAGACCCAACAGCCCTCCGATCGCGAAGAACATGACCTGCTGGGACCCGTTGATGGCAGCTCCCTCAAAGAGGTACCGGGGCCAGAGTCCGCGCTGCGAGTAGAGCCAGGACCTGACCTGCCGGACACTGGGCACCACGCGGCACTGGAAGCATCCGGCGGCGGCTGCCACAGTTGCCGCGGCGCCCCAGGCGAGGACAAGGGAGGCAGCGTTGACACGTCCGGAGAGGAAAACCAAGCCGAACGCCGGCACCATCAGCACAGCCCAGAGGAGATCGTTGATGAACGCAGAACGCCCCCGCCCCGCTGCGAAGAGTATCTGGCGCGTACTGTCCTGAAGGAGCAAACCCGGGAGTGCGGCGCCGAGGCTCAGCACGAGAGGCAGGTGCTCCGCCGGCATCAAATGGCTGAGCAGAGCGAACAGAGCGAGAAATGCGACGGCTGTCAACAGCGCTACTCCGCAAACGCCTGCACGGGCCCGCTGAAGCTGCTCCGGCCCGGCGGTGGTGAACCGGACCGCGAAAGGTTCAGTGGCCAGCGCCCGGGAGATGCCGAGGACTAAACTGTAGGCCGAGAAGGCCAGCGCGTAGGCACCGAAATCCGAAACGTTGACGGACCTGGCCACCAGGATCCCGACCGCGAAGTTGGTCAGGCTGCTGAGAGCCTGGTCGGCGAGCCCCCAGCCTACCCGTTTGACGGCTCCGGCCTGCCACGACCGTGCACGCCGCCTGCCAACCGGGCCGGACGTCGCTTCAGGGCCGGTCATGACTCTCATGCGGATTCCACGAGCTTCGGTGCCCGGCGGCACAGCGCCAAGATGAAGACGGGGACATTCCTGGTGTAGCGCTTCCACAAGCGGCGTGGCTCCTGGGCGAAGCGGTAGACCCATTCGAGTCCTCCCCGTTGCATCCAGCGGGGAGCCCTGCGGACCCGTCCGGCATGCATGTCGAAGGCGCCACCGACCCCGACCAGGAGCGAATTGCCCAGACGGCTGCGGTAGCAGTCCATCCAGTTCTCCTGCTTTGGTGCCCCTAGGCCCACCCAGACGATCCGGGCCCCGGAGTCATTGATTTCCTGGACCATGGCTGTCTCCTCTTCCGGGGAAAGTTCGCGGAATGGAGGCGACTGCCAACCGGCAACCTTGAGTCCGGGGATGGTTCGTCGAAGATTCTCAATCATCTCTTCGGCAACCTGTGGCGCCCCGCCCAGAAAGTAGGAGGACCAGCCCCGCTCAGCGGCTGCGCTCAACAGTGCCGGCATCAGGTCCGGCCCGCACACTCTGCCCATCCAGTCAGCGCCGGCGCTCTTGCCGGCCCAGACCAGGGGCATGCCGTCCGGAACCGTCAAGGTCGATCCGTTGAAGATTCGGCGAAGTTCGGGGTTCCGGCGCGCATGCAGCAACGCGTTGACGTCCGTGACGCACACGTAGCCGGGGTTTCCGCAGTCTATGTGTCGAACCAGCCTGTCAATGGCCTGACGCATGTTTACCGCGCTAATCCGGACACCCAAAATATCCACGCGCCGAGGACCGGGACCGGGACCAATTTCACTGCCAGGGCCGGGCTGTGTGCTTGAGACCATTTGAATTTCCCCCTTGGAAATTTGTAGTTGCGTTGCTAGGCGCGGCTTGCGGCCCCGCTGCCTGCGTCCGAGTCCAGGATCAGGCCCAGGGCGCGCCGCAAAACCGTGCTGGAGGTATGCATCGTGTACGGGAAGTAGGCGACTTCCACACCAACACTCGACAGTTGTTGTTCGAGCAAGATCCCCTTTTCCGTTCCGCGCCAGTCATCACCCTTGAAGAACACGTTGAACGGATGCTCCCGCCAGGTGTCGAGGCGGCTCGGATGGACCTCGGCGACCGCCTCGTCCACGTACCGGATGTTCCTCACGATTTCGAGTCGTTCTGACAGCGGAACGACGGGCGCCCGGCCTTTTGTTGTCTCGAGCAGTTCGTCGGAAACCACGCCGGCAATGAGGTAGTCACAGTGCTGGCGCGCCTGGGCGAGGAGGTTTAGGTGGCCTACGTGGAATAGGTCGAAAGCTCCGGCGGCGTAGCCGATACGAGTGTTCAATGGATGTCCTTAATCCCGGTGGATGTCTGTCCGGATCCTGCAGCGGCAGCACTCAACAGGCACCCACTGGCTTGATCATCTGCATCGCAGTGCGGCAAATGATGATCAGATCGCCGGCGAGAGACGCCGTCATGGCTGGTCTCCGGCGCGGCCTGCAGAGCGATGAACGAGTGCCGGCTTTGGGGTGGGGCTGGCCGGAACGATTGGCTTGGAAAGAGCTGCATGCGTGTCGGGAAAAGGCGAGGGGCGAGTGTGAGCGCATATTGAGACCCAATTCATGGCCGTTGTCAGTGACTGATGGTTTGCTATCGCAAACCTAGGAGCCGGACAGGAGGCCCACACGAGTAAAGTCCACCTATCTTCCCGGCACCGTTCTCGACTCGGACGTTCCCGACTACTCGGCGGAGGCGCGCCGTGCGCGTAGTCGCTACCTACTCCCGTCCCGCGCACTACGCCCTGGCGGTTCGGACCGCCGGCGTGCCTCCGGGGCCCAGGCCCTGAATTGGCGGGGCGAACGGCAGACCGCGGGACAGCCAGGTGGCGGGCCCAAGGCCTTCGCCCCGGGTTGCTGAGGGGATGGATCCGTTGGCGTCGGAGCGGACGAGCTGGATCCCCGTGACGCGAGCGGTCAGGAATGTGGCCACGGACAAGACCGTTGCACGAGTGGCGACCGCATCCCGGGGCTGGGCGGCGGCGGGATCGGGCAATTACCGCGCGGCAGCCTGGATGTCCGGGCGTTGTGACCAATGGCGGGGTCGGAGTCCGGAATGGCTTCCGGGCTCGCGGTCGGGCGTGAACCTGCCGGTGACATCACGAAGACACCCGGCCGTGTCAGGCCTGGTGAGTTTCTGACTGCGCAGGACGCTCAACGAAGTTCACCAGAACTGACCACGCCGGGAAGGTTCCACATCTTTCAGTGGTGCAGACCGTAAAAAGGGAGCCGGCGGCGGCTGGGGGGAGAGCCTCGGTCTCAGAAGGCTCTGACGCCGCCGGCTCCGTCTATGGGGTACGGCTGCCGCCTGTGACACCGTACGGTTCCAATGAAGGAGTTCGGAGGTGGGAGGTGTCGACGCGGCCAGTGCTTCCGGTGGCTGCTGCGGTTGCCCGCATTCCAATACCGCCCTCTAAATACCAATCTTAGGACTTTTCGAGTCGTTCCCGGGACTGACTTAAGTCAATCGCGAGGGCCCGATCTTCACACGAGTAGGGTTTACCCGACTTCTCCCCTTTTCCTGACTGCGGGACTACTTGGCCATACTTAGGCGGCGTCGGTGTCACTCGCTCGATACGCAGGCCACCGGGGGACGCCCGCGGAAACTGCGGGACTGGGCGCCCTCGATGCCTTCAGTCGCTGCCGGTCCGGAGGCTAGGGCATATCAAGATCCTTTTGGATCTCTACGAGTTCGCCGCGGCGGCTGACGCCGAGCTTCCCGAAGATCCGGTACAGGTGCCCCTCGACGGTTCGCTGTGAAACGGTGAGTTTGGCCGCAATTTCCGCGTTCGTGTCCCCGCCCGCCACCAGCTTCAGAATCTCGGATTCGCGGGCTGTCAGCTCGGCCCGGCGTTCACCTTGGGCACTGTTCAACGGGCCGGACATGCCGGCCGCGATCATCCGGCGGTGCACCTTGCGCTGCACGGCGGTGAGCTTCCACTTTTCCGGGTCGTTCTCCAGCAGGCGTGCGGCCTGCTGCGCGGCTTCGAGCGCCAGCAGCAGGTGCCCGGCGCTCACAGCCTGGTCGCTGAGCGCCGTGAGCCCAGTCGAATCGGCGGCCGTGACGGCGAGCGCGTAGTCCCGCAGCAGGCGCGCCTCCGGCACGTCGACGGCGCCGCTGCTGGCCGCCAGCGCCGCGGCGGCTGCAGTGTCCCCGCCGCGGAGGGCCAATCGGCGGATATCGGTCTCGACGGCTCTGAGCCCCTGCCGCTGCGCCTCGTCCGCGAGCCGGCCCAGCTCGCGTCGCGCGTCGTCCGCGTCCCCGCCGGAGGCCTGTTCGGCGGCGGTACAGTAGGCCTCGGCGAGGAGCCGCAGCGTCTCCGGCGCCCGGTAGGCGGCGCTGCGGAAGGCTTGCGCCTGCTCTGCCGCCTCACCTGGCTGCCCGACGGCGGAGGCGGCGTAGGCCGTCACCGCGCGTGCGAAGGCGGACAGTTCCCAGGGGTCGGCGATCAGGAGTTCTTCGACGCCGAGCAGCAGCTCCGCCAGGCTTTCCGGGACCCGCCCCTGCCGCAGCCGGGAGTAGCCGCGCATCACGTGCAGCAGTCCGCCGCTGTACACCAGCCGCGGGGCCATGTTCGAGGAATAGTCGTCCAGGACCGAAGCGAGCTCCTCCCACTCCCCGGCCCGGATCAGGCTCAGGCAGTACCGCGCCAGCACGTCCTCGTAGACGAGGGGAAGGGCCAGGCCTTCCTCCTGCACGTCGCGCCAGGCCTCCCGGCCGAGACCCAGTCCCTCCAGCACCCGGCCTTGCGCGGTCCAGACCTCGGCCAGCCGCGACACCGCCGGGATACGGATTTCCGCGTTGCCTTCGGCGGCGGCGATCAGCTCCTGCAGCCTCTCCTGAAGCTCCGTGGTCCTGCCCTCCCAGCCCTCCAGCAAGAGCGCGGCGGCGAGGCCCACGCTCGCCTCCGCCCACGCCGGCTCATCCGGGCCGCCGGGAATCGGTTCCCCGGCGCCTGCCTCGCGCGGCACATCGAAGCCTGCCACCGAAGTTCCGAGCCGGGCAGCCAGAAGTGCGGCGAGATAGGACGCCCGGCCGTACCGCAACGGCTGCGCTGCCTCGAGGAAGTCGGCCGTCTCCCCGTGGCGGCCGAGGATGTAGCTGGAATAGGCCAGCTGGATCCTGGCCTCCGACAGGAACCGGTCCTCCCGGATCGCCCCCGCGGCCCGGATCGCCGTCGCGGCGTCCAGGCCCGCGTTGGCGGCCATGGCAGCCGCGAGCAGCTCCGGGGACGCCGGCTCCGCGCCGGAATCCAGCGACCAGCGCAACTGATTCAGGAAAGCGTCCGGGAGCACGGCGCCCACCCAGGGAAGGGCCAGGAGGCTGGACCTGAGGGCGGCACTCCGGCCTGCAGGGACGCGGCGGCGGATGATTTCGCCGATGAGCGGGCTGGCCGGCCTGACGATGCGGTCCAGGTCCCGCGAGACCGTAATGATTCCGGCCATTTCAAGGGCGTCCACGGCACGGGGGCTGCTGAACCTGAGGATCTGGCCCAGCGACAGCGGCCCGGCCAGGGCAACGATGGCGGCGGCGGTTTTTTCCTCCGCTGACATGGAACGGAGCTGGTGGTCCACCAGATCCGCCGCGGGAACATCGCCAAGGTCCGGCGGGGCCAGGAGGAACCACGTTCCGCGGCGCTTTCCGATCGCGCCTGTATCCCGTGCATGGTCTATGAGCGACATCAGCATGAACGGATTGCCCGCGGTCATTTTGGCGAACAGTTCGCTCACCCACGGAGACACGTCGGCCCGGAGCACCTGTTCGCAGAGTTGGTGCACCTCGCCCCGGCTCAGGGCCGCCAGGTCAAACTTCGATATCAGGCCGTCCCCCCAGAGCGCCAGGAACTCCTCCGGGACCAGCGGACCGGGCCGGCAGGCGGCGAGCAGCCGCGCGGCGCCGGTGGCAACCGCCTGCGCGACCAGCTGGATAGTCCCCCGGTCCAGGTGTTGGGCGTCGTCGATCACGAACAGCGCGAGGGCCGGCTCGGATCTGAGGCTGGCAGTCACCGCCCCCAGCACGGCCGCATAGGAATCGAGATCGTGGTCCGGCAGGCCCGCCAGGTAGGGTGTCAGCGCTCCGAAGCGGACCGCCGCGAGCGCCGGAGTCGCGGCGAGGCGGATCACTGTTCCCTGCGGCCGAAGCTCCGCCAGCACGGCTTTGACGACGACGGTTTTCCCGGACCCCGCCCCCCCGACAATCAGGGCCCCGGCCCTGCCCTCGTCGCGGAGGCAGTGGACCACGTCCCGGACGACGCCGAATCGACCGATCAGGGTGGCGGCATCGGTCAGGCCTTCCACAGCAGGCCCCTCGCGCCGTCGTCGACCGTGTCCCGCGTGCCGGGTCTGCCCCTGTGCCGATCAGCCGATGCGGGCGCTGGCCGCCGGTGCCGAGATGACATCCTTAAGCTCCGATCGGCTTGCCACGTGGAGTTTTGAGTACACCTGGTACAAGTGGCCTTCCACCGTGCGGACCGAGACATGCATCTGTTCGGCGATCTTGCGATTGGATGTTCCGGCCGCCGCCCGGACAGCCACTTCGCACTCCCGGGCCGTCAGCGTGGAGGTGGTCAGCGAATGCAGGCCGTTCCCCGGGCTTCCGAACCTGTCGTCGAGGGACTGTTCGGTGCGCTGTGAGATGCGGAGTGCGATCCGGTTCCCGGCTTCATTGGCGCAGAAGACCGCCCTCCGCGCCACGTCGCGGGCAAAGAGAGCGTTGCCGGCGGCGTCTGCATCCTTGGCCACAGCCAGCAGCTGCTCGCTGGCGCCGTCCTTTACTCCCTCTGCCAGGCGCAGGCACAGCTGGGCGAACTGCCCGGTGACCTGAGCGGCGAGGCCGGCCAGCTTCTGGCAAAGCTGGCGGTCCCCGAGCCGAGCGGCCGCGGACAGGAAGAGCAGCCCGGTGGCCGGTGAGCCGGCGTCCGCCTCGCTGGCCGCCTCGGCGAGGAGGGTGCGGATGGCAGCGGCCCGTTGGCCGAGTTCAGCCAACGCGCAAAGCTCAAAGTAGCGTGTCACCCGGCCAACCAGCCAGGAACCGTGGCGTTGCGGCTGCGCCACTTCGGCGAGCAGCAGGCTGGCTTTTTCCTCGTCGCCGGCGAGCCCTGCCGCATAGGCACACGCGGCCGTTGCCAGGCCGGACAGACCATCGGGATCCTGGGTCCGGAGCTGCCACATCCCTGCCTCCAGCCACGGAATGGCGCTCTCAAGGCGCCCGGCATGAAGATCGATGACGCCCTGGCCGATTTCGAACATCCCCCCGAGGCGCGCGTGCGGCTCGGCCGTGCCGGTCGCGGTCGCAATGAAGGCAGATGCCTCCCGGAATTTCGCGGAAAGGAGCAGGAGCAGCAGGAAACGGCCCCTGATGTCGCGAACGGTGTTGTCTGCCAGCGGGACGGTCGCGGCCGCCGCCATGATCTGCTTGCCCAGCGCCATGGCACCGAGGACATTGCCGCTGACGGCCATGGTCTCGCAGAGCAGGCTCGCGGTGAGAATGCCGGTTTCGCTGCCCAGTTCGGGGTCAAGATCGGCTCGGACTGCCAGAACGTCATCATAGCGGCCCTCGAAGGCGGCCAGTTTGACTTCGGCGAGGCGCAATTGCCCGCGGGCCCATTCCAGTGCGGCCGGATCTTCCGCGGGCGGCCCGTCAAGGCGCTCGCGGACCATCCGCAGCCTGGCCGGGGCTTCGGCTGCGGTGGCCGGGCTCCGGTGGTCCAGCTCGGCCCGAAGGAGCTGCAGGGCGACCCACTCGGTCAGCGGGTATTCCTCGGCGGCAGAATCATCGAGTCCGTGGAGGATCCGCCGCGCGGACTCGTTGTTGTTGAACAAGATGTGGGCCTTCACCGTTTCGACGACCGCTCCGCCGAGCGCCCCGCGACCATCGATTTCGTGGATGAACCTCAGCGCCGAGGTGGGATCCGAGGCGTTGTTAGCCTGGCGTGCGGCCGCCACGGCGGTTTCGGCGCTGATCCTCTCCCCGCAGTCCAGTGCCCAGGCGAGGTCCGTGGCTCCACCGGCTTTGGCCTGTTCGGTGTCCGGCAGCACGGCGGTGAGCCGGCGCCGGAGTTCCGCGCTGCGGCCCGGAGGGACCACGCTGGCGACGATTGACGCGGTGACCGCGTTGGCGACACTGACCATCGGCGGGTGGTCGTGGCTGACCTGGATCAGGGCGCGCTCCTGCAGGTTGTCCATGTCCTGCGGATTGAAGATCCTCATGAGCGTCTGCAGCGGAACCGCGCCGGCGAGCGCCAACAGTTCGAAGACGTCGCGCTGGCCCGGGCTGAGCCTGTTCAGCCGGGCCTTGACGACGTCCCGTACCTCACCGGTCAGCGCGATCGGACGTCCGTCCAGGATCCACGAACCGTCCTGCCGCACAACGGTGCCGAGCTTGATCTGCTCCCGCGCCAGCGAATGCAGGAAGAGCGCGTTTCCGCCGCTCGCAGTCCAGAGCGCCCGGGCGGCAGAATGCGAAAAGTGCCCCCCGTACTCCTGGTTGAGCGTGGCCGAGGTCTCGGCGAAGTCGAAGGGTTCCAGGTCCACGCGGCGGAGCAGGTCATCCTTCCAGAGCCCCATGATGTCCCCGCCAACGTGGTGCAGGTCCACACTGGCGGCGAGCAGCGTCACGTGCCCTCCGGCGCTGAGCTGGGCCACCATCATGCAGGACAGGTCATCCAGGTCGTGGGCGTTATCCACGAACAGGACGACGCCGCGGCCCTGGGCTTTCGTGTGCAGCAACTGGGTGAGTCCGCGCAGCACCATGAGGGGGTGTTCCAGGTGCGAGGCGTCGAGGTCATTGAGGAGTACGCTCAGCGCGCCGTAGGGCAGCTTGGAGGCTATGGAACTTCCCCGCACCTGGACTACCAGGTAGTCATCGCCTAGCTGTTCGAGGGCGCGTTGGGCGATGAAGGACTTCCCGGCCCCGTGTTCGCCCACGAGCACGACGCCGCACCCTGCTCCTGATGTCAGGGTTTCGACGATCTCCGAAACGGTCTGTTGTCGGGTGAAGGGTTTATCCTGCCGTCCCTGGGTTGGCCGGTGTATTGCTAAGAGCGCGTCCGTTTTACCGCTGCCAGCAGGCACGCCGGCTTCTTGCTGAAACATGGGAGAGACCTTCGCAATCAATGTTTAACCAGTGATATATCCAAGGTATGGACTACCCGGGGCAAAGGCATCCGTAGGTAGTACTCGATTGCGGTGCGGGTATCGATCCCGGGTCTACGTGGCTGTACTCGGAAACCCCACGGCGCCCCCGGGCGGCAAACCAAGTAGTCGCCGGCGGTCTTCGAGTGCCGCGGGTGTGGTGCGCTCCGGCGAAGCAGGAAACACCTACTCCCCGGCCACCCTTCGAAGTTCGTCGCGTCCGCTGATGTTCAGCTTGGCGTAGCTGCGGTACAGGTGGCCCTCAACTGTCCGGACCGAGACCTGCAGTTCCGCGGCGATCTGACGGTCGCTCAGGCCGCGGACGGCCAGCGCCACGATGTCACGTTCCCGGCGGGTCAGGAGTCCGAGGGTGTCGTCCTGCCCGTCCGGTTCCTGCCCCGGCAGGCTCTCGGCACGATCCCGGCAGCGCTGCTGCTGCGACACTGCCATCCGCTCCCGCAGCGTGTCGCCGGCGGCGTGGTAGGCGCTTGCGGCGGCGCCGTACGCCAGGCCCGCGAAGCCCCAAAGTTCGGCTTCCTCGCAGCTCTTGGCAGCGTCAAGCAGTTGCGCGGGCTGCTCCGTGCCGAGTGCCTCGGCGTAGCCGCAGACGGCCGCCGCCCGGCGGCCCTCCAGTGCCGGCTTGAGCTCCCGCAGGCGCACGGCAGCCTCCGGATCGCCGAGGGCCAGTCTGAAAGCCAGGGCGTCGAACTCCAGTCCCGCGGTGTTGGGGGCGCCGTCGGGCCTGCCCAGTTTTTCCAGCTCCTCCGCCGCGCGACGGTGGCCGCCCAGCCTGGCTTTGCCGTACACCACCGCCATCTCGGAGAGCGTCCGCAGGTATCTGGAGACGGCCGGCCGGGCGGATTCGTAGTCCGCCAGCAACCCTGCGGCTTTCTCTGTGGCGCCGACCTCGGCGGCGGCGGCAAAGGCCATGGCCGCCGTCAGGGAAAACAGTTGCTGGGGATCCGCTACCCGCAGGGCCTCAAGCGCCGCACGCAGCGTCCGTTTGGCCTCCGCCGCCTTGCCCTGGTATAGCAGGATGATTCCGGTGGCCGCGTGCACTCCGCCGCCGAAGGAGATCAGGCTTGGTCCGAAGGCCGCCACGAACCCTCCCAGCAGGCTTTCCGCCGCGGTCCAGTCCCCTGCGTGGATAACCGCAGTGACGGCGCGGACCATCAGGAAGTCGGAGAGGAAATACAATTCGCCGTGGTCGGCCCCGGCTGCCTCCAGGGCTGCCTTGGCCGCCGCGTAGGCGCTGTCAGGTTTGCCCTGAACCAGCAGCTGCTCCGACTGGAGGGCCAGGCTGAAGGCCCTGTCAAGATTGTTGGCCGGCTGTCCGTCATCGTCCCCGCCCGAAACATTGCCGCCGGTTTCCCGGTCCGGGGCTCCGGCGGCCGCTGCGCCCTCGCCGGCCAGGGCCAGGACCATGCTGCGGATGGTCCGCACCCGGTCGCGGGTCGCGGTAAGGATGCTTTCGGCGTCGCCGGGGTTGTCCGCGGCGAGACGCTCGCCGGCGCGCAGCAGTGCGTCAGCTCGCTTCATGATGTCGGCCGGGGAATGCCCCAGTGCGGAGAGGACCGCCGCCCACAGCAGGGACCCGGTGAGCAGGCTCGCCACCGTGCGTCCCTTGGCGAAATCCGCCTCCAGGATGTCCCGGGCAGCCGCATGGTTGGAGGTGTTGTAGTGCGTGCGTGCTATCACCGACCGCGCCGCGATCTGCAGCTCCGGGTCCTTGACCTGGGACGCCGCCTTGCGAGCCAGGTCGTCCTCGAAGAGCCTGCTGGCGAGCACCGCTGCCCGGAGCAGCTGCCGGTCCTCGACCTCGACGCCGCATTCCATCGACCAGCTCACGTGGCGGAGGAGGCCCTCGGCCGACGCCGGTTCCCGGTCCATCAGCCGCAGCAGGCTCTGCCGGAGCTGGAGGCTGCGTGCCGGGGAGATCAGGTTCCGGAGGGTGTCGCCGTAGACCGAATGCCACAGCCGCAGTTCAGGCTGGGGAGCGTCCGAAACCCGGAGCAGCTCCTCTTCGATCAGCCCCGCCACGGTGGCTTCGTCCACCAAGGCTTCAATCAGCGTCCGGGACACCGGCTCCGCCAGTGCTACGAGGTTCAGGGCCTTGCGTTCGTCGGCCGAGCGCCGGAGCAGCTGGCGACGCACGACGTCGGTCAGCCGTTCGCCGTGGCTGTTCAGCGGGCGGGACAGCAGCCACACTCCGTTGCGCTGGAGCAGCGTACCGTCATTTTTCGCGTCGTCGACCAGGCAGCCGAGCAGCAGCGGGTTGCCGGCGGACGCCTCCCAGAGGACCTCGGCGACGTTGGGCAGGACCTGGGGACCCAGTTGGTGCGCCAGGATTTCGGTGGTCTGCTCCCGGGTGAGCGGGCGCAGGTCGTGACGTTCGGCGATGCCCTCGAACCAGAGCTGCAGGAGCGGCTCCGGCAGTCCGGGGCGGGCCGCCGCGCTGACGAGTAGTTTTGCCCAGCCGGCGGCGGCGAGCTCCACGAGGACACCGGCCGTCGCCTCATCCAGGTCGTGGGCGTCGTCGACAATCAGCAGGAGCGGTTTCTGGGTCGCCCGCCGCTCCCCCTCGAGGTAGCTCCAGAAGATCCGCAACACGGCCAGCTGGGAGGTGGCATCCTCGACGGGCAGGTCGAGGATGAACGGCGCCAGCACGCCGTACGGCACGTGGCTCAGGGCCGGGCTGCCGTGCAAGCGCACCGGGGTCACCTCGCCGCTGAGTTTGGCCGCGACGGCCTCCATCAGCGTTGACTTGCCGATTCCGTGGTCCCCAAGCAGCAGTACGGCGACCCGCGTGCCGCCCTGCAGGGCCTCCACCGCGGAGCTTACGTCTTCCGAGCGCCCCGTCAGGACGCGGTCCTCCTCCTCGACAGGCGCTTCCGCGCGGGCCCTAGATGAGTCCAAGCAGATCACTCCGCGAGGACACCCCGAGTTTCGTGAATACCTGGTACAAGTGCCCCTCCACCGTTCGAACCGAAATACCCACTTCCAGGGCGATGTCCTTGTTGGAAACTCCATTCCCGGCGAGGGCCGCAATTTGCCGCTCCCGCTCCGTCAGCAGGGGCCCCTTGGTCCGCGGGACGATTGGGAGTGCCGGCACCGATTCGGACAGGGCTTCCAGCATGGTGTGCGCCGCAGTCGCGCTCCCCGCCAGCCCGGCCGCCTTGGCAAAGTCGAACGCGAGCGCCGCGCACCTGGCCTGGACGGCGTCGAGCTCCAGGGCGGCGGCCTGTCCGGCCGCCTCGAGCATTACGACGGCGTCCTTCTTCCGGCTTCCGACCGCCACCACGCGGGACAGCTCCGCGAGCGGGCCCTGCCGGAGCGCTGCGATGTCTTCCATGAACTGGAAGTCCTTGACGCTGCCGTTGACCGTGGCGCCCAGCATGCAGATCCCGGCCAGCGTGTAGCGGCCGTTGCGGAAGTGCCGCTCGGCGGCGTGAACCAGCCGGTCCTTCGCTTCGGGATCGCCCAGCCACCGGGAGGCCATGTCCATGCAGAAGTCGGTCGAACTGCTGATCACGAAGCGCGCCGGCCCGTCGGCGGACCGTGCGCGGTCCAGGTAGACGGTGGCTTGCACTGAATTGCCCATCTGCGCGTACGCAAAGGCCGTTGCGGCGTAGGCCTGCCGGAGCGCGTGCAGGCTGGTCCTGACTTCAAGCTGAGCGATCGCGGCCAGCAGCGGGTCCAGGGCCAGGTAGCCCCGGCCCGCGTACACATAGGCGAGCCCGACGGCGAGGTCGGTGGCGGCGCTTCCGGAATGCAGGCCGTGCCCGGCACGCCCGCTGGCGTCCTTGAGCATGTCGATGCTTTGGCGCCACTGGCCCGAGAGCAGCAGGACGTTGAAGGCCCGCCAGGCGAAGTTCTCCCGGATCCGCGGGACGTTGGACCAGTCACCCAGCTTCCCGCCAATCTCGCGCATCAGCTGGCGGGCCTCGAGTTCTTTGCCCGTCACGCAGAGGGCTTCCATCAGGATGATCGAGGTTCGGAGCCGGTGCACCGGGTCCAGCGCGTCGGCGTCGGCGGCCGTGGCGGCGGCGCGGAGCCGGTCCATCATCGGCTCGTAGTCGCCGATGAAGGACAGGTAATTGAACTCGCACAGGTCGAGGCACAGTCCGGCGCGTGCCAGTGCTTCAGCGCCGGCCGGCGGGTCGCCCTGCCGGAATTCCTGCAGCCTCAGCCGGGCCTGCCGGATAAGCTCCGGCACCTTCCCGCTGCGGTCCTCCAGCCACGCCATGCAGTCGGCCTTGGCCGCGACCAGCTCGGCGAAGGCCTCCGGCTCGAGCCCGTTGATCTGTGCCTCGGAAATGTCGTCGAGGGCGGACATCGCCTGCAGGGGAAGCCCCAGCTGCAGGTACGCGGCGGCCTTCTGCAGTTGCCCCGCAGGCCATTCGCCGTCGCCGGAGCTGATGCTGCCGGCGCACTTGAGCGCGAACTTCGGGTCGAAGAGGCGGACAGCGGCCTGGGCTGCCGCCAGCGCGTGGGCCGGCGCCAGCTCGGCGTGACAGTCGTGCGTCCAGGCCGCGTAGGCCAGCAGGTCCTCGACGGTCAGTTCCGCCAGCTCATGTTCCTGGTGGCCGGGAACCTTGTCCCGCAGCTCCAGCCGGCGCTCGACACTCAGCCAGTTCCGGACGATGTCGCCCAGGTACCGGTCCCCGAGCGTCACGAGGTGCTGGTCGGTGCGGTCGACGACGATCTGCCCCGCATCCTCCATATCAGCGATGAGTCCCGGGCCGTACATCCGGGCAAGCCGGGACAGGGACATGCAGCGTGCGCAGGAAAGCACCTCGATCACTTCCCGCGCCTCGGGCGATTCCCTGGCGTACCGTGCCCTGACGATGTCCTCCAGCGCCGTCTTCCCGTCCAGCACGACCTCGTCCACCAGCGTCCACACGGAGCCGGAAAGCACCAGATTGCCGCGTTCGATCTGCTCCGAGACGACGGCCTGCAGGAGCGTGGGGCTGCCGCCGACGAGTTCGTGCATCTGGCTTGCCAGGGCGGTTGAAACCCGGTGCCCGAGCGCAGCCTGGAGCACTTCGCGGGTTTCGATCTCGGTCATGGAGTCGAGCCGGACCTCGGCGAGCTGCCCGGAGGTGATGAGCCAGTAGAAGTCGGGCGGCAGGTCGGTGGCGCGCTGTGCGGTGGCGACGAGCCTGGCCGTTCCGGTTTGCAGCAGGTTCAGCAGCACCCCGGTGCTTTGTTCGTCGAGGGAGCCCGCATTGTCCAGCAGGATCACGCACTTTCGGCCGGCGGCGTCGTTGCGGATCAGCGAGGTGATGCCGTGCAGGATCGCGGTGGGCGATCCGAGGGCGCTTTGCGGGAGCCGGGCGAGGGTGAAGGCGAGGCATCCGTAGGGCGTGGCGGAGCCGGACCCGGAACTTCGGAGCTGGAGTGTAAAGACGTCCGGACCGAAGCCGGCGAGGGCACTGCGTCCGACGAGGGACTTGCCGACTCCCCGGTCCCCCGTGATGACCACGCCCATGCTGTCGGGCGCGGTGAGGGCGGTCCGCACACGGTCGGCGTCGGCGCCCCGTGCCAGACCGGACCACGCGTGTCTGTTCACCGGCCCCGCGGCCGCTTGAACTTCGGCCGGTGCCAGTGCGGTGGAAACATTCCCCCAGCCCAGTGAATCCCTCGACATCTAGTTTCCTTCGTACCGCTGTGCGGACGGCAAACCTGAAACCGTCCGCCTAGAAGTAGCGTAACCCTATCCCCCGACAAGTAGACAGATCATAACGGGAAGCCGGGACGCTTGGAAAGGAAGACCGGCACGTGGGACGGGCGCGTGTCACTGCGGCTCCCGCCGTCGGGGCAGGGCGACGGCGGCTACTGGGCCTTCGCGGGGTGGAACTTTTGTTGGGCAGACTGGAGTCCGTCACGGACCAGGGCCTCCACCGCGTCGGCTGCCGCGTCGATCAGGAACGGCAGTTCCTTCTTCTCCGGCGCGGCGAAGTCCCGCAGCACGAAATCGGCGGTGTCCATCCGGCCCGGCGGCCGGCCCACGCCCACGCGGACCCGCAGGTAGTCCTTCGTGGCCAGCGCCTTGGAGATATCGCGGAGGCCGTTGTGGCCGCCCTCACCGCCGCCGATCTTGAGCTTGACGGTGTTGAAAGGAATGTCGATCTCGTCGTGGACGGCAATGACGCGGGCGGGCTCGATGTCGTAGAACTTCGCCAGCGCGGAGACCGGTCCGCCGGAGACATTCATGTAGCTCAGGGGCTTGGCCAGCACCACGCGGGGACCGCCGATACCGAGCCGGCCCTCGAGGACCTGGGCGCGGGCTTTGTGCGACTTGAAGCCGCCGCCGACCCGGTGTGCGAGTTCGTCGAGCACCATCTGACCCACGTTATGCCGGTTGTGGGCGTATTCGGCACCCGGGTTGCCGAGGCCTACGATCAGCCAGCTGTCAGTCATGGATCCATCCTTCTTGGGGCGTCGGGCCAGGTGCGGCGGGGGCGGAGACGACGGCGGCCGGGCCCCGTTGGGACCCGGCCACCTGAGAATGCGCCGGAATTACTCGGCGGCAGCCTCGGAGGACTCTGCGGCTTCCGCGCCTTCGGCAGCCGGAGCAGCCTCTTCCGCGGTCTCTTCTTCCTCGACGATTTCGACGGCTTCGGAGATGTTGACGACCAGGGCGTCGGCGTCGGCCAGCAGGAGGGTGCCCTTCGGCAGCACGACGTCGGACGCGTGGATGTGCTCGCCGGCGGCGCGGCCTTCGATGCTGACCTCGACGGCGGTCGGCAGGTGGGTTGCCTCGGCCTCGAGCGAGATGGTGGTCATCTCGAGGTTGTGGACGTTGCCCGGGGCAACCTCGCCGGTGACGTGAACGGGGACGTCAACGGTGACCTTCTCGCCCTTGCGGACGGTCAGCAGGTCGAGGTGCTCGATGATCTGCTTGATCGGGTTGCGCTGGATGTCCTTGACCAGGGCCAGGTGCTCTTCGCCATTGATGTCCAGGGACAGCAGGGCGTTGGCGGTGCGGACGGCCAGGGTGGTGGCCTTGGCCGGCAGGGTGATGTGGATCGGCTCGGCGCCGTGGCCGTAGATGACGGCCGGGATCTGGTTGGCCATGCGGGCGCGGCGGGCAAAGCCCTTGCCGAATTCGGTGCGTACTTCTGCTGCGAGCTTCTGCTCAGACATGGATATCTCCTCTGGGACGAACGGTGTTCAGCAAGGGCGGAGGTCTGTCAGCGACCTTCAACGCCGGGCGGCCGGGCCGCCCTTCAGAAGGGAGATTCAGACCCAGTCGATAACGGAGACCAGCAGTACAGCTAACCATGCACATTATCCGTGCAAGCGGTTTACCGGTGCTCTCCCTCGCCAAGGTATCGGAACGAGTTTAGCAGTGCCGGGCCCCGTTTAGCGAAAAGGGGGCCCGGCACCGGGTGCCGGCTGCCCGGACGGGCACGCGGCGGGGTGTTGCTGGCTTCGCCGCTAGGCGTTGCCGTCGAAGAGGCTCGTGACGGAGCCGTCGTCGAAGACTTCGCGGATAGCCCGGGCGATCAGCGGAGCGATGGACAGCACGGTGAGCTGCGGGAAGTGCTTGCTCGGGGAGATCGGCAGCGTGTTGGTGACCACGACTTCACGGGCGCCGGATTCGGCGAGGCGCTGCGATGCCGGGTCGGAGAACACGGCGTGGGTCGCGGCGATGATGACATCCTTGGCGCCGGCGTTCTTGAGCACCTGGACGGCGCCGGAGATGGTTCCGCCGGTGTCGATCATGTCGTCGATCAGCACGCAGGTGCGGCCCTCGATCTGGCCCACGACGGTCTTGGAGACCGCCTGGTTGGGCACGGTCAGGTCACGGCTCTTGTGCACGAATGCCAACGGCGCGCCGCCGAGGCGTTCGGCCCACTGCTCGGCCACGCGGACACGGCCGGTGTCCGGTGACACGACGGTGATCTTGTCAGAGCCGACGCGGGTGCGGATGTAGTCCGCGAGCAGCGGGATCGCCATCAGGTGGTCCACGGGACCGTCGAAGAAGCCCTGGATCTGCGAGGTGTGCAGGTCCACGCTCATGATGCGGTCGGCGCCGGCGGTCTTGTACAGGTCCGCGACCAGGCGGGCGGAGATCGGCTCGCGGCCGCGGCCCTTCTTGTCCTGGCGGGCGTACGGGTAGAACGGCGAGACCACGGTGATGCGCTTGGCGGAGGCCCGCTTGAGCGAATCGATCATGATCAGCTGCTCCATGAGCCAGTTGTTCAGCGGTGCCGGGTGCGCCTGGATGACGAAGGCGTCGGTGCCGCGGACGCTTTCGCCGGCCCGGACGTAGATCTCGCCGTTGGCGAAGTCGTAGGCGTCCAGGGGCAACAGTTCGGTGCCCAGCTCCTTGGCGATCTCGCGCGCCAGCTCCGGGTGTGCCCGCCCGGCGGCGAGCACCAGCTTCTTCTCCCCGTGTGCCGTAATTTCGCTCATGTTTGCTAGCCCTCTTCTGTCGATGCCGGAGTACTGGAAGATGATGAGGTGGCGCCGGCGGCCTCGGCCAGCGCGGCGGAGATGGAGCCCGGGCGGTGCGAGATGACCCAGCCTTCGGAGTTCCGCTGCTTGGCGAGGGACAAGGCCAGGGCACCGGCGGGCACGTCGCTGCGGATCACGGCGCCCGCGCCGCTGTACGCGCCGTCGCCCACCTGGACCGGAGCCACGAACACGGTGTTGGAACCGGTGCGGACACCGGAGCCGATCACCGTGCGGTGCTTCTTCTCGCCGTCGTAGTTCGCCGTGATGTTGCCGCAGCCGATGTTGGTGTCCTCGCCGATCTCCGCGTCGCCGGCGTAGCCGAGGTGGGAGAGCTTCGAGCCACGGCCGATGGTGACGTTCTTGGTCTCGTAGAACGCGCCGATCTTGCCGGTCTCGCCCAGGACAGTGCCGGGGCGCAGGTAGGTGAAGGGGCCGACGCTGGAGTTGGCGCCGATGGTGGAGCCGGACCCGTGGGTGCGGACCACCTTGGCGCCTTCACCGATCCGGACGTCGGTCAGCGTGGTGTCCGGGCCGACGACGGCGTCGCGCGCCACGGTGGTGGCGCCGTGCAGCTGGGTGTTGGGCAGCAGGCGGACATCCTCGTCGAGGGTCACGGTGGCGTCGATCCAGGTGGTGGCCGGGTCGACAACGGTGACGCCGGCGCGCATCCAGGCCTGGACGATGCGTCGGTTGTGTTCGGCGCCGAGGGCGGAGAGCTGAACGCGGTCGTTCGCGCCTTCAACCTGCCAGCGGTCTTCGGTCACAACGGCGGCGACCCGTCCCCCGGCGGCGCGGGCCAGGGAGAGGACGTCGGTGAGGTACTTCTCGCCCTGCGAGTTGTCCGTGGTGACGTGGACCAGGGCGTCCCGCAGCACGCCGGCGTCGAAAGCGTAGATGCCGGAGTTGATCTCGCGGATTTCGCGTTCGGCGTCGCTGGCGTCCTTGTGTTCCCGGATGCCGGTCACGGTGCCGTCCACGCCGCGGAGGATGCGGCCGTAGCCGGTGGCATCGTCCAGGATGGCGGTCAGGACGGTGACGGCGTTGCCGTCCGCCTCGTGCACGGCGACCAGTTCGGAAAGCAGTTCGCCGGTGAGCAGGGGGACGTCGCCGTAGGTGACAACGACGGTTCCGCTCAGCCGGGCCTCGGGGTGGAGCGCGTCGAGGGCCTCGAGGGCGGCTTCGACGGCACGGCCGGTGCCGGGGACGTCGTCCTGGTCGACGATCAGGGCGTCCGGGTCGATCTCGGCGATATGCGCGGCGACCTGGTCGCGTTCGTGGCGGACCACGAGGGCCAGCTCGCGCGGCCGGATGGCACGGGCGGCGTTGAGGGCGTGGCCGACGAGGGAGCGTCCGCCAATCTCGTGGAGGATCTTCGGGGTACGGGATTTCATCCGGGTACCGGCACCTGCAGCTAGGACAATGACGGCGGCGGGGCCGGTGTTCTCGGGGCTCACGTACGGGCTCTCCTTGCTCAGTGGCCTGACTCAGTGCCGCTGCTCGGTCGATCTCGGTTGACCCGGGGCGACAGCCAGG
Organism: Arthrobacter sp. C9C5; assembly: GCF_013359735.1. GTDB lineage: Bacteria > Actinomycetota > Actinomycetes > Actinomycetales > Micrococcaceae > Arthrobacter. The sequence goes on from NZ_JABFMX010000011.1 coordinate 80,622, forward strand.
TGGTCCACCTTGTTGCCGGCTCCGCGCGGCCGTGCCGGACCGCATTCCGGTCGCGGCATGCTCTTCATCCTACTGGACTTCCGCCGGCCCCCGCCCGCCCGGACCGGTCCCTCCGGCTGCGAGCTCCCGCGACAGTTCCGCCCATAGGACTCGAACCTATACTCCACGGCTCCAAAGGCCGGGGTGCTGCCATTACACCAGAGCGGACCATGCCACGGCAGCGAGCCGGTGGCACAAGAGACAATTCTGCCACGAAGGATGTTGCTCGTGCGACTCAGCGCCCGGGGACGGGGTCCGCCGTGAGGCATGATGGTGCTGTGAGCAACAGCGCAGGGGTGTCCGGAGGGGCGGACCACCGCACCGGCAGGCCGGTGCGGGCTCCCGGTTACATCCCCCGGTCGCGAATGACCGGGCCCCAGCGCCGCACCCAGCTGATCGGCATCGGCAGGGGACTTTTCGCCCTCCGCGGCCTGGACGGCACCACCCTCGACGAGATTGCCGCCGCTGCCGGCGTTTCCAAGCCGGTGATTTACGAACACTTCGGCTCCAAGGAAGGCCTCTACACCCAGGTGGTGGAGTACGAGTTCCGGATCCTGCTCAGCTCCATCAACGAGGCGCTCTCCGAGGAGGCCAAGCCGCGCGTCCTGGTGGAGCGGGCCGCCCTGGCCCTGCTGGGCTACATCGAGGACCGTACCGACGGCTTCCGCATCCTGATGCGTGACGCCCCGCCGTCGCAGCCCGAAGGGGCGTTCTCCACCCTGCTCTCGCAGGTGGCGGCACGGGTCGAGTACATCCTGGCCGACGAGTTCGCCCGCCGCGGCTTCAGCGCAGCCGACGGCGCCATGTACGCCCAGATGCTGGTCGGCATGGTCGCGATGACCGGGCAGTGGTGGCAGGACAGCCGGACCCCGGACAAACGCGAAGTAGCCGCGCACCTGGTCAACCTCGCCTGGAACGGCCTCACCGGCCTGAGCAAGGAACCCGAACTCCGCAGCGACGACTGAGCTACCCCGCCCAGTGGCTGGTTACCCAGTGGTCACCTACGCGGCGCAGTGGCCCTTCGCCCGGCGGTCATTCGGTGAGTCCGCGACACGGCAGCCGGGAGTGCGCAGAACGAGAGAATCAGCGATCCTCCGCGTGCTCACCTGAGGGACATGCCCATCCCTGCTCGCGGGCAATGGACATATCACCAATATGCCCATCGCCGAGCCTGGCTGAGGGACATGTCCACACGTCCGGCAGGGCCGGAGCGGGCATGTCCATTCCTCACCCCGCACGCGGGACATGTCCGGCGCCGCCGGTAGGGCTACTCGCCGAGGACCTCGAGGGCTTCGAGCCATTCGAGTTCGAGGGCTTCGCGTTCGGCGGCGAGTTCCTGGAGCTTCGCGTTGAGGGCCGCCAGCTCGTCGAACTTGGAGGCGTCGCCGGCTCCGGCGGTCATCTGGGCGTGGATCTTGTCTTCCTGCTGTGTGAGCTTGCCCAGCTGGCGGTCGATCCGGTTCTTGGCCTTGCGGGCGTCCCGCTTCTCGGCCTCGGACGGCCCGGCTGCGGCGGGGGTCGAGGCGCCGCCGGAGGCCGTGACGGGATTGCCGCCGCCGGTGATGGTGGAGCCGGCCAGCGCCGCTTCGCGCAGTTCGAGGTACTGGTCCACGCCGCGCGGCAGGGCGCGGATCTTGCCGTCACCGAGCAGGGCCATCTGATGGTCCGTGACGCGTTCCAGCAGGTAGCGGTCGTGGCTGACGACCACGAGCGTGCCCGGCCAGCCGTCCAGCACGTCCTCGACGGCGGCCAGGGTGTCGGTGTCGAGGTCGTTGGTGGGCTCATCGAGCATCAGCACGTTCGGCTCCCCCACTAGCAGGCGCAGGAGCTGGAGGCGGCGGCGTTCGCCACCGGAGAGGTCCTTGACCGGGGTCCACTGCTTCTCGTTGGTGAAGCCGAGCTGCTCCACGAGCTGGCCGGCGGTGAACTCCTTGCCGCCGACGTTAAAGGAGCGCTTCTCGCGCTCGATCACTTCGATGACGCGCAGGTCCTTGACATCGTCGAGCTCTTTGACCTCCTGGGTCAGGACCGCGGTGACCACGGTCTTGCCGCGCTTGACCTTCCCGGAGGTGGGCTGGATTTCGCCGTTGAGGAGCTTCAGCAGGGTGGTCTTGCCGGCGCCGTTGACGCCCACCAGGCCCAGCCGTTCACCCGGGGCGAGCCGCAGCGTGATGTTGTCGAAGAGCTTCTGCCCGGGCTCACCGCCGAGGAAGTCGAGCGAGACGTGCTCGAGGTCCAGCACGTCCTTGCCGAGCCGGGCCGTGGCCATCTTGCTCAGGGCCGTCGAGTCGCGCGGTTCCGGGACATCCGCGATCAGGGCGTTGGCTGCCTCGATCCGGAACTTCGGCTTGGCCGTCCGGGCCGGGGCACCGCGCCGGAGCCAGGCAAGTTCCTTCTTGACGAGCTGCTGGCGCTTGCTTTCCATCACGGAAGCGGAACGGTCACGCTCGGCGCGGGCCAGCACATAGGCGGCGTAGCCGCCGTCGAAGGGGTCCATGATGCCGTCGTGGATTTCCCAGGTCTTGGTACAGACCTCATCGAGGAACCAGCGGTCGTGGGTGACCACGAGGAAGGCTCCCTGGTTGGGCCGCCAGCGGGTCTTCAGGTGCCGTGACAGCCACGCGACGCCCTCGACGTCGAGGTGGTTGGTGGGCTCGTCGAGCATGATGACGTCGTGGTCCTCGATCAGAAGCTTGGCCAGCGCCACACGGCGCTTCTGCCCGCCGGAGAGCGCGTGCACGTTGGCGTGCCAGTCGACGTCGGACACGAGGCCGCCCATGATTTCGCGGATCTGCGGGTTGCGGGCCCATTCGTAATCGGCCTGATCCCCGACGATCGCGGCGCCGACGGTGAGGTCGCCGTCGAGCACGTCGCTCTGGTCCAGGTAGCCGATGTTGACCTCGCTGCGCTTGGTCACCCGGCCGGAGTCCGGGGTGGCACGCATGGCCAGCAGCCGCATCAACGTCGACTTGCCGTCGCCGTTGCGGCCCACCATGCCGATCCGGTCGCCCTCTTCAAGGCCGAGGGTGATGCCATCGAGGACGGTACGGGTTGCGTACGAGACCGTGAGGTTCTCGCCGCCGAGCAGGTGTGCCACTGGGAACTGCTTTCCTAGATGAAATGGTCGAGCTAAAGACGCTGCTTAGCTGACGTAGCTCTGACGTATATACAGTCAAAGCTACTAAAGGAGCGTATCGGAAATGATCCGGGCGCCGTGCACCGGGCCGTGGACCGCCAGGGCGTCGAGGCCGTGGTGGCGCAGGTCTTCGGCGAGTCCCTCGGCCGCGGCCGGGCTGTGCGCCAGCAGCGCCACGGTGGGTCCCGAACCGGAGACAATCCCGGCGATCGCACCGCAGGATTCGCCCAGTCCGAGTACGTCGCGCAGCCCGGGTGCCAGCTCGATCGAGGCGCGCTGCAGATCGTTGACCAGGACCCGGCTGAGCGCGTCGGCGTCGCCGCTGCGGAGCGCGGCGAGGACGCGGGGATCGACGGCGGTGGGCTCCTCGACCTCCACCCCCTCGTCCGCGCGCAGCCGGTCGAGGGTCTTGTAGACCCCGGGGGTGGGCAGGCCGAAGTCCGCGGTGACGAGCACCCAGTCCGTCTGCGCCTTGACCAGCGCCGGGGAGAGCTCGTCGCCCAGGCCCAGCCCGACGGCGGTCCCTCCCAGCAGGGAGAACGGCACGTCGGCGCCGAGTTCGGCAGCGAGGTGGGCCAGTTCGTCCCGGGAGAGCCCGCTGTTCCACAGCGCGTCGCAGGCCAGCAGGGTGGCCGCGGCGTCGGCCGAGCCGCCGCCCATCCCCCCGGCGACCGGAACCCGCTTGGTGATTTCGAGGTGGACGCCGGTGGAGTGCTCCGAGACATCGGCCATGATGGCCGCGGCCTTGTACGCCAGGTTCCGCTCGTCGAGCGGGATGTCCACGCCGTCCAGGTCCAGGGTGCTGGCCGGGCTGATGCTGACCGTGATCTCGCCGGTGTCCGTGCTGGTGGCGGCGACTTCTTCATACAGGGACACGGCCAGGTACACGCTTGCCACCGAGTGGTAGCCGTCCGCGCGCAGCGGTCCGACATCCAGTGAGACGTTCACCTTGCCGGGTGCCTTGACCCGGACAGTCCTGGCGGCAAAGCGCCCTCTCACTGCGTTCATGGCTCCACGCTATGGCATGGCAGGCTGAGGCTCCAAGCAGAACCGTCAGCCGCGGCGGTCAGGAGCCGGGCTGGGCGTGCGCTTCGGCGATGCGGGCGAATGCGGTGATATCGAGCACTTCGCCCCGCGCGGTGGGGTCGACGCCGGCGGCCCGGAGGCAGCGTTCGGCTTCGGCGGCGCTTCCGGCCCAGCCCGCCAGTGCGGCCCGGAGGGTCTTGCGCCGCTGGGCGAAGGCCGCATCGATGACGGCGAAGACCTCTTCCCGGGTGACGGAGGTTGCCGGCGGTTCCCGTCGGGTGAAGGCGACGAGCCCGGAATGGATCTTGGGCGCCGGCCAGAAGACGTTCATTCCAATCACACCGGCCTTGCGCATGCCGCTGTACCAGGCCGCCTTGACCGAGGGGACCCCGTAGGTCTTGGAACCCGGGCCGGCGGCGAGCCGGTCGGCCACCTCGTCCTGGACCATGACCAGGCCGTGCCGCAGGCTCGGGAAATGCTGCAGCAGGTGCAGCACGACGGGGACGGCCACGTTGTAGGGAAGATTGGCCACCAGCGCCGTGGGCTGAACCGGCAGCGCGGTGACCTTCATCGCGTCGGCGAGGACCAGGTGGAAGTTCTCGACGGCGTCGGGGCGCCAGCGGGCCACGGTGTCGGGGAGTTTGGCGGCGAGGACCGGGTCGATTTCGACGGCGACGACCGAGGTGGCGGCGTCCAGCAGGCCCAAGGTCAGCGAACCGAGTCCCGGACCGACTTCCAGCACGGTCTCGTCCGCGCTGATGTCCGCCGCGGCGACGATGCGCCGGATGGTGTTGCCGTCGATGACGAAGTTCTGGCCCAGGGTCTTGGTGGGACGGACCCCGATTTCCTCGGCCAGCCTGCGGATGTCGGAGGCGCCGAGGAGCTGTGCAGGGGCACCGGAGGGCGCCGCGGAGGGCTCGACGGGGGCGGAGGGGGTCGGTTCAGTCACCTAGGTATCCTATCCCGCGGCGGCAACGCCGAAGGCCGGTCCCGGGGATCCGGGACCGGCCTTCGAAGGTGCGCCGCGGCGGTGGTCAGCCGATGCGGCAACCGTGGTTACCTGACCGGCCACGCGGGCCGGAAATGGGGTGTCAGCTGGAGGCCGCCCAGCCGCAGCCCCAAGGGGACAGACCGCGCTCCGCGTAGACACGGTTGGCAATGGCAATCTGCTGGGCCTTGCTGGCCTGGCTGGCGTTGGGGGCATAGGCGCCGCCGCCGGCGCCCAGCCAGGTCTGGACGTCGAACTGGAGCCCGCCGTAGTAACCGTTGCCGGAGTTGATGGACCAGTTGCCGCCGGACTCGCACTGCGCGATCTTGTCCCACATTCCCACGTTCATCATCGCCGGAGCCGCGGCGCCGGTGTTTGCGGCGGCCGGGGCGGCAGCCTCCACCTTGGGCTTCTCCTTGGTGCCGATGCTGACCTTTTCGGTGACCGGCTCGCGCGTGACCTTCTGGGCCACGAGCGTCCGGGAGGCGACACGGCCGTCCACGAGGACCAGCTTGAAGCTCTTGCTGATGCTGCCGGCCACACCGGCCTGGATGACCTTCTGCTCGCCCTTCGGCAGCGCCCCGTCCTCGGCGGTCAGCGTCTCGAAGGGTACGGCCTCGGTGGTGGCCGCGGTCTTGGACGTGTCAACGCGGGAGACCTTGACCACCATGTTGTTGACGACCGGCGCGTTGCCGGGCTGCGAGGTGCGGTCGCTGGCGCCGAGCCTGATGCCGGCGTCGGCCAGGACGCTGCCGACGGTCGCCGCCGTCGTGGTGGTCTTGGTGGCCTTGCCGTCGGCCACGAGCGTCACGGCCTTCGGCGTCGAGATACTGACGAAGGAACCGGAGACGGCCAGCTGCGCGTCCTTCGGAACGGAAATCTTCGAGGCGGAGGCGACGCCGAGTTCCGTCACGAGCCCTTCGACGGTGGGCGCGGTGGTGGTGATGGTCCGCTCCGCGCCGTCCACGCTGACCTTCACGGCCTTGGCGAGGTTGACGTTGATGACGGATCCGTCCTGCACATGGGATTCAGCCGAAGGCGACACCTTGTCGGCGGCCTGCAGCTCGACCTTGGCGCCGCGGACCACCTGGCCGACGGTGCCGCCGAAGGTCTGCACGGAGCTCACTCGTCCGTCGACGTTGAGGGTGACCGTCTTGTTGTTGCCAACGAAGGCGACCAGGCCGAGCACGAGTGCCACGAGCACCACCAGTTGTGCGCCGACCTTGACGAAGCTGAACTTGCCGTCCGATGTGAAGAACTTGACCACGATTGCCCATATCTTTTGGACCATCCGGGCACGGGGAAAAGCGCACACGTTTCCCCGGCGCAAACACCCCCAAGGGCAGTTCCGGAACAGCTCCGGATATTTGCGGAAAACGCGGGCACTGCCACACTTCCAAACGAGAGCGCACACGTGGATTCTTTGCCACAATGCGCGCCCTGAGGTAGTGAAATTATCCGAAGGCCTTCCCCGACCCCGGCTAATAGTTGTCCACTGTAACCGTAGCGTTATAAACCAACCAAGATTTTGTGCATACCCGGTATGTTGCCAGAGTGACGGCGAGTGATGTTTTTAGTCCCAGGATCCGTATGCCTGCAGGGTATTTTCGGCCAGCTGGGTGCACAGCGCGGAGAGCTCCCGACCTGTCAATTCCGCCATCGCCCGAACCGTGTAAGGAATCATGTAGCTGGCGTTCGGCCTCCCCCGGTGCGGGTGCGGAGTGAGGAACGGGGCGTCGGTCTCGACAAGGATGCGTCCGGGCTCGGCGATGGCCAGGGCCGCGCGCAGGTTCGCCGCGTTCTTGAAGGTCACCGTCCCGGCGAATGACATGTACCAGCCCTCGGCGTTGCAGGTCCGGGCGAGCTCCTCGCCGCCGGAGAAGCAGTGGAAAACCACCCGTTCCGGAGCGCCCTCCTCGCGAAGCACCTGCACGACGTCGTCGTGGGCGTCGCGGTCGTGGATCTGCAGCGTCAGGCCAAGCCGCTTGGCGATATCGATGTGGCGGCGGAAGGAGTACCGCTGCTGGGCCAGCCCCTCCCCCTCGGTGCGGAAGAAATCCAGGCCGGTCTCGCCAATGGCACGGATCCGCGGGTGGGAAGCCAGCGCCTCGATCTCCGCCAACGCCTCCTCCAGTTCGCCGCGGGCCGCGTAGGCCGGGGCGTCGTTGGGGTGCAGGGCGACGGCGCCCAGCAGCCGGGAATCCTCCTCCACCGCCCGCACGGTGAAACGGGATGACTCAAGGTCGCAGCCCACCTGCACGGCGCCCCGGACCCCCACGGCCTCGGCGGCGTCGAGGGCGTCCTTGATGCTCACTGCCGGGCCCCCGTTGGAAAAATCGGCATCCGGGAAGTCCAGGTGGGTGTGGTTGTCCATCACCGGGACGGGCAGCGGTTCCGGCGCCGGCGGATACGGCTTCCGGCCGGACGGGACAGTTTCGGACGGACCGGCGCCGCTTCCGTCGCTGCCGGTCTCGCGGAAGGGGGCGGGGGTGAGCGGATTGCACATCCTTCCAGCCTAGCCGCGGGCCGGGCGGAGAATTACCCGGAACTCTCTGTCTGCTTTGTCAGTTGTGTTAGTACGCTGATACCAAGACAGGCGTGCAGCAGTGGGGGCCCGGCCTTCCCGCCGCTCCGCCCGGACCGCACCAGGGCTGAAAGGCTGCCGATGGACTACCACCGACGCACCTCCGTTGACGAAGCGCTGCCGGAGCCGCAGGGCCTCCCTGCGCGAGCCGGGGCGACAGAGGCCGGTGTCACAGGAGCCGGGGTGACAGAAGCCGCCGCGGCCGGACCCGGGACCCGGAAACAGCCCGGGGCCGCGCTGCCAGCGCCGATGGAGGCGGCGGCTTTCCACTCCGCCAGCGAGCGCATCCTGCGGGCCATCAACACGGTGATCGACGGCAAGGCCGAAGCAGCCAAGCTGGCGCTGACGGTGCTCCTCGCCCAGGGACACTTGCTCCTCGAGGACGTTCCGGGCGTGGGCAAGACGCTGCTGGCCAAGACCCTGGCCCGGACCATCGACTGTTCCGTCAGCCGGATCCAGTTCACCCCGGATCTGCTGCCGTCCGATGTTACGGGCGTGTCCATCTACAACCAGGCCTCCCGGATGTTCGAGTTCCGCCCCGGCGCGGTGTTCGCCAACATCGTGATCGGCGACGAGATCAACCGCGCCTCCGCCAAGACCCAGTCCGCACTGTTGGAGTGCATGGAGGAGCACCAGGTCACGGTGGACGGCAAATCCTACAAACTGGACGAACCCTTCATGGTGGTGGCGACGCAGAACCCGATCGAGATGGAAGGCACCTATCCGCTGCCCGAAGCGCAGCGCGACCGCTTCATGGCCCGGATCTCGATGGGTTATCCGGACCGCGACTCCGAGATGGAGATGCTGGAGACCCACCAGGCCACGTCCCCGCTGACCAGGGTGACGGCCGTGGTCACCGCGGACGAGGTGGCGTCCATGATCGCCACCGTCCAGCAGGTCTACGTATCCCGCCCGATCAAGGAATACACGGTGGCCCTGGGCCGCGCCACGAGGGAGAGCGCCATGCTCCGGCTTGGCGCGAGCCCCCGGTCCATGCTGCAGCTGCTGCGTGCGGCGAAGGCCACCGCCGCTCTGGAGGGCCGCGACTTCGTGCTGCCCGACGACGTCGTGAGCGTGGCGGAATCGGTGCTGGCCCACCGGATCATCCTGGACCGCAAGGCCGCCAGCACCGGTGAGACGCCGCAGAGCGTCATCCGGTCCATCCTCGCGAGGGTGCCGGTCGGGCAGGAAACGGCGCCGGCGCAGGCCCGGGCCGGCAGCGACGGCGGCCGTTCCGCCGCGCGGCCGTCGACCCTCCCCACCGGCCGCTAGGGGGCTGACGCGGCCGTGGCGTTGCTGGACCGGTTCCCCAGGCACATCTTCAGCTCGCGCGGCTGGGGCCTGTTGGGAGCGGGCGTCCTGTCCCTGCTGGCCGCTCAACTACTGGGCCGCCGCGACCTGCTGGCGCTGGCGCTCCTGTTGCTGGCCCTGCCGCTGCTGTCCCTCGCCGGCACGCGCGTGCTGAAGCCGCGGTTCCGGGTCTACCGCGAGTTCAACCCATCCCCGGTGGAGACCTCCGCAACGACCACCGTCAAGCTGGCGGTGGCCCGCACCGGTCCGGGCAGCGGCCTGGCCCTGATGGAGGAGCAGTTGCCGTCCCGCTTCGGCCAGTCCCCGGTGTTCCGCTTCCCGGCGCGGACCGCCGTCGCGGGGACCAGCCGCTACGAATACCAGCTTCGGAGCGCGAAACGTGGCCAGTTCCTGATCGGGCCGGTCACGGCCGAATTCAGCGACCCCTTCGGGCTCTCCGTGCACCGGCACGCGATCGACGCCGGCGACGTCCTCACGGTGACCCCCGCCGCCGTCGAGCTCCCCGCGACCGGGCTCGCGGGCGCACGCGGCCACGACGGCGTCACCGCGACGCGGATCCGCGCCAACCCCAGCGACGACGACGTCATGACCCGCGAGTACCGGCACGGCGATCCGATGCGCCGCGTGCACTGGGCGGCAACCGCCCGGCACGGCTCCCTCATGGTGCGGCAGGAGGAATCCGTCACGACTCCGGAAGCGACGATCATCCTGGACCAGCGCTTCCAGGCCTACGCGCAGGGCGCCGGCTATGTTTCAGGCGGCGCGGCTGCGGACGGGCATGAACTGGTCACCAGCGACGCGTTCGAATGGGCCGTCACGGCCGCGATGTCCATCAGCGCCCACCTCGGCGAGCGCAACTACGCGCTGCGCTGCCTGGATCCGGCCGGGGATCCGGCCTTCCTGAATTCGCCCTCGGCGCCGGAGCCGGAGACCGACGAGTACGCCGGGGCCGGCGGCCTGCAGTCCATCGCGGAGAGCCTGGCCGCCATCGCGCTCAGCGGTCCGCGCCACGCCGCCGCCGACGCCGGGCCGCAGCCCTTCGACGACCGGTTGATGGACAAGCTCTCCGCGCACCGGTTGCGGGGGCCGATCCTCGCGATCCTGGGCCGTCTCTCGCCGGCGGAGGCGCGCGCGCTGGCCCCGGCGGCGGGGTTCGGCGCGAATGCCTTCGCCCTCCTGGTCACCGACCGCGCGGCTGACACCGGGCCGGTCCTGGAGATCCTGCGCCGCAGCGGCTGGCGCGCCGTCGCCGTCTCCGCGGCCACCCCGCTGCCGGCCGCCTGGTCCGCCTTCGACCAGGACGGCGCCGCCGGGCTTCCGCCGGCCGCAGGATCAGCGGCGGCCGACGGAGCGCGGCCCGTCGCGGGAGGCCGGCGATGACCCTGACCCCACAGCGCAGCAAGGCACCGGGACCGTCCGCGCCCGAGCCCGGACGGCCCTCCGTCCCGGTGTCCGGCGCGGCCGCCGGGCCGAAGGGTGCCGGCGTCGAGCCCTGGGCAATGGGGCTCGCCGTCGCGGTGGCCGTCGCCGGCGCGGCGCTGGGGCTCAACGGCGTGCTGCGCGGCTGGGCCTGGTACCCGGCAGCGCTCACCACGGTTTTCGCCGTCGCGCTGGCGATGGCGGGGCTCCGGGCCCTACGGCTGCGCGGCGTCCTGGTCGGCGCGGGAGGCTTCGTGGCGCTGGCCCTGGTCCTCACCTTCACCTTCTTCCGCCAGCACAGCATCGCCGGCTTCATCCCGTCCGGAGACACCATGGCCCAGCTGCTGAGGTACCTGCGGCGGGCCAGCGAGACCGTGCTCGCCGAGAGTTCACCGGTGGCGCCCAACGCCGGCATCGTCCTGCTGGTCTGCGGGGTGCTCGGCCTGGTGGTGATCCTGGTCGATGCCCTCGCCGTCCCGCTCGCGCTGCCGGCGACCAGCGGACTCGGGATCCTGGCCATCTTGGTGGTTCCGGCCATGGTGAAACCGCAGAGCGTCGGCTGGCTGGGCTTCACCGGCGCCGCAGCGGGCTACCTCATGATCCTGGCCAGCAGCCACTGGTTCCACCCCAACTCCCGGACCCGGGCGGACACGGCGCGCAATCCCGGCCAGCTCAAACGCGCTTCCCTGACCGGGGCGATGGCGCTGGTCCTGACGCTGCTGTTCCAGCTGGCCATCCCGGGCTTCGACCAGGGCATCTTTCCGCAGGGATCCCGGCTGAATCCCTGGGGATCGGCGAGCGGATTGAACCCCATGATCAGCCTCGGCAACAGCCTCCGCAGCCCCACCGGCGACGGACGGATTACCTACGCCACCAACGCCTCCCAGGCGCCGTACCTGCGCTCCGTCACCGTGGACAGCTTCGACGGCGATGCGTGGGCTCCGGACGACCGTGACGCCAGCCGGCAACCGGGCACCGGAAGGATGGACCCGGGCCCCTCTCCCAGCGTGGAAGAACAGGTCCGGGTGGTCACGGCCGTCAACACGGGCCAGTTCACGAGCCCGTACCTGCCCGCCCCCTACGCGCCCGAGTCGGTGAACGGCCTGACCGGCCGGTGGAGCTGGGATCCGGCCACGCTGAGCATCAAGGGCGTGGACACCAACTCCCGCGACCAGCAATACGTTGTGGCGTCGGTGGCGCCGAAGCTCACCCGGGCCGTGCTGGCTGAATCCCCGGACAGGACGCAGGCAGTGCCGGACACCTTCACCCGGGTCCCCGCCAGCGTCCCCCAGATCGTGCGGCAGACCGCGGACACGGTCACGGCGGGAAGCCGCAGCAACTACGCCAAGGCCATGGCGATCCAGCAGTACCTGCGTTCCGCGCAGTTCAGCTACTCGCTCCAGTCCCCCGTCCAGGGCGGCTACGACGGCAACGGGCTGTCCGTGCTGGCGGACTTCCTGGCCCAGAAGAGCGGCTACTGCATCCACTTCTCCTCGGCGATGGCCGTGATGGCGCGGCTGGAGGGGATCCCGAGCCGGGTCGCCGTCGGCTACGCTCCCGGACGCGCCACCGGGTCCACCGTGACGATCCCGGGCCTGGGGGCGCTGCCCGAGTATGAGGTGGACGCCCGTGACGCGCATGCCTGGCCCGAACTTTACTTCCAGGGCGTGGGCTGGGTGGCCTTCGAGCCGACCCCCTCGCGCGGCGTGGTGCCGGGCTACGCCACCGAGCCGGCGGCGCGCAGCGGCGCCAGCACCAACGAGAACAACGACGGCCTGATCCCCGAGGATGATCTCAAACCCACGGCGGCCCCTGCCCCCGCCCCGTTGCCGTTGCCGGCGGCCGCGGGTGGGGACGGGTCCGGCAGCAGCCTGGTCCCGCTGCTGTACGGCGGCGGGCTGTTGCTGGTGCTCCTGCTGCTGGCGGCCCCGGCGCTGGCGCGCGGCGGCCTTCGGCGGCGGCGGCTCAAGGCCTCCGGCTTGTCGGGGGCAGCTGCCCCGGCCTGGGCGGAGCTGCGGGACCTGGCCACGGACTTCGGGATCCCGCCGCACAGCAGCGAAACGCCGCGGCATTTTTCCGCCCGGCTGCGCGGTTCGGCGGCGCTCGGCGAGCCGGGCGGCGTGGACGCCCCGGCCCACGCTGCCGTGGCCTCCCTGAGCGGCGACTTTGAACGCCAGCGGTACGGCCGCCCCGGCACGGACTCCCCGGCGGGGAACTCCCTGCCGGACTCCCTGCGGGGCTCCCCCGCGGACAGGGTCGAACTGGTCCGGGACGCGTTCCGCGCCCACGCTTCGTGGTGGACCCGTTGGCGCGCCACCTGGCTGCCGCCGTCGCTCACGGCCCGCTGGCGGCGCCGGGCATGGACACCGCTGCGGGCCGTTTCGGTCCCGGCCAGGGAAGCCGGACGCGGCGCCGCGGAGTCCTGGTCCAGGGTCCGCGACGCCGTCCGCAGGCTCCGCCGAAGCTAGCCGGCGTAGGGGTCGGCGATGCCGATGTACTGGGTGTAGAGGTATTCCTCGATGCCTTCGAGGCCACCCTCGCGGCCCAGGCCGGACTGCTTGACTCCGCCGAACGGTGCGGCCGCGTTGGACACGACACCGGCGTTCAGGCCCAGCATGCCGGTTTCTAGGCGTTCGCCCATCCGGATGCCCCGGTTGAGGTCCTTAGTGAAGACGTACGCCACCAAGCCGTATTCGGTGTTGTTCGCGAGCCGGACGGCCTCGTCCTCGGTGTCGAAGGTGATGATCGGGGCGACGGGTCCAAAGATTTCCTCGGACAGGATCCGGGTGCCCTCGGTGACGCCCTTGAGGATGGTGGGCTGGTAGAAGTAGCCGGGGCCCTCGACGGCGGAGCCGCCCAGGACGGCGACGGCGCCCGCGGACAGCGCGTCAGTCACCAGCTCGTGGACCTTGTCGCGGCTCTTGGCATCGATCAGCGGGCCGACCTTGGAGTCCGCCTCGGTGCCGCGGGCCGTGGTCATGCCCTTCATCTTCGCGGCGAATTTCTCCGCGAACTCGTCGGCCACGGACTCGTGCACGATGAAGCGGTTCGCCGCGGTGCAGGCCTCGCCCATGTTCCGCAGCTTCGCCAGCATGGCGCCGGCCACCGCGGCGTCGACGTCGGCGTCCTCGAACACCACGAACGGCGCGTTGCCGCCGAGTTCCATCGAGGTCCGCAGCACCGTCTCGGAGGCGTCCGCGAGCAGCCGGCGGCCGACCTCGGTGGAGCCGGTGAAGGAGAGCTTGCGGAGGCGGGAATCCTTGATCAGCGGGCCGGTCGTGGCGCCTGCGGTGGAGGTCGGGATCACGTTCAGCACGCCCGCGGGCAGGCCGGCTTCCAGCATGACGGCGGCAAAGAGCTGCGAGGTCAGCGGCGTCAGGTTCGCGGACTTGAGCACCATGGTGCAGCCGGCGGCGACGGCCGGGGCGATCTTGCGGGTGGCCATGGCCAGCGGGAAGTTCCAAGGCGTGATCAGCAGGCAGGGGCCCACCGGCTTCTTGGTCACCAGGAGCCGGGACTTGCCGTCCGGGGAGACCGAGTAGCGGCCAAACGCGCGGACGGCTTCCTCGGAGAACCAGCGCAGGAACTCGGCGCCGTAAGTGACTTCGCCGCGTGCTTCGGCCAGCGGCTTGCCCATCTCCAGGGTCATCAGCAGCGCGAAGTCCTCGGCCCGTTCGGTGACGAGCTCGAAGGCGCGGCGCAGGATCTCACCGCGCTCCCGCGGCGGGACCTTGGCCCAGGACTCCTGCGCGGCGGCGGCGGCGTCCAGGGCGGCGGCACCGTCCTCGGGACCGGCGTCGGCCAGGCTCAGCAGCACCTTGCCGGTGGCGGGATCCTCGACGTCGAACGTCTTGCCGGACGCGGCCGGACGCCACTGTCCGTCAATCAGCAGGCCTGTCGGCACGGACGCCAGCAGTGCGGCCTCGCGCTCCGCGGTAACGGTGGGCTGGGCAGTTACAGTCACAATGACTCCCTCGTCAGCAATGGGTTCGGAAAATTTTCTGATCAGCCCCGCGCCGGCTTGCGCCGCAGGGCTGGACTACTGCCACGGTACTGCCGGGCTCTCCGGGGTGTCTACGCATGTGCGCACTAGACCAGGCCGGATCTGCTGTGCAGCTGCACAAGGGCGGCGCACGCCCGCTGCCCGCGGCCGCAGCCCCGCGTCAGCGCGCGGCGAGGACGGCGGAATAAAGTTCGCGTTTGCTGACCCTGGCGTCATCGGCCACCGCGGCGACGGCCTCCTTCAGCCGGATGCCCTGGGCGATCAGCGCGTTCACGGCCGCGACCTGGTCCTCCGGCCTGCCCGGCTCCCGCTCGGGCGCACCGCCCACGACGACGGCGATCTCGCCCCGGACCTCGTTGGTTTCGGCCCATTGGAGCAGTTCGCGCAAGGTCCCGCGGATGACCTCTTCGTAGGTCTTGGTAAGTTCCCGGCAGACGGCCGCGCGGCGGTCGGCGCCGAAACGTTCGTGCAGTGCCCGGAGCATCGGCTCCAGCCGGTGCGGCGCCTCGAAGAACACCATGGTGCGCCGCTCGGCGTCGAGGTCCGCGAGCCGCGAGGTCCGCTCCCCGGCTTTCCGCGGCAGGAAGCCCTCGAAACAAAAGCGGTCCGTCGGCAGCCCGGACAGGGCGAGCGCGGTCAACACGGCGGACGGGCCCGGAACGGCGGTGACGGTGAGCCCGGCGGCGACGGCGCCTTCGACCAGGCGGAAGCCGGGGTCCGAGACCGAGGGCATGCCGGCGTCGGTCACCATGACCAGCGTCTTCCCGGAGCGGACCTGGTCCAGGAGTTCGCCGGTCTTCGCTGCCTCGTTGTGCTCGTGGTAGCTGATCACCCGGCCCGCCACAGTGATGCCGAGGCTTTGCACCAGCCGGTGCAGCCGCCGGGTGTCCTCGGCGGCGACGATGTCCGCCGTTTCGAGCAATCCGATCAGCCGGGCGGAGGCGTCGCCGACGTTGCCGATCGGAGTGGCGGCAAGCACGATCCGGCCCGGTCCGGCGGCCGTCCCCGCTGCTGGAACGGCGTCGGCGGAGCCGGGGGCCGGGGAATTGCCTTGGGAGGTGCTTTGTTCGGGATCCACCCCACCAGCCTACTGCCGGCGGGCGCGCGGGACCGACGATCACGGCCGCGAAAGGTAGCATGGGCAACGTGACGCAGACCCCCATGCGGCCTGCCGAGGCCGGTTCAGCCGCATCCGTGCCCGCCGACAGCAGCCCGGACAGCACCCGCCGCCCCGCCCGGAGGCCGGACCTGTCCGGCACCGGCCGCAACCTCGAGGGGCACCGCTGGATCAGCCGTCCCGGCGAGGCGTTCGACGTCGGGGACCTGACAGAGCGGCTGATCGGCAACATCCGCAGCTGGCGCGACTATCCGCCCTCGCTGCGCCTGTGGTTCTGGCTCATCCCGGCCCTCACCGCGGTGCTCGGCGGAATCCTGCGCTTCGTCCGGCTGGACACCCCGCACAACCTGGTGTTCGACGAGACCTACTACGTCAAGGACGGCTACTCCCTCCTGGTCAGCGGCTACGAGCGCGCTTGGCCGGACAAGGCCAACGACTCCTTCATCGCGGGCAACCCCGGGGTACTGCTGGACAGCCCCGAGTACGTGGTCCACCCGCCGGTGGGCAAGTGGATGATCGCCGCCGGGATGTGGCTTTTCGGCCCGGAAAACCCGTTCGGGTGGCGCTTCGGGGCCGCCCTGACCGGCACCCTTTCCATCTTCCTGCTCGCCCTGATCGCGCAGAAGCTTTTCCGCTCGCTCACCCTGGGCGCCGTGGCCGGGGTGCTGCTGGCGGTGGACGGCCACCACCTCGTCATGTCCCGCACCTCGCTGCTGGACATCTTCCTGATGTTCTGGATCCTCGCCGCCTTCGGCGCGCTGCTGATGGACCGCGACGACGGCCGCCGCCGGCTCGCGAAGCGGCTCGGCAGGCAGGCCGCGGCCTCCGCCGAGGGGCGTCCCTCCCGGCTGCGGCTTGCCGCCGGACCGTGGCTGGGGATCCGCTGGTGGCGACTGGCCGCCGGCGTCTGCCTCGGCCTCGCGGTCGGCACCAAATGGTCCGCCCTGTTCTTCCTGGCCGGCTTCGGGCTGATGACGGTGCTGTGGGACCTCAGCGCGCGCCGGATCGCCGGCGTGCACGGCTGGATCACCGGCGGCATCCTCAAGGACGGCATCGGCGCCTTCCTGAGCATCGTCCCGGTCGCGGGCCTGGTCTACCTGGCCACCTGGGCCGGCTGGTTCCGCTCCAGCAACGCGTATTTCCGGCACTGGGCCGAAACCAACCCTTCGGCACAGTGGGGCTGGCTGCCCGATTCACTCCGTTCGCTGGCCCACTACCACCTCGAGGCCTACAAATTCCATCAGGGCCTGAGCGCGGACCACCCCTACGAGGCGAGCGCCTGGAGCTGGCTGGTGCTGGGCCGGCCGACGTCGTTCTTCTATGAGTCGTCCAAGCAGGGAACGGCCGGCTGTGAGCTGCCCAGTTGCACCTCGGCCATCCTCTCGGTCGGCAACCCGCTGATCTGGTGGAGCGCGGCGGTCTGCCTCGGCATCCTGCTCTTCTGGTGGGCGGGCCGGCGCGACTGGCGCGCCGGGGCCATCCTGGCCGCCGTAGGCGCCGGCTACCTGCCGTGGTTCATGTACCCGGAACGCACCATGTTCTTCTTCTATGCGGTGTCCTTCGAACCGTTCCTGGTGCTGGCCCTCGTGTACTGCCTGGGGCTGGTCCTGGGCCGGCGCACCGACCCGCTCTGGCGGCGCCGCTCCGGCCTCCTACTCGTCGCGCTGTTTGTCGTCGCGGCCGTGCTGCTCTCGGCGTTCTTCTACCCGGTGTGGACCGCGGAACTGATTACGTACCAGGACTGGCGCCTGCGGATGTGGATGCCGTCCTGGATCTAGGGCAGGATTACTAGCGGAGCCCGCGTCCGCCGGGCCGCGGACCGGAACGGGAGATACGGGTTGTGAGAGAAGCTAGCACCGGACTGCTCGTCGAGCTGGATCCGGAAAGCAATGTAACGGACCTGCTGCTGGAGCAGCACGCCAAGGATCCGGTACATGCGCTCTATGCCCGCAAGGGCCCCGCCGGCTGGACCGACATTCCGGCGCAGCAATTCCTGGACCAGGTCAAGGCCCTGGCCAAGGGGCTGATCGCCGGCGGACTCACTCCGGGCGAGACGGTCGCCGTCATGTCCGCCACCCGGTACGAATGGACCGTGGTGGACTTCGCCATCTGGTTCGCCGGCGGCGTCACCGTCCCCATCTACGAGACCTCCTCCGCCAGCCAGGTTGAGTGGATCCTGCACGACTCCGGCGCCCGCCGCGTCTTCGTCGAGGACCAGGCGAAGGCCACGCTGGTGCAGGGCGTCCTGGACGGCTCGGGGCTGCTGGCGGGCCGGGTGCTCGGCGTCGTCCGGATGGACTACGACGGCGCAGCGCCGAACCTTGCCAGCCTGGCTGCCGCCGGCACAGGCGTCAGCGACGCCGAGCTGGAGCGGCAGCGCTCGGCGGCCGGCCTCGCCGATGTGGCCTCCCTGGTTTACACCTCCGGCACCACGGGCCGGCCCAAGGGCTGCGAAATCACGCACGGCAACTTCGCCCTCGTCGCGAAGAACATCGTCCTGTTCCTGCCGGAGATCCTGCTGCAGCCCCACCCCCGGACGCTGATGTTCCTCCCGCTGGCCCACGTCCTGGCCCGCGCCGTGCAGGTGATCTGCCTCAGTGCCGGGACCACGCTGGGCCACACCTCCAACGCCAAGGAACTGCTGGAGGACCTCGGCGCGTTCCAGCCGACCTTCCTGCTCGTCGTGCCCCGGATCTTTGAGAAGGTCTATGCCGGCGCCGCGCACAAAGCGGCGCTGGCCGGCAAGGGCCGCCTCTTCGAGGCCGCCGCCGCCGTCGCCGTCGACTACTCAAAGGCGCTCGACGCCGCCGCCCGCGGCGAGGGCGCCGGTCCCGGCTGGCTCCTGCGCGCCAAGCACGGCGTCTTCGACCGGGTGTTGTACCCGAAACTGCGGCAGGCGTTCGGCGGCCGCCTGGGCTACACCGTCTCCGGGGCCAGCCCGCTCAGCGCCCACGACGCGCACTTCTTCCGCGGCGCCGGCGTACCGGTGCTCGAAGGCTACGGCCTGACCGAAACGACGGCGCCGTGCACGGCCAACACCCCGACCCGCACCAAAGTGGGGACCGTGGGCATCCCGGTGCCCGGCACCACCATCAGGATCGCCGACGACGGCGAGATCCTGGTCAAGGGCATCGGCGTCTTCAAGGGCTACCACGCCAACGAGGCGGCCAACGCCGAAGCGTTCGTCGACGGGTTTTTCCGCACCGGCGACCTCGGCTCCCTCGACGCCGACGGCTTCCTAACCATCACGGGGCGGAAGAAGGACCTGCTGGTCACCGCGGGCGGAAAGAACGTGGCACCCGGCCCGCTGGAGGAGAAGATCCGCGAGCACCAGCTGGTGGCGCAGGCGGTGGTGGTCGGTGACGGGCGGCCGTTTGTGTCAGCCCTGGTCAACCTGGACCCGGAGGGCCTCGAGAACTGGTGTGCCGCGCAGCGCATTCCCGTCATGGGCGCCACGGAGGCGGCGGCCAACGAGCAGGTCCGGGCCGCCATCCAGGCCGCCGTCGACGATGCCAACGCCTTGGTGTCCAAGGCGGAGTCGATCCGCACCTTCGTGGTGCTGGACGCCGATTTCACGGTCGAGTCCGGGCATCTAACGCCGTCCCTGAAGCTCAAGCGGTCCGCCGTCGTTCGTGATTTCCAGGACCACATCAACCGGATCTACGGCTAGGGACGCGGCGCCCCGGCGCGGCGCGGCGCACGCAAAAGCGGCCGGCACTCTCGTGCCGGCCGCTTTTTGTGTCTCCAGGTTTCCGGGCTTAGGAGGCGCCCTCGCGGCGCCCGGCTGCTCCCTCATTGCTGCCGGCGTCGGTTCCGGTGTCTGCGTCGCGGCCGGCCGGGCCCTCGACGGCGCCGTTCCGGCTGCGCTTGAAGCGGCGGCCCTTGAGCTCGGCCGGATCCGCGGCGCCGTCCCCGGCGTCCTCCGCGGCTGAGGCATTCCGGACCCGGGGTGGCAGTCCGCGGCGTTTGCGGGTCGGCCAGGTGAGGATCAGCGTGAGCAGGGCCGCCAGCAGGACGAGGGCGCCGATCACAATCCCGGCGTCAACCCAGAACTGGCCCGGGAACAGCCGGATCAGGGTGTCCTGCAGGGAGAAGGTCCAGGTGCCGTTGGCGAAGAAGATGCGGTGGAACTCGGTGAAGAACTGCTCCCAGCCCAGCACCGCGAGCACGCCCAGGCCGACGATGATCACGAGCGTGACAATGGAACCGGCGAACAGGCCACGGCGGACTCCCCCGGTGCTGCGCCGGCGCAGGTACAGAATGGCAACCAGGCTGAGCACCACCAGCAGGGCACCGGCTCCGAAGGCGGAGAGGATGACGAGCTTGACGTCGGCCATGTGGCTAACTTCGCCGTCCTTGAAAAGCGGCTCCCCGGCGCGGTTCACGAGCTCGCCGAGGTAGCGCGGGCCGGACCAGTTGCTCAGGTAGTCGACAGCGTAGGAGCCGTAGGTCATCCGGTCGTCGGTGTTGAAGCCGTAGCCGTCCCCCGGGAAGCCCGGGCGGTTGTACTCCACCCAGAGGAACAGCGGGCTGGTCACGGCGCGGACGGCCAGGACCAGGAGGATGACCGGGTAGCAGACCGCGAGCAGGACCTGCATCACCCGGGGGGCGACCGGCTTGGCGTTGGCGGCATGTTCGCGCTCGGCGTTGCGGCGTTCCACCTCTTCGCGCGGCGGCCGGACCTGCAGGGCCGAGGTGGGCAGCGACTCGTTGACCTCTTCCGTGCCGGCCGTGCCGGCAGCGGCTGTGCCGGCAGCGGTTGCGCCGGTCCCGGCCGCGCCGGCGGGCGTGGCTGCGCTGGCCGCGGCGTCGTCGGCTGCCTTCCGTTCGGCGCGCCGACCCTGGCGTTCACCGACGGCCGGGGCTCCGGCCCGATCCACCGGACCCGGCGCCGCCGCGGTGCGCTCGGCGTCCGGCGCCGCGGCGGTCCGCTCAGCGTCCGACACCTGGCCGGTCCGCTCAGCGTCCGGAGTCGCCTCGTTGCGCTCAGTCTCGGGAGCTCCGGAGGCTGCATCGGACCGCTTGCCCGCGCCGGCCGGCTTCATCCACTCGAAGGCAGGCTCGCCGGCGTCATCGGCAGAATCCAGGTCCGGATCCTGTCGATTCGGAGGGGTGGGACTTTTTTCGGTCACTGCAGCTTCGCTTCCGTAGGTTTCCGCGCCGCCGGGCCTTGGGCCGGCAACGCCACATATCTGACACCGAGCCTACCGTCAGGGCCTCAGCCCCGGCGAGGTGCCACCCCGTGACCGGGCGGATTCAGGCGGAAATTTCGGCGTAACCGGCGTCCCGGCTGCCGAGGTCACCGGTGGCGCCGGAACGGTGCGCCCGCCCGCCAAACACCAGCACGTACGCCCAGTACGCGGCCAGGACGGCGGCGCCGATGGTGATCTTGGCCCACACCGGAAGATCGCTTGGCGTCACATAACCTTCAACCACGCCCGACACCAGCAGCACCAGAACCAGGCCGAGGGCCACCGTGATGAGCGATCGGCCCTCGGCTGCGAGCGCCTGCGCGCGGCGGCGCGGCCCCGGCGCCACCACTGCCCAGAAGATCCGCAGCCCTGCCGCGCAGGCCACGAAGACTGCCGTCAGTTCCATCAGCCCGTGCGGGAGGATGTAGCTGAAGAACACGTCGAGCTTCCCTGCGTCGGCGAAGACCCCGGCGGCGACGCCGACACCCTGGGCATTGCCGATCAGGATCATCGGGACCCAGAACCCGGTGATGCCCAGCGCCACGGCCTGAGCGGCGATCCAGGCGTTGTTGGTCCAGACCAGGCCGGCGAAGGACGCGGCGGGATTCTCGGAGTAGTAGTTGATGAAGTCCTGCTCCACGTAGCGGCGGACCTCGGCATCCGAGCCCAGGGCGCGCAGGGCCTCCGGGGAGTTGCCGATCCAGAGGGCATAGGCCGCGGCGATCAGGCAGAACGCGAGCCCGCACCAGGCGGTCAGCCAGCGGACCCGGTAGAGGGCGGCGGGCAGCGCGACGACGAAGAACTGGGCGAGGTCCTCCATGAAGTTGGATCTCGCGCCGGTGAAGCGGGTGCGGGCCTGCGCGAGGGTGGCGGACAGCGCGGCGGAGAGCCCGCTCTCGGGCGCCACGGACCGCAGCAGCGAAAGGTCGGCCGATGCGCCCTGGTAGAGCCGCAGCAGCTCGTCGGCGTCGGTCCCGCTGAGCCTGCGCTGGTGCGCCAGCGCGTGCAGCCGCGCCCATTTGTCCCCGTTCACCAGGGAGAACGCCTCGATGTCCACGGCACCACCCTAGCGCCAGGTGGTTAGACTGTGCCTGATTGGCAGACGAGTGGGGGTCCGGGTTGAGTTCGATCATCACAGGCGAGGGCGTCGTCCTTGAGCTGCGGCCGGCGTCGTTCGCCGCCCGGGCGCTGGGGCTGCTGCTGGACGTCCTGGCACACACCGCAGTTCTCTGGGGCCTGCTGGTGGTAGTCGGCGCCGCCGCCCCCGAGCTGGACCGCGCCGCCATGGGCGCCCTGGTCACCGTCGTCGTCGTCTTCTGCTTCGTGGTGCTGCCCGTCACGGTGGAAACCCTCAGCCGCGGCCTGTCGCTGGGGAAGCTGGCCACCGGCCTGCGGATCGTGCGTGACGACGGCGGCGCGATCCGTTTCCGGCATGCCCTGATCCGGGGGCTGATAGGTTTCCTCGAGATTTACGCGACGCTGGGCGGCCTGGCGATCGCCGTCGCGCTTTTCAACGGCAAGTCCAAGCGCCTCGGTGACCTGGTGGCGGGCACCTATGCGCTGCGGCGGCGGGTGCAGGCCGAGGCGCCCGTCCTGCACAGTGTGCCGTTCCTGCTGCAGCCGTGGGTGTCGCTCGCGGACATTGGCCGGATTCCGGACGCCGCGGCCCGCCGAGCCTCGCTCTTCATCCGCCAGGCCCACCGCATGTCCCCCGGCTCCAGGGTGGCGATGGCGCAGTCGCTGGCCACCGAGCTTGCGGCGCACGTCGCTCCCCCGCCGCCGGCCGGAACCGGGCCGGAGGAATACCTGGCCGCGGTGCTGGGCGAACGGAGCCGCCGCGAACTGGACCGCCTGCGGCTCACCCGGGAACGCAACGCGCGCCTCGGCGCACGGCTTGGTCGGCTGCCGCACCAGCGGGGCCGCTGACCGTCCTGCGGCCGCGGAGGCTCAGGCCCTGCCGGTCGCGGGGCTCAGCGTTTGCCGTACTGGGCCCAGGGGATGTTCCAGTCGCCGAAGCCTTCCAGCGGCTCCACCGGCGCCGCCCCCGTGTTCAGGGTCTGCACCACGTCGCCGGTCTTCATGTTGGTGAAGAACCACTCGGCGTCCGCCGGGAGCAGTCCGACGCAGCCGTGCGAGACGTTGAACCGGCCCACCGCACCCCACGCGGACTCCAGCGCCTGGTGGACGTAGACGCCCGACGACGTCAGCCGGTTGGCGTACTCGACCGTCAGCGGCGGATAGTAGCCTTTGTCGCCGGGCTTGAGGCCGATGCTGCCGGCGTTGAATTTGGAGCGGCGTTCCTGCTCCATGATGACGGCGTAGCCGGAGGGTGAGAGCCAGTCCTCGCCGCCCAGGGTGACCGGTGCGGTCTTGACCAGCCGGCCGTCGAAGTAGACCTTCATCGTCTTCGTGATGTCGTCCACGACGGCGAGCCGCTGCGTTCCCACCTTGTAGGACACCGGGACGTTCGAGTTGCCGACCATGCCATTGCCGAAGTCAACGCCGAACAGTTTCAGGTCCACGGTGATCCGGCTGTTGGCGGCCCAGAAGCTCTCCGGCCGGATCCGGACGCGCCGGTCCGAGTACCAGCGCCAGGCGACGGCCTGGCCGGAGGAGACGGTGACCTTCACGGCCTTCTCCATGGCCGCCTTGTTGATGACCGGCTCGCTGAACACGATCTCGATGGGCTGCCCGGCGCCGATGGTGCTGCCGCCCCGCGGATAGACCGCGGCATCGGCTTCGTTGGCCGCGCCGACGGTCGAGAAGCTTTGAACCTTTTTCGTCTCCCGGCCGGCCAGATCCACGATCGTGAAGCTGTACCGGTACCGGGTGTCGAACTCCAGGGGGTCCCCGGCGGTCCAGGTGGAGCCGTCCGCACTGATGGTGCCGGGGACCGGCGCGCCGCCGGATTCGGACTGCAGCACCACGTCTTTGACCACCCCGTTGACGGCTTTGACCGAGGGCAGGACGGCCGGATTGACCTCCCGGGCACCGTCGAGCGGCGTTACTCCGAGTTCAACGGCCTTCACGACAGGCGCAACCAGGCCCGAGACGTTGCGCATCGGCGACGCCGATTCCGAGGGCAGGTCGCTGTCCGCCCAGACCGGGCCGGTGGCGACGCCGATCCCGCCGGCACCGATGGCGAGGCAGATCCCGGCCACGGCCAGCATCTTGCCGGTACGTCTACCGCTCTTCCCTTGCCTTAACGTCTTGTCCATCCCGCATCCCCCAACTGCATTTCCCCCATTGCAAGTCCCCCGGCGCCCCGGCTCAGTTCGCGTACTTCGCCCAGGGGATGTTCCAGTCCCCGAAGCCGTCGTCGTACGCCGCGTAGTCGCCGTCGGTGTTGACCACCTGGACCACGTCTCCGGTCGTCATGTTGTCGAAGACCCACTTGGCACCGGCCGGTCCCAGGCCGACGCAGCCGTGCGAGAGGTTCACCTTGCCGATGTAGGGCATCGCGGAGGCCGTGGCCTGGTGGATGAACTCGCCGCTGGGGGTCAGTCGTGTGGCGTAATTGACGTCGAGCTGCCCGTAGTAGGCCGGGTCGCCCGGTTTGAGGCCGATGGTGCGGGCGTCCATGTGCTCCACCCGGTATTTCTCCATCAGCACCAGGTAGCCGCGCGCCGACGGGAACCGGGTGTCCCCCATGGTCGCGGGCCACCGCCCGACTTGCCGGTCGTTGATCGAGGCGGTGAAGGTGTGCGCCCTGGCATCCGCCACGGCGACCTTCTTGTCGCCAATGTGGACCGTGACCGACTTATTGAAGTTGCCGACCTGGCCCCTGCCCAGGTTGACGCCAAAGAGCTTGATGTCCATGGTGATGGTGCTGTTGGCCGCCCAGAAATTCTGCGGCCGGTACCGGACCATGGTGTTGCTGAACCAGTGGAAGTCCCCGACCTGGCCCGAGGTGGAGCTGATCTTGATTGCCTTCTCGACGGCGGCGCGGTTCAATACCGGCTCGCTGAAGGTGAGCTGGAGCGGCTGCGCGACGCCCACCTTCATGCCGTCCAGCGGATAGATGGCCGCATCCGCCTCGTTGGCGGTGGTCACCGTGGTGAAGCTGCGGGTGTTCTCGGTCGATCGTCCCGCGCCGTCAACCACGGAGTAGCTGTAGCTGTAGCGGGTGTTGAATTCCAGCGGCCCGGAGGAGGCCCAGCTGGAACCGTCGGCGCTGAGCGTCCCCTCCACGGACTGGCCCGTCTCGCTTGTCAGGGCCGCCCGCTCAATCCGGCCGTTGCCCACTTTCAGGGTGACCGGCGCGGCCGGGTTGACCTGCACGGCAGCGTCGGCGGGAGCGGCGGCGAGCTGGAGCGGCGGCACCACCGGGAAGGCCAGGCCTTGGGTCGATCGCTCCGGCGATCCTGCTTCGGAGGCAAAGGAGGCATGTGCCAGGGGTCCGGCCGCGGCAAAGACTCCGCCGCCGGCTGCCAAGGCGCACACGGCTGCCAGCACGGCGGCTTTCCGGCCGGTGCTCCAGCTTTTCGGGGCGATCACAATACAGGTCCTTCCAGACGTTACCTTGAAAGCATAAACGAATTTCCGGTGCGGCCCGCCGTGGCCAGCGCCACGATACGGTCACAAAAGGGGCCCCGGACGGCAAGTCCGGGGCCCCTTTGGCATGCAGTGTTGCGTTTAGTAGCGGTAGTGCTCCGGCTTGTACGGGCCGGCGGCGTCGAGGTCCAGGTAGGCAGCCTGTTCCTTGGTCAGCTCGGTCAGTTGCACGCCGAGGGCGCCGAGGTGTAGTCGGGCCACCTTCTCGTCGAGGATCTTCGGCAGCACGTAAACCTGCTTTTCGTACTCGCGCTCACCCTCCGGCTGGCCCGCCTTGGTGAACAGTTCGATCTGCGCGATGGTCTGGTTGGCGAAGGAGTTGCTCATCACGAAGGAGGGGTGCCCGGTCGCGTTGCCGAGGTTCAGCAGGCGGCCCTCGGACAGGACGATGATGGAGCGCTCTTCCGCAGTCCCGGCGTCGAAGACCCACTCGTGCACCTGCGGCTTGATCTCGACCTTCTTGATGCCGGGGATCCGGGCCAGCCCGGCCATGTCGATCTCGTTGTCGAAGTGGCCGATGTTGCCCACGATCGCCTTGTCGCGCATCCCGGCCATGTGCTCGGCCATGATGACGTCCTTGTTGCCCGTGGTGGTGATGAAGATGTGGCCTTCGGCCAGCACGCTCTCGAGCGTGGCCACCTGGTAGCCGTCCATCGCCGCCTGCAGCGCGCAGATCGGGTCGATTTCGGTGACGATCACGCGCGAGCCCTGGCCTCGGAACGCCTCCGCGGCGCCCTTGCCGACGTCGCCGTACCCGCATACGACGGCGACCTTGCCGCCCATCAGCACGTCGGTGGCTCGGTTGATGCCGTCCGGGAGCGAGTGGCGGATGCCGTACTTGTTGTCGAACTTGCTCTTGGTGACGGAGTCGTTGACGTTGATCGCCGGGAACAACAGCTTGCCCTGCTCGGCGAGCTGGTAGAGACGGTGGACGCCCGTGGTGGTCTCCTCGGTTACGCCGAGCAGGCGCGAGCCGATCCGGGTCCACTTCTGCGGGTCCTTCTGCAGCGAGGCGCGCAGCACCTCGAGGAAGACGCGGCCCTCCTCGGACTCATCGTCGCCTGCTGCCGGCACCGCGCCGAGGGCTTCGAATTCCGCGCCCTTGTGCACCAGCATGGTGGCGTCGCCGCCGTCGTCGAGGATCATATTGGGGCCCAGGTCCGGGTTGCTGTCCGCGCCGGGCCAGGTCAGGATCTGCTCGGCCGTCCACCAGTATTCCTCGAGCGTCTCGCCCTTCCAGGCGAACACCGGAACGCCCTGCGGGTCCTCGACGGTGCCCTGCCCGACCACTACGGCGGCTGCGGCCTCATTCTGGGTGGAGAAGATGTTGCAGGAAGCCCAGCGGACCTCCGCGCCGAGGGCGGTGAGGGTCTCGATCAGCACGGCCGTCTGCACCGTCATGTGCAGGGAGCCGGCGATCCGGGCACCCTTCAGCGGCTGGCTCGCGCCGAACTCCTCGCGCAGGGACATCAGCCCGGGCATCTCGTGCTCCGCGAGGCGGATCTGGTGCCGGCCGGCCTCGGCCAGCGAAATGTCGGCAATTTTGTAGTCGAAAGTCATGGGGATCCTTTGTGGTAGCCGGAATATAGCTGAAGGGACTGCAAGTGGTTCGGTGCCGGGGCGCCCGCCGATGGGTCGGCCGCGGTTATTCCGTCCGCCTCCCGCGCCGGAGGGCGGGACTACTCTGCCGCGTGGCGGGGCGCGCCGTCGTGACGGCCGCCGTCGTGCTGATCGGAGGAGGCGGCGGTGGCAGCGGCCAGCAGCTCCGGCGGCAGCAGCAGCGGGATGCCGTCCTCGATCGTGTAGCGCAGCTTCTGCCCGTTCGAGCCGGGTGACGCGGCGACGAGCTCTTCGCCCTCCTGCACCAGGGCTGAGCCGGTCACGGGGCAGCGCAGGACAGACAACAGTTCGGGACTGATCAGTGGCATGGTGAAGGCTCCCTGGGGGCGACGCCGCTGGCGCCGGTGGCGTACGGAAATTTCAGTTCCCAGCCTACCGCCAGTTCGCGGCTCAGGAGGGTTCGCGCAGGACGCGCAGATGCCCGCGGCGCGTACCGTCGGCGGCGGCCGGGGCTTCGAGAGCCGGATGCGCGGCACGCTGGCCCTGGGCGGGCTCCGCGGCTGCGGGCCGGGCGGCGGCCTCGCGGACCGCATGGGCCAGGGCCAGCAGGTCGTCGGGGCCGGGACCGGCCGGGGTGGCCGGCATCGCGAGCCTCAGGACTTCCCAGCCCCGCGGGACGGTCAGGGTACCGGCGTGCTGCTCGCAAAGGTCGTAGCAGTGCGGCTCGGCGTAGGTGGCCAGCGGGCCGAGGACTGCGGTGGAGTCGGCATACACGTACGTCAAAGTAGCCACCGCCGAATTCCGGCAGGCGGACCTTGAACACTGACGAATTGCACCCACGACATCACAGACTACTCCCCCACGTCCCCGCTCCCGCGCATTGAAACGCCCGTACGGCCCCGGGGCGGTGCGTCCAGGGCAGCCGGCGGTGTCCGGCGGCCTGCGACGGCGGGTCGCGACGGCCGCCATATCGCAGAAATCAGGCGCCGGGTTTAGAGTCAAGATATGCAGTCATCGCACCATGATCCCGGCTTTACGGTCCGGTTGGCTGACCCCGGCGACGGCGGCACCGCCAAGGGGAAGAGCTTCCGGCAACGTCGCAGGAACCGTCACGGCCGCGGCCTGCGCGGCGAGCTGATGCTCCCGACGCTGCCCGGCTACCGGACACGTTCGGACCGCTTCGATGACTTTGTCCTGGATTCGGCCCAGCGCCTGCACGATATCTGGGGGAAGCCGCTGGACGGGGTCCGTTTTGCGGTCGAGGAAATTCCGCCCGGACTCGAAAAGCTCGTAGCCGACGGCACCCCGGCGCCGATGGGCTCCTACTCACCGGCGACGGCGGAGGAGGGCCCGGTGATCACGCTTTACCGGCGGGTTGTGGAGCAGGCCTGCGGCAGCCGCGAAGAACTCCAGGACCTCGTGCATGACGTGGTGGTGGAGCGTACCGCGGAGATGCTCGGCGTCCCGCCCGAGTCGCTGGACCCGGTGTACCGCCGCCGCTATTAGGACGCCGTTGCTGAGAGCTGGCCGTGCCGGCTAGTACCCGAGGGTGACCGCGATCTGTTCCTGGCCGGCCGGGCCGGGTGTAACCGGGATGCTGGCGATGTCGGACCTGCCGCCCTGCTGGAGCATTACGGCCCCGTAGGCCGCATCCCCCGCCGCCGAGACCAGGTACCCCACCAGCGGCGAGCCACCCACCTCCCCGGGCACTTTGACGGAAGCGGTGGTTCCGCCGGCGATGTCCATCGTGGCGGCGGTGCGGACCTTGCCGTCGGCGGTGATCGGCGTGTACGAGATCTTGGCGCGGCCTTCCGGCGCGCCGAACATCAGGAACCGCTCGCCCGTCCGGGGCACCGGAACCACGTGCTGGCTTCCGAGCCTCGCCGAAGACGGCGCCCAGGCTAAATCGGCGGCTTCCTCGGCCCTGAGCCCGCGGGTGACCCGGGCCGCGGCGGCGAAGGAAACGTCCGAGCTGGCCGCGACCGTGTAGTGCCCCGCCGGGACGCCCGCGAGGGAGACCTCGGTGACGGCGCCCGCCCTGGCGGTGACCACGCCGCCGCCGGGCAGGGCCTTCTGGCCGTCTCGGCCGAAAAGTTTCACTTCCACCACGGCGTCCGCGGCGCCGGGGACGGTGATCTGCAGGGCGGGTTTGGCGTCGGCAAAGCCGGTTTTGGCGCCCAGCGCCGCCAGCGCGTCCGGGTTCTGGATATCGATGCCGGAGATGACCTGGCGGGTCGCGGGGGCCGTTCCCGGCGAAATGAAATCCACCCCGCCGGGGGTCAGCCCGCGGAGCACGCTTTGCTGGATGACGGCCGCGACGGGGCCGCCGGTGCTGCGCACCCGCACGCTCAGCTGGTTCTGCCCGGGCGCCAGGCCGGCCAGGATGATGGACCGGGTGCTGCCCGGCGCGACCAGCAGCCCGCGGCTTCCGGGGGCCTGGATGGGGCCTTTGGCGCCGAAGAGATCCAGGCCGACGGTAGCCGGCGTGCCGGAGGCGTTGCTGAGGTTCAGCACGGCGGTCCGGCCGAGGGCGGTGTTCGCCCCGACCAGCCACAGGTCGTTGGCCGGACGCTGGCAGGCGGCGGCAGCCGCGCCGCGGAGGTCCCCGTCATCAGCCGTGTAGCTCATCACGGCCCCGGCCGAGGGCTGCTGGTTTTCTTGCGCATCCGCGCTGAGCACACTGACGGCGTCGACAGCGCGCTGCGACACGACGCCGGCCTGCAGCGCCGATGCTGGAGCGCCCGGGGCCGGGCTCGCAGTCGGCGCCGCGGCTGCAGGGGTGGCCTTCGCAAGTTCCACCAGCCGGCTGCCGGTAAGCGCGGCGAGCCGGCTCCCGGGAAGTGCGCCGGTGCTGGAGCTGATGACGACGGCGTTGACCGCACTCTTCGCGGTCGCCGATTCCGGGCTGAACTGCGGATCGGTGCCGACGGGCGTGCCTTCGAGCAGCCGCGCAGGTCCGGGGCAGATGCCCACGCTGCTGCCGGCCGGAACCGCGGCCAGCGGCGCCTCCAGCGGCCGGCTGCCGGGGACCTGCGGGGCGAGTGCGGTTGCCGCGACCAGGCCGCCGCCGGCGGCGACAAGCACTGCGGCGGACAGGACTCCCCCGACGGTCCTCGAGAGGCTCTTCAGCCGGGCCAAGGCGGGAACCCCGGTGCGGGCCGTGCGCGGCTGGGCGCCGCGTGCGCTTCTGTCCCGCTTGCTCTCAACCGCCGGGGTCTGGGACTGCTTGGCCGGTTCGGGCCGTTCCGGAGGCGTTACGGCCCCATGGGTGTCATGCATGCTGATGTTCCTTACGCAGGGAGCCTTCGTCCCTGGAGAGCCCGGTGTTCGGACGGCGGGCAGGCATGGGAATGGCCAGCAGGATAGTCAGGCCGATCACGACGGCCTGGACGATTCCGGTCCAGAGGGCCCACGGGTTTTCGTAGCGGATGCTGAGCTGGCCGCCCTGGGCCGGCAGGGTAAACGCCTGCGCCCAGTCTGCGGTGGTGGCGGTCAGGCGCCGGCCATCGAGCCAGGCGCTCCAGCCCGGATCGGCCCGGTCGGCAAGGACCACCAGCCGGCCTTCCGGCCCGGCCGGCACGGCCGCATCGGCGGCGACCACCCCGGCCGGCAGCAGCCCGATGGTGGTGCCGGCAGCGTTGACGACCCGCACGCGGTGCGCGACGTC
This sequence comes from Arthrobacter sp. C9C5, assembly GCF_013359735.1. Taxonomy (GTDB): domain Bacteria; phylum Actinomycetota; class Actinomycetes; order Actinomycetales; family Micrococcaceae; genus Arthrobacter. The sequence goes on from NZ_JABFMX010000011.1 coordinate 111,218, forward strand.
GGCGGCCTTGGCTACCGTCTCGTTCAGCGAGCTGATCCGCCACAGCCAGCCGACGTCGGTCTGGCCGACGGCCACGAGGCCGGGAACGGCGTCCAGCCGGCTGGCCGTCAGTTCCGCCGAGCTGTCGCTGGCCTCCAGGACGACGAAGCCGACGCCGAGCTGCTCCAGCTGCCGGCGGGGGTCCACGCCCTGGCCGGCGGCAATCGTGGCGACCACGCTGCGCAGGGAAGCCGCGACGGCGTCGTCGTCCCGGACCGTTTCCTTGCCCGGTTCGCCCATCACCGGACGGGCGGAGGCGACGGCGGACAGCTCGTCCAGCCTGGTGCCGTCACCCCGCATGAGTGCGGCCGCGAACGTTCCGTCCTCCTTGGCGGAGAGGACCAGGGTCCGGGTCTGTTCCGGTCCCTCGCCACGGTCGATGGCCGTCGCCGGGAGCGTGCGGGCCTTGGTGGCCTGGACCAGCCGGCGGGTGCCGAGCGCACCATTGCCACGGTCAGCGTTGGTGTCCGCATCCGCCCCCGCGATGCTGCCGGGGGCGGCATCTGACGCGTCCCCGCTCGGGGCGGCGGCGGCCGGGGGCGGGTCGGACTGCAGCACGTTGTGTGCGGCCCACGCGGCGAGCCCGGCCAGCGGCCCGGCGAGCAGGAGCACCGTTGCGGTGACGGCGGTGCCGCGGATGAGGATTTTGCGAACCAAAAATGCGCGGCCCGGTGTGGCTGCAGCGGACGCGTCGGCGGCGTCGAGGACGGCTTCGGCACCGAGCAGCGCCGCCCCCAGCAGCGCGAACGCCGCCGCCGATACCGTCGGCCCGGTGAAAGGGGTGACCAGAACGTCGGCGCTGGCGCCGGTGGCGACGTGCCCGGCCAGCCAGCCGCCCGCCAGCATCAGCACGGCGGCGGCCCAGAAACTGCGGGCCAGCCGCGGCCGCCGGCCCGTTCCGCGCCGGCCCGGGAGGAAGAGCGCGGTGAGGGCCAGCAGCACGAGGGGCAGGCCGAACAGCAGTGCCAGCAGCAGCGCCCACGGCACGGCCCCCGGCCCGAAGACCGTCAGTCCGGCCAGGCCGGCGCCGGACTCGAAGCGCAGCGGCTGGCCCAGCGCCTGCTGCCAAAGCGGCGCGGCGTCGAAGCCCAGCGGCAGGCCCGGGTCTGCCAGCAGGGCGCGCGGACGGTCCAGGGCAGAGAGGGCAAAGGGAAGGAACAGGGCAAGGCTGGGAAGCAGCGACCACCAGACGGTGCGCCCGCGGCCTCGCAGCAGCACGCCGCACAGGATGACGACGGTGAAGGAGGGCAGCAGCAGCGACGGTGCCGCCGCGGTAACGACTGCCAGCGCCAGTCCCGCCGCGGCTGCCGCGGTCCACGACGGTGTGCCGTTGATTCCGGGCTTGGCGGGAGGCGTCTCGGTGAAGCGCCGCTCGCCCGGCGCCGGGACGGCGTAGCGTCCGCGGCCCGGGACGGAGCCGGTGGCGCGAAGCAGGGCCAGGACGAGCAACGGCATCATCACGTGCGCAACGAGCGCGCCGAGGCGGCCCTGGTTGAGTGCCACCTGGAGGGCGGGAGCGCCGGCCCAAATGAGTGCGGCAATAAGCCGTAGCCTGCGCCGGCGGGTCAGGGCACCGGCGGCGAACCAAGCCCCCAGCCCGGACAACGGCATGGCCAGCACCAGCAGCCAGGCCACGGCACCGTTGGTGTTGCCGGCGCCAAGGACGCCGAGCACCCAGAGTACGTAGCCGAACGGGTCGCCGTGGCCCGGCAGGCCCGCACCGAGGGCAATCCACCAGCCCGAAGCATGGGTCCAGATGTCGCCCAGGCGGGTCGAGACCGGGATCAGCGCCCCGCCGGTGACTGCGTCGGCGCGGAATAGGCTCAACAGTCCGACCACGGAGGCCGCGGCGGTGAGTAGCAGCGCCAGCAGGGCGCCGTTTCCCGCCCAGCCGCGCCCGGTGGTGTCCAGGGCGGCGAAGTCGTCGGCGGAATCACCGCTGGGCTGTTCGGCCAGCGGGTCGTGCCTGGACGGCGCGTCGGTATCGTCCGATCCAAGGGCTTCCATCAGCGAACGCCGGTGCGCCCAGACCTCGCGCCGCGGCGTCTGCAGCCCCTTGATGACGGAGCGCCGGATGCGCCGTGTGCGGGCCGCGTTGCGCCGGCCGCGGTACACGGCTGCGGGCCTCCCGAGGGCGCCAAGGGTTGCCAGCAGCTGGGAGAATCCGTGGCCGGGGTCCTTGACGGCGATGCTGAGGACAAGTTTGAAGAGGCTGCCCAGCAGGGCGCCAGCGGCGTGCAGCGGAACCTTCCAGGCCGAGGCGTGCTTGAGCCGCAGGTGGACCTGGGCCTTGCGGGCCGCCGTCGCGTTGCCCTGGGCGTGCGGCCGGTGCGACACGTGGAAGATCCGGGCGCTCGGGACCACCACCACGCGGTGGCCGGCGAGCCGGTTGCGCCAGCAGAAGTCGACGTCGTCGCCGCTGCCCGGAAGGGCAGGGTCGAAGCCGCGGAGGTCCTCCCAGACGTCGCGGCGCACCAGCATGCCGGCCGAGTTGACGGCAAAGGTGTCGCTGCGGCCGTCGTACTGGCCCTGGTCGAGTTCGTCGGCTTCGATCAGCGTCAGGCGCTCGGCCCAGCGGCTGGTGGAAAGTCCGACGTCGATCAGCCGGCGGCCGGCGTGCCAGTCCAGCTGCTTGCAGCCGGCCACGGTGACCGAGGGCGCCCGTTCCACGGCGTGCAAGAGCTCGGCAAGGGCCTCGGGAGCCGGCGCGGCGTCGTCGTGCAGCAGCCAGATCCATTCGGAGGCGGCGTGCCCGGCGTCCCCGCGCCAGGGCGCGAGCGCCTTCAGTCCGGCCTGGACGGCACCGCCCAGGCCGGTCCTGGCCTGGTCGAAGACGGTGACGTTGGCTTTGCCGAGCGCCTGCTCAAGCAGTGCCGCCGAGTGGTCGCGTGATCCGGTGTCGATCCCGATGACTGCATCCGCCGGACGGGTCTGCGCCGCCAATGCCGCCAGGGTCCTGGGGAGATAGTCACCGCCGTTGTGGGCTACCACAACGGCGGTGACTCGTACTTCTTGAAGAATTAGACTGCCCGCTTCCTAAGCCTGCGGCGTTCCCGCTCGGAGAGGCCGCCCCAGATGCCGAAGCGCTCGTCGTTGGACAAGGCGTACTCCAGGCACTGTGAGCGTACATTGCATGCACCGCACACCTTTTTGGCGTCGCGGGTGGAGCCTCCCTTTTCAGGGAAGAAGGCCTCCGGGTCGGTCTGCGCGCAGAGTGCGTCTGTCTGCCATCCGAGCTCGCCTTCGTCATCGAAGTCCTGCCGGGACGGCAACCCGATCCACACCGGCTGGGCGGTGGTTCCGGAGTGCAGGGTCTGCAGTTCCATTGGCGGGTCGAGCGGATCATTGTCCTGCTCCGGGTTCCCTGCCAGAAGTGCTTCATGGGCTGCGAGGAAGGCCGTGGCCTGGTCCTGCAGCGAATCCTGGGTGTGTTCGTTGTACCGCTCCGCGGCGTCCGGATCGGCCGGGTCCACGTACCAGTCACTCGGCACCCCGCGTGAACGGTATTTTGCCGTCGCCTGGCCGGCGACAACTTCATCTTCATGGATACGCTCTGCAAGCCCCATTGGCGTTCCCTCTCTGATTTTGCAGCCCTTGCCTGACCCTCGGACACTCGGTTGTGTGCCGCCTGATGCGCATTGGCTTTCGATACCTAATTACACGTGTGTAAGTATCCGGGAGTCAAGCCGCAGCGGAGATAATAATCAATTCCCATCAGAATGCCGGGGCACGCCACGCCCGGGAGTTTTTGCGCCCCGCCCGCCTGCTGGCTCGGAATTGACAGCCTGCTGACCACTTTCTTGCGCCTTTTCTGCGATTCTCCTGCGTTTACGCTGATTTTCCGCCGCCGCCCTCCACCGCGCCGCCGCCGTCCGGGGTGCGTCCCCGAGCCGGCTGTGACCGAGATCACGTCCCGCACCGCCGTGGCAAGATGAGAGCATGAGCATCCCGGCATTCGAACTGATGACAGCCCTGCGATCCGGCCAGTCGACCTCTCCCCGGTTGACCTGGTACGGGCCCGACGCCGAACGCGTGGAACTCTCCGGCCGGGTGCTGGACAACTGGGTGGCCAAGACCAGCAATCTCTTGCAGGACGAGCTGGACGCTGAGCCGGGAACGAGGTTGCGGCTGGCTCTCCCGGCGCACTGGAAATCCGTGGTGCTCGCGCTGGCCGCCTGGCAGCTCGGCATGGAGGTGGTGCTCGACGCCGCGGAAGCCGAGCTGCTCGCCACCGCGGAGCCCGGGCCGGCTGCCGCGGAAGGTGCGTTCGACGCCGTCCTGGCGGTCGCGCTGCCGGCGCTGGCGATGCGCTGGCTGGGCGAGTTGCCCTCCGGCGTCGTGGACTACGCCGCCGAGGTGCGCTCCCACGGCGACTTTTTCATGCCGCACGTAGACCCGGAAGCCGGCCGCCGGGCCGTGCAGGGTGCTGCGGGCGATGCGTACAGCCACGCCGAGCTGCTGCAGGGTTTTGCCGCCCCGGCGAAGGCCTCTCCGGCGGAGTCCGCGGAGAGCGGGGAGCGGTTGCTGGTCCGGGCCGCCGACGGCCTCGAATCGGTCCTGGCACAGTCCCTCGGGGCGTGGCAGCGCGATGGTTCCGTGGTGCTGGTGCACCCGGACGTTGCGGTTACCGACCGGCTGCTCAGTGACGAGCGGGTCAGCCGGAGCTGACCCGGGCCAGCCTGGTCAGCGGTGGGACCGGTTCAGCGGTGGGACCGGTTCAGCGGTGGTCGGGTTCGGTTCCGGGAACGTCCGGGTCCTGGAGGCTCTGCCCGGGAACCTTGACGGCGTCCTGGCCGTGCGGGTGCCGTTCGATGATTTCGTGGTCGTGCGAGAACTCCGGCTCGTCGTCGAGTTCCTTATTGAAAACCAGGAAGCGGTAGGCGAAGAACCGCACCACCGTGGCGACGAGGATGCCGACGACACCGGCGGAGAAGAGCATGTTCTTGTCCGTGATGCCCATGCCGTACTTGGCGAGGGCGGTGAGGCCGGTGGAGATGCCGATGCCGATGCCGTTGATGAGGACGAACATGGCGAATTCACGCAGCACGTTTTCCTGGCGCCGGTGGCGGAAAGTCCAGAAGCGGTTCGCGATCCAGGAGAAGATCGTGGCGACCGTCGCGCCCACGAAGCGGGCCTTCGCCTCACTGTCGGACATGGCGCCGTGCATCAGGTAGTACGTCAGGCCGTTGTCGATGATGAAGGCGACACCGCCGACGGCGCCGAACTTTGCCACTTCGCGCCAGAAGAGCGAGGCAAGCCCACGCGCACGATCTGCAAGTGTGTTAATCATGACCCTCCATGGCCGTTTGAATCTGGTGGAATCTGGCGGCCATATGGCCAACGGCCCATTTTAGCGCCGTTTCCCGGGTGCGCGCCCACAGCCGGCCCCAATCCGCGGCGGCGCCCGGCCATCCACGCCGAAAATGCCGCTGTTTGGGCGGCCCGGGTGTGCGAAGGCCGGTTCCGCGCAGGTTTTCGGTAGGCTGGGAGATGTGACTTTTCCTGTAATCGGCGTGGTTGGCGGCGGCCAGCTTGCCCGCATGATGGCCCCTGCCGCGACCGCCCTCGGCTTCGAACTCCGTGTCCTCGCCGAGGGTGAGGACGTTTCCGCCGTCGCGGCCGTGGCCAAGGCCCCGGTCGGCGACTACACGGACCTTGACCACCTGCTGGAGTTCTCCCGCGGCCTGGACGTGCTGACCTTTGACCATGAGCATGTCCCCACCGGGCACCTGCGCGCCCTGATCGAGGCCGGCGTCAACGTCCACCCGGGCCCCGATGCCCTCGTCAACGCCCAGGACAAGCTGGTGATGCGCGCAGCGATCGACCGGCTGGAGCTTCCCAACCCGCGCTGGGCCGCCGTGGCGGACGTGCAGGATCTGGTGGCCTTCGGGGATGACGCCGGCTGGCCGGTGGTGCTCAAGACGCCGCGGGGCGGCTACGACGGCAAGGGCGTGCGGATCGTCGCCTCCGCCGAGGATGCCGCGGACTCGGCCGACTGGTTCGAGGCCATGAGCCCCCTCCTGGCCGAGGCCAAGGTGGAGTTCAGCCGTGAACTCTCGGCCATGGTCGCGCGGACGCCCGACGGCGAATCCCGGGCCTGGCCCGTGGTCCACACCGTCCAGGTCGACGGCGTCTGCGACGAAGTCATCGCCCCCGCCCTGGACATCCCGCTGGAGGTTGCCGCCGCGGCCGAGGACGCCGCCGTCCGGATCGCCAACGAGCTCGGCGTCACGGGCGTCATGGCCGTGGAGATGTTCGAAACCCCTGGAGTCGGCGCCGGCTTCCTGATCAACGAACTCGCCATGCGTCCGCACAACACCGGCCACTGGACGCAGGACGGCTCGGTCACGAGCCAGTTCGAACAGCACCTGCGAGCCATCCTGAACCTGCCGCTGGGAGCCACCGACCTGCTGGGACCTGTTGTGGTCATGAAGAACTTCCTCGGCGGCGCGAACCAGAACCTGTTCTCCGCCTACCCCGCGGCCCTCGCCAGTGAGCCGGCCGCCAAGGTCCACTGCTACGGCAAGGCCGTGCGGCCTGGCCGGAAAATCGGGCACGTCAATCTCGTCGGCACCTCTGCCGCCGACGTCGACTCCGTCCGGCAGCGGGCCGCTACCGTCGCCAACATCATCCGGGACGGACGGGCGCATGCCGCCGCCCCGGGGAACCCCGAGGAGAACGCGTGAACGCCAGCACCGAAGCCCAAGACTCCGCTTCCCGGAACTCCGGCAACGGGGCCGCCCCGATCGTGGGCCTCGTGATGGGGTCCGACTCCGACTGGCCCGTGATGGAGGCCGCCGCCGAGGCGCTGGCCGAATTCGGCATCCCCTTCGAGGCCGACGTCGTCTCCGCCCACCGCATGCCCACCGAGATGATCCGCTACGGGCAGACCGCGCATGAACGCGGCCTGCGCGTGATCATTGCCGGCGCCGGCGGCGCAGCACACCTGCCCGGTATGCTCGCCTCCGTGACTCCCCTGCCTGTGATTGGCGTGCCCGTTCCGCTGAAAACCCTGGACGGGATGGACTCGCTGCTGTCCATCGTGCAGATGCCCGCCGGCGTGCCGGTCGCCACGGTCTCGATCGCCGGCGCCCGCAACGCCGGGTTGCTCGCGGTCCGGATGCTGGCCTCGGGCACGGATGCCCTCGCGGACCAGCTGCGCTCCGATCTGGTGCAGTTCGCCCAGGAACTCAACGACGCCGCCACCCGGAAGGGTGCGAACCTGCGCAACAAGGTGGCCGAAGTCTTCTCGGACGAAAACAGCGTTACGCGGGGCGGCCGGTAGGGATCCAGCACATGAGCAAAGGTTTCGCCGCTGCGCAGGAAAAGTCGCAGCCGCCACGGAGTGCCCTGACGGACCCGGTCCGCTACCCCTCCGGAGCGGCGTCGCCGGTCCTGGCCAAGCGCGCCTTCCTGCTGATCCTGATGACACTGCTGGTCCCCGGCAGCGCCCAGATCGTCGCGGGCAACCGCCGACTGGGGCGGTTCGCGCTCCGCGTCACCCTCACCGCCTGGGTCCTGGTCATCGTGGCCCTGGTCCTGCTCGTGGTGTCCCGCCCGACACTGATCAACTTCATCGCCAATCCCGCCACCTCGCTGGTGCTGGTCATCGTGCTTGCGCTGCTCGCCCTCGGCTGGGCGGCCCTGTTCCTCAACACACTGCGCCTGGTCCGCCCGGTGCTGCTGGAGACCGGGACGCGCACCGCCGTCGTCGTCACCCTGGTGCTGGCCATGCTGCTCAGCAGCGGCAGCCTGGGCTACGCGGCGTACCTGCTGAACGTCGGCCGGGACGCGATCGGCACGATCTTCGCCAACGGCCCGGCCATGGAGCCCTCCGAAGGCCGCTACAACTTCCTGATGATGGGCGGCGACGCCGGGGCGGACCGCACCGGACGCCGCCCGGACAGCCTGTCCGTGATCAGCGTGGACGCCAAGACCGGCAAGGCGGCGATCATCTCCATCCCCCGCAACCTCCAGAACGCCCAGTTCAGCGAGGGCTCCCCGATGCGGAAGATCTACCCGGACGGCTACGACTGCGGCAACGAGTGCCTCATCAACGCCATCAACACCGAGGTCACCAACAAGTACAAGGATCTTTACCCCGGCGTGCAGGACCCGGGCGCCCAAGCCACCCTCGAGGCGGTTTCCGGCACCCTCGGCATCAAGGTCCAGGCCTATGTCCTGGTCGACATGGACGGCTTCGCCAAACTCATCGACGCCATGGGCGGAATCCGGATCAAGGCCGGTGGCTGGGTTCCGATCAGCGGCCCCACCATCGACGAAGCCAACGGAATCCACGGCATGCCGCTGGGCTGGATCCCGGCGGGCGAGAACAAGCTGGACGGCTATCACGCCCTCTGGTACGGCCGCTCCCGCGAATTCGTCGACGATTACGCCCGGATCGCCCGCCAGCAGTGCGTCCAGCAGGCGATGCTCAAGCAGATGGATCCCGCGACGCTGCTCGCGAAATTCGAGGGGATCGTCAAGGCCGGCACCAAGGTGGTCGACTCCAACATTTCCGCCAGCCAGCTCGGCAGTTTCGTGGACCTCGCGATGAAGTCCAAGGGCCAGCCCGTGAGCCGGCTGACGATCGGGCCGCCGGACTTCGACGCCTCCTTCTCCACGGTGCCGGACTTCAACAAGATCCACCAGGCGGTGGACAAGCTGCTCGGGCCCGCTCCCGCGGCCGGGGCAGCCGACGACTCCATCCGCCAGCCGGCGCTGGTGCCCGGACCGCTCTCCGCGGCCGGAGCGCCCTCCGCCACCAAGCCTTCGCCGTCGCCGTCGTCGTCGGACTTCACCCCCGTGACCACCACGCCGGAGGGCGAGCCGATCACGGAGCAGATGCTCAACGACTTCAAACGCAACGGCGATGAGCAGTCCATCCGCAACCTGGTGGCCACCAACGGCCAGTGCGCGCCCCTCTAGGTCCGGACGTTTGCTCCGTCCGTCAAGCAGATAGGTATTCCGTGTACGAACTTGAGAACGTCCTCCGGCCCTACGCCTGGGGATCGACCACCGCGATCGCCGGTCTGCTCGGTCGGCCGGCCTCCGGCGGCCCGGAGGCCGAGCTCTGGATCGGCGCCCACCCGGACTCCCCGTCGCTGGCGGTCACCTCAGCCGCTCAAGGCGACGCCGACGACGGCGGCCGGCTGGCCCTGGACGAGCTGATCGCAGGCGACCCGGAGCACCATCTTGGCGGCGACAGCGTGGCCCGCTTTGGTCCGCGGCTGCCATTCCTGCTCAAGGTCCTTGCCGCCGAACGCCCGCTGTCCCTGCAGGTGCATCCGACGCTTGAGCAGGCGCGGGCCGGGTTCGCCCGCGAGGAGGCTGCCGACGTTGACCGGGCCGCCGCGGAGCGAAACTACAAGGACGACAACCACAAGCCGGAGATGATTTTCGCCCTGACGCCGTTCGAGGCCCTCTGCGGGTTCCGGCCCGCGGCAGAGTCGCGGGCCGTGTTCCTGCACCTGGTGCAGTGCCTTGAGCTCGCGGGCCTGGACGTCCCGGCACTGCTTCCCCGGCTGCTCGAGGACCTGTCCCGGTCCGCCGAACCGGCCGCCCTTCGTGCCGCCTTCGAGCGGCTGATCGCCGGCGGCGAGGACGTCGCCGAGGCGACGGCCGCCGTCGTCGCCGCGCTGGTCTCCGGCGCGCCGATGGCATCGCACGTGGCGGAGCTGACCACGGTGGTGAACCTCAACCAGGACTACCCCGGGGATCCCGGCGTGCTGATCTCGCTGCTGCTGAACCGGATTTCCCTCGCCCCCGGTGATGCCGTGTACCTGCCCGCCGGCAATGTGCACGCGTACCTGCACGGGCTCGGCATCGAGGTGATGGCCTCCTCGGACAACGTGCTGCGCGGCGGGCTGACGCCGAAATTCGTGGACGTGCCGGAACTGCTGAAGACGATCGCCTTCGAGGCCGTCGGCGTGCCGGCGCTTAGCGCGGAGACGACGATGCTGGGCCAGGAGCTCTACCGGCCGCCGTTCCAGGAATTCTCGCTGCAGCGGGTGGAACTGAGCCCCGGCGCGGAACCGGTGCCGCTGGCGCAGGCCGGCGCCGCGGTGATCATCGTGGTGTCCGGCGCAATCCTGCTGGACTCCCCCAAGGGCGATCTGCAGCTGGAGCGGGGCGCTTCGGCGTTCCTTCCGGCCGCCGAGGCGCCGGTCAACGTGCACCCCGTCGCGGGTGCCACCGGGCCCGCCGTGGCCTTTGCCGTCACTACCGGAATGAAGGCCTGAACCGTGGATTACTTCCTGCAGGGCCCGCACTGGGCCGACGTCCAGCGCGCCCTGGGCCGCACCGTGCACGAGCAGGCCGGGGAAGGCTGGCGTTTCCTCGCCGTCGAGGAACGCAACCCGGCCGGCAAGGTGCTGTACGTGCCGTACGGCCCGCTTGCCGAGTCCCTCGCCGCCTTCGACGCCGCGCTGGAGTCCCTGACGGCGCTGGCCCGCCGGTGCGGGGCGGTGTGCGTCCGGCTGGAACCGGTCAGCTCCGGGTTCGCGGCCTCCGACGCCGGCACCGTGCTGCGGAGCCGCGGCCTGCGGCCCGCGCCGGCGAACCTGCAGCCCGAACTGAGCTGGATCGTGGACCTGGACCGCGACTTCAAAGACGTTCTGGCGGAGATGAAGCCGGTCAACCGCAACCTGTACCGCAACATCCATAAGAAGGGTGTGACCTTCCGGTCCAGCCAGGATCCCGCGGAGATTTCCGTGCTGCTGGAGTTCCTGCACCTGACCGCGGCACGCAACGGCTTCAAGCCGCAAAGTGACGAGTACCTGACCCAGGTTGCGCGTTCGCTGATGCCGGCCGGTGCCGCCACGCTCTTCATCGCCGAACTCGAGGGCAAGCCGATCGCTGCGGCCCTGGCCTACGACTCCGCGGACACCCGCACCTATGCGCACGCCGCCCTGGATGACACGCACCGGAAGCTCAGCGCGGGAATTCCGCTGCTCGTCACGCTGATGGCCGATGCCAAGAACAAGGGCCTGGCGCACGTGGACCTCTGGGGCGTGGCCCCCGCGGACCAGCCCGACCACAAGTGGGCCGGATTCACGGCGTTCAAGAAATCCTTCGGCGGCCGTGAAATCGCCTACCCCGGAACGTGGGACCTGCCGGTGAAGAAGCTCCGGTACGGCGCGTACCAGCTCGCCCGCAAGGCCGCCCAGCTCCTCAAGGGCCTGCGCGCCAAGCTCCGCAAGTAGCGCGAACGGACACTTGCGGCCCAATCCCCCACGCGCGAACGGACACTTAAGGCCCACCCCCACGCGCGAACGGACACTTACGGCCCACGCAGCGGCGATTTCGGGGCCCCAAGTGTCCGTTCGCGCAGGGTGGCTGCACTGTAGCTGTGGATAACCCGCTGGACCGGTTCCTGCCAGCGCACACTGAAGCATGGCCCGACTTCCGTTGCCGCCGGAACTGCTTGCCGGCTCCTTCACCGCCCGAGACGCCGAGACTGCGGGCCTCACCCGCAAGCGGACCCGCAGGCCGGATGTCTATCTGCCGTCGCGTGGGATCCGGGTTCCCGCGGCTGCGAACACCCCCGCGGAGAGCCTGAAGGCTTTCTCCGCCCTCGACGACGAATCGACAATCACGCATCATTCCGGCGGACGTTTCTGGGCCATGGGCCTGCCGGGCTGGCTTCAGGAGGACTGGCGAATCCATGTGGCCCGCGAACGTGACAGCAGCAAACCGCGACGGCGGAACGTCGTCGGCCACCGCCTGACCTTCCTGCCGGGCGAGGTTGTGGTTGTGGACGGGCTTCGAGTCACCTCGCCGGCCCGGACCTGGCTGGATCTTGCCGCGGTGCTCTCACCCGACGAACTGGTGGCGGCCGGCGACTCGATCGTCGTCGCGCACGGCCCGGACTTTCCGGTTCCGCGCACTGCCTTGGCCACCCTGGCGGAGCTTGAACGTATGGTCGCGGCCCATCCCGGCATGCGGGGAGTGCGCACCGCCCGCGCTGCATTGCCGGACATCCGGGTGGGCGCGGACTCACCGCAGGAAACGAAAATGCGGCTGATCCTCGGCCGGACCGGCCTGGGCGAGCCGGTGCTGAACCATGTCATTCACAACACCTGGGGCCAGGCCTGTGTGTGGCCCGACGCCGCCTATCCGGAGCAGCGGATCGCACTGCAGTACGACGGCGCCCACCATGCCGACCCTCACCAGCATCAGCTCGACACCAGGCGGCTGGCTGTCACGGAAGGCCTCGGCTGGAAGGAAGTCCGCGTCTTCAAAGAGGACCTGGAGGGCGAGCGGCCCTTCGTCGTCGAAAAGGTCCGGGCCGCCCTCGGCCGCCGCGTCCCTGCCGAACCTACACTTGGGGCCCCGAATCGGCTGGATTCGGGGCCCCAAGTGTACGTTCGCGCGTTGTGAGGCTAGCTCTTGCGGGCGTAGCCTTCCCACTTGCTGGCCTGGTGCTCGCCGTCCACGAACCGGATGGTGCCCGACTTGGAGCGCATCACGATGGACTGGGTGAGGACCTTATCCTTGGAGTAACGGACACCCTTGAGCAGGTCGCCGTCGGTGATGCCGGTGGCCGCGAAGTAGCAGTTGTCGCTGGAGACCAGGTCGTTGGTGGAGAGCACGCGGTCCAGGTCGTGTCCGGCGTCGATGGCCTTTTGCTTCTCTTCGTCGCTGGTGGGCCAGAGCCGGCCCTGGATGACGCCGCCGAGGGACTTGATGGCGCAGGCGGCGACGATGCCTTCCGGCGTTCCGCCGATGCCCATCAGGGCGTCGACGCCGGTACCGGCACGGGCCGCGGCGATGGCACCGGCGACGTCGCCGTCCATGATGAACTTCGTGCGGGCGCCGGCCTCGCGGATTTCCTCGACCAGCGGGCGGTGCCGGTCACGGTCCAGGATCATCACGTTGAGCTGGTTGACCTTGACGCCTTTGGCCTTGGCGATGAGGTGCAGGTTTTGCTTCACCGGCAGGCGCAGGTCCACCATGTCGGCGGCTTCCGGACCGGTGACGAGCTTCTCCATGTAGAACACGGCGGACGGGTCGAACATCGAACCGCGCTCGGCCACGGCCAGGACGGCCAGTGCGTTGTTGATGCCGAGGGCGGTCAGCCGGGTTCCGTCGATCGGGTCGACGGCGACGTCGCACTCGGGGCCGGTGCCGTCTCCGACACGCTCGCCGTTGAACAGCATGGGGGCTTCGTCTTTTTCACCTTCGCCGATGACCACGACGCCGTTGAAGTGGACGGTCTGCAGGAAGGAGCGCATGGCGTCGACGGCGGCGCCGTCGGCCTTGTTTTTGTCGCCGAAACCGACCCAGTGGCCGCCGGCGATGGCCGCAGCCTCGGTGACGCGGACCAGTTCCAGGGCAAGGTTGCGGTCAGGCTCGTCGATGCCGACGGCGAGCGACGGGGAAAGCGTGGAGTACTTCTGGGTCATGGACGCTGGTGACACGTGAACCTCTTCTTCGAGTGGCGATCATTGAACCCGCGGCATCCTGTCTCCGACCGCCGCGGTGATTCGTCTGTTACTGATCATAGTCGCGGTGGCCTCCATCGGTCATGGAATGACCAAACCGTGAACCGGCCGGGATTCGGCGGGCGCCCTCCCGCCGAATGTGAGATCGGTCCGAAATGGGCGACTATAGAGGGGTGAATGAATTGCAGGACACGTCGCCCGAGGCCCCCGGATCGCCCTCCGTCGGGGCAACGCCGGATGGCGAAAGCGCCGCCGGCGAACAGCCCGTCAAGCCCGTCATCCGCGCCGCAGCGGCAAAGCGGGCCAACGCCTCGGTGATTGGCATGATCATCGCCCTGGCCCTGAGCATCGGCGCGTTCCTGCCGGTGGTCTTGATGAACCCTTCGCCCAAGAGCGACGGGTACCGTCCGGACATCAACGTCAGCGCCATCGCGCAAAACGCCGCGGGTGTGGCGGGATTCACACCGGTAGCCCCGGAAACCGGCGACACATTCCGCTCGAACTACGCCCGCTGGGAGTCTGGCTCCGGCAGTGGCGTGGCCACTTGGGAGGTCGGCTACCTGACGCCCAAGGAGTCCTTCATCGGCCTGGTGCAGACCCGGCAGGCCAACCCGACCTGGCTGCTGCAGCAGACGAAAAACGCGCCGGTGACCGGGACGCGGACCGCCGGCGGCCGCGACTGGCAGCTGCGCGACACCGGCAAGGGCGAGAAGAGCATGGTGCTCGATTACCGCGGAACCACAGTGATCCTGACCGGGCCCGCATCCCTAGAGGAGTTCTCCGCGCTGGCCGCGGCCGTGGTGACGTCGCTGGAGCGTAATCCGGCGGCAACAAGTTCCCCGCAGGCCATCCCGGCGCCGTAAAGTAAGCAGGGTGACTACTACACTGACTCCCGCCCTCGCCTGGCGCCGCCTGCGCGAAGGCAATGACCGTTTCGTCGCCGGCGAATCCTCGCACCCGAACCAGGACGCATCGCGGCGATCCTCCCTTGTGGAGAACCAGCATCCGTTCGCCGTCATCTTCGGCTGCGCCGACTCGCGCCTGGCCGCCGAAATCATCTTCGACCTGGGCCTCGGCGACGCGTTCGTCGTCCGCACGGCCGGCCAGGTCATGGACGACGCCGTGCTCGGCTCGCTCGAATACAGCATCAGCGTGCTCGGGGTGCCGCTGATCGTGGTGCTTGGCCACGACAACTGCGGCGCGGTCACCGCCACCAAGACCGCGGTGGAGACCGGGGAGATGCCGGTCGGATTCATGCGCAGCCTGGTCGAGCGCATCACCCCGTCGGTGCTGACGTCGCTGCGCAACGACCAGCACGAGGTCAACGACATGGTGGTGGAGAACGTCAAACAGACCTCGCAGCGCCTGGTGGACAGCTCCAAAGTGATTTCCGAGGCCGTCGGAAGCGGCCGCGCCGCGGTGATCGGGCTCGCCTACCGCCTGGCCGAGGGCCGGGCGGACCTCGTCTCCGGAATCGGAGAGCTCTAGGAGCTTCGTTTCAGCGCGGGTTCACGGTTTTCGGTGGGACGCTTGGGCCGAATAAGCTAGCCCCATGACTTCCACAGCAGATTTGAACACTGAAGAGTTCCGCATTGAACACGACACGATGGGCGAAGTCCGCGTTCCCGTGAACGCTCTGTACCGCGCCCAGACGCAGCGTGCAGTCGAAAACTTCCCGATCTCCGGCAAGACCCTGGAGCGCGCCCACATCGAGGCCCTCGCCCGGGTCAAAAAGGCTGCAGCCCAGGCCAACGCAGAGCTGGGTGTGCTCGACGGCGAGCTGGCCCAGGCGATTGCGGACGCCGCCGATGAGGTTGCCGCCGGCAAGTACGACGGCGACTTCCCGATCGACGTCTTCCAGACCGGCTCCGGAACGTCCTCGAACATGAACACCAACGAGGTCCTGGCCGAGCTCGCCTCGCGCGCACTCAAGGCAGCCGGCAGCGACAAGGTGGTCCACCCGAACGACCACGTCAACGCCTCGCAGTCCTCCAACGATGTCTTCCCGACCTCGGTCCACGTCGCTGCCACGTCCGCCCTGATCAACGACCTGATCCCGGCGCTGGGCTACCTCGCGGAGTCGCTGGAACGCAAGGCCGCCGAGTTCAAGGACGTCGTGAAGTCCGGCCGCACGCACCTGATGGACGCCACCCCGGTCACCCTCGGCCAGGAGTTCGGCGGCTACGCCGCACAGGTCCGCTACGGCATCGAACGCATCAACGCCTCCCTCCCCCGCGTCGCCGAGGTCCCGCTGGGCGGCACCGCCGTCGGCACCGGCATCAACACCCCGGCGGGCTTCCCGGAGCGCGTCATCGAACTCCTCGCCGCCGACACCGGCCTGCCGCTGACCGAGGCCCGCGACCACTTCGAGGCCCAGGCCAACCGCGACGGCCTGATCGAAGCGTCCAGCCAGCTGCGCAACATCGCGATCTCCTTCATGAAGATCAACAACGACCTGCGCTGGATGGGCTCCGGCCCGAACACCGGCCTCGGCGAAATCGCGATCCCGGACCTGCAGCCCGGCTCCTCGATCATGCCCGGCAAGGTCAACCCGGTCATCTGCGAGGCCTCCATCATGGTCTGCGCCCAGGTCATCGGCAACGACACCGCCATCGCCTGGTCCGGCACCAACGGCGCCTTCGAACTAAACGTCGGCATCCCCGTGATGGCCGCCAACCTGCTCGAATCCGTCCGGCTGCTGGCCAACACCAGCCGCGTCATGGCGGACAAGATGATAGACGGCATCACCGCCAACGTGGAGCGCGCCCGCTTCCTCGCCGAAGCCTCGCCCTCCATCGTCACGCCGCTGAACAAGTTCATCGGCTACGAGAACGCCGCCAAGATCGCCAAGAAGGCAGTCGCCGAGGGCCTGACCATCCGCGAGACCGTCGTGGCCATGGGCTTCCTGGAGCGCGGCGAGCTGACCGAAGAGCAGCTCGACACCGCCCTGGACGTCATGTCCATGACGCGTCCGCCGCACAAGGCCTAATCGCCGGCCCGGTCAACCGGGCCCGCACGGCACAGCATCCGACGGCGGCCGGCACCTTTCCAGCGGAAGGTGCCGGCCGCCGTCGTGCGTTATGCCGGCACGGCGCCCATCCGGAGGCAGGCGGTGCTACTCCAGCGGCAGCTCTCCTCCGGCCGCGCGGCGTTCCTCCGCGGTGTAGGCAGAGTAGGCAGCGGCTTCGTCCAGGCTGGCACCGGCCATGCGGGCTTCCCGGAGCCGTCTGGTCTTCGCGGACTGGCCGGAGAAGGCGGCGTCCACGTTGCCGGCCGCGTATGTCAGGGCGTCCTCGGCCCGGATGCCCAGCCCGTGCGCCGTCAGGACGGCATCCTGGTTGGCTCCAAGGTAGGTGAACTGCCAGCCCCACTGGTGCTGCTGGCGTTCGACCAGGGCCTTGACCATGGCACCGCTGGCCTCGCGTGAGGCATTTTCATGGCCGTCGGTGAGCACGGCCACGAGCACGGTGCCCGGGCGCTCCGGTTCGGGCAGCGCTGCCAACTCTGCGCCGGCCTCCCCGATCAGCCGGACCATCGCGTCGTGCAGGGCCGTGCTCCCGCGGGGCTGGAGCACCAGCGGCGGAACGTCCCGGATGTCCACCGCGGCGTAGACCCGCTCGTAGACGTCGTCGAACTGCGCCAGCGAGAGCTTGCACCGGCCCGCCACCGCCTGCTGCTCGCGGACGAAAGCCGCGAAGCCTCCCACGGTGTCGTCGGCGATGGAGCTCATGGAACCGGAGCGGTCCAGGAGGACATACACGTGCGTCAGTGCTGAATCTGTCATGCTTCCCCATTTCCGGCCCGGGCGTGCCCGGGCCACTGTCGCCAGCTGAGAGAGCTGGATGGAAGCAGGCTATGGCCGGGCTGTGACAATCTTGCCCGGCCCTGCCTTGTCCGGACCGGCCCGGACAAGGCAGCCCGGCGGGCAGTGCGGCGTACGTCAGCCCTGGAAGCGCGCCGCGCCGTCCGGATCCCGGGCTTGTTCGATCGATTCCAGATGCCCGGGCATCAGCTCGGGGAATTCTTCGGGCCGGAACCAGCCCACGGCGAGGGATTCGTCGTCGTTGACGCGGGCCTCCCCGGAGACATAACGGCAGCGGAACACCAGGGTTAGGAAGTGGCAGACGTCGCCGTTGGGGTAGGTGGTGGGACCCACGGCGTCCACCGAGACCAGCCTTTCGGCAGCGGCAACCACGCCGGTCTCCTCCAGGACCTCGCGCAGCAGGCCCGGTGCGGGCTCCTCGCCCGGTTCTAGGATCCCGGTGATCAGGCCCCACCGGCCATTGTCCGCCCGCTGGCCGAGCAGGACCCGGCCGGCGTCGTCGAACACCACGGCACGGGCGCCGGGAATCCAGAGGCCACCCCTGAATTCATCCTGAAGCTGCGCGAGAAAATCGGACAGGAACCCCATCCCGCCAGCCTAACCTGCGGGCAGCAGCATCGCGGCCACAGTCCCGGCGAGCATGAAGGGGCCGAACGGAATGTCCGACTTCAGCGTTCCGCGCCGCGAAACGAGCAATGCCACACTCCAGAGTCCGCCGAACAGGAAGGCCGCAAACGTTCCGGCAAAGACGTGCCCCCAGCCGAGGAACCCGAGGTACATGCCCAGCACCCCCGCGAGCTTGACGTCGCCAAAGCCCATCCCCGGCGGATAGACAGCCCGCAGGAGGAAATAGAACAGCCAGAGGACGGCCCCGCCGGCCACGACCCGGAGCCCGGGCACGCCGAAGAGCCCTGCCCCGCCGTCCGGCGCTGACGCTCCGGCCACGGACACCGCCTGCGCCGCGGCGGCGCCCAGCAGGAGCACGCCCGCGACCGCGTAGGAGGGAAAGATGATCCGGTTGGGCAGCAGGTGGTGCCTGACATCGATGACGGTCAGCCGCGCGGCCATCACCGCGAAGTGGGCGCACGCCAGCAGCGCCAGCCAGAAGGCCAGCGGGGCGTCTCCCCCAAGTTCGCCGAGTCGATGGATCACCCTCGGATGCTACTGGATTTTGCCGTGTCCGTGCCGCTCCCCGCCGGGGTTGGCGTGTGACTGGCGGCCGCCGCGCGCCGACGTTAGGCTTCCGGGATGACTGCGCCCGACTCCTACTGGCCCCCGTTCGCCCTCTCGCTGGCCACGCCCCGCCTCACGCTCCGGCCCATCCGCGACGCGGAAATCCCCGCCGCGGTGCAGGCGGCCCTGAGCGGGGTCCACGAACCAGGCCGCAGCCCCTTCAGCCGGCCTTGGACGGAAATGCCGGCCGAGGAGCTCGGCCCGAACATGGCGCAATGGTACTGGCGCTGCCGCGGGAATATGTCGCCGCAGGAATGGACCCTACTGCTGGGCGTCTGGCACGACGGCGAGTTCGTCGGCTGCCAGGACGTCGAGGCCAAGGACTTCGCCACCTTGAAGACGGTCAGCACCGGCTCCTGGCTCACCCGACGCGTGCAGGGCCGGGGACTGGGCAAGGAAATGCGCGCCGCCGTCGCCCTCTACGCCTTCGACTGGCTCGGCGCCGAAGTCGCCGAGTCCGAGGCGGCGGCCTGGAATCAGCAGTCCCTCGGCGTCTCCCGCTCCCTCGGCTACGAGCTCAACGGCATCACCCGCGCCAACTGGGGCGGCAAACTCCAAGACTCCCAACGGGTCCGCCTCACCCCCGCCACCTTCAAACGCCCCGACTGGACCCTGGAAGTCCAAGGCCACGAACCCACAGCAAAGTACCTGGGGATCCACGCGTAGCCAGCGGGGCGGGGCCACCGCAGCCCCGCGAAGGTGACAGACGCACACGCCGCGCCGCGGGTCCTTCGCCAAAAGGCACCGTTCGCACACGCCGCGCCGCGGGTCCTTCGCGTAGTCGCGCATCGCGGCACATCGGCCCCCAGAGGTCGCCCAGCGACCGCCGGGGGCCGATGGGACGTGTCTAAGCGACGGCGAAGGGGCCGTGGCACGGCGAACGTGGCACGGCGAACCCGGCCAGGCGAACCCAACCACGGCCCCAAAAGGAAGCGAGCTGAAGGCGAGGCTTAGATCTCCGCCCCCTCGAGCATGTCCGTCACCAGCGCAGCGATCGGCGAGCGCTCGGAGCGGGTGAGGGTGATGTGGCCGAAGAGCGGGTGGCCCTTGAGGGTTTCGACAACGGCGGCCACGCCGTCGTGCCGTCCCACCCGGAGGTTGTCGCGCTGGGCGACGTCGTGGGTCAGCACGATTTTGGAGTTCTGGCCGATCCGGCTCATCACGGTGAGCAGGACGTTCTTCTCGAGGGATTGCGCCTCGTCCACGATCACGAACGCGTCGTGGAGTGAGCGGCCGCGGATGTGCGTGAGCGGCATGACTTCGAGCATGCCGCGGTCCATGACCTCCTCCACCACTTCCTGGCTGACCAACGCGCCTAGGGTGTCGAAGACGGCCTGCGCCCAGGGGTTCATCTTCTCGGACTCGGAGCCGGGCAGGTAGCCGAGTTCCTGGCCGCCGACGGCGTAGAGCGGCCGGAAGACGATTACCTTGCGGTGCTCCCGGCGTTCCAGGACGGCTTCGAGGCCGGCGCACAGGGCCAGCGCGGATTTGCCGGTGCCGGCCCGTCCGCCGAGGGACACGATGCCCACGGACGGGTCCATCAGCAGGTCGATCGCGAGCCGCTGCTCGGCCGAGCGTCCGTGCAGGCCGAAGACGTCCCGGTCGCCCTTGACCAGGCGGACCTGCTTGTCGGCTCCGACCCGGCCCAGGGCGGAGCCGCGGTTGGAGAGCAGCACCAGGCCGGTGTTCACCGGAAGTTCGGCCGCGGCCGGGATGAAGACGGGCTCGTGGCCGTAGAGCGTGTCCACTTCGTCCTCGGCGGCGTCGATCTCGGCGATGCCGGTCCAGCCGGAGTCCTTGACGAGCTCGTTGCGGTATTCGTCGGCGAGCAGCCCCATGGCGGAGGCCTTGACCCGCATCGGCAGGTCTTTGGATACCACGGTGACGTCGCGGCCCTCGTTGGCAAGGTTCTTGGCGACGGCGAGGATCCGGCTGTCGTTGTCGCCGCCCCGGAATCCGGCCGGCAGCACCTCGGCGGAGATGTGGTTCATCTCGACCATCAGGGTGCCGCCGTCGTTGCCCAGCGGGATCGCGCGGTCCAGGCCGCCGTGCTCCACCCGGAGGTCGTCGAGCAGGCGCAGCGCCTTGCGGGCGAAGTAGCCCAGTTCCGGGTCATGCCGTTTGCTTTCAAGCTCGGTGATGACGACGATCGGCAGGATCACTTCATGTTCGGCGAAGCGCAGCAGCGCCCGCGGGTCCGAGAGCAGCACGGAGGTGTCGATCACGTAGCTTCGGGCGGTCTCCCGGCTTGCTGTTCCTTCCCCGGAAACAGCAAGACCGGCGGCAACGTCGGAATGCGCTGCGCCGGTCTTGGAAGTGGCTCGCTTGGCGCGAGAGGTAGCTTTCTTGCCCTGGTCGGAAATGACGCCGGGCAATTCTGCAGAAATAGCCACATCGACTCCAGCCCCGGGCCGCTGGCCCGGACTTGTTATTGGTGAGGCGGTTCGGCCTTGAGGCCGGACGCGGCCTCCCATACATCCGGTGCGAACTTCCGCTCCATGTACTGGCCTCCCCGATCAGCCGGCGGTTTGCCCGCTGATGGGATTAACGTACGTCCACAGCCCGCACGTTGCCGGTCTATTTTTCGGCGATTCTTGAAGACATCAGGTGAAGCCCGGATGAACCGCGTCAGGAGCCGAAGCGGCGCTGCCGGCCGGCGTAGTCGCGCAGCGCGCGGAGGAAGTCCACCTTGCGGAACGCCGGCCACAAGGCCTCGCAGAAGTAGAACTCGCTGTAGGCGCTTTGCCACATCAGGAAGCCGGACAGCCGCTGCTCCCCGGAGGTGCGGATCACGAGGTCCGGGTCGGGCTGGCCGCGGGTGTAGAGGAAGCGCGAGATGTCGTCGACGCTGAGTTCGTCGGCCAGCTTGCCGATGTCGGCGCCGCGGGCGACGGCGTCGTGCAGCAGTTCGCGGACGGCGTCGACGATTTCCCGGCGGCCGCCGTAACCGACGGCGACATTGACGTGGATCTTTTCGTGCACGGGGGTGCGGGCCGTGAGCTTGTTGAGCCGCTCGGCGAGGTAGTCCGGCAGCAGTTCCGGGGCGCCCATGGCGTGCACCGAGATGTCGGCGTCCTCGTCGAGGCGGTCCAGGGTGTTGGCGATGATGCCCATCAGCAGGTCCAGCTCTTCGCCGGAGCGGTTCATGTTGTCCGTGGAGAGCATGTAGAGCGTGACGACTTTGATCCCGAGCTCCTGGCACCAGCCAAGGAATTCGTGGATCTTGTCCGCGCCGGCCTGGTGGCCCTGGCTGGTGGGGGCGTTGAACTGCCGGGCCCAGCGCCTGTTGCCGTCAACCATGACCCCGATGTGCTTGGGGATGCGCTCCGGGTCAAGGGACCGCTGGAGGCTGCGCTCGTAGAAGCCATACAGGAACCCGGGCAGTTCCATCCGGAGATTCACCTGGCTTCCTTGAGGTCTGACGGCAGTGCATTCCTAGGCTACCCGCCGGAGGGCAGGTACAGCGCACACCGCGGTCTCGATTTCCTCCGCAGACATTGTTACCCGCGGGTAACTTACCGGACCGTAGGTTATTATGGCGGGATGGAGAGCACCAGTCCGGAGCCCGGATCCGAGCGGTCCGCGCACAGCGGAAATAGCCCCAAGGGCCGGGAAAGCAGCCCGGTGGACGACGCCGCCGTCAGGATCGCCGAACTCCTGATGATCAAGCCGAAATGGCGCGGCTGGATCCACACCGTCACGGCGCCGCTGGCCTTTGCAGCAGGCCTGGTGCTGGTGCTCCTGGCCCCCACCGCCGAGCTGAAGACCGCCTCGGCGGTCTACGCCTTCACCGGTGTTCTGCTCTTCGGCGTCAGCGCCGTCTACCACCGCGGGAACTGGTCCCCCGGCGTCAAAATCGTGCTGAAGCGGCTGGACCACACAAACATCATGCTGGTGATCGCCGGCAGCTACACACCGCTGGCCTGGGCGCTCCTGGACCGGCCCAAGGCCGTGCTGCTGCTGTGGGTGATTTGGTCCGGCGCGGTGCTCGGGGTGCTCTTCCGCTTGCTCTGGACCCACGCCCCGCGCTGGCTCTACGTGCCGATCTACATCGCCCTGGGCTGCGGGGCCTTGTTCTACCTGCCCGATTTCTTCGCCGCCAGCGCCCCCGCCGCGGTGCTGATCTGCGTGGGTGGCGCCCTCTACATTGCCGGCGCCGTGTTCTATGCGCTGAAGAAGCCGAATTTCAGCTACGAGCACTTCGGCTTCCACGAGCTGTTCCATGCCTTCACGGTCTTTGCCTTCGCCGCGCACTACATCGCGATCGCGATCGCTGTCCTGGGCTGACCGGCTCAGCCCGGCCCGGACCGCCGGCCCGCCTGGATTCCCCCACTTTTGAATTCCAGACGCCGGGACTCGCCGGCGGTCAGGCCGGACACGCCGGGCGCCCACTTCAAACGTGGGGGGATTCCAGCGCCGGCGCCACCCTCAGCCGGGCCGGCCCGCGGCAATCAACTCCGGGAGCTGGCGCATGTCGTGGAAGACCGTGGTGCCGGGGCCCGCGAGCCATTCCGCCGGGGTCATTCCGCCCGCATAGGCGAACGCGTGCATCCCCGCGGCCCGTGCCGCCTGGACCCCGTAGGCGCTGTCCTCGACGACGGCGCAGCGCTCCGGCGCGGTCCCGAGCGTCCCGGCCGCATGCAGGAAAAGGTCCGGGGCAGGCTTGCCGTTGGCCACTTCCGTGGCGCTGAAGATGCGGCCGGCGAAACGGTGCAGCAGCCCGGTCCGGCCCAGTGTCCGTTGCATCTTCGCATGGCTGCCGCTGGAGGCAACACAGTGCGGGAGCCGGAGCCGGTCCAGGGCCTCCTCCACGCCGTCGACGGCCGTAAGGTCGCGTTCGAAGGCCTCGTGGTACCACGTCTGGTAGGTCCGGTCCCAGCCTTCGGCCAACTCGATGCCCAGCTCTCGTTCGACGGCGGCGATGAAGTTGGCCTCGCTCCGGCCGACGAAGCGCCGCACGATTTCCTCGATCTCAAGCTCCCAGCCAAGGTCGGCCAGGACCCGCTGGTCAACCTGGACCGAAATCACCTCCGAGTCCACCAGGACGCCGTCACAATCAAGAACCACCAGGTCAAAGGGATCCGGGTCCCCCGGGACAAGACTCATTCAGCCATGGTAGCCAGCCGGGCACGGAGCGCGGCGACAGAACCCGCCGGAAGGTCGCACACCATGCCGCGGCACAGGTAGACCTGCGGCGACCCGCCCGGCCCCGCAACGCGGCCGCGGAGCAGGGGGACCTGCCCGCCCCCGGCGGCGGACTCCCCCGCCGGGTCCTGGAGCGCAATCACCAGCCCCGGGCTGGGCGAGAGCAGCAGCGCGCGGTGCAGCGCCGCCCGCTCCGGCGTGTCGGTGCCGACGACGGCGGCTTCCACCGGGCCCGCCAGTGCGGCCTGCGCCGTGGCCAGCATCCACCCGGCCACCCTGGGTGCGTTGGTGGCCAGCGGCGGCAGCAAGGACAGGATGTTTCCGGCCATGGCGCGGCGTTCCGAGGATCCGGACAGCGCTGCAGAGGACAGCAAGACCCCGGCAAACGCGGCCGCACCGCTGGGGGTGGCGTTGTCGAAGGGATCCATGCCGGCCCGGCCGCCCTGCGCGTTGAGGACCTGCGCTGATTCCCCGGCGGCGTCGCGCAGCGCCCCGCCGGCCGCGAACCGCGTGCAGGCAGCCGCCAGGATGGCCTCGGCCAGGGCATACCAGCGGGTCCGCCCGGAGACGGCGTAAAGCGCGAACAGGCCCTCCACGCAAAAAGCGTAGTCCTCCAGCAGGCCGCCGATCCCGCGGGCAGACCCATCGTGGGACACCCGGAGCAGCCGGCCTGGCTCCCCGCCCTGACCCGGTGTCCAGTGCACCCGCTCGAGGTAGCCGGCGATCCGCTCGGCTGCGCCGAGCAATTCGGGGCGGTCCAGCACGGCACTGGCCTCGGCCAAAGCCGCGACGGCCAGCCCGTTCCAGCCGGCCACCACCTTGTCATCCCGGGCAGGCTGCGGCCGCGCCGCGCGGGCCAGCCGCAGCAGCGGCCGGGCCCGCTGCCACAACCCGGCTTCCGGACCGTCCAGCGCGTGGCCGGGATGCAGCGGCGACCCGGCTTCGGACACGGTGCCAGCGTCGCGGACATGCATCAGCCGCGCCACGGCCGCGCCGTCCGCGGGCCCCAGCAGCTCCGCCAGTTCCGCGGGGGTCCACAGATAGCTGGCGCCCTCGGAATGCACCCCGCCCACCACGGTGTCCGCATCCAAGGATGACGCCAGCGCCGCAGGGCCTTCGGCGCCGCCTTGGGTAGCTTGCGCCGCCGCACCGGACAGACCCAGCGAGTCGAGCATCCAGTCGGCGGTGTCGCCGGCGACGGCGGCGGCCTCCGCGGCCGGGTACCCGTCCGTGCCGCCGAGCCGGACCCAGTGGACGTAGACGCGAAGCAGTTGGGCGTTGTCGTAGAGCATCTTCTCGAAGTGCGGCACGGACCAGTCGCGCGTCACGGAGTAGCGGGCAAAGCCGCCGTCGAGCTGGTCGAACAGTGCCGAACGCGCCATCGCGGCGAGCGTGCGGCCCGCCACGTCCCGGGCCGCCTCCGCGGTGTCGGAAGCTGTGGCGGCGTGCCGGATCAGGAACTCCAGGACGGCCGACGGCGGGAATTTGGGGGCGGTGCCGAAGCCTCCCGCGACATCTTCGGAGCGGGCCAGGGCGCGCACCGCCGCGGAAAGCAGGGCCGGGTCAAGGGCGGCCGCGGGCGCGTCCAAGCGGACGGCGGAAGCGGACTGCGCGGCGGCGATGCCGCGCGCCAGCGTGGCGGCGTTCTGTTCGACGGCATCGCGGCGTTCCAGCCAGGCCTCGCGGACCGCTGCCAGCACCTGGCGGAAGGAGGGCCTGCCGGGCATCGGCCGGGGCGGATAGTAGGTGCCGGCGTGGAAGGCCCGGCCGTCAGGCAGCAGGAAGACTGACATCGGCCAGCCGCCCTCGCCGCTGATGGCCTGCGTGGCGGCCATGTAGACGGCGTCGACGTCGGGGCGTTCCTCCCGGTCCACCTTCACGGCGACGAAGTTGGCGTTCAGGAAGTCGGCGGTGTCCTGGTCTTCGAAGGACTCGCCGGCCATGACATGGCACCAGTGGCAGGCGGCGTAGCCGATCGACAGGAACACCGGAACGTCCCGGGCCGCGGCGAACGCAAAGGCTTCATCGCCGAAGGGCTGCCAGTGCACGGGGTTGCCGGCGTGCTGGCGGAGGTAGGCGGAGGGTTCCCCGCCCAGGGCGTTGGCCGCCCCGGGTGAGGCATCGGAGGGGCCGCGGTCAGCGGTTCCCGGATCCTGCATCACCGTTGGTTTCCGGCCGGATTTCCGCGCCGTCGCCGGTTTGCGGGTAGCCGCCCAGGCTGCCGCTCCCGGGCTGCCCGGCCTGGATCTGTCCGGCTTCCTCGGCGGCGGCACGCTCTTCCTCCACCTGCGCCCGGTAGCGGACCCGACGGATCCGGCGCACCATGTCCACAATCAGCAGCGCCGTAAGCACCACGATGAACGCGGTCAGCAGGAAACCCAGCAGGCCCGGGGTGACCTGGTCCTGGTCGAGTCCCGGGCGCAGCGACGGCGTCGGTGTCGGCGCCGGGGAAGTCGCCAGGGCGATGAGCAAGGAATGCACGGTGGAAACCTTCTGTGGGGAGCGTCTTTTGCGGGTCTTCCGGTACCACTCTTCTACGCGGCATAGAAGTCCCTGCTGGAACTATCTTAGCCCGGCAAAGAAGTCCGTCTCGGGCACGTCGGCGGGGACCCGGGTCTTGATCAGCGAGTAGTCCTCCCACGGCCAGGTCTGCCGCTGCATCGCCGGCGTTACCGCGAAGAAGAAGCCTTCCGGGTCGATCTGGGTGCGGTGCGAGCGCAGGGCGTCGTCGCGTGCCTCGAAGAAATCCCCGCACTCTATCTGGGTGGTGGTGGGGTGCGTGGGCGCGGGCGGGGTGTGCCCTTCCGCGTCCGCCTCAAGCCAGGCCGCGAGCCGCTCGGCATACGGCGACTGCAGGCCGGCTTCCTCGAGGGCGTAGTGCAGGGCGCGGAAGCGTTCGGGACTGAACGCACGGTCGTAATAGAGCTTGCTGGGTTCCCAGGCCTCCCCGGTTCCGGGGTAGCGTGCCGGGTCGCCGGCGGCCTCGAAAGCCTCGACGGCGACCCGGTGCGCCATGATGTGGTCCGGGTGCGGATAGCCGCCGTTCTCGTCATAGCTAAGGATGACTTGCGGCTTGAAGTCGCGGACCAACCGGACCAGCGGGGCGGCGGCCCGCTCCAGCGGCAGCGTGGCAAACGAGCCGACCGGAAGCGGCGGCAGCGGGTCGCCTTCGGGCAGGCCGGAGTCGACGAAGCCCAGCCAGCGCTGGCGGATTCCGAGGACCTTGGCGGCGTTGTCCATCTCCAGCCGGCGGGCGCCCGCCATGTCCCGCTTGGGGTGCGGCGCACTCTCCATCGCCGGGTTCTGGATGTCGCCGCGGGAGCCGTCGGTGCAGGTGGCCACCATGACTTCGACGCCGGAGGCGGCGTACATGGCCATCGTCGCGGCGCCCTTGCTGGACTCGTCGTCGGGGTGCGCGTGGACGGCGAGCAGCCGAAGCTTGGCTGACGGGCTGGGGGACGCTGTCATCGTTGGACGGCTCCTCTTTCTTCTGCGGGGTCGGTGCTGCGCGGGCGGAACGGCGGTGCGGAAATTCCCCTGCCCGATCCACACTAAACTGGACTGGTGACTTCCGAGGAGCAGCCTGCCGCGCCCGCGCCGGCACCTACCAGCCTAGCCAATCGCTACGGCGGCCAAAAGCGCACACTGGGCGGCAGGACCAAGCGCAACATCCTGATTGCTGCCCTCGCGGCCGGAATCGGCTTCATGGCCTGGATTTCGACGTCGGCAGCCACCGAATCCGTCAGCTTCAAGGACATCGGCTACAGCACCCCCGACGCCACCGTGGCCGAGGCGGATTTCCAGGTCACCAAGAATCCGGCCACGGCCGCCAAGTGCGCCGTCAAGGCCCTGGATGCCAAGTTCGCCGTCGTCGGCTGGAAGGTCGTCGACGTCGGTCCCAACGCCGTCGATGCCGGCGCCGACGGCGGCCGCACCACCGTGCACCGGGTGACGATCCGCACCGAATCGCAGTCCGTGTCCGCCGTCGTGGACAACTGCTGGATTCCGGACGCCGCGAAGTAGCCGCCCCCGGGAGGAATCGGGCCTGGAACCGGGGCTCCGGCAGGGCTCAATGCGTAACACAGTGTGATCTGCGCCGCAGCGGTTCTTGGGTTTATCCACAGCATTGACTACAATAGATCAATACCCCTGCCCCGCTGAGCTGGTTACTGAGATCCATAAGTGGCCACCGTGGCGGGGTCTTTGCTTGTTTGACCAGCTTGTTTGACCATCAAAAGGAGAAGTCCGTGTCGACCACCAACAGCGCAACTGCAGCTTGGCTTACCCAGGAAGCTTTTGACCGCCTGAAGGCAGAGCTGGACCACCTCTCCGGCGCCGGCCGTGCAGACATCGTTCAGAAGATCGAAGCTGCCCGCCAGGAAGGCGACCTCAAGGAGAACGGCGGCTACCACGCGGCCAAGGAAGAGCAGGGCAAGATCGAGGCCCGCATCCGCCAGTTGACCGTGCTGCTCCGCGATGCGCACGTGGGCGAGGCCGCTGCCGACGACGGCATTGTCGAGGCCGGCATGATCGTCGTCGCGAAGATCGCCGGGGACGAAGAGACGTTCCTGCTGGGCTCGCGCGAAATCGCTGGCGACTCCGAGCTGGACGTCTTCAGCGAGAAGTCCCCGCTGGGGTCCGCCATCGTCGGCCACAAGGAAGGCGACAAGCTCAGCTACACCGCCCCGAACGGCAAGGACATCACGGTGGAGATCATCTCCGCCAAGCCGTACGTCGGCTAACAGCACCAGCGCTCGACGCCGGCCCTCCCCTGCAACGGGAGGGCCGGCGTCGCCGTTTAACTACCGGCGCCGGCTCAGTAGCAGAGCCGCGATGACGCCACCGGCGGCCCCGCCCAGGTGCGCCTGCCAGGAGACGTAGCCCGCCACGATGGGGAGCATGCCGAAGAGGATGCCGCCGTAGGCCAAAAAGAGCACCACCGAGAGCAGGATCTGGCCCCAGTGGCGGTTGAAGAAGCCCCGTACCAGCAGGAACGCGAAGAGCCCGAAGACCAGCCCGGACGCTCCCACCGTGATGTTGAACCCGCCGATCAGCCACACCGCCGCTCCCGAGCCGAGCCAGCTGGAGGCCAGCGCCGTGGCGAAGACCCGCACGCCGGACAGGAAGACCAGGAACCCGAAGATGACCAGCGGCAGGGTGTTGGAGAGCAGGTGGGCGAGGTTGGCGTGCAGCAACGGGAACGTCAGGATGTCCAGCAGCCCGTCGGCGGAGCGCGGGCGCAGCCCGAAGGTGGCGTTCAGCGAATGCATCGTCAGGGAGTTGACGATCTCGATCGCGTAGAGCAGCAGCACGAAGGATCCCACCACCAGCAGGCCCAGCCGGGCCAGGACGGCAGGGGTATCCCGCCGCTCGGCCTTGGACGCTCCGAGCACGGCGGCCGCCTAGTGCACCACGATCGGCTGGAATCCTTCGGCCCGGAGCGCGCCAAGGACCTGCTCGCAGTGCTCGTGGCCCTTGGTTTCCAGGTTGACGGTGATGGAGACGTCGCCCATGCTGATCGAGCCGCCCACCCGGGTGTGGTCCAGTCCGGTCACGTTGGCGTCATTTTCGGCGATGATCCTGGCGATGGTCGCGAGCGAGCCGGGCCGGTCGTCCAGCATCATCCGCACGGTCATGTAGCGGCCGGCGGCGGAGAGGCCGCGCTGGATGACTTTGAGCATGAGCATCGGATCGATGTTGCCGCCGGAGAGCACGACGGCGGTGGTGCCGGGGTTTTCGATCTTGCCTTCCATCAGGGCGGCCACGCCCACGGCGCCGGCCGGTTCGACCACCATCTTGGCCCGTTCCAGCAGGAAGATCAGCGCCCGGGCCAGCGCGTCCTCGCTGACGGTGACGACGTCGTCGACGAGCTCGCGGATGATGCTGAAGGGCAGCTGCCCCGGCCGGCCGACGGCGATGCCGTCCGCCATGGTGGACACGCGCTTGAGCGGCACGAGGGCGTCGGCGGCGAGCGAGGGCGGGTAGGCTGCGGCGTTTTCGGCCTGCACGCCGATGATCCGGATCTCCCGGCCGAGTTCCTTGGCCCTGGCCTTCACGGCCACCGCGACGCCCGCCAGCAGGCCGCCGCCGCCGACGCCCATCAGGATGGTGTCCACGTTCGGGATCTGCTCGAGGATTTCCAGTCCCACGGTGCCTTGGCCGGCCACCACGTCGACGTCGTCGAAGGGGTGGACAAAGACGGCGCCCGATTCGTCCGCGTAGCGCTTGGCCTCGGCCAGCGCCTCGTCGACGTTGTGGCCGTGCAGCACCACCTCGGCGCCGTGGCTGCGCGTCGCGGCAAGCTTGGGCAGGGCAACGCCGAGCGGCATGTAGATGCGGGCCTTGATGCCGAGGGCCTTCGCCGCGACGGCCACGCCCTGGGCGTGGTTGCCGGCAGAGGCCGCAACGACGCCGCGCTTCTTCTCCTCGGCCGAGAGCTTGGCCATACGGACGTAGGCACCGCGCACCTTGAAGGAGCCGGCGCGCTGCAGGTTCTCACATTTGAAGTAGACGTCGCCGCCGACGATGCTGCCCAGCGCCCGGGAGGACTCCACCGGGGTCCGCGTAATAATCCCGTCGAGCAGCTTCTGCGCCTCCAGGACATCGTCCAACGTGACGGGCAGGCTCTCGAGGGTATTCACGAACTAGTCTCCTTTAGGGGTTCCGGCGTCGGCGCCAGGGCGGTGGACCTCCCTGAAACCCGGGTCCTGGCCGGCGCCTGCAAGGGCAGGAACTCCCTGCGGGCTTGCGGCTGCCAGCTCTCCATCATGTTCCCACGTTCTGGCCGCAATGTACCGAATGGCCGAGTTTGCTACGGCGAGGATCGGTACGGAGAACAGGGCACCCGGGATGCCGGCGAGGTAGGAACCCGCGGCGACGGACAGGATGACGGCGACCGGGTGGAGCGAGACGGCCTTGCCCATGACCAGGGGCTGCAGGATATGGCCTTCCAACTGCTGGACCAGCAGCACGATGCCCACCATGATGAGGGCGTTGACCAGGCCGTTGGCCACAAGGGCCAGCAACACGGCGACGGCGCCGGTGACGAGTGCGCCGACCAGCGGGATGAACGAGCCGATGAACACCAGCACGCCAAGCGGCAGGGCCAGCGGGACGCCAATGATCGCGGCGCCGACGCCGATTCCCAGGGCGTCCACGAAGGCCACGAACATCTGGATCCGGGTGTAGCTGACCATTGAGGTCCAGCCGCGCCGGCCGGCGCCGTTGACGGCCGGGCGGGCCTTCCGCGGCATCAGCCGGACCAGGAATCCCCAGATCCGTTCGCCTTCGAGCAGGAAGAAGATCGTGACGAACAAGGCAATCAAGAGCCCGGCGGCGAAATGCCCGGCGGTGCTGCCGAAGGTCAGCGCGCCGCTGAGGATGCTGCTGCTGTTCTTCTGCAGCGCGTCGGCCCCTTCCTTGACGTAGGTGTCGATCTGGGCGGCCGTCAGGTGCAGCGGCCCGTCGGCCAGCCAGGTCTGGACCTGCTGCAGGCCGGTAAGCGCTTGGCTCCAGAGCTCGCCGAAGCCGGCGGTGAGCTGGCGGCCCACGAGGGCGAGCGCGCCGGCGATGACCCCGATGAAGCCGAGCAGGGTGATGGCGACGGCGGCGCCGTTGGGCACCCGGCGCCTGCGCAGCCAGCGGGTGACGGGGCTGAGCAGTCCGGCCAGCAGGGCGGCGACCATCACCGGGATGATGAGGAAGCTGATTTTGCTGAGCAGCCAGACGAGCACCCCGGTCACAACCAGGATCAGGCCGATCCGCCACGCCCACGACGCCGCAATCCGTACGCCGTAGGGAATGTCCTCGTCCAGTTCCCGGTCGCTGCGGGCACGGGGCTCCGTGCCTCCGGCCCGTTCACGGAGCCCGGCCGGGTCGACCGCCGGTGAAGACTGCCCGGCGGGCGGGGCGGAGAGTTCGGGGTCGGCGTAGCCCGGCAGGGTGGCGTCGGGCACGGCCTGGTCGGAGCGGGCGTCATCAGCTGGCGTCATTACCCCATAATTCCCTAGCTTGGCTAGGAAAGGAAACGGGAACACGGCCGCGGTTCCGCCGCCTCCCGCCGTCGTCATGACCGGCGGCGGAGGCCGCTGGTCCGTGAACCGCTAGGAGCCCAGCTCGGCAGTGATTCCCCAGCTCATGGTGAAGGACTCCCCCGCAGGCAGCCAACGCAGGCCGTCGCCGCTGTTGAAGGCGTTGGCCGGCCCGGTCATGGGCTCGAGCGCCACGGCCGTGGTCCGGCCGGGGAACTTGTCGGTGACGAAGACGTGCACGTAGCGGCAGTGCTCGTCCTGCCAGAGGCTTACGCTGCGGCCGTCGGCGGCACGCAGCGTACTGCTCGCCAGGCCGCCGTCGAAGTCCAGGTCCGTGAACGCGCAGTCCATGTCGAGCTCCCCGGCCAGCCGGCCCGCCCGGAGGTCGAAGTCGCCGGCGACCGGCTCGGTACTGCGCGGAATCAGGCGCCCGTCGGTCACCAGCCGGGTGCGGCCGCTGACGGTCACGGTGAGTTCCTCGCTCGGAACCTCCCCCAGCCGCAGGTACGGGTGCGCGCCGAGGACGAAGGGGGCCGGCTCCTGGGAATCGTTGATCAGCGTCTGCCACGCGGTGAGCCCCAGGGCCTCGTTGAGTTCGTAGCGCACCCGGTGCCGCAGCAGGAACGGGTAGCCGTGTTGCGGAAACACAGCCGCCTCCAGGGTCACGGAGAATTCCGATTCATCCACCAACTCGTAGGAGGCGTTCCGCAGCAGCCCGTGGCTGGCGTTGTTTCTGGCCACCTCGGTGATATCGAGCTGCTGTTTCTTCCCGTTGAGGTACCAGACACCGTCCTCCACGCGGTTTGCCCACGGCGCCAGGGTGATCCCGGTGGCGCCGGGCGGGATGTCGGCGTCGCCGTAGCTCTCGGTCAGCGCGATGCCCGCACGGCTGTAGAGCCGCAGGCCGGCCGCGAGTTCGGTCACCACGGCCAGGGCATCGCCCCGGCGCAGTTCGTATTGCCTGCCGCTCGCGTAGCGACGGGCGGAGGTGTCGGGTCCGCCTGCGGCGGAAGCGATGGCGGCGGAGGCGACGGCGGCAGAAGGGTCTGGGGTGGCCGGGGAAGCAGGGAGGTCCATGGGCACCACGGTACCGAACCGGGCGCCCGCCCGTACACGGCGGGGCTTTGCCGGAAACTCATGAAGTCTGATCGAATGATGGAATGCGCGCCAACAGCATCACCAAAGGCACCCTCGCCGACGGCCGGGAGCTCTACTACTTCGATGATGCCTACCGTGGTGCCGAGCGTGATGATGCCGGGGATGCAGCCACGCAGCGGAGCCGGCCGCGGGCCTACGACGACCGCCGGGCGCTGGACGGACGGGCCGCCGCCGGCGAGCTGCGCTTCGACGCGCTGACCGGCGAATGGGTGGCGATCGCCGCCCATCGCCAGTCCCGGACGCACCTTCCGCCGGCCGATGAGTGCCCGCTGTGTCCGAGCGCCCCGGCCAACCCCTCGGAAATCCCGGCGCCGGACTACGACGTCGTCGTCTTCGAAAACCGCTTCCCCTCGCTGGGCCCCGACCTCGGCCAGCTCCCGGCGCAGCCGGCGTGGGGAACCAGCGTGCCGGCGTACGGGCGCTGCGAGGTGGTCTCCTTCACGCCGGACCATACCGGTTCCTTCGGCGGCCTCGGCGAGGTACGTGCCCGTACCGTGGTGGAGGCCTGGGCTGTCCGCACTGCGGCGCTCAGCGCGCTGCCCGGGATCCGCCAGGTGTTCCCGTTCGAGAACCGCGGCGCGGAAATCGGTGTCACGCTGCACCACCCGCACGGCCAGATCTACGCCTACCCCTACCTGCCGCCGCGCGCGGCTGTGCTGGCCGCCGCCGCACGGAAACATTACGACGACGCCGGCGGCCGGGACACGCTCACCGGCTCGCTGCTGCGCTCCGAGCGCACGGACGGCAGCAGGATGGTCCTTGAGGGCCGGCACTTCAGCGCCTACGTGCCCTTCGCCGCCCGCTGGCCGCTGGAAGTCCACCTCGTCCCGCACCGGCAGGTCCCCGACCTCGCGGCCCTCGACGGCGAAGAGAGGGACGAACTCGCGCAGCTGTACCTGGACCTGCTGCGGCGCCTGGATGCCCTCTACCCCACCCCTACCCCGTACATCGCCGCGTGGCAGCAGGCGCCCCTGGACACGCTGCTCCGCCCCGCCGGCTACCTGCACCTGCAGCTGACCTCGCCCCGCCGCGCCGCGGACAAGCTCAAGTACCTGGCCGGCTCGGAGGCAGCCATGGGGGCATTCATCAACGACACCACGCCGGAGGCTGTCGCGGCCCGGCTGCGCGACGCAGTCCCCACGAGTTACGCAGTCCCCACGGAAAGCAGCACCCTATGAACCTCCCGCTGGGCACCAAGGAACTTCGGTCGCGGTTCGAGGAGGTCTTCGGGGCTGCCCCCGACGGCGTTTGGCAGGCCCCGGGCCGGGTCAACCTGATCGGCGAACACACGGACTACAACGAGGGCTTCGTGCTGCCGTTCGCCATCGACCGGACCGCCCGGGTGGCCGTCCGACTCCGGCAGGACTACACGCTGCGGATGCTGTCCACGTTCGGAAACCAAGGGCTGACGACGGCGGACGCTTGCGTCCTGGACCCCGCCACGGCCAGGGGCTGGACCAAGTATCCGCTCGGCGTGCTCTGGGCCCTGGAGCAGCGCGGCCTCGCCGTCCCCGGACTGGACCTGCTGCTGGACTCCGACGTGCCGCGGGGAGCCGGGCTGTCCTCCTCGCATGCCATCGAATGTGCCATCATCCTGGCCGTCAACGAGCTGACCGGTGCCGGGCTCAGCGCGGAGGACATGGTCCTGGCCACCCAGCGCGCGGAGAACGACTTCGTCGGAGCACCCACCGGGATCATGGACCAGTCGGCCTCGCTCCGGGGCGCCGCGGGCCGGGCCGTGTTCCTCGACTGCCGGGACCAGAGCGTCCGGCTGGTGCCGTTCGACGCCGAGGCAGCCGGCCTGGTGCTGCTGGTGATCGACACCAAGGTCTCGCACTCGCACGCCGGCGGTGGTTACGCGGCCCGGCGCGCGTCCTGCGAGCTGGCCGCCGACGTGCTCGGCGTCCGGGCGCTGCGCGACGTCGGGGTCGGGGATCTCGAGGAAGCTGCCGGGCTGCTGGACACGGAAACGTTCCACCGGGTCCGGCACGTCGTCACCGAGAACGACCGCGTGCTGCAGACCGTGGAACTCCTCGAGAGCGCAGGGCCGCAGGCCATCGGCGCGCTGCTGGACGCCTCCCACGCCTCGATGCGGGACGATTTCGAAATCTCCTGCCCCGAATTGAACCTCGCGGTGGACACAGCCCGCGCCGGCGGCGCCATCGGCGCCCGGATGACCGGCGGCGGCTTCGGCGGCGCCGCGATCGCCCTCACCCCGGCAGGCGCGGAGCAGCGGGTGCGGGCCGACGTCGGACGGGCCTTCGCGCGCGCCGGCTACGCCGCTCCGGACGTCTTCCGCGTGCGCCCCGCGGCGGGAGCCCGGAGGCTGGACTGAAGCCGGCCTGATGCTGGCATGGGGCTGGCCTGAAGCCGGCCGGGGCGGAAGGCACGAAGCGGGCCCCGCCATCCGGCGGGGCCCGCTTCATAAGTCGTGCTGTTGTGCGGTTGCCGGCTAGTCGTCGCCGCGCAGGATGGCCAGCAGGCGGATGATCTCGACGTAGAGCCAGACGAGGGTGACCGTGAGGCCGAACGCCGCGGTCCAGGAGAAGCGCTGCGGGGCGCCGCTGCGGACGCCGGCTTCGATGCTGGTGAAGTCCATGATCAGGGAGAACGCGGCCAGTCCGATCGCGAGCAGACCGATGAAGACACCCAGCGGGATCCCGAAGAGCTCGACCTGGGTACGCAGGCCGAACGGGGTCTGCACGGCGCCGGTCCACATCATGACCATGTTGACGAGCGCGAAGACGGCGTAGCCGATCAGGGCGATCATGAAGAAGCGCATCGCTTTGGGGGTGGCGCGGACCTTGCCGCTCTTGAACAGGACTAGGGTCACGGCGAAGACGGAGAGCGTTCCGATCACGGCCTGGAGCCCGACGCCCGGGAACATCCCGTCGAGGATCCGGGTCAGGCCGCCGAGGAACAGGCCCTCAAGGGCTGCGTAGGCCAGGATCAGCGCCGGCGAGGGCTGCTTCTTGAAGGTGTTGACGAGGGCCAGGACAAAGCCGCCCAGCGCACCGACAATCATCAGCATCGAGGCCAGGCCCTGCGCCACCACGAGGGTAACGGCCGCGCCCGCGATCACGGCCGCGAGGCAGGCCGCCGTCTTCATGATGACGTCGTCAAAGGTCATGCGGCCGCTGTCGGCTGGTCCGGCGGCAGGGCGGTTGTACATGTCCTGCAGCTGGTCGCTGCTCATCGCCTGCTGCGCCGGGTTCCAGCCGGCCTGGGCCTGGCCGTACTGGGGCTGGCCGAACTGGTTTTGGCCATACGGGTTCTGGCCGTAGCCCTGCCCGTACGGCGCTTGCGGGGCAGGCGGTGCCTGGGTGGCTCCACGGAAGTTCTTTCCGTTGAAGATCGGGTTTCCGCCAAGTGCCATTGCTGGTGTCCTCCAAATTAAGGGGGTAGGTGATGATCGGTGGTGAGGATCGTTATGTCTCACGCTACCAATTCCCACGCCCGGCGGGCAGGGATAGTTCCCTTCGGGTTCCTGCCGCAATGAAACCGTGATCTGGTGCGGCCCGCCCCCGCCCTGCTTCGGCCCCGGCGGGCCGCCCGTCCGCCGAATGTTTAGGAATCCTCGGAATCAACAAAAGTTTTCTTTAGCTCGGCTAAATCCCGCCGGTCCGTCTGCTTCACGGTTGTTACGCGATCGCGACGTTCTCCCTGCTCGCAGCGGCATTAGTTGTCCCGCCCGGCCTGTAACATTGGCCCAACAGGGTGACGAACATCACAAGCAAGAACCGCTCCATCGCATCGCAGTATCCGCTCTACCCTCGTCCCCTGACCGTTCGCAGCGGTTGCAATGGCGCAACCCAGACCACCCCCATGTGGAGGTTTTCAATTTGAGAAGCACACCGAGAGGCCTGTCGCAGAGACGGCGCGGCAGAATGCTGAAAGCTGTGGGGGCCCTTTTCGCCGCCGTGGCCGCCCTTCTGCTCGTCGTCGCACCGGCATCCCAGGCCGCGACCCCCTCGCCGACACCATCCCCGTCGAGCACCTCGTTCCAAAACAGCATCAGCGGCTTCCTGCGCGGCGATGACCGCGCCCCGCTCGCCGGTGTCAGCATCACCGCCAAGAGCGGCGACTTTACCGGAACAACCAAATCGGGTCCCAACGGTTCCTGGACCATCGGCGTCCCCACCCAGGGGACCTACGAGGTCGAACTGGACGTGAAAACCCTGCCCCAGGGCATCAAGCTCGCCGAGGGCCAGGAAAACCCCCGCAAGGTCAGCTTCAGCCAGACGTCCAACCTGTCGGTGATCTTCGCCTTCGGCAAGGGCATCGTGGTCCAGCAGCAAGACTTCGGCCAGAACCTGCTTAACCGCCTGGTGGCGGGCCTGAGCTTCGGCCTGCTGCTCGCCCTCGCATCGGTGGGATTGTCGCTGATCTTCGGCACCACCGGCCTGACCAACTTCGCGCACGGCGAGATGGTCACGCTCGGCGCCGTCCTCGTCTTCGGCTTCAACGCCATGAACCTGCCGTTCTGGCTCTCCATCATCCTCGCCCTCCTCGGCGGCGGGCTCTTCGGCTACGTCCAGGACGCCGGGCTGTGGAAGCCGCTGCGGCGCCGCGGCACCGGCCTGGTCCCGATGATGATCGTCAGCATCGGCCTCGCCCTCGCCGTCCGCTACGTGATCCAGTTCTACTTCGGCGGCGCCACCCAGCAGCTGCCCTTCGCCCAGAGCGCGGAAATCCAAGTCGGGCCGGTCTCCATCTCGCCCAACAACCTCTGGTCCCTGCTCATCAGCGTCGTCGTCATCGCCGTCCTCGGCGTCGTACTGCTCAAGACCCGGCTGGGCAAGGCAACCCGCGCGGTCGCCGATAACCCGGCACTGGCCGCGGCCTCCGGCATCGACGTCGACTCGGTCATCCGGATCGTCTGGGTCACCGGCGGCATGCTCGCCTCGCTCGGCGGCATTCTCTGGGCGTACTACCGTCCCGGCGTCACCTTCGATATGGGTTCGCAGATCCTGCTGCTCATCTTCGCCGGCGTGACCCTCGGCGGCCTCGGCACCGTCTGGGGCGCCCTGTTCGGATCCATCATCGTCGGCATCTTCGTGGAGCTGACCACCGTCTTCGGCCTCGCCGCCGACCTCAAGTACGTGGGAGCACTGTTCATCATGATCGTTGTCCTCTTGTTCCGGCCTCAGGGCATCCTGGGCCGCCGCGAGCGCGTGGGTTAGGAGACAGACATGGACTTCGGATTTATTCTTTCCAGCGCTGCCGGTGAGCTGCTCAGCCCGACGACGGCGGCGTACGCGCTTGCCGCCCTCGGCCTGGCGGTGCACTTCGGCTACTCCGGCCTGCTGAACTTCGGCCAGGCCGGCTTCATGGCGGTGGGAGCCTACGGCTTCGCCATCTCCACCCTGACGTTCCACGTGCCGTTCTTCGTGGGCCTGCTGATCGCCGTCGTCTGCTCGGCGATCTTCGCCTTGCTGCTAGGCATCCCCACGCTCCGGCTGCGGGCCGACTACCTCGCCATCGTGACGATCGCGGCCGCGGAAATCGTCCGCTACATCGTCACCACCAACCAGCTCACCTCGGTGACCGGTTCCGCCAACGGCCTGGCCGCCTTCGAAGGCGACTTCTACGCCATGAACCCGTTCCCCGAAGGATCGTACTTCGGGATGAACAACCGCGACTTCTTCATCCGCGTGGTCGGCTGGGCCTTGGTGATCGTCTGCTGCCTGCTGGTCTGGCTCCTGATGCGCAGCCCCTGGGGCCGCGTCCTGAAGGGTATCCGTGAAGACGAGAACGCCGTCCGCTCGCTCGGCAAGAACGTCTACTCCTACAAGATGCAGGCCCTCGTCATCGGCGGCGTGCTCGGAGCCCTCGCGGGCATGGTCTTCACCCTCCCCCGCGGTGCGGTGCAGCCGGCCAACTACGGCACCGAGCTGACGTTCTTCCTCTACACCTGCCTGCTGCTCGGCGGCCTCGGCACCGTGCTGGGGCCCGTCGTCGGGGCGATGATCTTCTGGGTCGTGCTCTCGCTCACCCAGGGCGTGCTGTACGGCTTGATCGAATCGGGCGCCGTCACGTGGCTGAACACGGTCCAGGCCGGCCAGCTGCGTTACATCCTGGTCGGCATCGCGCTGATGCTGCTGATGATCTTTAGGCCTCAGGGCGTCTTCGGCAACAAGAAGGAGCTGGCGTTCGCATGAGCATGCACAGCGAAGAACCAAAGACCGGCGTCGGCTCCACCGAGGCCGCAGAGAACATCGACTACATGACGGACACGCGTCCGATTGCGGCCGGCGAGA
This sequence comes from Arthrobacter sp. C9C5, assembly GCF_013359735.1. Lineage (GTDB taxonomy): Bacteria > Actinomycetota > Actinomycetes > Actinomycetales > Micrococcaceae > Arthrobacter. Next base: position 150,351 of record NZ_JABFMX010000011.1, read on the forward strand.
TCGCTCCCGGCTGCAAGAAGCGCGATCCGATTGTGGTGGCGGAGAACGTCACCCGCAGCTTCGGCGGCATCAACGCCGTCGACGTCGAATACCTCGAGATCCCGCGGCACAAGATCACGGCCCTGATCGGCCCCAACGGCGCCGGCAAGACCACCCTGTTCAACCTGCTGACGGGCTTCGATACGCCGAACACGGGCAAATGGCAGTTCGAAGGAAACAGCCTGGCCGGCGTCTCCTCCTACAAGGTGGCCCGCATGGGCATGGTCCGCACCTTCCAGCTGACCAAGGTCATGGGCAAGCTCACCGTCATGGAGAACATGCGGCTGGGCGCCTCACACCAATCCGGCGAGAGGCTCTCCAAGGCCCTGTTCAAGGGAATCTGGGGCGGCCAGGAAAAGAAGATCACCGAAGAAGCCAACGTGCTGCTGGAGAAGTTCAAGCTCGACGCCAAGAAGGACGACTACGCGGCGTCCCTCTCCGGCGGCCAGCGCAAGCTCCTCGAAATGGCCCGTTCGCTGATGGTTCGTCCGAAGCTCGTGATGCTGGACGAACCGATGGCAGGCGTCAACCCGGCGCTGACCCAGTCCCTGCTGGACCACATCAAGAACCTCAAGGCCGAGGGCATGACCGTGTTGTTTGTCGAGCACGACATGCACATGGTCCGCCACATCGCCGACTGGGTCGTGGTGATGGCCGAGGGCAAGATCGTGGCCGAGGGCCCGCCGGCCGAGGTCATGAAGAACCCGGCCGTGATCGACGCCTACCTGGGCGCCCACCACGACGTGGATCTTGGCGATTCGGAAGGCATCAAGGTGCTCGCAGCCGAACTTGAGGCCGACGAGGAGTCAATCGTCGGCACCGAGAACGCGGGCATCATCTCCGCCGACGTGCTCGTGACGGAAACACCGGGCACCGAAACCGCCAACGGTGCGGGGCACGGCCGGCGCAGCGCCGAGGAGCCGAACCGGACAGAGAAGGACACAGAATGAGCGCCACGAGTGCGGCCACCGCCGCGAAGAACGCATACGAGGGCGATTCGGTCGTCAAGGTCACCGACCTGGTGGCCGGTTACATCCCGGGCGTCAACATCCTCAACGGCTGCAGCATCGAGGCCCGCAAGGGTGAGCTGATCGGCATCATCGGGCCCAACGGCGCCGGCAAGTCGACCCTGCTGAAGGCCATGTTCGGCCTCGTCAAGGTCCACTCCGGCTCCGTAGTGGTCCGTGGCCAGGACATCACCGGGCTGAAGGCCAACAAACTGGTCAGCCGGGGCGTCGGCTTCGTCCCGCAAACCAACAACGTCTTCGCGGCCCTGACCATCGAAGAGAACCTCCAGATGGGGATGTTCCAGCGGCCGAAGGACTTCGCCAAGCGGTTCGACTTCGTCGCAGAGCTGTTCCCGGAGCTGGCCAAGCGACGGGCCCAGCGCGCCGGCTCGCTCTCCGGCGGCGAGCGCCAGATGGTCGCCATGGGGCGTGCCCTGATGATGGACCCGGCCGTGCTGCTGCTCGACGAGCCCTCGGCCGGCCTCTCCCCCGTCAAGCAGGACGAAACCTTCCTGCGGGTGCACGAGATCAACCGGGCCGGCGTCTCCGTGATCATGGTGGAGCAGAACGCGCGCCGCTGCCTGCAGATCTGTGACCGCGGCTATGTCCTGGACCAGGGCAAGGACGCGTACACGGGCACCGGCCGGGAACTCATGAAGGATCCCAAGGTCATCCAGCTGTACCTGGGTACCTTGGCGGACACGGTCGACTAGTCCGACCATCGCCGTCCCGAAGGGCCGTCACCAGCCGGTGGCGGCCCTTCTGCGTGCCCGGCGCGTGTGCGGGTCCACGTGTACCGTTCGGGCGCCTCAGCAGGTCTCCGGGCGCCTCACCAGCCACTTGCTCGGCGCCTGCGCTCGTTCCTCCCCGGCGCAACAACGGCGCTTTCGCAAGCGCCTGCCTCCGTCGCCCACAGCAGGCCCGACGTCGTGCGCCCCTCCACGCGCCCACCCGTCCCGTTTCCGCGCCGGTTCCGGACCGGCGCACCCCGGATCCGGGAGGCCCCCGTCGAGTTCCGTAGCGAGAATCCGGCGCCGCAGCCTCCGCAGGCCACCGCCGGCCCGACGTCGTCCGCCCCTCCGGGTGCCCATCCCTCCTGTTTCCGCGCCGGTTCCGGACCGGCGCACCCCGGATCCGGGAGGCCCTCGTCCGGTTCCGTAGCGGGAATCCGATTCCGCAGCCTCCAGCGCCCACAGCGGCCTGACGACGCTGTCCGGCCCCCCAGCATCAGCGGGTTCCTTGATCAGGTCGCAGGCTTGGCACTTGACTCGGCGGCCCGCCCCTCGTTTCCGCGCCGGTTCCGGACGGGCGCACCCCGGATCCGGGATGCCCTGGTCCGATTCCGTAGCGTGAATCCGATCCAGCGGCCCGGGGCGGGTTTCCGGCGTCGGGCACTTCCCCCGGCGGTCGAAAGTCGGCTGTGCGTGACGCAGGTCCCCGGACCGCACCTCCCCCGGCATGCAAGAGACCCCCGTCCGGGGTGAACTGCTCCCCGGAAGTTGGACTGAGAAATTCAGTTCCGACTCCCGGGGAGCA
>NZ_JABFMX010000012.1 GCF_013359735.1 Arthrobacter sp. C9C5
CGCGATCGCCCGCCCCACTAAAGGTCCCGGCGTCGGGGGCGAGTTCCTCGTCCACGGCGGCCCGGTCCGCGGCGGACAGGCAGGCGGTCTCGCGGACCAGGAGGGTGGCGCGCCATTCGTTGAGCTGTCCGGTTTCCAGGGCGGCGAGGCTGTGCGGCATTTCGGTGACCAGGGCCTTGGCGAGGCCGAGGAGCCGTCCGCCCTTGGCGGGGGATTCGCGGCGGGCGAGGGCGATCTGCGCGCCGACCCCGGTGCCGAGCTGGTCGGCGGGAGCGCCGGCAAGGGATTGTTCGCGGCGCTGGGAGAGGTCGAAGGCGACGGCGTCCCGGGCCTGGCGGGCGGCCAGGGCTGACTTCAGATCCTCCAGCTCGCGTGTTTCGTCGATGAGTGCCTCTGCACTGGCCGGGGCCGGGATTCCGGCCAGGATCCGCGCAAGGTCCGCGACCGTTACGCCTTCCGTCAGAGCCACGTCGGGCCCTTGCTTGCCGTCCATGGAACCACGCTATCGGGCACCTGTGACAATTAAGGCGGCCACACCAGATCGGCGGCCTGCGGCGGTCGCTCCAGGGTGGGCCGCTCCGACCTGGCCGCCACGACCTGGCCGACCGCCCCGGTAACCGTTCGCCGTCCTTCCCGAGCCTCTCGGGCGCCTATCGGCCGCCGACCAGCACGTTTTGATGGATTTTCCGCCACCCCTGAGCAACAAGTTCCTTCGTCTCGAAGCCGTCCGTGACCAAGGTGGCCGACTTACCGACCTGCCCAGAGATGGAGACGATCTGGCCGGTCGCCCTTGAGCTGCCGCAGCCGCCGATGAAATTGCCCGGCCTGGCGTCGGAAACCGCGACCAAACAGGTCAGCGTGCGGTTCTCGCCCTGCGCGGCGTAATAGCGCACTCCGTCTGCCTCTACGAGCAGTCGGCTATTTTCCAGCTTGGGGATCTCCGTGCTGGCGGCCTCTGCGGGCAGCTGGTCCCTGGCCACCGCATCGCGCTGGAACACCGCGAGTCCTGCCGGGGCTGAGCACCCGCCAAGCATCAACGCGATGCCGATGGCCCCCAACATGGGAAGTACTAGACGATTCATTGCGCTGCCCCCTCAGGCTGTCACTCGTTTGCCCCGAGGCTACCGCAGCGCGGCCGAAGCGCTTGCCAAGCAATGCGCCTCACACCGCCAGGCGTAGGATCTGCCGATGGACATTCGACCAATCGGCCCGGACGCGGCCATCGGCGAATACGACCGACCCGCGGAGTACCGGGTGCGCATTTGGACCCGGCCGGCGGCCGAAGGCTACTCGTGGATGGTCGACGAATGGGATGTCCGCGATGCTCCAAACGTCGTGGCAGCCATTGACTGGGCCGAAGCGGAGGCAGCCGGGCGCCCGATCGAAGTTTTCGTGAAGTGGTCTGAGCATGCCACGCCACGCCACGGCGGCCTAGAGACCGTGCCACGGATGACGCGCGTCTATGGGGCCCCGGGAGACGACAACCCGACTACGGAAACGATCCTTTTCACGCGGTATAGCCGCGTCCAAGCAGGTCCCGCTCAACCCCCAAGTGGCACGGAATCCACTCCCGGGGGTAGCGTCGGACCATGACTCCAGGACGCCCCGTACCGCCGCCCCTCGCCAAGCCGCTTCCCGACCTCAACGTAGCCAACGACGGCGCGGCCAACGACGCCGGCACCAACCGTCCCACGCTCGCCGCCGCCTACGGCGCCACGGCCAGCGACAGCGGCCTCGTCCCGCTGACCGTGGCCCGGCGCGCGCCCAAGGCGGACGACGTCGAGATCGCCGTCGAGTTCTGCGGCCTCTGCCACTCGGACGTGCATGCCACCCGCGGCGAATGGGGAACCCAGAACTACCCCCTTGTTCCGGGGCACGAAATCGTCGGCCGCGTCACCCGCGTGGGCTCCGCCGTCGACGATTTCACCGTCGGTGAGCGCGTCGGCGTTGGCTGTATGGTCGATTCCTGCCGCGAATGCGACAGCTGCCTTGACGGCCTCGAGCAGTACTGCGAGAACGGCATGACCGGAACCTACGGCGCCAAGGATGCCCGCAACGGCGGCGCCATCACCCAGGGCGGCTACTCCACCTCGATCGTCGTGGACCGCAACTATGTCCTGCGGGTCCCGGAGGGCATGGACCCGGCCGCCGCCGCGCCGCTGCTCTGCGCCGGCATCACCACCTACTCCCCGCTGAACCACTTCGAGGTGGAGGAGGGCGACGTCGTCGGCGTCGTCGGGCTCGGCGGCCTCGGCCACATGGCCGTCAAGATCGCGAAGGCCATGGGTGCGGAGGTGACGGTCTTCACGACGTCGGAGCAGAAGTTCGCGGCGGCCCGCGAACTGGGCGCCGATCACGTCATCCTCTCCACGGACCCGGCCGCGATGGAAGCAGCGGACCGCAGCATCGACGTCATCATCGACACCGTCGCCGCGCCGCACGACCTCAACCCGTACTTCCGCACCCTTCGCGTGGACGGGGCGCTCTTCCAGCTGGGCCTGCCCTCGGAAGCCATGCCGCCGGTTAGCCCCGGCGCGCTGATCCGGCGCCGGATCGCCTATGCCGGCTCGCTGATCGGCGGAATCGCCGAGACGCAGGAGATGCTGGACTTCTGCGCCGAGCACGGTGTGGTGTCCGACGTCGAGGTGGTCCGTGCGGACCAGTTGAACGAGGCTTACGACCGCATGGTGGCAGGCGACGTGAAGTACCGATTTGTCCTGGATGCCAGCACCCTGGGGTCCCCGGCGGAAAAGGCTGATGTATGAGCACCCTGTTCACCAAGATCATCGACGGCGAGATCCCGGGCCGCTTCGTCTGGCGCGAGCCGGACGTCGTCGCGTTCCTGACCGTGGGCCCGCTGGCCGACGGGCACACGCTCGTGGTTCCCACCGAGGAAGTGGACCGCTGGACGGATGCCTCGCCGGAGGTGCTGGGCCGCGTGATGGAAGTTGCCCGCAAGATCGGCGCGGTCCAGGTAGACGTGTTCGATGCGGCCCGGGCCGGCCTGATCGTGGCCGGCTACGAAATCAACCACCTGCACGTGCACGTGTGGCCGTCCAACTCCATGGCGGACTTTGATTTCGGTTCGGTGGACCAGCACCCGGACCCGGCCCGGCTGGATGCCAACGCGGAGACGCTGCGCGAGGGTTTGCGGAAGGCCGGCCACGCGGAGCACGTCCCGGAGGCCTAGCGGCCATGAACTGGCGCCGGCGCAGCACTCCCCGGGGGTCTACGCCGGCGCCAGCGCTTTGTTCAGCACGGTCCGGATCCGCTTTTCGGACACCGAATAGGCGGTGCCGAGTTCGACGGCGAAGAGGCTCACCCGCAGTTCCTCGATCATCCAGCGGACCTGGGTTAACTCCGTGCCGATGCGCCGCCCGGGCAGCAGCGCGGAGACGGCGTCGTCGTAGTCGTCCTCGAGGCCCTGGATGACCGCCATGTGCTGCGCGTCGCGCTGGACGTTCCCGGGAAGCTTTTCGAGGCGCTTCTCGATGGCCGCGAGGTAGCGGGGCAGCTGGCTCAGCTGGGCGTAGCCCGTGCGTGCCACGAAACCGGGGAAGACGAGCTGCTCCAACTGGGCCTTGACGTCGTTGAGGGCGCTGATCAGGGCCAGGCTGGTGGTTCCCTTGAGCTGCTTCTCGATTCGCCGTGTGCTGGCGAGGATGCGCTCGACGACGGCGGTCACCGTGAAGACCGTGTCGATCAGTTCGGCCCGGACCTGCTCATACAACGCCTTGAAGGATGCCTCATCCCACGGCAGCGCGGCCGGGGTGAGCTTGTCGATCGCGGCCAGGGCGCAGTCAGCGATCAGGGCCGAAACGGAACCGTGCGGGTTTTGGCTGAAGGTCAGCTTCTCGGTGTTGTTCAGGTGCTCCAGGACATAGCGGTCCGGCGGCGGGACTTTCAGGGCGAGCAGCCGGATGACCCCGCCGCGCATGGCCTGTTCCTGCTCGCCGGAGGTCTGGAAGAGCCGCAGGGCCACGGAGGCGCCCTCGTCGACCAGGGCCGGGTAGCCGGTGACGGTGTGGCCCTTCACGGTGCCCTGGACCTGGCGCTGCACGGTGCCGAAAGTCCATTCCTTCAGCCCGGACAGCTCGGTGAAGCCGGCCGGAGTCGGGTCAAGCTGCGCTTGTGCGGCGGGGGACCCTGAGGATTTGCCGTTCGCCCTGCCGCCGACGGTGGCTGCCATTGTGGCTTTGGGTGCCGTCGTGGATGGCGTGGCCCCGAGGGACTCGGCGATCGCCCGACGGGTGGCCGGTGCTAGCTTTTCCTGGAGCGCCGCGAGGTCCTTGCCCTCGTCCAGCACCTTGCCGCGGGAGTCGACCACGCGGAAGCTGACCCGCAGGTGCGGCGGGACGGCCTCCCAGTTCCACGACCCCGGCGGGATGACCTGGCCGCGGAGCCGGCGCAACACGAGTTCGAGTGAGGGTTCCAGCTCATCCGTCGCGGGATCGAAATCGGTCTCGAGCGCGGCCACGGCCTGGCGGGCGACGTCCGGCGCGGGAACGAAGTTCTTGCGCACCTGCTTGGGCAGGGACTTGATCAGGGCCGTGACCAGCTCCACCCGCTGGCCGGGAATCAGCCAGCGGAACGCGGCGTCGTCCAGCTGGTTCAGGAACAATACGGGGACCTCGGCGGTGACGCCGTCGGACGGGTTCGGCGGGGAGCCGGGAGCCACCGGATGGAACTCGTAGCTCAGCGGCAGTTCGAAGCCCTTGTGCAGCCAGGTCTTCGGGTAGGCAGAGTCGTCGAGCGCGTCGGCGTCCTCGCTGATCAGCAGCGACTGGTCGAAGTCCAGCAGCGTGGGGTCCTGCTGCCGGGCTTCCTTCCACCACTTGTCGAAATGACGTTCGGAAACCACGCCCTTGCCGATCCGCGCGTCATAGAACTCAAACAGGGTCTCGTCGTCGACCAGGATGTCGCGGCGCCGCATCCGTGCCTCAAGCTCTTCGACCTCCTGGAGCAGGGCGCGGTTGCGGTGGAAGAACTTGTGGTGGGTCTGCCAGTCGCCCTCCACCAGGGCGTGCCGGATGAACAGCTCGCGGGACACCTCCGGATCCACCCGCCCGTAGTTGACCCGCCGGTTGGGGATGATCGGCACGCCGTACAGCGTGACCTTCTCATGCGCCATCACCGAACCCATCTTCTTGGACCAGTGCGGTTCGCTGTAGCTGCGCTTGACCAGGTCCGGCGCCACCTGCTCAGCCCAGAGCGGATCGAACTTCGCGGCCACCCGCGCCCAGAGCCGGCTGGTCTCGACCAACTCGGCGGCCATCACAAAGGTGGGGGACTTCTTGAACAGCGCCGAGCCGGGGAAGATCGCAAAGCGGCTGCCGCGCGCGCCGGCGTACTCGCGCTTTCGTTCGTCAAGGATGCCGATGTGGCTCAGCAGCCCCGAGAGGAGGCTGATATGGATGCCCTCGTGGTTGCCCACCGGATCGGTAAGCCGCTTGTTGTCCAGGCTGATGCCCAGCGGCCGGGCCAGCTGGCGCAGCTGGGCGAAGAGGTCCTGCCATTCCCGGACGCGCAGATAGTTGATGAACTCGTTGCGGCACAGCCGGCGGAACGCGGTCGAGGAGAGCTCCTGCTGCTTCTCCTGCAGGTAGTTCCAGAGGTTCAGGAAGCCGGTGAAGTCCGAGTTCTCGTCCCGGAACCGGGCGTGCTTCTCCGCGGCAAGCTGCTGCTTGTCTGTCGGCCGCTCGCGCGGGTCCTGGATGGTCAGCGCGGCGGCCAGGATCATGACCTCGCGGACGCAGCCGCGCTTGCCGGACTCGACAATCATCCGGCCCAGGCGGGGGTCCACCGGCAGCTGGGCAAGCTGCTGCCCGACGGCGGTGAGGCCGCCGCCGCGGCCGCCGCCGTTCCTCCCGGACGCCTGCCGGCGACCGGACCGGCTCCCGGCGTCGTCCGCTGCTTCCGGCTGACGGGCCGTGCTCAGCGCGCCGAGCTCGCGGAGCAGCGTCACGCCGTCGTTGATGGCTCGGGAGTCCGGCGGCTCCACGAACGGGAAGTTCTCCACGTCCTTCGGCCCGCGGGCCACACCCATGGCCGTCATCTGCAGGATGACGGCGGCGAGGTTGGTGCGCAGGATCTCCGGGTCGGTGAACAGCGGCCGGGACTCGAAGTCCTCCTCCGAGTACAGCCGGATGGCGATGCCGTCGGAGACGCGGCCGCAGCGGCCGGAGCGCTGGTTGGCCGAGGCCTGCGAGACCCGCTCGATCGGCAGGCGCTGGACCTTGGTGCGGTGCGAGTAGCGCGAGATGCGTGCGGTTCCGGTGTCGATGACGTACTTGATGCCGGGCACCGTAAGCGAGGTTTCGGCAACGTTGGTGGCCAGCACGATCCGGCGCTTGCTGCCGGGGTGGAACACCTTGTGCTGCTCCTGCAGGCTCAACCGGGCGAAGAGGGGAAGGACCTCGGTGCCGGCCAGCCGCCGGTTCGTCTGGATCCGCGCGTTGAGCGCCTCGGCGGCGTCGCGGATTTCGCGTTCGCCGGAGAAGAAGATCAGGATGTCGCCCGGGGCCTCCAGAGCGAGTTCGTCGACGGCGTCGCACACCGCGTCCAGCGGGTCGCGGTCCTCCTCGAGCTCGTCGTCGGAGGAATTGTCCGCATCATCACCAACTGCGCCGGGGCCGCCGGCGGGCGCCGAAAGCGGCCGGTAGCGGATTTCCACCGGGTAGGTGCGGCCGGACACCTCGATGATGGGGGAGGGCTCCTCCTCGCTGCCGAAGTGCTTGGCGAAGCGCTCCGGATCGATGGTGGCCGAGGTGATGATGATCTTCAGGTCCGGGCGCTGGGGAAGGATCCGCTTGAGGTAGCCGAGGATGAAGTCGATGTTGAGGCTGCGTTCATGTGCCTCGTCGATGATGATCGCGTTGTACTTGCGCAGCAGTTTGTCGCGCTGGATCTCGGCCAGCAGGATGCCGTCGGTCATCAGCTTGACCTTGGTGGAGCGGCTGACCTCGCCAGTGAAGCGGACCTGGAAGCCGACTTCCTGGCCGATCTCGACGCCGAGTTCCTCGGCGATGCGCTCCGCGACCGTGCGGGCGGCGAGCCGGCGCGGCTGGGTGTGGCCGATCAGACCGTTTTCGCCCAGGCCAAGCTCGAGGCACATCTTGGGGATCTGGGTGGTCTTACCGGAACCGGTCTCGCCGGCGATGATGGTCACCTGGTTCGCGGCGATGGCGGCCATCAGGTCCTCGCGGCGCTCGGAGACCGGCAGCTCGGCGGGGTAGGAAATATGCAGTGTCATGGCTGAAAACAGTCTACTGGCCTAGCAGCCGGACATAGGTTTGCCCGGTCCCTGGGCGGGGCCGGGCAGCGGTTGGAGGGGAGCGGGCTAGAAGAACCGCAGCGTGTAGCTGGTGCTGGGGAGGTCGTGGGCCATCCAGTATTCTTCCGAGCGGACGGGCGGGTTGTGGCCCAGGCCGTCTTTGCGCAGAGCCCGGAGGGTGGCGGCGACGGCGGCGAGGATCAGGACGATGAGGGCGATTCCGATGAGTTCCATACCTCCATGGTTCTCCGGTGGGGGGTGCAAAAAAAGTGGCAGAAATGCCCAAAAGACTATAATTTCTGCCACACTAGAGACATGATCAACTCAGTGGCGATGATCGTGGTTCCCAACTTCTCGGTCTTCGAGTTCGGCACCGCCTTCGAGGTGTTCGGCGTCGACAGATCGGACCGCGGCACCGGTGTGCCGGCCTTCGACTTCCGGGTCTGCACGCCGGAGCCCGGCGACGTTCCCATGAAGTCCGGCCTGTCGATGCACGTGCCGCTCGGGCTGGAGGCCGCCGCGGACGCGGACCTGGTCATCATGACCCCGTTCGGCAAGGATGCCGATGTTCCCGAGTCGGTGCTGGAGGCGCTGCGGGCGGCGCACGCGCGGGGAGCCTGGGTCATGTCGATCTGCTCCGGCGCCTTCGCCCTGGCCCGGGCCGGGCTGCTGGACGGGCGCCGCTGCACCACGCACTGGCACTACTCGCAGGAGCTCGCCAGCCGCTACCCGGCCGCGCTGGTTGATGAAAACGTGCTCTATGTCCAGGACGGGCGGATCATCACGAGCGCCGGCACCGCCGCCGGCATCGATGCCAGCCTGCACCTGGTCCGGGTGGAGCTGGGCGCCAACGTGGCCGCGAGCATCGCCCGGGACATGGTGGTTCCGCCGCACCGCGACGGCGGCCAGGCCCAGTTCATCGACCGGCCGATGCCGCGGTGCGGCTCGCAGCCGATGGAGGAGTTGCTGCGGTGGATGGTCCGGAACCTGGACGAGGAGCACTCCGTCAACGAGCTGGCCGCCCGCGTGCACATGTCGCCGCGGACCTTTGCGCGCCGGTTCCGGGCCGAGACCGGCGCGACCCCCGCGGCCTGGCTGAATTCGCAGCGGGTGCTGCGGGCACAGGAGCTGCTCGAGACCACGGATCTGAACATCGACGAGATCGCCCGGGAGGCCGGGTTCGGCCACTCGGTGCTGCTGCGGCACCACTTCGCCAAGGTGCTGGACACCAGCCCGCAGTCCTACCGTCGGACGTTCCGCGGACACCTGGCGGCGGTCTAACCAGGCTGCCCGTCCGGGCGGTCCCGGGTGTCGGCACCGCCCGACGCCGGTTCCGGCTGAGCCGGCGACTCGGCGGCGGCGCGCATGCTGTCCACCAGGGTCCGCCAGGGCCCGACGAGGTCCCGCTCGGGCAGGGTGGCGCGGCGCTGGCCGGCCCGGATCCGGTAGACGAAGCGGTCCGGCTGGGGAATGCCGCCGGCCCCGGCCGCCGCCGGGCCGGGCAGGTCGTCCCAGGGGCAGGCCTCGATCAGTGGCTGCCACTGGTCCCGGTCATCCGGCGTTACCGCCTGCACGCTCCAGACGCGCTCCATCCCGGCAACGCCACCGCTGCGCTGGACGGTTATCTTCACTGGCTTGACTCCACTGGGTGATCCTTAGGCAGGCGCCGGTTACAGCCTCACTTTGACAGTTTCCCATGCACGCCGGACGGCGTCATGCTCGGCCGACTCGGTACCGTACAGCTCCTTGGCGGATGCCGCGGTGGCCTTGGCGAAAGCCCCGAAGGTAGCGGCCGCGGGCAGGGAACCTCCGGTCAGGGTGTCGTACCAGATGCGTCCGGGAGTCTCCCAGGCATTACCGCCCAGGGCCGTCGCGACCAGGTAGAAGGCACGGTTGGGGATGCCCGAGTTCAGGTGCACTCCGCCGTTGTCCGCGCTGGTGTGGACATAGGAGTCCATCGAGTCCGGCTGCGGATCCTTGCCCAGCACATCGTCGTCGTAGGCGGTGCCCGGGGCCTTTATGGAGCGCAGCGCCGTTCCCTGCACCTGGTCGGTGAAGAGCCCCTCGCCGATCAGCCAGCTTGCCTCGGTTGCGGACTGCTGCTTCACGTACTGCTCCACGAGCGCGCCGAAAACGTCCGAGAGCGATTCGTTGAGGGCGCCCGCCTGGTTCCGGTAGGCGAGTCCGGCGGAGTACTGGGTGACGCCGTGCGCGAGCTCGTGGCCGATCACGCTCAGGGAGGCCGTGAAGCGGTTGAAGACCTGGCCGTCGCCGTCGCCGAAGACCATCTGCTTGCCGTCCCAGAACGCGTTGTCGTAGCGCTGGCCGAAGTGCACTGTGGCATCCAGGGGCAGACCGTTGCCGTCAATCGAGTTGCGGCCGAATGCCTCGGCATAGAGCCGGTGCGTGTGGCCCAGGCCGTCGTACGCCTCGTCCGTCGCCGGGTCCCCGGTGACGGGTTCGCCCTCCTTGCGCACCAGCACGCCCGGCAGGTTCTCCGAGGCTTTCGCATCGTACACGGTCCGCTGCGGCGGCCCGGGCGTGAGCTGCCGCAACCCCGGTGGCGCCGCGGGCACCGGCGCCGCGCGGGATGCCTGGAAGCTCTTGACGTGCTGCAGGGCTTCTTTGGCGGCACGGGCTGCGATCAGCAGCCGTGGTTCATGGTGCTGCGCGGCCAGCCGGCGCAACAGGTAGGGAGGGATGATGGAGCAGTACATGTGAGACCCCTTTGCTTCTGCCGATGCGACCAGCCTACGAGGGGCCACCGACATTTGGCAGGGCGGGACGCGTCGCTCTTCGCCCTCGGGGTCCGCTGGATGGTCCGCGTCCGGCTGCCTGTTGGATACGGTAGGCCAATGGCGCAAACGGAGAAGAAAAAGAAGCCCGGTTCGACCCTGCTAACGGTCATCATCGCCTTCGTGGCAAATGTCCTCGTGGCCGCGGCGAAGTCGGTGGCCGCCGTCCTCACCGGATCGGCCTCCATGACCGCCGAGGCGGCCCACTCCTGGGCGGATACCGGAAACCAGGTGTTCCTGTTCTTCGCGGAACGGCGCTCGGCCAGGCCGCGGGACAAGAGCCACCCCATGGGTTACGGACGGGAAGCCTACGTCTGGTCGATGTTTGCGGCGTTCGGGCTGTTCACTGCGGGTGCCGTGGTGTCCATCATGCACGGCATCCAGCAGATCATTGCGCCGGAGCCGGCAGCCGACTTCGCAGTGGCCTACGTGGTCCTGGCCGTCGCTTTCGTCTTCGAGGGAATCTCCTTCATCCAGGCGTTCCGGCAGACCCGGAAGGCGGCGCACGAGCTGGACCGTCACACCCTCGAGCAGGTCCTGATCAGCTCCGATCCCACCCTGCGTGCCGTCTTCGCGGAGGACGCCGCAGCACTCATCGGCCTGGTCGTGGCCTTTGCCGGCGTGTTCCTGCACCAGGTCACGGGCTCGCCGCTGCCGGATGCGATAGGTTCGATCATCGTCGGCGTGCTGCTGGCCGTCGTCGCCGTCGTGCTGATCGACCGCAACCGGCGTTTTCTGGTGGGCCAGGGCGTTACCCCGGACATCGAACAGTCCATGGCCCGCCGGGTGCTGGAGCACCGGGACATCGCCCGGCTCACGTACCTGCACCTGGAGTTTGTCGGCCCGCGCCGGCTGTACCTGGTCGCGGCCGTGGACCTGCAGGGCGACCACCCGGAACACGAAGTGGCGGTGGCCCTGCGCCGGATAGAGCGCGAGCTGGAGGACCACGAAACGGTGGAGGAAGCCGTGCTCACCCTGTCCACTCCGGACGAAGCCGCCCTGAACTTCGACGCCGGGCAAAGCCGAACCGGCGCCTGACCTGCGGCGAAAGCCGGAACCGACTGCTCTTGTCCTGCGCGGGGCCGGCGGCTAGTGTGACCTCGACCGCCGGCAGCGCCGCGGGCGGTCCACCGCCGATCAGGAGGATGCCTTGAAGCTTGATCCGAACACCACCGCCCTTGTGCTCATCGAATACCAGAACGACTTCACCTCCGACGGCGGCGGGCTGCATGACGCCGTCCGGCCGGTCATGGAAAAGACGGACATGCTCGCCAACACGGCCCGTGCCGTAGAGGCAGCCCGCGCGGCCGGCGTCACGGTCATGCACGCGCCCATCACGTTTGCCGAGGGCTACAACGAACTCGGCAAGCATCCGTACGGGATCCTCAAGGGGGTCGTGGACGGCGGCGTCTTCGTGAAGGGAACCTGGGGTGCGGCCATCATCGACGAGCTGGCGCCCGCAGAGGGTGACATCGTGATTGAAGGCAAGCGGGGCCTGGACACCTTTGCCAGCACCAACCTGGACTTCATCCTGCGCAGCAAGGGCATCAGCACCATCGTCCTGGGCGGGTTCCTGACCAACTGCTGTGTCGAATCAACCATGCGCAGCGGCTACGAGAACGGGTACCAGGTCGTGACGCTGAGCGACTGCGTGGCTGCAACATCCGTTGAGGAACATGACAACGCGATCGCGTACGACTACCCGATGTTCTCCACCCCGATGACGGCCGAGGAATTCTCCAGCCGGCTGTCCTGAGCTTCGCCGGTGAACGCAAAAACCCCGCCGTTTCGCTGAAACGGCGGGGTTTTGTTTGGTGCCCTCGATAGGATTCGAACCTACGACCTTCTGCTCCGGAGGCAGACGCTCTATCCCCTGAGCTACGAGGGCAATCAGGGATCCTGCCGTTACCGGCGGGACGTCCTAGAGCTTAGCAGGAAGGTGGGCTCCAAAGGAAAATCGCCCGTCCGGAGCCGCCGGGGGTCATCCCGGGAGCAGGAACGCCCAAGATGACGGCGGCAAAATTCCGCGGGACCGCGGGCCCCCGGTAGGCTGGAACTGTGACCCCAGAAGAACTCTCCCTCGCCATATCCGCCTGCCTGAAGGACGTCGTCGCCGCCGGTGAAATCGCCCTTGCCGCCGCCGACATTCCGGAGTCGGTGCGCGTGGAGCGGCCCAAGAACAGGGACCATGGCGACTGGGCCACCAACATCGCCCTCCAGCTGGCAAAGCCGGCCGGCACCAACCCGCGCCAGCTCGCCGGGCTGCTGAGCGCGCGGCTCGCCTCGATCGAGGGAGTCTCCGCCGTCGACATCGCCGGACCGGGGTTCCTGAACATCACCGTCGACGCTGCCGCCGCCGGTGCCCTCGCCAAGGCCATTGTCGAGGCGGGCCCCGCCTACGGCACCAACACGGCGCTCGCGGGCCGCACGGTCAACATGGAGTTCGTCTCGGCCAACCCCACCGGCCCGCTGCACATCGGCCACACCCGCTGGGCCGCCCTGGGCGACTCGATCGCCCGTGTGCTCCGGGCCTCCGGCGCGGACGTCACCGCGGAGTACTACATCAACGACGCCGGCTCGCAGATGGACGTCTTCGCGCACTCGGTGCTGTCCCGGCTGCACGGCCGCGGCGTTCCGGAGGGCGGCTACCCGGGCGAATACATCGCGGACCTGGGTCACGAGGTCCTGACGCAGCACCCCGGCATCCGCGAGCTCACCGACGTCGCGGCGCTGCCGGTGATCCGCGGCGCCGCCTACAAGGCGCAGCTGCACGACATCCAGCAGACCCTCGCGGAGTTCGGCGTCGAGTTCGACGTCTTCTTCTCCGAGCAGGAACTGCACGACGCCGGCGCCATCGCGGACGCCGTCGCCCGCCTGCGGGAACAAGGCCACGTCTACGACGACGGCGGCGCGGTCTGGCTGCGCACCACGGACTTCGGCGACGACAAGGACCGGGTGATGATCCGCGCGAACGGCGAGCCGACGTACTTCGCCGCCGACGCGGCGTACTACCTGTCCAAGAAGGACCGCGGCTTCACCGAAAAGATCTATCTGCTCGGCGCCGACCACCACGGCTACATCAACCGGCTCAAGGCGATCGCGGCCGCGGCCGGCGACGATCCCGAGGTCAACATCGAGGTCCTGATCGGCCAGCTCGTCTCCGTCAACGGCGCCAAGCTGTCCAAGCGGGCCGGCAACATTATTGAGCTCAAGGACCTGATCTCCTGGCTGGGCAAGGACGCCGTCCGGTACTCGCTGGCGCGCTTCCCGGCCGATTCGCCGCTGACCCTGGACCCGGAACTGCTCAAGAAGCACAGCAACGAGAACCCGGTCTTCTACGTCCAGTACGCGCACGCCCGCTCCCGTGGCGCGGCCCGCAACGCCGTGGCCGCCGGTGTCGAGCGCCGGGTGGAGGGCGAAGATGCCTTCGACGCGTCCCTGCTGGACCATGCGACGGAAAACGAGCTGCTCTCGCACCTGGGCAGCTACCCCTCGATCGTGGCCAAGGCGGCCGAGCTGCGCGAACCGCACCGCGTCGCCCGCCACCTCGAAGTCATCGCCGGCGCCTACCACCGCTGGTACGACGCCTGCCGCGTCGCGCCGCTGGGCGAGGAAGCCATCACCGATCTGAACCGCACCCGGCTGTGGCTCAACGATGCCACCAGCCAGGTGCTCGCCAACGGACTGGAACTGCTGGGCGTTTCGGCGCCGGAACGGATGTGAACGCCATGACCGCGAACCAGAACAACAGCGCTGCAGCCTCCCCGCTCGCCCCGGACTGGCTGGCCGTACCGGAGGACCTCAACGCCCTGCACAAGCCGATGTGGGCCGCCGGGGTTGAGCGCAACGAGGGTGGCGAACTGGCCATTGACGGCGTCACCGTCAGCGAACTGCAGCGGCAGTTCGGCACGCCGCTGTTCGTGATGAGCGAGACCGACTTCCGGGCCCGCGCCCGGGCCTTCCAGGACGCCTTCAACGAGGCCTTCGCGGACATCTGCGGGGGAGTGGATGTCTACTACGCCGGCAAGTCGTTCCTGTGCACCGCCGTCGTCCGCTGGGTCGAGGAGGAAGGGCTCCGGCTGGACACCGCCTCCGGCGGGGAACTCGCCGTGGCGGCCCGTGCCGGCATTCCCGGCGCCGCCGTCGCACTGCACGGCAACAACAAGTCCGACGCCGAGATCCACCGCGCCCTCGATATGGGGCTGGGCCGGATCGTCGTCGACAGCCTCGACGAACTGGAGCGCGTCGCTGCGATCGCGGCGAACCGCGGCGAAACCGCGAAGGTCATGCTGCGGCTGACCCCGGGCGTGCACGCGCACACCCACGAGTTCATCGCCACCGCGCATGAAGACCAGAAGTTCGGCCTCTCGATGGCCGGGGACTCCACCGACCAGGCCGGGCTGTCCGCCGCGGAGGAGGCAGTGGCGGCCGCCGCCGGGCATGGCAGCATCGAACTGCTGGGCCTGCACTGCCACATCGGCTCGCAGATCTTCGAGCCGGACGGCTTCGCCCTCGCCGCGGAGAAGCTGCTCGACTTCCTCGCCGCGATGCAGGCCAAGTATTCGATCGTGCTGCCCGAGCTGGACCTGGGCGGCGGCTACGGCATCGCCTACACCCCGGTGGACACCCCGCGGCCGCCGGCGGAAATCGCCCGGGCGATGGCCGCAGTCGTCCGCGCCAAGGTGGCCGAGCTCGGCATCACCGCACCGCGGATCTCGATCGAGCCCGGCCGGGCGATCGTCGGCACCAGCACCTTCACGCTCTACGAGGTGGGCACCCTGAAGACCGTCCGGGTGGACGCTCCGGCCGCCGCGGGCGGCGAAACGGGCGGAACCGGTGAAACAGCGGCAGAAAACGTTACGTATCCCCGCCGCTATGTGTCGGTGGACGGCGGCATGAGCGACAACGCCCGCCCGGTGCTCTACGACGCGGATTATTCGGCGGTTCTGGCGTCCCGCAGCTCCGACGCGGCTCCGCAGCTGTCCCGAGTAGTGGGCAAACATTGCGAGAGCGGCGACATAGTTGTTAGAGATGTATATCTGCCCGAGGACGTGGCAGCCGGTGATCTGCTCGCTGTACCGGGGACCGGCGCCTACTGCTGGGCCCTGTCAAGCAACTACAACTATCTGGCCCGGCCGGGCGTTGTCGCGGTACGCGATGGATCAGTCCGGCTCATTGTCCGCGGCGAAACCGAACAAGATCTGCTGAACCGCGACATGGGAGTCTGAATGACGGAATTGCGAACCCTGAAAGTGGCCCTGCTGGGCTGTGGCAACGTCGGGGCCCAGGTTGCGCGGATTCTCATTGACGACGCCGACACCCTGGCGTCCCGTACCGGGGCCCGCCTTGAACTGAGCGGCATCGCCGTGCGCAACCTCGAGGCCCGGCGCGACGTCGAGCTGCCCCACGAGCTCTTCACCAACGACGCCGAGGCGCTCGTCAAGGACGCCGACCTGGTTATCGAGCTGATGGGCGGGATCGAGCCGGCACGGAGCCTGATCCTCACCGCCATCCGGCACGGCGCGTCCGTCGTGACCGGGAACAAGGCCCTGCTCGCCCAGGACGGTCCGACCCTCTATGAGGAGGCGGACAAGGCCGGCGTTCAGCTCTCCTACGAGGCCGCCGTCGCCGGGGCCATCCCCATCCTGCGCCCGATCCGGGACAGCCTCTCCGGGGACCGGATCACCCGGGTGCTGGGCATCGTCAACGGCACCACCAACTTCATTCTGGACCAGATGGACACCACGGGCGCGCAGTTCGCCGACGCCCTCGCCGAGGCGCAACGGCTGGGCTACGCCGAAGCGGACCCCACCGCCGACGTCGAGGGCCTTGACGCCGCCGCGAAGGCCGCGATCCTCGCGTCGCTGTCCTTCCACACGCGGTTCGCGCTCGAGGACGTCTACTGCGAGGGCATCAGCTCCGTCACGGCCGCCGACATCGCCGCGGCAAAGGACGCCGGCTTCGTGATCAAGCTGCTGGCGATCGCCGAGAAGCTCACCGATCCCGAGGGCAACGAGGGCGTCTCCGTCCGCGTGCACCCCACGTTGCTGCCCCGCGAACACCCGCTGGCCGCGGTGCACGGCGCGTTCAACGCCGTGTTCATCGAGGCCGAGAACGCCGGCGAGCTGATGTTCTACGGCCAGGGAGCCGGCGGCACCCCGACGGCGTCGGCCGTCCTGGGAGACCTGGTCTCGGCGGCCCGCCGGATCGTGCTGGGCGGTCCGGGACGCACCGAAACCACCACCGGCCACGTTCCGGCGCTGCCGATCGACGCGGCCATCACCAGCTACTACATCGGCCTCGACGTCGCGGACCAGCCCGGCGTCCTGGCCCGGATCGCGCAACTCTTCGCCGAACACGGCGTGTCCATCGAAATCATGCGTCAGACCATCCACCGCGACTCGGCCTCCAAATCGGAGTCCGCGGAACTGCGGATCGTCACGCACCGTGCGAGCGAGGCCGCACTTGCAGCAACCGTCGAGGCCGTCAAGGGCCTGGACGTCATCAATTCCGTCACATCCGTACTGCGGGTAGAAGGGGTCTAAGTGGCTCACCAATGGCGCGGAGTCATCCGCGAATACGCCGAACGCCTGCCGGTCACCGAGGCCACCAAGGTCATCACCCTGGGCGAGGGCGGCACCCCGCTGGTGCACGCGCAGAAGCTCTCCGAGCTCACCGGCTGCACCGTCTACCTCAAGGTCGAGGGCATGAACCCGACCGGATCCTTCAAGGACCGCGGCATGACCATGGCCATGACGGCGGCGGTCGCCTCCGGCGCCAAGGCCGTGGTCTGCGCCTCCACCGGCAACACCTCCGCCTCGGCCGCGGCCTACGCGACGTCGGCCGGGCTGCAGTGCGCCGTGCTGGTGCCCGAGGGCAAAATCTCGATGGGCAAGCTCAGCCAGGCGATCGCGCACGGCGCCACCCTGCTGCAGGTGGACGGCAACTTTGACGACTGCCTGGACATCGCCCGCAAGCTGGGGGAGTCCTACCCGGTGTTCCTGGTCAACTCGGTCAACCCGGCCCGGATCGAGGGCCAGAAGACGGGCGCCTTCGAGGTCGTCGACGCGCTCGGCGACGCCCCGGACTTCCACGTGCTCCCGGTCGGCAACGCCGGCAACATCAGCGCCTACTGGAAGGGCTACAAGGAGTACGCGGCGCCCTACGAATCAGCTACCGCCGGCACCCTGGCCGCCGTCGCCACGAAGACACCGGTGATGTGGGGCTTCCAGGCCGCCGGTGCCGCCCCGTTCGTCGCCGGCCACCCCATCACGGAGCCGGACACCATCGCCACCGCCATCCGGATCGGCAACCCCGCGTCCTGGGACACCGCCGTCGCCGCCCGGGACGAATCCGGCGGCGTGATCGAGGCCGTCACCGATGAGGAAATCCTGTCCGCGCACCGCTGGCTCTCCGCCCGCGAAGGCGTGTTCGTCGAACCCGGCTCCGCCGCCGGCGTCGCCGGCCTGATCAAGAAGCACGCCGCGGGCGAAGTTCCCGCCGGCAAGACGATCGTCATCACAGTCACCGGCCACGGCCTCAAGGACCCGCAGTGGGCCTTGCGCACCGAGGACGGCAGCGAGGTGCAGCCGGTCAAGGTCGCCAACGACGTCGTCACGGTGGCCGCCGAACTGGGACTGGAAGAAAAATAGCCTTGGAAACCACCCTCACCGTCCCGGCCGAATCTCCCGCCGACATTCCGGCGGTCCCGGCCGGGCAAGTGGTCACCGTCCGGGTCCCGGCCACCAGCGCCAACCTCGGCCCCGGCTATGACAGCCTGGGCCTGGCCCTCTCGCTGCACGACACGCTGACGGTGGAAACCCTCGAGAGCGGCGAGCTCGAATTCGAGCTCAGCGGCGAGGGCGCGGACACCCTGCCCCGCGATGCGAGCCACCTGGTGGCCAGGGCCCTCACGGAAGCACTGCACCTGCTGGGCTTCCGCCACGAGGGTCTGCGGATCACCGCGGACAACGTCAACCCGCACGGCCGCGGCCTCGGGTCCTCGGCCGCCGCCGTGGTTGCAGCCGCCACCGCCGCGAACGCCCTCGTCCCGGCGGCATCGCGGCGCAGCAAGGACTGGATCCTGCAGTTCACGTCCCGGCTGGAGGGCCATCCGGACAACGTCGCACCCGCCATTTTCGGCGGACTGGCGCTGTCCTGGCAGGACAGTGACCAGTACAGCAGCACCTGCGCGACGGTCGACGCCGGCATTGTCCCGGTGGTCGCCGTTCCGGACTTCGAGCTCTCCACCGAGGCCGCCCGGGCACTGCTTCCGGCCTCCGTGGGGCACCACGCCGCCGCGATGAACTCGGGCCGTGCCGCCCTGCTGATCCACGCGCTGACGCAGAAGCCTGAATTCCTGCTGCCGGGCACCGAGGACTACCTGCACCAGAGCTACCGGGCACAGGCCATGCGGCCCAGCGCTGAGCTGATCGCTGCGCTGCGGCGGGCCGGCCATGCCGCCGTCGTCTCCGGCGCGGGACCCACCGTGCTGGTCCTGGCGGCAGGGGAAGAAGAAGCGGCCGACGTCGTCGAGTTCATCGGAGCTTTCACCGCCGACAACACGCCGGAGGTCGCCTGGCGTGTGATGAAGCTGGCTGTAGACACTGAGGGTGCTAAAGTGGAAGTGCACCGGCGGTAATCACGCAAGCTTTTTATAAGACCGCGATGTTGGCCAAGTTGCCCTCTCTCATCTTTCACTGCGCAATATTTTCCGGTGCCACCTGCTTTCGGTCTGACGCAGGAAGCTGCAGAATTCCTCTGTACCCCTGAAGTGTCAGCCGGCCGTCCCTCAATTTCGGGGCGTGTCTTGGTGTAGCAGTAACCGGCCCTGCCGGCCGAAATCCAACCGGCAAGGCCGAAATCCCGGCTGCAGATCTGAACTGCAGCCCAGATCAAATCACCGCGTCCAGCTCCTAGCCTGGACGCCGTCGAGGGGGAAGGATCCTTCGTGACCGAAACCACTGAGCTGTCTTCAGCTGTGGAAACATCATCTTCTGCTGCCGCAACGGCAGCACCCGCCAAGAGCAGCGGCCTCGCCGGCCTCAAGCTCGCGCAGCTCCAGGCCCTGGCCAGCCAGCTGGGGATCTCGGGCGGCTCCCGGATGCGCAAGGGCGATCTGGTGACCGCCATTTCCGCCCACCGTGCCGGTACCCCGGTCAGCAAGGCACCCGAACGCGCCGCCGAAAAGGCGAGCGACAACGGCACTGTTGCCCACGCCTCGGCCCCGGCCGTCGCTCCCGCAGCCGCCGGAGCCGAGGCTCCGGCCCAGGAAAACCCGCGGGCCCGGACCCGGGGCCGCAGCCGCCGCGCAGGCAGCGACGGCGTCATCACCACCCCTGCCGCTGAGGCACCCGCCGCCGCGGTAGAGGCTCAGTCCGCCGCTGCGCCGGCGCAGGCACCGTCCGCCCCGGCCGAGCAGGGCGCCGAAGGCAGCGACCGCACCCGCCAGCCGCGGACCCGCAACCGCCGCCGCGGCGAGGCAGCAGCCCAGGCCACCGGCCAGGGCGAAGCCCAGCCGGCAGCAGCCGTGGAAGCCCCGGCCGAGCAGGCCTCCGGCGAACAGCGCCAGGAACGCCAGTCCGAACAGGGCAGCGAGGACGGCCAGCGCCGCGACAACACCCGCGGCCGTGGCAATCGTGAGGACAACACCCGCGACAACACGTCCGGAAACCGCGACAATACCCGCGACAACGACGATTCCGACGGCGGCAGCCGCCGCAACCGCCGTAACCGTCGTGACCGCAACGATCGTAACGACCGCTCCGGCGGCCAGGACAACCGCGACAACAACTCGCGCAACGACCGTTTCCGCGACCGCAACGAACGCCGCCGCGGCCGTTCCCAGGGACCCGACGTCGACGACGTCGAGGTCACCGAGGACGACGTCCTGCTGCCCGTCGCCGGCATCCTGGACGTGCTGGAGAACTATGCGTTCATCCGCACCTCCGGCTACCTGCCGGGTCCGAACGACGTCTACGTCTCGCTCGCCCAGGTCAAGAAGTACAACCTGCGCAAGGGCGACGCCGTCGTCGGCGCCATCCGCGCCCCGCGTGAAGGCGAAGACCGCAGCAACCAGCAGTCGGCCCGCCAGAAGTTCAACGCACTGGTCCGCGTCACCTCGGTCAACGGCAAGACCCCCGAGGAACTCAAGGACCGCGTCGAATTCGCGAAGCTCGTCCCGCTGTATCCCTCCGAGCGCCTGCGCCTCGAAACGGACCCCAAGAAGATCGGCCCCCGCGTCATCGACCTGGTCGCCCCGATCGGCAAGGGCCAGCGTGGCCTGATCGTCTCGCCGCCGAAGGCCGGCAAGACGCTCATCCTGCAGTCCATCGCCAACGCCATCACCACCAACAATCCTGAGGTCCACCTCATGATGGTGCTCGTTGACGAACGCCCCGAAGAAGTCACCGACATGCAGCGCACGGTCAAGGGCGAGGTCATTGCCTCCACCTTCGACCGCCCCGCCGACGACCACACCACCGTGGCCGAACTTTCCATCGAGCGTGCCAAACGCCTCGTGGAAATGGGCATGGACGTTGTGGTCCTGCTGGACTCGATGACGCGACTGGGCCGCGCCTACAACCTGGCCGCACCCGCTTCCGGCCGCATCCTGTCCGGTGGCGTCGACTCCGCTGCGCTGTACCCGCCGAAGCGCTTCTTCGGTGCAGCCCGCAACATCGAAAACGGCGGCTCGCTCACCATCCTGGCCACCGCGCTCGTCGAAACCGGCTCCAAGATGGACGAGGTCATCTTCGAAGAGTTCAAGGGCACCGGCAACATGGAACTGCGTCTGTCCCGCCAGCTCGCGGACAAGCGCATCTTCCCGGCCGTGGACGTCAACGCGTCCGGTACCCGCCGCGAAGAGAACCTGCTGTCCCCCGAGGAAGTCAAGATCATGTGGAAGCTGCGCCGTGTCCTCTCCGGACTCGAAACGCAGCAGAGCCTTGAGCTGCTGACCAACAAGATCCGGGAGACCCAGAGCAACGTCGAGTTCCTCATGCAGGTGCAGAAGACGACGCTTGGTGCGAAGTCCGATAACGACAAGTAGCTGCAATAACCGCTAGATTCTGGCGGTCCCGCGCGCTAACGCCGCACGGATTTTCCGCCCCCGCCCCTCCGCCGGGTGGCGTCCGATCTACGATCGCACGCCACCCGGCTCCGGCAGGCCCGAAGCCACTCCCGGGGCGGAAAATCCGTGCGGCTTCGTCGTTAAGTCGCCAGCCGCGGTCCAGTTTTGTTGTCGTTACTAGACTTGTAGAAGTCGAAAGAGGTTTTGAAATGTTTGAGTCCGTACAGGGGCTGTTGGATGAGCATGCTGCTATCCAGGCCCAGCTTGGGGATCCTGCTGTTTATGCTGACCAGAAGCTGGCCCGGAAGTTGGGGCGGCGGTCGGCGCAGTTGAACGGCATTGTGGAGGCCTACCACCGCTGGGAAAGCATCAGCGATGACCTGGCGGCCGCGAAGGAAATGGCCGGGGAGGATCCGGAGTTCGCCGCGGAGGTGCCCGAGCTTGAGGCTGCCCTGGACACGGCGGCTGCCAAACTGCGCCGCCTGCTCATTCCGCGCGATCCGGACGATGCCCGCAACGTGATCCTTGAGGTCAAGGGCGGCGAAGGCGGCGACGAGGCCGCCCTGTTCGCCGGCGACCTGCTGCGCATGTACACCCGCTACGCGGAATCCCGCGGCTGGAAGACCGAACTCATCTCGGCCACCGAGTCGGACCTGGGCGGCTACAAGGACGTCCAGATGGCCGTCAAGGGCAACTCCAACGACCCGGCCGAGGGCGTCTACGCCCGGCTCAAGTTCGAAGGCGGCGTGCACCGCGTGCAGCGCGTGCCGGTGACCGAGTCCCAGGGCCGTATCCACACCTCGGCGGCCGGCGTGCTGGTGCTCCCGGAAGTGGACGAACCCGAAGAACTCGAAATCAACCAGAACGATCTCAAGATCGACGTTTACCGTTCCTCCGGCCCCGGCGGCCAGTCGGTCAACACCACCGACTCCGCCGTGCGCATCACCCACCTTCCCACCGGGATCGTGGTGGCGATGCAGAACGAGAAGTCCCAGCTGCAGAACCGTGAAGCCGGCATGCGCGTGCTGCGCGCCCGCATCCTGGCCCACCAGCAGGAGCAGATCGACGCCGAGAACTCGGCCCAGCGCAAGTCGCAGATCCGCACCATGGACCGCTCCGAGCGCATCCGCACCTACAACTACCCGGAAAACCGGATCGCCGACCACCGCACCGGCTACAAGGCGTACAACCTGGACCAGGTCATGAACGGCGACCTGGAGCCGGTAATCCAATCCGCCATCGAGATGGACGAACAGGCCCGCCTTGACGCCATCGGCGACTAGTACGGACCCTGCGCGCTGATGACACCTGAGCCCTGATGACTTCTGATTCTGCGCTGAGCCTCGCCGACGCCGTCCGCGAGGCCACGGCCGTGCTTGCCGCCGCCGGCGTGCCGAGCCCGAAAGTGGACGCCGAACTCCTTGCCGGCCACCTGCTTGGCGTCGGCCCGGGCCGGCTCCGCGCCATGGTCCTCGGCGACACGCCGGCGCCGGCAGGCTACGCCGAGCTGGTCGCCGAGCGCGCGCGGCGGATCCCGTTGCAGCACATCACCGGCGTGGCGCACTTCCGCTACCTCGAACTCGCCGTCGGACCCGGCGTATTCATCCCGCGTCCGGAAACGGAATCCGTCGTTCAGCTGGTAATCGACTGGCTGGCAGTCCGGGACGTAGACACGGAACGGCTGCACAGGCGGCCCAAGGTCGTCGACCTCGGAACCGGGTCGGGGGCGATTGCGGGCTCGATCGCGCATGAGGTCCCCGACGCCGAGGTCCACGCCGTGGAGTTCAGCGAGTTCGCGCACGCGTGGGCGGCGAAGAACCTGCTGCCGCTGGGCGTCCACCTGGTGCGCGGCGACCTGCGCGACGCGCTGCCCGAACACAACGGCAGCTTCGACGTCGTCGTGTCCAACCCGCCCTACATCCCCGCCGAAGCGATTCCCAACGAGCCCGAGGTGGCGCTGCATGACCCGCCCGAGGCGCTGTACGGCGGGGGAGCGGACGGCATGGAACTCCCGACGGCGGCTGCGGCCTCCGCGGCCAGGCTGCTGGTGCCGGGGGGCTACTTCGTGATGGAGCACGCCGAGGTGCAGGCCGGCTGGATCGCCGCGATGCTGGAGCGTTCAGGACACTGGTCCGGGGTGAAGACGCACCTGGACCTCAACGGCCGCGAACGCGCCACCAGCGCCGTCCGCAAACCCGAGGCCGTCAGTGATGAAAGGATAGGCCAGTGACGACTAGCTACGATTGCGCGGACGCGGAGCAGCGCGCCGCAGGACTTGAACATGCCCAGCGGGCAATCCGGGAACACAAGTGCGTGGTCCTCCCCACCGACACTGTGTATGGCATCGGCGCCGACGCGTTTTCGCCGCAGGCCGTGACGCTGTTGCTCGCGGCCAAAGGGCGCAGCCGGCAAATGCCGCCGCCCGTACTGATCCCCAGGCTGAACGCCCTGGACGGTCTGGCCACCGATGTGCCGGCCGAGGCCCGCCGCCTCGCCGAGGCGTTCTGGCCCGGGGGACTGACCCTGATCCTGCACGCACAGCCCTCGCTCGACTGGGACCTTGGCGAAACCAAGGGCACGGTGGCCCTCCGCCTCCCCGACGACGACGTAGCCCAGGACCTGCTCACCCTCACCGGACCGCTGGCGGTTTCCTCCGCGAACCGCACCGGCCAGGCCGCCGCGCAGAGCGCCGCAGACGCCGAAGCGCAGCTCGCGGAGTCGGTGGAGGTCTACCTTGAAGCCGGGCACCGGCCGGTCGAAGGCAACGGGGCCGAGCCGTCCACGATCATTGACGCCACGGCCCTGCCGCTGCGCGTGGTCCGCCAGGGCGCCATCAGCCTTGAGCGCCTGCGTGAAGTGGTCCCGGACGTGCTCGGGGCCGGCGAACAGCCGGCCGGGGAAACGGAGCCGGCCGCCGAAGCGGAGCCGGCCGGCGAACAGCCGGCCGCCGAAGCGGAGCCGGCCGCCGTGCCGGCTGACGCCGCGACCGGGGAGACGCCCGGCCACACCGTCCCCACCGCCTCCGACGACCCTCCGAGGAACTAACATGCAGCCCAAAGTCGCCGTCGCGGCCGTAACCTTCGACCGGCACGAGGAACTTGCCCTCCTGCTCAAAGGCCTAGCCGCGCAGACCGCGCCGATCCACTCGATCGCGCTCGTGGACTCCGGCACCGTTCCGGCCACCGACGTCGTCGCCGCCGGGGGAGCGAACATCAACTACCTGCGCTCCGAGGCAAATCTCGGCGGAGCCGGCGGCTTTGCCTACGCGATCCTGGCCGCCATGGCCAGCGGCGCCGAGTGGATCTGGATGATGGACGACGACGGCCACCCCGAGGACGCCAGCTGCCTCGCCGAGCTGCTCAAGACCGCCGAGGAACACCAGCTCGACATTGTCAGCCCGCTCGTCGCCGCCACCGCAGACCCCAACCGGCTGTCCTTCAACTTCCGGATCAACGGCCTGCTGACCAACGACCGCACCAAGCTGGCGCCGATGGGCTATCTTCCGGACATGGTGCACTTCTTCAACGGAGCCCTGATCCGCACCGAGGTCTTCTACAAGATCGGCATTCCGGACGTGAAGTTCTTCATCCGCGGCGACGAGGTCGACTTCCTCTCCCGGGTGAAGAAGGCCGGCTTGAAGTACGGCACGCTGGCCACCGTGGCCGTGCAGCACCCCGCCACCTGGACCGAGATGAAGCCCGTCTTCGGCGGATTCATCACCCCCGTCATCCCGGAAGGCGAGTTCAAACGCTACTGCTACTTCCGCAACCGGGGCTACCTGACTAGGAAATACCGGAACCTGCGCTGGTTCGGAGCGGACATGGTCGGCTTCCCGTATTACTTCCTGAAGACCGGGGACATGAAGGGCCTGGCGCACTGGTTCGGTGCCTATTCCACCGGTTTCCGCGGCAAGGGCTTCGGCTCGCCCGCGCAACTGATGTCCCCCAAGAGCTAGGCTGCCGTGGAGAACCTGTACGCCGTCGTCGTCACTTACAACCGTGCCGACTTCCTGCAGAACCTGCTCGATTCCTTTGCCCGCCTCAGCACCCGCCCGGCGCGGATCATCGTGGTGGACAACGCCAGCAGCGACCACACCGCCGAGGTCGTCTCCCGGGCCAGGACCGCCGGCGGTCCGCCGATTGAGTACGAACGGCTGCCCGAAAACGTCGGCGGCGCGGGCGGCTTCTCCCGCGGCGTCGAACTGGCGCTGGAAACCGGTGCCGAGTGGCTCTGGCTGATGGACGACGACGTCGAGGTCCTCCCCGGAGCGGTGGAGGCGCTGGAGAAGTTCACCCCGGAGTACTCCTGCCTGATCGGCCGCCGCTACGACGCCAACGGCAAACCCTTCTTTTGGCAGCACCACTTCGTCGAGGCGCTCGGCGTCTTCCTTCCCGTCTCACGCAACGTCTTCAAGCATTCCGAGGTCTTCCGCACCAACGTCGGAAACTTCGAGGGCATGCTGATCAAGGGATCCGTGGCCCGGAACATCGGGCTGCCGGATCCACGCTTCTTCATCACCTGGGACGATCTGGTCTACGGCTGGCTCGCCGCGCAGCAGACTCCGGTGGTTTACGTCAATGCCTTCGTCATCAAGAAGGTACGCGCGCAGCGCCAGGTGGACCTGGGCCTGCGCCACCTCAATGACTCCAGCGATCTGAGCCGCCGCTACGTGATGCGCAACCGCGGGCACGTCGCGCAGTACCTGCGGGCCTACGGCAAGTTCAGCAGGCTCGGTTTCGGGGCCGGCACGGCACTGACCTTCCTGAAGGAAATTGCCCGCCTGCTGCTCGTGGAGCGGACCCTGAAAGGGACCGGCGTGCTCTGGCGCGGTTGGCGGGAATCGCGCACTATCCTCGCGGACGGCAGCTGGAAACCCATGCCGCCGCTTAGGCCCGCCGGCTCCGCGGACCCCGGCAGCGGCGCCGAAAGAGATTAGTATCGTTTTAGGCTCCGCCGCTGTCCGACAGTTGTGCGGCGGGGTGTTTCTTGAAACAGGCGCATGGCCGCCGTGGTAGTGGAAGTCGGTTGCAATCTCTGTTGAGTACGAAATCTGAAGCGCGCGGATCTGCCGCAGCACGGGAAGAAAAGCCAGCCCTCTGGATCTGGATCCAGCTGTTCCTCGACTCCATGTCCTGGATCGTGGCGGTCGTCCTGGCGCTGCTGCTGCGCTACGAGATGGGAATCCGCGCGGAACAGTTCCTTGGCGCCTTCTTCATCGCAGCCCTCGCCGTCATAGCCCAGATCGTCGCCGGCTATGCGCTGGCCCTCTACCGGGGCCGGTACCCCTTCGGAAGCTTTCAGGAGGCGAGGGCGCTGGTCTTCGTAACCGTGATTGTGGCTGCCTCGATCACCGGGACCCTGCTGGTGCTGTACGGAACCATCAACATCGGCCGCAGCGTTGGGCTGATCGCTTTCCCCTTCGCCTGCCTCTTCATGGGCGCGGCACGCTACGCCAAGCGGCTCTACGTCGAGGGCAAGACCCGGCCCGGCGACGAGGCGCAGAATACCCTGATCTACGGCGCGGGGTTCCTCGGCAACTCGCTCCTCACCCGGATGCTGCAGGACCCGGATTCCCCGTACTTTCCGGTTGGCCTGATCGATGACGACCCGGCCAAGAAGCACCTGCGGCTCTCCGGAGTCCAGGTCCTCGGCAGGGGAGAGGACCTCCCGGCGATCATCCGCAGGACCCACGCGAGGGTGCTCGTCCTCGCGTTCGCCAACGTCGAAGCCGCCGTCGTCCGCCGCATCTCGGACGCTGTGGCCGGCATGAATATCCGCGTGCTGGTGTTGCCCCCTCTGCGTGACATGCTCGGCGGCGGCGCGCCTGACGGATTCTCGGACTTCCGTGACGTGGCGGTCGAAGACCTGATCGGCCGCCGGCCCGTCGACATCAAAGTCGACGAAATCGCCGGGTATATCAAGGGCAAACGGGTGCTGGTGACCGGAGCGGGCGGGTCAATCGGCTCGGAACTCTGCCGCCAGATTGTCCAGTTCGCCCCGGCGGAACTCATCATGCTCGACCACGACGAGACCGGGCTGCAGCAGACACAGATCTCCATCACCGGCCGGGGGCTGCTGGCTGGCCGCGACACGGTGTTGGCCAACATCCGCGACGGCGAAGCCCTGCAGGACATCTTCGAGGACCGCCGGCCCGAAGTCGTGTTCCACGCCGCCGCCCTGAAGCACGCACCACTGCTGCAGCAGTACCCCGTCGAGGCCTGGAAGACCAACGTCTGCGGCACCCTGAACGTGTTGCGCGCCGCCCGGCACGCCGGCGTCTCACACTTTGTGAACATCTCCACCGACAAGGCTGCCAACCCCACCACCGCCCTGGGCCACTCCAAGCGCGTCGCGGAAAAGCTGACCGCCTGGATGGCCGGCCAGACCGACAGCAAGTTCGTCTCCGTCCGCTTCGGCAACGTGATGGGCAGCCGCGGCTCCATGCTCCCGCTCTTCACTGAGCAGATCCGCGTCGGGGGACCCGTCACGGTCACCGATCCCGAGGTCACCCGCTTCTTCATGACGATTCCCGAAGCCTGCCAGCTGGTGATCCAGGCCGGTGCGATCGGCTCGGGCGGCGACGTCATGATCCTGGACATGGGCGAGCCCGTGAAGATCCTCGACGTCGCCCAGCGGATGATCGCCATGTCCGGCAAGAAGGTCGAGATCATCTACACCGGCCTGAGGCCGGGAGAAAAGCTGCATGAGGAGCTGGTCGGCACCGGCGAACTGGACCAGCGTCCCCTGCACCCGAAGATTTCGCACACCAAGGCCGCCGAGCAGGACCCGGCCAAGCTGGACCTCAACGTCTGGCTGGCCCGCTGCGAGGCCGAACAGGGCATCAACATCGCCGACATCCCCGATGACGAGGCCGATGAAACGGGCCCGATCCGGGTGGCGTCATGATGCCGCTCGCCATGCTGGCCGGAATCACCCTGCTGGCCAGCCTGCTGCTTCCCTTGGCGGTGAAGCCGTGGCTGGTCCGGATGGGCGTCGTCGACATTCCCTCTGCCCGTTCCTCCCACGACAAAGCGACCATCCGCGGGATGGGCGTGGCCGCCGCCGTGGCCACCGCCGTCGGCTATCTGGCCGCGGTGCTGCTGGACGTCGTCACGGTGGACCGTTCGGTCTTTGCCGTGGTGCTGGGGATCATTGCGGCCAGTGCCGCCGTGGGCTGGATCGAGGATCTGCGCGGACTGTCCATCGGGGCACGCGCCGCCGCCCAGCTGGGAATCGGCGCCGCCGGCTCCGCTGCGTTGATCGTCCTGACGTCGCAGTCGTTCTGGTGGCTGCCGCTGGCGGCGGTGGCAATCGCGGCCTACGTCAACATCGCGAACTTCATGGACGGGATCAACGGGATCTCCGGCTTGCACGGCCTCACCGCGGGCGGCGCCTACGCGCTGGCCGGAATGCTGGCCGGACAGCCCTGGCTGACCGCCGGCGGGACGGTGCTGGCGATGGCCTTCCTGGGCTTCCTGCCCTGGAACCTCGGCCGCGGCTCGGTGTTCCTGGGCGACGTCGGCAGCTATCTCCTCGGCGCCTCGATCGCGGCCCTCGCCGTGGCGGGCTTCCTGAGCGGCGTCTACGTCGAATACGTCCTCTCGCCGATCCTGGTCTACGCCGCGGACACCGGCTATACCCTACTGCGCCGGATCAAGGCGGGGGAGCGGTGGTACGCGTCCCACCGCGAGCACGTATACCAGCGGCTCACCGACGTCGGCCTCTCACACCTGCAGGCGGCAGCGGTGGTTACGGTCTGCACCATCGCCGTCATCGTCCTGGGTTTCGTCGCGGCCACGGCTCCGCTGCCCGTCGTCGCCCTCTGCGTGGCCGGCAGCCTGCTGGTGCTCGGACTGTATCTGGTCTCGCCGGACCTGATCCGTCGATTCCGGCACCGTCCCAAGGTCACCCGCATCCCGGTGGCCTAGCCCTGTTCTATCTCGTGTAGAATTCAGGGGCGGCTTGTCGCCGCGTTCCTGCCCTTACCTCCTGCGACGATTGGGATCCCATGAGCTCCAACGCCGAGTCCGGACGCACGTCCGGCAGCGGCTCCGTTGGCGGCTCCGGTCCCACCAGGTCGCTGTGGCTGAAGCTGCTGGCCCTCAGTTCGGCGGCGGCGGGGGCGGCGCTCCTGGTGACCGCGGTCCTGGCCTTCGTCTTCAACGGCGGCTACGGTGCCTTGTCCAGCCTCTTCGGCGGCGCGCTGGTGATGGCGTTCTTCGCGATCAGCCTGGCGATCGGGCATTTCGTCGGCCGGAACAACCCCTCCGGAGCCATCGGCATGTTTGTTGCCACCTACTTCGTGAAGGTGGTGGGCTTCGCCGTGGTGCTGTTTGTCCTCGGGGCGCCGGCGTGGCTGCACGAACGCTGGTTCTTGATCGGCGCCGTCGTGTGCGTGATCGCCTGGCAGGCGGCGGAGATCATCGGGTTCAGCAAGGCCCGGCTGCAAATCTATAGCGACCCTGACTCCCAGGAAGGCGGCACCCATGTCTAGCCGCGACGCCGCAGGCAACAACGACGGTAAGAACGTTCCCAAAAACCAGGCCCGGAGCCCCAAAACCACAGGCGGCGCCCCCGGTGTATCGCAGGACAGCAACGACGGCGGATACAACGCCGGGATAGCCGTCTTTAGCTACATTGTTGGCGGAATCATCGTCTGGAGTTTGATAGGGTGGGGTCTGGATAATCTGTGGGGAACCCGCTGGATTGTGCTCGCAGGCGCCCTGCTTGGAGCTGCGGGAGGGTTCTATCTTTCTCATATGCACGGCCTCACCAGTCACCGGAATTCGGCTGGCGGAGACGGCGCTGCAGGTGGCCCGTCGAAGGACGCGGAACAGTAATGCCAAAAAATTTCACAGGGGGAATGGCTGACAGGAATGTCGCCGCTCCCCGCCCAACGCCCAATGATGGACACTGCAGAGAGGAAACGCGTTGATCGCGCTTGCGCTCCCGGCCCAAGATTCAGGAGAGTTCACTCCTCCTGGAATTGAACAATTGCACCTGCCGGCTATTCTGCCCTGGGGTCAAGCCGAAGGGTTCTCCAAGCAGATGCTGCTGGTGATCCTCTCGGTCGTCATTATCGCCACATTCTTTGTGATTGCTGCGCGTAAGCAGCAGCTCGTTCCCGGCAAGCTGCAGTTCGCAGGCGAGGCAGCCTACGGCTTCGTCCGCAACGGCATCGCCAAGGACATCATCGGCGGCAAAGACTTCATGAAGTACGTCCCGCTGCTCTTCAGCCTGTTCTTCTTCATCCTGGTGAACAACATCTACGGCGCGATCCCCGTGATTCAGCTCCCGAGCTTCTCGCACGTCGGCGGCGCCTACGTGCTCGCGGCGATCGTGTACATCACCTGGATAGCCATCGGCGTCAAGAAGAACGGCCTGAAGTACTTCAAGCTGGCCACCGTGCCGAGCGGCGTACCCATCTACATCCTTCCGATCGTTATTCCGATCGAGATCATCTCCAACTTCCTGGTCCGGCCCGTTACGCACAGCCTCCGTCTGTTCGCCACCATGCTGGCCGGCCACCTAATCGTGATGATCGCCGGTTCCGGCATCGAGTTCCTCGTCATGCAGGAGAACGTCCTGCTCAAGGGCGCCTCCGTGCTGGTCCTGGCCGGCTCGATTGCGATGTACATGCTGGAGGCGCTGATTATGGCGCTGCAGGCGTACGTCTTCACGCTGCTGACCGCGATCTACATCGAAGGCGCACTGCACGCCGACAGCCACTAAGGCACCCACAAACTTCCCCTCGCGGGGATGAAGCAACCCAAACAACCTGCCACACGGGTGGCATCTTGAAAGGAAGAAAAATGGAAGGCTCCATCAACGGCTCCCTCAACCTCATCGGCTACGGCCTCTCCGCCATCGGCGGTGGTATCGGTGTGGGTCTCGTGTTCGCTGCTTACATCAACGGTGTGGCACGTCAGCCGGAAGCACAGCGCGTCCTGCAGCCGATCGCATTCCTCGGCCTTGCGCTGACTGAAGCCCTCGCCATCCTCGGCCTGGTCTTCGCATTCGTTCTCAAGTAAACCTTCAGAACCCAGCGAACATCCAGAACCGAGTAGATAAGGACGGGTGAAATATGAAGCAGCTGATCATCTCAGCCGCCACCGAGGGTGAGACCAACCCCCTCGTTCCCAATATCTGGGAAATGTTTGTCGTCCTCGTGGGCTTTGCTGTCCTCCTGTTCATCGTGACGAAGTACGTCGTCCCGATGTTCGAGAAGAATTTCGCAGAGCGCGCCGAGGCGATTGAAGGCGGCATTGCCAAGGCCGAAAAGGCGCAGGCAGAGGCTTCTGCAGCACTCGAAGAGTACAAGCAGCAGCTCACGGACGCCCGCACCGAGGCCAACCGCATCCGCGAGGAAGCCCGTGCCGAAGGCGCCCAGATCCTGGCGGATCTGAAGGAGAAGGCAGCTGCTGAGTCTGCCCGCATCACCGCCCAGGCACACGCGCAGATCGAATCCGAGCGTCAGGCGGCCGTCGTGTCGCTCCGCGCCGAGGTCGGCACGCTGGCTACCACGCTGGCAGGCCGCATCGTTGGCGAGGCGCTTAGCGATGACGCGCGTTCGGCCCGTGTGGTTGACCGCTTCCTGGCAGATCTGGAGAACCAGAACGCAGGTGCAGCTAAGTAATGGCAGGTGTATCGAGCGAATCGCTGACCGCGGCACTCGTCGCGTTGGAAGCCAAGCTTCCCAACGCGTCGCTGCAGTTGGCTACGGAACTCTTCGGAATCCTGGGAACGGTGGACAGCTCGGCTGGCTTGCGCCGTGCCCTGACTGACCCGTCCCGCAGCGGTGACGAAAAGTCGGCGCTGGTCAAGCAGCTCTTCGGCGGCAAAGTCTCCGCTGATGCTGTGGAGATCGCAAGCGGGCTGGCCAGCTCACGCTGGGCGTCGGCTCGTGACATCGGCGATGCACTCGAGACTCTTGCCGCTTCGGTGGTAATTGCCGTTGCTGAAAACAAGTCGGCCGTCTCTGCCTCGGGAATCAGCGGACTGGAAGCGCTGGAGAACGATCTGTTCTCCTTCAACCAGGCCGTCGATTCCAGCCACGAGGTGCAGCGTGCTCTGTCCGAGCCGCAGGCGAGCCAGGCTGCCAAGGTTGCCCTCGCCGAAAAGCTCGTGCCCCGCGCCAGCGAGGAAGCGAAAGTCCTCATCGGACAGGCAGTTTCGCAGCCCCGCGGCCTCAAGGTCACCAAGCTCGTCAGCCGTTTTGCCGAGCTTGCGGCCAAGCGCCAGCAGCGCTGGATTGCTACGGTCAGCGTCACCCGTCCGCTGACGGAGACCCAGACCAGCCGTCTGCAGGCAGGGCTCAACGCCCTGTACGGCCGTGAGCTCAAGATCAACATGAACGTTGACCCGGCACTGATTGGTGGCCTGCGGATCCAGATCGGCGACGAAGTGGTTGACGCTTCGGTTCTCGCCCGTCTGGGCCAACTCCAGCGTCAGATTGCTTAGTTAGCCGGACAAGCACAACTTACCGACAAGAAACCCCGGTCATCGTGAGCAACGATGATCACGAAAACAGGAGAGCAGGGACTGCAGATGGCCGAATTGACCATCAACGCCGACGACGTCCGTATTGCGTTGAACGAGTTCGCGGCGTCCTACGAACCCGGAAACGCAGAGCGCGTAGAGGTTGGCCGTGTAACGACCGCAGGTGACGGCATCGCCCGTGTTGAGGGCCTTCCCTCGGTCATGGCGAACGAGCTGCTTCGCTTCGAAGACGGCACGCTGGGCCTGGCCCAGAACCTCGACGTCCGCGAAATCGGTGTCATCGTCCTCGGTGACTTCACCGGCATCGAAGAGGGCCAGGAAGTCCACCGCACCGGACAGGTTTTGTCCGTTCCGGTTGGCGACGCCTTCCTCGGCCGCGTGGTTGACCCCCTGGGCCAGCCCATCGACGACCTTGGCGAGATCAAGGCCGAAACCACCCGCGCCCTGGAACTCCAGGCGCCCGGCGTGACCCAGCGCAAGTCGGTCCACGAACCGATGCAGACCGGTCTGAAGGCTATCGACGCCATGATCCCGATCGGCCGCGGCCAGCGTCAGCTGATCATCGGCGACCGCCAGACCGGCAAGTCGGCAATCGCCATCGACACGATCATCAACCAGAAGGCCAACTGGGCTTCCGGCGATGTGAACAAGCAGGTGCGCTGCATTTACGTGGCCATCGGCCAGAAGGCGTCCACGATCGCGGCTGTCCGCCAGACGCTTGAGGACAACGGCGCACTGGAGTACACGACCATCGTGGCTTCCCCCGCGTCCGACCCCGCCGGCTTCAAGTACCTGGCACCGTACGCCGGCTCGGCCATCGGCCAGCACTGGATGTACGGCGGCAAGCACGTCCTGATCGTGTTCGATGACCTGTCCAAGCAGGCCGAGGCCTACCGTGCGGTGTCGCTGCTGCTGCGCCGCCCGCCGGGACGCGAAGCCTACCCGGGCGACGTGTTCTACTTGCACTCCCGTCTGCTTGAGCGTTGTGCCAAGCTCTCCGACGAGCTCGGCGCAGGGTCGATGACCGGCCTGCCGCTGATCGAGACGAAGGCGAACGACGTGTCCGCCTACATCCCGACCAACGTCATCTCCATCACCGATGGCCAGATCTTCCTGCAGTCGGACCTCTTCAACGCCAACCAGCGTCCCGCCGTCGACGTGGGTGTCTCCGTGTCCCGCGTTGGTGGCGCCGCGCAGGTGAAGTCCATGAAGAAGGTCTCCGGTACCTTGAAGCTGGAGCTCGCCCAGTACCGCGACATGCAGGCATTTGCGATGTTCGCGTCGGACCTCGACGCGGCTTCCCGCCAGCAGCTGACCCGCGGCGCCCGCCTGATGGAACTGCTCAAGCAGGGCCAGTACTCGCCGTTCCCGGTCGAGGACCAGGTTGTCTCCATCTGGGCCGGCACCAACGGCTACCTCGACGACGTTCCGGTTGAAGACATCAACCGCTTCGAGACCGAGTTCCTGGAGCACCTCAAGCACAAGTCCTCCATCCTGACGACGCTGGCCCAGACCAACGTCATGGACGATGACACGGCAGAGGCGCTGAAGACCGCGATCGTGGACTTCAAGAAGGGCTTCTTCGGCGAGGGCGACAGCCTCCTGGTCGGTGCGGGGCATGAGGAGTACGCCCCGATCGACGAGGACAAGGTCGACCAGGAAAAAATCGTCAAGCAGAAGCGCTAGTTTCGCTGGCAGGGACTGCCGGAACCCCAGCGGGTTCCGGCAGTCCCGGCCATCGGGATCTTAGGAAAGGATAAGTATGGGAGCCCAGATCCGGGTCTACCGCCAGAAGATCAGCTCGACGACGTCGATGCGCAAGATCTTCAAGGCGATGGAACTGATCGCTACCTCGCGCATCGGCAAGGCCCGCGCACGCGTAGCGGCTTCACTGCCTTACGCAAACGCGATCACGCGTGCCGTTTCTGCTGTCGCAAGCCAGAGCGAAATCGACCACCCGCTGGTTACCGAGCCGGAGCAGATCCGCCGCGCCGCCGTTCTGGTCATCACCTCCGACCGCGGCCTTGCAGGGTCCTACTCGGCAACCGTGCTCAAGCAGGCCGAAGGCCTCACCGAGCTGCTCCACGAGGAAGGCAAGGAAGTCAAGACGTACGTCATGGGCCGCAAGGCACAGGCATACTTCGACTTCCGTAACCGCCCCTACGAGCGGGTGTGGACCGGCAACACGGACGCACCGCAGTTCGAGACGGCGCGGGAAGTCGGCGAAGCACTGCTGGCAGACTTCGCAACGGCCTACGAAGAGGGCGGTGTCGACGAGATCCACGTCGTTTACACCCGCTTCAAGTCCATGGTGACGCAGGAGCCGACGGTTATCCGCCTGCTCCCGCTTGAGGTCGTCGAAGAGCAGGCCGCCTCCGAGTCGGAGCTCCTGCCGCTTTACGAATTCGAGCCGGAAGCTGAGCAGGTTCTCGATGCCCTGCTGCCGCGCTACATCGAGTCTCGTATCTTCGCCGCAATGTTGCAGGCAGCAGCTTCCGAGCTCGCAGCCCGTCAGCGGGCGATGAAATCCGCCGGCGACAACGCCACGGAGCTCATCAAGAAGTACACGCGTCTGCGCAACACTGCCCGCCAGGCTGAGATTACGCAGGAGCTTTCCGAAATCGTGGCAGGTGCCGACGCGTTGAACGCGTCCTAGCCCGCCCGGTCCGGACCCAGCTTTACCTGCACCAAAGAACAAACTTAACCGCCCACGCCATCTACTGAGTGAAGTGAGAGAGATGACTGCCACTGCTACCGAACACGTAGCCGCAACGTCCGGTGCCACCGGCCGTATTGCACGTGTTATTGGCCCGGTTGTCGACGTCGAATTCCCGGCTGACGCAATCCCCTCGATTTACAACGCACTCACCACGGAGATTACTCTCAACGGTGAGACCAAGACCATCACCTTCGAAGTTGCGCTGCACCTCGGCGACAACCTCATCCGCGCCATCTCCCTGCAGGCAACCGACGGCCTGGTCCGCGGCACCAACGTGGTTGACACCGGTGCCCCGATCTCCGTCCCCGTCGGCGACGGCGTCAAGGGCCACATCTTCAACGTGCTGGGCCAGCCCCTGGACGTGACCGAGTCCGAGCTGCAGATCAGCGAACGCTGGCCGATCCACCGCAAGGCACCCGCCTTCGCGACCCTCGAGGGCTCCACCGAGATGCTGGAAACCGGCATCAAGGTGATCGACCTTCTCACCCCGTACATCAAGGGTGGCAAGATCGGCCTGTTCGGCGGTGCCGGCGTCGGCAAGACCGTGCTGATCCAGGAAATGATCACCCGTGTTGCCCGCAACTTCGGTGGCACCTCGGTGTTCGCCGGTGTTGGCGAGCGTACCCGTGAAGGCAACGACCTCTGGGTCGAAATGGAAGAGGCCGGCGTCCTCAAGGACACCGCGCTTGTCTTCGGCCAGATGGATGAGCCGCCGGGAACGCGTCTGCGCGTGGCCCTGTCCGCGCTGACCATGGCGGAGTACTTCCGCGATGTGCAGAACCAGGACGTGCTGCTCTTCATCGACAACATCTTCCGCTTCACCCAGGCAGGTTCCGAGGTTTCCACCCTCCTCGGCCGCATGCCTTCGGCCGTGGGCTACCAGCCCAACCTGGCTGACGAGATGGGCCTGCTCCAGGAGCGCATCACGTCCACCAAGGGCCACTCCATCACCTCGATGCAGGCCATCTACGTTCCCGCAGATGACTACACCGACCCGGCTCCGGCCACGACCTTCGCACACCTCGACGCGACCACGGAACTTTCCCGTGAAATCGCTTCCCGTGGTCTGTACCCGGCCGTTGACCCGCTGACGTCGACCTCGCGCATCCTGGATCCGCAGTACATCGGACACGACCACTACAACACGGCCGTCCGGGTCAAGCAGATCCTGCAGAAGAACAAGGAACTCCAGGACATCATCGCCATCCTC
The DNA here is from genome assembly GCF_013359735.1 of Arthrobacter sp. C9C5. Classification (GTDB taxonomy): domain Bacteria; phylum Actinomycetota; class Actinomycetes; order Actinomycetales; family Micrococcaceae; genus Arthrobacter. The sequence continues at coordinate 36,568 of NZ_JABFMX010000012.1, forward strand.
GGTGTCGATGAGCTCTCCGAAGAGGACAAGATCGTCGTGTCGCGTGCACGCCGTATCCAGCAGTTCCTCTCGCAGAACACCTACACGGCAAAGCAGTTCACCGGCGTCGAAGGCTCCACCGTGTCCATCAAGGACACCGTTGAAGGCTTCACGGCGATTTGCGACGGCGACCTCGACCACATCGCAGAGCAGGCGTTCTTCAACGTCGGCGGCCTGGACGACGTCGAGCGCCAGTGGGCCAAGATCCAGGAACAGACCAAGTAATATGGCTGAGCTTGAGGTTGAGATTGTCGCAGCGGACCACTTCGTGTGGTCCGGAGCGGCCAAGATGGTCAAGGCCCGCACCAGCGATGGTGAAATCGGAATCCTGCCCGGCCACTCGCCCCTGCTGGCGATTCTGGCCGAAGGTGAACTGGCGATTGAGCCTGTGTCCGGTGACCGCATTGCTGTAGTTGTCGACGGCGGGTTCTTCTCCGTCGACAACAACAGGGTCGTCATTGTTGCTGACAACGCCCAAATGGGCGACGCGGCTACTGCGGGGATCCGCTAGCCCGACCTTGATGAACGTTACTGGTTTTCCGTTCATCGTCCTGGCAACCGTGTTTGCGTTGCTGGTCTTTGCACTGTGCCTTTCCGGGGTGCGCCGCTTCAATCTGCGGCGCGCCCTGGGCACGGTGGACGCCTCCATCTGCGTGGCTGGAAACAGCTGGCAGATGGGGGTTTGTCGTTATCAGGACAACGACCTGGAATGGTTCCGGCTTGCCTCGCTGAGCGTGCGGCCGAAACACACCTTCCGGCGCAGCTCCCTCGAGCTGCTGGGGCGCCGCGAGCCCACCGAAGCCGAACTCGTCAAGGTGCAGCCGGAAACCGTGATCGTCGAACTGCGCTACGAGGGCAGGGACGTGCTGCTCGCGATGAGATTTGATGCCTACACCGGCCTCTCCTCGTGGCTTGAGGCCGGACCGGTCATCGGCGTCGGCACCTGGCGCTAGCCCCGGTGGGTTTCGCCGAGGGCATCCGGATCGACGACGGCCCGGTCCTATGGGCCGCGTGCGCTGCCGGACTTGTTGGGATGCTGTACCTGATCCGGCCGCACGGCGGCTGGAAGCGCGCGCCGGCACTCCGGGCCCGGGCCGTGCCGCTTGCCGCCCTCGTACTTTCCCTCGCGCTTGTGCTCGGCGTTCACTGGTTCCTTGTTTACCCCATCGCTTTCTTCCCGGACGTGCTCCCGCCCGAGGTCCTCGCATGGTCCGTCCCGGCCGTCACCGCGTTGCTGCTGGCGCTCCACCGCAGCTGGACCGTGTGGCGGTCCCTTCCACGGCCCGCCCGCCGCCGCGGGTTCGCCGTGACGGCGGCCGCGGCCGCGTTTGCCGGCGTGCTCGCGCTTTCCGCGATCCAGATCAACGCCTACTTCGGGCTGAACCACACCGTCGGTGACCTGGCAGGCGCTGCCGTCGCACGGATCCCTGGCCTTGAAGAGGGACTCAAGCGCCAGCCGGGGGAGCGCGCCCCCGTCAGCCTGGCCCGGTGGACGCCGTCGGGAGCCCTGCCGGCGGCGGGACTGATCCGCACGGCCACAATCCCCGGCGCCGTGTCCGGCTTCCGCAGCCGGGATGCCTACGTGTACCTGCCGCCCGCCTACCAGGCCTCACCGCGGCCGGCGCTTCCCGTGCTCGTGCTCTTCTCCGGCCAGCCCGGAAGCCCTGCCGACTGGGTTACCGGCGGCGCCCTGCGGAGCCGGATGGATCGCTTCGCGGCAGCCCACCACGGAGTGGCCCCCGTGGTGGTCGTGGTCGATCCCAACGGCACCCCCAACGGCAATACCCTCTGTATGGACAGCCGCATCGCGCGGGCCGACACCTTCCTGGCCCGGGACGTGCCCGCCTGGATCGACGGGACCCTCGACGTGGACCCCGATCCGCGGCAGTGGGCGGCCGGAGGGTTCTCCTTCGGCGCCACCTGTGCAATCCAAATGGCGACCCGGCACCCTGACGTCTACAGCGCGGCACTGGCGTTTTCGAGCGAGCAGGAGCCCGCCCTCGCCAAGGAACGGCACAAGACCATCGAGGCGTCCTTCGGCGGCGACACCGCGGCCTTCGAACGGCAGACGCCGCTGCACCTCATGCAGCACCGCCGCTTTGACGGCAACGCCCTCTACTTCGGAGCCGGCGAGCGGGATCCCCAGTTCATCGAGTACATGCACGTCCTGGCCGGCGCCGCCCGCTCAGCCGGGTTCTCCGTCGACGAGCAGGTGATTCCACGCACGGGCCATTCCTGGACAGTCGCCGCCATGGGACTGTCCGCCGGCCTCGACTTCATGGCCCCGCGATGGGGGATCAAGAAGTGAGGAACGGCATCCGCCGGAAGGGCATTCGCCGGATCGGGCGGCACCTGCAGAGGATTCCTTTCTCGCTGGCTTTTCTGGCGGCGTTCCTTGGAATCGGCGCAGCTACCGGCAGTTTCCTGACCGGCCCCCCTGTACCCCTGCTTGAGGTGGCCTCGGTAAGCGCCCCCGGGTTGCAGGGCGGACTGTGGTGGACCATGTTCAGCTCGCTGTTCTTCGCGACCAACCCGCTGGCCTACCTCGCGGCATCGCTGATGGTCCTGGGGCTGCTGGGCCTCGCCGAACGGCAGCTCGGAACCCTGCGCACCGCCGTATTTTTCTTTGCCGGGCAGTTCGCCGCCGTGACGCTGTTCCTGCTCATTACCCAGCTCGCTCTCTTTGCCGGCGACGGCTGGCTCGGCCCCATGGCCGGGGACCGGCTGATCGGCCCGTACGCGGCCATCCTCGCCGTCACACTCGCGGCCGGCGCCCTCCTGCCCGCGCTGTGGCAGCGGCGGCTGCGGACCGCCGTCGTATCCGGGTCCCTGTTACTCGTGCTGTATGTGGGGCACGCGGAAACGGTGGTGGGCTTGTCCGGCGCCCTGTCCGGACTCATGGCCGGCTGGTGGATCCAGGGAGACAAGGGGACACTCCACCGCCACCGCTCGACCGGCCGGGAGACCCGCAACCTCCTGGCGCTGACGGTGGCGATCTTCGCCGTGGGCCCCATCATCACGGCCGCGGTGCGAAGCCCCACCGGGCCGCTGGCCCTGCTGCGGGACGTGGTGCTGAATCCGCTGCCCACGCTGAACCAGCTGGAGCAGAACTGCGGAGGCGGCGTCGACATCACCTGCCTGAGCGCCGGGCGGGAAGGGTACGCCGGACCCCTCGGCCTGGCCCTGGCCGTGGTGCCGGTGGTGCTGCTGCTGATTTGCGCCGACGGCATGCGGCACGGACGGCGGCTGGCACTGCGGATTGCGATCCTGGTGCAGCTGGGCGTCACCGCCCTGGCAGCCGTTTACCTGGCCCTGTTTGCCCGGATTCCGCACTATCCCGGCCGGCCGCACACGGCCGTGATGGGTTCCGGCTTTGTCCACGTCCTGCCGCTCGTGGCCGTGCCGCTCGGCTTGGTGCTGCTGCTTTTCGCCAACCGGCGCCTGTTCCGGGTGGAAACCACGCGGCGGGCCCGCCGAATCCTTGCGCTGACGGTGGCGGGGACCTTCTTGGTGCTCGCCGGGGGCTATGGCACGGCATGGCTTGCCTCGGGCGGGTTGGAGCGCGACGGCGGCTGGCTGGGACTCGCCGCGGAGCTCGCCCGGCAGTACCTGCCGCTGCCCATTCCCGGCATCTACAACCGCGTGTTCCAGAACCGCAACGCGGCCGAGGCTTTCCTGTTCGCCTCCTCCGGCATCATCTTCTGGGTCGTGGCGCTGGCCGGGGTCTGGCTGGTGCTGCTGCGCCGCCACCACGGCACGGATGCTGGAGCCGAGGACCGGGAAAGGGCCCGTGGCCTGATCCGCCAGGGCGGCGACTCGCTGTCCTGGATGGCGCTCTGGGCACCCAACACTTACTGGTTCGCTCCCGAGGGCCGCGGGGGAGTGGCTTACCAGCAGCACGGCAACGTCGCGCTGACGGTGGCGGGACCCTTCGGCCCGGCATCGCACCGCGAGGAGACTGCCGCGCTGTTCCTGGCCTACTGCACCGAGCACGCGCTGATCCCGTGCTTCTATTCCTGCACGGACGAGCTGTGGCCCATGCTTCAGGGCCGCGGCTTCCGCCGGGTTGCCGTGGCGCTGGAGACCCGGCTGGCGGTCCGCGAACTGGAGTTCAAGGGCAAGGAATGGCAAAACGTCCGGACGGCGCTGAACCGGGCGGCGAAGACCGGCGTCCGTGCCGTCTGGGGCCGTTACCGGGAATTCTCCCCTTCGCTGCGGGCACAGTTGAGCGAGGTCTCAGAAGAGTGGGCGGCCGGCAAGTCGGTCCCGGAAATGGGATTCACGCTGGGCAGCCTAGACGAGCTCGAAGACGAAGAAGTGCTCTGCTGCCTTGCCGTGGACGCCGCGGACCGCGTGCACGGCGTCACCAGCTGGCTGCCGGTCTACGACGGCGGACGGGTGGTGAGCTGGACGCTGGACGTCATGCGCCGCCGCGGTGACGCATTCCCCGGCGTGATGGAGTTCCTGATCGCCTCGGCCGTACTGAAGCTGCGTGATTCGGTGGAAGTGATCTCGCTCTCCGGCTCTCCGCTCGCCAGGGAGGAAGCGCGGGGAGACGGCGACGGAGGGCCGCGCGACAGCGAGGGGCTCGCCGGAATTCTGGACGTGGTGGGCCGGGCGCTGGAACCAGCTTACGGATTCCGTTCCCTGGCCACGTTCAAATCGCGGTTCAAGCCGGATTACCGCACGCTCTACCTGTACTACCAGGATCCGTTGCAGCTGCCGGCGATGGGGCGCGCTTTGAGCCGCGCTTACCTTCCTGACCTTTCAGTCCGCCAGAGTGCGCGCCTGCTCCGCACGCTGGTGCGCTAATTCACGGCCGGTGCCATTATCCGCCTGCCGTTAAGGGGAATCCCGGCAAACAATGCGGCTGCCTGAGGGGTTTAAACGCAAAGAAATGATCCCCGGCACTAATGCCGGGGATCATTCATGCAGCGGTACTGCCGGAAGCAGTATTGCCGAAAGAGACTAGACCAGCGTGACGCCGGTAGCCTGGGGGCCCTTGGCGCCCTGGCCGATCTCGAACTGAACGCGCTGGTTCTCGTCGAGGGTCTTGAAGCCGCCGGTCTGGATCTCGGAGTAGTGAACGAAGACATCGCCATCGGAGTCATCCGGGGTGATGAAGCCGAAGCCCTTTTCAGCGTTAAACCACTTGACGGTTCCCTGTGCCATTTAATTCTCCTCATTGTGGATCTTGAAGAAGTCCGGCGCACTTTGCCCCGGGCTTGGTCACTCTGCGAGAAGAACCTTGGCTTCCGCCCGGATTGACCGGGCCTTGGCGGCAGGAGCTTCACGCTCGCAACATGTCTTGCGAGCATGAAAAACACCTACACAAAGACTGGTACAAGAATTTCATGCCGCCTGCGTCAGGTCAACGGGCGCGGCTCATAATTCCAGAAATTTTATGTAAAGAGTTCATGAACGAGATCGCGGCCGCGGAAAGCGTTCGGAACTGCCGGGAGCGCCGAAAGACACATTAGGAAAGCGGTGCCAGCCATTCCCCGCAGCGCATTACGCGGTAAAGGCCGAGTCCGGAATTGACGACGACGGCGTCGGCCCGCAGCCCGCGGCGCAGGGAGCCCACTTCGGCGCCGAGCCCGAGGACCGCGGCGGGGACCGCAGTGGCCGAGCGGACGGCGTCGGGCAGCGGCACACCGGCGGCGACGGTGCGGCGGACGACCTCGAGCAGGGTGGCGGTGCCGCCGGCGAGGGAACCGCCGGCATCGAGGCGGGCGACGCCTGCCGAGACGGTGACGGCGGAGCGGCCGAGGCTGTACGCGCCGTCGGGCAGGCCCGCGGCGGCCATCGAATCGGTCACCAGTGCGATGTTGGCGGCGCCGGCCAGCTGGAACACCGTGGCGACGACGGCCGGGTCCAGGTGCGTGCCGTCGGCGATCAGCTCAAGCACCGCCTCGCCGGACGCGGCGCTGCGCAGGCACGCGGCGACGGGGCCCGGGGCCCGGTGATGCAGGGGCGGCATGCCGTTGAACAGGTGGGTCACCGTGGGCCGCGTGCCGCGCCCGGACGACTCCGCCCGCAGTGCCTCCCCGGCCGAGCGCAGCGCCGCCGCGGCGGTGGCGTCGTCACAGTCGGTATGGCCCAGCGAGGGCACCACGCCGTGCCCGGCCAGCAACGGGACGAGTCCGTCCGCCCCGGAAAGCTCGGGGGCGAAGCTCATCGTGGCGAGGGTGCCGCGTGCGGCGGCCACCAGCTCGGCGAGGAGTCCCGGATGGGGATCGCGCAGGAAGTCCGCGTCCTGCGCACCGCACCGCGCCGCGGCGAGGAAGGGGCCCTCCAGATGGATGCCGGCCAGCAGGCCTTCCTCGCTCAGTCCGGCGAGCAGGGCGATTCCGTGCAGCAGCGACTCCCGGGAGGCGGTCACGAGGCTGGCGAGCAGGGTGGTGGTCCCGGAACGGTGCAGGAAGTCGATGGCACGCCGCGCCGGGATCTCCCCGCCGCCGGGGAAGTCGCCGCCGTACGCGCCGTGGCAGTGCAGGTCCACCAGTCCCGGAAGGATCAGGGCGCCGGGCGGCAGCTCCGGGGCCGGCGCGTCACGGAACCCGGCGGCCTCGGGGTTGAATCCGGCGGCGGGGCCGGCGTACGCGATCCGTCCGCCCGCCACGGCCATGACGGCGTCGTGCTGCACGGCACCGTCGCTGACCAGGGTGCCGTACAGCAGGTGCCGCCCGGCCTGGGTGAGGTTCATGCTCAGAGTCTAGGGCGGGTCCGCCGGGATGGCCCTAGAAGAGCCGGGACTCGCTGTCGTCGACGCCGCGCATGGCGTCGTAGTCCAGGGTGACGCAATCGATGCCGCGGTCGTTCGCCAGCACCTTGGCCTGCGGCTTGATCTGCTGGGCGGCAAAGATGCCGCGCACCGGCGCCAGCAGCGGATCGCGGTTCAGCAGCTCAAGGTAGCGGGTGAGCTGCTCGACGCCGTCGATGTCGCCGCGGCGCTTGAGTTCGATCGCCACAGTGGCGCCGTTGGCGTCGCGGGCCAGGATGTCCACCGGGCCGATCGCGGTGAAGTACTCGCGGCGGATCAGCGAGAAGCCGGCGCCGAGGGTCTCGATCTGCTCCGCGAGCAGCCGCTGGAGGTCCGCCTCGACCCCGTCCTTGATCAGTCCGGGGTCCTGGCCCAGCTCATGCGAGGTGTCATGCAGCTGTTCGTGGATGTTGATGATGAGCCGGTCATCGGTCTTCGCGGACTGCACGGTCCACTGCTCGATGACGCCTACTTCGACGTCGACCTCGTCCGGCGTGGAGACGCGCAGGCTCGCCGGGGGACTCATCCAGTTCAGCGGCTTGTAGGATCCGCCGTCCGAGTGGACCAGGACCGAACCGTCGGCTTTGACCAACAGGAGCCGGGTGGCGAGCGGAAGATGGGCTTTGAGCCGGCCGACATAATCAACGGAGCAACGGGCTATGACTAAACGCACCCGGTCAACACTACCGCCTGATGCGGTGCTCCCGGGAGCCGTGGCGGCCTCGTGGTGGTGGGGGAGCAGCCGGGCTGGGGCAGAATGGAGTCATGCCCCGTTCCAACCGACCCCGCCGAGCCGCGTCCGGCCACTCTTCCGCAGGAAAAGGGGTAGGGAAAGGGACAGGGAAAGGCGGAGGGAAGGGTGCCGGGAAAGGCGCCGGCCCCGCGCCGGAACTGGACCTGGAGCGCGCCCGGACCGGGATCGCGCGGCGGGAGAGCGCCCCCGACGGCGAATGGATGGTCCGCTCGATCTCCGCCAGCCGGGCCGGAAAGACGTACATCTGCCCCGGATGCTTCACCGCCGTGCCGCCGGGCACCGCGCACCTCGTCGTCTGGTCGGAGGACCACATCTTTGGCGCGGCCGCCGGCCTGGCCGAGCGCCGGCACTGGCACTCGAACTGCTGGACCTCGCGCAGCTACCGGTACCGCTGAGCGCCTTCGCCGGGGCCAACTGGGACGGCCAACCCTGCCCGGTTTCGCTAAGCTGGAGGGCATGACTTTCGACCCGGCGTCCTACGTGTTCAGCCAGCCCACCGCGCCCACCGCCATCCGTGCCTCGACCGTGCTGCCGGCGCACCGCGAAAACGTGGAACTTCGCACCGCGGACGGTCACCGGCTGGTCGGCGAACTGGCGCTTCCCGAGTCCGGGGAGATCAAGGCAACCCTCATCACGCTGCACCCGTTGCCGACCCACGGCGGCTTCATGGACTCGCACGTTTACCGCAAGGCGTCCTACCGCCTCCCGGCCCTCGCCGGCATCGCGGTGCTGCGGTTCAACACGCGCGGGACCTCCTCGCCGCGGGGAACCAGCCAGGGTTCCTTCGAGGAAGGCATCGGCGAACGGCTCGACGTGGAGGCGGCGGTGCGCTTCGCCGTCGAGCGCGGACTGCCCAACCGCTGGCTGGTCGGCTGGTCCTTCGGCACCGAACTCGCGCTGATGTACGGCGCCACCGAGCCCGTGGCCTCCGAAATCGAGGGCGCCATCCTGCTCTCGCCCCCGCTGCACCGCGCCACGGACGTCCACCTCAAGGAATGGGCCGCCTCCGGCAAGCCGCTGAAGGTCCTGGTCCCGGAGCACGACGACTACCTGCAGCCGGTGGCCGCCGCTGAGCGCTTCAGCCCGGTGCCGCACGCCGACGTCGTGGGCGTCGACGGCGCCAAGCACCTGTGGGTGGGCGAGAAGTACGCCGGCCGGGTGCTCAACGAGATCGTGGCCGAGGTGCTCCCGGGCGGCAGCAGCAGTGCCCTGCCCGAGGAGTGGGCCGGCCCGGTGGCCACCGCCCACTCCTGAGCCGGGAACCGCTAGTGCTTGTCCTGGCGCACGATGAAGATTTCCTTGACCAGCAGCATGATCGCCGCGGCCGTGGGGATGGCGATCAGGGCACCGAGCACGCCGAGCACACTGCCGCCGGCGATCACCGAGATCACGGCGACCGCGCCGGGCACTGCGACTGCCTTCTGCATGATGCGCGGTGAGATGAAGTACGCCTCGAACTGCAGGTAGGCGAAGTAGCAGATCGCGAAGACCACGGCCGTCTGCCAGCCCGCGGTGAGGGCGATCAAGGTGACCAGCACGCCGGCGATCATGCCGCCGACCAGGGGGATGAAGGCGAGCAGGGCCACGACGAACGCGAGCAGCAAGGCGAACGGCACCCCCACGATCGACATCACGATGAAGGCGAAGGTGGCGTTCAGCAGCGCCACGCAGACCTGGCCGATGACGTAGTTGCCGACCGAGCCGGTGATCTCCTCGGATAGCGCCTCGACCCGGGCGCGGCGGGAGCGCGGGGCGAGCCGGTAGCCCCACTTCTTCATGGCCGGCATGGCGGAGAGGAAGTAGAGGCTGAGGACCAGGACGATCAGGGCGCCGAACAGGCCGTTCGCCACGGTGGAGCCGAACCCGACGACGCCGCCGAAGATCCCGCTCATGGCCTCCGGGTTGTTGACGAACTTCTCGAGTTCCTGGCTGATCCGGTCGCGCACGCCAAACTGGCTGTCCACCGTGCGGAAGAAGTCGGAGTCTATGAAGTCCTGGATCCAGTGCGGCGCTTCCTGGACGACCTGGGTCACCTGCTGGACGATCGTGGGGATCAAAGTGGCGAAGAAACCGGTGACGGCCAGCGCCAGCACGGCGACGGAGACCAGGATTCCCGCCGGCCGCGGCACCTTTTTGCCTTCCAGCCAGCGCACCACGGGATCCAGGCCGAGGGCAATGAACAGCGCGGTGACAATCCAGAGCAGCAGCTGGGTGGTGTTGGAACCGATCCAATAAACCAGGAGGGCAGCGCCCACGCCGACAGTTCCCATGAAGCCGACGTACAGCGGGTGCTGGGACGACATCCGCGGGCCGGGATCGCCGAACTTTGCGGTGCTCTCGCTGTCCGGGGCGGACGGGGCTTCCTCATCCTGTTCGGGCGGCATCTCGAAACGCAGGCGAGGCTGGGCGCCCGGCAGCGGCTGTCGCAGGCGGCGCGCCATCGAAATCAAGAAGCCCGCCGCGGCTGCGCGCGGGGTCGAGAGCTGCGGGGCCGGCTCGTGCGGTCCGCGTGGCTGGCTGCCGGATTCCTGGCTTGCGGGGTGTCCTACGGGGGACGCATCCGTGGGTTCAGTCACTGCGTTGAAGGCCCTTTTTCTCCGAAAATTCCCTGCAAAACCGCGGTTGCGGGCCGGGTGTGATGATCACCGCAAACACTATCAGCAGCCTTGCCAGCTGGCGGCTCAGCAGCGACCGACGACGCCGATGAGGGGCTTGACAAGGACCCCGATCTGACTCTCAGGTAACAAAACGGTTACTCTTAAAGCTACGTGTCCGCTGATGATAGGTAATATTTTGCGTTTCAAGACTGCAGTTGCACTTGTGCTGCTCGGCCTCCTGACACTGCTGGCCGGGATCGGCCAGAAGACGGTTTGGGCTCCGGCCGAGACCGTCACCGCCACCGCACCCACGGGCGGCACAGCTGCCCCGTTGACCGTCTTCGACGAGAAACTGCGCACCCTGCACGGCGGCACGGTGAAGATCCAGGTCAAGGGGGAGGGCAACTTCATGCTCGCCGCCGGCCGCCCGGACGATGTCGATGCGTGGGTGGGGAAGACCGCCCACAACACCGTGTCCGGTGTCTCGGACGACGGCAAGTCGCTGCAGCTTGACCACGCCGACGGCGACGCGAAGGCGCCGTCCCCGGCAGGCTCCGACCTGTGGGTCACCACGGAGAATGCCAATGGCGAACTGGACTACTCCTGGACGGCGCCGGCGGACGGCGACTGGGCCCTGCTGCTCGCCTCGGACGGCTCCAAGGCCGCCCCCTCGTCGATCTCGATGACGTTCCCGAATGACACGTCCACTCCCTGGGCCGTTCCGTTCATGGTGCTGGGCGGCCTGCTGATCCTCGCCGGCGCGGCCTTGCTGTTAATCAAGCGGGAGAACGAGAGCAACACCGACGACGGCGGTGCCGCCGGTGGCTCCGGCGGGGGCACTCCGAAGGGCAGCTTGTTTGCCCAGCGCGCGCGGGCCAAGGCCAAGGCCAAGGTCGCTGCCCCCAACGCCGGCGGTGCCCCGGGCGCCGCTCCGGCCCGCGACGGCAGTGTTGAACGCGTTGTTGCCCCGTCGGCCTTTCGCCGCCGCTCCGGTGCGGCGGTAGCGTTGCTGACCGCCGCCGCGGTAGCGGGCACGGGCGTCGCGGCGCAGGCCAGCCAGGCTCCCTCGCCGTCGCCGAGCAGTTCCTCGTCCTCGGCTGCCGGCCAGGCCGCCGATGCTCCGGTCCTGCTGGACGCGCAGTTCCGCCGCATCCTTGAGCAGGTCGCCAGCGCCGTCGACGCCGGCGACGCGGCCAAGGACGCCGCCAAGCTTGCGCCCCGCGTAGGGGCGACCGAACTCGAGGTGCGCAAGCAGAACTACAAGATCCGTTCCCGGGTGGGCAGCTATGAGCCTCGGATGCCGGTGCGCTCCACGAAGCTCCTCACCACGGTGGTCAGCAATAAGCGCAGCTGGCCGCGCTCCGTCATGGCTGTGACGCAGGGTGACGGCAACGTGGTCCCGCAGCTGCTGACCCTCGTGCAGGCTGCCCCGCGGGAGAACTACAAGCTGGTTGCGGCCACTCCGCTGCAGCCGGGCACCACCTTCCCGGGTATCAACCGCGGGGGCACCGAGACCTTGGCTGCCTCGGACAAGTCCGGGCTGCTGTACAGCGGCCAGGAAGCGCTGTCCGGGCTGGCCGACCGGCTGACCAAGGCCGACTCCAGCTTCAAGGACAAGCTCACGGAAGGGCAGTCCTCGCCGTACATTGCTGACACCCTGGCGTACCAGAAGGACGTGGTGAAGTCGGGCACAAACGGCAAGTTCAGCTTCAGCCACAAGGTTGTTCCTGAGGACACCGTGGTGTTCCGCACCGCCGACGGCGGCGCCCTGGTCCTGGGCCGGCTGGACTTCGCCTTCGACGGGACGCCGAAGAACTCCGGCGACAAGCTGACGATCGGTAACGACGCCGCGGCCCTGGCCGGAGGCAAGGAGACGAGCACCGGGATGGTCCTGAGCTTCGCCGAAGCCGTGGCCGTCTATGTCCCGCCGACCGGTTCGAAGGACCCGATGAAACTGGTTGCCGCCACCCGCGGCCTGATCGGGGCAAAAATCAAGTAGCCTCCAGCAGGACACAGCCCGGCTGACGCCCTGGCCGGAAGCTCACGGCAACGACCGGGCCGCAATCGCGGCCCGGTCGTTGCTGCGTGCGGCGTAGTGGATAGAGTGGAGCTATGACTTCGCCAGCTTCCCGCCCGGTCCCTCCAGCTGCCGCCAACCCGCTCAACCTGCGCGGCGCCGTCGACCTCTCCTCGCTGAAGCAGCGCCCCGCGCCGCCGGCGGGCGCCGGGGCGGGACGGCCGCCGGCCCCCGGAGCAGGCGCGGCCGGCGCGGGCGCTGGTGCACCCGACGGTGGCTCCGCCGGGACTCCACTGCGGGTGGACGTCACCGAGGCCAACTTCCAGGAGCTCGTGGACCTCTCCGCCCAGGTTCCGGTGGTGATTGCGCTATGGGCCAACTACTCGCCCGGGTCCGCGCAGCTCGTGGATGCGCTGGAACAGATCGTCGAAAGCTACGAGGGACGGCTGGTTCTTGGCGCCGCCGACATCGATGCATTCCCCCAACTCGCGCAGGCCTTCCAGGTGCAGGCCGTTCCGACCGCCGTCGCCGTGGTCAAGGGCCAGCCCGTGCCGCTGTTCCAGGGCGGCGCCGAGGAGCAGCAGGTGCGCAGCCTCTTTGACGAACTCCTCAAGGTGGCGGCGGCCAATGGCGTGACCGGCCGGATCGGCGCCGGCGGCCCCGGCGCGGCCGAGCCCGAGGCTCCGCCGCTGCCGCCCCTGCACCAGAAGGCGTTCGACGCCATCGAAGCCGGCGACTATGACGGCGCTGCCGCGGCTTACCGGCAGGCGCTGACCGAGATGCCCGCCGACGCCGAGGCCAAGGCCGGCCTGGCGCAGGTAGAGCTCATGGGCCGCCTGCAGGCACTGTCGGCCGCAGAAACGGACGCACTCCGCGGCCGTGCCGCCGAGGAGCCGGACAGCCTGGAGGCCCAGCTCGCCGTTGCCGACCTGGACATTGCCGGCGGCCACGTCGAGGACGGCCTGGGACGAATCGTGACGTTCATCGGCCGGAACTTCGGCCCGGAACGGGAAACCGCCCGGGTGCGCCTGCTTGAGCTTTTCGACGTGGTGGGGACCTCCGACCCGCGTGTTGCCAAGGCCCGGCAGAACCTCGCGCGGGTGCTGTTCTAGTGGGCTCGGCGCTGTTCACCCCGCTGGAGCTGCGCTCGCTGCGGCTGGAGCACCGCGGCTGGGTCTCCCCGATGTGCCAGTACAGCTGCGAACCTGAGACCGGTGAGGGCGTGCCCAATGACTGGCACCTGATGCACCTCGGCTCCTTCGCCACCGGCGGAGCAGCCCTGATCCTGACCGAGGCGGCCGCCGTCAACGCGGCCGGGCGGATCAGCCCCCGGGACGCCGGCCTCTACAACGACGCCCAGGCCGAGGCATGGCAGCGGATTGTCTCCTTCGTCCACCGCCACGGCTCCGCCAACGCCAAGATCGGCACGCAGCTGGCGCATGCCGGACGCAAGGCGTCCTCCTACTGGCCGTTCTCCGGCAAGACCGGCACAGTGCCCGCCTCCGAGGGCGGCTGGAGCACCCTGGGCCCGGGCACCGGCGCCTTCGACGGCTATGCCCCGCCGTCGGCCATGACAGAGCAAGAGATCGACGGCGTGATCGCCGACTTCACCGCCGCCGCGGTCCGGGCTGTCGGCGCCGGCTTCGACACGATCGAGATCCACGGCGCCCACGGCTACCTGCTGCACCAGTTCCAGAGCCCGCTGGTCAACGACCGGACCGACAGCTGGGGCGGGGACGAGGCCGGGCGCAACCGGCTGACCCTGGCCGTGATCGACGCCGTCCGGGACGTCATCCCGGACTCGATGCCGCTGCTGCTGCGGATCTCCGCCTCCGACTGGGCCGAGGGCGGCATCGACGCCGAAGCCTCGGTGCGGTTGGCCCGCGCAGCCGGCGAACACGGGGTGGACCTCGTGGACGTTTCCAGCGGCGGGGCCGTGGCGCACCAGTCGATTCCGGTCGGCCCCGGCTACCAGACCGGATTCAGCGCCCGGATCCGTCGCGAAGCCGGTGTACGGACCGGCACTGTGGGGTTGCTGACCTCGGCAGGACAGGCCGAGCACGCAGTCGCCACGGGGCAGGCCGATGGCGTGTTCATCGCCCGTGCCGCGCTGCGGGACCCGCACTGGTGGCTGCGTGCCGCGTTCGAACTGGGCCACGAGCTGGCCTGGCCGCCGCAGTACGAACGCGCCATCCCGCGGCACACGTTTTAGGCGGCCGCGGCGGTTAGTCTAACGTCATGACTTTCGAACGCCCGCACCCGCGACCCCCAGTCCCGGCGCTGGCCCTGCGCGGGCTGGCCAAACGCTTCGGCACCAAGATCGCCGTCGACGGCATCAGCCTCGACGTTCCGACCGGCTCCTTCTACGGCATCGTCGGCCCCAACGGCGCCGGCAAGACCACGACGCTGTCGATGGCCACCGGGCTGCTGCGGCCGGATTTCGGCACCGCCCTGGTCCACGGCGTTGATGTCTGGCAGCGTCCGCTGGAGGCCAAGAAGCTGATGGGAGTGCTGCCGGACGGTGTCCGGCTCTTCGACCGGCTGACTGGCGAGCAGTTGGTGAGCTACGCGGGCCTGTTGCGCGGCATGGACCGTGAGGTGGTGGCGTCGCGGGTGGCGGAGCTGCTCGCTGCCCTGGACCTCAGCCAGGACGCCGGCACGCTGGTGGTGGACTACTCCGCCGGCATGACCAAGAAGATCGCCCTGGCCTCGGCGCTGATCCACGCGCCCCGGCTGCTGGTGTTGGACGAGCCGTTCGAATCGGTGGACCCGGTCTCCGCCGCCAACATCCGTGACATTCTGGACCGCTACGTCGCGTCCGGGGGCACGGTGATCGTCTCCAGCCACGTCATGGACCTCGTGCAGCGGATGTGCGACCACGTCGCCGTCGTGGCAGCCGGCCGGGTGCTGGCCGCCGGCAGCGTCGACGAGGTGCGCGCCGGCGAGTCGCTGGAGGACCGCTTTGTCCAGCTGGTGGGCGGCCGCAGCCACACGGAAGGGCTGGAATGGTTGCGCACCTTCTGAGGCTCAAGCTCACCCTGCTGCGCAACAGCCTCCGGCGCAGCCCCTGGCAGTTGGTGGGCCTCGGCATCGGGGCGCTGTACGCCCTGGGGATTGTGGGGCTCGGTGTCGCCGGGCTGCTGCTCCTGCGCCAGGCCGACGTCGCGACGGCCCAGACGGTGGTGGTGCTGGGCGGCGCGGCCGCGGTCCTGGGCTGGGCGGTCATCCCGATTGTGGCGTCGGCGGCGGACATGACGCTGGACCCGGCCCGGTTCACGACCTTTGCGGTGCCGATGCCGCAACTGCTGGCAGGCCTCGCGCTGGCCGGGCTGATCGGCATTCCGGGGGCGGCGACGACGCTCGTTGCGCTGGCCACCGTGGGCACCTGGTCCCGTGGCTTCCTTGCCGCGGCCGGTGCCCTGGCCGGCGCGGTCCTCGGCGTGCTCACCTGCGTCGTGCTCTCCAGGGTGGTCACGGCCGGCACGGTGAGCCTGGCCAGCTCCCGGCGCTTCAAGGACGTCAGCGCGGTGGCGTTCCTGATCCCGCTGGTGTTGATGGGGCCAATTGTTGCCGGCGTCGCCCGCGGGATCGCCGGCAACGCCGGGTTCGTGGCTGAGCTTGCGCGGTTCCTCGAATGGACGCCCGCCGGGGCCGCGTGGGCCCTCGGCGGAGAGCTTGCCGCCGGCCACTATGGGCCGGCCGCGCTCAAGCTGCTCATCGCCGCCGCCACCCTGGCGGCCCTTGCCCTGTGCTGGAAGCTCCTGCTGCAGCGCGCGCTCGTCACACCGCCCTACGCCGGCACCGCAAAGAAGAAAGCGGCCGGGCTGGGGCTGTTCGCCCTGGTTCCGGCCACCCCCACGGGAGCGATCGTTGCGCGCTCGCTGAGCTACTGGCTGCGCGATCCACGCTACGCCGGCGCCCTGGTGGTGGTGCCGCTGCTGCCGGTGCTGCTCTTCTTCCAGGCCAGCCAGACCGGGTTCTACGGGATCCTGCTGTTCGTCGGTCCGCTGACCGCCTTCCTGCTCGCCTGGTCCATCGCATCGGACGTCTCCTACGACAGCACGGCCTTTGCCCTGCACGTCTCCGCCGGCGTGCGCGGCCTGCACGACAGGCTCGGAAGAGCCGTGGCGTGCCTGGTCTTCGCTTTGCCAGTGGTGCTGGTCTTCAGCGTCCTCCCGATGTTCTTTACCGGCGACTGGACGCTGTTGCCCGGCATCCTCGGCCTGGCCCTGGGCGTGCTGTTCACCGGGCTGGGTCTGTCCTCCGTGGTCTCGGCGCGCTACACCGTGCCCGTGCCGCTGCCCGGCGACAGCCCGTTCAAGAAGCCGCCGGGCAACGTGGCACAGACCCTGGCCGTGCAGTTCGGCGGCATGGCGGTCCTGCTGCTGCTGGTGAGCCCGGAGCTGGTGCTGGTGGCGCTGCAGCTCGCGGGCGGCAGCGCGGTGGCGGGTTGGATCTGTCTGGTCCTCGGGCCGGTGCTGGGCTTGGCCCTGTTCATCGCCGGGGTGCGGCTGGGCGGCAAATGGTTCGATTCGCGCACCCCGGAACTGCTGGCGCAGCTGGCCGTCAACCGCTGACCGGGTCTGACGGCCCGGGCCGTGGGTGCCGGAGTGGGATAGCCTGCCGTCATGGAGGTCGTCATTCTTCCCGGCGGCAGGCCGATTGCCGCCCTCGCCGCCGACGCGATCGAGACCCTGCTGCGGCGCAAGCCCGATGCCGTCCTGGGCCTGGCCACCGGATCGTCGCCGCTGCCGGTGTACGAGGAGCTCGCGCAGCGGCATGAGCGCGGCGGCCTCGACTTCGGCCGTGCCCGCGCCTTCATCCTGGACGAATACGTCGGGCTCCCGGCGGGGCACCCCGAGTCCTACCGCGAAGTCATCCGGCGCGAATTCACCGGCCGCGTGAACATCAGCCCGGACAACGTCCGCGGACCAGAGGGGGAGGCCGACGACATTCCCGCGGCCTGCCGGGCGTACGAGGACGCGATCCGGGCCGCCGGGGGAGTGGACCTCCAGCTCCTCGGGGTGGGTACGGACGGACACATCGGCTTTAACGAACCGGGGTCCTCGCTCGCGTCCCGGACCCGGATCAAAACCCTGGTTGAGCAGACGCGGCGGGATAACGCCCGCTTTTTCGGGAGCCTGGCCGAGGTGCCGCACCACGTCCTCACCCAGGGACTCGGGACCATCCTGGACGCCCGGCACGTGATCCTCCTCGCCACCGGGGCGCAGAAGGCACAGACCGTCCGCGACTTCGCCGAGGGACCAGTGGCCGCCATCTGTCCGGCGTCTGTCCTTCAGCTGCATCCCCACGTCACCGTCCTCCTGGACGAGGCGGCGGCCTCCTCGCTCCGACTCGCCGATTACTACCGGCACAGCTACGACGGCAAGCCGCGCTGGCAGGGTCTGTAACAACGGCGACGGCGTGCCCGGAGGGGCGCCGAGCGCCACCGGAGGGCCCCCGGCGCGCCGGCATTCCGTCCGACGCCGGAAGCCGCCGTCGCGATTCCGTCCGTACCAGCGGCTAAGATGGATGTCATGACCAGCATGACGGATCCCATGACGAGTGCCCTGGAAAACGACCTGGAAAACGACCCGATGCGTGAGCTCTCCGGAGCCGGGACGTCGACGGCTACGATTGAGCGCGAGGAACTGCGCCAGGAAGTGGAGCCGGGCGACCGGGAGCGCTTCTCGCACTACGTGCGCAAGGAAAAGATCATGGAATCCGCCCTGTCGGGTGAACCCGTCATTGCCCTTTGCGGCAAGGTGTGGACGCCCGGCCGCGATCCGAAGAAGTTCCCGGTCTGCCCGGAGTGCAAAGAGGTCTATGAGGGCCTCCGCCCGGGCGGCGACGGCGGAGACTCCGGGAAATAAGGCCTTCGACATAGGCCACCCGCAGCGGGCTGGATCCGTTGCGGCTGCCGGCGCCGTGCCGGCACTGCCGCCCCGCGCTGCGGGATCCGCCGCGCTCCTGCTGTCCGGTTCATCCGAAAAAGATTGGTGTTTTTGTGCTTAATTGGGTTTCTCCGGAACCGGCTGCCGTGCGCGGAGGGGAGGACTCCTAAGTGACAGAGACACTCTTTGGCGGACCCGTGCTGCCCCCCGCATATCCCGAGCGGGCCGCGTGGGGTACCGCCCCGAAGCTGCGTGCCTGGCAGCAGGAAGCCCTGGACAGCTATTTCAGCAGCCACCCCAAGGACTTCCTGGCGGTCGCCACCCCCGGCGCAGGCAAGACCACCTTCGCGTTGCGCGTGGCCTCGATGCTGATCGAGGCCGGCGTGGTGAACCGGGTGACCATCGTGGCCCCGACAGACCACCTCAAGCGCCAGTGGGCCGATGCCGCCGCGAAGGTGGGCATCGCGATCGACCCGAACTTCAAGAACGCCGACGGCCAGCACGGCCGCGGCTTCATCGGCGTCGCGGTCACCTACGCCCAGGTGGCCAGCAAGCCGATGCTGCACCGGGCCAAGACCGAGGCGGCGCGCACGCTGGTGATCCTCGACGAAATCCACCACGGCGGCGAAGCGCTGTCCTGGGGCGACGGTCTGCGCGAGGCCTTCGATCCCGCGGCCCGGCGCCTGTCCCTGACGGGTACTCCGTTCCGTTCGGACACCTCGCCGATCCCGTTCGTCGAGTACGCCGAGGACCGCGACGGCATCCGTCGCTCCAAGGCCGACTACACCTACGGCTACGGCAAGGCCCTCCGCGACCACGTGGTCCGCCCGGTGATGTTCATGGCCTACTCCGGCCAGATGCGCTGGCGGACCAGCGCCGGGGACGAGATGGCGGCCTCCCTCGGCGAAGCCGCGGTCACCAAGGACATCACGTCCCAGGCCTGGCGGACGGCATTGAACCCGGCCGGCGAGTGGATCCCGGCCGTGCTGGCCGGGGCGGACAAGCGCCTCAGTGAGGTGCGGCGTACCGTGCCCGACGCCGGCGGCCTGGTGATTGCCACCGACCACGACGACGCGCGGGCCTACGCCGGCCAGTTGAAGAAGATCACCGGCGAATCACCCACCGTCATCCTCTCCGACGACGCGAAGGCCTCCAGCAAGATCGAGGAGTTCTCGGCCGGCGACAAGCGCTGGATGGTTGCGGTCCGCATGGTCTCCGAAGGCGTGGACGTCCCGCGGCTTTCGGTCGGCGTCTACGCGACCTCGACGTCGACCCCGTTGTTCTTCGCCCAGGCCGTGGGCCGCTTCGTTCGTGCCCGCAAGCGCGGCGAGACGGCGTCGGTGTTCCTGCCCTCGGTGCCGCAGCTGATGGCGCTGGCTAACTCCATGGAAGCCGAGCGGGACCACGCCCTGGACCGCCCGGAGAAGGAAGACGCCGACGGGCTGTTCAACCCCGAGGATTCGCTGATGGACGAGGCGAACCGCGAGGAGAAAGCCTCCGACACCCTGATGAAGGGCAAGTTCGAGGCGCTCGACTCGCAGGCCTCCTTCGACCGGGTGCTGTTCGACGGCGGCGAGTTCGGGACCGGCGGCGAGGTGGGCTCGGAGGATGAGCTGGACTTCCTCGGGATTCCCGGCCTGCTCGACGCCGAACAGGTCGGCACCCTGCTGCGCCAGCGCCAGCACGAACAGCTCAACCGCAAGAACAAGCGCGCCCCGCAGGGGGACGCTTCGCGGGCCGGAACCGTCGAAGCGGCGCCGGCCGTGCCGGACCACCGGATGCTGATGGACCTGCGCACGGAGCTGGCCAAGAACGTCGCGGCCTGGTCCGCACGGACCGGGACCCCGCACGGCGTCATCCACACCAAGCTGCGGACCGTGTGCGGCGGCCCGGCCGTGGCCCAGGCCAACGAAGAGCAGCTGCAAACCCGGCTCCGGAAGCTCCAGGACTGGTTCATCGGCCGGAAATAGGCGGCTGCCGGCGGCCGCCGCACCGGCCAAGAAGACCGGATGCAAAAAGGGACCGGCGTGACCGGTCCCTTTTTTGATGCATTATTGTTGGCGTGCCGCCGCTGCTACCGGGTCCCGCCGCAGGTCTGCGAGAGCTTCTGGCCCGCCGCGGTGTACTGGGCCTTCAGTTCTTCCAGCTTGGCCGTGTCCGGTTCCTTCTTGGCGGACTCGTCGAGGTAGTCCAGAATCGACTGCAGCGGCGCCTGCAGCTCCTCGGAGGCGGTCGCCTCGATGGGGCGGATCTGGTTGGCCAGACGCGTCATGCCGAACTTGTCCGAGCTGGAGGTCGGCGAGGAGGTGATCGCCTTAACGCGGGAGCAGGTTTCCTCGCTGGTCATCTTCGGGGCCGAGCAGGCGGCTGCGCCAAGCAGGGTCCCGGCAGCGATCAGGACGGTCAGGGTCTTCTTCATGGTGTACTCCGGGAATTTGCGGGTCCGACGTTACTGGCAAGGATTCCGAGTCTACTGTGCGGCTCGAGGCGGCGACGAGCTCAGGCGATGTCGACGCCGCCGAACTCCATCTCCGCAAAGGCGTCGTCGAGATCCTCGGCGATCCCCACCGTGAGCCCGCGCAGCACGGTGACGGAGTAGCCGGCCTGGACGGCGTCCAGGGCGGTGGCCTTCACACAGTGGTCGGTGGCGATGCCCACGACCACCACCTCCTCGACGTCGTGGCTCTGCAGCCAGTCGTCCAGGCCGATGGCATCCTCGCCAGCGGCGAAATCGCTGCTGGCTGCGGCACCGGCGGCGCCGCCTATCGGCAGCGAACCGGGCGCACGGTCGCCGGTGGGGACGGCGTCATCCGGGGCCAGCAGCCCCTCGAAGCCGGAGTAGGCCGCGGTGAACTGTCCCTTGCGGAAGTAGGCCTGGATGTATTCGGTGTCCAGGTCCGGGTGCAGCTCCGCGCCGCGGGTGCCGGCGACACAGTGCGGCGGCCAGCTGTCGACAAAGTCGGGCTGCTCCGAGAAGTGCGCGCCCGGCTCGATGTGCCAGTCCTGGGTGGCCACGACGTGGTCGAACTGCCCGTGGTGGGCGTCGACATATTCGCTGATCTCGGCCGCCAAGGCCGCTCCGCCCTCGACCGGGAGCGCCCCGCCCTCGCAGAAATCGTTCTGCACGTCAACGATGATCAAGGCACGTGACATTCAGTCCTCCTCGTAGATGGTGGGGATGGCTGCTTCGCCGCGCTGGAGCCGGTTGACCACGGCCGGGAGCTCCTTCATGCTGTCCGCGTGGCGCTGCCGCGCCCGCACGACGCCCTCGGGCCCGGTCCAGCCGGGCAGCAGCTCGCCGTTCTTGATGAACTGCTGCAACAGCTGCCGGTCGTTGCCGTCGTCGTCCGGGTGGTGCCCGATGCCGACGATTTCCTGGCTGGCGGTGCCGCGCTCGTTGAGCCTGCGCAGCGCGTATTTGCGCCCGCCCTTGCTGGTCTTGTTCTTGGCCGCCTTGGCTACCGGAACGAAGGCGCCGGAGTCGTCGGTGCGGCTGACCAGCTTGTAGACCATGCTCGCCGTCGGCGCGCCGGAGCCGGTCACCAGCGAGGTGCCTACGCCGTAGGAGTCCACCGGGGCCGACTGCAGTGCCGCAATGGCGAATTCATCGAGGTCCGAGGTGACGATGATCCGGGTGTTCTCGTTGCCCAGCTGGTCGAGCAGCTGCCGGACCCACTGGGCCTGCGCCACGAGGTCGCCGGAATCCAGCCGGACCGCGCCCAGCTTGTCGCCGGCCAGTTCGACGGCGGTCCGGACGGCCGCTTCGACGTCGTAGGTGTCCACGAGCAGCGCGGTGCCGGCACCCATCGAGGCGATCTGTGCCTCGAACGCCTCGCGCTCGGTGTCATGCAGCAGGGTGAAGGAGTGGGCGGCCGTGCCCACCGTCTTGATCCCGTAGCGCCGGCCGGCCTCGAGGTTGGAGGTGCTGTCGAAGCCGGCGATCACGGCGGCGCGTGCGGCCGCGACGGCGGATTCCTCCTGGGTCCGGCGGGAGCCCATCTCGACGCAGGGCCGGGCGCCAGCGGCCGTGATCATGCGGGAGGCCGCGGAAGCGATGGCGCTGTCGTGGTTGAGGATCGAGAGGATGTACGTCTCAAGGATGCAGGCTTCGGCGAAAGTGGATTCGACGATCAGGATGGGGGAGTTGGGGAAATATGCCTCGCCCTCGGCGTAGCCCCAGATGTCGCCCGAGAAGGAGAAATTGGCGAGGTACTCCAAGGTTTCCTCGTTGACCACCTTGGTCCGGCGCAGGAAGTCGATCTCGGCGTCGCCGAAGCGGAAGTCGGCGATCCCCTCCAGCAGCCGACCGGTGCCCGCCACGATACCGTAGCGCCGGCCGTCCGGCAGCCGCCGCGCGAAGGCTTCGAACACCGACTTGCGGTGGGCGGCACCGGAATGCAGCGCGGCCTGCAGCATGGTCAGCTCGTAGTGGTCGGTGTACAGGGACGTGCGGGGATGGTCCCAGCCAGCTGAGGTACTCACAAATTCACTCTAGTGCGCCTCCCCATAGAATGGACAGATGACCCTCAGCGTTGCGCTCGGCCCTGACACCCAGGAGAGCACCCAGACCGGAACAGCGTCGTCGACCGACGTCCTGACCGCCCCGGACATCCCTTGGAACCTCGTGATCTGGAATGATCCGGTAAATCTGATGAGCTATGTGAGCTACGTGTTCCGCAGCTACTTCGGCTATTCCGAGGCGAAGGCCAACAAACTAATGCTGGAGGTCCATAAGAAGGGCCGCTCCATCGTGGCGCATGGCAGCAAGGAGCAGGTGGAGCAGCATGCAGTGGCGATGCACGGCTACGGCCTGTGGGCCACCGTGGAGAAGGCCAGCAGCGGCCACGGCGGCAACGGATCAGGCAAGGGCAAGGGAAAACGTGGCTAAGGCTTTCAAATACGGGCTCAAGGGCATCACGGGCTACCTGGAGCCGGCCGAGCGGGATCTGCTGCGCAGTCTTTTCGACGACGTCATTTCCATGCTGGAGCCGGAGGAACGGGCCAACCAGGATCCGCTGGCGGCGCTGGTCGGGCTGGACACCGAGGCCCGCGAGCCGTCGGACCGCGCACTGCGCCGGCTGCTGCCCAACGTCATGAAGGACGACGACAAGGCCTCCCTGGAGTTCCGCCGGTACACCGAGCGCTCGCTGCGGGAGAGCAAGATCGGCGCGTTGAAGGCTGCAGCCCTCGGCCTGGACAAGGACGAGCTGGTGTTGACGCCCGCGGACGCCCGGCACTGGTCCACCGCGCTCAACGACGTCCGGCTGGTGCTCGCCGAGCGGCTCGACATCCGGGACGACGCCGACGCCGAGCACGTCCACCGGATGCAGGACTGGTCGCAGGCCGAGGACGTGGAAAGCTACCTGGCCCTGGTCTACAACTTCACCACCTGGCTGCAGGAGTCCCTGGTCCAGGCGATGCTGGCCTCGCTTGAGGCCTGAGGCCGGCCGGCTCCTTTAGGACGCGTGTTCGTACCCGATGAGCCAGTGAAGTCCGTGGCGATCGATGACCTGGCCGTCCGAAGCGCCCCAGGGCTTCGGCGAGAGGGGGTCGACTACTTTGCCGTCTTCCGCGAGCCGGTCGAACCACTCGTGCAGAACCGCCGGTTCGGCCGTCCCCAGCAACGAGAGCATCACGCCTTCGAGCCGGACGCTCTTCTCGCCGGTTGCCGCATCCGATCCGGCCAGAGCGACGGCGCCGTCGAGCATTCCGTGGGCGATGGCGTCAGGCGGGCCGTCGCTGCGGTTGAACTCCGCATAGGTAAACAAGGTAACCTCGCCGCCGAAGACGTCCGCGTAGAAGCCGAGTGCTTCACGTGCCGTTCCGGGGAAGCTGACATAGATCTGCAGTGCCGTCATGTGCACATCCTACGAAGTCGGATATCCGACGACCATCAGCTGATGCTGGCGCCGCGTGTGACCCATTAGACACGAGTTGCTCGACACAATGTGATGGCCGCGCCTATGGCGAAGCCCTATCCTCGAATAATCATGACTTCAGCATCGAGCACGGATCCGGCAGCGGAAGCTGCGGCGGAGACCGCAGCGGGCAGCACCGGGGATTCCCGGCCGGGGGAGCGCCCGATCGGCGTCTTCGATTCCGGCGTCGGAGGCCTCACGGTGGCACGGTCGATCATTGACCAGCTGCCCAACGAATCCATCCTGTACGTCGGCGACACCGCGCACGGGCCTTACGGTCCGCTGCCCATCGCCGAGGTCCGCGCCAATGCGCTCGGCGTGATGGACGAACTGGTCGATTCCGGCGTCAAGCTGCTCACAATCGCCTGCAACTCCGCTTCCGCCGCCGTGCTGCGCGACGCGCGCGAACGGTATACCGCCCGCTACGGCATCCCGGTGATCGAAGTGATCCAGCCGGCCGTCAGGCGTGCGGTTGCGGCCACCCGCAACGGCCGCGTCGGCGTGATCGGGACCTCCGCCACCGTGGGCTCCCGCGCCTACGAGGACACCTTTGCGGCAGCACCGGACCTGGACATCACCTCGGTGGCCTGCCCGGCCTTCGTCTCCTATGTGGAGGCCGGCATCACCACCGGGCCGGAACTGCTCGCCGTCGCCCGCGAATACCTGGCCCCGCTCACCGCGGCCGGCGTGGACACCGTGGTGCTGGGCTGCACGCACTACCCGCTGCTCACGGGTGTGATCTCCTTCGTCCTTGGTGAGGACGTCACGCTGGTGTCCAGCGCGGAAGAAACTGCCAAAGACGTGTACCGTGCGCTAGCGTCGCGGGGCCTGGAGCGCACCGGCACGACCGCCCCGGAGTACAACTTCATCGCCACCGGCGACGCCGCGCAGTTCGAGCACCTCGCCCGCCGTTTCCTCGGCCCCGAGGTCCTCAGCGTCCGCCACGTGGACCACGTGGCCGCGCAGTACCCCACCGGCAGTCTCGCCCGGATCACCCCGGAAATGATCGCCGCCGCGCAGGCCGGCGCCGGCCGGCCGCGGATCTCCAACTTCGTATCCTCCGATTTTGTCGCCTCCGATGCTTCGCCGCTGGCCGGCCTCCGGAGGTCCGGCCTGTGAAGCTGACTATCGTGGGCTGCACCGGGTCCTTTCCCGGGCCCGGCTCGCCGGCGTCGTGCTACCTGCTGACCGCGCACGACGGCGAGCGGAGCTGGAAGATCGTACTGGACCTGGGCAGCGGCGCCCTTGGCGCCATCCAGCGGTACACCGACCTGGAGGACATCGACGGGATCTTCCTGACCCACCTGCACCCCGACCACTGCATGGACCTGTGCGGGCTGCACGTCGCGGTGCGCTGGAAGCCGGGCGGCTGGGGACGCGGCCGGATCCCGGTCTGGGGACCCGCCGCCACCGCGGACCGGATGGCCACCGCCTACGGCCTGGATCTGGACCCGGGCATGCACGAGGAGTTCGATTTCAGCAACTGGTCCGAGCGCAAGCCCGTGGCCATGGGCCCCTTCACCGTGACCCCGTTCGCGGTGAACCACCCGGTCGAGGAGGCCTACGCCCTGCGGGTGGAGGTCACCGAACCGGACAAGGACGGCACCCCGGTTACCCGGGTGCTGGGCTACTCGGGAGACACCGACTCCTGCGGCGGCCTCGAGGACGCGGCCCGGGACGCGGACCTGTTCCTCTGCGAGGCGGCGTTCGAGGAAGGCCGCGACGACGGCATCAAGGACGTGCACCTGACCGGCAAACGCGCCGGCGAAGCGGCCGTGGCCGCCGGGGCGCGGCGGCTGCTGCTGACCCACATCCCGGTCTGGACATCCCCGACCAAGGTGATGGCCGAGGCCAAGGAGGTCTTCGGCCAGCACGTGGCCGTTGCCGTCGCGGGCGTGCACTACACCGTCTGAACGGCCGTTCGAGGGAAGAAGCGCACCTGCCAAGTCGATATGCTGGAAGGCATGACTTCCGAAGCCCTTACTGCCCCCGTCATCCGCGCCGATGGCCGCACGCCCGACCAGCTCCGCCCTATCAGCATCACCCGTGGCTGGTCCAAGCAGGCTGAGGGCTCCGCCCTGATCGAGTTCGGCAACACCCGGGTGCTCTGCACGGCGTCGCTGACTGAAGGCGTGCCGCGCTGGCTCAAGGGCGAGGGTCGCGGCTGGGTCACCGCCGAATACGCCATGCTGCCGCGGGCCACCAACACCCGCTCCGCCCGCGAGTCCGTCAAGGGCAAGATCGGCGGCCGCACGCACGAGATTTCCCGCCTGATCGGCCGCTCGCTGCGCTCCATCATCGACACCAAGGCCCTCGGCGAAAACACCATCGTGCTGGACTGCGACGTCCTGCAGGCCGACGGCGGCACCCGCACGGCCGCCATCACCGGCGCCTACGTCGCCCTCGCCGAAGCGATCCGCTACGCACGCGAGAACAAGCTGATCGCCCGCAACGCGCAGCCGCTGATGGACACCATCGCGGCCGTCTCGGTGGGCATCATCGACGGCGTGCCGATGCTGGACCTGCCGTACGTGGAGGATGTCCGCGCCGAGACCGACATGAACGTCGTGGTCACGGGCTCGGGCAAGTTCGTCGAGGTCCAGGGCACCGCCGAGGGCGCGCCGTTCGACCGCGACGAGCTCAACAAGCTGCTGGACCTGGCCCTGCTCGGCACGGAGCAGCTCGCCGCCATCCAGCGCGAAACCCTGGCCGAGGCCCCGTGAGCGACGCTCCGTCAAGTAACCAGCCGAACCCGCCGGTCCTGGTCCTCGCGACCCACAACCAGGGCAAACTGCGGGAACTGCGCGAGCTGCTGCGCGGCCAGCTGCCCGGACTCGACGTCGACACGCAGGTGGTAGACGCTGGCGCCGTCGGTGCCCCGGACGTCGCCGAGACCGGCGTGACCTTCGCTGAGAATTCGCTGCTTAAGGCCCGGGCGGTGGCGGAGGCCACCGGCCTCGTCGCGATCGCCGACGACTCCGGCCTGGCGGTCGACGTCCTGGGCGGCGCCCCGGGCATCTTCTCCGCCCGCTGGGCAGGCCGGCACGGGGACGACGCCGCGAACCTGCAGCTGCTGCTGGACCAGCTTGCCGACGTGCCGGACGAGTACCGTGGCGCGGCCTTTGTCTGCGCGGCGGCACTCGCCGTGCCGGGCCTGGCCGGCGAGGAAGCGCGCGAAGTGGTGGAGTACGGCCAGCTGGAAGGCACGCTGTTGCGGGAGCCGCGCGGGGCGGGCGGCTTCGGCTACGATCCGGTGCTCCAGCCGAGCGGCCTGGACCGCAGCTGCGCCGAACTCAGCCCGGCGGAGAAGAACGCGATCAGCCACCGCGGCCACGCCTTCCGGGCGCTGCTGCCGGCGATCGTGGAGGCCCTGGCCGGCAGGTAGCGTCTGCCTTGGTAAACGCAAAAAGGATGGCGCCCCACAGTGTGGGGCGCCATCCTTTTGGGCCGGACTGCTTGTCCCGTAGCGGGCGCTACGGCGTCTTGCGCTCTTCCTCGGGCTCGTGCTCCTCGATGAATTCCTCGACCAGCCCGGTGCCGTACTTTTCGGCCTGGCGCCTGGCGATGAGGCCGCGGATCACTTCAATGCCGATCGGGATGACCGAGAGCAGCACGATCGCGATGAAGATAATGTCCAGGTTGTCGCGGACCCACGGCACCTTGTCGCCCAGCAGGTAGCCCAGCAGGGTCACGCCGCCGCCCCACAGCACGGCGCCGATCACGTTGTAGATGAAGAACTTGCGCTTGCTCATCTGGGCCACGCCGACGATCACCGGGACAAAGGTCCGGATGATGGGGACGAAGCGGGCCAGGATCAGCGCCTTGCCGCCGTGCTTCTCGAAGAATGCGTGGGCGCTTTCGACGTTCTCGCGCTTGAACAGCTTGGAATCGGGCTTGTTGAAGATGGCCGGACCGGCCTTGGAACCGATCAGGTAGCCGGCCTGGTTGCCGATGATCGCGGCAACGACGATCAGCGCGGCAAACGCCCAGATATTGAACTTGATCGTGTCCGTCGCGACGAGCAGCCCGGCGGTGAACAGCATCGAGTCACCCGGCAGGAAGAAGCCGATCAGCAGCCCGGTTTCGGCGAAGATGATGCCGCAGACCAGGACCACCACCCACGGGGCGAGGGCAGGGTCGGCCAGGAAGACCTGGGGGTTGAGCCAGTCGGGCAGGAACGAGGCCAGGCGCGGCTGGACCGGTCCGGCGCCTCCGAGGGTGGTCACGGCGAAGTCGTGCAGGGTGTAAGGGTTCACCTATCTAGGGTACTTGACCGGGTGCGGCCGGTTCCGGCGCTAAAGTTGGAGCGTGGGTTTGGACTTTACAGCGATCGACTTTGAGACTGCGAACGGCTTCCGCGGTTCGCCGTGCGCCGTCGGCCTGAGCAAGGTGCGCGGCGGCGTCGTCGTCGAAGAGGCCTCCTGGCTGATGCGGCCGCCCGCGAACCACGACGCCTTCGACCACAACAACGTCCGCATCCACGGCATCCGGCCCGAGCAGGTCGCCGGCCTGCCGCGCTTCGGTGAACTGTTCCCCGAGATCGGTGCCTTCATTGGCGACGACGTGCTGGCCGCCCACAACGCCGCCTTCGACCTGGGCGTGATCCGTTCCGGCCTGGAGGTCTCCGGACTGCCCGGCCCCGCCTACGACTACGTCTGCACCGTGATGCTGTCGCGGCGCTGCTACTCGCTGGTGTCCAATTCGCTGCCGTACGCCGCCGAGGAGGCCGGCGTGCCGCTGCTCAACCACCACGACGCCGCCGAGGACGCCCGGGCGTGCGCCGGCATCCTGATCGACATCGCGGCCCGCAACGGCGCCGCCAGCATCGCGGAACTGTACCTCTCGCTGGGGCTGACCGTTTCCCGCCAGCCTGCCTTCGATCCGCGCCGCGACCCGCTCTCCAAAGCCACCCGGTCCGCCCTCGAGGCGCTCGCCGCCGGGCAAGGCCCGGCTCCGGCGGCCCGCGCGTTCCGTCCCGCCTGGCCGGACGAGGGCGCCAACCCCGTGCCCAACGCCGGGGCCGAACCGGACCACCCGCTGTTCGGGCAGACCGTGGTGTTCACCGGGGAACTGGCGATTCCGCGGCCCGAGGCGAAGCTGCGCTCCGCCGAGCTGGGAGCCCGGCCCGAGAGCCGCGTCACCGCCCGCACCACGGTGCTGGTGGTGGGGGACGGCTTCGTCGCGACCGACCTGCGTTCGGGCCGGCTGACCGGCAAGGCGCGCCGGGTCCTGGAACTGCATGACCGCGGCCAGCGGATCGAGGTCCTCTCCGAGGGGGAGTTCCTGCAGATGGTGGGCGGCCACATCGCTGCCGCGGCGGCCCAGGCCGGCTAGGAGCTCCGCTCGCCCGCAGGTCATACGGCGCAACAATCATTTCGCCCGGGGTCGGTCCGCTCATAGCCTTAATCGATGAGCAAACTGATCTCTTCACCCGCCCGCGCAGCAGAGGCTCCCGCCGCTGACCCGCACGGCCGAATCGACTGGGGCAAAGTCTTTGCCTTCCCCAATCCGGTGAACGAGTACTCCGCGCGGATTACCGCGGCGCTCGTGGTGCTGCTGTCCCTCGTGACGCTCCTGACCGGCTCCGGCTGGGGGCTGGCGGTCATCGCCGCCGGATTCTGGCTGCGGGTGCTGTTCGGGCCGCGGATTTCGCCCTTCGGTGTGCTCTCGGTCAAGGTCCTGACTCCGCTGCTGGGGAAGAAGCGGCTGGTTCCCGGGCCGCCGAAGCGCTTCGCTCAGGGCATCGGAGCTGCCCTGTCCACGGCGGCCGCCATCCTCTTCGCCGCGGGCTTGGCGCCGGTGGCCTGGATCCTGCTCGGGGCCCTGATCGCGGCCGCCTCGCTGGAGGCCTTCGCCGGCTTCTGCCTCGGCTGTGCGATCTTCGGGCTGCTGCAGCGCCGCGGACTCATCCCCGAGGATGTCTGCGAAGCCTGCAACAACATTTCGCTCAGGCGCCCGTAACCGCCGCCAGTCGTGCGGCCATGCCCCTGATAACGTCGGGGGCCTCGAGGGCCGCCAGCCAGTCCGCCGGCAGGCATTCCTCGCCATAGTGCGCCCCCAGGATGTTCCCGGCGATCGAGGCGGTCGAATCGCTGTCGCCGCTGTGGTTCACCGCCACCGCGATCGCGGCCCGGAAGTGCTCCTCCGGGCTGTCGGCAGCCGCCGTCGTCGCCGGTGCGGTGGCCAGCACGGCATAAAGGCCGACGGCGAGCGCCTCCTCGGCCACCCAGCCTTCGCCGAGTTCCCGCACCAGTTCCTCCGCGCCGAGCAGGCCCCCGGAACCCTCGCTTTCGGCCCCGGGCGCTGCTGCGGCGGCTAGGCGCAGGGACGTCGTAAAGCGGTCGACCAGGGCGGCATCCGGCTCCTCACCCTTCGGCAGCGGGCCGTCCTGCAGTTGCGAGAGCGCGGCGCCAGCCGCCTCGTGCAGGTCCTTGCCACTGACCAGCGCATGGATCAGCAGGCTGAACACGCCGGCGCTCTGCCGGGCCGCGGGGTGCCCGTGGGTCAGCGACGCGGCGTCCGCACTCATCTTGTAGACCGCGTCCGCCGGGACGTAGGGAATGAGCCCGAACGGCGCCGAGCGCATCACCGTGCCGCAACCCTTGGAGTCCGGGTTGACCGGCCGGTACACGGTCCCCATTTCCCCGGTCGCGAGGCCGCTGAGGCAGGCATTGCCCGGGGCACGGCGGTGCCGGAGCACTGCGTGGCTGTCTATCCAGCGCGGCGGCTGGAAGGGTGCGGAGTCCGGGAGTGCCTCGCCCTGGCTGCCGAGCCAGCGCAGGTAGGCAAGCCAGAGGCAGGCATTTGTGTCCGCCGCCACGCCCGAGTTGGCCCACTCGAGTGCCTCCAGCAGGCCGTCCACCGTATACAGCGTCATCTGTGTGTCGTCGGAGAAGTGGCTGCCGCCCTCGAGCCCGGTGAAGTCCCGCAGTCCTTCCGGGCCGTAGGTGGCGCGGATCTCGTCGATCTTCGCGAATTCGACGGCGTAGCCCAGCGAATCGCCCAGCGCGCCGCCCAGCAGGCAGCCGTGGATGCGGGACTCATGGGACGGTGCCGGGGCTGCCGCCGCGGTGCTGCCGGGCTCAATGCTCATGCCTTCAAATTTACCCCGGTGCCCGGCCCGGACGGGAACGCGGCGCCGGCTGGGGCGGGTAGGGTGCTGGTGGTGCCAGGTTCGTCGTGGTGCCGCAGCCCCGGACAAAGGACGGACAAGGGAGAGTGATGCGCGAACCAGCGTGGCGCAAGACCGGCAGCACGCCCGACTACAGGTTTACGCTGGCCAACGAGCGGACCTTCCTGGCCTGGGTACGGACCTCGCTGGCCCTGATTGCGGGTGCCCTCGCCATCGACCAGCTGGCCCCCAACATCGCCCCGGGCCCCGTGCGCATCGCCATCTGCGTCGTGCTGGCGGTCCTCGGTGCCGGACTGGCCGCGCTGGCCTACCACCGCTGGGGCCGGATGGAAGCCGCGATGCGCAACGACCGGGAGCTGCCCTACTCCGGGCTGATGCTGGTCATGACCGTCGGCGTCGCCATCGCCGCGCTCACCATCGCCATCCTGATCTTGATCGCACGGTGACCGCGTCGCCACGGGACCCGGGGCTGCAGCCGGAACGCACCACCCTGTCCTGGGGCCGGACCCTGCTGGCCCTCGTCGTCGCGGATTTGTTCATCTGGCGCACCTGGGCGCTGTCCGGCGCGGGGGTTCATGTCGCGGGCCGCTTCGACTACCTCGGACTGTGTGCCGCCGCGGCGCTCGGATCCACCGTGGTCGTCTTTGTCTGCGTCCGGGTGCGCTCCCGGCAGCTGCGCCGCTCCACCGACGCGGCCCCGGCGGCGCTGATGTTCAGTGCGACGGCGGCTGTCCTGGCGCTCGCCGCGAGCACGGTGGCCGCGATCGCGCTCGGGACGTAGCCGCCGCCCGGCCCGGCGGGGCTCCAGCGAACATCCAGCCTCCGCTGGCAGACTCCAAGCAGACCATGACCGCCAGCCAAAGGATCTCCGCGCCATGACCATGCCAGTGCCAGCCTCCGAGCCGGACGTCGCCCAGCCGGCCCTCGTACCCGATGGCGGACAGCCAGGCCTCATCGCTCGGCTGTCCGCCGAGGCACTGGGGACCCTGTTCGTCGCGGTGGTGGGCCTGGGCGTGCCGCTGTTCGCCGTTCCGCAGTACAACCCGATGTCCGCCTCGCTGGCGGCGGGCCTGGCCCTCACGGCGGCCATGCTGGCCTTCGGCTACCTGTCCGGCGGCCATTTCAACCCCGCCGTCACGGTGGGCAATGCGATTGCCGGCCGGACCAGGCCGCTCGACGCCGCCGCCTACCTCGGCGCACAGCTGGCGGGCGCCCTGCTCGGGGCGCTGACGCTGTTCGGCGTGCTGCGCACGGTTCCCAAGCTCAACGGCACGCAGACGGCCTTCGACACGGTCGCGGCGGGTTTTGACAGCCGCTCGGTCATCCAAGCCCCGATGGCCGGCGTGCTGCTGGTCGAGGTGCTCGGCGCCGCCCTGCTGGTGGCGGTGTATCTCGGCACCACCGCGGGACGCAACCCGGCAAAGGCCGCTGCGCCCTTCGCCGTCGGACTGAGCATGGCCGTGCTGCTGCAGCTGGGCCAGAGCATTGGGAACGCCCCGTTCAACCCGGCACGTGCCACGGCGTCCGCGCTCTTCAGCAGCCCGGACGCCCTGGGCCAGCTGTGGCTCTTCTGGGTGGCGCCGCTGGTCGGCGCCGCGGTTGCCGGACTGGTATTCCGGGGGTTCGCGAGCACCTCGGTGCGGGCCGGCGGGGTTTCCGGCGGGCCGGAGCGGGCCGGCGGGGATGCCGACGTCGACGACGACAGTCTTGACGCGGCCCGCGAGCCCGGCGGGCACAACGCCGCGCCGGACGCGCGGGACGCCGCACCGGCAGCGCCGGCGACTCCCGCGACCCCGGCCGATGAAGCCCGCGACTTCTTCGACAAGCGCACCCCGTAACGTCCGTCACCCCTGCCGCCGGGCCGGTGCGCAATAGTGTCGGTGGCAGCCGATAGCGTAGTGGCATGCGGTTATTGCACACCTCGGACTGGCACCTGGGCCGGTCGTTCCACGGCGTCGGGTTGCTCGATGCCCAGCGCGCCTTCATCGACCAACTTGTCGGCGTCGTCCGTGAAGAGTCGGTCGACGTCGTCCTCATCGCGGGCGATGTGTACGACCGTGCGCTGCCCGGCGTCGACGTCGTGGGCCTGCTCGACGACGCCCTGGTGCGGCTGAGCGGCGCCGGGGCGAAGGTGGTGCTGACCAGCGGCAACCATGACTCGGCCATCCGGCTCGGCTTTGCCTCCCGCCTGCTCGAACGCGGGGGAGTGCACCTGCGCACCCGGCTCGCCGAGCTGGACACCCCGCTGCTGCTCCCGCTCTCGAACGACGCCGGGTCGAACGACGCCGGGTCGGAAGACGAGGGCGCCGGGCCGGTGCTGGCGATCTACGGCATTCCCTGGCTGGAGCCGCGGCTGGTCGCCGGGCAGCTGGGAGTCGAGACCGCCAGCCACTTCGAAGTGACCCGCGCCGCCACCGGGCTGGTCCGCGCCGACATCGCAGCCCGGTCCAAGACCCGGACCGTTCATTCGGTGGTGCTCGCCCACACCTTCGCCAGCGGCGGGATCAGCTCCGACAGCGAACGCGACCTGAGCATCGGCGGGGTCGGCGCTGTGCCGCTGGATCTCTTCGACGGCTTCAGCTACACCGCGCTGGGCCACCTGCACGGCCGGCAGTCGCTCTCGCCCGCCGTCCGCTATTCCGGCTCACCGCTGGCCTACTCGTTCTCCGAAGCGAGGCACCAGAAGGGCGGCTGGCTGATCGACGTCGATGCCAGCGGCGTCACCGCCGTCACCGAAGTCCTGTGGGAAGCGCCCCGCCGCCTCGCCACGTTGCGCGGCAAACTGGACGAGCTGCTCACGGACGAGGAGTTCGCCTGGGCCGAGGGAGCGTACTGCCAGATCACGCTGACCGACGCGCAACGCCCGAACCAGGCCATGGAACGGCTGCGGGCGCGTTTCCCCGACACCCTCGTCCTGGGCTTCGACCCCGAGGGCGCCGAGGCTTCCGCCAAGACCAGCTACAGCAGCCGGCTGGCCCAGGCCGGGGACGATCTCTCGATCTGCTGCGGGTTCCTGGAACATGTCCGGGGCCGCGCCGCCGACGAGGCCGAGTCCGGAGTCTTGGCCGAAGCCCTCGAAGCCGTCCGACTGGAAGGGGTGTCCCGGTGAGGATCCACCGCCTGGAAATTTCCGCGTTCGGCCCCTTCGCCGGCACGGAGCACATTGACTTCGACCGGCTCAGCACGCACGGTCTCTTCCTGCTCAACGGCGCCACCGGCGCGGGAAAGACCAGCGTCCTGGATGCCATCTGCTTCGCCCTCTACGGCTCCGTGCCCGGCGCCCGGCAGGAGGGCAAGCGGCTGCGCAGCGACCACGCGGACCCCGCCGCCGAGCCGCGCGTCACCTGCGAGTTCTCCGCCCAGGGCAGGCACTTCGAAGTATCCCGGACGCCCGCCTGGAACAAGCCCAGCGCCCGGGGCAAGAACGGCTTCACCGAGCAGAAAGCCAACACCCTGCTGCGCGAGCGGGTGGACGGCGAGTGGCTGGAAAAGTCCGGCCGCAATGACGAGGCAGGTGCCGAAATCACCGCCCTGCTGGGCATGGACCGGGAGCAGTTCACCCGGGTGGTGATGCTGCCCCAGGGCGACTTCGCCGCCTTCTTGCGCTCCAAGGCCTCCGACCGGCTGGTGCTGCTCCAAAGCCTTTTCGGCACCCAGCGCTTCGAAGCGGTGGAACAGGAACTGGGCCGGCGCGCCGCTGCGGCCCGCACCGAGGTGGAAAGCCTCAACAACAAGCTCGAACTGCTGCTGGCCCAGGCCGAAGCGGAAACCGCGGGTCTGGGCCTTGAGCTGGACGGGGCCCCCGGCCGCGACGACGCCGACCAGCTGCTGGCCTGGCTTGAGGCCAGCGCCGGCTCGGCCGCCGGGGAACGCCAGGCCGCCGCGGTCGAGGCCGAGCGGCTCGGCGCCGAGTTGGCGGGCCGCCTCGAGGGCACGGCGGCGCGCGCCGCGCGGCAGGCAAAACTTGCGGCGGCCGAGCACCGCCGGGCCGCCGCCGAGGCAGCAGCCCCGGAGCTGCGGGAGAAGGCCGCACTGCTGGAACAGCACCGGAAGGCCGAAGTGCTTGGCGGCCAGCTGCAGGCGGTAGACAGTGCCGAGGCGGCCGAGGAACGCGCGGCCGTGGCCGCCGCCGGCGCGGCCGCGGAACTGCGGGCCGCGGCGCTCACCGACCCGGAGCTGGCCGCGTTGCCGGCCGCCCTTTCGGATTCCGGCGGACCGGCCGACGAGACGCTTCTCGAAGGATCCGTGCTGCGGAGCGAGCTCGGCCGGCTGCGCTCCCTCCGGGCGGTCCTGGAGGAGCGGCTGCCGGACGAGGATCGGCTTGCCGTTCTGATTGGCCGCAGCGCCGAACTGCAGCTCACCCTGGACGGGCTGCACACAGCCAGCCGATCCGGCGCCGCTGCCCTGGACGCCCTGCGCGCCGAGTCCGCCGGACTCCTTGCCGTCCTGGCCCCGCTCGAAGAGCTTGCCGCCGAAGTCCAGCTGCGCACCAAGGAAGCCGCCGCCGCGGAAGAGCTGGTCGCCATCGTGGCCCGCCATGCCTCCGCCGCGGAGAAGTGTGCACGGATCACTGACCGCCACCGCGTGGCCCGCGACAGTCACCAGGACCGCCGGCAGCGCTGGCTGGACCTCCGGGAAGAGCGGCTCGCCAATGCCGCCGCGGAACTCGCGGCCCAGCTGCTCCCGGACGAGCCGTGCCCGGTCTGCGGCAGCGCCGAGCACCCCGCTCCCGCTCCGGCCGCGGCGTCCGCCCTGGCCATCGCCGAGGCTGAAAAGGCCGCGCAGGAGGACGCCGAGGCGGCCGAGGCTGTGCTGTCGGCGCTGGAACGTGAACTTGGCGAAGCCCAGCAGGATCTTGCCGTGCTGGCCGCCCAGGGCGGCGACACCGAGCCCGACGTGGCCCGCAGTGACGCCGCACGCGCGAAAGAGCGGTCGGCCGAAGCCACCCGCGCCGCCGCGGAGTTGGCGGCCAACCGGGCCCGGCGTTCGGAGCTGGAAGAGGAGATCCTGGCCGCGGAGCAGGCCCGGACGGCGGCCGCTTCCGGGATCGCGCAGACCGAATCCACCATTAGCGAGGTCCTCGGACAGGTCGAGGGCCTTGAGGCCGCCCTGGCGGGCCTGCGCGCCGGGCACGCGAGCCTCGGCAAGCGCCTCGTCTCCGTTCGCGGAACGACGGCTCTGCTCGAACGCGCCGATGCGGCCGCCGGCAGCCTTGAACAGGCCCGGGCGCGGACCGCTGATGCGCGTGCCCAACTTGAGCGGGCGCTCCCGGACGCCGGCTTCGAGTCGGCGTCCGCGGCCCGTTCGGTGCTCCTGCCGGCACCGGATGCGGCCGGGTTGGAAGCCGCCGTCCGTGCCGGGCAGGACGAAGCCGCCCGGCTTACGGAACTCTTTGCCGGGGAGGAACTCGCCCTGGCCGCCCGGGAGCTGGCCACGGACGGCCCCGTGGACGGCGCCGTGCTCGATCAGCTCCGGGCCGAATGTGCCGCGGCGGAACGCAACGCCCGGGATGCTGTACTGGCCTCCGGGCTTGCCGGGAAGTCGGTGCGGACCCTGGGCCGGATCTCCGCCGAGTATGCGGAGCACGCGGCTGCCGGCCGGGAGCCCCGGGAACGGGCAGCGCTGTGGACCGCCGTGGCCGAGGCGGCCCGCGGCGGCGGAGACAACAGCTACCGGATGAGCCTGAACAGCTACGTGCTCGCGGCCAGGCTGGAGCAGGTGGCGGCCGCGGCCTCGGAGCGGCTGATCGGCATGAGCGACGGCCGCTACACCCTGCAGCACACCGACGCCAAGGCGGCCCGGGGGCAGAAATCCGGGTTGGGCCTCGAAGTCGTGGACCAGTGGACCGGCCAGCGCCGCGACACCGCCACGCTCTCCGGCGGCGAATCCTTCATGGCGTCGCTCGCGTTGGCCCTCGGTCTCGCGGACGTGGTGCAGATGGAATCCGGCGGCGTGGACATCGAGACGCTCTTCGTGGACGAGGGCTTCGGCAGCCTCGACGAACAGTCCCTCGAACAGGTCATGGACGCGCTCGAAGGACTCCGCGACGGCGGCCGGGTCGTGGGCCTAGTGAGCCACGTCGCGGAAATGAAGCAGCGCATCACCACCCAGCTCCAAGTGGTCAAGGGCCGCAACGGATCCACCCTGCACATCTCCGACGACACCCCGGCCTGAGGCCCGCCGGCTCGGGTACAATCGGAGGGTTACCGGGTCGCGCGCATCGGGAGGAGGGACGATGCGCACTATCGAACGAACCCGGAATCATGAACCCTTCACCGTCTTCCACGACGTCCCTGTCCGTTGCGCCCGCGGCACCCCGCAGCGGCGGCCGCTTTGCCCGGCTGCCCCTGCTCGCCGGACGGAGTTTCATCCCGCTGGGGCTTTTCGCCCGTCTCCCGCTGGCCATGCTGACCGTCGGCGCCCTCACCCTCGTCACCGCAGTCACCGACTCCTATGCCGTGGGCGGCGCCGCTGCCGGCGCCGTCGGCATCGGCTCGGCACTCGGCGCCCCGGTGCTGGGCGCCGTCGCCGACCGGCTGGGCCAACGCCCCGTCCTGCTCTTCTCCGCAGTCTTTAACACGGTCGCCGTGACCGCCCTGATCCTCGCCGCATACCTGGTCCCGAGCGGCCGGGAGCTGGCCGCGGCCGTGCCGGTGCTTGCCGCGGCTTTCGTGGCGGGCGCCAGCTGCCCGCAGGTCGGCCCGCTGGCACGGGTCCGCTGGATGGCCCTGAGCGCCCGCGGCGGCGGACACGCTGAAGACCTGGACACCGCCCTGTCCTATGAGAGCACCGCCGACGAGCTGACCTTTGTGCTCGGCCCGGCCCTGGTGGGCATCCTCGCCAGCCTCCTCAGCCCCTGGTTGCCGCTCGCGCTGGCCGCCGCGCTCACCCTCACCCTGGTTCCCGCGTTCGCCGTGCACCCGACGCACCGCGCGGTGCCGCGCACACCGGCACGGAGCCGCGCGGCCTCGGACGCCGCCCGGCAGCAACGGAGGGCCCTCACCACCGGGCAGCGCGCGGCAAGCTTCGCCGCCGTCGGGCTGCCGGTCCTGGCCATGGTCTGCATGGGCACCTTCTTCGGATCGACCCAGACCTCCCTCAGTTCCTTCTCGGCGAGCTTCGCCACCTCGGAGCTGGCCGGACTGCTCTACGCGGTGATGGGCCTGAGCTCCGCCGCCGCGGCGCTCTCCGTGGCGTACTGGCCGCGGCGGTTCAGCGTCCACGCCCGCTGGCTGGCCTGCGCGGCGCTGATGACCGGGCTCGCGGCCCTGTTGCTCTTGCCCTCGGCGGCCCTGCCGATGATCCTGGTGCTGCTGGTCCTGGGCCTGCCGGTGGGTCCGCTGATGGTCACCGTGTTCGCGATCGGCGGCGTCGTGGCCCCGGCAGGGAAACTTGGCACGGTGATGACGGCGCTGGCCAGCGGCATTGTCGCCGGCACAGCGCTGGGCTCGTCCATCGCCGGCCAGCTGGCACAGAACTCCGGCTATTCGGCCGCGTTCCTGGTTCCGGTCTGCGCCGCGGCGGCGCTGTTGCTGCTCGGAGCGGCAGCCGCCGTCGTCCTCCAGCGACGGAACAAGACGACGGCGGCCGCCGCGTAGCCAGCCGGCTAGAGCTGGGAGCCGAGTTTGAAGCCGCGCTCCTCGCCTGGTTCACGGGTGTAGGCGAAGCCGTCGGCGCCGACGGTGACGGCCATTTCGCTGCTGTCGGTGCGGATCACGAGCGGCTGCGGCTTGCCGTCGAGGTCCAGGACCAGGGAGGCCTCGGTGTACCAGCTCGGGACCACGGGGTTGCCCCACCAGTCGCGGCGCTGGTTGTCGTGCACGTCCCAGGTCACCGTGGGGTTGTCCGGATCGCCGGTGTAGTAGTCCTGGGTGTAGATCTCCACGCGGTGGCCGTCGGGGTCCAGGATGTAGAGGTAGAAGGCGTTGGACACGCCGTGCCGCCCGGGTCCGCGCTCGATCCGGTCCGAGATCCGCAGTGCGCCCATCTTGTCGCAGATCTGGATGATGTTGTGCTTCTCGTGGGTGGAGAAGGCGATGTGGTGCATCCGGGGCCCGTCGCCGCCGGTGAGGGCGGTGTCGTGCACGGTCTGCTTGCGGTGCATCCAGGCCGCGTAGGTCACGCCCGCGGAGTCCTTGATGTCCTCGGAAACCCGGAAGCCCAGGTCCTCCAGGTACTTCCGGCCGCGCGGGACGTCGGGGGTGACCTGGTTGAAGTGGTCCAGCCGCACCAGTTCGCCGGCGCTGTAGAGGTCGTAGCGCTGGGTGAGGCGCTCCACGTGCTCGACCTCGTAGAAGAACTCGTAGGGGAAGCCCAGCGGGTCCTCCACCCGGACGGCATCGCCGATCCCGCGGGCGAAGCCGTCCTTGCGCCGCTCCGTGCGGCAGCCCATTTCGGCGAAGTAGGCCTCGGCCTTGTCCACGTCTTCAGGGGTGCGGACCCGGTAGGCGAACGCGGCGGCGGCGGCCACGGGGCCCTTGCGCAGCACCAGGTTGTGGTGGATGAACTCCTCGAAGGAACGCAGGTAGATCGCGTCCTCGTCCTCGTAGGTGACGTGCAGGCCCAGCAGGTCCACATAGAACGCGCGGGATTTTTCCAAGTCGGTGACCACGAGGTCCATGTAGGCGCAGCGGACAATGTCCGGCGCGGGGACCGTGGGGGTGATGATGTCGTTGGCCATGATGTGACTCCTCTTTGAGCTGGCGGGTGCGGTGGCGGACGGCGGTAGCGTCAGTGCTGCGTCAGTTTTGCGCCGTGGCGCCGAACTTCGGGGTGTGGACGCTGCCCAGGGTGATGTGGACGGCCTGCTGGTCGGTGTAGAAATCGATCGAACGGTAGCCGCCCTCGTGGCCCAGGCCGGAGGCCTTGACCCCGCCGAAGGGGGTGCGCAGGTCCCGGACGTTGTGGCTGTTGAGCCAGACCATGCCCGCCTCGAGGTTCTGCGAGAAGGTGTGCGCCCGGGTCAGGTCGTTGGTCCAGACGTAGCCGGCCAGGCCGTACCGGGTGTTGTTCGCCAGGGCCAGCGCCTCGGCGTCGTCCTCGAACGGGGTGATCGCCACGACCGGGCCGAAGATCTCCTCCTGGAAGATCCGGGCGTCCGGCTTCACGTCGGCGAAGACCGTGGGCGCGATGTAGTTGCCGTTTTCTTGCCCTGCGGGCATGTTCTCGGGACGCCCGCCGCCGGCCAGCAGCCGGCCCTCGCCCTTCCCGATCTCGACGTACCGGGCGACCTTCTCGTAGTGCTCCGGGTGCACCAGCGCCCCGACCTCTGTTTTCGGGTCGTGCGGGTCACCGACCACGATGTTCTTCGCGCGGGCGGCGTACTTCTCGCAGAACTCCTCGTAGATGCCGCGCTGGACCAGGATCCGGGAGCCGGCCGTGCAGCGCTCGCCGTTGAGCGAGAAGACGCCGAAGAGGGTGGAGTCGATCGCGGCGTCGAGGTCGGCGTCGTCGAAGATAATCGCCGGGCTCTTGCCGCCGAGCTCCATCGACAGGCCCTTGAGGTTCTCCGCGGCGTTGCGGAAGATCGTCTTGCCGGTGGTGGTTTCGCCGGTAAAGGAAATCAGCGGCACGTCCGGGTGCTTGACCAGGGCGTCGCCGGCTTCCTCGCCGAGGCCGTTGACCAGGTTGAAGACGCCGTCGGGCAGGCCGGCGTCCTTGAAGATCTTCGCCCAGAGCGAGGCGGAGAGCGGCGTGAATTCGGCCGGCTTGAGCACCACGCAGTTGCCGGTGGCCAGCGCCGGTGCGAGCTTCCAGGACTCCAGCATGAACGGCGTGTTCCACGGCGTGATCAGGCCGGCGACGCCGATCGGCTTGCGGTTGACGTAGTTGATCTGCGCGCCGGGGACCTTCATGGCGTCGTCGAACTGGGCCACGATCAGGTCGGCGAAGAAGCGGAAGTTCTCCGCGGCCCGCAGCGCCTGGCCCTTGGCCTGGGTGATCGGCAGGCCGGTGTCGAAGGTCTCCAGCTGCGCCAGCCGGGTCTCCTGGGCCTCGACGGCGTCGGCGATCCTGTTCAGGACGCGGGCGCGTTCGCGCGGTTTCATCCTGGGCCACGGGCCCTCGGTGAAGGCGCGGCGGGCGGCGGCGACGGCGAGGTCGACGTCCTCCTGCTGCCCGGCCGCGGCGGTGGCGTACGTCTCGTTGGAGACGGGGTCCAGGACATCGAAGGTCTTGCCGCTGACGGAGTCGACGAACTCGCCGTTGATGTAGTGCTGGATGCGGGTGGGCAAATCGTCCGGGATGTAGTGCTCAGCCATGGGTCAATCCTTTGCTTCGGCGTTGAAGTTGCGGTGTGCTGCGGTGTGCTGCGGTGCAGCTGTTATTTGGCGATCCGGAAGCCGTCAACCGGGGAGAGGTAGTCCCGGCCGGCCTCCATCAGTTCGGTGATTTTCTTCAGCCCGGCGTCGGTGGGCGTGATCAGCGGCGGCCGGACGTAGTCGGAGGAGATCAGCCCGGCCTCGGCCATCAGCCATTTGCTGGGCGCCGGGTTGGTCTCGACGAACAATAGGTCCACGAGCGGGTGGACGCCGTAGTGGATTTTCCGGGCGGTCTCGAAGTCGCCTTCGACCCAGGCCTGGTACATGTCCGCGGAGGCCTTCGGGGCGATGTTTGCCAGCGCCGAGATGAAGCCGACGCCGCCGATCGCCATCAGCGGCAGGCACAGCAGTTCGATGCCGGACCAGACCAGCAGGTCCTTGCCGGCCAGGTGCATGACGCGGGAGAAGTGCTCGAAGTCCTTGGTGGTCTCCTTGATTCCGACGATGTTGTCGAAGTCGCGGAACAGCCGTGCCACGGTTTCGGGGGCCATGTCCACCGCGGTGCGGGACGGCACGTTGTAGATCACGAACGGCATCTGCGGGAACTCGGTGGCAATCGTGGCGTACCAGCGGTACAGCGCCTCCTGCGTGGGACGGGAGTAGTACGGCGTGATGATCATCGACGCGTCCGCGCCGGCGTCGACGGCGGCCTGGGTCAGCTCCAGCGTTTCGGGGAGCTTCGCCGTGCCGGTGCCGGCCATGAACGGCACACGGTCGCCGATCGCCTCGGCGGTGGCGCGGATGGCGGCGGCGCGTTCCTCGACGGACTGGGCGCTGGGCTCGCCGGTGGACCCGCCGATCGTGATGCCGGAGGAGCCGCTGGCGATCTGCCATTCGACCATGTTCCGCAGGCTGTCGTGGTCGACGTCGCCGGACGCGGTGAACGGGGTGAACATCGCGGCGAGGGAGCCTTTGAGGTGCTGCTGGGGGTCGGAACGGAACTTCATTGTTTTTCCTTATCGTTCGGGGGAGGGGCGGCCGGGCCGGCCCGCTGTGGTCAGGGGGATGGCGCCCGGTGGGCGAGGTAGGCATCGAGGGTGGCGGCGCGGTGCGCGCGGGCCGCGCGTTCGACGTCGTCCGCCGGGGCGCCCGCCTCCAGCAGCCGGAGCAGTGACTCGTGTTCCTCGACCGACTGGCGGGCGCGGCCGGGCACGTAGCTGAAGGTGGAGGAGCGCAGCGCCTGCAGCCGGTTCCAGCCGCGGTGCACTAGGTCGAGGATGTGCGGGTTGGGGCAGTGCTCGAACAAGACGCTGTGGAAGTCCCGGTTCAGGCTGGTGAAGCGCACCGGGTCGAAGTTCGCCAGGCACTCGCGCATCAGTTCGTTCACCGCGCGGGCCCGGGCGATGTCCGCGGCGGAGATCAGCGGTGCGGACAACGCCGTCGCGGCGCCTTCGACGATCCCCAGGGTCTGCATTGTGTAGAGGTATTCGGTGGGATCGATGCCGGCCACGGTGGCGCCGACATTGCGTTCGAACACCACGAGGTTTTCCGCCTCGAGCCGCCGGATGGCTTCGCGGACCGGGACGACGCTGAAGCCCAGCTCCTCGGCGATCTTGGCCAGCACCAGCCGGTAGCCGGGGGAGTACTCGCCGCTGAGGATGCTGGCCTTGACCGCCGCGTACGCCTGCTCCGACTTGCTCGAGGTGGCGCCAGCCGGGCCAGCCGTGCCAGCCGGGCCAGCCGTGCCAGCCGTGCTCACGGTGCTGGTCATGGCTGGGACGGTCCGCGGTCCGCGGCCCACGCCTGGTATTTTTCCTGCCACTGCGCGTTCATCGGGTACAGGCCGTCCACGCTGTGCCCGGCGGCGACCATCTCGGCGAT
Organism: Arthrobacter sp. C9C5; assembly: GCF_013359735.1. Taxonomy (GTDB): domain Bacteria; phylum Actinomycetota; class Actinomycetes; order Actinomycetales; family Micrococcaceae; genus Arthrobacter. The sequence continues at coordinate 79,822 of NZ_JABFMX010000012.1, forward strand.
GAACGTCTCCTCGGCCTCCTGGACCAGGGCGTCGTCGGCCACTTCCTCGGCGAGTGCCGGCGGGATCACAAGGATGCCGTCCGCGTCACCCACGATGATGTCCCCGGGCTGCACCGTGGCGCCGCCGCAGGAAATGGTGAGGTCCACGTCCCACGGGATGTGACGCCGGCCCAGGACGGCGGGGTGCGCGTTCGCGAAGAACGTGGGCATGTCCAGGGCGCCGACGGCGGTGACGTCGCGGACGCCGCCGTCGGTGATGACGGCCACGGCACCGTTGACCTGGGCGCGCAGGGCCAGGATGTCCCCGACCGTCCCGGTGCCCTTTTCGCCGCGGGCCTCCATGACGAGGATCTCGCCTTCCCGGAGCGAGTCGATGGCGCGTTTCTGGGCGTTGAAGCCGCCGCCGTGGCTCTTGAACAGGTCCTCGCGGTTGGGCACGTAGCGCAGGGTCCGGGCCACCCCGACGACGGTGCGGTCCGGCCGGGTCGAATGCAGGCCGTCGATGCTGACGTTGTTCAGCCCGCGCTTGCGCAGTTGGGAGCTCAGGGTTGCGGTGGCGACGGACTCGAGCTTGGCCTTCAGCTCGGGGGTCAGCGCACTCTTCGGTGCAGTCGGTGCGGCCGCTGCGGCCGGTTCGGCGGCCGCCGCCGGCGTGCCGTACGCCTCGGCGCGCTGGGCCTCGTCGCTGCGCGGCTGCGCGCCGTAGCCGGCGAGCGGCACGGTGCCCTGGACCGCCGTCGTCGTCAGCCGGCCGGTGGTGAGACCCGACGCCGGGGCGTCCACCTCGACCTCCATCACGTCGCCCGGCTGGGCCACGGAGGCGCCGGCGGGCGTCCCGGTCAGGATGATGTCGCCCGGTTCCAGGGTGAGGAGCTGGGAGAGGTCCGCGACGAGCCGGGCGAAGGGGAACAGCAGCGTGCCGGTGCTGTCCTCCTGCACCAGTTCGCCGTTGAGCCAGGTGCGGACGCGGAGGGCCGCCGGGTCGACCTCGGCGGCCGGGAGGAGGCCCGGCCCCACGGGGGTGAAGCCGTCCCCGCCCTTGGAACGCAGGTTGGAGCCCTTGTCCGCATAGCGCAGGTCGTAGACGCCGAGGTCGTTGGAGGCGGTGACGAAGCCGACGTGGCGCCAGGCTTCGTCCGGGGAAACGCGGCGGGCCCGGCTGCCGATCACCAGCGCCACCTCGCCCTCAAAGGCCAGGAGTTCGCAGCCGGCGGGGCGTTCGACCGTGCCGCCGGAGAGGCTCAGCGAGGAGGACGGCTTCAGGAAGTAGGAGGGCTGCTCCGGGGTGCGCCCGCGCTGGGCGGCGCGGCTGGGGTAGTTGATGTGCACCGCGATGACCTTGCCGGCGGCGGCCAGGGCGTCCTGCGAAAGCTGCTCCATCGCATCTCCTCATTGAGTATGAAATCGTATACGATACAAAACTGCCCGAACCGGGGCGGCTTGTCAAGGGAAGGACCCCGGCCGGACCTCAGGCCAGCTGCGCCTCGATGCGGGCGGCGCTCGCCGACAGGGCGGCCGCAACCTCCTCCGGGTCCTGTGCGGCGCGGATGTAGACCACCGCCAGGGCGGCGGGGCGCCCGCCGGGGACCCTAACCGGCACGGCCAGCGAGGAGACGCCGGGAATGACCTCGTCATGGCTGGCCGCGAAGCCGCGGCGGCGCGCCTCGGCTGCCTCCGGCCGGTAGGGGATGCCGGGGGCGAGGTGGTGCCATTCCTGCTCCGAAAGCGCGGACTGGATCGCGATGCCGGGCGCGCCGGCACTGACCGGGTGTCGGGAGCCCGGGTGCTGGACCACGGCCGCCCCCGTGTGGCGCGGATCGACGGTGACGAGGGTGACGCAGTCCTCGCGGTCCCAGACGGCCACGAAGGCGCTCATGGTCAGGGCGTTGGCCAGCTGGGTGAGCTCAGGCAGCGCGGCGGTCTGCAGATTGCGGGCCACGCCCCGGGCGAGGACGGCCAGGCCCGGGCCGGGCTGGACCCTGCCGGCGTCGTCCCGGACCAGCAGCGAGTGGTCCTCGAGGGTGCGCAGGATGCGGTAGGCGACCGAGCGGTGGACGCCCATGGCGTCGGCGAGTTCGGCGATGGTGAGCGGCTCCGGGGCGTCGGCCAGGATCTCGAGGGCCCGGATGCCCCGGGACAGCGTCTGGGACGGCGGGGCCTGGGTGCTGCCGGCATTCGGGGTCATGGAGTCCATCCTAGGTCGGGTGGGAGAGTCTTGTGTTCCGGCTCACAGTGCAGTAGCGTTCTGGCACGACGTTCTATATAAGAACGGTGTGTTCGATTATAGAACTCTTAGTGAGAGCCAACAAGGGCCCCGGCCTGCCGGCATTTCCCGGGCGGGGCAACCCCTTCGGACACGCACCGGATGCAATGTGTGCTTTATCACAGTTTCCGTAGTAGTATCACAGTTACTAACTGACCGTTCGATCAGTAATTCACGAGGCATTAGTTTTCACTTCGCACCCACCCGGGCAGTACCTCTGCCCCCAGCAACGGAGTTCCAATGACCGCAACTTCAACCGTCGATTCAGAGGCGGGCCCCAGCAGCAAACATGAGGAACGCAAGGTCCTCGCCGGGACGCTGGTCGGTACCACTATCGAGTGGTACGACTTCTTCATCTTCGCCCAGTTGACAGCAACGCTGCTGTCCCCGCTCTTCCTCGCGCCCCTGAACGCCTCCAACCCGGGCCTGGCGCAGATCCTGTCCTTCGCCCTGATCGGCATCAGCTTCCTGTTCCGCCCGCTGGGCGCCATCGTTGCGGGCCACCTTGGCGACCGCCTGGGCCGCAAGGCCATGCTCGTCTTCACCCTCGTGATGATGGGCGCCGCAACGGCACTGATCGGCATGCTGCCGACCTACGCCCAGATCGGCGTCTGGGCCCCGATCCTCCTGATCCTGCTCCGCATCATCCAGGGCTTCTCCGCCGGCGGTGAATGGGGCGGCGCTGCCCTGATGGCCGTCGAGCACGCACCGATGAGCAAGCGCGGCCTGTTCGGCGCCTACCCGCAGATCGGCGTCCCGGTGGGCATGATCCTCGCCACCGGCCTGCTCTTCTTCCTCAACACGTCCATGTCCAAGGAAGACTTCGGCACCTGGGGCTGGCGGGTGCCGTTCCTGCTCTCGATCGTCCTGATCGTGGTCGGTTACCTCATCCGCCGCGCCGTGGCGGAGAGCCCGGTCTTCAAGGAAATGCAGGAGCGCAAGGAAGAAAGCAAGGCGCCCCTGGGCGAGCTGATCCGCAAGCACAAGAAGGCTGTCCTCTACTCGACGATGATCTTCATCGGCAACAACGCTGCCGGCTACCTGCTGATCGCCTTCTTCATCTCCTACGCCACCAAGACGCTGAAGATGCCTACCCCGCAGATCCTGCTGGCCACCACGTTGGCATCCTTCGGCTGGCTCATCTTCACCCTGGTCGGCGGCTGGCTCTCGGACAAGATCGGCCGCGTCAAGACCTTCCTGATCGGCTACGGGATCGTCTTTGCCTGGATGATCCCGATGTTCGCCCTGATCGACACCAAGGACATCGTTCTCTACGGCACGGCGCTGTTCGTCCTGACCATCGGCCTGGGCCTGTCCTACGGCCCGATGTCCGCGATGTACGCCGAGATGTTCCCGGCGAATGTCCGCTACTCGGGCATCTCCATCGGGTACGCCTTCGGCGCCATCCTGGGCGGCGCCTTCGCGGCGACTATTGCCGAGGCCCTGCTGCAGGGCACGCACTGGACCGGCTCCATCGGCATCTACATTATGATCCTCTGCGTCATCTCCGCCGTCGGCGTCATCCTGGCCAAGGAAACCCGCGGCCGTCCGCTGGGCGTCAGCCGCCACCACTAGGCTGCGGACCCGGTAGGGAAAGCACAACACAAGAGAGGCACGGACCGCGGTCCGTGCCTCTCTTGTGTTGTGCTGCGTTGCTGAGCAGCCCTGCCGCTTAGACGCCCAGGAAGCTGATGGCACCCTGCTTGAAGGCCCGGCTCGTCACGGCGTTCGTGTGGTTCCGCGCCGGCAGGATGAGCTGTTCCACCATCGCCCCGGCCTTGGCGCCGAGAGCGGCGAGCTCGGGCATGGACGCGGCCCGTTCGTCCTTCTCGCCGGCCACCAGCAGCACCGGCATCTGCGGGACCGCCTCGGCGGGGTCGAACGGCTCGTCCTTGATCGCCTCGATCAGGGACAGCAGGGCAAAGATATTGTTGCTGGGCAGCAGTTGCGCCATCTTCAGCAGCCCGGCAGTGGACGCGTCCGCGATCGGCGTTCCGTCCGCCAGGTAGCGCTGCGCGGCGACCAGGTCGAACTCCGCCAGCGGGTCTGCCACGTTGGGCCCGCCCAGCACCAGCCGGTGGACCAGCTCGTGCTGCGTGGCGCCGAATTCCCAGGCCAGCCGGGACCCCAGCGAGTAGCCGATCACGTCCAGGCCGCTGGCCGGATCGCCGTCGCGCAGCGGACGTGCGCCGGCGTCGAACGCGATCTGCAGCAGATCCGCGCGGATCCGGCTGGGGGAGTAGGAATCCCGGTCCTCCGGGGCGCCGCTGCGGCCGTGGCCGGGCAGGTCCACGGTGATGACGCGGCGGCCGGCCTCGGTGAGGGCCGCAATCCAGCCGGTGTCCTCCCAGTTGAGCTTGGAGGAGGAGGAGAAGCCGTGCAGCAGCAGGACCGGACGCAGCCCGGCGTCGTCCTTCGGATCATGCACCCCGACGTAAAGCTGGGGGTCGGTGCCCTCGACCGTGTGGGAATGCTGCTCGCCGGTGTGCCTGCCGCTCATGGTGTCAGTCCTCATCAAGTACGGCGCTCAGGCGGACCCGGCGCTTCGGTGCCTCTTCCTTCGGGACCGTGCCCACGATGCCGGCGGTGTTGTCCGGAACCTCGAACTCGATCAGGGGCTCGCCGACGTTGATCTTGTCGCCGGGCCCGCCGTAGATACGCACTACCTTACCTGCCTGCGGGCTGGGCAATTCGACGGCCGACTTGGTGGTTTCTACCTCCACGAGCGGCTGGTTCCGCTCCACCTGCTCGCCCGGTGAGACCAGCCATTCCAGCACGGTCGCCTCGATCAGGCCCTCGCCAAGATCCGGCAGCGGGAAGGAAATTTCAGCCACGTTTGTACTCCAATACTCGCTGGATGCCAAAGAGGATCCGGTCAATGTTCGGGATGTATTCATCTTCGAGGTCACCGGAGGGGTACGGGACGTCGAAGCCGGTCACGCGCTCCACCGGCGCCTTGAGCGTGTCGAAGCAGCTTTGCGTGATCAGCTGCGCCACCTCGGCGCCCAGCCCGGAGGTCAGCGGTGCCTCATGGACGACGACGGCGCGGCGCGTCTTGCGCACGGAAGCGGCCAGCGCCGCGGTGTCGATCGGCTTGAGCCAGCGCAGGTCCAGGACCTCGATCTCGATCCCGTCCTCGGCGGCGAGCTCGGCCACCTGGAGGCAGCGGGCCACCATGGCGCCCCAGGCCACGAGCGTCAGGTGCCTGCCCTCGCGCATGACCTTGGCGCCCTCGGGCGCGCCGCCGGAGGGATCGGCATTGCCGGGATCGACCTCGCCCTTCTGCCAGTACCGGGACTTCGGCTCCATGAAGATCACCGGGTCCGGCCGCGTGGCGGCGTACTTGAGCAGGTGGTACGCCTCGTGCGGGTTCGACGGCGAGACCACCTTGAGCCCGGGCACGTGGGCGAAGAGCGCCTCGAGGCTTTCGCCGTGGTGTTCGGGGGCCCGGATGCCGCCGAAGCTGGGCACGCGGAGCGTGATCGGCATCGGCATGGTGCCGCGGCTGCGGTAATTCATCCGGGCGATCTGGCAGACGATCTGGTTGATGGCAGGGTAGGCGAAGCCGTCGAACTGGACCTCGGGGATGGGGTGGAAGCCGGCCATCGCCAGGCCCACGGACATGCCGAGGATGCCGGACTCCGCCAGCGGGGTGTCGAAGACCCGCTGCGTGCCGTGCTTGGCCTGCAGTCCGTCGGTGATCCGGAAGACGCCGCCGAGCCGGCCGCAGTCCTCGCCAAAGATCACAGCCTTGGGGTTTTCCGCGAGCACCTCGTCGAGGGCGCGGTTGAGCGCCTGCTGCATGGACATCACCGTGGTGGCCGGGCTTTCTGCGTTCTTGGCAGTGCCCTTGACAGTGCTGTCGGCAGTGCTGTCGGCAGTGCTGTCGGCAGTGCTGTCGCCTTCGGCGTCCACGCCTTCAAGGATCGAGTTAGACATGTTCGGACTCCTCGCGCCAGTTGGCGGCCTGGGCCTGCAGGGCAGGGGTGGTTTCCTGGAAGACCAGGTCAAACATTTCGGTACCGGGACGGGATCCCAGGGCTTGGATGCCGGTGCGGATCTGCTCCTCTTCCGCCTTGGCGGCAGCCAGCGCGTCGGCGAAGAACGCCTCGTCCGCGGCTCCGTCCGCCAGCAGCCGCTGCTTGAGCCGCTCCAGCGGATCCGCGCCGGCGCCGTCGCGCTCCTCGTCGAGGGAGCGGTAGCGGCCGGGGTCATCGGAGGTCGAGTGCGGCCCGCGCCGGTAGGTCATGGCCTCGATCAGCACGGGGCCGTTGCCGGAGCGGGCGTGCCCGAAGGCGCGGCGGGTCGCCTCGACGACGGCGACGACGTCGTTGCCGTCGATCTGCAGCGCCGGCATGCCGTAGCCGGCCGCGCGGGCGGCGACGGAGCCGCCGGCCACCTGGCGGTCGGTGGGGACCGAGATGGCCCAGCCGTTGTTCTGTACGAAGAAGACCACGGGTGCCTTCATCACAGCGGCGAAGTTCATCGCCTCGTGGACGTCGCCCTGCGAGGAGGCTCCGTCGCCGAAGTACGTCAGCGCCACGCCGTCTTTTTGTTCCAGGGTCTGGCCATGGGCCCAGCCGACCGCGTGCAGCACGGATCCGGCGACGACGGCCTGGATCGGCGCGAGCCGGGACTCCACCGGGTCGTAGAGGCCGCCGTGCCAGGTGGCCTTGTGGGTGGACATGTAGCCCACCATGTCCACGCCCATGGTCCGGGCGACGCCCATCTCGCGGTAGGTGGGGAAGACAAAATCGCGGGTGGTGTCGACGGCGTAGCCGCTGCCCACCTGGGCAGCTTCCTGGCCGAGCTCCGGGGCGTAGCCGGGGATGATGCCCTGCCGCTGCCAGGCGATCGCGGAGGTGTCGAGGTGCCGGACCGCGACCATCAGCGAGTAGAGCTCACGCAGCTGGGCGGGGGTGAGCGGACCGGCGTCGTCGCCGGTAACCGCGAGGGGGAGTGTGTCCATGCCTGTGACCCTAGTCACGGGCCGAGCCCTAGGCAATCAGCTCAGGAAGCACTGACCATTCTGCCAAAAGCTGCCGGTCCTGGCGTCGTCATGCGTGGCAGTTTGTACAGCCCCGGCGGTCCCGGCGACTCGCCTACCCGGCGGTCCCGGCTACTCGGCGGCGCGGCGGCGGCTGAGCCGGGCGCCGATCCAGCAGGCGGCGGCGATGCCGGCGATCAGCGCCATGGTGCTGAAGAGCTGTTTGCTGCTGTCCGGGCTGCTGAAGCCCACGGCGAAGATCAGGGCCAGGAGCACCAGCCCGAAAATCGTGAGCCCCGGGAAGCCCTTCATCCGCAACGGCAGCGCGGTGCCCGTGCGGTCCGCCCGGCGGCGCAGGATCAGCTGGGACACCAGGGCCGAGCCCCACACCACGAGGCAGGTCGAGCCCACCAGCTGGAAGAGCGCCGGGAGGATCTTTTCCGGGAACAGCAGTTCGAGCACGGCGGCCAGGAAGCCGAACGCCACCGAGATGCTGACGGCGATGACCGGGACGCGGGCCGTGTTGAGCCGCGACAGGAAGCCGGGAGCTTCGCCGCGCACGGACAGCGAGTACGCCATCCGGGAGGCGCCGTACAGGTTGGCGTTGAGGGCCGAGAGCAGGGCAACGACGGCGACCAGGGTGATCGCCGCGCCGGCGCCGGGGATGCGGGCCAGGTCCAGGACGCCCGCGAACGGCGACTTGAGCGCTGCCGACGTCGAAGGCAGCACGGCGGCGATGACGAACACGGAGCCGATGTAGAACACCAGGATGCGCCAGACGACGGTGCGGATCGCGTGGCCCACGCTGCGTTCGGGGTTCTCCGTCTCGGCCGCGGCGACGCTGACGATTTCCGTGCCGCCGAAGGCGAAGATAACCACGAACAAGGCCGCCGCGATGCCGCCCAGGCCCGCCGGGGCGAAGTTGGAGGTGATGTTGCTCAGTCCCGGGCTGGGAACCTCCGGCAGCAAGCCGAACAGCAGGGCGGCGCCGATGGCCAGGAACAGCAGGATGGCGGCAACCTTGAGGATTGCGAACCAGAATTCGAACTCGCCGAAGTTCTTCACCCCGGCAAGGTTGATGGCCGTGAAGACGGCCATGAAGATCAGCGCGAGGCCCCACACCGGAACAACCGGCCAGATCGTGAACAGCAACCCGGCCGCACCGAGCGCCTCGGCTGCGATGACGACGACGAGCTGCAGCCACCAGAGCCAGCCCACGGTGGCGCCGGCGGTCTTTCCCATGGCTTTCTCGGCGTAGACGGAGAACGCGCCGCTGTTCGGGTTGGCGGCGGCCATCTCGCCGAGGGCCCACATCACGATGATGATCAGAGTGCCTGCGACCAGGTAGGAGATCAGCACGGCCGGGCCGGCGGCCTGGATTCCGGCCCCCGATCCGAGGAACAGGCCGGCGCCGATGGCGCTGCCGAGTCCCATCATGGTGAGCTGGCGGGGCTTCATACTGTGGCCGAGTTTCAGGGCCGGGCGCTCCGCGGTGGACTTCGTTGTCATGCTGGCGAACCTTCTTACGCTGGTGGATGCGTCCTTTTGGGACCATTCGAATTTACCGCCCCCGGAGTGCCCTAGCGCGCGGGCGGCGTGAGAGCATGGATGCAGTTTGTTGAATGGCCGGCCCGAATCGCGACGATTTGTGCGGTTGAATCCCTGCAGGCAAGGAAACTGACGTGAACCTGGACCCGCTGGACGCAAAGATTGTCCGATTCTTCACGGACTCCCCGCGGGCCTCCGTCCTGGAGGCGTCCCGGGTGCTGAAGGTCGCCCGGGCCACCGTGCAGTCGCGGCTGGACCGGATGCAGGACAGCGGCGTCATCGGTTCCTGGGTGCCGCAACCGGATCCCGCCCGCTTCGGCTACCCGGTGGTCGCGTTCTGCTCCCTGACCATCAACCAGGACCTCGGCCATGACGCCGTCGTGGAGGCCCTGGCGCGCATTCCCGAGCTGATCGAGATCCACACCGTGTCCGGCAGTTCCGATCTGATGGCCCGGATTGCGGCCCGCTCCAACCCGGACCTGCAGCGGGTGCTGGACGCGATGATCGCCACCCGGACCGTGCTCCGTTCCTCCTCGGTGATCGTGCTCAACACCCATTTCGAGGGCCGGACCCTGCCGCTGCTGGAAGCTGCCGCACAGGGGGAGTAGGCCGTTCCGCCGGCCCTGGGCCGCAACATTTTGCGCCGGACCGGCGTCGTCGTAGAATTAGTTCTAGTCAATTTGACTATAACTACTCCGGCGGTAGGGCCGGAACCGTCCGGGCAGTGTCCACAGGACCGGTCCGGACCCCGGAACGCGGGGGTCGATCACCGTCTACACCTCTCCAGCCAACGTCTCGGAGCGCCAGCTCGCGCCGCCGTCGCTGGCCATTTCCACGGTGATCTTCGCCTTGCGCCCGAGTGAGCGCTCCGGCCGCCCCACGCTGTGGATCCCGCTGGTGCGCCGGATCAGGGAGCCCTTCAAGGGCCTGTGGGCGCTGCCCGGCGGGCCGCTGACGCATGCGGAATCGCTGCAGGACGCCGCCTCCCGGAACCTGCGCGAAACCACCGGGCTGGCGCCAAGCTACCTCGAGCAGCTCTACGCCTTCGGCGGCCTGCACCGCTCGCCCACCCAGCGGGTGGTCTCGATCGTCTACTGGGCCCTGGTCCAGCCCACCGAGGCCGCGCTCGCGGACGAATCCGAAAACGTCCGCTGGTTCCGGGCCGACCGGCTCGGCGAGCTGGCGTTCGACCACAACACGATCATCGAGTACGCGCTCTGGCGGCTGCGGAACAAGATGGCCTACGGCTCCATCGCCTACCACCTGCTGGGCGAGTACTTCACCCTCGCGCAGGTCCGGGAGGTCTACGAGGCAGTCCTGGACCGTGAGCTGGATCCGGCCAACTTCCGCCGCCAGATCAAAGCCGCCCCGGAGATCCAAGAAACCGACGAATACCTCCAAGGCGGCAAGCACCGCCCGCCCCGCCTCTACCGCTTTACCGGCCGCCCCGGCCTCGATCCAGACAACAGGAGCACACCATGAGCAGCGTCAACACGGCGATCCAGCTGATCACGCGCGAGGCGGCCACAAGCCAGGCAACAGCCAACGCCACGGGCATTGCAGCGGCGGGTTCCACCTGCAGTCCGGCGCTCGCCCGGGGCCCCTGGGACTACGACCTCGCCGAGGCCCTTGCCGGTGTGCCCGCCTACGGCCCCGGAGCTTCCGCGACCGACGTCGCCCCGCCGTCCACGCCCCGCCAGGGCCAGCTCCCGGAGGAGTACCGCCTGGCCGGCGACGCCGAACTGGACGCCCGGATCAGGGCCGCCAAGGCGGCGCTGGGGGACCGGGCCGTCATCCTGGGCCATTTCTACCAGCGCGATGAGGTGGTGGAATACGCCGACTTCGTGGGCGACTCCTTCCAGCTCGCCAACGCGGCCCTGACCCGGCCCGACGCCGAGGCGATCATTTTCTGCGGCGTGCACTTCATGGCCGAAACCGCGGACATCCTGTCCCGGCCGGAGCAGGCCGTGATCCTGCCCAACCTCGCCGCGGGCTGCTCGATGGCGGACATGGCCGACATTGACTCGGTCACCGAGTGCTGGGAACAGCTGGAGGAGCTGTTCGGCACCGAACCCGACGCCGACGGCCGGGTGCCCGTCATCCCGGTCACCTACATGAACTCCTCGGCAGCGCTCAAGGGTTTCTGCGGCGAGCACGGCGGCATTGTCTGCACTTCCTCGAACGCCGCCACCGTGCTGGAGTGGGCGTTCGAGCGGGGCCAGCGCGTGCTGTTCTTCCCGGACCAGCACCTGGGCCGCAATACCGCCAAAGCCATGGGGGTGCCGCTGGAGCAGATGCCGATGTGGAATCCGCGCAAGGACCTCGGCGGCAACGACGAACAGGCCCTGCAGGATTCCCGCGTGATCCTCTGGCACGGCTTCTGCTCGGTCCACAAGCGCTTCAACGTGGCCCAGATCGAGAAGGCGCGCGCCGAGTTCCCGGGCGTGCAGGTCATCGTGCACCCGGAGTGCCCCATGGAGGTGGTCGACGCCGCCGATGCTGCCGGATCCACCGACTTCATCCGCAAGGCTATTGTCGCCGCCACCGAGCCCACCGTCTTCGCGGTCGGCACCGAGATCAACCTGGTCAACCGGCTGGCCGCCGAATACCCGCAGCACACCATTTTCTGCCTCGACCCGGTGATCTGCCCCTGCTCCACGATGTACCGCATCCACCCCGGCTACCTCGCCTGGGTGCTGGAGTCCCTGGTACGCGGCGAGGTGGTCAACCGCATCACGGTGGCGGACGACGTCGCGGCCCCCGCCCGCGTGGCGCTCGAACGCATGCTGGCGGCCCGGCCGTGACCAGGCGGCTCGTCGTCGTCGGCAGCGGGATCGCCGGGCTGTACGCGGCACTGCTGGCCTCGGAAGCGCCCGCCTCTGAGGTGGTGCTCCTGGCCAAGGGCGCGCTCGAGGAGAGCAACACTTTTTACGCCCAGGGCGGCGTGTCCGCTGTGCTGGCGCCGGGGGAGGCCGCACCGGGTGACTCCGTGGCGGCGCACATCGCCGATACCCTCGCCGCCGGGGCGGGGCTGAACAATCCGGAGGCGGTGCGGATCCTGTGCACGGAGGCCGTCCGGGACATCGCCGGGCTGCGCCGCTTTGGTGTGGACTTCGACGTCCGTGCCGACGGCGGCCCGGCGCTGGGGCTGGAGGCGGCGCATTCCGCCGCCCGCATCCTGCACGCCGGCGGCGACGCGACCGGGGCCCGCATCGCGCGTGCGCTCGGGGCCGCCGTGTTCCACCGCGCCGTCCAGGGCAGACTCCGGGTCGAAACCGGCGCCTTCGTGACCGAGCTCCTCACCGAGGGCGGCAACCCGGCGACCGGCGCCACGCCGGCAGCCGTCACCGGCGTCGCTTACCTGGCCGGCGGAGAGCCGAAGCGACTCGACGCCGACGCCGTGCTGCTCGCCACCGGCGGCGCCGGGCGGCTGTTCGCCCGCACCAGCAACCCCTCCGTCGCCACCGCCGACGGCCTCGCCCTGGCCTGGCGCGCCGGGGCCGCCGTCCGCGACCTGGAGTTCTTCCAGTTCCACCCGACCACGCTGGCCGCGGCCGAGGTGCCCGGCGGGCCGCCCGCGCTGCTGATTTCCGAGGCGGTCCGCGGCGAGGGCGCTGTGCTGCTGGACGCCGCCGGCTACCGCTTCATGCCCGACTACCACCCGGACGCGGAGCTGGCCCCGCGCGACGTCGTCTCCCGCAGTATCGCGCTGCACCTGGCGGCCGCCGGGCTCCCGGCGGACAGCCCGGTCTACCTGGATGCCCGGGGAATTGAAGCCAGCCGCGGGACGGGCTTCCTGGCCCGGCGGTTCCCCTCCATCACGGCAGCTACGCGCGCCGCGGGCTACGACTGGACCGCCGAACCGCTGCCCGTGTCCCCGGCGGCGCACTACTGGATGGGCGGGGTCGCCACCGACCTTCACGGGCGCACCTCGGTACCGGGGCTCTACGCAGCAGGGGAGGTCGCGCGCACCGGGGTCCAGGGCGCCAACCGGCTTGCCAGCAACTCGCTGCTCGAAGGGCTGGTGTTCGGGCGACGGGCCGTGGAGGACTTCCTCGGTGCTGAGGGGTCTTGGAACACCGCTGCTCCGCGTGCTGTCTCGGCCGCGAGCGGCCTCCCCTTGACGCACGCTTCCGCAGCGCTGTCCCGCGACATCACTGACGAAGGAACCTCCGCGGCGGCCCCCGAAGGTGTTGTGAAGTCAGGTCCTATTCCCGGGTCGTTTTGTCGGGATGCTCTTGGGCGGTTGATGACCGCGCACGCTGGGGTGTTGCGTAACGGCGGGCAGTTAGCGGAGGCAGAGGCCACCCTTGCTGCCTGGGCCGGCGTTGTGCGGCCCGAGATCGTCGCGGACGGAAGCCTGGATCAGTCCGAGCACGAGGACCGGAACCTGCTGCTGGCCGCACGCCTGCTGGTGGAAGCCGCGCGGGCCAGGACCGGCTCGGTGGGCGCCCACTTCCGTGCGGACGCAGACACCGCCTCCCGTGACGGCGCCGCCGTCGTCCCCGCAATGCTCGCAGCCCCGGCCCGCTCCACCCCGGCCGCCCCAACGTACGGGCACCGGCATGCCGCAGTATCCCGTCCGAAACAAAGGATTTCGTCATGACAGCACCCGCCACCGCCCGTCCGAGCGCCCTCCCGGTGACCGCCCTCGCCGGCACCCTCCCCGCGGCCGCCGTCGACGCCGTGCTGCGTGCCGCCCTGCAGGAGGACTCCCCGTACGGCGACATCACCTCGCAGACCCTCATCCCCGCCGACGCCCCCGCCACCGCGGTGCTGGCAGCCCGGGTGCCGGGGGTGCTCAGCGGCGGCGAGGTGTTCGCCGCGGCAATGAAGCTGGCGGACCCGGCCGCCGTCGTCGAGCTGCTCGTGGCCGACGGGGAGTCCTTCGGGGCCGGCGCGGCGCTGGCCCGGGTGACCGGTAACGCCCGCGGCGTGCTGCTGGCCGAACGGGTGGCGCTGAACCTGGTGCAGCGGATGAGCGCGATCGCCACCCGGACCGCGGAGTTCGTCGCGCTGGTCGCCGGCACCCGCGCGCGGATCACCGATACCCGGAAGACGACGCCGGGGCTTCGCGTGCTGGAGCGTTACGCGGTGCGCTGCGGCGGCGGAGCAAACCACCGCTTCAGCCTCTCCGACGCGGTCCTGGCCAAGGACAACCACCTTGCGGTGCTCACCGGGGGAGACCCGGCAAAGCTCACCGCGGTGCTGCGCGACGCCAAGGCACGGCTGGGGCACACCACGCATTTCGAGGTGGAGGTGGACAGGATGGAGCAGATTGAGCCCGTGCTGGCCGCCGGCGTGGACACCATCATGCTGGACAACTTCTCACTGATCGAACTCGCCGACGGCGTCGAACTCGTCGCGGGGCGGGCACGGGTCGAGGCCAGCGGCAACGTCAGCCTCGCGACCGTGGCCGGCATCGCCGCCACCGGGGTGGACGTCATCTCGATCGGTGCGCTCACCCACAGCGTCACCGCCCTGGACCTGGGCCTCGACATCGAATTGGAACCTGCCGCCGGGCCCATGGCCCAGGCCGCCGGGCCGGCGCTCGACTGAGGAATGCCGTGATCTTCCTGGACGCCGCCGCCACTACGCCGGTCCGCCGCGAGGTGCTCGAGGCCATGTGGCCGTACCTCAGCGGGGACTTCGGCAACCCCTCAAGCCACCATTCGCTCGGCGACGCCGCCGCTGCGGCGCTCGCAGGAGCCCGGGAAACGACGGCGAAGGCCTTGGGCTGCCGGCCGGGCGAGGTCGTCTTCACCTCCGGCGGCACGGAAGCGGACAACATCGCCGTCAAGGGCATCGCCCTGGCCCGCCGCGCTGCGGACCCGCGCCTGGACCGGGTGGCGATCAGCGCCGTCGAACATCCCGCGGTGGAGGAATCCGCCCGGTACCTCGAACGTGTCCACGGCTTCGTGGTCGACGTGATCCCGGTGGACCGCTACGGGCAGGTGACGGAGGAAGCGTTCGCGGCCGTGCTCCGGCCGGAAACCGCGCTGGCCAGCGTCATGTACGCCAACAACGAGGTCGGGACAATCCAGCCCGTAGCCCGGCTGGCGGCCCTGGCCCGCGGTCTCGGAATCCCGTTCCACAGCGACGCCGTGCAGGCCGCTGGCTGGCTGCCCCTCGACACGCGTGGCCTGGGCGTCGATGCGCTGAGCATTTCCGGCCACAAGCTGGGCGCCCCGAAGGGCTGCGGAGCGTTGTTCGTGCGCGGCCGGACCCGGCTGGAGCCGCTGGTCCACGGCGGCGGCCAGGAACGCGGCCGCCGCTCGGGCACCGAGAACGTTGCCGGCGCGGTGGCCCTGGCAACGGCGCTGAGCCTGGCCGGGACCTCGCAGCAGGCGGCCTCCGCCCGGGTCGCTGCACTGCGTGATGACTTCATCGGCGCCGTCCTGGCTGGAGTGCCCGGCGCCGTGCTGACCGGCCATCCGGACGAGCGGCTGCCCTCGGTGGCGTCGTTCTGCTTCCCGGGAACCAGCGGCGAGTCTGTGCTGCTGGAGCTGGAACGGCAGGGCGTGGTCTGCTCGAGCGGTTCGGCCTGCGCCGCGGGCTCCGACGAGCCATCGCCCGTGCTGCTCGCGATGGGAATCAGCGCCGAAGTGGCCCAGACCGCCGTGCGCTTCAGCTTCGATTCGTCCATCACCGCAACCGAGCTGCGGGAAGCGGCGGCCGCGGTGCGCACCGCCGTCGGCAGCATCCGCGCGCTCGGGTAGCCGGCAGCCCGCTGGATGCTAGCGGTGCCGGGCGCGGCGGAAGATCCAGTGCCGCAGCATCGTGAACCTTACGGCCGTGGCCAGGAAGCCGGACAGGGTGGTGGTCCAGAGCTCGTCGGCCACGGTGGCGTCCGGGTTGATCCAGTGCAGGATGCCGAGGCTGCCGCCGGTGATCAGCAGGGCGACGGCGATCACGATCAGCCCGTTGAGATGGTCGCGCTTCATCCGGTGGCGCTCGGTGATTTTGAACGTCAGCCGCCGGTTCAGCGCGGTGTTCATCAGCGAGGTGATGATCAGCGCGGCCGCGTTGGCCGGCTGGGGCCCGATCCACGGCCGCAGGAAGGCATACAGCGCCAGCGAAGACACGGTGCAAACGACGCCGACGCCGGTGAAGCGCAGGAGCTGGCGGACCACCGGATAGCGGAGTACGCCCCGGTGGCGGCGGCGCGGCGAAGCCGAGGGGGAAGAAGCCGGGGAGGCCGCTGTGGTATCCGGCGGGAACTGCCGGGAGGGCTGCGCTTGTTGTAGCTGCGACTCCATCCGTCTAGTACAGCTCGCCGACCGGAATGTCCACGGCGAGGCGGTTCGACGGCCCGGCGAGCGGGCAGGCCCACGCCTCGTTGTAGGCGCAGGACGGGTTGTAGGCGAAGTTGAAGTCCAGCACGAACTCGGCGTCGGGCCCCGAGCCCGTCACACCGTGGAAGGCGCCCTTGATGGTGTCCAGCAGGTAGCGGCCCGCGCCGTAGCTGCCGCCGGGCTGGCCGGCGGTGGCGTCGCGGAACGGCACGAAGATGCCGCCGCCGTAGCCGTTGAGCTTCCAAACCGCCAGCTGGCCCATTTCCGGCAGGTCGAAGGTGCCCAGCCGGACAAAACGGACGACGCCGTCGGTTCCGGTTTCGACGTTCATCTCCCGTCCGGCGCCCTCCTTCGTGATGGGGACGTGGAAGCGGTAGATCGGGTCGTAGTCCGCGGTCTTGAGGCCGCCGAAGCTCGCCTTGGCGTCGTCGGTCAGGGGCGAGGCGGGGTGCGTAGCGAACATCCGGTCGCGCTCCTGCCGCCAGTAGGAGTGGGCCTCGGCCGGGCTATCCGCGGCGATCTTACGCACGGTGGCGTAGAGCGCAAAGGTCCGGAGCCGCCAGTCCGCGATGTCGACGGCGGACATCCCTGACACGCCGTCCGGGCCGTCAATGTCCGCTCCATCAAAATGCTGTTCAGCCATCCCCCCAGCCTAGCCTTGTTTCGCTGCCGGAAACGCGGCGGGCCGTGCCCTCGGAGCGCCGTTGGGGGACCGTAGACTTCGCGCATGCACAACTTCGCCCCCGGGTCCGCCAGCCGCGCCGCCGCCTCGCTGGCCGAAGTCGTCCGGTTCCGCACCGTCTCCTCCCGGCTTCCGGCCGAGGTGGACGCCGAGGAGTTCGAGGCCTTCCTGGCGGCCCTGCCCCGGCTCTACCCCTCGGTCCACGCCGCCCTTGAGGTGGAACGCGTCAACGGGGCGGCCCTGCTGTTCCGGTGGCCCGGCACCTCGGGGGATCCCGGCAGCCGCCCTACGGTGTTGATGGCCCACTACGACGTCGTCCCGGCGGGGGACGAACAGGCGTGGACCCATCCGCCGTTCTCCGGCCACAGCGACGCAACCCATCTCTGGGGCCGCGGCACGCTGGACGACAAGGGCCAGCTGGTCGCCATCCTGGAGGCCGCGGAAGCCCTGCTGGACGAGGGCTTTGCCCCGGCGCACGACGTCTACTTCTCCTTCGGCAACAACGAGGAGACTGCCGGCGACAGTGCCGCAGCGGCCGTGGAGCTCCTGGCCGGCAGGGGAGTGCGGCCCTGGCTTGTGCTGGACGAGGGCGGAGCCGTGGCGCGCGGAGCGTTCCCCGGCGTGAGCCGGCCGGCCGCCGTCGTCGGCGTGGCCGAAAAGGGGATCCTTGACGTGGAGCTGCTGACCCGGGACCCGGGCGGACACGCCTCGACGCCGCCCCGGATGGGAGCGACGGCGCGGCTGGCGCGGGCGATCACCCGGATCGAGCAAAATCCCTTCCCGCAGCGCCTCCCGGAGGTGACCGCGGAGATGCTCCGGCGCTTCGGACCGCACGCGCCGGCCCCGCTGCGTGTTGCCTTCGCGAACCTGTCGCTGCTCAGGGTCCCGATGACGTGGCTCTTCGGCCGGCTGGGGAACGAAACCAACGCGATGACCCGCACCACCGTGGCCATCACCACCCTGGAGGGCAGTGCGGGCGCCAACGTGCTCGCCGCCACGGCCAAGGCGAACGCCAACATCCGGGTGGCCGTCGGAGACACGGTGGCCGGAACCGTGGAGCGGCTGCGGAAGGTCATCCGCGATCCGAAGGTGGAACTGCGGGTGGTGGAGGGCAACGAGCCCACGCCGGTGTCCGCCTCCACCGGTCCGCAGTGGCAGTTGCTGGAGGACTGCATCTCCGCGACCTTCCCGGAGGCGATCATCACGCCGTACATCATGATGGGCGGGACGGATTCGCGCCGTTTCATCGGGATCTGTGACTCCGTGTACCGGTTCGCTCCCTTCGCCATGGACGCGGCGGACCGCGGCTCGATCCACGCCGTCGACGAAAGAATCTCGCTCGAGACCCTGGGCCGCGGCGTCCGCTTCTACGAAACGCTGCTCCGGAGGCTCTGAACCGGACGGGGCCCCGGCTACGCTGGCACCATGACTGGCACGGTTCTTTCCCGCGGACTCCGGATTGCCGCCGCGCTGGCGCTCACCGCCGGGGCGCTCGCCGGTTGCAGCAGCGAAGGCAAGGGCGCGCCGGCCTGGACGGCGGGGAGCCCGGGCGGAAGCACGACGGCGGCTCCCTCCGCCGGTGCGTCGTCCCCGGCGGCCGCGGCGGGCGGCTCGGCCTCCGCGGGCGCCTCTGTTTCCGCAACCGCCTCCGCGACGTCGGGTGCAACGGCGGCGGCCTGGAAAACGTACTCCGATCCCGGCAAGAACGTGAGTTTCGACCTGCCGCAGGAGTGGATTGCCCAGTCCGTCACCCCGGCGCAGGGCTCACTTCCGCGGGCGCTCAAGATCGAGGTCAAGGATCCGGACGGCCGGTACCTGGCCACGCTGCAGACCGGACTCCGGCCGCAGGCGGCGGGCGTCTGCAAGGCGGGGGCGGCCAAGCCGTACGTGGTGGTCAGCAGCGTTCCGGTGGAACTGCCGCACCTCGGCGGGGAAGGAACCATCGACCCGCATGTGGTGTTCCGCGTGATCCAGGGCTACAAGTACTTCGGCTCCTATGGCATCACCAACGTGGTCGGCGGGGCGGGCGGCAAATCCTGCGCCCTGCGAAACGTCGTGCGCGGGCCCGAAGGCAAGGGCGACTACGCCTTCGGCGATCTGATTGAGCTCAAGGCGTTTGCTCCGGACCAGAAAGTCGCCCCGGCCCAATCCTTCGACACGCTGGGCGAGGCGGACAAATACGTCAACGAGGGCTCGGAATTCGCCAATGTCCAGCGGATGCTAATGTCGCTGAAGATCAAAAACTAGTCCCGCCCGCCGGCACCATGGCGGCCCGGGGACATTGCCCTCCCGCTGACAATCCAGCGGCTTCGCTCGCACCCTCCGGAGATTCATGGAACGCATCGTGTCCGCACGCCTGGCCTTCAAGACCGTGGCCGATACCAAGGTAGCGATGGCGGTGGCCGTCGCCCGCAACCCCGGCTACAGCGGGTTCGAGGAGTCGCTGTCCGTGACGGCCGGCGGCGAAGACGTGCCCCTGACCGAACTCTCGGACCACCACGGCGGTCGCTTCCACTACATGGAGTTCGCCGAACCCACAGAGGTGCTGGTGGAGTACGGCGCCACCGTCACCGGGTTTGCCCTTCCGGAGGAACCCGGACTGATGGAGCTCATCCGTTACGTCCGGCCCAGCCGCTACGCCGAATCCGACCGGCTGCTCCCGACGGCGTACGCCGAGTTCGGCGGCCTGGACGGCGGGGAGCTCCTGCACGCCGTGCGGAACTGGGTCTTCAGCGAACTGCGCTACGTCAGCGGGTCCTCGCGCGGGACGGACGGCGCCGTCGAGACGCTGCTGCACCGGCGCGGCGTTTGCCGGGACTTTGCCCACCTGGCCATCTCGCTGCTGCGATCCAAGAACGTCCCGGCGCGGCTGGCCGCCGTCTATGCGCCGGGGCTGAGCCCGATGGACTTCCATGCCGTGGCCGAAGCCCATGTCAACGGCGCCTGGCACGTCATCGATCCGACCGGCCTGGCGCCGCGGGAGAGCATGCTCCGGATTACGGCCGGCCGGGATTCCTCGGACACCGCCTTCCTGTCCACCGTGGGCGGCAGCCTCCTGCTGAAGGAACTGAAGGTCACCGCCACCGTCACCGGCGAGCTGCCGGTCGAGGACCCGGCGGCGCTGCTCGCCATCCGCTAAGGACCGTGCGCGGGGCACATCCACTCGGCCGACGGCGGAGCAGAACAGCTAGCGCGACGCCACCGAGGCCCGCAGCTTCTCCGTCAGGCGCAGTAGCTCGCGCTGTTCCTCGGCAGTGAGCGCCGGGCCCACCAGGGCGGCGATGTCGCGGACATGCTCCCGCCCGATCGTCTTCTGCAGTTCCCGCCCGGCGTCGGTGAGCCGGATGAGGACGCCGCGGCCGTCGTCGGGGGCGGGCCTGCGCTCCACGAGGCCGCGCTTTTCCAGCCGCTCCACCAGCCGGCTCAGGCTCGACTGGCTCAAGAGCACGTGGTCGTTGAGCTCATTCTGGCGGAGCCAGCCGGACGGGCAGCCGGAGAGCGTGAACAGCACGTCGTACTCGTTGAGGGCCAGGGACTTGAAGGCCGGGCCGGCCTGCAGCCGTCGCATCACGGCTACTTGGGCCCGGAACAGGGCCTCCCAGGTTTCCGCGGCCAGGCGGACCGGCGATTCGATCTTCGCAGACATCAGGCGTCCTGCGGGGCGGCCTCACGGGCCGCCAGCGAGGCGGCCACGCGACCGGCGTGGGTCGGCGGTTCGGGAACGTGGGCCGGAGTCTTCTCGGCGTATTCCTTGCGGAGCACCGGCAGGACTTCCTCGCCGAACAGGTCCAGCTGCTCCAGGACGGTCTTCAGCGGCAGGCCGGCGTGGTCGATCAGGAACAGCTGGCGCTGGTAGTCGCCGAAGTACTCACGGAAGGTCAGGGTCTTCTCGATGACTTCCTGCGGGCTGCCGACCGTCAGCGGGGTCTGCGAGGTGAAGTCCTCAAGCGAGGGGCCGTGGCCGTAGACCGGGGCGTTGTCGAAGTACGGGCGGAACTCCTTCACGGCGTCCTGCGAGTTCTTCCGCATGAAGAACTGGCCGCCGAGGCCCACGATGGCCTGGTCCGCCTTGCCGTGGCCGTAGTGCTCGTAGCGTTCGCGGTAGAGGCCGATCAGCTGCTGGTAGTGCTCCTTGGGCCAGAAGATGTTGTTGGCGAAGAAGCCGTCGCCGTAGTACGCGGCCACTTCGGCGATCTGCGGGGTGCGGATGGAGCCGTGCCAGACAAAGGGGGCAACGCCGTCGAGCGGCCGCGGCGTGGAGGTGAAGTTCTGCAGCGGGGTGCGGTGCTTGCCGGACCAGTTGACCGTGTCCTCGTCCCAGAGCCGGCGCAGCAGGGAGTAGTTCTCGATCGCGAGTTCGATCCCGTCCTGGATGTTCTTGCCGAACCAAGGGTAGACCGGGGCGGTGTTGCCGCGGCCCAGGACCAGGTCCACCCGGCCGTCGGCGAGGTGCTGGAGCATCGCGAAGTCCTCGGCGATCTTCACCGGGTCATTGGTGGTGATCAGCGTGGTGGCCGTGGAGAGGATGATCCGCTCGGTCTGCGCCGCGATGTAGGCGAGCGTGGTGGTGGGGGAGGAGGAGAAGAACGGCCGGTTGTGGTGCTCGCCGATGGCGTAGACATCCATTCCGATTTCTTCGACCTTCTTGGCAATGGCAACCGAGGCCTTGATGCGCTCGTGTTCCGTGGGGGTGCGGCCCGTGGTGGGGTCGGTAGTGATGTCGCTGACGCTGAATACGCCGATCTGCATGGTGTTCCTTTCCGGGGCCGGAGACTTCCGGGTGCTGCTTCTACTATAACCGATTTACATGCATTTGCATCTATCACCCTCTATAACGTCCGCCACGCCGGGATATTCCACCTCCTGCGGGGAGCCTGCGGGGCCCGGCCCTAGGATGCAATCAATCGGCTGGCCGCCAGATGCCCAGCCCGCCCGGAAGGTCGCCATGCGCCGCGTTGTCGCTTTTCTGTGCCTGGTGGAACTTACCAGCGGGATCCTGCAGGGCTACTACACTCCCATCCTCACCGACATCGCCCGGCACCTGGGGATTCACGACGCCGACGTCAACTGGTTCGAGGCCGCCCAGCTGACAGTCAGCGCCTTGGCCGTGCCGGTGCTCGCGAAACTGGGGGACCTGTACGGACACCGCAGGATCCTGCTCGTCTCCACCGTGCTCACCGCCGCCGCCTCATGGGGCGTGGCGCTGGCGCCGGATTTCTGGACGTTCCTCGCGGCGTGGTCGTTGCAGGGCTTCTATGTGGTCTGGCTGCCGCTGGAAATCGCCCTAATCTTCAGCCGGGTGCACGGGCTGCCCGACGGCGCCGCCCGCACCCGCCGCGCGGCCGGCGCCCTCGTGGGCGCGCTGGAATTCGGCGTCATCGCCGGTGCCCTCGCGGCCGGGGCCCTCGTGGAAGTCTTCGCCGGGCAACTGCAACTGGTGCTGATGCTTCCCGCCCTGGCCGTGACGGCGTGCTGGTTCGCCATCCGCTTCGGGGTGCCGGAGTCCACCGAACGCAGCGGCGGCAGGGTGGACACCCGCGGCTTCGCGCTGCTCGCCGTCGGGCTCCTGCTGATCACCTCCGGACTGACCTTCATGCGGCTGGGCGGCCCCGGAGCCTGGTGGGCATGGGCGCCGGTCGCGGCCGGCCTGCTGGTCTTCGTCCCGTTCACCCGCGTCGAGCTGGGCCGCGAGGATCCGCTGGTGGACATCCGGATGCTGCGGTCCAAGTCCATGTGGCCGGTGCAGCTGACCGCGGGGCTGTTCGGAGTATCCGTGCTGGGCGCCCAGGCCCCGCTCTCCACCTTTGCCCGGACCGATCCTGCACTGCATGGCTACGGCCTGGGGCTGCGCGCCGGCCAGGTCTCGATCATCATCGGCGTATACGTGCTGGCGCTGCTGGTGGGGGCCTTGCTGTACCCCGTGGTGACGCGCCGGCTGACCCCGCGCTGGACCCTGGTGGGCGCCGCCGCCCTCGTCGGGCTCGGCTACCTGCTCTTCCTGCCCTTCCACGGCAGCCTGGCCGAGGCGCTGGTCAACATGGCGGTGGCCGGCGTCGGCTCCGGGGCGCTCGTGGCGGCGCTGCCCTCGGCGGCGGCCGCCGCGGCGCCGCTGAACCGGACGGCGATGGCGACGGGCCTGACCAACACGACCAAGACCATCGGCGGGGCCTTCGCGTCGGCGGTGTTCGGCATTGCCCTGCTCAACCACGTCCTGGCCGACGCCGGCGCTGCGGCCGCCGCCGGGCAGACCGCGGCGCCGTTGGCGGGCTACCTCACGGTGTGGAGCATCTGCGGGGTCACCGGAGTGGCCGCGGCCGCAGCCTTGGTCCTGGTGCCGAGGCTGGCGTTCTCCGACCCCGCCCCGGCTGCAACCCCCGAAAGCACCGAGCCCGCTTCCGCCCCCAACTAGCTCGCAGTAGTTGGGGGAGGGAAGGCGCTAGTTGCGGAGCGCCGGGGCCTCATCCGGTTCGTCGGCCTCGTCCTGCTCATCGAGCCGGTCGACGTCGGCCGCGGCGTCAGTGGGCGCCGGCTGGGCCCGGCGGCCGTGGGCGGGCCTGCCGCCCTGGGCCAGTGCCTTGCGTTCGCGCCGGCCCTCCACCAAGCGGTACAGCACGGGCACCAGGATCAGCGTCAGGGCGGTGGAGGAAATGAGGCCGCCGATCACCACAATGGCCAGCGGCTGCGAGATGAAGCCGCCGCCGCCGGTCAGTCCCAGTGCCATCGGGGTCAGCGCGAACACGGTGGCCAGCGCGGTCATCAGGATGGGCCGGAGGCGCTGGCGTGCGCCGTGCGTGATCGCTTCCGCCACACTCATGCCGGGCTCGCCGCCCCGCGGCTGGCGGTATTGGTTGATCAAGTCGATCAGCACGATCGCATTGGTCACCACGATGCCCACCAGCATCAGCATGCCGATCAGCGAAGGCAGCCCCAGCGGAACGCCCGTCACCAGCAGCAGGGCAATGGCGCCGGTGGCCGCGAACGGGATCGAGACCAGTAGGATCAGCGGCTGCACGAGGGATTTGAACGCGGCGACCATGATCACGTAAACAATCGCGATGGCGGCCAGCAGTGCCAGTCCCAGCTGGCCGAAGGACTCTGCCTGCTGCGTGGTGGCCCCGCCGATCTCTGCCGTGACACCCGGCGGCAGCTGGACCGACTTGAGCCGGGCCTGCACCTCGGTGCTTACCGCACCGAGGTTTCCGCCCGACGGCGTGACGGAGACGCGTGCGGTCCGCTGGCCGTTGCTGGCGGTAATGGAGACCGGAACCTCCACCTGTTCCACCGAGGCGATCGAGGACAGCGGGACCGGGCCCCGCGCCGTCGGTAGCGGAAGGTCGCGCACGGCGCCGATGCTGGTGAAACGGGTGCCCTCGCCGATCCGGACCGGGAAGTCGTTCGTGCCGATGCGGACGGTGCCGGCCGGGACCGGGCTGATCGTGGAGGCCAGCACGCCGGCGACCTGCTGTTCGTTCAGGCCGGCCGCAACGGCCTTGGCGCGGTCCACCTTGACCTGGACCACGGGCTGGCTCGCGGCCAGGTTGGTGCTGACCTCGGACGAGCCGGGGACCCCGTCCATGGCCTTGACCATGGCGTCGCTGGCGGTCTTGAGGTCGGCGGAACTGGCGGCCTTGAGCGTGATGTCGACAGTCGATGTCGTGCCGAATCCGCCCTGCTGCGAACCGACGGTGATCTTGCCGGCGTCGGAGATCTTGGCGAGCTCCTTGCGGACGGCGTCCTGCAGCTTGCCCTGGTTGGCCTTCTCCTCGGTCACGACGGTGAAGCTGGAGTTCGCCGCCCCGGTGGACTGCAACGCGGAGAAGCCCGTCTGGGCGTTGCCGGTGGTGACCTGGACATCCTTGATCCCGTCGATGCCGCGCAGGGCCTTCTCGACCTTGACGGCCGCGGCGCTGCCCTCGGCCAGGCTGGTGCCGGCCGGAAGGGCCTGCCGCACGGTCATGCTGTTTTCGCCGGAACGGCCCAGCAGGTCGGTGGCGAGCAACGGCGACATCGCCGCGGTGCCGCCCAGGACCAGGACGGCCGCCACCAGGGTGATGACGGGGTGCCGCTGGGTCTTGGTGAGGATCGGGAGGTAGCCGCGCTGCAGGAAGCTGCGCTGCTCGGCCGCGTGGGCCTTCGCGGCGGTCTCGCGGGCTGAGGCTTCGGAGACGTAGCCGCCGGCCTTGTCCGCGGGGGTCCGCAGGAACCAGTACGCCAGCACCGGAACGATGGTCAGCGAGACCAACAGCGAGGAGACCAGGGCGATCGTGACCGTGAGGGCGAAGGGCCGGAACAGCTCACCGGCGAGTCCGGCCACGAACGCGATCGGCAGGAAGACCGCCACCGTGGTGAGGGTGGACGCGGTGATTGCGCCGGCGACCTCACGGATGGAGGTCAGGATGGCGGTGATTTTCTGCTCGCCGTAACTGAGGTGGCGCTTGATGTTCTCGATCACCACGATCGAGTCGTCCACCACGCGGCCGATAGCGATCGTCAGCGCGCCGAGGGTCAGGATGTTCAGCGAGTATCCGGTCGCGGAGAGCCCGATGAAGGTGATCAGCAGGGACAGCGGGATGGACACGGCCGTGACCAGCGTGGAGCGCACCGAGAGCAGGAACAGCAGGATGACGGCGACGGCGAAGCCCAGACCCAGCAGGCCCTCCGTGGTGAGGTCCTTGATGGACTTCTCGATGAACGGCGCCTGGTCGAACACCGGGGTGAACTTGGCGTTGGACCCCAGCTCGGCCTCAAGCTGCGGGATGGCGTCCTTGACCGCGTGGGAGATGCCCACCGTGTCGCCCTCGGGCTTCTTGGTGACCGAGACGGCCAGGGTTTCCTTGCCGTTGGTGCGGGTGATCGAGGTGCGGGCGTCCTCGGCGATGCTGACGTCCGCCACGCTGCCGATTGTCGCGGCGTCGCGGGCACCTCCCAGCGGCAGGGCCTTGACCGCGTCGAGGGAATCCACCGGGCTGCCGATCTGCAGCGAGAGCGTCTTGCCCTGTTCCTCGATGCTGCCGGCCGGGACCAGCGTGCCGTTGTTCTTTAGCGCGTCGGAAATCGACTGGATGGTCACGCCGGAGGCAGCCATGGCCGCCGGCCGCGGCAGGATCTTGATGTGCTGGGTGGCCCCGCCGGTCACTTCGGCGCCGCGCACGCCGTCGAGCTTCTGCAGCCGCGGCACGCTCAGGCGGGCGAGGTCCGCGTTGAGCTCGCTCAACGGCTTGTCCGAGGACACCGCAAGATAGACGATCGGGAAGTCACTGATGCTGCCGGCGATCGCCTGTGGCTGGACGTCCTTCGGCAGCGCCTGCTTCGCGTTGGAAATTGCGCGGTCGATCTGGTTCCGGGCGCGGTCCAGGTTGGAGCCGTAGGTGAACGCCAGGGTGATCTGCGAAACGCCGTTGCGTGACGTCGACGACGTCGACTCCAGCCCCTCGACGCCGTTGAGCGCCGTCTCCAGCGGCCCGCTGACCTGCTTGTCTACGACTTCCGGCGAGGCCCCGGGCATCGAGGTGATGACGGTGATCTGCGGGAACTCGATGGACGGGATGAGCTCCTGCTTGAGCGAGGTCATCGTGATCACGCCGAAGACCGACGCGAAGACGGTGATCAGCGCGATCAGCGCCCGGTTTCCTAGCGAAAGCTTGGCCAGCCGGAACATCTCATGGTCTCCTGATGGGTCGACGGACGTACGTCACAGCGTGACGTCACAGGGATTGAACGTACCGCAGCCCGGAAGGGTTTCAGCGGGTGGCGGTGACCGGCTCCAGCTGGAGTGCCGCGGCCGTCTCCGCCTCGAGCTTGGCGGCAAGGTCCGGGTTCTCGTTGAGCTTGACGCCGTAGCCGGGCATCATCTCCTTGAGCTTGGACTGCCAGCCCTTGAAGTTCTTGGGGAAGGACTTCTGGAGCAGTTCGATCATGATCGGCACGGCGGTGGAGGCCCCCGGGGAGGCGCCAAGCAGGGCGCCGATGGTGCCGTCGCGGCCGGCGATGACCTCGGTGCCGAACTGCAGCACGCCGCCCTTCTTCGGATCCTTCTTGATGATCTGGACCCGCTGGCCGGCGGTGATGAGCTCCCAGTCGCCGTCCTTGGCCTCCGGGTAGTACTCCCGCAGGGCCTCGACCTTGGCGCCGTGCCGCTTGGCGACTTCCTTGACCAGGTACGCGGTGAGATCCATGTTGTCCTTAGCCACGGCCAGCATCGGGATGATGTTGGAGGGCCGGATGGACAGCGGCAGGTCCAGGTAGGAGCCGTTCTTCAGGAAGTTGGTGGAGAAGCCGGCGTACGGGCCGAACAGCAGTGAGCGCTTGCCGTTGACGTACCGGGTGTCCAGGTGCGGGACGGACATGGGCGGGGCGCCCACGGAGGCCTGGCCGTAAACCTTGGCGCTGTGCTGGCCGGCGAGGGTTTCATCCGTGCAGCGGAAGAACTGGCCCGAGACCGGGAAGCCGCCGAAGCCCTTGCTTTCCGGGATGCCGGAGGCCTGCAACAGGTGCAGCGCCCCGCCGCCGGCGCCGACAAAGACGAACTTCGCGTGGATCGAGCCGTGCTCGCCGGAGCGCGGGTGCTTGAGTGCAAGGTCCCAGCCGCCGTCGGAGGCACGCTTGATGCCGGTGACATCGTGGCCGTAGTTGATTTCCACGCCGTTGTTGCCGAGGTAGCCGGTCAGTTCGCGGGTCAGGGCGCCGAAGTCGACGTCGGTGCCTTCGGCGGCGCGGGTGGCGGCGATGTGCTGCTTCGGATCGCGGCCCTTGACGATCAACGGCGCCCACTTGGCGATCTGGGCGTGGTCCTCGGAGTACTCCATCGAGCGGAACAGGGGGTTCGGCTTGAGCGCCTCGTAGCGGGTGCGCAGGAACTTGACGTTGGCGTCGCCCACCACGAAGCTCATGTGCGGCACGGTGTTGATGAAGCCCTTGGGGGAACCGATCAGGTTGTTGGTGACCAGGTGGGACCAGAACTGGCGGGAAAGCTGGAACTGCTCGTTGATGTGCAGGGCCTTTGCCGGGTCCACCGAGCCGTCTTTGGCTGCGGGGGAGTAGTTAAGCTCACACAGTGCGGCGTGGCCGGTGCCGGCGTTGTTCCACGGATCGGAGCTTTCCAGGCCCGGCTGGTCCAGGCGCTCGAAGAGCGAAATGGTCCAGTTCGGCTCAAGCTGCTTCAGGAAGGCGCCCAGCGTGGCGCTCATGATGCCGCCGCCAATCAGGACGACGTCGGCATGTTGGGTCTTGGAAATGAAAGTCACAATCAGTCTCCGATAGCAGCGGCTCTGGCTGTCACAGAATATCCCCGCACGGCCCACTAACTGAAATTGGGCCGTCCCGTCAAGGCTTTAGTTCGACGTTCGTGAAAACTTCGTTCAGGACCGGCGACGCCGGGTACTTCAGCACCCGGTCGGACAGAGCCAGTGCCGAGATTGGGAACGCAATCGGCACAGCGGGCACGGTCGCGGCAATCTGCGCATTGATGGTCTGGTACTGCTCGGTCCGGTCCTTGCCGTCCGGCAGGCCCCGGGCGCGGGAGATTTTCGAGAACACCTGGGGGTCCTGGTAGCCGAACTCGCCGGTGTTTTCACCGAAGAGCGGGCCCACGAAGTTGTCCGGATCCGCGTAGGACCCGTTCCAGCCGAGCAGATGCAGGGCGTGGTCGCCGGGGGAGGTGACCTTCTGGAGGTAGCCGTCGGACCATTCGACCGGAACGGGTTTGATGTTGAGCCCGACGGCGGTGAGCTGGCGGCTGATTTCCGCGTAGACCTTTTCCGGGGTCGGAAGGTAGGGGCGTGCGACATTGAGCGGGTAGTAGAACTTCAGTTCCTCGCCCTTGTAGCCGGCCTCGGCGAGCAGCTCCTTGGCCTTGTTCTGGTCGTAGCCCAGCGAGGGGGCATTGTTGTTGAAGCCGCTCAGCTTCGGCGGGACGAACTGCGAGGCCGCCGCGGTGTTGTCAATGAAGAACTTCCGGATCAGGGTGTCCTTGTCCAGGGCCATCTCGATCGCCTGCCGGACCTTGAGCTTGCGCAGCACCGGTACTTCCTGGTTCATGCCCAGGTACATGACGGAGAAGGGATCGCGCTGGATGATCTGTTTGCCGCGCTTGACCAGCTGGTCGAAGTTGCCCACTGTCACGGAATCGTAGGCATCGATTTTCCCGTCAAGCAGGGCCTGAAGCCGGGCCTGCGGGTGGTCGTAGGTGACGAAGTTGATGGTTCTGATCTGTCCCTTGTCGCCCCAATAGCCCTTGTTGCTGTTCAGGGTGACGGTGTTGTTGTCCCAGGAGTCGAAGACGTAGGGGCCGGTGCCCACAGGGTGCAGGGCGTAGGCGGACACCGGCTGGCCCTCGCGCTCCTGGTTAAGCACGTCGGCAGACTGTGCGGCCAGGGCGTGCGGCGAGGAGATCGCGAAGGCGGGCAAGGTGAGCGCCTGGAGGAACCCGGTGAAGGGCTGGGTGAGATCGACCCGGACGCTGTTTGCCGCCAGTGCGGTGCAGCCCTTGTAGATGGACAGCGAGGCCTGGTCCGCGTGCGCCATGAACACGCCCTTGAACGTACTGCCGGGTGCCTGCTTGCGGAGGGCGGCGGAGAAATTGAACCAGCGCTTGAAATTGGTGCACACGGCCGCCGCATTGAACGCAGTGCCGTCCTGGAATTTCACGTTCTCGCGGAGCTTGAAGGTGTAGGCGCGGCCATCGTCGCTGGTCGTCCATTCGGTAGCCAGCAGGGGTGTGGGCTTGCCGCTGGTCTGGTCGACGCCGATCAGGCCTTCGAGGATCTGGCGTGTGATGCGGTAGGAGTCGACGTCGGACACGAGGGCCGGATCCAGGCCGAGCGGACGCGAGGCCGTGCCAAAGGTGAAGGTGGCGGTGGGCCCGGCGTCGGAAGCGCTGGCGGAGGAGGGCGACGGTGCGGGGCCCGGTGTTCCGGTGCACGAGGCCAGCGGCAGCAGGAGCAGGACTGCGCCAAGGCCGGCTGCGATGCGGCGCAACGCCTTTCGGGGGCCGGCACTGATAGGCGCGGTACTGCTGGGCACTGAAGGAATCACCTCTGGGAACTTGTTGGCCGCCGGCTGCGGAACAGCCCCAGTCTAGTTGACCGTCACAGGGGTTTCCCGGTAGCCCGCAACAGGTGAAGGCCCGCACCATCCGGTGCGGGCCTTCATTTCTCCAGGTGGATCCAGGGAGTCAGGCTGGATCCGGGTGAGGAGGTCTTGGTGATGCTTACTTGGGCATCAGGACCGAGTCGACCATGTAGACCGTGGCGTTGGCGGTCTTGACGCCACCGCAAACCACGTTGGCGCCGTCGACCTTGAGCGCGTCCTTGCTGCCGGTGACGGTCACGGAACCGCCCTGGACGGTCTTGTGGGTGCCCACGATCTCAGACGGGCTGATCTTGCCGGGAACAACGTGGTAGGTCAGGATCTTGCTCAGCAGGGCATCGTCCGTCTTGAGCTTGTTGATGGTGGCGGCGTCGATCTTCTTGAACGCGTCATCCGTCGGAGCGAAGACAGTGAATTCGCTGCCGTTCAGGGTGTCCACCAGGTTGACCTTGGGGTTGAGCTTGCCCGAGACGGCGGCCGTCAGGGTGGTCAGGATCGGGTTGTTGGAGGCGGCTACGGCCACCGGGTCCAGCGCCATGCCGGCGACGGAACCCTTACCGTCGGGAACCTGCGAGGCGTAGGCGGCGCAGCCGGAGCCGACGAGGTCTGCCGCCGGGTCCATCGCTGCGGCGGAGGAGCTCATGGACGGTGACGGGGCCATGCTGGAAGACATGGCGGACTCCGACGGCGTGGAAGCGGGAGCCGAGGAGCTGGATGTCGTGCTGGAACCGCCGCAGGCAGTGAGGCTGAGCATGGCTGCAGCAGCGATACCTGCAACGGCGAAAGTCGTGCGCTTGATGGTCTGCATTTCGATTCTCCTTTGTTGTGCCGATTTCATTGCCTGCAGCGAACATCTTTGCCGCTGTGGCCTTTCTCCGACTGTCGGGCACCGACCCTTGGTTGGTGTCTCAATGGGTATTCGCGGGCTCGGCGGAAAGGGATGGGTGGGAATCGAAATTCTTTTTTTTGGGCCCGGTTTAAGTCGGCGGGAGGGGCGTGCGGTTGGGCCGGGATTCCCGGCGTTTTGGCGGGTGCGGGTGGTTCGGTCCTCGGGCTAAAATGCGAAACCCCGGTCCGAAGACCGGGGTTTCGCATTGTGCGCAAGGGGGGACTTGAACCCCCACGCCCGAAGGCACAGGAACCTAAATCCTGCGTGTCTGCCAATTTCACCACTCGCGCGCGGCGCCGTCGTTCGCGGGGCCGAAAGGCCCTCGACGGCGGATGCCAGGCACCAGTCTACAGTTCTGGCCCGCAGCCCGGCGTCGGAGATGCGGGATGCCGGGGGCTCCGTCGCTGCCGGCGCCTGCCCGCAGGACAGTTAGGCGTCCAGCTTCAGGTCGCGGAGCAGCTTGGCGACGTGGCCGGTGGCGCGCACGTTGTATTGGGCCAGGGTGACTTTGCCGTCCGGACCGACCACCACGGTGGAACGGATAAGGCCCTCATAGGTGCGGCCGTAGTTCTTCTTCTCACCCCATGCCGCGTACGCCTCGGCCACCGCGTGGTCCGGATCGGAGAGCAGCGGGAAGCTGAGTCCCTCGGCCGCCGCGAAGCCCGCGAGCTTCGCCACCGGGTCCGGGGAGATGCCGACGACGTCATAGCCCGCACCCTGCAGGGCCGCCAGTGAGTCGCGGAAGTCGCAGGCCTGCTTGGTGCAGCCCGGCGTGGCAGCCGCCGGATAGAAGTAGACCACCGCGTTCCGGCCGCGGAAGTCCTGCAGGCCGACCTCGCGTCCGGCCGAGTCCAACAGCTGGAAGTCCGGCGCGTCGTCTCCGGGAACGAGTCGTTCAGGCATGTTTATCTCCTTGACAAATTTAGGGAATTCCAGCCTAGTGAGCACGGGCGCGGCCCACGAATCGGACAATCGCTATACTCTTTGGTATGCCTGATATGGATCGCTGGCCCACGGGCCGCCTATTGTCCACGGCAGCACGCCTTGTAGAACACTCCTGGAACGAGAAGCTGGGGGCCATTGGCCTGACCCATGCCGGGGTCATTGCGATGGAAGTGCTCTCCGCTCAAGGACCCATGACCCAAGCGCAATTGGCGCAATTGGTCCGCGTCCAGGCCCAGACCATGGGCAAAACCCTGAGCCGGCTTGAAGCCCACGGTCACATCTCCAGGGAGCGCAGCGCCTCCGACCGCCGCAGCCACGTCGTCACCCTGACCGACCGCGGCCGCGAAGCCGTCGTTGCGGCCGCGGACATGGAGCGCTCGGTGCTCGCTGCCGCTTCGATCGATCCCGACTCCCTGCGGCACGAGTTGCAGTCCGTGGTCCGGGAACTGGCCAACCGCATGTCCACGACGGAAGCGAAATCGATCGTCACAGCGGTAGAGCCTATTGTGTCCGCCGAGGCCAACTAGGCCGCCGGCGCCAACTAGGTAGGGCACTGCCGGTGCTTGCACCGGACTGCGCTAGCCCGGCCCGGCAAACGAGTACCCACTACTGGGTTCAAGCCGACCCTGCTGGGCGAGCATGGGGCCATGACTAGGTACGTTCTCGAAGCCAGGTCCTTGGAGCATCACTGCCAGTGTTGCGGCGAATATGCCGCAACGGTGTTCTGCGAAGACTGCGACCCCCACGTAGAAGCGCCGGCGAAACCCTAGCTGCCCTTCGCCAGCACCCGTCCCGCCACGGTCCGAGGCCGGCTTTTTGACGCGGGGCTGGACACGGCTGTTCCCTGATCCGGCCGGGCCCGTGTCCATCACCCAAGCGGGAGCCGGCCGGACATAGGATCAAGGAATGGATGCGCACCTGACTGAGGAGCTGGAAGGGCAGACCTCGATCAACGAGCTGCTCGACGAGCCGCTGGGCACCAAACCGATTCAGCTCGCGTTGCCCATCCATTTCCAGCTGGCTGAGGCCGGGCGGCGCTAGCACCGGGCCAGCCCCGGAAGGGTGGGAGGGCCCTCCGGAAAACCCCTCGGCGCCTGCCCAGGGAACGTAGGATGTCTAGGATGAGAACGCGTAGGAGTGCCTCTTGGGCTGTCACGGCCATGGCCATCCTTGCCTTGACTGCCTCCACCGCCCTCGCCCTCGCCGCCCCGGCCGACGCCGAACCCTGCGGTCCGGTCGTTTTGGTACCCCTGGGCCGATGCGAGCCCTCAGCCACGCCCGCCCCGAAGCCTTCGAGCACCGTCAAGCCCTCGGCTACGGCTCCGGCCGCACCGTCGGCTCCGCCGGCCGCTCCGGCACCATCCTCCGCGGCACCCTCCAGCCCCGCACCGGCCCCGTCCGCGAAAACCGCCGTCCGGGCGGCGCCCTCCAAGGCGCCGGTCCACGCATCGGTTCCTGCCTCGGTCCCGGCCAGGGCCACTGCCGCGCCCTCGACGGCGGGTGGGACGCCGTCGTCGGTGCCAGCCGCCGTTTCGGAGGCAGCCGCGGTCGTTGCCCAGGTTTCACAGGGTAGCGGCACTGCCCTGCGGGCGGGGGCGTTCCTGCTGGCGGTCGGAGGCCTGCTCCTGTCAGCGTGGGCACTTTTGGGGCTCAGCCGCCGCGGGGACCGGGCTCCCTAAGAAGGCCCGGACAGCGATGCGCGCCCCGCTCCAGGTTAGGAAGTTGCCGTCTGCACCGGCAGGAAACGCGCAGGAAGCGCCAAGGGCTCCCGCAATTTGCGGCTAGACCCGATTGTTCCGGGTTAAAGTTCTTTCGGACCCGGGGCTGGCCGAGCACGAGCGTTTCCCGCTCTCGCCCGTCCGCCGGCCGACGTGGCGCGCCAGTACCAATGCTGGGCGGAACGTGGCCTGCCGGCGGGGTACAGCGCCCGCGTCCCGTAGCACCCGTCGCAGAAGAAATGCAGAAAACGGCGCCCGAATCCCGCACAGGCTGCACCCCCGCCTGTTTACTGGTAGCGGGGGCGGTGAGTTGTGTGCTGGCTCCGAACGGATCGTCAGCCCCCCAGACTCGCCGAGAAGAAAGCTGGACCATGATCGAGGCATTCGGCCTTACCAAGACCTACGGGAAGCGCACCGCCGTCGACGGCGTCACGTTCACCGTCCAGCCGGGGCAGGTGACCGGCTTCCTGGGCCCCAACGGGGCCGGCAAGACCACCACCATGCGCATGATCCTGGGACTGGACCGGCCCACCTCGGGGCGGGTGCTGGTGAACGGGCGGCCGTATGCCAGGCATGCTGCGCCGCTGACCGAGGTCGGTGCCCTCCTGGATGCCAAATCTGTGCACCCGGCCCGCAGCGCCTTCAAGCACCTGTCCGTTCTGGCAGCCACCCACGGAATACGCCGCAGCCGTGTCGAGGAAGTCATGGCGATGACCGGGATCACGGAGACGGCGCGCAAGCGCGTCAAAGGGTTCTCGCTCGGGATGGGCCAGCGCCTGGGCATTGCTGCCGCGCTGCTGGGGGATCCCAGGACGGTCATCTTCGACGAGCCCGTGAACGGACTCGATCCGGAAGGCGTCCAGTGGGTCCGGAACCTGGCCAAGGGCCTCGCCGCCGAGGGCCGGACGGTTTTCCTGTCCTCGCACCTGATGAGCGAGATGGCGCAGACCGCCGACCACCTGATCGTCATCGGCCGGGGCCGGATCATCGCGGACGCGCCCGTAGCCGAGATCCTTGCCCAGGGGCAGGACAGGGCGCTGGTGCGCAGCGACCAATCAACCCAGTTGCAGGCGGGGCTGGCAGCCGGCGGGATCCTCTTTCGTGAACTCGAACCGGGCCTCCTGGAAGTCTCTGGGGCCGAACCGCGGAAGATCGCCTGGATAGCGCGGGAATGCGATGCACTGATTCACGAGCTGACCCCGGTCCGGGCGACGCTCGAAGAGGCCTTCATGGAACTGACCCGCGACGACGTCGAATACCGCTCTGCCGCATTGGCCGGGGCCGGAGAGGGAACCCGATGACCACCTCAGTAACCGCGAGCAACAGTGCCACCGCCGTCCGCCGCCGCGACAGCGGGACCAGGCTCACCTTCCTACGGGCGGTGCGTGCCGAGTGGATCAAGCTGGCGTCGCTGCGTTCCAGCTACGTCATCCTCGCCATCGCCCTGCTCGGCATGGTGGGGGTCGGCATGCTAAAGGCTTTCTCCGTGGCAGACATGGCTGCCGGGTTCGCCGTCTACGGCGGGCCCGCTGGAGCTGAGCAGGAGGGCATCCTGAAGGAATTCGGCATATTTGCCCGCGAAGTCCCCGCAACCGGGATCATGGTCGCCCAGTTCCTGATCGCCTCCCTGGCCGTGATACAGATCGGGTCCGAATACAGCACCCGCATGATCACCACGACGCTCACCGCCGTGCCACGCCGGATGACCGCCGTGCTGTCGAAAACGCTCGTCATCGCCGCAGCCGCCTTCGCCACCGGCATCCTCGGAGCTCTCATCTCGTACGCGGTGGCCCAGCCGATATTGCAGCCACAGGGTCTGGGCTACGCACTCACCGCCGACGGTGTGGTCCCGAGCATCCTCAACGCGGCCGTCTTCCTGGCTCTGATCGCCGTCCTGGGCCTTGGCATTGGTGCCGTGCTGCGCAACAGCGCCGGCGGCATTGTCGCCACTCTGGGCATCCTGATGATTCTTCCGATCATCGTTGCCATCTTGTCGGGCCTGGGGGACGCTTTCAAGGACGTCGGCCTGTTCCTGCCCGCGTCTGCCGGGGGCGACATGGTCGCAATCCGGACCTCACCCGGGCGGTTGACCCCGGTCCAGGGCGGTCTTGTTGTGCTTGCTTGGGCGGCAGCCGCAGTGGGCGGCGGACTCGCGTCGGTGAAGTACCGCGATGCCTGACAGCTAGGCCTGGCCTGGCCGCCGCCGGCGTCGCGTCTGTTGACGCTCCCGGCGGCCCTTGATGTCAGGCCCCGCCGCTCCAGGCAAAACAAAAAACCCCGTCTTTTCGGTTAGACCGAAAAGACGGGGTTTTCGCTGGTGCACCCCCCGGGACTCGAACCCGGAACCCATTGATTAAGAGTCAATTGCTCTGCCAGTTGAGCTAGAGGTGCAGCTGTTGTTTTCGTTCCCCCGGGCTTTTTATTTCCCGCGGTGTTCTCCGCAACGACATGAAACTCTACACGAGTTTTAGTGCAGTGTGAAATCGAGCGGCCGACGGCGCTCCCCGGCTAGTTGGGCAGCGCCAAAACCAGCACAAAATCAGGGTTTTGGCCGTTGCTGAGCGCCCATAGGCGGCCGTCCGGGGCAAGTGAAACGTCGCGGATCCGGCCGTATGTGCCTGTGAAATAGGCCACAGGGTCGCCGGCAACTTCGCCGCGCAGCGGCACCGCCCAAAGCCGCTGGCCCCGCAAGGCGCCGAGGTAGGCCGTGTCGCCAACGATTTCGAGCCCGCTAGGCGAGGAATCCGCCGTCGAGGGCCACACCACTTTGGCGTCAAGGAACCCTTCGCGGTGCGGGGCGCCCGTCACCTCGGGCCAGCCGTAGTTGCCGCCGGGGACGATCAGGTTCAGTTCATCGTCTCTGTCCGGACCGAATTCGCTCGCCCACAGCCGGCCCGCGCTGTCCCAGTCGAGCCCCTGGACGTTCCGGTGCCCGAGGCTGTAGACGGGGTTCGAGCCGAAGGGGTTGCCGGGAGCGGGCCTCCCGTCCGGGGTGAGGCGGAGGATCTTGCCGCCGAGGGCGTTGCGGTCCTGTGGCTGGTCGCGGCGCCGGGAGTCTCCGGTTCCGACGTAGAGGTACCCGTCGGGGCCGAACCGGATGCGGCCGCCGTTGTGCGTGGAGGCCTTGGGAATTCCGGTGAAGATGACTTCGGGCGCGCCCAGATCCGGGAGGCCGTCCTTAGCGAGCCGGAAGCGGGCGATCCGGTTGTCCGCCTCGGCCGTGACGTACGCGTACAGATACCGGCCGGACGCAAGGTCCGGAGAAAGGGCCAGCCCCAG
This sequence comes from Arthrobacter sp. C9C5, assembly GCF_013359735.1. Classification (GTDB taxonomy): domain Bacteria; phylum Actinomycetota; class Actinomycetes; order Actinomycetales; family Micrococcaceae; genus Arthrobacter. The sequence continues at coordinate 116,514 of NZ_JABFMX010000012.1, forward strand.
CAGTCCGCCCTCGCCGCCGGGGGCGACGCCGGGCACCTTGCCGACCGTCGCTGCGGGACCGCCGCCCGGCGGCACGGACTTTAGCAGCGCGCTGTCCCGTTCCGAGACAAGGGCAGTGCCGTCCGGCAGGAATACCACCGACCAGGGCAGCGTCAGCCCGGCGTCGATGCGGCCGGCAACTCTCAGGACGTCCGCAGCGGGCTGGCTGCTGCTGGCCGGGCTGCTCGTGGCCGCGGGAGCGGTGGGGCTGCCGGTGCAGCCGACCGCGGCCAGGGATGCAGCCAGAACCGCCACCGCCACCACCGCTGCCCGGGCCGCGCGCCGCGGCGACCGCCGCTGCATTGCTACAGCCGGGAACGGCGTGGCGGCCGGAAGCCCGCCGCTTCCGCATGGGCGGCAGAAAGGAACCAGACCTCGGCCCGGGTCTCCTCATAGGAGGGGCTGGTTTCGTCGTGGTAGATCATCGAGGAGGCGTTGCCCTTGACGGTGAAGCCCTCCGGTCCGCTTCCATCCGGGGCCGGCGCGGCAGATCCCTCGCCGTACGGCTGCTCAACGGCCAGATGCCCGGCGGGCGCCGCGGTGTGGCTGGCCGAGCCCTCGGTGAGTGCGGCCGACGATGCTGCCTGTGCCGTCTCCAGGTCGGCAGCCTCGGCCGCTGCGGACTCCGCGCCGGGGAGGGTGGGGGCGTGCGGCTCGGTGTATTCGGCGTGGTGCACGGGGGCGTGCGCTTCCGGCGCTTCGGCGTGGGCGCCGTGGGCCACATGATCGCCGTGGGCCCCGTGCGGAAGGTCGTGGTGCGTGGCGGCATGCGCCTCGGCCGGCGGTGTCTCCGACCACTGGGTCTCCCACTCGGCGCTGCCCGCCGCTGCGCCTGCTGCGGTGCTGCTCTCGGCGAGGGCGCCCTCCTTAGGCGTGCTCTCAGCGATGGTGCTCCCCGCCTGCGTAGCCGCCACGTCGTCGGCAGTGGTCGGCGGCTCTGGCTCGGCGTTGCTGAAGCCGGCGGCGGACGGCATTCCCGTCGTGGCGGCCGCGGCGGCCGACGCGGCGGCTGTCCCGCCGGACAGGGCGCCGTCGTGGCCTGCCCGGTCCCCGGCAGCCCGCGGGGAGGCGGTTCCGGCCGCGGTGGACGTCGGGGTTCCACCGCCACCGCGGGCGTTGTTGCGGTTCAACTGCCACCACACGACGCCGACAATCACCACGATGACGATGAGCCAGATAATCCAATCCATAGCCGAATCCTTCTGTCCAGGCGGCAAGGTTGCCGCTGTTTGACGTTACGTCCGGCCCGACGCGGCTGTCCAGCGTTCCGGACCCGCCCCGTGTAGCCTCGCTTCATGGATTTCAAGAGACTGCGGATTCTTCGCGAGCTGGCGGACCGCGGCACCGTGGGGGCCACCGCCGAGGCCATGCGGGTAACGCCGTCCGCAGTCTCACAACAGCTCAAGACCCTGCAGGACGAGCTCGGCGTGGTGCTTGTTGAGAAGTCCGGCAGGGGAGTGCGGCTGACCGAGGCGGGGCTGGCCATGGCCGGTGCCGCCGCGGAGGTCTCCACGGCCATGGCCCGCGCCGAGGCAACCATCGACACGTACCGGCTCGGCTGGCAGACGCACATCAAGGCGGCGTTCTTTCCGAGTGCCGCGGAAATGTTCCTGCCGGGACTGCTGCACCGCGTGAAGGAGATCGACGGACTCCGCTTCGAGGCACATTTCGAGGACCCCGGCGTCGCCGGCTTCGCTGCCCTGGCCGCCGACTACGACATTGTCCTGGCCCACAGCGTCGACGGACCCGAGGTCTTCGCCCGCCAGGGCCTCCAGGTGATCCCCCTGATAGACGAGCCGCTGGACGTGGCGGTGCCGGCGGGCCACGAACTGGCCGGCAAGGCGACGCTCAGCGCCGAGGACGTCGTCGGGTTCCCCTGGATGGGCGTGCCCGACGGTTTTCCCTTTGATACCGTCCTGCGGCAGATCGAGATGCAGGCCGATTCCCCGGCCCTGCGGGCGCAGCTCTTCCCGGACCTGCGGGTGCTGGAGGCCCTGGTCAGTGCCGGGCACGGGCTCAGCCTCCTGCCTCGCTACACCGCATTGAAGAACCAAGGGCGGGGCTTCTTGCTCCGCCCGCTCCGCGGCGTCAAGGCCAGCCGAAGCATCGTGGCCCTGGCCCGGCCCGAGGCCGCCGCCCGGACCACCATCCAGCAGGTGCTGGCGCTGCTCAAGGCGGAGGCCCAGGCGGTCGCCGAAGCCCCCGAGCTGCGTGACGCGGCTCACAGTATTTGAGCCTGGACGGCCACGAGGTCCAAGGGATGAGACAGGCGTCCACTATTTGGGCGAAATATTCCCGGTTTTGCGCTTAATGAGCCAATCCGGCTCGTTGCTGCCGACGACGGAGCCCTAGACTTTGAGCCATGAGTGAGGACACCGAAACAGCGACAGAGACCAAGCCGGACATCAAGCCCCGCAGCCGGGTCGTTACCGACGGAATCCACGCCGCCCCCGCGCGCGGCATGTTCCGGGCGGTCGGCATGGGCGACGACGACTTCGCAAAGCCCCAGGTGGGCGTGGCGAGTTCGTGGAATGAAATCACTCCCTGCAACCTTTCGCTGAACCGGCTCGCCCAGGGCGCCAAGGAAGGCGTCTTCGCTGGCGGCGGGTTCCCGATGCAGTTCGGCACCATCTCCGTCTCCGACGGCATCTCCATGGGCCACGAAGGCATGCACTTCTCCTTGGTGTCCCGCGAGGTCATTGCGGACTCGGTCGAGACCGTCATGCAGGCCGAGCGGATCGACGGCTCGGTGCTGCTGGCCGGCTGCGACAAGTCCCTGCCGGGCATGCTGATGGCGGCCGCCCGCCTGGACCTGTCCAGCGTTTTCCTGTACGCCGGCTCGATCATGCCCGGCTGGGTCAAGCTCGAAGACGGCTCGGAGAAGGAAGTCACGCTGATTGACGCCTTCGAGGCCGTGGGCGCCTGCGCCGCGGGCAAGATGAGCCGCGAGGACCTGGACCGCATCGAAAAGGCCATCTGCCCGGGCGAAGGCGCCTGTGGCGGCATGTACACCGCCAACACCATGGCCTGCATCGGCGAGGCCCTCGGCATGTCCCTTCCGGGTTCGGCCGCCCCGCCCTCGGCCGACCGCCGCCGCGACGTCTTTGCGCACAAGTCCGGCGAGGCCGTCGTCAACCTGTTGCGCCTTGGCATCACCGCCCGCGACATCATGACCAAGAAGGCGTTCGAGAACGCGATCGCCGTAACCATGGCCTTCGGCGGCTCCACCAACGCGGTGCTGCACCTGCTGGCCATCGCCCGCGAGGCCGAGGTGGAGCTGACCCTCGAGGACTTCAACCGGATCGGCGACAGGATCCCGCACCTGGGCGACCTCAAGCCGTTCGGCCGCTACGTGATGACCGACGTCGACAAGATCGGCGGCGTCCCGGTCATCATGAAAGCACTGCTCGACGCCGGCCTGCTGCACGGCGATTGCCTCACCGTGACCGGCAAGACGGTGGCCGAGAATCTCGCCTCGATCAACCCGCCGGACCCGGACGGCAAGGTGCTCCGCGCCATGGACAACCCGATCCACAAGACCGGCGGCATCACCATCCTGCACGGCTCGATGGCTCCGGAAGGCGCCGTCGTGAAGAGCGCCGGCTTCGACGCCGACGTCTTCGAGGGCACCGCCCGCGTTTTCGAGCGCGAACAGGGCGCCCTGGACGCGCTGGACAACGGCGAGATCAAGGCCGGCGACGTCGTCGTCATCCGCTACGAAGGCCCCAAGGGCGGCCCGGGCATGCGCGAAATGCTCGCGATCACCGGCGCGATCAAGGGCGCCGGCCTCGGCAAGGATGTCCTGCTGCTCACGGACGGCCGCTTCTCAGGCGGAACCACCGGCCTGTGCATCGGCCACGTTGCACCCGAAGCGGTCGACGGCGGCCCCATCGCCTTCGTCAAGGACGGCGACCGGATCAGGGTGGACATCGGGGCCCGGACGTTCGACCTGCTGGTGGACGACGCCGAGCTCGAGGCACGCAAGGTGGGCTGGGAGCCGCTGCCGGCCAAGTTCACCAAGGGCGTGCTCGCCAAGTACGCCAAGCTCGTCCACAGCGCCTCCACCGGTGCCTACTGCGGGTAATACCTTCCCCAAGGATGCGGCGCGAGCGCCGCATCCTTGGGGCCCCTCGGTATTCCCCTTATTAAGCCCTGCCGCCGAAAGCTGCCGGGTCACCAAGGTAGAGTCGAGGATCCCAGCTGGTGGACGGCGTAGTCCACATAGTGAGACACGGCGCATGCTCGTTGACACCTGTCTTACTAAGAGGGAAAACTGAACGCATGATCGAGATCGTTACCGGCGGCGCCCGCGCAGCTGCAGTCGTCGTACTTACCAAGCGCGTGGCTCCATAGCCCGACTGGTAACGAACCGTCACGCGCAAACCCCTCGAAGAGCCGCCAAGGCTGAGGGGTTTTTTTATTACCCGTAGTTCCACGATCACAGAAGATCCACCAAAGGAAGAGTCCGATGAGCAAAGGATCGCCGATCAGCCCCTCGCTGATGGCCACAAAGTCCGCTGGAGCCCACAAGGCTCCGGAACGCATCGAACGCCCGGCAGACGCCGGCGTCGAGCATGCTGCTGCCTCTCCCGTCCTTGGGCCGAACAACGTCGTACCCCCGACGGTGATGACCGGCTCGCAAGCAATCGTCCGCTCGCTCGAAGAACTCGGCGTCCAGGACATTTTCGGTTTGCCCGGTGGCGCGATCCTGCCCACCTATGACCCCTTGATGGCCTCCAAAATGAACCACATTCTGGTCCGTCACGAACAGGGAGCCGGCCACGCCGCGCAAGGCTATGCCATGGTCACCGGGCGGGTTGGCGTCTGCATCGCCACCTCGGGCCCCGGTGCCACCAACCTCGTTACCGCCATCATGGATGCCCACATGGACTCCGTGCCGATGGTGGCCATCACCGGACAGGTCGCCAGCGGAGTCATCGGCACCGATGCCTTCCAGGAGGCGGACATCGTCGGCATCACCATGCCGATCACCAAGCACTCCTTCCTGGTTACCGACCCCAACGACATCCCGCACGTGATGGCCGAGGCGTTCCACCTAGCCTCGACCGGCCGTCCCGGCCCCGTCCTCGTGGACGTGGCCAAGGACGCCCAGCAGGGCCAGATGACCTTCTCCTGGCCGCCCAAGATCGACCTGCCTGGCTACCGGCCGGTGGTCCGCGGCCACAGCAAGCAGGTCCGCGAAGCCGCCAGGCTGATCGCGGCCGCCAGCAAGCCTGTGCTGTACGTCGGCGGCGGCGTCGTCAAGGCCCACGCGTCCGCTGAACTGCTGGAACTTGCCGAACTCTCCGGCGCCCCCGTGGTGACGACGCTGATGGCCAGGGGCGTCTTCCCGGACTCGCACCCGCAGCACGTCGGCATGCCAGGCATGCACGGCACGGTGTCCGCCGTGACCGCGCTGCAGCAATCCGATCTGCTGATCACGCTCGGTGCGCGCTTCGATGACCGGGTCACCGGCATCCTGAAGTCCTTCGCCCCGAACGCCAAGGTCATCCACGCGGACATCGACCCGGCGGAGATCTCCAAGAACCGCACCGCCGACGTGCCGATCGTGGGCTCGGTCAAGGAGATCATCCCGGAGCTCAGCGATGCCCTGCGCCTCCAGTTCGAAGCCTCCGGCACCCCGGATCTCAGCAACTGGTGGGCCTTCCTGAACAACCTGAAGGAGACCTACCCGCTCGGCTGGACCGAACCGGAGGACGGCCTCAGCGCGCCGCAGCGCGTGATCGAACGGATCGGTGCCCTCACCGGCCCCGAGGGCGTCTACGTCGCCGGCGTCGGCCAGCACCAGATGTGGGCCTCGCAGTTCATCAAGTACGAACGCCCGCACGCCTGGCTGAACTCCGGCGGCGCCGGCACCATGGGCTACGCCGTGCCGGCCGCCATGGGCGCCAAGGTGGGGGAGCCGGACCGCGTGGTCTGGGCGATTGACGGCGACGGCTGCTTCCAGATGACCAACCAGGAACTCGCCACCTGCGCCATCAACAAGATCCCGATCAAGGTGGCGGTCATCAACAACTCCTCGCTGGGCATGGTGCGCCAGTGGCAGACCCTCTTCTACGAGGGCCGCTACTCCAACACCGACCTCAACACCGGCCATGACACCGTCCGGATCCCGGACTTCGTCAAGCTGGCGGATGCCTACGGCTGCGCCTCCTTCCGCTGCGAACGCGACGAGGACATCGACGCCACTATCCAGAAGGCACTGGCAATCAACGACCGCCCCGTCGTGATCGACTTCGTCGTCAGCCCCAACTCCATGGTGTGGCCGATGGTCCCCGCCGGAGTCAGCAACGACCAGATCCAGGTTGCCCGCAACATGACCCCGGACTGGGAAGAAGAGGACTGAACATGACCCGCCACACACTCTCCGTTCTGGTCGAAGACAAACCCGGTGTGCTGACCCGCGTGGCCAGCCTCTTCGCCCGGCGCGCCTTCAACATCAACTCCCTGGCCGTCGGCCCGACCGAGGTTCCGGGCATCTCCCGGATGACGGTCGTCGTCGACGCCGACGGCGAGCTGATCGAACAGGTCACCAAGCAGCTGAACAAGCTGATCAACGTGATCAAGATCGTCGAGCTCACCCCCGAATCTTCCGTACAGCGCGACCACATCCTGGTCAAGGTACGTGCGGATGCCGCAACCCGGCTGCAGGTAACCCAGGCAGCCGACCTGTTCCGCGCTTCAGTGGTCGACGTCTCCACAGAGTCGGTGGTCATTGAGGCCACGGGCCACCCCGACAAGCTCACCGCACTGCTTTCGGTGCTGGAGCCCTTCGGCGTCCGCGAAATCGTGCAGTCCGGCACCCTGGCCGTCGGCCGCGGGTCCCGCTCCATGAGCGACCGGGCCTTGCGCTCCGCCTAAGCGGCCGTGCCAGGCCTGCAGCAACCCAGCTCCACTCCCGAATTTCCCCAGACAACACCAAAGAATCCACTCAAAGGAGACACCCCAGTGACTGAAATGTTCTACGACGACGACGCCGACCTGTCGATCATCCAGGGCCGCACCGTCGCCGTTATCGGTTACGGCTCCCAGGGCCACGCCCACGCCCTCAGCCTGCGCGATTCCGGTGTTGACGTCCGCGTTGGCCTGAAGGAAGACTCCAAGTCCCGCGCCAAGGCCGAGGCCGAGGGCCTGCGCGTTCTCAACGTCGCCGACGCCGTCGCCGAAGCAGACCTCATCATGATCCTCACCCCGGACCAGGTCCAGCGCCACGTCTACGCCGAGGACATCGCCCCGAACCTGCAGGCCGGCGACGCCCTGTTCTTCGGACACGGCTTCAACATCCGCTACGGCTACATCAAGCCGCCGGCCGACGTCGACGTCGCCCTCGTCGCACCCAAGGGACCGGGCCACATCGTGCGCCGCGAGTTCGAAGCCGGCCGCGGCGTGCCGGACCTGATCGCCGTCGAGCAGAACGCGTCCGGCAAGGCCAAGGAACTGGCCCTGTCCTACGCCAAGGCGATCGGCGGCACCCGCGCCGGCGTCATCGAGACCACCTTCACCGAAGAGACCGAAACCGACCTCTTCGGTGAGCAGGCTGTGCTCTGCGGCGGCGCCTCGCAGCTGATCATGTACGGCTTCGAGACCCTCACCGAGGCCGGCTACAAGCCCGAGGTTGCCTACTTCGAGGTGCTGCACGAGCTCAAGCTGATCGTCGACCTGATGGTCGAGGGCGGCATCGCCAAGCAGCGCTGGAGCGTCTCTGACACCGCGGAATACGGCGACTACGTCTCCGGCCCGCGCGTCATCACCCCCGAGGTGAAGGAAAACATGAAGGCCGTCCTCAAGGACATCCAGGACGGCACCTTCGCCAAGCGCTTCGTCGACGACCAGGACGCCGGAGCCCCCGAGTTCAAGGCACTGCGCAAGAAGGGCGAGGACCACCCGATCGAGGCCACCGGCCGCGAACTGCGCAAGCTGTTCTCCTGGATCAAGAACGAAGACGACTACACCGAAGGATCAGTGGCCCGCTAGATCCCGGTGGTGGTGGGCGGCGGTGTCCTTGAAGGCTGCGTTGTTGCGTGAGGAACGAGCGCAGCAGCCGAAAGAACACCGCCGTTCACCACCCAACGTTCCAAAATCCCCACCTGAATACAAGAGAGCTAAAGAGGTCACCGGTGACTAGCACCAAACCTGTCGTACTCCTCGCTGAGGAACTTTCGCCCGCCACAGTCGAGGCCCTCGGGCCGGACTTTGAAATCCGCCAGACCGACGGAGCCGACCGTTCCCAGCTGCTCTCCGCGATCGCCGACGTCGACGCGATCCTGATCCGCTCCGCCACCCAGGTGGACGCCGAGGCCATCGCCGCCGCGAAGAACCTCAAGGTGATCGCCCGCGCCGGCGTGGGCCTGGACAACGTCGACATCAAGGCCGCCACCCAGGCCGGCGTCATGGTGGTCAACGCCCCGACGTCGAACATCGTCTCCGCCGCCGAACTCACCGTCGGCCACATCCTCAGCCTCGCCCGCCACATCCCGCAGGCCTCCGCCGCGCTCAAGGACGGCGAGTGGAAGCGCTCCAAGTACACCGGCACGGAGCTCTTCGAGAAGAAGATCGGCATCATCGGCCTCGGCCGGATCGGCGCCCTCGTCGCGGCCCGCCTGAAGGGCTTCGACACGAAGATCCTCGCGTACGACCCCTACATCACCTCCGCCCGCGCCGCCCAGCTTGGCGTGCAACTGGTGACCCTGGACGAGCTCCTGGCCCAGTCGGACTTCATCACCATCCACATGCCCAAGACTCCCGAGACCGTCGGCATGCTCGGCGCGGAAGCCTTCAAGAAGATGAAGACCAGCGCCTACGTCGTCAACGTCGCCCGCGGCGGCCTGGTGGATGAGGAAGCCCTGTACGCGGCACTGGAGTCGGGCGAGATCGCCGGCGCCGGCGTCGACGTGTTCGTCAAGGAGCCTAGTACCGACCTGCCGTTCTTCAAGCTTGACAACGTCGTGGTGACCCCGCACCTGGGCGCTTCCACCGATGAAGCCCAGGAAAAGGCCGGCGTCTCCGTCGCCAGGTCCGTCCGCCAGGCCCTCGCCGGCGAACTGGTGCCCGACGCCGTGAACGTAGCTGGCGGCGTCATTGCCCCGGACGTGCGCCCCGGAATCCCGCTGATCGAGAAGCTGGGCCGGATCTTCACCGCGATGACCCACGCGTCGCTGACCCAGTTCGACGTGGAGGTGGCCGGCGAGATCTCCTCGCTGGACGTCAAGGTCCTCGAACTCGCGGCCCTCAAGGGCATCTTCGCCGACGTCGTGACCGAACAGGTCTCCTACGTCAACGCGCCCGTGATCGCCGAGCAGCGGGGGATCAACGTCCGGCTTATCACCACCCCGGACACGGAGTCCTACCGCAACGTCCTGACCCTGCGGGGGGCCCTGAGCGACGGCAGCCAGATCTCGGTGGCCGGCACGTTGACCGGACCCAAGCAGATCCAGAAGCTCGTCGGAATCAACGGGTTCGAGGTCGAAATCCCGATCAGCGAACACCTCGTGGTGGTGGCTTATTCGGACCGCCCGGGCGTGATCGGTACGATCGGCCACATTCTCGGCATGAACAACATCAACATCGCCGGCATGCAGGTGGCGCGGCAGGCGGAGGGCGGCCAGGTGCTCGCGCTGCTGACCATCGACAGCTCCGTGCCGCAGCAGGTACTGGAAGCGATTAAGGCCGGAATCGGCGCCGATATGGTCCGCGAGGTCGACCTCGAGGACTAGGTCCCCAGCGTGGGCGCCTGCGGCGGCAACACCGTCGCAGGCGGGCCACGAATGAGCGGCCGGTCTGCGTACAATGGCAAGGTCCGAATTTCGGATTTGGCCGGCAGACCGGCCTTTACTTTTGCACACCCGGCCGGGGACGCCTTCATTTCCGAGCGGAATGAACAGCGGTGTGCGCACGCAATCCAGCTTTCAGGAGCCCAATGAACGCCGTCCAGAGGTTCATCAGAAGCAGAGTGCTTTTGCTGACCGCGTCCATTTTGATCGTGGCCATGTGCCTGTCCGTGCTGGTGCAGGGCCAGTCGCAGGCCGCGCTGAACCGCACCGTTGACCAGAACTCCCGGGGGCTTTACGACGTCCTCGTCCAGGCCAAGTCCGACGACAACGGCGGCCTCATGCAGCCGGAAATCGCCACCGGCCAGGGCGGCATCAGCTTCGAACAGCTGGACTCCATCCGCAAGCTTTCCGGCACCTCGGTCGCGGCTCCGATCAGCCTCGTTTCCCGGGTTTCGCAGAACCTCGAAACCCCGCGCCTCGACGCTACCGACTACCTCGGCTACAACGCCGGCCTCGCCGGCACCGCCGGTGACCCCAGCGCCACCGATCCGTCCAAGTGGCCCGCCGCCGAGTCTGTCCTGAGCGACACGGCTAAGAAATACCGCCTCACCGCCAGTGCGGTGAAATCGGACGGCAAATCCGAGCAGACCCTGTTCAAGACGACCGCCGAGGGCTCCCTCGGCAAGGCCAAGCTCATCGAAGAGGAAGTGGCCGGCGGCAAGAACGTCCGGATCGCGGGACCGGACGGCGAGACCGGAATTAAGTTCCCCGCGCCGGCCGGCGGCTCGGAGCACAACCTGTTCAACCTCTCGGTTTCGTTGCCGCTGGCCCCGCAGGTGACCGAGTCCGTCGTCGCCGTCGATCCGGTCTCGGAGCGCGCGCTCCTGGGCGGCTCCGGCGACTTCCTCGCGCCGCTGGAGAAGGCGCCCCCGGCTGACGCCCGCAACGCCGGCGCGATCGGCCGCCACTTCGAGAGCCTCTTCACCAGCGGCATCAGCATGGAACAGCTCAAGGAAGGCCCCGACTTCCTCGGCGTCAAGCTGAAGTACTGGGCGCCGCTGATGACGCAGTACCAGCAGGCCAAGCGCGCCGGTCAACTGACCGAGGATTCGCAGGCGATTCCGCTGATTGTCCGATCCGGCACCTCCCTTGACCTCAAGTACTTCGTCAAGATCGAGGAAATCGACGACGCCGGCAACGTCACCAAAGACGTCGGGACCGTGACCCGCTCGCTGGACAAGGACTACCTGCCGTTCGTCTCCAAGTCCCCGTTCGCCCTCGAGTGGCCCGGGTCCAAGGACCTGTCCAAGCTGCTCGGCGACACCGGCAGCTTCGGCCAGGGACTCTACAACCCCGCGACCTGGAGCACCGATTTCGCCGCCGCGCCCAAGTACAAGGACGGGCAGACAGCCGGCAACGGCGCCGTCGACAAGTCCGCGGTCCCGGGCGACTGGGTCACCGTCAACCGGCTGCCGGAGAAGGGTGCCAACGACGCCCCGGTGGACCAGACGCAGCGCACACCGGTCGACGAACGGTCCTACCGCGACAACCTCGCGACCGGGAAGAAGCCGGCCACCCCGCTGGCCATGGTCTACGGCACCTTCGACCCAGCCAAGGTCCAGGAAGCGGCCGGCGACGTCAACCGGCTTCCGCTTGGCGGCTACGACCCGACGCCGTTCACCCTGACCAAGGACGCCGACGGCAAGGACGTCGAAAAGACCGCGCTCAAGCCTTCGCTCAGCGGTACCGGCCTGGTCAGCCAGTCGGCCGGCGCCATCACCGACTACTACGGCCTGGCCGCGGCCCGCGGCTATGAGAAGAACGCCTCCGTGATCGACGCCGTGCGCGTCCGTGCCAAGGTCGGCGGCAGCTGGAAGCAGGCCCAGCCCGAGGTCGAAAAGCTCGCCAGCGAGATCCGCGACATGGGCCTGCAGGCGACCGTGGTTGCTGGCTCGGCCCGCGAAGATGCCAGCATCTTCGTGCCCGGCTACTCCAAGGACGACGCCGGCAAGGAATCGCCGCTGGGCACCGTGCAGCAGTCCTGGGTGCGCCAGGACGCCGCCGACGCAGTTTCCGGCTCGCTGACTGGCACCAACCTCACCCTGCTCTTCCTGACCCTGTGCGGGGCCGCCCTGCTCACCGGTGCCTCGACCGTCAGCTATGTCCGCAAGCGCCGCCGGGAGGCCGGAACGCTCCGTGCCATGGGCTGGACGCAGCGCAAGATCCGGTCCTGGGTGCTCGCCGAGTTCGGCGTCGGCGCGGCATTGCTGGCCGTGGCCGGGATCGCCCTGAGCCTGCTCAGCTGGAACCCTGCCACCGCGATCGTCTCCGCGTCGGTCCTGGTCCTGTACTGCGGCGCCGCCTACTTCGCCGCCCAGCAGCTGCGGCACCGGGAGGTCATCGACCAGGAACCGCAGCACGATGAGCGGCTCATCCCCGTCGATTCGCCGCTGACTTTCGCCAGCAGGCAGCTGAGCACCAACAAGTTCAACACCGGCTCCCTGGCCGTCGCCGTCGGCGTCTTCGGTGCCGCGGTGGGCGGACTCGCCGCGTTGCTGATCGACATTCCGCGTGCCGCCGGCGCCAGCGCCCTCAGCGGACTGGCCGCGGCCAGCATCGCGATGCCGAGCATCATTCTTGGTGTCTCCGGAGTCGCCGTGGGCCTGCTGCTGACCATGGTCACCGGCCGCTTCGAACTGGGAGCGAAGCGCCAGTACCTCGGCATCCTTCAGGCGATGGGCTGGAACCCGGACATGCTGGGCCAGGTCCGCTTCTTCGAAAATGCCATGGTGGGAGCCATCGCACTGCCGCTGGGTGTCATTGGTGCCCTGGGCATTGGCTTGCTCCTCGCCCCCTATGCCGCACTCTGGGCCGGAATCGCCGGACTCGTGGCTGTACTTTGCTGGATTCCGATTGCAACGAAAGTGGTCCAATGACTAACGAGCTGAACCTGACCAGGGCGGCCCGGAACCGGATGCCGGAGAGCACCGGGACCGGCGGCCACCAGACCCGCGCCAACACGATCGTGAAGGCCACAGACCACGCCACGCCACTGGAACTGAGTAACATCACCATCCACTACGGCGGCGGCAAGGGCGGCGCGGAGGCGGTCAACGTCGTCGACGACTTCAACATGACGCTGCACGCCGGCGAAATGCACTGCGTCGCCGGCCGCTCCGGCTCGGGCAAGACCAGCATCCTGACCGTCGGAGCGGGCCTGACACTGCCGACGTCGGGCCGGGTGTTCTGGGAAGGCGACTCGCTCGAAACCATGGGCGACGACGAAATCGCCGACCGCCGCCGGGCGCTGATCGGGTACGTCGACCAGGGCGGCGCCCTGATTGACGGCATGAGCGCGCTTGAGAACGTACTGCTTCCGGCTGTGCCCGACGGCGAGGTGGAACAGCGCCGCGACATGGCCAAGGACCTCCTGGACCTCGTCGGCCTGGGCCGGCGCATGCGCCACCGTCCCGCCCAGCTCTCCGGCGGCGAACGCCAGCGCGTCGCGATCGCCCGGGCCCTCATCCTCGGCACCCGCGTGCTGGTGGTCGACGAGCCCACCGCGAGCCTGGACCGCACCTCGGCCAACCGCATCATCAGCATCCTCAAGGACACGACGTCGGATGGCATCGCCGTCCTGGTCGCTTCACACGACCACGAACTTGTCCGCCAGAGCGATACCCTGACCGAACTGATCTAGGTTAATAACGTGACGCCTTCCGAAAAAACCCCGTTCTACATCACCACGGCCATCAGCTACCCCAACGGCGTGCCGCACATCGGCCACGCCTATGAGGTCATTGCCACCGACGCGATGGCGCGGTTCAAGCGGCTGGACGGCTACGACGTCTTCTTCATGACCGGCACCGACGAGCACGGCCTGAAGATGCAGCAGACGGCGGAAAAGGAAGGCATCCCGGTCAAGGAGCTTGCCGACCGCAACTCGGCCGCGTTCCGCCAGATGAGCGATGACCTGGGCATCTCGCTCAGCCGCTTCATCCGCACCACGGACCCGGACCACTACGAGGCGGCCAAGGCGCTCTGGCAGCGGATGGAAGCCAACGGAGACATCTACCTCTCCAAGTACGCCGGCTGGTATTCGGTCCGCGACGAGCGCTACTTCGTCGAGGACGAGACCGAGGTCCGTGACGACGGGCTCCGCTACGCCTCCGAAACCGGCACCGAGGTGACCTGGACCGAGGAGGAGAGCTACTTCTTCAAGCTCTCGGCCTACCAGGACAGGCTGCTGGCCCTCTACGCGGACCAGCCGGAGTTCGGCGCCCCGCACAGCCGCTTCAACGAGGTCATCAGCTTCGTCAAGGGTGGCCTCGAGGACCTTTCGATCAGCCGCACCTCCTTCGACTGGGGTGTGCCGGTACCGGGCAACCCGGACCACGTGATGTACGTCTGGGTCGATGCGCTAACTAACTACCTGACCGGCGTTGGCTTCCCGGACACGGACTCGGAGAGCTTCCGGAAGTACTGGCCCGCCGATGTCCACGTGATCGGCAAGGACATCTCCCGGTTCCACGCGGTCTACTGGCCGGCGTTCCTGATGTCCGCCGGGCTGGAACTGCCGAAGCGTGTGATGATCCACGGCCACCTGCACAACCAGGGCATCAAGATGTCCAAATCGCTGGGAAACGTGGTGGCGCCGGCTGACTGGGTGGCGCAGTACGGACTGGACCAGGTCCGCTTCTTCCTGCTCCGCGAGGTGCCGTTCGGCGCAGACGGCAACTACAGCCACGCCGCGATTGTCGGCCGGATGAACTCGGATTTGGCGAACAACTTCGGCAACCTGGCGCAGCGCTCCCTGTCCATGGTGGCCAAGAACTGCGAGGGCCGCGTTCCGGTCCCGGCCGGCTTCAGCGCAGAAGACGCCGCGCTGCTGGGCCAGGCCATGGGCCTGCTGGGCATCGCCCGCGCAGCGTTCGAGAAGCAGGAATTCAGCCGCGCGCTCGAGGCCATCTGGAACGTGCTTGGCGACACCAACGCCTACTTCGCCGAACAGGCTCCGTGGGTGCTGCGGAAGACCGACGTCGAACGCATGAACACCGTTCTGTACGTCACCCTCGAGGTGCTGCGGATCGTCGCCATCCTCACCCAGCCGGTCATGCCGGCGGCGACCGCGGCCATCCTTGACAGCCTGGGCCAGCCTGAAGGGCAAGCCCGCGACTTCGCGGCGCTGGACACCCCGATCGAGGCCGGGACGCCGTTGCCCGCCCCGGCCCCGGTGTTCCCCAAGTACGAGGAGCCCGCAGAGGCGTAGCCCTAGCCACGGATTCACGTTCCACCGTCGAGGTGACAGTTCGTGGCAATGTTCCCGCCGAATATTGCCACGAACTGTCACCACGCCTTGATTACGCGGGCACGCTTCCGGATATTGAGACAATTTGACCAGCATGTGGATGCCTTGGCTACCCTGAAAACATGAGCGCATCCACGATTGATCTGGCAGTCATCCCCGGCGACGGCATCGGCCCGGAAGTTACCGCCGAGGCACTAAAGGTCCTGGAGAAGGCCGCCGCCGCCGAAGGCATCGACCTGAAGCAGACCCACTACAAGCTCGGCGCCCAGCACTGGCTGGAGACGGGCGAGACGCTGCCGGCAGAAACCCTCGCCGACCTCCGTACCCGGGACGCCATTCTCTTTGGCGCGGTGGGTGCCGCCCCCGGCGACACCCGGATCCCTTCCGGGATCATCGAACGCGAACTGCTGCTCAAGCTGCGCTTCAGCCTGGACCACTTCGTGAATCTGCGCCCCTCCCGGCTGTACGCCGGCGTCGGCAGCCCGCTTGCCAACCCGGGCGACATCGACTTCATCGTGGTCCGCGAAGGCACCGAGGGCCCCTACGTCGGCAACGGCGGCACTCTCCGGGCCGGCACCCCGCACGAGGTGGCCACCGAGGTCTCGCTGAACACCGCCCACGGCGTGGAGCGTGTGGTCCGTGATGCCTTCCGCCGTGCCAACGAGCGCCCGCGCAAGAAGCTGACCCTGGTGCACAAGCACAACGTCCTGGTCTTCGCCGGGCACCTCTGGAAGCGGACCGTGGAAGCAGTGGCGCAGGAATTCCCCGAGGTCAGCCACGACTACCTGCACGTGGATGCCGCCACGATCTTCATGGTCACCGACCCGGCGCGCTTCGACGTCATCGTCACGGACAACCTCTTCGGCGACATCCTTACCGACCTTGCGGCCGCTATAACCGGCGGCATCGGCCTCGCAGCCTCGGGCAACATCAACATGGACCGCACCGCGCCGTCCATGTTCGAGCCGGTCCACGGATCGGCCCCGGACATTGCCGGCCAGCAGAAGGCCGATCCGAGCGCGGCCATCCTGTCCGCAGCGCTGTTGCTGGACCACCTGGGCTACGCCACCGCGGCTCGCAAGATCGAGGCGGCCGTCGCCGCCGACGTCGAAAGTCGGGACGGCAGCTTCCGGAGCACCGCCGCCATCGGCGACGCGATCGCCGCCGCCCTCTAGCAGCCAGAACCACAGGGCGCCGCTGCCGACGATGCGGCGCCCTGCGGCTCCGGTATCGGCCCCGGGATCGGGCGTAAGCTTGTTGCGAATCACCAAAATGCTGCCGTGGTCCGAGGATGAACCACGTTCATACACCAGGCAGCCGACCGTGGAGGAACCATGACCCAGACTGCCCATGGCGTCGAATTCAGCCAGCGGCTCTCGGCAACCCCGAAGTCCGCTGAAGAACGTGCCGCCATCCTGGCCAACCCGGGATTCGGCGACTATTTCACCGACCACACCGCGATCGTCGACTACAGCGTCGATGCCGAGGGCAAAGGCGGCTGGCACGATGCGCGGATCGAACCCTACGGTCCCATCACGCTTGATCCCTCCGCAGCGGTCCTCCACTACGGCCAGGAGATCTTCGAAGGGCTCAAGGCCTACCGCCATGCCGACGGCTCCATCTGGACGTTCCGGCCCGAAGCCAACGCCGCGCGCCTGAACAAGTCTGCGCGCCGGCTCGCCCTCCCGGAGCTTCCGGAGGAATACTTCCTGACGGCCATCCGCGAACTCGTGTCCGTGGACCGGGAATGGGTTCCGTCCGGCGACGGCGAAGCCCTCTACCTGCGCCCCTTCATGATCGCTACCGAGGCCTTCCTAGGCGTCCGAGCTGCGCGCGAAGTGTCGTTCCGCGTCATCGCCTCGCCGGCCGGCAACTACTTCGGCGGAGAGCTCAAGCCCGTGTCGATCTGGATCTCCCGCGAATACGCCCGCGCCGGCCGCGGCGGCACCGGCGCCGCGAAGTGCGGCGGCAACTATGCCGCTTCCCTCATCGCGCAGCAGGAAGCTGAGGCCCACGGCTGCAAGCAGGTCCTGTTCCTGGACCAATTCAACGACAACGCCGTCGAGGAACTCGGCGGAATGAACGTCTTCTTCGTGATGAAGGACGGCTCGTTGGTCACCCCCGCGCTGTCCGGGACCATCCTGGAGGGCGTCACCCGCTCCTCCGTGATCCAGGTCGCCCGGGACATGGGCCGCGAGGTCACCGAGCGCAAAATCACCCTGGATGAGTGGCGCGACGGCGTCGCCTCCGGCGAGATCACCGAGGTCTTCGCCTGCGGTACCGCGGCCGTCATCACCCCGATCGGCGTGCTCAAGGACGATACCGAGTTCATCGGTTCCGAGGACGCGAAGGCCGGCGAGACCACCATGGCTATCCGCCAGCAACTGCTCGGCATCCAGACCGGCACCGTCGAGGACACCCACGGCTGGCTGACCCGCCTGGCGTAGCCTGCACCAACCAGAACGACGGCGGTCCGCACCCTCAGGGTGCGGGCCGCCGTCGTCGTCAGCGCGATCGCCGAGGCGCTGTTGCCCGCCGTGATTGTCGTCCTGCTGCTCCTTTGAGCGTCCCCGGTGGGAAGATGGAAGGGTGATTCCCGATGATGCCCGCGCCCTGGTCCGCAGCACCGAGCTGACGCGGTTCCGCCTTGCCCCGAACCCGGGCCCGATGAGCCTGCACGGCACCAACTCCTACGTGGTGGCGGCCCCCGGGTCGGCCGGCGTCGTGGTGGTGGATCCGGGTCCCCTCGACGAAGACCACCTCCGCGAACTGACCCAGTACGGCGCCGTCGAACTGATCCTCATTACACACCGCCACGCCGACCACACCGCGGCCGCGGCACGCTTCGCCGAACTCACCGGCGCCCCCGTCCGCGCTGCAGACCCCGCACACTGCCACGGGGGAGAGCCGCTTCGGGAGAGGGAGGTGCTACACGCCGCCGGGGTGGAAATCCGCGTGCTGGCGACACCTGGCCACACCTCCGACTCGGTCTGCTTCCACCTCCCCCAGGACGGTGCCCACGGCGCCGTCCTCACCGGGGACACGATCTTAGGTCTAGGCACCACCGTCCTGGACTACCCAGACGGCAAGTTGGGGGATTACCTCGATTCCCTGGACCGGCTGGAAAGCCTGGGCCCGGCCACCGTCCTGCCCGCTCACGGCCCCATGCTTCCGGCGCTGGACAGCATCGTCCGCGCCTACCGGGACCACCGGCAGGACCGCCTGGCCCAGATCCGCAACGCCATCGCCGAGCTCGGAGCGGAGGCTGGCGTCGAAGAAGTGGCCGACGCCGTCTACGCCGCCGTCGACCCGGCTGTCCGGCGCGCGGCGGAACTGTCCGTCGCCGCTCAACTGGATTACCTGCGTTCACGTGGCCCCGCCTGAAACACGCGTCCGGGGGCTTGCCGCCTGAGACGGTACGCTTGGAACCATGCGTATCGCCCGGTTTGTAGTCGATTCTGATCCCATGTACGGCATTGTTGAGGGCCAGCCCGGCAGTGAGGAAATCACTGTCATCAATGGCGACCCCTTCTTCCACGGTGTGGAGCGGACTGCCGTCAAGCACAAGCTGGAGGACGTCCGCCTCCTCGCCCCGATCATCCCGCGCAGCAAGGTCGTCGGCGTCGGGCGCAACTTCGTGGAACACGCCCACGAGCTCGGCAACGAGGTGCCGGCGCAGCCGCTGCTCTTCCTCAAGCCCAACACCTCGGTGATCGGGCCCAACGACCCGATCATCCTGCCGGAGTTCTCCGACGAGGTCTCCTTCGAGGCCGAGCTGTGCGTCGTGATCGGCCGGATCTGCAAGGACGTCCCGGAGGAGCGCGTCGACGACGTCGTCTTCGGCTACACCTGCGGCAACGACCTCACCGCCCGGGACGTCCAGAAGACCGATCTGCAGTGGGCACGGGCGAAGGGCTTTGACACCTCGGCGCCGCTGGGCCCGTGGATCGAGACCGAACTGGACACCGAGGACCTGCAGATCCAGGGCCGGCTCAACGGCGAGCTCCGCCAGGACGGCAGCACCAGCCAGATGATCCGCGGCGTCCGCGAACTCGTTTCCATCGTCTCGCAGGCCTTCACCCTGCTGCCCGGCGACGTCATCATGACCGGCACCCCGGCCGGCGTCGGCCTGGTCAAGGCCGGAGACCGGTTCGAGGTCGAGATCGAGGGCATCGGCCGCCTCTCCAACCCGGTGGTCCGCCGCTAACTGCTCCACGCGGAAGAAACCGCGCCGATTTCGGACAGCCGCACCGTGGATCCACGGTGCGGCTGTCCGTTTGTGTAGCGGAATCCGACGCCGGGCACGCGGTAAAGTTGGTACCACTATGACTACTCCCACCGCGCCCGACGCCGTCTCCAGCACCGCCACCACGGAATTGACCCGTGAAGTCACCGCCGAAACCCCGGTCCGCGTCCGGTTCTGCCCGTCGCCGACCGGCACCCCGCACGTCGGCCTGATCCGCACGGCCCTGTTCAACTGGGCCCACGCGAAGCACACCAGGGGCACCTTCGTGTTCCGAATTGAGGACACGGACGCGGCGCGCGACTCGGAGGAGAGCTACCAGCAGCTGCTCGAGGCGCTCAAGTGGCTCGGCATCAGCTGGGAGGAAGGCGTGGAAGTGGGCGGCCCACACGAGCCGTACCGCCAGTCGCAGCGCCTGGACCTCTACAAGGACGTCGTCGCCAAGCTCCTTGAGGCCGGCTACGCCTATGAGTGCTACTCGTCTCCGGAGGAAGTCGAAGCCCGGCACCGCGCCGCCGGCCGCGACCCCAAGCTGGGCTACGACAACTTCGACCGCAACCTGTCCGAGGAACAGCTCGCCGCGTTCAAGGCCGAGGGCCGTAAGCCGGTGCTGCGCGTGCGGATGCCGGATGAGGACGTCACCTTCACCGACATGGTCCGTGGCGAGATCACCTTCAAGGCCGGCAGCATCCCCGACTACGTGATCGTCCGTGCCGACGGCTCGCCGCTCTACACCCTGGTCAACCCGGTCGACGACGCCCTGATGGGCATCACGCACGTGCTGCGCGGCGAGGACCTGCTCTCCTCCACGCCCCGCCAGGTGGTGCTGATCCGCGCGCTCATGGAGATCGGCGTCGCCAGCTACATGCCGGTATTCGGGCACCTGCCGTACGTCATGGGGGAGGGCAACAAGAAGCTCTCCAAGCGTGACCCACAGTCCAACCTCTTCCTGCTCCGGGACCGCGGCTTCATCCCGGAAGGCCTGCTGAACTACCTGTCCCTGCTGGGCTGGAGCCTGTCCGCGGACGAGGACATCTTCACCGTGGAACAGCTGATCGAAAACTTCGACGTCAACGACGTGCTCGCCAACCCCGCCCGCTTCGACATCAAGAAGGCCGAAGCGATCAACGGCACGCACATCCGCATGCTGGACCCGGAGGACTTCCGCGGCCGTTTGGTTCCCTACCTGCAGTCCGCGGGCCTGGTCGGGGAGAAGCTGACGGCCCGTGACGAGGAGATCCTCGCGGAAGCAGCGCCGCTGATCCAGGAGCGCATCTCGCTGCTCGGCGAAGCGCCCGAGATGCTGGCCTTCCTGTTCAAGGGCGACGACGCGATCGACGTCGCCGACGACGCACGCAAGGGCCTGCCGGAGAACCTGGCTGAAGTCCTCGACGCGGCCTTGGCGGCGCTGGAACCCGTGGCCGACTGGACCGCGGAAAACATCCAGGCCGCCCTGAAGGAGGCCCTGGTGGAAGGCCTGGGCGTCAAACCGCGCCTGGCGTTCGGCCCCGTCCGCACTGCCATCTCCGGGCGCCGTATCTCGCCGCCGCTGTTCGAGTCCATGGTCATCCTGGGCAAAGATTCGTCCCTGGGCCGCCTGCGCGCGTTCCGCGGCTGATGAACGGCGGGTCCGGGTCCGGGAGCGGGATCCTCGCCGCCGGGCTGGACGGCATCCGCGGGGTGCTGTTCGACATCGACGACACCCTCGTGGACCTCGAGTTCGCGATGACGACCGCCCTGCGCGATGTCAGCGAGCACCTCCTTCCCGGTCTCGACGAGGCCGGCTGGGAGCGGTTCGGACGGATCTTCACGCGGGAGACGACCCATTTCTACGACCGCTACCTGGCCGGCGAACTGAGCTTCAACGAACAACGGCTACTGCGCGGCCGGGCCGCGCTGGGGCACTTCGGCGTCGAACTCGAGGAGGGGGAGCAGGCCCACCACTGGGTGAGCTCCTACGCCAGCCGCCAGCACAGCTACGTCCGTGCCTTTGACGACGTGGCACCGCTGCTGGACGCGCTCGACGCCGCCGGCGTTCCGTACGGAGCGGTGAGCAACAATGTGCACGACTACCAGCGGGTGAAGCTGGACGCCGCCGGGCTTGGCCGCATCGGCGTCCTCGTGGGCACGGACACGGTCGGCGTGCCCAAGCCGGATCCCGCGATCTTCCTCGAAGGAGTGCGCCGGCTCGGAACCGGCGCCGGCGAAACG
The DNA here is from genome assembly GCF_013359735.1 of Arthrobacter sp. C9C5. GTDB lineage: Bacteria > Actinomycetota > Actinomycetes > Actinomycetales > Micrococcaceae > Arthrobacter. Next base: position 138,106 of record NZ_JABFMX010000012.1, read on the forward strand.
CTGTACGTCGGCGACAACCGGCTTCTCGACGCGGAAGGCTCGACGGCGGCGGGCCTGCTGGGCGTGTGGCTGAACCGCGGCGGAGAGCCCGCCGCTGGCTTTTCCGGGCGCGAGGTCGGTTCGCTGCTGGAACTGCTGGCCTGAGCTTGGCGGCGCCTGTCGCCACAACAAAACGGCCCCGCCGGAGGATCCATTCCTCCGGCGGGGCCGTTTGCGTGGCGGGCTAAGCCGTTTCCTGCCCGAGACGCCGTTCCTGTGCCAGTCGCCGGTGCCGCAGGGCCAGGTAGGCGCCGACGGCACCCAGCCCCAGGAGCGCCACGAGACCCAGGGCCACTGCCACGTCAGCCTTGATCATGTTCGACGGGGACACCGCAGCTGCGCTGGAGTACAGCGTTCCGGTGCCGGCAGCCAGCCGGGCGTTCCCGTCGGCGAGCTTGCCGGCGCCGGTGGATAGCTGGGTGGAGCCCGAGGCCAGCTTGGTGCTGCCCGCGGAGAGCTGCGATGCGCCGCTGGCGAGGGCCGTGGAGCCCTTCAGCAGCCCGGGGTTGGACGGATCAGCAGGGTCTCCCGCAATTCCGGCGTTCAGTGCCAGGGTGCCGTCGGCCAGCCGAGAGCTTCCGTCGGTCATTTTGGCGGTGGCCTTCAGCAGTCCGGGGTGTTCGGGGTCGCCCGGAACCCCGTCCATGCCAACGCGGATCTTCGCGGTACCGGCCGCCAGCAGTTCGGTGCCCAGGACGACGCCGGGGCTGTTGGGGTCGCGGCTGTTGAGCTTACCGGCCAGGGTGGCGAAACCGGCGGTGAGCTTTCCCGTTCCGGCATGGAGCTGGCCCGCGCCGGTGTTCAACTGGGCGCTCCCGTCCTGCAGCTGGCCCGCGCCGGCCTGGAGCTGGCCCGCGCCGCCCTGGAGCTGGGACGCCCCGGCATCCAGCCGCTGGGCGCCGGCGAGAATCTTCGCAATCTTGTCCTTGACCACGGCCAGCGGGACGAGGCCTTGGACGGGGTCGTTGGCGGCCGCCTGCAGCAGTTCCAGGGCCTGGGCCAGAGCGGCGGTTCCGGTGCCGGCTTCGGGGTTGTTGTTGGCTCCGCGGTAGCCCTTCAGCTGATCGGTGCCGGCCTTCAGCTGGTCGGTCCCGGCTTTCAACTGGGTGGCGCCCGCAGCGAGTCGGCCGGTACCGTCGGCCAGTTTGGCCGCTCCGGTGTCGAGCTGGGTGGCACCATCGGCCAGGTTGTTCGGGGCCGCACTGGAAGCGGTGGGGGTCAGGGCGGCGGAGAGCTGCACCGCCCCGGCGGCGAGCTTCTGCGCGCCGTCGTCAACCTTGTAAACGCCGGGTGCCAGCTTGTTGTTGACGTCGGTTTGGATCTTGACGGCACCCGTGGCCAGCCGGCTGGCTCCGGCCTCCAGCTTCTCCGCTCCGGGGGCGAGCTTTTCGGCAATCCCCGCCTGGATCTTCGCGGCGCCGTCCGAGAGTTTGCCTGCGCCAACGTCGGCCTGTCCAGCGCCGGTGGCAAGCTTGCCTGCGCCGTCCTTCAGCTGCTGTGCCCCCGCAGAGGCCAGTCCGGCACCGTCATTGAGCCTCGCGGATCCGTCCGTGATGCGTCCGGTGACCAGGGTGTAGAACCCCAGTAGGGCGATCAGCAGGAGGGCCAGGATGGCGATGGCGATTTGTTGCGCCCGGGTGCGGGTTGGGGCGGTGGCGGCACGGCTCTGTGACACGGGTTGTTCCTCTCGACGATCTCGCCGGCGGCGGCTCTGCTACCGGCCCCCCGCAACTGTGATGCAGCTAACATCCAAAATTGGCCGTTGTTCTGCCCGCAACTGAGTGGGGGAGGGGTTTGTTACTCGTTGGTAACTTACCGAGCGTAAACTTGGCGGGGCCGGATTGGCAAGGGTTTTTGCGGGTGAATCCCAACAAGCGATGCCTGGAGGGCCGGGAGTGGCGTGCCGGCCGGGGCGCTGGCCGAGGTGGCGGCGCCGATTTGTGCAAGGGAAAACTCTCGGGTAAAGTAATTACTCGTGCTGAGGCGCTGGGAGCGCGGGTTTGGACCTGCGAAAACGGCCCGAAAGTTCCATTGGGATATGGTGTAATTGGCAACACTACGGTTTCTGGTACCGTCATTCTAGGTTCGAGTCCTGGTATCCCAGCTCTGAATAAGCCGCGGATTTCTGCGGTGAATCAGGGGTTTCGAAGCGGCCTGGCCGATTTGGAACACACGCCGAGTTTATGAAATACTGACTTGGCTTGAATGGCAGAGATGCTGTTTGGAAAGTACAGGGCCCCATCGTATAGCGGCCTAGTACGCTGCCCTCTCACGGCGGTAACGCGGGTTCGAATCCCGCTGGGGTCACCATCGAAACGGTCCCGGGCATCAGCCCGGGGCCGTTTTTCGTTGTCGCGGCCAACGGCCCGGACGCCGGCGGCCCTGCCCGGGCCGGCCCAACTGGCATGATGATGCAGTGAGCTCCAACGAAAGCACCGGCCTCCCCGGACAGCAGACCCCCGCCGCACGCCAGGTTGCCGCCGTCGAGCTGCTCGAGGCGGTCCGGCGGGAACTGTCCGCGGTGTCGTTGCCACTGGCGCTGCCCGGGGCCGATACCGCGCGGCTCGACATCCGCCAGGTCCTGGCCCAGCTGGATGACTACATCCTGCCCCGCTACCGCAGCCTGGACGCGCCGTTGCTCGCCGTCGTCGGCGGTTCAACCGGCGCGGGCAAGTCCACGCTGGTCAACGGCCTGGTGGGCCACCCGGTGACCCGGGCAGGGGCGATCCGCCCGACCACCCGCCAGCCCATTCTGTTGCACCACCCCGGCGACGCCGAATGGTTCGAGGACCAGCGGGTACTGCCGAGCCTGAGCCGAATCCGCGGAACGGTGGTCGCCGCGCCCCTGCCCGCACACCAGGCAGGCCCCACCCCGGACGCCGCCGCCGTCACCTCCCTGGTGCTCGCAGCGGACCCGGCCGTGCCGCAGGGCATCGCTCTGTTGGATGCCCCCGACGTCGACTCCATCTCGGATGACAACCGCCGGCTCGCCGGCCAGCTCCTCGCGGCCGCCGACTTGTGGGTGTTCGTCACCACCGCCAACCGCTACGCCGACGCCGTACCTTGGCGCCTGCTGCTGGACGCCGCCTCGCGCGACATCATGGTGGCCGTGGTGCTTGACCGCGTGCCGGCGGCGGCAGAGGAGGAGGTCAGCGCGGACCTCCAGGCCATGCTCAGCCGCGAAGGACTGGGCGCCGCGCGGCTCTTCGTCGTGCCCGAGGTGGCGCTGGACGCCATGGGGATGCTGCCCGTTGACGCCGTGGCGCCGCTGCGCAGCTGGCTTCAGGAACTTGCCGCCGACGCGGCCGGCCGCGCGGCGATTGCCCGCCGGACGCTCAACGGCACGGTCAAGGCGCTGGGCGGCCGGGTCGACGCCGTCGCAGACGCTGTGGCCGCCCAGCACCGCGCTGCCGGGCTGCTGGCCAAGGACGCCAGCGGCGCCTACGAGGACGCCGTCGGCCGGATCCTCGACGCAACCCGCGACGGCGCCCTGCTGCGCGGGGAAGTACTGGCGCGCTGGCAGGACTTCGTGGGAACGGGCGAGTTCTTCCGCGTCATGGAGCAGAACATCGGCCGGCTGCGGGACCGGATGGGCGCCTTCTTCCGGGGCGAACCCACCCCGGCCGTGCGGGTGGAGACTGCGATCGAGACAGGCCTGCAGGCTGTCATCCTGGACGAGGCCGCCAACGCCGCCGAAGACGCCGACCAGCGCTGGCGCTCCGACCCGGCCGGCCGCCAACTGCTGGGCACCGATGACCTCTCCGGCACCAGCGAGGGCTTCGCCGACGCCGTGGCCGCCGAGATCCGGGCCTGGCAGGGCAGCCTGATGGAGCTGATCCGGACCGAAGGCCAAGGCAAACGCAGCCAGGCCCGCTGGCTCTCCTTCGGCATCAACGGCCTTGGTGCGGCACTGATGATCGTGGTCTTCTCGATGACCGCGGGCCTGACCGGGCTGGAGATCGGGGTGGCCGGCGGCACCGCCGTCGTAGGCCAGCGCGTGCTCGAAGCCGTCTTCGGCGAGGACGCCGTGCGCCGGCTGGCCAAGACGGCGCGCGAAGACCTGCAGGTACGCTGTGCGCGGCTGTTGCAGGCAGAGCAGCAGCGTTTCCTGGCGCGCCTGGAGGTGCCTGACAGTGTGCCTCCGGCGATCCTCGCGGAGCAGGCCGCTGCGCTCGGCCGGCTGGCGGCCTCGGCATGAACCGCCACACTGCCGCCAAGCAGGCCTCGCAGTTGCACCGCCGGCTGGATGCCCTGAATGAAGCCCGGGAACTGGCCGCGGGCGCCCTGCCCGAGGAGACCCTGGCCGAGGTGCTCGAGGTCCTGGAACGGGCGAGTTCCCGGCGCTCGCTCTCGGCGGATCACACCGTGGTGGGCTTCTTCGGCGCGACCGGCAGCGGAAAATCATCGCTCTTCAACGCCGTCAGCGGCGAGGAAATCGCCACCGCGGCCGCCCGGCGTCCCACCACCTCCGAACCCCTGGCCGGCATCTGGGGTGCCGAGGGCAGCGACGGACTGCTCGATTGGCTGGACGTCCGTACCCGGCACCACGCCGCGGCAGTCCCCGGATTCGCCGACGAGACCACCGGGCTGATTCTGCTGGACCTGCCGGACTTCGACTCGACCCGCGCCGAAAACCGGGAGATCGTGCAGCGCATGGTGGGCCTCGTGGACGTCCTGGTGTGGGTGCTGGATCCGCAAAAGTACGCCGACGCCGCGGTGCACAATGACTTCCTCACCCCGTTGGCCTCGCACGCGGCCGTCACACTCGTGGTACTCAACCAGGTGGACCGCCTGCCCGAACATGAAATCCGGCCGGTGCTGGAGTCACTGAAGGGCATCCTGGCGCGGGACGGCCTGGGCAAAGTGCAGGTGCTGGGCGCCTCGGCCGTTGTCGGGACCGGCGTGGACAAGGTCCGGGCCGCCATCCGCCAGGTGGTCATGCAGCGGCTGGCGCTCTCGCAGCGGCTCGCTGCGGATGTCGACCGGGCCTCGGCGCGGCTTGCCGAGGCCTCCGGTGCGGGCGAGGCTGCGGGCGTCAAGGGCGGCACCCGGGACCGGCTGGCCGGGGAGTTGGCCGTCGCCGCGAATGTGCCGGTGGTGGTCGAAGCCGTCGCGAGGTCCTACCGGCAGGAAGCCACGCGCCGCACCGGTTGGCCGGTGACGCGCTGGCTGGTCAGGTTCCGGCCCGATCCGCTGCGGCGGCTGAACCTGCGACGGACCCAGGCGCGGCCGGAACTGAACCGTACCTCGCTGCCGCCGGCCGGGGCCCCGGAGCGGGCCCGCACCGACGCCGCCGTGCGGGAGTTTGCGGACGCCGCGTCCGACGGCGCCCCGGGGCCCTGGCGCGCGGTCATCCGCGGCGCCGCCCGTGAGGGCAGGGAGCAGCTCCCGGACGCACTGGACCAGGCGATTGCCGGCACCGATCTCAAAGCCGGGCGCAGCTCCTGGTGGTGGACCGCCTTCAACGTGGTCCAGTGGCTGGGGCTGCTCGTCGCGCTCGGTGGCCTGGGCTGGCTGGGGGTACTTGCCGCGCTGGGCTACTTCCAGCTACCGGTGCCGGAGATTCCGCGGATAGAGGGCTGGCCGGTCCCCACCGTCATGGTGGCCGGGGGAGTGCTGCTGGGCATCGTGCTCGCCCTCGCGGCGAAATTCATTGCCGGCGCCGCGGCGCGGGCCCGTGCGGCGGCCGCCAGGAGGCGGCTCCAGGCCGCGGTCGCCGCCGTCGCGGAGGAACTGGTGGTGGATCCGGTGGAACTGGAGATCAGCAGGCTCAAGTCCTTCAACGCCGCCTTGAAATCCGCGGCAGGCTGACGAACCTCAGCCGGTCGCCAGGAGTTCCGCGGCATCGCGGACCTTGACCAGGGTCCGCAGGTTACGCGTGGTGGTGCTGGCCTTGTACTTGGCCTTGGCGGAGAGCTTGCTGAAGGGGCTGTCGAGGGTGCCGCCGGCGGGAGCCAGCCAGGCCACGGCTTCGGGCCCCAGCCGCGTCAGCTCCACCCCGTCCAGGGCACTGCCGGCGACGTAAAGCTCGGAAAGTATCCCGGTATCCGAGGAGAGGGTGACGTAGCTGTGCGTCACGGTGTCGTCCGCCGGATAGGGGCAGGCGTCGACGAGTTCGGCAACGCGGCCGGCGGCCAGCACCACCACCCAGGCGTCGTAGCCGAAGGTTGCCCGCAGGCAGGCCTCGAACTCGGCCTTCACCCCGGCCGCCGGAAGCTCACTGGCCAGCACCACGTTGCCGCTGGCCAGGAGCGTTTTCACGGCCGAAAACGGACGAGACTTGAGGGCCTCTTTGAGCTCGGCCATCTTGATGTTGACCCCGCCCACGTTGACGCCGCGCAGAAAGACCGCATAGCTGTTCATGGCCACAGCCTAGCTGTGTTGTCCAGCATTCCCCCGCGCAGGGGGCGTCAGTCGTTGGTCTTGCGCAGCGCCTCGGTTAGGACCCGGGCGGCGTTGCAGACCACTTCCGCGTGCAGGCGGCCGGGCTGGCGGGTCAGGCGTTCGATCGGGCCGGAAATGGAGACGGCGGCGATCACGCGGCCGGACGGGCCGCGGACGGGCGCGGAAACGGAGGCGACCCCCGGCTCGCGTTCCCCGAGGCTCTGGGCCCAGCCCCGGCGTCGTACTCCGGCCAGGACGGTGGGCGTAAAGCGGGCGGCCTGAAGGCCTTCGAGCAGGCGGTCGTGGTCTTCCCAGGCCAGCAGCACCTGGGCGGCGGAGCCCGCCTTCATGGAGAGCTGGGTGCCCACCGGGATGGTGTCCCGGAGGCCGATGGGCCGCTCGGCGGAGGCGACGCAGACGCGCCAGTCGCCCTGGCGGCGGAAGATCTGTGCACTCTCGCCGGTGGCGTCGCGCAGCTGCATCAGCACCGGGCCGGCGGAGGCGATCAGCCGGTCTTCGCCGGCTGCGGAGGCGAGTTCGACCAGGCGGCTGCCGAGCACGAACCGGCCCTGGATGTCGCGGCTCACCAGGCGGTGGTGGACGAGCGCCAGCGCGAGGCGGTGCACCGTTGGCCGCGCGAGGCCGGTGGCGGCAACGAGCTGCGCCAGGGTGGTGGGGCCAGCCTCGAGCGCGTCGAGTACATGGGCCGCTTTATCGATGACGCCGACGCCACTAGAATTGTCCATGTAATGATATTGCCGTCTCAATATCTGAGATGCAAATCATTGCGCTGGCATATTCGGCGGCAGTGCTGATTCAGTGGAGATCAACAAACCAGCCGGAACGGGACGCGTCGCGAAGCAGCATAGACGGTCACGCGGCGAAACAGCAGTGAAGGGAGCAGGCCGTGGCAAAGACATTGGCCGAGAAAGTCTGGGACGCACATGTGGTGCGCAAGGGGGACGGCGAAGGCGCCAACGCCCAGCCCGATCTCCTCTTCATTGACCTTCACCTCGTGCATGAGGTGACGTCCCCGCAGGCTTTCGAGGGCCTGCGCCTCGCCGGACGCAAGCTGCGCCGGCCCGACCTCACGATCGCCACCGAGGACCACAACACTCCCACGCTGGCCATCGACAAGCCAATCGCGGACCTCACCAGCCGGACCCAGATCGAGACCCTGCGCAACAACTGCAAGGAGTTCGGCGTCCGCCTGCACTCCCTGGGTGACGCCGAGCAGGGCATCGTGCACGTGGTCGGCCCGCAGCTGGGCCTCACCCAGCCCGGCATGACCGTCGTCTGCGGCGACTCGCACACGTCCACGCATGGGGCTTTCGGGGCGCTCGCCATGGGCATCGGCACCTCCGAGGTGGAGCACGTCATGGCCACCCAGACGCTCTCGCTCAAGCCCTTCAAGACCATGGCGATCAACGTTGAGGGAACGCTGCGCCCCGGCGTGAGCGCCAAGGACATCATCCTGGCCGTCATCGCCAAGATCGGCACCGGCGGCGGGCAGGGCTATGTGCTGGAGTACCGCGGTTCCGCCATCCGGGCGCTGTCCATGGAAGCCCGGATGACCATCTGCAACATGTCCATCGAAGCCGGCGCCCGCGCCGGACTGGTCGCCCCGGACCAGACCACCTATGACTACATGCACGGCCGCCCGCACGCGCCCCAGGGCGCTGACTGGGACGCCGCCGTCGAATACTGGAACACGCTGCGCACCGACGACGACGCGACGTTCGACGCCGAGGTGGACCTCGACGCCGACACGCTGGAACCGTTCGTGACGTGGGGGACCAACCCGGGTCAGGGCGTGTCCCTGTCCGCCAAGGTGCCCTCGCCCGCTGACTTCGGCGACGAGAACGCCAAGGCCGCCGCGGAACGCGCGCTGCAGTACATGGGCCTTGAAGCAGGCACGCCGATGAAGGACATCCGGGTCGACACCGTGTTCCTGGGCTCCTGCACCAACTCCCGGATGGAGGACCTCCGGGCGGCGGCGGACATCATCCGCGGCCGAACCAAGGACCCGGACATCCGGATGCTGGTGGTGCCCGGCTCCGCCCGCGTCCGGCTCGAGGCCGAGGCCGAGGGCCTGGACAAGGTCTTCACCGACTTCGGTGCGGAGTGGCGCTTTGCCGGCTGCTCGATGTGCCTGGGCATGAACCCGGACCAGCTGGAAGTGGGGGAGCGCTGCGCCTCCACATCCAACCGCAACTTCGAAGGACGCCAGGGCAAGGGCGGCCGCACCCACCTCGTTTCGCCCGTCGTGGCGGCGGCGACGGCGGTGCGCGGCACGCTGAGCTCTCCGTCGGACCTGGACCCCGTGCCCGAGGCCGTCAGCCGCCGCACCGCCGCGGTGTAGCGCCCACCCTGACCGCACCGATCCACACAGCCACGAAGGATCCGCCATGGAAAAGTTCACCACCCACACCGGAATTGGTGTCCCGCTGCGCCAGAGCAACGTGGACACCGACCAGATCATCCCCGCCGTCTACCTCAAGCGCATCACCCGGACAGGGTTCGAGGACGCGCTCTTCTCGGCCTGGCGCAAGGACCCGGCGTTCATTCTCAACCAGGAACCGTTCAGCGCCGGCTCCGTGCTGGTCGCCGGACCCGACTTCGGCACGGGCTCCTCACGCGAGCACGCCGTCTGGGCGCTGAAGGACTACGGCTTCAAGGCTGTGCTGTCCTCCCGCTTCGCGGACATCTTCCGTGGCAATTCCGGCAAGCAGGGATTGCTGGCCGCCGAACTGGCCCAGGACGACATCGAACTCATCTGGAAGGTGCTGGAAAACGCTCCCGGCACAGAGGTCAAGGTTGACCTGGTCTCCAAAACGGTCGAATGCGGCAATGTGGTCGCGCCGTTCGAGATTGACGACTACACGCGCTGGCGCCTGCTCGAGGGACTGGACGACATCGGCCTGACCCTGCAGCACGAGGAAGACATCACCGCCTACGAGGCCACGAGGCCGGCGTTCAAGCCCACGACGCTGCCAGCCAAGCTGTCCTAGGGCGGTTCCTGCAGTTATAAGAGTGCCGCCGTCGGGTTTGTGACCCGACGGCGGCACTCTCGCGTGGGTGTCTGCGGCCCAGGGCTAACTCCTGATTCCTAGTCTTCGACGTCCTGGACGGTTCTGGATAGCAGGCAGAACTCGTTGCCCTCGGGATCAGCCAGTACCACCCAGCTCACGTCCGGGCCTTGGCCCACGTCTGTGCGCCGCGCCCCGAGGGCGAGCAGGCGTTCCAGCTCCTCAGCGGTGGATACACGGTCAGCCCGCAGGTCGAAGTGCAGCCGGTTCTTGACCGTCTTGCCCTCGGGCACCGCGATCACATCGATGGAAGGCCAGGACTTGTCCTGGGGCGCGATGCTGATGACGTCGCTATCCTCTTCGACAACATGCCAGTCGAGGACGGCGCACCAGAAGTCGGCCACTACCTTTGGCCGGACGGCGTCGATTGCAATAGTAGCTAACTGGCTTGGCATGGCCCCACGATAGCCCAGGGGATGAAGCCAGAGGCCGTTCTCCCTCATTTCGCGCGTGACTTCATCCCTTGTATGCGCGGCTGACGTACGTGCGGTGGTGAACGGGTACCGCGCCCCCAGCTGGCAGTAACCGCCGTCCGGACTGGCCCCGCAGATCGGCTTTCGTTGTTCAGCATCTGAAGTAGTGGTTTCTTCGGGGTGTTTGGCATGGGTCGAGGTGGGGTGGCGGGATGAACCAGGGGATCCCGGCGCGGATCTGGATGGTCCATTGTTCCTTGTGGGTCAGGTGGTGATGGCGGGAGCAGAGGAGTGTTCCGTTCTCGGCGGACGTGGTGCCGCCTCTGGACCAGTAGGTGATGTGGTGGGCTTCGCACCAGGGTGCCGGGATGGTGCAGCCGGGGAAGGCGCAGC
>NZ_JABFMX010000013.1 GCF_013359735.1 Arthrobacter sp. C9C5
CGGCCCCAGGTCATGGTCACCATCGACTACCGCGACCTCCTCGAACGCCTCCACCGCCTCCAACGAGACACCGGCGCCGCCGCCGGCGGGGTCGGCAAGTTCAGCGGGACCGGCGCCGGCGGGGTCGCCGGCGGGGTCGGCAGCGCGGCGGACGCCACCGGACACGGCCCCGGGGCGGGCCCGCTCGGGTTCACCGGCACCGGGACCCTGGCCTTCACCGGCCCCGTCACCGCAGCGACCATCCGCAAGATCGCCTGCGACGCGGACATCATCCCCGTCCTGCTCGGATCCCAGGGCCGGATCCTGGACATCGGCCGCACCACCCGGATCTTCCCGCCCCACATCCGCAAAGCCATCACCGCCCGCGACCAAGGCTGCGCCTTCCCCGGCTGCACCATCCCTGCACCCTGGTGCGAAGCCCACCACATCACCTACTGGTCCAGAGGCGGCACCACGTCCACCAACAACGGAACACTCCTCTGCTCCCACCATCACCACCTGACCCACAAAGAACAATGGACCATCCAGATCCGCGCCGGGATCCCCTGGTTCATCCCGCCACCCCACCTCGACCCACGCCAAACACCACGAAGAAACCACTACTTCAGATGCTGAACAACGCAGCCGACGTCGGCGGTGAACTGGGGCACGCGGCGCGGTATCACCTGCCGAGGACGAAGATCCCGTCCGGGCCGGCGGCGGTGCGGCGTTGGCCGGCGTTTGAATAGACACTCACTGACCAAGGCGAATCCTGGCTGAACGGGCTCAGGTGCCAATCTGAAAAACGGTGGGTCAGGGTGAGACCCGAGCCGGTGGCCACCAGATCTTGCTACGCGGGTCCACGCCGTAGGCCAGATGGCCGCGGTTTCGAAGGGCACCGACCGCCGACCCGATTCCACAGCCGAGATCCAAGATGCGGGCTTGTCGCGGACTCAGCATGTCAACGAATCGTGCGTCGACTTCGAGGTCGCAACCGGAGACGGCCAGGCCGCGCATCTTGGCGGCGTACGCAGCGTAGTCGGGTCCGTGGTTCACGGAATCAGTCTGCCACGGAGGGCGCGGCCGCCCTCGGGCTCAGCGCCGCCAGCGATACGGCGTCGTCGTGGACACCCGGACCAAGCCATAGCGTTCCAGAATCGGTCGTGAATATTCGGTTGAATCGCTGTGGATGAGCGTCTTGCCGAGGGACATCGCCGCGCGTGCACGGGCTGCGGTGACCGCGCGGTAAATCCCCCGGCCGCGCCATTCCTCGCGTGTGGCGCCGCCCCAGATGCCCGCGAAGTCGGTGTCCGGTACCGGTTCCAGGCGCCCGGCGCTGACGATCACCCCTTGGTGCTCGGCGACCCACAGCTCCATCCCGTCGCCGCGGGCCATTCGGCGCAGGATTGCTTCTGCGTTTCCGTCAGAGACGGGGCTGCCGAAGACTTCGTCCTGCATGGCGCTCATGGCGCGGATGTCCGGTTCGTCCGTAACCCGCCGCAGGCTCACCCCGGGCGGCAGGTCCACGTCGACGTCGAGCGCGCTGGCATCCCCGATCATGACCGACTCTGTCTCGTCTGGCTCAAACCCGTTCTCCAGCAGCGCCTCATGCAGCCCGGGCGCATTGTCGTGGCCCCGGGTTTTCCATTCGACCCGCACGATATCCGGATCCGCGCGGTAGAACGCCACCGTTTCAGCCACCCACCGCGCGATCGTCGCCGCGTCGGCTCCGGCCAGGTCCTGATAGGTCACGAATCCGCGGCCGCCCGCGAAGGTCACCAGCCGCAACGGACCCAAACGCTCGACGGCGACCGCACTGGGGGTCTCCGCATCGGTGCGGAGCTGCTGGTCGTACGCCGTAAGGAGTTTGGAAGTAGTCATCGGACCTCACGCTACAGCGACGGGGGCACGGTTCGGCGCGGGAAACCGTACTCCTCGACCAGGATTTCTTCTACGGAAGCGCGCTGTGCGGTTTCTAACCGTCGCGAACCACCTCTGCCACGAATGGGGAGAAATCCTCCTGAATTCCGACGCCCATCCGGACCTTGGCGCGCACCCTTGGAACTTCACTCCGCCGCTGATCCTCGACACGCAGGCGTCCACGGCTCTGGGATACCAGCCCGCTGGACGCGTGGCGCAGCGCGATCCCGCCGAGTACCTGTCCGCCCTCGATGATCCATCGGTAGGTGCAACGGGCCGACTCCTGAGCCAGTCGTTCCAGCCACGCCTCGAAACCGTCCGGGGACTCGACGTCGTCGTCCGGCAGCAGCCCGAAGCCGTCCTCGTGAAGACCCGGCCCCCACTCGGCGTGTGCCTCGAGCCAAGCAGCGCGCAGACCTAGAGAAGGAACAGTCAGGGCTGGCATACCGCCACTATATCGATGCCGTCCGGCACCAGAGCCGTCCGGCCGTCGCGGTAAAGTGTCACCGGAAGATTCCTTCCCGGTCCCGCCACACATTCTTGAAAGGCTCGCTGCAATGAGCATGCTCGGCACCAAATGGAAGATCCACGGAAACGGTAAGTCCATCCGCCCCGGCGAGGTCGTCAGGCCGGATGAACGCCTCGCGTGGCCCCTGACAATCGGCGTGGGCATGCAGCACGTTGTCGCCATGTTCGGCGCCACCTTCCTGGTGCCGATCATCACCGGCATGCCGCCGGCCACCACCCTGTTCTTCTCCGGCATCGGCACCCTGCTGTTCCTGGTCATCACGCAGGGCCGGGTGCCCAGCTACCTCGGCTCCTCCTTCGCGTTCATCGCCCCGATCATGGCCTCGCAACAGCAGTACGGGATCCCCGGCGCGCTGGGCGGCGTGGTGCTGGCCGGCGTCGGGCTGGCCATCATCGGCGCCATCGTGCAGAAGTTCGGGGCGGGCTGGATCAACCGGCTCATGCCGCCGATCGTCACCGGCGCCATCGTGGGGCTGATCGGCCTGAACCTGGCCCCGGCCGCCAAGAACAACTTCGACGCCGCCCCCATCACCGCGCTGATCACCCTCGCCGTGATCATCGTGGTCAGCGTCTTCTTCCGCGGCATCCTTGGCCGCCTCAGCATCCTGGTCGGCGTCGTGGTGGGCTACCTCGTTGCGATGATCCGCGGCGAGATCAACTTCGCCAAGGTCGACGCAGCCGCCTGGCTCGGGCTCCCGCACTTCCAGACCCCCGAATTTCACCTCGGCGTCGTCGGCCTCTTCGTCCCGGTGGTGCTCGTGCTGGTGGCGGAGAACATCGGCCACGTGAAATCGGTCTCCGCCATGACGGGGCAGAACCTCGACGGCGTGTCCGGCCGCGCCTTGATGGCCGACGGCGCCGCGACCGTCCTCGCCGGCCTGGGCGGCGGATCCGGCACCACCACCTACGCCGAAAACATCGGCGTCATGGCCGCAACGAAGGTCTATTCGACGGCGGCCTACTGGGTGGCGGGCATCTTCGCCGTCGTGCTGAGCTTCTCGCCGAAGTTCGGCGAACTGATCGCGACCGTCCCGGCCGGCGTGCTCGGCGGCGCAGCCACCATGCTCTACGGCATGATCGGCGTCCTGGGCGTGAAGATCTGGGTGCAGAACAAGGTCAACTTCTCGAACCCGATCAACCTCACCACCGCCGCAGTGGCCCTGATTGTCGGCATCGCGGATTACACCTGGACCATTGGTGACCTCAAGTTCACCGGCATCGCCCTTGGCTCCGCGGCCGCCCTGGTGATCTACCACGGCATGAAGGCCATCGCGAAGGCCCGCGGCACCGTGGCCGAACCGGAGACCGAAGACGCCGCGCCCGTCGCAGCGGCCAGGGCTGCAGTCAACGCCGCGGCGAAGCGCTCCCCGAAGAAGCGCCGCTAGCCGCCCCGCCGCTACACAAAAAGGCCGGCGCCCTCCCACCATGCGGTGGCAGGGCGCCGGCCTTCGGCGTGTCCGCGGCGGCTTAGCCGGCGTCGAACGAATCCTTGTCTTCGCTGTCACGGTCCTTCGGTGACTGCTCTTCCGGCAGGTCCGTGCCGCTGCCGTCCGGAATTCCGGCGGCGTCCTGGCCGGACTCCGAGGAGAACGGCCGCCCCGGCTCGGGTTCCTCGGTGTTGGCCGCATCCATCTCCGCGTCCGAGGAGGGCACCGCGCCGCCGCTTTCGGCTGCCGCTTCGTTGCCCTGCTCGAATCCGGGTTCGCTGCTTTCGTTTTCCGCGTTCATCTGTTCCTCCGTTCCTCCGAAGCGTCCGGCTCCGGGTTCTCCTGCACTGTCCTGGTCCTCGGCGCCGAACTGGTTCAGGTCCGGTGTCCCCGCCGGGTAGGTCTCGCCGTCCGGGCTGTCCTGGTTGAGGCCCGCGGCATCGAACGCCTCTTCGTCGCGGGGCTGCGCAAACGTCTTCGCGTCCCCGCCGGGCAGTTCCTGCTCGGCGGTGGGGGTTCCGTAGCCGCCCGCTTCCTCTTCGATGGGGCGTCCTTGCTGGTCCTGAGTCATGTCGTTCCTCCTGCTTTCTGGCATTCGGCCGGTCGAGTCTGGATGATCGGATCTGGAGTCCAGCCGCGCCCGGGAGCGCGGCCTTTCCGTGTTTTCCACCGTACCCGAAAAATCCTCAGTAAGCTTAGTACCGAGCTGATTTTGTGTTTTCAGGCCACGTTGACCGCCATCCCGTGCCGGGCGCACGGAAGGTGGCCGCAGGTGAAACTCGAAAGGGAGCAACGATGCCCAACGCCGAAGAAACCCGGAACGATGGCCGGGACGAAACCTTCGACGAGAAGATGGACCGCAACTGGGCCGAACTGTTGCAGGAGCTGCGGGTTCTCCAGACCGGCGTCCAAATCCTGGCCGGTTTCCTGCTGACCTTGCCGTTCCAGTCCCGCTTCGAGACGCTGGACGGATTCCAGCTGACGCTCTACCTCAGCAACGTCGTCCTGGCCGCCCTAACCACCGCCCTGATCCTGCTGCCGGTGAGCGCGCATCGCCGGCTCTTCCGCAAGGGGCTCAAGGACACCCTCGTGGCCAGTGCGGACCGGATCGCGAAAGTGGCCCTGGCCGGCGTCGCCCTTCTGAGCGTGGGCACCTCTTCGCTGGTATTTGACGTGACAGCGGGACGGACCGCCGGGCTTACCGCCGGCGGCGCGCTGCTGGCCCTACTGTTGATCCTGCTCGTGCTGATTCCCAACAGGCTCCGCCGCAAGGCCGGACGGGAGTAGGCCATGACCGGAACCGCACCTCACACGATCCACCCAGAGTCGGGAGCAAGAATGCGCAAGTGGGCCAAGGAACACGGACTGCTGCTGGCGAACATCGGACTTTTCGTCGTCTTCTTCGGCGGCATGGTCATCAGCGGGGCCGCGGACTACAGCGAGGACCAGCTCGCCCACGGCCAGTCCGCCGTCGGAATCTTCGAGTATCTGGGTACCGGCGCGTTCCTGGAGGCGACCTTCGAGAACTGGGAGTCGGAGTTCCTGCAGATGGGCATGTACGTCATCCTGACGGTGTTCCTCTTCCAGAAGGGTTCCTCCGAGTCCAAGCCGATGGGGAAAAAGGCCCCGCAGGACGAGGATCCGCGGCACGCCACGATCAAGGCGGCGACGCCGTGGCCGGTGCGCCGCGGCGGTTGGGTGCTGAAACTCTACGAGCACTCACTTTCGATCATGTTCCTGCTGCTGTTCCTGATGTCGGTCGCGCTCCACGCGGTTGGCGGCAGCGAGGAGTACAGCCAGGAGCAGCAGGCCCATGGCCAGCCCCCGGTCACCGTGCTGGGGTACCTCGCGACGAGCCGCTTCTGGTTCGAGTCATTCCAGAACTGGCAGAGCGAGTTCCTTGCCGTCGCCGTGCTGGTCGGCGCCTCCGTGTATCTGCGGGAGAAGGGCTCCCCCGAGTCCAAACCAGTGGCCGAACCGCACTACGAGACCGGAACCTAGGGCGGGGGCGCCTACTCTGCAGGCTTATCCCTGCGCTCGGCAGCGCCGCCCGGCAGCTCCTCCGCGTCGGCAGGCGCGTAGGTGTGGTCGAACGGCATCTCGTTGAGGTCAAGGTTTTCGTTGGCCTCCTGCCCGGCTACGAGTTCGTGCGCCTCCTCTAGCGTGTCGACGCTTGGCATGGATCCCATCAGCGGACGGCCGGCAGTCTCCTTGATGAAGTAAACCGCCACCGCCCCGATCGCCGACGTTGCCATCAGGTAGTACGCCGGCATCATTTCGTTCCCCGACGCCGCGATCAGGGACGCGATGATGAACGGCGCCGTGCCGCCGAAGATGGCCACGGCAAAGTTGTAGGCAATGCCCATGGCTCCATAGCGGCTGGCGGTCGGGAAGAGCGCGGGCAGCGTGGAGGCCAGGTTCGCCACGTAGAACGTCAGCGGGAAGGCGATCAGCGCCAGCCCCAGCAGCGTGGACCAGATGGCCCCGACGCCGATCAGGAGGAAGGCCGGGGCGGCCAGGATGACTGTGCCCAGCGAACCGATCCACAGGACAGGCCGCCGCCCGATCCGGTCCGAGAGCCGCCCGGTCAGCGGAATCGCGGCGGACATCAGGACCAGGATCGGGATGGTCAGCAGGGTTCCGTGGAGCTCGTCATAGCCCTTGTTGGATGTCAGGTAGGTGGGCATGTAGGACGTCAGCGCGTAGCCGACCGTATTCGCGGCGGCCACCAGGACCATGGCGAGCAGGATGCCGCGCCAATGCGAGGCGAAAATGGCGACCGGGCCCTTGGTTTCCGCGGCCTCCCCCGCCGGACCGCCGGCACCCTGTGCGTCCAGGCTGGCCTGGAAGGCCGGGGACTCCTCGATCTTCATCCGGAAATAGATGGCTATGAGACCCAGCGGACCGGCAATCAGGAACGGGATCCGCCAGCCCCACGCCTCCATCACGTCGCCGCCCAGCGTGACCTGCAGGAGCGTCACGAGCGCCGCGCCGATGGCGAAGCCCATGTAGCTGCCGAGGTCCAGGAAGCTGGCAAAGTAGCCGCGGCGGGCGTCCGGGGCGTGTTCGCTGACGAACGTCGTGGCACCGGCGTATTCGCCGCCCGTCGAGAACCCCTGAATGAGCTTGGTCGCCACAAGCAGGACGGCCGCCCAGATGCCGAGGACGGCGTAACCGGGCAGTAGCCCCACCACAAAGGTGGAGGCCGCCATGATGATGAGCGTCATGGCAAGGACCCGCTGCCGGCCGATCTTGTCACCCAGCCAGCCAAAGAACACCCCGCCCAGCGGACGGGCGATGAAGGTGGCGCCGAAGGTCCCGAGCAGGAAAAGGTTCTGCACTGTCTTGTCCGCTTCCGGCAGGAAGACCGGCCCCATGGTGGTGATCAGGTAGCCGAACACGCCGACGTCGTACCATTCCATCGTGTTCCCGACGATGGTGCCGCCGAGGGCCTTGCGCATAACGCGCCTGTCCACGACGTTGATATGTTCGACCTCCAGCCGGCGTTCCTGGAGCTTGGGCCGGCGGGGGCTGTTGCGCTTCATGGACATTTCGGTCTCCTGGGCAGGGCCACTGTTTTGCGCGTGGCCCTGGCAGGGACTCACGGCCCCCAATTGAAAAAAGTTTATCGGGGCTGGCGCGTCCGAAACCAGAGTCAAACCATCACGAATGCGCGATCCCGGCCGCGCGGCTAGGCCCCCTCAAGCACCTGGCTGGTGGCCCAGGCCAGGTATTTCGCGGCGTTGGCGATGGCGTCGGCCGCGCTTGGCGCCACGTCCAGCAGCTGGGCGGCGGCGACCACCCCGTGGCGCTCAAGGTCCTCGGGGGTGACGAGAATCCGGCCGGCGACCATGATGACCGGGATGCCCAGCTCGCGGGCGGCGTCGGCCAGCGCAATCGGCGCCTTCCCGGTCAGCGACTGCGAATCCAGCGAGCCCTCGCCCGTGATCACCAGGTCCGCGTCCACGAGCTTCGCGGCGAGTCCGGTGAGCCCGGCCACGAGTTCAAAGCCGCCCTCCAGCGAAGCGTTGCTCAAGGCCAGGAACGACGCCGGGAAGCCGCCGGCGGCGCCCGCGCCCGGGACGTTGACGTCACGGCCGGTCGCCTGCCGCAGCACCGAGGCCCAGTTGCGCAGCCCGGCGTCGAGCACCTCCACGGCCTCCTCATCAGCGCCCTTCTGGGCGCCAAAGACGTGCGCGGCGCCGTCGGGTCCGTAGAGCGGGTTCTGCACGTCCACGGCAATCCTGAACTTCACGGCCGCCAGCCGCGGGTCCAGGCCGCTGAGATCCACGGCGGCCACGTCGCCGAGCGAGCCGCCGCCGAGCGGCACTACATTGCCGGCGGCGTCCACCGGCTTCAGGCCCAGGGCGCGCAGGGCGCCGCTGCCGCCGTCGCTCATGGCCGAGCCACCCACGCCAAGCACGATTTCGGTGGCGCCGGCGTCCAGCGCGGCCGCGATCAGCTGTCCGCACCCGTAGCTGTGGGCCCGCAGGGCGTTGGCCGGCGTCGGCTCCATGTGCGCGAGTCCGGACGCCTGCGCCGTCTCGATGACGGCGGTCACCCCGCCGAAGGCGTCCTTGCGGATCGCCCAGGCCGCCCCGATCGGGGCCAGGATCGGCCCGACGACGGCGTTCAGGCGCTCCTCGTACCCGGCGGCGACCGCCGCCTCCAAGGTGCCCTCGCCGCCGTCGGCCACGGGGAACTGGATGGCCTCGGCCTCGGGGTAGACGCGCAGGGCGCCCTCGGCAATGGCGGCGGCGGCCTCGGCGGCGGTCAGGGAGCCCTTGAACTTGTCCGGGGCGATCAGGATACGCATGGCTCCATCCTGCCAGCCCGCGCCGACAATTCCTTTCCGAGACAAGGCCGGGAGCGCCGGAGTATCGTGGGCACTTCCGGGCCGCCGGGGCTCCTCCCGCGGCCGGCCGTGGCAGTTCCGGCCCGCCCAGCGGGCCGGCGAGCAGGAGGTAACGGTGAGCAACATGGGACGCACCGGCGGCAGCTTGCCGGGCATCACGGGACTCGTCCTGGTCCGGCACGGGGAAAGTGAAGGCAACGTGGCCGCCACCCTCGCGCATCAGGCCGGGGCACACGTCATCAACGTCCCGGCGCGCGACGCCGACGTCGGACTCTCGGACACCGGCCGGGAACAAGCGCTGGCGCTGGGCCGGTTGCTGGCCGGCGTCCCCGAGCCGGGCCGCGCCGCCGTGTGGTCCTCCCCCTACGCCCGCGCCCGGCAGACCGCCGAACTCGCCGTCCAGACCGGCGGGTGGCGGGTGCAGGTCCGGCTGGACGAGCGGCTCCGCGACCGCGAGCTCGGCATCCTGGACATGCTGACCTCCGCGGGTGTGGAGGCGCGGCTGCCGGAGGAAGCCCAGCGCCGGCGGTGGCTCGGGAAGTTCTACTACCGGCCGCCGGGCGGCGAATCATGGGCCGACGTCGTGCTGCGGCTCCGCTCGCTGCTGGCCGACCTGGATCGCGACCATGCCGGAGAAGAGGTCCTGCTGGTCTGCCACGACGCCTTGATCGTGCTGTTCCGCTACATTCTGCAGGGCCTCTCGGAGTCCGAGCTGCTGGACATTGCCGCCACCACCAGCATTCTCAACGCCTCCGTCAGCCGCTTTGTCCGCACGGACGGGCTGGGGGCGTGGGAGCTGGAGAGCTTCAACATGGCGGACCATCTGGCGGAGCAGGGCGTCCCCGTCACCGAGCATGCAGGGGACGCGGATGTCCACCCGCGCTAAATCCTCGCCCGCGGTGCAGCTGACACCCACGCTGCTGCGCGGCTGGCCGCTGCCCGGCGGCGGTTCCGGCAAGGACGACCGCGGTTCGGTGCTGGTGGTGGGAGGCGCCCGCAAGACGCCCGGGGCCGCCCTGCTCGCCGGCGTCGCGGCCCTGCGCTCCGGTGCCGGCCGTCTGACCCTGGCGGTGGCGGAGTCGACGGCGGTGCAACTGGCGGTGGCCTTCCCGGAGTCCGGCGTCGTGGGGCTGCCGGAGACGGGCCACGGCTCGGTCAAGGGCTCCGGGGCGTCGCTGCTGGCAGACGAGGCCAGCGCCGCTGACGCCATCCTCGTCGGACCCGGCCTGGACGACAAGGACGAGACCCTGTCGTTGCTGCGGGGGCTGCTGCCGCCGGGCCGGTCGCAGCCGAAGCGCGGACCCGCCGTCGTCCTCGATGCCTACGCCCTGGGCTGCCTGCCCGAGCTGGCCGAGGAAGTGCAGCCCTGGGCCGGCCGGCTGATCCTGACCCCCAACGTCACCGAGGGAGGCATCCTGTTGGGCCGGGACCTAGAGGATCTTCAGCAGGATGTTCCACGGATCGCCGACAAGTACCAGGCCGTGGTGAGCTGCCAGGGGGTGATCGCGGAGCCCGGCGGGAGCTTGTGGGAAATCACCACCGGACACAGCGGCCTGGGCACTTCGGGAAGCGGCGACGTGCTGGCCGGCGCCATCGCCGGCCTGCGGGCCCGCGGGACCACCGATGCGCAGGCCGCCTGCTGGGGCTCCCACCTGCATGCCGCTGCCGGCGACCGGCTGGCGAGCAGGCTGGGCGGACTCGGCTATCTGGCGCGCGAGCTCTGCGATGAGTTGCCGGCGCTGATGGTGGAACTCAGCAGTTGAGCGGGACGCGGGACCGCCGCTGGTCAGGGCAGGACATCAGTCCGGCCACTGCCCGCGTTCCTGCAGGACGGTCTTCAGCAGGTCCGCGCGGTCAGTGACGATACCGTCGACGCCGAGGTCCAGCAGGCGGTGCATCTCGGCAGCCTCGTTGATGGTCCAGACGTGGACGTGCAGGCCGTGGCGGTGGGCGCGGCGGACGAACCCGGCCGTCACCACCGGCACGGCCCCGTAGCGGACCGGGACCTGCAGGGCGTGCACATCGCGGAGCGGGCGGGCCGTCACCCGGCGCAGCAGGCCCGCCGGAAGCAGCGGCCCCAGCAGCACGAAGAGGGCGTTGGAGGCCATGCCGGCGGAGCTTGCGGCCGGCCGGCTCAGGCGCCGCAGCACGGCGCGCCGGCGGCGGTCGGAGAAGCTGGCGATGAGGACGCGGTCATGCAGGCCGTACTGCTCGATCGCCGCGGCCAGGGTGGCCACCGAGTTCCAGTCCTTGACGTCGAGGTTCAGCCGGACCTCCGGAAATTCCGCGACCAGCTCCTCCAGCAGCGGGATCGGCTCCGCGCCAGCGATCCTGGCCCGGGCCACTGTTTCGGCCGGGAGCTCGGAAATCCGGCCGCTGCCGTCCGTGACCCGGTCCAGCGTTTCGTCGTGGAAGAGCAGCAGGACGCCGTCGGCGGTGGTGTGCACGTCCGCTTCCAGGTACCGGTAACCGAGTGCGACGGCGGCGCGGAACGCGGCCATCGAGTTCTCGGCGCCCTTGGGCGAGAATCCGCGGTGGGCCATCGCCACGGGCGCTCCGGCAGCGCCGCCGGGGGCGAGGAAGGGGTGCGGGAGGGTCACTCCTGAAGCGTACCGGAGCCAGGCCGGCCGTTGCCGGAACGCGGGCTCAGGAGCCGTGCGGCAGGATTTCCACCCCGTCGCTGCAGTGCAGCAATGTCCGGCCGCCGCCGTCGAGGTCCACCCACACCGTGGTGTGGTCCGGCGTCACCGCGTCGACGAACCCGCCGGTCTCAAACCCGGGCGAGAGCCGTACCCGGACCCGGTCGCCCTGGCGCAGACTCTTCCAGTGCGCGTCCGGGTCCACCCGCCGGAGCGGCTGGTCATCACTATGTCGGTTGCCGTACCTGGCCATGATTGCCCCACCATCAGTCAAAAGATCCGTTCGGTCACGCCAGCCTAAGAGGCCAAGGTGAACGGCAGTTGTCCGTCAGCTGGGAATCCCGTGTCCGCCGGGCGGCGTCGGTTTAGGGGAGCCGGACACCCAGCTCGGCGAGCTTGGCTTCGAGGATCTGGGCCACGCCGTCGTCGTCGAAATGCGGTGCCTGCTGGCCGGCCGCCCGGATGGCCTCGGGGTGTCCGCTGGCCATGGCGTAGCCGTGCCCGGCCCAGCGCAGCATCTCGATGTCGTTGGGCATGTCGCCGAAGGCCACCACCTCGTGCGCCTGGACGCCCAGGGACGCCGCGTATTCGGCGAGGGTCACGGCCTTGTTGACGCCGGGCAGCGACAGCTCCAGCAGCGCGATGTTGGGGGCCGAGTGTGTGGCGGCGGCCAGATGCGCGACGGCGGGCGAGACCTCGGCGAGGAACTCATCCGCGGTGCCCTCCCGGACGATCGCGAGGAACTTCACGACGGCGTCGTCCGCCGTGAGCGTGTCCTGCAGCGGGGCGGGCGTGAATTCGGCGAGCAGTCCGCTGGAGCCGGTTCCGAGGAACCCGGGTTCCAGGTGGAAGCCGGCGAGGGTTTCCGCGGCGAACAGCGCGGAAGGACGGAGCCGCTGGATGATTCGGCGGGCTTCGAAGACGGCGTCGAGCTCCAGGGCCCGGGCGGAGACCATACGGTCGGCCTCCAGGTCCCACACCACCGCGCCGTTGGAGCAGATCACGGTTCCGGTGTGGCCGAGTTGCTCCTGCAGGGGGTGCAGCCAGCGCGGCGGACGGCCGGTGACGAACACCAGTTCCACCCCGGCGTCGCGGCAGGCGTGGAATGCGCGCACGGTCCGGTCGCTGATTTTGCCGTCGTGGCCCAGGATCGTTCCGTCAATATCACTTGCTACCAGCCGCATACTGCCAGTCTACGTTGGCTGCGCCTGGGACTCGGGCGGGCCGGTTCCAAGACCCGCACGACGCCAGTCAGTGCCGTTCGTACAGGCCGGTCAGGCTCGCCCGGGCCAGGGTGTGCGGCCCGAGCTTGGCTTCCAGCTTGGCCGGGGATGCGCCGGCGTCGAGCCCGGACTTTTCCACGTTCAGGGCGTGCACCGTGATGACGTAGCGGTGCGGGCCGTGGCCCTTGGGCGGGGCGGCCCCCAGGTAGCCGGCGGAACCGCCGTCGTTCCGGAGCTGGAAGGCGCCCAGCGGCAGGCCTCCGCCGTGCCGCGATCCCGCCCCCGCGGCCAGCGAGGTGACGTCCGCCGGGATGTCCAGCACGGCCCAGTGCCAGAAGCCGCCGTGGCCCGGCGCATCGGGGTCGAACACCGTGACGGCGTAGCTTCGGGTGCCGGCCGGCGCGCCGCCCCAGTGCAGCGGCGGCGATTCATCCTTGCCGCCGGGACCGGTCGCGGCGCCGCGCTGGGCCGCCGGCAGGATCTGGCCGTCCTCGAAGGTGTCGCTGCGTAGGCTGAAGGCTGCCATGGCTTCCTCTCAATTGCTGGTTAGGCCCGCACTTTCAGGGCCCAGTTCCATCCGGTTCAGTTCGGCCCGGGTGGGCGGGTTGGCCCCGGCGCGGGAGACCGTGACGGCGGCCGCCGCGGCGGCGTGGCCGAGGAGTTCGCGCAGGCTCCCGGCGGAAAGCTCGCGCAGCTCCTTGCGGTTCTGGGCCCCATTGAGGCCCAGGTCCACGACGCCGGAGAGCAGCGCGGCCATGAAGGAATCCCCGGCACCGACGGTGTCCGCCACCTTCACCGACGGGGCCGGGACGTGCGCCTCGCCGGCGGCATTGACGGCCCACGGGCCGGCGGCGCCGCGCGTGACCACCACCATGGCGGGGCCCTCCGAGCCGCCGAGCGAGAGCCACCGGCGGGCCGACTCCAGCGGATCTACGCCGGGGTAGAGCCATTCCAGGTCCTCGTCGGAGGCCTTCACCACGTCCGCGAGCGTGACGAACTTTTCAGCCTGGTGGCGCGCATAGTCGGCATCGGTGATGATGCTGGGGCGGCAGTTGGGATCGAAGCTGATGGTCGCCGAAGGATGGGCATGCTCGACGGCGGCGAGCACCTCCGCGGCGCCCGGCGCCAGCATCGTGGCGATCGAGCCGGTATGCAGCAGCGTGCTGCCCTGCAGCATGAACGGCAGCCGGTCCGCGAGGCCGGGGAGCTCCCAGGCGAGGTCGAAGGTGTAGCTCGCGGCGCCGTCGTCGTCAATCAGTGCGGTGGCCACCGACGTCGGCAGCTCATCCGGTCCCAGCGGGAGCAGCACCGAACTGGACTTGAGGTGCGCCGCGACGGATTCCCCGTAGGCGTCCCGGCCGTAGCGGCCGATGAACTGCACCGGGTGGTCCAGCCGGGCCAGGCCCACCGCGACGTTCAAGGGGCTGCCGCCGACGTGGGCCTGGATACCTGAGGAGCGCTGGACAACATCAACCAGGGCCTCACCAATGACTGTGAGCATGGTCATACTCTGCCAGAGAACGCCGCCCGGCGCCGCTCTAGGGGATGATTTGATTAGATACCCCCAGGGGTATAGCCTGAAGGAATGCCGGCCCCTGACACCGAGCCCTCGCCCCGCCGCACCGGCGCGCCAAGCGCCGTGGTCCTGGGGCTGCGCCAAAACGTTGCCCAGTTCATGCTGCTCGTTGCGGTCAACGCCCTCGTCGGCGGCACCCTCGGCCAGGAACGCACAGTGCTTCCGCTGCTCGCCAGCGACGTGTTCCATCTCGACAAATACACGAGCGCCCTGACCTACATCCTGGCCTTCGGACTGGCCAAGGCCGCCACCAACTACTTCGCCGGGACGCTCTCGGACCGCTATGGGCGTAAGCCGGTGCTGGTGGCCGGCTGGCTGATCGCGCTGCCCGTGCCGCTGCTGCTGATCTTCGGCACCAGCTGGTCCTGGATCGTGGCCGCCAACGTGATCCTGGGCGTCAGCCAGGGCCTGACCTGGTCCACCACGGTGGTCATGAAGATGGACCTGGTCGGCCCGAACCGGCGCGGCCTCGCGATGGGCTTCAACGAGGCCGCGGGCTACCTGGGCGTGGCCGGCACGGCCCTGGTCACCGGCTACCTCGCGGCGTCCTACGGCCTGCGGCCGGCGCCGTTCCTGCTCGGCGCCGCCTACATCGCCCTGGGGCTCGGCCTGTCCGTGCTCGCCGTCAAGGAAACGCACCACCACGCGAAAACCGAGGCCGCAAACCACGTCGACGCGCACAGCGGTGCCGGCGCGGCGCTCAGCACCCGCGAAATCTTCACCCTGACCAGCTTCCGGGACCGCTCCCTCTCCTCGGTGAGCCAGGCCGGGCTGGTGAACAATCTCAACGACGGCCTGGCCTGGGGCCTGTTCCCGGTCCTCTTCGCCGGCGCCGGCCTCTCGATCGAGCGCATCGGCATCCTCGCCGCGGTATACCCGGCGGTCTGGGGTGCGGTGCAACTGGTCACCGGCGCCGCCTCGGACCGGCTGGGGCGCAAGTGGCTGATCGCGGGCGGCATGTTTATCCAGGCCGTGGGCCTGGCCATCGTGGCGGCCGGCCATGGCTTCGAAATTTGGCTCCTCGCGGCCGTCCTGCTCGGCGTCGGCACGGCGATGGTCTACCCCACCCTGCTGGCGGCCATCGGCGATGTGGCCCACCCGCAGTGGCGGGCGCGTTCGGTCGGCATCTACCGCTTGTGGCGCGACGGCGGCTTTGCCGTGGGCGCGCTGCTGTCCGGGATACTAGCGGACGCCTACGGCATTCCGGTGGCGATCGCCGTCGTCGCCGCCTTGACGGCGGCGTCCGGGCTCATCGTCGCGGTCCGGATGCGCGGCACCGACCACCACGCATAGCGCCGGCCCGCGCCGGTTCAGCGCTCCGGGCCGGTTCAGCGCTCCGCGCCGCCCTCCTGGTAGACGTCGGGAATCCCGTCATTGTCCGAGTCGCGCCGCTCCTCTTCCTCCGCCAGCCGGTACTGCCGGTTGCGGGTGCGGAGCACCACGCTCGCCAGCAGGGCGGCCAGCAACGACGCCGCCAGGATGCCAACCTTGGCGTGGTCGTCATGGAGGCTGCCGTTTCCGAAGCTGAGCTCCGCCACCAGCAGCGACACGGTGAAGCCAATCCCGGCCAGGATCGAGACGCCGAACACATCGATCCACTTGAACGAGTTGTCCAGACGCGCCTTGGTCACCTTGGTGAGTAGCCAGGTGGTACCCAGGATGCCCGCCGGTTTGCCCAGGACGAGGGCCAGGATGATGCCCACGGCGACCGGGTCCGCCAGCGCCGAGCCCAGCCCGTCCCAGCCGCCCACGGCAACGCCGGCGGAGAAGAAGGCGAAGACCGGCACCGCGACGCCGGCCGAGATCGGCCGGAAGCGGTGCTCGAAGATTTCCGAAAGCCCCGGTCCGGCTTCCGGTCCCCCGCTGGCCTGGGAGCGGAGCACCGGGATCGCGAAGCCGAGCAGGACGCCGGCCACAGTCGCGTGGATGCCCGAGGCGTGCACCAGGGCCCAGGTGGCCAGGCCGAGGGGCAGCAGGATGAACCACGCCGCGGGGGCCTTCAGCCCGAAGAACCGGCGGTACCGGTGCGCCAGGTAGGTGTACAGGCCCAGGGGCAGCAGTGCCAGCAGCAGGGGGGCCAGCTGGAGGTCGCTGGAGTAGAACACGGCAATGATGGTGATGGCGATCAGGTCATCCACCACGGCGAGGGTGAGCAGGAAGATCCGCAACGCACTCGGCAGGTGCGAGCCGATGATCGCGAGGACCGCGACGGCGAAGGCTATGTCCGTGGCGGTGGGGATCGCCCAGCCCCGCAGCGTTTCCGGACTGCCGAGGTTGACGACGGCGTAGATCAACGCCGGGATGATCACCCCGCCGGCGGCAGCGGCGACCGGCACGATCGACTTGTCCAGCTGGCGAAGGTCGCCGGCCACGAACTCGCGCTTGAGCTCCAGGCCGACCAGGAAAAAGAAGATGGCGAGCAGTCCGTCGGCCGCCCAGGCCCCCAGGCTGAGGTCCAGGTGCCAGGGTTCGTAGCCGATTTTGAAGTCGCGGAGGGCGAAGTAGCTCTCCGAGGCCGGCGAGTTGGCCCAGATCAGCGCGGCGACGGCCGCGAACACGAGCAGGGCTCCGCCGACGGTTTCCTTACGGAGGATTTCGCCGATGCGCAGGGATTCGGCGTAACTGCCGCGGCCGAAGATGGTCGGGCGCGGCGTGCCGGACGGGGGCGCGGGAGGAGGTGTGTGGCTCATGCGGAAGTCCTAAAAATTGGGTCGACTGAACTATGCCGACCAGACTTCCCGGCGCACCTGAACCCAGTCTATGTGATGACGCGGCTGCCCTCGGGGTTCAGCCCAGCAGTTGCTGCACGAGTTCGCGGCATTTCCGGTAGGCGGCCGCCTTCGGGTCGATCAGCGCGAAGTGGTCTCCGGGGACCTTGAGGAACTGGACCGGGGCGCCGCTGGCCTTGGCCGCGGCGGAGTAGGCCTCGGACTGGCTCATGGGCACAGTATCGTCCTCGGTGGTGTGCACGGCGTACACCGGAACCCGGAGCGGCACCGCGCTCATGGGGTCGGCGAACTTATGCCGTTTAGGGTATTTTTCCGAGGAACCGCCCAGGAAGTTGCTCACCGCGCCGTTGCTCAGGTTGAGCCGCTCCGCCTCGGCCAGGTTCAGCAGCCCGGACTGGCTGACGACGCCGGTGAGGTGCACCGCGCCGTCGTCGTCGTCCTTGCGCTGCAGCTGGCGGTCCGCGTCCGGGGCGCCGAGCTGGCCGAGCCGGCTGCGGCCGGCCGCCCAGACGGCCAGGTGCCCGCCGGCGGAGTGGCCGAGCGCAACGACGCGGTCCAGGCCGAGGCCGTGTTCGCCGGCGATGTCGCGGAGCTTGTCGATTCCGGCGAGGACGTCCGCGAAGGTGTGCGGCCAGCCCCCGCCGTTGCCGGCCCGGCGGTACTCCAGGTTCCAGGCGGCCACGCCGTGCGCAGCGAGGTCCTTGGCCAGCGGTTCGCCGAGCTCGGCGCCGTACTGCGAACGCCAATAGCCGCCGTGGATGACCACCACGACGCCCCTGGGCTCGGCCGCGTCCGGGAGGAAAAGTTCCCCCCACTGGCTCGGGTCGTCGCCGTAGTGGTACTTCTGCCGCTTCACTGTGTCCTCCTTGGGGCCCGGTGAACAGGCAGCGACCGCCCCCAATGTCGCCGCCGCTGCGACCGCGAATAAAGTCCGACGCCGCACATCAGCCATCTGCAGAGCCTACCTTGGGCGCCGCGCGGCGCCGTTGAAGGCGGCACTGTATTGCCGCCACATGGCGACGCGCCGATCCCGCTGTCACGGCTGCGCCGTAAGCTAAGCCCATGGCTAGCAACTGGGAGCGCCTGGACCCCGCGCTGCGCGAATCCGTGCAGGACAACGTTGAACTCTATGAGCGGGTCCGTCCTGCCCTGAAACTGGTCACCCGCGAGGTGCTGCTGACGCTGCGTGCCATGCTCAAGGGCACCGAGGTGACGCCGCTGTTCGTGACCGGCCGGACCAAGACGGTGGAGTCGTTCCGCGAGAAGATTTCCCGCATTGAGGAGCCGCTGGAGCCGGGCGGGCCGCCGGTGCTGAAATTTCCGGACCCGTTCCGCACGCTCAATGACATGGTCGGCATCCGCGTCATCACCAAGCTCCCGGCCGAAAACGCCGTCGTCGCCAACCTGATCAAGCGCCAGCGCCAGCTTTTCGACTGCCGCGGCGACCGCGAGAAGGACATCGGTTCGATCGAGTCCGGGACTTACGGCTACTCGAGCCGGCACCTGATCCTGCGGACCATCCAGAACGAGGCCGTCAAGGAGTACCAGCAGGTCTTCAACCCGGAGGCGCAGCCCAACGGCAGCTACTTCTTCGAATGCCAGATCCGGACGGTCTTCGCGCACGCCTGGAGCGAGATCGAGCACGACATCCGGTTCAAGGCCGAGGATCCGCGGGCATGGACCCCGCATTTCGACCGCCAGTTCACCGCCACGGCCGCCATGTTGGAGACCGTGGAGGGTGCCTTCGCGGACCTGCACGAGCGCTACGAGGAGGTCCGCAGCTACTGGGACATGGACGGCGAGGGCGCCGCGCAGCTCACCCCCAACCGGATACGGGACGTCTGGCGGACGCTGCTGCCGCACGTGGATCGCAAGGTCGACGACGACTGGGGCTGGGCCGCCGAGTTGATGGCCGCGCACGGCTTGAACCAGACCGTGCAGCTCGCGGGCCTGCTCAGCGCCAACCGGATCACCGAGGTTCGTAAGGCCCTGGACCACCGCTACTCCCCCGGCCCCGACCGGCTGCTGGACGACCTGCTGCTCTGGCAGTACGGCACGGCGCACATCGACCTCACCGCGGAACCGGCCGACGCCGTCCCGCACCCGCGGCGCGACAGCCTGCTGCGCCGGCTCAAGCAGATCGAGCGCTACCGGCTGACCCAAGGCTAGGTGCTTCGGGCCTAGAGCCCGGCCGGCTCGAGCCGTTCCTCGACCACGTCAGCGGTTGAAGTCCCGGAACGGACCAGCTTCACCCGGTACGCGGCTTTGCCTGGCGTCTCCGTGACCGCACCATGTAGCTCGGTCCCCCGGTACAGCAGGCCCACGCCGTCGTCCGTGCAGTGGGTTTCGCCTAGGGTCCCGTCCGCCACCAGACGGTGGACGAGGGGCCGGCGTGCGGCCTCGGAGTCATAGTGGACGCCGTTGTCGAAAGGGAGTAGCCCGAGTCCGTTGCGCACCGCACGAAGCTCGGGACCAAATGAGTCCGTGGTGCCGCCGTTGAACCAGCAGATGGAACCGGCCGACACACCTGCCAGCACGACTCCGGCTTCCCAGACGCGCCGAAAGATCGTGTCCAGCTCGTGGGCGCGCCAAACCGCAAGGAGGTTGACCACCGAGCCTCCATTGACCCACACGACGTCCTGCTCAAGCAGGTACTCCTCGATGTTGTCCACGTTGGGCATGGTGAACAGGTTCAGGTGGGTGAGATTGAAACCGGCCACTCGTCCCGCTTCGCTGATCTCGTTGTTGAACCACAGTTGGTCACCGCTGGCGGTGCCGACGTGGGAAACCCTCGGCGCGCGCCCGGTTACTCCGGCCAAGTCCACCGCGTGATGGACTAGCTTGTTAAATTCCAGTCGGGTCCGCTTCCCGGGCTTATAGCCGCCGGATGTTGCAAGGATTGTCGGACTTTCGGCAGCCATTACGATGTTCTCCTCCGGTACGCGGTCGCGGTCGTGAAATCGAGCGTACCGAATCCGCCCGGGAACCCTCGCCCGAGGCCCTGCGTCTCAGGGATCGGCCCCGCGGAAACGCGTGACGTAACGCCGCTGCCAGGGCGTCTCCACGGCGCTGCGCCGGTAGTTCCGCCGCACGAAGGCGACGGCCTCGGCGGGCGGGACGCCGTCGAGCACCGCGATGCAGGCAAGTGCGGTCCCGGTCCTGCCCCGGCCGGCCCAGCAGGCGACCTCGACCCGCTCCGTTTCCGCGCGCCGCCACGCCTCGCGGAAGGCGTCGAGGGCATCGGCGTCGTCGGCGGGAACATGCAGGTCCCGCCAGCGGACCCAGCGGGAGTCCCACTCCGTCGGACGCGGGCGGCTGCCCAGCAGGTACAAGCCGAATTCGGGCCGCGGACCGGACGGAAACGGCGCCAGCAGGCCCCGGCCACGGATCAGGCGTCCGGAAGGAAGACTGAGCACACCGGGTTGGCCCGGTTCCCATGTCTTCGCCATAGTCCCGAGCGTAGCCCCTCCCGGAATCCGGTTGAAGGACCCCAAATTAGGGCCAGACGGGTCTGGCGGTAACCGATCCCGGTCCTTAGAGTGGCCCGGAACTCAAGAACCGCTGAAGGGATTCCAAGGATGTCATTCCAGGCGTACCTCGACACGATCGAGGACAAGACCGGCCTCACTCCCCGCCAACTCCTCGAGCTCGCCCGGCAGAAGGGCTTCGCGGACACGCCCGCGCAGGCCGGCGAGATCCTCGACTGGCTGAAGACGGAGTACGGGCTGGGCCGCGGCCACGGGATGGCGCTCGTCCACGTCATCCGGCAGGGCCCCGGCATCAGCAGCAAGCACGTTGGCGCCACCGGCGCGCACAGCGACGAGTCCGACACGCTCTGGCTCGACGGGAAGGCGTCCAAGCCGTCCTCGTAGCTCCCCGCCCCTAGTGCCCAGTTCCTAGTGCCCGGCGCCGAGTTTGCCGCCGAGGCGTTCGCGCATGTTGACGCTGGCGTCGTTGAGGCCGACGACCAACACGCCCTTGCCGTGTTGGTGGTATTTCTCGGTGATGGCGTCCAGCGCCGCGATGGTGGAGGCATCCCAGAGGTGTGAGGCATGCAGGTCGATCACGACGCGCTCGGGGTCCAGGGCGTATTCGAACTGGGTATAGAGGTCGTTTGAGGAAGCGAAGAAGAGTTCGCCGTCGACCCGGTACGTGGCGACGGGTCCGCCGTCGACCTCTGCCACGGTGCGGTGCACGGTAACGAAGTGAGCGACCCGGCGGGCAAACATCACCATCGCGACCAGCACCCCGACGCCGACGCCGATCGCCAGGTTGTGGGTGGCGACGGTGACGATGACGGTGGCGACCATGACGGAGGTTTCGCTCTTGGGCATCATTTTCAGGGTCCGCGGACGGATACTGTGCCAGTCGAAGGTGGCCACGGAGACGAAAATCATCACGGCAACGAGCGCGGCCATCGGAATCAGCGAGACGATGCCGCCCAGGGCCACCACCAGGATCAGCAGGAACACACCGGCCAGGAAGGTGGAGATCCGGGTGCGGGCGCCGGAGGCCTTCACGTTGATCATGGTCTGGCCGATCATTGCGCAGCCACCCATGCCGCCGAAGAACCCGGTGACGACGTTTGCCACGCCCTGGCCCCAAGCCTCCCGGGTCTTGGGCGAGCGGGTGTCCGTGATGTCATCGACCAGTTTGGCGGTCATGAGGGATTCGAGCAGCCCCACGAAGGCCATGGCGAGGGCGAAGGGGAAGATAACCTGCAGGGTCTCGAGCGTGAAAGGCACGTTCGGGACGAAGAGTGCGGGCAGCGAATCGGGCAGTGCGCCCTTGTCCCCCACGGTGGGGACGGCGACGGCGGCGAACACCGTGATGAGCGTCAGCGCCACGATCGCGACGAGCGGGGCAGGGACTGCCTTGGTGAGCTTGGGCAGCCCGAACACGATCAGCAGCCCCAGCGCCGTCAACGGGTAGACCAGCCACGGGACGCCGATCAACTCCGGCAGCTGCGAGAGGAAGATCAGGATGGCCAGCGCGTTGACGAAGCCCACCATCACCGAGCGCGGGATGAAGCGCATCAGCTTGGCCACCCCGGAGAGTCCCAGGATGATCTGGAACAGGCCGGCCAGGATCACCGCGGCAACGAGGTAGTCCAGCCCATGGGACTTCACCAGCGGGGCGATCACCAGGGCGACGGCTCCGGTCGCGGCCGAAATCATTGCCGGCCGGCCGCCGACGAAGGAGATGGTGACGGCCATGGTGAAGGACGCGAAGAGCCCGATTCGGGGATCGACGCCGGCGATGATCGAGAAGGCGATCGCCTCCGGGATCAGGGCCAGCGCGACGACGAGTCCGCCCAGCACCTCTGTTTTCAGCCGTCGCGGGGACAGCAGGGCGCCCCGAACCGATTGCAGCTGTTCGGGAGTGAAGGCCGGGGAATTCCCGGCGGTTTTGACGGCCATCGCTGGCTCCGTTCAGGGTCAGGGAGGCGCGGCAGGGCGCCCTCAGTTGCGAAGAATGCAGGGGCGCAGCACTGCGCCGGCAGGGAGCGGGACCGGCCTTGGCGGTCGCACCACTCCCCACAAACTCTACCCTAACGTGATGGTAGAGTTTAAACCGGACGAAGGAAGGGGTGCCCGTTGACGAATGCGAGCCGCAACACCATGCACATCGGCGAACTGGCAGAACGCACCGGACTGTCCTTGCGGACTATTCGCCATTACGACGACGTCGGGCTGCTCCCCGCGACGGCGCGCACCGAGGGCGGCTTCCGGGTCTATTCCGAGGCTGACGCCGCGCGCCTGATGCTGATCAAGCAAATGAAACCGCTGGGCTTCTCCCTCGAGGAGATGGCCGAAATTCTGGGCCTGCTCAACGCCGAGGCCGCCGGCCCCGCGGCCACCGGTGCCGGCCCCGACGCCCGGCTGGCTGAATTCCTGGAACGGGCCGAACACCAGCGCGCCAAGATGGCCCGCAACCTGCGCCAGGCGGACGAGTTCATCGCCCTGCTGGGTCAGCGAACCGCCTGAACCCGGCGATTGAACCCCGCGCCGAGGCCTTAAATCTGACATACTCGTCCGCCGATTGGTCATAAAGTGGCCGCATGGCGGACGCTGGTGGCACCATGCTTGGATGCTTGAGGCAACCAAATCCCCAGAGTCCGCACCGGAGTCCCGCACTGACGCGGCCACCCCGGTCAATCCGGCCCTCGCCGCCGAGGCGAAGATCGCCCGCATCGCGGTCACCGTGTTCCCGCTCCTGGTGGTGGTGGCCGGCGTCGCCGGTTTCCTCCTGCCGGGCGCCTTCAAACCGCTGGCGCCGAGCGTCCCATACCTGCTCGGCATCATCATGTTCTGCATGGGCCTGACCCTGACCCCGCCGGACTTCGCCTCCGTGGCGAAGCGTCCCTGGGCCGTGGTGCTGGGCATCGTGGCGCACTACGTCATCATGCCCGGCGCCGGGTGGCTGATCGCCCAGGCGCTGCACCTTGAGCCGGAACTCGCCGTCGGCCTGATCCTGGTCGGCTGCGCCCCGTCGGGCACGGCGTCGAACGTGATGGCGTTCCTGGCCAAGGGCGATGTGGCGCTCTCGGTGGCCGTCGCCTCCGTGTCCACGCTGATCGCCCCGATCGTCACGCCTTTGCTGGTGCTCTTCCTGGCCGGGTCCTACCTTCAGATCGACGCCGCAGGCATGGTGCTGGACATCGTCAAGACCGTACTGCTGCCGGTAATCGCCGGCCTGCTGGCCCGCCTGTTCCTGAAGAAGGTCGTCGCCAAGGTGCTCCCGGCGCTGCCCTGGGCTTCCGCCGTCGTCATTTCACTGATTGTGGCAATCGTGGTGGCGGGCAGTGCGAACAAGATCGTGGCCGCCGGCGGCATCGTCTTCCTCGCCGTGGTGCTGCACAACGGCTTCGGCCTGGGCCTCGGCTACCTGGCCGGAAAGCTCGGACGCCTGGACGACAAGGCCCGCCGCGCCCTGGCCTTCGAGGTGGGAATGCAGAATTCCGGCCTCGCGGCGACGCTGGCCACGGCCCACTTCAGCCCGCTGGCGGCGCTGCCGTCGGCCGTGTTCTCGCTCTGGCACAACATTTCCGGCGCCATCGTGGCCGCCTGGCTGGCCCGGCGCCCGCTGCGCGAGGCCTGATTCCCGCCGGGGACCCCCTCCCGGTCCTCACCCTTCTCTCATCGATTGCTCCGTAAACGCCGTTTTCAAGCCTCATAACGGCGGTTACGGAGCAATCGACGTTTCAAGAGCGGACGTCGATGCTCCGGCAGCCGTTGCGTTGCGTGACGCGGCGCGAAACCCGCCTTGCGGTGGATGCGCAGGGTCAGCAGGATGAAGTAGACCGGATTCAATGCACGGCAGGGAGGTGGAGCTCGCTCATGGACGACCAGTACACAACTGAACGGGACAGCTTCGGCAGGCTGCTGGCGGACCGGCAGGTCTGGCGGCAGGCGACGACGATCCCCGCGGCCGGCGAACTGACCGCACGCTGGCTGGAAGGCCGGAGCCAGTACCAGCCCGGAACGTTCACCCCGGGCATTGACGCGGAGACCGAGGCGATCGCCGGCCAACTGGCGGCACTCAACCGGAACGGGCTGTTCACCAAGGAGTCGCAGCCCGGGCTCCGCGAGGGCGGCAACCTCCAGCGGGCCTACGTGACGGGCTATTGCACCGCCGAGTCGGCCGGCAGCCTTCTGGACCTCTCCGCGCGGACGGAGCTGGTGACGGTGGCCCATGCCCCGGGGGAAATGAGCCGTGCCTCGATTCCCGTGACGCTGCAGGACGCCGAGATTCTCACCGTGCTGGGCACGAGCGAAAGCCCGATAGAAGCGGACCAGCTCAAGGACTGGTCCGCCGAGGCCAACGAATCGCTTGCGCTGGTCCTGGCCGAGTCCTGGTACGTCGAGATTTTCGACCCCGTCTGGGGCCGGAACGGCGTGCTGCTGGATGCTGTCCTCGACGCGCTGACGTTGGGCTGACGACGGCGGCCCCCGCCACCCCTGCCGGAGGGGCCCTCAGCCGATGCTGGCTGCCTCGTCGAGCGTGCGCGATTCGAAGTGCTCCAGCATCTCGCGCATTGCATCCACCCCCTGGGTGAAGGTGGCTGACGCCCGCCACTGTTCAATCTGTTCGAGTGACTCCCAGGGGCCGGTGCTGATGAACCGGTTCCTCACGTCATGGTCGTGCATCAGCACCGCTTTGGTGTTGGGATAGTCCTCCTGCGTTTTTCTCGCCAAATCCCGCCAGGCCTGCACAAAATCATTCTCGCGTCCCGGGTGGACCAGCCAGATTCCAAGCGTGTAGACAGACATGGCTGCCGCCTTCCATTCTCCGTACGGGGTTGATACCGCCGATTATGTTCCCGGGACGGGCGGGGCGGTAGGGCCGGACTGCCCGTCGCGCTACCCGATCAGCGCCAGCACCGCTCCGGCAGAGACCACACCACCGGCCTCGGCGCGGACGTCGGTCACCGTTCCGTCCCGGTGCGCGGCGACCTGGGTTTCCATCTTCATCGCCTCGAGCACGACGACGGGGTCCCCGGCGGCGACCGCGGCACCCGGCGCGACGAGCCACTTCACCACGGTCCCGGCCATGTGGGCCCGCAGTTCCCCCGGATCAGCTGGCGCGGCAGCGCCGCCGTCGGACGCGGCCCCCGGCGAGCCCCCAAGTGAAACTCCGGCAGGCACGGCCCCGCCAGGCAGCGTTCGGCCGGACCGCGCCCAGCCGTCCAGCAAATCCGCCGGCAGCCCGACGGCCAGACGCTTGCCGTCGACCTCGACCGTGATGGTGCGGCGTTCGCCGTCGGGCGCCGTGGTGCTGTAGCCGGGGTCGGCCGGAATCCGGTCAGCGAAGTCGGTCTCGATCCAGCGGGTGTGGATTCCCAGACCGGCCTCGGAGGTGAAGTCCGGGGACTCCAGCACGGCCCGGTGGAACGGCAGCACGGTGGCCACCCCGGTGATGCTGAGCTCCGCTAGGGCGCGGCGGGCGCGGCGCAGGGCCTGCTGCCGGTCCGCGCCGGTGACGATCAGCTTGGCCAGCAGCGAGTCGAACTGCGGCGGGACAAACGAGCCGGAGCGGACGCCGGAGTCGAGCCGGATCCCAGGGCCGGTGGGGCCGGAGAACTCGACAACTGTGCCCGGCGAGGGGAGGAAGCCGCGGCCCACGTCCTCGGCGTTGAGCCGGAACTCGAAGGAGTGCCCGCGGGGCGCCGGGTCCTCGGTGACGCGCAGCGGCTCCCCGCTCGCGATGCGGAACTGCTCCTGAACCAGGTCAATCCCGGTGGTTTCCTCCGTGATGGGGTGCTCCACCTGCAGGCGCGTGTTGACCTCCAGGAAGGCGACCGTGCCGTCGGCCGCGACGAGGAACTCCACCGTGCCGGCGCCGGAGTAGCCGGCCTCCCGGCAGACGGCCTTGGACGCCTGATAGATCTGGCTCCTCTGCCCGTCCGTTAGGAACGGCGCGGGAGCTTCCTCGACGAGCTTCTGGTGCCGGCGCTGCAGCGAACAGTCGCGGGTCCCGACGACGACGACGTTCCCGTGGGTGTCCGCCAGGACCTGGGCCTCGACGTGGCGCGGCCGGTCAAGATAACGCTCCACGAAGCACTCCCCGCGGCCGAAGGCGGCGACGGCCTCGCGGACGGCAGAGTCGAAGGCCTCCTCGATTTCGTCGAGCGCGCGGACCACCTTCAGGCCGCGGCCGCCGCCGCCGAATGCCGCCTTGATCGCGATCGGCAGCCCGTGCTGCTCGGCGAAGGCGCGGGCTTCGGCCGCGGAACCGACCGGGCCGTCGCTGCCGGCCACGAGTGGCGCCCCGGCTCGGACGGCGGTTTCGCGGGCGGTGATCTTGTTGCCAAGCAGCCGGATGGCGTCGGGCGCGGGCCCAATCCAGGTCAGTCCGGCGTCGAGGACCGCCTCGGCGAAGTCGGCGTTTTCGGACAGGAAGCCGTAGCCGGGGTGGATGGCGTCGGCGCCGGATTCGGCGGCGGCGGCCAGCAGTTTGGGGATGTTCAGGTAGGTGTCGGCGGGCGAATTGCCGCCCAGGGCGAAGGCCTCGTCCGCCGCGGAGACGTGCAGGGCGTCGGCGTCGATGTCCGCGTAGACGGCGACGGACGCCAGTTGGGCGTCGTCGCAGGCCCGGGCGATCCGGACGGCGATTTCGCCGCGGTTGGCGATCAGGACCTTGCGCATCAGTTACTCACTTCTTCGTCGGGGGTTTGTTCGGCGGGGGTGTGGTCGGGGGTGGCGGGGCCGGTGGTGCTGGAGTCCGCCCAGCGGAAGCGGATCCGGCCGCCGATCGGGACCTGCGCGGCGAGGTCCAGTTGCGAATCGACGACGACGGCGATCACGGGGTATCCGCCGGTGATCGGGTGGTCGGCCAGGAAGAGCACGGGCAGGCCTTCGGGCGGGATCTGCAGCGCGCCCGCGACGGTCCCTTCGCTGGCCAGCTCCCCGTCCCGGGTGCGCTGCAGCGGCGTTCCGTCGAGCCGCATGCCCACCCGGTTGGACTGCGGCTTGACCTGCCACTCCTGGGCGGTGAGCGAATCCAGTGCATCGGCGTCAAACCAGTCAGCGCGGGGGCCGGGGACGACGTCGAGCACGGTCACCCCGGTGCCGGGGAACTCGGGCTGCAGTTCCGGGTGGCCGACGACGCCGGACTCGGAGTCGCCGCCGGAGGCCAGGAGTTGCCGCGCGGTCAGCGGCGCCGGGCCGATCCCGGACATCGTGTCGGTGGACCGGCTGCCGAGGACCGGCGCGGCATCCACGCCGCCACGGACCGCGAGGTAGCTGCGGAAGCCGCTCTCCGGGGCGCCGATGCTCAGCGTCTCGCCGTCGAGCAGGGCGAAGGGCGTGGCCATCGGCACGGTACGGCGGTCGGGCTCCGCGTCAGGGCGGCCCGGGGTGGTGATGGCCAGTTCCGACGGCGCCCCGGCGACGGCCAGGACCTGGTCCCCGACGGCCTGGACCTTAAGTCCGCCCGCGACGGTCTCGATCGCCGCGGCCGACGGCGCGTTGCCGACCAGGCGGTTGGCGCGGCGCAGCGAGGCACGGTCCAGCGCTCCGGCGACGGAAACACCCAGTCCGGAGTGGCCGTGGCGTCCGAGGTCCTGGATCAGGCTCTGCAGGCCGGGCGAGACGATCCGGAGCCCGGAAGTCACCTCCGGCGCGGCGGTTTCAGGCTGCGGTTCCGGGGCAAGCGCCACCGTCTCCCGGACCGCGCGGAACTGGATCCGGTGGCCCGGTGCGGCCAGGGCCGGCTGCTCGCGGTCCAGGTCCCACATCCGGGCGGAGGTGTGGCCGATCAGCTGCCAGCCGCCGGGTGAGCGGCGCGGGTAGACGGCCGAGTAGGTTCCGGCCAGCGCCACGGCACCTGCGGGCACGGCGGTGCGCGGGGAGCTGCGGCGGGGAACGTTGAGGGCTTCGTTCTCCCCGACAAGGTAGCCGAATCCCGGGGCGAAGCCGGCGAAGGCCACGGTCCACTGCTGGCGGCAATGGGCGGCGATCACGCCCTCGATCCCGAGGCCGGTCAGCTCCGCAACTTCGGCGAGGTCAGCGCCGTCGTACACGGTATCGATGACCACGAGGCCGCCGTCGCGCTGCACCGGGGCGGTGAGGTCGAGCTGGAGCAGCTGCGCGGCGATCCGGCTGGCGGCGACGGGCGAGTCGGCCGTGACCATGACGGTTTCGGCGGCGGCGAGCACGTCCAGCTGCCCGGGCAACGGGCGCCCGAGGAGCAGTGCCTGCAGCGCCAGCACGCCTTCGGTGCCGGTGAGTTCTGCGAGCACCGCGCGGGTGCCCACCGCCCGCACCGCGTTCACTTTGTGGACGGACGCCTGCCGCGTTGCCATCGTTTCCATTGCTGCCTCCATCATTGCCGCCGCCTCCAGGGTCCGCGCCGCTTAGGCGCGGGCTTCCTGCAGCAGCCGCTCTTCCTCGCTGGTCTGCGGGTTCCGGCCGATCGCCAGGCCCACCACCGTCACCACGGCGGAGACCGCGAGGTAGCCGGCGATCAGGAACCAGTTGCCGGTGGCGGCGTAGAGCGCAGTGAAGATCAGCGGGGCGACGGCGCCGCCGATCACTCCGGCCAGGGTGTAGGCCAGCGAGCTGCCGGCGTAGCGCAACCGGGCCGGGAACTGCTCGGTGATGTAGGCGGCCTGCGGGCCGTACATGAACGCGTGGAAGGCGAGGCCGATCACGACGCCGATGGTCAGCATCAGCACGGATTTGCCCTGGATCATCAGGAAGAACAGTGGGATGTAGACGGCCGTGCCGACGGCGGCGATGCCGTAGACGAGGCGGCGGTTGAAGCGGTCCGTCAGCGCGCCGGCGGCCGGGATCAGGGCGAGCTGGAAGGCCGAGCCGATCAGGATGGCGCCGAGGACGTTGCCGGTGGTCATGCCCAGCTGCTTGGTGGCGTAGAGGGCGACGAAGACCGTGAAGAGGGAGTAGAGCACGTCGGGGCAGATGCGCGACAGGGCGGCTGCCAGCAGCGCGCGGGGTTCCTTGGTGAAGACCTCCTTGATGGGGGCCTTGGGGGCCTCGCCGTGGGCCTGGATGGCTTTGAAGACGGGGGTTTCCTCGAGCTTGAGCCGGATCAGGAGGCCGAAGACCACCAGCAGGGCGGAGGCCAGGAAGGCCACGCGCCAGCCCCATGACAGGAACGCCTCGTTGCTGAGGGTTGCCGCGAGGAGGGCCAGCACACCGTTGGCCATCAGGTTGCCGGCCGGCGGGCCGATCTGAGCGGCCGAGGACCAGAAGCCGCGCTTGCGGGCGTCGCCGAATTCGCTGGAGAGCAGGACGGCTCCGCCCCATTCACCGCCGACGCCAATGCCCTGCGCCAGGCGCAGCAGCACCAGGATGGCCGGGGCCGCGACGCCGATCGCCGAGTAGTCGGGCAGGGCGCCGATGAGCACGGTGGCGACGCCGATGAGCATCAGTGTGACCACCAGGACGTGCTTGCGGCCGATCTTGTCGCCGAGCCGGCCGAAGATGACGCCGCCGATCGGGCGGGCCAGGTAGCCGACGGCGAAGGTGGAGAAGGACAGCAACAGGCCGACCAGCTCATCCCCCACCGGGAAGAAGATCTTAGGGAAGATTAGCGCCGACGCCACGGAGTAGATCGCGAAGTCGTAGTACTCCAGCGAGGTGCCGGTGAGGCTAGCGATGTAGGCCTTGAGGGCGCCGGGGGGCAGGTTCCTTTTGCCGGTCCTTTTGCCGGCCCTCTTGCTGGCGGCCGGGGCGGCCTGGTGCGGTGCGGTCATGATGTTCCTCCAGATGCGGGTGCTGCCTGTGCTGGGTGGGTTGTTGAGGTTGCGCCGGGTCTAAAACGCAGCGCCGGTGAGGCTGTTAGGGGCGTTCCTAGATGAATGAGGCGGTGCCGATTCCGGCAGCGCTGAGCGCCTCGCGGACGGCGGTCGCCATGGCTACGGCGCCCGGGGAGTCACCGTGGACGCAGATGCTTTCGGCCCGGATTTTCAAGATGGAGCCGTCGATGGTGCGGACGGCGGAGTCGGTGGCCATCCGGAGGACATGTTCGGTGACCTCGGCGTGGTCGTGCAGCACGGCTCCGGGGAGGGTGCGGGAAACGAGGGTGCCGTCGCGGTTGTAGGCGCGGTCAGCGAAGGCTTCGGTGACCGCGCGGAGTCCGGCCGCCTCGGCCAGGCGGAGCACTTCCGAGCCCGGCAGGCCCAGGATGGGCAGGTTCGGATCCACGGACTTCACCGCGTCGACGACGGCCCGCGCCTGCGCGGTGTGCGCGACGATCGCGTTGTACAGGCCGCCGTGCGGCTTGACGTAGGTGACCCGGCCGCCTTCCGCGGCGGCCAGGGCCTGCAGCGCACCGATCTGGTAGACGACGTCGTCCGCCAGTTCGTTGGGGTCGATGTCGAGGAAGCGGCGGCCGAAGCCGGCCAGGTCGCGGTAGCCGACGTGGGCGCCGATCATGACGCCGGCGGAGACCGCCTCGCGGCAGGTCCGGCGGATGACGCTGGGGTCTCCGGCGTGGAATCCGCAGGCTACGTTGGCGCTCGAAACGGAACGGAACATCGCGGTGTCGTCACCGAGGCTCCAGCGTCCGTAAGACTCGCCGACGTCGCTGTTCAGGTCGATGGTGTTTAGCCCGGTGTGTGCCATGTGTGATCCTCGTCTCAGTGCTTGGCCCCCTACTAGGATGCACCATCCCGACAGATTGTTCAACAATCCGACGATTCTTTTTTGGGACAATCGTGTAGATTCGGCACTATGACGACTTCCGACGCCGGCCCCCGCGCCCTGGCGGCCGCGGCGCGGCTGCGCATCGCCGTCCCCTCCGTGGCGGACCGGGTCGCGGCCGAACTCCGCCAGCAGCTGGCCGACGGAGTGCTGCTGCCGGGCACCCGGCTGACCGAGTCGACGATTGCCGAAGACCTCGGCGTCTCCCGCAACACCGTGCGCGAGGCTTTCGCCGAACTGGCCGCGGAGCGCCTGGTGGTCCGGCAGCCCAACCGCGGAGTGTTCGTGGCCAGCCTGGCTCCCGGCGACATCCACGATGTGTACACGGTGCGGCGCGCCGTCGAGGTCGCGGCCCTGCGCGGCGGGGGCACCCCGGAGCGGGTGGCCGCGGTCCGTGCCGCGGTCGAGGAAGGCAAGGCCGCTGCGGCCGCCGACGACGAGGAGGCCCTGGGCACCGCCAACCAGCACTTCCACCGGGCGATCGTGGCGCTGGTCGGCAGTCGCCGACTGGACACGATCATGTCGCAGGTCCTCGCCGAGATGCGGCTGTTCTTCCACAAAGCCACCGTGGACGCGCACTTCTACCGCAGCTACCTGGACGATAACGAGCAGATTTGCGCCGCACTGGAAGCCGGCGAACCTGACCGCGCTGCGGAACTCCTGCTGGCCTACCTCGACCGCTCGGAACAGAAGCAGAGCGCCGTCCACGGGGAGTAGGCCGGTTCCGGGCTGGCGGGACTCAGAGGCACTCGTCCACGATTTTGCCGGTCACGCCTCCGATGATGGTGCCCAATCCTGCCCCGGCAGGTCCGCCGAGGATGCCGCCGATCGCGGCTCCCGCCCCGGCCAGTGTCTCCTGCCAGTTTCCGCCGGATTTTTTGTAGACGACGCCGGTGCTGCCACCGCCTTCCGAGTCGTCCACGGCCACGTAAGAGCCGGCCGAGGCTGAGGCGAAGGCCAGTGCCACCGGGCTGGCCCCCGGATCCAGGAGCAATTTGTCGTATGCCTTCCGGACCTCGTGGTAGGCCGCGGACGCCTCCTTCTTCCCGGAGCTGGCGGCAAATCCTTCCTCGCAGATACGGCCCAGTACCGGAACCTCCGCGTCGGTGATGAACCCCATCTCCTGGAGCCTGGCCAGGATGATCTTGCTTGCCTTCAGCCGGTCGCCCTTGGCCTCCCGCATGATGCGTGCGGACTCCCGTGAGACCGCGCTTTGCAGGTCTCCTGCACCGACCCCCAGCACCTGCTTTTTGTCCGACATTGTGCCCACCTCCATGAACTGTCTGTCCTGCAAGTGCGCACAGATTACGCCCGTCCCGGGTGCACCGGAAGACCCTGCAGATTGCCGGGCGCGGCCCCGCCGGGCGCAGCATTCTTGCTAGGCTGGCGGGATGAATCGACGCCTCGCCGCCCTGTCCGCCGCATCACTCATGATCGTGCTTTCCGGCTGCGGCCAGGTACAGCAGGCAGCGGAAAAAGCCGTCAACGACGGCGCGTCCCAGGTCGCCACCGCAGCCGGCAGCGAGATCAAGAGGCAGGCCTGTTCCCTCGTGGCGGACGGCCTGGTCAGCGTCCAGGACAAGAAGGCATTGGGCGGCCTGGTAGCCGGTGCCCAGAGCGCCGGGGTGCCGGCGGAGATCACCACTCCGCTGAAGCAGATCGCGGACTCCGGCGACAAGGTGCCGGCGGATTCGGTCAAGGCCCTGCAGGACGCCTGCGCCAAGTAGCCCGCAGCATCTGGTCGGCGGCTAGCGCTTTCCCTTTTTCCGGGATCCCTTGCCGCGGCCCTTGTCCGGGTTCGGCGCGTACCGTTGCGCCACCTTGGGTTTCTTGACTGCGGGCCCGCGCCGGTCCGGCTTCGGCTCGCGCTTGGGCTTCTCCTGCTGGGCCGAGGGCTGCCGGGAGCTGGCCGCAGTGCGGCCGCGGACGATTCCGACGAACTCCTCGATCACCGCATCCGTTGAATCGCTGGGCCACGCCAGGGCGATCTCGGTCGTTGGCGCGCCGGTAAGCTTCCGGGCCACCGTGTCCTTGACGTTGAAGTGCCGGGCCACGGACATCGGCAGGATGGCCAGCCCGGCCCCGGTGGCCACCACCTGCAGCGCCTGTTCGGGTCCGCCCAAGGCCGCCACATCGAGGAACGTCTCGGCGGCCAGGTCCGCCAGCGCGACGTCTTCGAACACGGAGATTTCATGGCCCTTGGGCGCCACCACCACGGGTTGTTCCTCGTAGAGCGGGATGACGCTCAAGCCCTCGCGCTCCACCGGGAGGCGGACGAAGCTCAGGTCCGCCGAGCCGTCGCGCAGCACCGCGAGCTGGGCGCCGTCGTCGGACATGAAGGAGTGCAGCGGGACGTCGGGCATCCGCTCTTCCCAGCGTCGGATCCATTTTCCGGGGGTCACGCCGGCAACGTACGCGAACCGCAGTCCCCGGCTCTCGGGTACCGATTCGTCGTGGGGCTGGGCTGTTTCTTCTTCTGCGGGCACAGGTTCACAGTACCGTCAGTGCCGCAGGATGCTCCCGCCCCGGCGGCCGCTAGGTACTGCTTTGGTGCTGTTTTGGTGCCCTGCGGGCTGGTCGCCGGATACCCTTGAAGCATGACCTCTGCAAACTCCCAGTCCATGAAGCCGGCCACCGT
The DNA here is from genome assembly GCF_013359735.1 of Arthrobacter sp. C9C5. Taxonomy (GTDB): domain Bacteria; phylum Actinomycetota; class Actinomycetes; order Actinomycetales; family Micrococcaceae; genus Arthrobacter. The sequence continues at coordinate 33,683 of NZ_JABFMX010000013.1, forward strand.
TGCCAAGAAGCTTGGCATCTACCTGCCCGCGACACCCCAGGAGTTCCAGGATTCGGTTATCACTCGCGCTGATTTCGCCGAACTCCAGGCCAATCCGCCGGAGTGGCTCGCCGAACTGCGCCGCACCGGTCCGCACCCGCGCCCCGTCGTCGCCCAGAAACTCAACGTCTCCATCAGCGGCCTCGCCCGCGGCGGCGTCGAGGAGGCGCTGACGACGGCGGAAATCACCGCGCTGCTGCAGGCTCCCCCGGCCTGGCTGGTCGCCGAGCGCGCCACCCACGCCGCGGTCCGCGCCGAAGCCCAGCGCGTCAAGGACGAGGCTGCCAAGAAGGACGCCAAGAAGGCCCGCGCCAAGGCCGAGTAGCCTTCCGGCGGGGCCCGGCGCCTAGTCCTGGTGCAGCTGGACGTAGTTCCCGCAGCCGTCGTCGAGCACCACGCTCGTGCCGCCGGGGCCTTCCGAGGGTTCGGCCTGGAAGATCACGCCTTTGGCGGCGAGCCGCTCATACTCGGCTCGTACATCCGGCACGCCGAAGACGATCGCCGGCAGCCCGGCGTCGTGGCAGGCGTTCATGTAGGCGGCACCGATGGGGTTGTCGCTGGGCTCCAGCAGTAGCCCGACCGATCCGCCATCGCCCGGATCCTTGACGATGTACAGGTTGTGCTCGGGCAGCGCCATAAGCGTTTCGAAGCCCAGAATTCCGGTGTAGAACTCGTGGGCGGCCGCCGGGTCCTTGACGTGGATACTGCACATTTTCAGTCGCATGGGCCCTAGGCTACCCGGGTGGGAACGGGGTGGGAACCGGCCATTGACGGCCTGCCCGGGATGGATTCCAATGGAAGCAGCGGAACTGCGCCCGCCCGGGACGGGTTCCGCAGGAGGTGCGCCATGCCGTCACTATCAGACTCCGCTCCGCTGGGGGCCTGGCAGTTCGCGTCCCTTGCCCTCCTCGTCGCGGCTGCAGTGGCCGGCACGGTCTACCTCGTCCGAAAGCACCGGGCGTCCGACGGCGGCCTGCCGGACGCCGTGTTCTGGGACGGTTTCGCAGGGGTCGCGATCGTCGCCCCCGCTGTACTCCTGCCGTCGCTGGTTTCCCCGTGGACCGGGCTCATGCTCGCAGCCGTGGCCGTTACGACGGCGGCTGCCAGTTACCGCTGGACGCCGAGGCTGTTCCGCTGGCAGGAAGCAAGGCGTACCGCCCGGGGCGCCGCAGCCGCCGATGCAGCCGCGGCCGACCGGCACCGCGCGGCCCTCGCACGGTGGCAGCGCTACGAATTGGATCCCGCATTCTGCATCGATTTCCCGGCCATGAGCGATCCGGCCCGGCCGGAAACCGCCGCAATGCTGAAGGCGATGAAGGCGGCCGAGCGGCTGCGCCACGGAGCCTGCCCGGACGGCCAGGCGCCCGGCGGCTACAGCACCGCCGTCGACCGGCTGGAACAGGCACTGGCGGAGGCGGAGCGCGCCGCCGGCGCGCTGCAGGTTTCCGCTGAAGGGGCACGATGACTGACATCACGATTATCGGCAGCGGCAACATGGCCCGGGCTATCGGCCTCAGGGCGGTCTCGGCGGGACGGTCCGTCCAGGTCCTGGATCGGAGTCCGGACAACGCCGCCAAACTCGCGGCGGAGCTGGGTCCGACCACGACGTCCGGCGGCCTCGGCGATGTTCCCGAGGGCGACATCGTGGTCCTGGCCCTCCACTTCGAACCGGCCAAGGAAGTCGCAACCCACTACGGCGACACGCTCAGCGGTAAGACCGTGGTCGAGATCAGCAACCCGGTCAACGTGGAAACCGGCGATTCGCTGGTGGTCGAGCCGGGCACCTCGGCGGCGGAAGAGATCGCCCGGCTGCTGCCCGGAGCCAGGGTGGTGAAGGCCTTCAACACGACGTTCGCGGGCACCCTGGCGGAGGGCTCCGCGAAGGGCATGGCGCTGGACGTCTTTATTGCCTCCGACTCCGAGGCGGCCCGCAATGAGGTGGCGGCCTTCGTCGCCGCGGCCGGACTACGGCCCCTCCAGGTCGGGGCGCTACGACATGCCCGCGAACTGGAGGGGATGCAGTTGCTGGTGATCGGCCTGCAAATGAATCCGGCTTACGAGTCCTTCAATTGGGGGACGGCGCTCAAGATCATCGACTGAGATGATCGGCCAAGCAGCGCCGCCGGTCCGGCCGGCCTAGAGTTCGACCGTACCGCTCTCGCCGACGCTCATCCGGCTGTTGGTGACCTTCGACTTCACCCACTGCAGCACGGTCGCGGCCGTTCCGCCGGGGCTGGTCCAGTATTCGGCCGAATCGGAGTCCACGCGCAGCAGGACCACCTCGGGCGTGTCCGGCCCGTCCGGGAACCACGCCTCGACGGCCTGGTTCCACCGGTCGCGGATGGCCTGCCGGTCCGTGACCACTTCCGCCGTACCGGCCACCGACACCCACTCGGTGCCCTTGCCGAAGGACACATTGACCGCGGGGTTGGCCTTGATGTGCGCCACCTGCGAGGTGCCCTCCGAGGTGAAGAACCACATGTCGCCGTCGTCTTGGACGTCCTGGACGGCCAGCGGGCGGCTGACGAGGGCGCCCTGCTCGTTACTAGTGGTGAACATCCCGATCCGCGAATCGTTAATGATGTCCGTCACCTTGCTGATGTCCTGTGCGTCCGACATGCGCTCACCTCGTCCTTGATCCAACGGAGGAAGGTCCTCCTCCCGCCAGCCTATTGATAAGTGTGCTTACTTTTCAAGGCGCACACACAGGGCTGGCGGAAGGAAGACCTTCGATTGTCCGGATTCCGGCTCAGTTGCCGCGGGTCAGGACCTGTCCCTTGAAGAACTCGGGGCGGAGTTTGGCCATGATCAGCATGAGCACCGCGCCCAGCAGGATGACGCCCATCCCGAGGATGAAGACCAGCCCCAGGCCGCCGACGGATGAACCGGAGCCGTACTCCGGGTCCATCGAGTCGTAGGCGGTCTTGAAGAACATCACCAGCAGGATGACGCCGCCCAGCAGCGGAGCGAGGAACTTGAAGAAGAACGAGTGCGCTCCGCTGAAGGCCTGGGCGCGGAAGAACCAAACGCAGGCCAGGGCGGTGATGCCGTAGTAGAAGCAGATCATCATGCCGAGGGCCGTGATGGTGTCCCACAGCGCATTTTCGGAGAGGGTCCGGGTGACGACGTAGAACACGGCGGCGGCCACGGCCGAGGCAATGGTGGCGTAGCTCGGGGACTTGTAGCTGGGGCTGATCTTGCCGAATTTGTGCGGCAGCGCCTTGTAGTGGCCCATGGACAGGAGGGTACGGGCCGGGGAAACGAAGGTGGACTGCAGCGATGCGGCCGAGCTGCTCAGGATGGCCAGTGACATCAGGATCGCGAAGGGGCCCATCACGGGTCCGGCGAGGACGGCGAAGATACTGCCCTGGTTCTCCGGGTTGCCGGCGCCGAGGCCCTCGGTGCCGACGCCGGCGAAGGCCAGGGTGGACAGCGCGACGGTCATGTAGATGATAACGATGACCAGGACCGTCACGGTGGCCGCGCGGCCCGGGGTCTTCTCCGGGTTCCTGGTCTCCTCGTTCATGGTCAGCGTGACGTCCCAGCCCCAGTAGATGAAGATGGACAGCGACACACCGGCCGCGAAGGCGGAGAAGGATTCGACGGCGAAGGGGTTGAACCAGTCCGGCGCGATGGCGGTGGCGTCAAAGGCCGTGCCGTTCGCCACGTGGCTGAAGGCCGCGACGGCGAACCAGCCCAGGACGAGCAGCTGGAAGGCGACCAGGACGTACTGGACGGTCTTGGTGGTTTCCATGCCCCGGTAGGAAATCCAGCATGCCAGGGCAATGAAGACCAGCGTGGTGGCGATATTGAGCGGCAGGTTGGTGGTCAGGTCCGCCAGCTCCGGGTTGCCGAAAAGCTGGGCGAGCATGAGGTAGAAGAAGTCCACGGCGACGGCGGCCAGGTTGGACAGCACGATGATGGTCGCCGCGATCAGCCCCCAGCCGCCCATCCAGCCGATCCACGGGCCAAAAGCCCGCGAAGCCCAGGTGAACGAGGTGCCGGCGTCGGGCATGGCGTTGTTCAGTTCGCGGTACCCGAAGGCCACCAGCAGCATGGGTAGGAAGCCCACGAGGAAGATCGCCGGAAGGTGGACGCCGACCTCGGAAACCGTCGGGCCCAGGGCGGCGGTCAGGGTGTAGGCCGGCGCGATGCAGGAGACGCCGATGACGACGGCGCCGATCAGCCCCACCGATCCGGCCTTCAGCCCCTTCTCGCTCAGGCCGTGGTCCTGCTTGCTGTGTGCTGCGGCCTTGGCGGTCGCGTGTTCAGTGCTCATGCTTGTGCCTCTCGGGAGGTGTCACTCGACGGTGATTGGTTCAGGTGCTTGAGCTCGTAGTCGCTGGGGACCACGATCATCGGCACCGGCAGGGCGCGCAGGATGCGGTTGGCAGTGCTGCCCAGGAAGATGGACCGGCTCCGGGCGAGGCGGCTTGATCCGATCAGCAGGATCTCGCCGTCTTCCCAGTCCAGCCGGTCCACGGCCTCTTCGACGCTGCGGCCTTGGGCCACCACGACGTCGGCCTTCGCGGCTGGCGCGGCGCCCGACGAATCGGCCGGCAGGGCTGCCGCGAGGTGCTTGTTGGCGTACTCGCGGGCGGCATCTGCCGCCTCGTCCGAGTCGCCCGCATCCAGGGTCAGCAGCGACACGACACGCAACGGCACCTCCCGGTTCACCGCCATGGAGACGGCGAAATCCAGCAGCTTCTCAGCGCCGGCACGGCTGCCGAGCCCGCAGCTGACACGGGTAAGCGCGTCCCGGCGGTGGTAGCCGTGCGGAGCCAGCGCCACCGGCACCGTCGCAGCGTGCAGCAGTGCGCTGGCCACGGAGCCGACGGTGAAGCGCTTGAACAGCCCGCTGCTGGTGGCCCCGATGATAAGCATGTCTGCCTGGAACTCGTCGCAGGCCTCGATGAGGGTCTGCGCGTCGGATTCCCCGCTGCGCACATGGGCCTTGGCGGGGACGTCCGCCGGGATGAGGGCGAGGGCTTCGTCGAGCCATTCCCCCGCCTGCTGGTGCAGGTAGCTGTCATAGCCCGCGGCGGGCGCGTGGGCCGCGTTGAACGGTCCGGCGTCCGGGATGGCCACCACCAGGTCCAGGCTCGCGCCACGGCCGCGGGCCAGGGAGACGGCCAGATTGACGGCATCACGGCCTCTGGCATTGGCGGAATACCCCACTACGTAACGCATCTGGCCGACCTCTCTGATCTTGTTGTTAGGGCTTCTGGGATAGGGGTTGAAGGGACGTGCTTTTCGGGGGCTAGCGGGCGGCCGGCGTGCGGTCGGCAGCGGCGGTGATCCGGGCGGCTATCCGGCGCCCCATCCGCACTGCGCCGTCCACATGCTGGTACCCCTCGGCGGCGAGGTCGGAGGAAGCCCAGTAGATCGGGCCCACCGGCGCGTGCTGGTCCCTGCCGTAGCGGTGCAGGCCGCCCAGGTCGTAGCTGGCGGCGTACGCACCGCGGGTCCATTCCTCCGAGCCCCAGTCGGACTCGTAGTAGACCTCCGGCTCGAGGGCCTTCTCGCCCAGGAAGCCGGCGATCGACTCAAGGATGGCGCGGCGTCGCTCCGCCGCGCTGAGTTCGAACATGGCGTCGGCCTTTTCGTCCGAGACAAAGCCCACGAGGGTGCCGCGGGGGTCCTCGTGGTTGGTGTTGTCGTAAACCTCCTGGACCAGCGCGTCAGCCCCGAAGCAGGTGCCGGACAGTCCATCCGCGCGCCAGAACGGGGTGCTGTAGACGGCGTGCACCTTGATGACCAGGCCGAGGGACTGGTGCTGGTGCATCTGGTGCTGGCGGCGGGGCAGCGGCGGGTTGTAGGAGACCCGGGAGTAGAGGTTCGGCGGCACGGCCATGACCACGAAGCGGGCGTTCACGGTGGCGCGGTCCGACACCACGGTGACCCGCTGCCCGGCTGTGTTTTCGCCGGCTGTGTTTCCGGCTGTGCTTCCGGCTGTGCCAACCTCCCAGTTGATCGTGCGCACCGGGCTGGAGAGGACGACGTCGTCGCCCAGTTCCGCCGCCTGCAGCAGCGAGACCTGCTGCATGCCGCCGACGACGCGCTTGTCCAGGATGAAGTCCTCATCGGTGAGGTGGGTGAAGGAACCCGCCGAAGCCGCCATCAGGACGGCCTGCAGGGCGGAGAAAGCGTGCGCGGGCTTGGTCAGCATGCCGCCGGCAATGAAAAGGCCGATGTTGTTGCAGGCTTCCTCATCGGAGGAGTTCTGGCGCAGCCAGTGGTGGAAGGAGATAGTGTCCAGTTCACGGGCCTTGGGGTGCGCCCACGGCTCGGTGGCGCCGATTTCCGCGGCGAGCGAGTCCAGCAGAGCGGTCAGCTTGTCCATCTCGGCGGCAGTGGAGTCACTGACCGGGAAGGAGTCACCGGTGTACAGGGTGCGCTTGCCGTCGGCACCGATGTAGACGGACTGGCCCTCACGGTAGCGGTCGTAGGTCTTCAGGCCGAGCTCATCGAGGAGCTCGAGCAGCGCCGTCTGGTCCGGCGAGACCCACTGGCCGCCGATCTCCAGCATGGCGCCGTCAATGGTGTCCGTCCAGGTCCGGCCGCCCACCCGGTCGCGGGCTTCCAGCACGGCAACGCTCAGGCCGGCCTTCTGCAGCTCCCGTGCTGCGGTCAGGCCCGCCGGCCCGGCTCCAACGATGACGACGTCGCGATCAAGTTCCAGCATGATGTCCTCTCTGTGGCCGCGGAGTGATGCGAGCCACTAAATGAATGCCATTCATTTAGGACGACTATAGCGGTACCGTTGGAAAGAGGGAAGACCCCGGCGCAAGATCGCATCCAGTGGAATAATCCTTGGGACAGCCCAGTAGAAAGGCCCGGAATGCCGGCAGCCAAAAGCGCCACCGCGGATCCGCACCGCCCCGACGCCAAACCGCGCCGCCGGGTGGGCAGGCCCCCCTCGGCCGTCCTCGACCAGGACGGCATCACCGCCGCCGGCCTGCAACTGGTGCGTAAAAGCGGCTACGACGGCTTCACCATGGCAGCCCTGGCCCGCTTGCTGAACGTGGCGCCGTCGGCCCTGTACAACCACGTGTCCTCAAAACGGGAGGTGCTGGTCCTCATCCAGGACCACCTGACGTCATTCGTGGACGTGTCGGCCTTCGAGACCGAGCCCTGGGAACAGGCGGTGCGGGATTGGGCCTGGAGCTACCGCGACGTCTTCTCGCGGCACACCCCGCTGATCCCGGTTATCGCGGTGCTTCCGGTGGCCGATGCTCCGAAGACACTCGCCATGTACGAGGCCGTCAGCGCGGGGTTCCGCCGGGCGGGGTTCCCGCAGGAGCGCATCATCTCGGCAATCGTGGCCCTGGAGTCCTTCATTTTCGGTTCCGCCTACGACGTGACGGCTCCGGCGGACATCTTTGATTCCGGCAGCCTGGCGGCCGCGACGCCAAACTTCTCCGCCGCCGTCGCCAGCCTGGGCGAGCAAGGCTACGCGAACCAGGCGGACGTGGCCTTCGGCCTCGGGCTTGAGGCGCTGATCGCGGGCTTCGGGGCGCTGCGGAGGTAGGGAGCTGGACCAAAAGACGCCAACAGCCCCGCCGGGAGGGTGCTGGCGGGGCTGTTGGCGTCTTTGCTGTTCCTGGGCGGTGTCAGCCGACGTGGATGCCGGGTCGGCGGGCCGGATCGTGTTCGACCTCGCGGAGGATTTCACGCACCAGCGGGGCCGTGTCCCCCTCGCCCAGGAACAGGTACCGCATGAGGTGGGCCACCGGGCTTCCTTCTGACCATTCGAAATAGCACTGGGGTTTGGTGCCGGTCGAGTCGCGCATGGCCAGCAGGACTGCGGCAATCGCGTTGGGCACCGCCGGGGACTTCACCCGCAGGACGCGATACCCGCCCACCTCGACGCCTTCGACCCTGAGCGTGTGGCTGAACGCCGAGGGGTCGGAAATCTCAACCTCCAGGAAAACCACGTCCGCCGGGCCGGGGACCGGGTTCAGGCCGCGCTGTTCGTACTCCTTGTCGGCGTACTCGGCCTCGTCGCCGGCCTGGCGCTTGTTAGCGATGACGTTCAGCTGCCCGTCGAAGGCGATCGAGTCGGTGATGAACTGCCGGGCTGCTTCGTCGAATTCGATGGTTTCAAGCCGCAGTTCGGTGGTGCGCTTCACCCTGGAGATCAAGGAAACGACGATGATGCCGGCGATGAAGAACGCCGAGATCGCGATGCCGTCGGGCTTTTCGATGACGTTGGCCCCCAGGGCGTACAGCAGGACCAGGGTCAGCGCGCCGAAGCCGACGGTTCCGGCGCGGCTTTTTCTGCGGATGGCCGAGACGGTCACGGCGACCGCGCCGGAGACCATCATGGCGAGGATGCCCGTGGCGTAGGCGCCGGCTTGGGCGTTGACGTCGGCCTTGAAAGCGATGGTGATGCCGATGCTCAGCAGCGTGTAGACAATTACCACCGGGCGGACGGCGCGGCCCCATTCCGGTGCCATGCCGTAGGCGGGCAGGTAGCGGGGCACGATGTTAATGAGCCCGGCCATGGCGGAGGCACCGGCGAACCAAAGGATCAGGGCGCTGGAAATGTCGTAGACGGTACCGAACCCGGCGCCGAACAGCTCGTGGGCGAGGAACGCGAGGGCGCGGCCGTTGGCCTGTCCGCCGTCCTGGAACTCATTGGCCGGGATCATGACCGTGGTGAGGAAGCTGGTGGACATCAGATAGACGCTCATGATCAGCGCCGCGGTGGTGAGCAGCTTGCGGGTGTTCCTGACCCGTGAAGCTGCGATCTCCTCAGGGGTGTCCCCGGCTGCCTTGATCAGCGGCATCATGGAGACGCCCGTCTCGAACCCGGAGAGCCCGAGCACCAGCAGCGGGAAGGCGATGACGGCCGGGCCGATCAGGTCCATCGGTCCGCCGCCGGCGCTGGCCAGCAGCCGATCGGTCCAGCCGGCAATCAGGGACGGGTCGGAGAAGACATTCCCGAATCCGGCGGCGACGACGGCGGCGTTCAGCAGCAGGTAGACGGCCACGAGCGGGATGGCGACGCCGACGGCCTCGTTGAAGCCGAGCAGGAACACCCCGCCCAGGATCAGCAGCAGGATCACCGTGATGATCACGGCGCTGCCCTTGAGTCCTTCCGGGATCATCGGATTTTCCAGCAGGTGCACGGTGGCATCGGCGCCGGAGAGCGTGATGGTGATGATCCACGACGTAGCGACGAACCCGAGCAGAAGCAGGACGAAGAACTTGCCCCGCCAGAACGGCAGCAGTTTCTCCAGCATGGCTACCGATCCCTGGCCGTGGGGACTCTCCTGCGCGACTCGGCGGTACATCGGCAGCATGCCCAGCAGCGTCAGGGCCACAATCAGCAGGGTGGCCAGCGGCGACAGGGCACCGGCGGCCAGGGCCGCGATGCCGGGAAGGTAGGACAGGGTGGAGAAGTAGTCCACCCCGGTCAGGCACATGACTTTCCACCAGGCGTTGGGCCGGTGGTCTTCCTCGGCTTCGGGGCCTGCGGGCGCGACCTGGTTGGCGAGCAGCCAGCGGACCAGCGGCTTGCGGTCCGGTGCGGCGTCCTGCTTCAGGTCAACTTGAGCCGGAACGGCGTGGTCAGAGGTGGTCGTCATGGGATCTTTCTGTCGGTGGCCGGCTTCGTGGGCCGGGCCCGGATCGAGGCACAGGAACCGGCCAATTGTAGTGGCCATCCCCGCGTCCGGCTGTCGGGTTCGGGCGGCAGTACCGACCCGGCAACGCGCGCCGGGACTACGCGAGCATTTGTCAGACCCCGGTAGTTCCGCGGGGCGCCGATCGAAGCTGCGTGGGCAAAACAAAAAGAACCCCGGTCCGAAGACCGGGGTTCTTTCATTTGCGTGCGCGAGGGGGGATTTGAACCCCCACGCCCTTTCGGACACTGGCACCTGAAGCCAGCGCGTCTGCCGTTCCGCCACTCGCGCGCAACTTCTTTCACCCGGTAGAGGCCCGGAATCCGGACCAGCAACCTCGTAAAAGCAGCGAGATCAAGCATAACGGACAACTGCGGGAAAACACCAATCGGGGCTCCGGGGGCGCCACACGGCCACAACGAAGGCACCCGGAACCCGCCTGCCCATTACCCCGCGGTACCTGCACGCCCACTGCAAGCTCCCGGATATCCGCGCACGTCAGGGCCGGTCAGGCGCAAATTTCCCGGCCGCAGCGGCGGGCCGCATTAAGGCCATTCCCAGCCTTGCCCAGTAGTATCTGATGTAGGAGTGCCCGGTTACGGCGGACTCCCGCGAATGTTGGAAACCGAGTTCCGGAACAAACGCTGCCCCGCAGCTGCCAGGAAAGGAGAAGGACCATGGGCTTGCTGGACAAAGTCGAGCGCGGCATCGAAAAGGCCGTCCGCGGAGTCTTCTCCACCGGTTCCCGCGCCCAGGTCGAGCCGGTCGAGATCGCCAGCCACCTCCGCCGCGAAGTGGACAACAAGGCCCTCACCGTCGCCGCGGGACGCACCCTTGCACCCAACGTTTTCGATGTCCTGCTCAGCGGCGAAGATTTCCAGCGGGCCCAGGAATGGGGGACACCGCTCGCCGAAGAACTGTGCGACGTTGTCATCAACCACGTCCGCAGCCAGGGATACACCCTCCAGGGTCCGGTGCGGATCAGTTTCCGCCGCGACGAGGACCGCCGGGCCGGCGATTTTGAAATCACGTCCCGGACCGAAAAGACCGGTGGAGCCCCCGCCCAGCCCGGCGGCCAGGGCACCATGCCCGCAGCCCCGACCCGGCAGCCCGGCCGCCTCCAGCCGGTGCTGGACATCGACGGCCAGCGGTATTCGCTGAATGCACCCTCGGTGGTCCTGGGCCGCTCCTCCGAAGCGGACATCCTGATCGACGACACGGGAGTCTCACGCCGACACCTGGAAATCCGCACGGGTCAGGGCGCAGCGCAGGCCATCGACCTGGGCTCAACGAACGGCAGCTACGTGGACGGCCACAAAGTGGTGGGCAGTTCGGAACTCACCGACGGCTCCACGATCACGATGGGACGGACCAAAATCATTTTCCGCCTGATGCCCGCCAACCCGGGCGGCCGCCCGTGAGTGAACTGACGATTACCGCCTTGCGCTTTGGTTTCCTGATCCTTCTCTGGGTCCTCATCTTCAGCATCGTCTCAGCCATGCGCCGCGACCTCATGATCGGCCGCAAAGCCGCCGCCGGCTCCCCCACGGCACGGCAGGTCCGCCGGAACCCTGCACTGGCCGAACCTGCCCCGGTCCCGGTGAAGCAGCAGGCCCGCCAGCTCGTCGTCACCGAAGGCCCGCTGAAGGGCACCACCCTTCCGCTGGCGGCGAGCCCCATCCTGCTCGGCCGGGCACAGGAAGCCACCCTGGTCCTGGAGGACGACTACGCCTCCGGCCGGCACGCACGTCTGTTCCCGCAGGGCAGCCGCTGGTTCATCGAGGACCTCGGTTCCACCAACGGCACGTATCTGGCAGATCAACAGCTGACCCGGGCGCTTCCGGTGGAGCTGGGTGTCCCCGTGAGAATCGGCAAGACGGTCATTGAATTGAGGCCGTAGCCGTGGCTGCCCCCGAATCCCCCGCAGACAAGGCAGCAACTGCCCCGAAGCGGCCGCTAATCATGCGCTACGCCGCACGCTCCGACGTCGGCCGCGTGCGCGCGAAAAACGACGACTCCGCCTACGTCGGCCGCCACCTCGCCGTCGTCGCGGACGGCATGGGCGGGCACGCCGGCGGTGACGTGGCATCCGCCGCCACCGTACTGGACATGATCCATCTGGACCGCGATGACTACGACGCGGAGGCCGGCGAGGCCGACACCGTCCTGGCTGATGAGATTCAGACCGCCAATTCGCTCCTCTCCGAGCTGGTCCACATGAACCCGAAACTGGCCGGCATGGGGACCACCGTGACTGCCCTGCTGCTGGCCGGGGGAAAGCTCCACTTCGCGCACATCGGCGATTCGCGCGCCTACCGGCTGCGCAACGGCAAGTTCGAGCAGGTCAGCGTGGACCACACCTTCGTCCAGCGGCTCATCGACGAGGGCCGGCTGCGCCCGGAAGAGGCCGAGACCCACCCGCACAAGAACGTGCTCATGCGTGTCCTCGGCGACGTCGACGCCAGCCCGGAACTTGATCTGGACGTCCTCGACGTCGAGCCCGGGGAACGCTGGCTGCTCTGCTCCGACGGGCTGAACTACGTTGCTGGCCACGTCGTTGAGCGCACCGTCCGGGAAACCAAGAGCCTGCGCGAGTGCACCGAAAGGCTCGTTGACCTCACCCTGGAGGCCGGCTCCCCGGACAACGTGACAGTCGTCCTGGTGGACATCGCGGAACAGACGCCCGACGACGTGAACACCGCCGCCGTCCAGGTCGTCCCGGCAACCGTCACCGCGACAGCGCTGGCATCGAGCACCGCACCGCCGGCCGCACCACCAGCCGGCAGCCCCGGCAGCACCTATGCCGGCAAGGCTTCCGAGAGCGCCAAAGACGACAAATCGGCCGGCACGTCAGGCAAAACTCCGGAGGAGGCCGCCAGCCCAGCTAAGGAACCACAGCCCGCCACCGATCCGCACCTCGGCGAACACCTGTCCGCCGAAGTCCTGCGTGAGGAACTCTCAACCCGTCCCCATGAACTCGTAGGCGCGGCGGCCTCCGCCGCGGCCTCCGGCTCCATCCCCTCCATCGCCGGCCGCACGGTGGCCCGCCGGGCCGCAACGGTGTTGACGCACAAGGCGGAGCCGGACAAGGAAGAAGCCGACGAGTACAAACCGCCGGTCAGGCGCCGGCCCTGGCTGACAATCTCCATCGCCGCGGCGATCGTGGCAGTGCTGGGCATCGGCCTCTGGCTTGGCTACGCCTGGACGCAGACCCGGTACTACATCGGTGAGCACGATCAGCGAGTTGCCATTTTCAACGGGGTATCCCAGCGTTTGGGCCCCATTCCACTTTCCACCCTCGAGACGGTGACCGATATCCGGATGTCTGACCTGCCAGAGTTCTCGCAGCAGCGTGTACGCCAGACCGTTCCCGCGCGAGACCTGTACGACGCGCAAAGGATCGTCAAGAACCTTGAGCGCACCGGCACGACGGCGCCGGCCGACGAGTGCCTGACGCCCTCCCCCACCCCGAGCGCGAGCCCCTCGGCTAGCGCGACCGGGCGGGCCACTTCCGGCGCGGCCGCCGGTTCCAAATCGGCCACCCCGACGCCGACGCCGAGTTACTGCGAGGGGGGCAAATGACGCCGATCGATCCCACGCCCAAGCCGCGCCGCAACGCCGAACTGGTGCTGCTGGTCCTTGCCCTCGCGGTGGGGATCGGTGCCAATGCCCTCGTCGGCGTCGACCGGCAGAAGGCCTTCGACACCGATTTCTGGTTCCAGTCCGGCCTCCTGGCGGCCGCAGCACTGGCTTTCCACGTGGTGCTGCGGCTCCGCGCTAAATATGCCGATCCGGTAATACTTCCGCTGGTGGTGGCCCTGAACGGCCTCGGACTGGCGATGATCCACCGCCTCGACCGCGTCGGGGAAGACACCGGAAACAACCAGTTGCGTTGGACCCTCGTGGCAATGGCCGTGGCCATCACGGTCATTTTCGTCCTCAAAGACCATCGGCTCCTGCGCCGCTTCACGTACATCTCCCTCGCAGTCAGCGCGGTGCTACTGATCCTGCCGCTGGTCCCGGGCATCTCCGCCGGCGAAGTGCTGGGCGCCAGCGTCTGGATCAAACTCGGATCCATGACCTTCCAGCCCGGCGAAATCGCGAAGATCACACTCGCTATCTTCTTCGCCGGCTACCTCTCCTCCAACCGGGACCTCATCCTGCTGGCCGGCCGCAAGATCGGCCCCGTGCAGTTCCCCCGGTTCAAGGACATGGGCCCCATGATCACCGCGTGGCTGGTCAGCATCGGCGTGCTGATCTTCCAGCGCGACCTCGGCACCTCGATCCTGTTCTTCGGGCTGTTCCTGGTGATGATCTACGTCGCCACCAGCCGGATCAGCTGGGTGATCATTGGCGTCGTCCTGATGGTGGGCGGCGGCTTCGTGGCGTCCAAGGTCTTCTCGCACGTGGCCCTCCGGATCGACGGCTGGCTCAACGCCTTCACGCCCGAGGTCTACGACCGCGAGTTCGGCGGCAGCAGGCAGATCGTCGAAGGGCTCTTCGGCATGGCCAACGGCGGCCTCGTCGGCACCGGCCTGGGCCAGGGCCGCCCCAACCTCGTCCCGTTCGCCAACAGCGACATGATCGTCGCCTCCTTCGGTGAGGAACTTGGGCTGATCGGCGTCTTTGCGATCGTGCTGATGTATCTACTGCTCTTCACCCGCGGCTTCCGCGCCGCGCTCGGAACCCGGGACGCGTTCGGCAAACTGCTCGCCACCGGATTGTCCTTCGCCATCGCCCTGCAGTGCTTCGTGGTAATCGGCGGCGTCACGCGCCTGATCCCGCTGACCGGATTGACGACGCCTTTCCTGGCGGCCGGCGGCTCCTCCCTGCTGGCGAACTGGATCATCGTTGGCCTGCTGCTGATGATCTCGCACACCGCACGCGGGCCGGTGGACACCACGCCTCTCCCGCCGGGCCAGGATCCTGAGCTGAAGAAAGACACTCCGGCCATGCCGCCGAAGCCTGCCACGGCACCGGCCCGCGGCGCCAGCACCAGTCCAGACGCTCCAACCGAGGCGGTGAAACTCCCGTGAACCAGGCCATTCGCAACTCCTGGATCGCCGCGATCGCGATGTTCGCGCTGATCTTCGGTGCGCTCAGCTATGTCCAGGTGGTGGGCGCCGATGAACTCAAAGCCAACGCGTGGAACAAGCGCACCCTGCTGCAGAACTACTGCAACGACCGCGGCGCCATCATCGTCGGCGGCAAGCCGGTGGCGCAGTCCGTGGCGGGCAGCGAGAGCTGCCAGTTCCAGCGCAGCTACACGCAGCCGGAGCTCTACGCCGGCATCACCGGCTATTTTTCGAAGAACTACGGCCTGACGGGTATGGAACTGGCCATGAACGAACAGCTCGCCGGCAGCTCGGACCAGTTGTTCCTGGACCGGGTCGGCCAGCTGTTCCTCGGCAACCAGCCCAAGGGCGCCTCAGTCGAGCTGACCCTGGACCCGAAAATCCAGAAGCTTGCCTATGACCTGATTCCGGAGGGCCAGCGCGGATCGATCGTGGTGTCCAACCCGAAGACCGGCGCGATCCTGGCCATGGTGTCCAAGCCCTCGTATGACCCCAATCTGGTGGCCACCCAGGATTCCGACGCCGAAGCGGCGAACATCACCAAGCTGAACAAGATCCCGGGCATCAACCTGAACCAGTCCGTGAGCGGTCCCACCGGCGCGCTGCTGGCTCCGGGTTCCGTTTTCAAGATCATCGACACGGCGGCGGCCCTGGGTTCCGGCAAGTACAACAAGGACAGCGTGCTGCCCAACCCGGCCGAGATGCCGTTCCCGGGGATCCAGTACAAGCTGCCGAACTACGCCGGCGGCAATTGCTACACCCGGGACAAGGCCTCGTTCGCCTTCGCCCTGCAGCAGTCCTGCAATACCCCGTTCGCCAGCATCGCCATCGACCTGGGCCAGAAGGCAATCGAAGAACAGGCCGCCAAGTTCGGCTTCGGGCAGGACTTCGGCGACCAGCTAAAGCTCGAGATGGCAAAGAGTACTTTCCCGAGCGAGCCGCTGGACGACGCAGGACTGGCGCAGTCGGCCATCGGCCAGCGCGATGTCCGTGCCACGCCGCTGCAGATCAACATGATGACCGCGGCCATTGCGAACGGCGGCGTCCAGATGAAGCCCAACCTGATCAAGGCCCTGCGGTCCCCCGATCTGCGGATCCTCAATGAGCCCAAGCCCGAGGCACTCCGGACCTCCACGAGTCCGGAAATTGCCCGCCAGATCACCGAGTGGATGACCAGCGTGGTCAGCGAAGGCATCGCCCGCGGAGCCGCGGTGCCCGACGTCGAGGTGGCAGGCAAGACCGGCACTGCCGAGCTCGGCACGGGCCTGAACAATTCATGGTTTACCGGGTTCGCCCCGGCGAATGACCCGCAAGTGGCCGTCACGATTGTCATGCAAGGCGTGGACATCACCACCGGCGCAAATCTAACCAGTCCGAACGCGAAGAAGATTTTTGAGGCGGTGTTGAATAAGTGAGGCCTACATCGGGAATCACCCTCGGCGGCAGATTCCAGCTGACCACACGCATTGCGATCGGCGGCATGGGAGAAGTCTGGAAGGCCAAGGACCTGATCCTTGGCCGGATCGTCGCGATCAAGGTCCTCAAGGAGGAATACACCGGCGATCCGGGTTTCCTGCAGCGTTTCCGGGCCGAAGCGCGGCACACCGCCCTGCTGAACCACGTGGGCATCGCCAACGTCTTTGACTACGGCGAGGAAGAAGGCTCCGCCTACCTCGTCATGGAACTCGTTCCCGGACAGCCGCTGAGCAGCATCATCGAGCATGAGCAGGTGCTCTCACCGGACCGCACCCTGTCGATGATCTCCCAGACGGCACGGGCCTTGTCCGTCGCCCACGCCCAGGGCCTGGTGCACCGCGACATCAAACCAGGCAACCTGCTCATCACCCCGGACGGCCGGGTCAAGGTCACCGACTTCGGCATCGCGCGGCTGGCCGACCAGGTTCCGCTGACGCAGACGGGCCAGGTGATGGGCACGGCCCAGTACCTCGCCCCGGAACAGGCCACCGGGCAGACCGCGACCGGCGCCTCCGACATCTACTCGCTCGGCGTGATCGGCTACGAATGCCTCACGGGGCACCGTCCGTTCTCCGGCGAATCCCAGATTGCGATTGCGCTGGCCCAGGTCAACGACGCCCCGCCGCCGTTGCCGGACAGCCTGCCCAGGCCGGTCCGCGCGCTCCTGATGTCGATGCTGGCCAAGGATCCCAAGAATCGCCCGGCCGATGCGATCAAGCTGGCCGAAGCGTCCGATGCCATCCGCAACGGCGACATCGCGGCCGCGCACGCGGCCGTTCCGGGCATGCTGCTCTTCGAAGCAGCCACCGGCCCCATTACCGCACCGGTGAATGTCCCCACCGCAGCGACGGGTGTCATCGGCGCCAGCGCGGCTGAGGACAAGTCGACGTCGGCGCTGCCGGTGATCGGCGCCGCCGGCGCGGGTGCCGCAGCCGGGCTGGCGGCCGGGGCCGCCGCGGCAAGCGGACACGGCGCACGCAGTGCCCTGTCCCGCGCGGATGCGCTGGCCGCGGAACGCACTTGGGTCCCGGAGGAAGAGGACTATGACGGCTACGAACCGGAAGAGGAAGAGCCACGGCGGAAGGGCCGCAGCCCTTGGACCTGGCCGCTGATCGCCCTGATCCTGCTGGTTCTGTTTGCCTTGGTGGGAGTGGTCCTCTCGCAGGCCGGGATCCTGTTCCCCTCGTCCCCGGCCGCCACGAGCTCAAGCGCCAAGGTCAGTACGACAAGCGCCGCGCCGACCTCCAACAGCCCCAGCCCCAGCCCCTCCAGCAGCTCGGCCACGCCCACCGAGTCGACGCCGGCCGCCATCAACCTGATTCCGGATGCCTACAAGGGCCGCCCCTACAACGACGTCCGGGCGGAACTGAACGGGCTGGGCCTGCAGGTCAAGGGCAACCCCGTCGCAGACCCCTCCGCTCCCGACACGGTGATCGATATCGATCCTTCCGGCCCCGTGCAGCCGGGCGAAACCATCACGGTCAGCTACTCCAAGGGACCGGAGAAGGTCACCGTTCCGACGCTGGAAACGGGGGCCAGCGAGGCCGCCGTCCAGCGCGCGATCGAGGGGGCCGGGCTGCGTTGGCAGAAGGGCGCTCCGGTCGAGGGCGACGGCACCCAGGACGAGGGCACCTTTGTGAGCTCCGAACCGGGATCGGGCGAGCAGGTCCCCGCCGGTTCCGTGGTCACCTACCACCTTGCCAGCGCGCCGGCGCCCGCCTCGGACTCTCCCTCGCCGAGCGTCAGCACCACCAAGTAGGCATCCGTGTCCACTTCACCCCGCACTCCATCGCACCGGGAGGACAGCAGCCCGGCGTCGGCCCAGCGCGTCCTCAGCGGGCGCTATGAGCTGGGTGAGCTGATTGGCCGCGGTGGGATGGCGGACGTGTTCCGCGGGATTGATACCCGGCTGGGACGGACCGTGGCCATCAAGCTGCTCCGCCCGGACCTGGCGAGGGACCCGCAGTTTCAGGCCCGGTTCAAGCGTGAGGCGCAGGCCGTCGCGGCGTTGAATCATCCCTCCATCGTTGCGGTCTTCGACACCGGGGACCATGCCGTCCCCGGTGGTCCCGACGACAACATGCGCGTGCCGTACATCGTGATGGAGTACGTCTCGGGCAAGACCATCCGCGACCTGATCAGGGCCAAGGAAGTCACGATCGACCAGGCCGTCGACTTTTCGCTCGGAGTGCTGTCCGCCCTCGATTACAGCCACAAGGCCGGAATCGTGCACCGCGACATCAAACCGGCCAACGTCATGTTCTGCCCGGACTCGAACAGCGTGAAGGTGATGGACTTCGGGATTGCCCGCGCCATGGCCGACTCCTCTGCGACCATGACGCAGACGCAGGCCGTGGTGGGAACGGCGCAGTACCTTTCCCCGGAGCAGGCACGCGGCGAAACTGTCGACGCGCGCAGCGACCTGTACTCGGCCGGCTGCCTGCTCTACGAGATGCTGACCGGACGCCCGCCGTTCGTCGGCGACAGCCCGGTCTCCGTCGCTTACCAGCATGTGCGTGAGATTCCGGAACCGGCCAGCAGCCTAAACCCTGACGTTTCCGCGGCGCTGGACAGCGTGCTGGCCAAGGCCCTGCAAAAGAACCGGGCCGACCGGTTCCAGGACGCGGCTGCTTTCCGGCGCGCGCTCCGGGCGGCTCGCAGCGGCGTCGCCGTGCCGGCCCTGCCGACCAGTGAGGCGCCGACAGACCCGAACAACACGGTCGCGGGCGCGGAGCAGGCGCCGCCCACGGCCGCCTTCGCCTTGACCGGGGCCAAGTTCCTCGATGACGCTCCTTCCGGCCGCATCACGCCGCAACAGACCCCCGTCGAGGACGAGGCACCCGCCCAGTCCGGCTCGGCCTCGCCCGGTCACCCCGACACCGACAGTCTCGAGCTGAGCCTTCCGGCCGAACGCGAACCCACCCCTAGGCAAAAGTCCCGCCGCCGGATGTGGACTGCAACGCTGCTGATCTTCACGCTGCTGGTACTGGCCGGAGGCGGCCTGTGGCTCTACAACATGGTCAACCAGCAGCCTGCGCCCATAGCCAAGGTCGACGTCCCCGCGGTGACATCACTGACCGAATCCGAGGCGCTGCAAAAGCTCTACAACGCCGGGCTCAAGCCCCAGTTGAAGCGCATCCAGCACGAGACCATCCCCAAGGGCATCGCCGTCGGCACCGTGCCCACGGCCGGGAGCTCGCTGGAAAACAATTCCGAGATCACCCTCAATATCTCCGAAGGCCCCAGTGTGATCACCATCCCCGCGGACCTTCCCGGCCGGACCGAGGCGGATGCCCGGGACGAGCTGCGCCGGACGGGGCTGACCGGTGCCCCGAAAACCACCCTGGACAACAGCCCCAATGTGCCGGCGGGCATCGTCATTACGACCAACCCGGCACCGGCCCAGACCGTGGCCGTGGACAGCACGGTGGAAATCATCGTATCCACCGGCAAGGTGGCGGTGCCGCAGCTCATCGGCCTCCCGAAGGCGGAGGCTCAGGCTGCACTGAAGAAAGTCGGCCTCCTCGCCATCATCAAGGAAGTCGAAAACACGCAGGTCCAGCCGGGCAAGGTGACGGCGCAAAGCGATGCCGCGCAGGCCGCCGTCGAGCAGGGCAAGGCGATTACCGTAACCGTGGCAAAGGCCCCGCCGCCCCCGCCGACGCCGTCCCCTTCGCCCACCCCTTCGCCGACCCAGACGGACGTCACGGAAGGCGTCGGCAAGCTGCTGGGCCCCGGCGCCTAGCGCCGCGCCAGGGTCAGTGCTGGATGAGCGGGCTCAGTGCCGCGGCCCGCGCCGCCGCCCCTGCCATGCCCAGTGATTCAAGCCAGTTCCCCAGCATCAGGTAGCCGCCCTCGGTGAGCACCGACTCGGGGTGGAACTGGACGCCGCAGAGCGGTGCCGAGCGATGCTGCAGTCCCATCACGACGCCGGTAGCCGTCTCAGCGGTGATCTCCAGGACCTCCGGGATGCTTTCCCGCACGGCGGCGAGGGAGTGGTACCGCGTCGCCGTGAAGGGCGACGGGAGGCCGCTGAAGACGCTGGCCCCATGGTGTTCGACGAGCGAGGTCTTGCCGTGCATCAGTTCGGGGGCGTGCGTAACGCGCCCGCCGTAGGCCTCCGCCAGCGCCTGATGTCCGAGGCAGACGCCCAGCATAGGCTTGTTGTGGCTGCCGCACCACTTGATCAGCTCGATGCAGACACCTGCGTCGGCCGGCGCACCGGGTCCGGGCGAGACCAGGACGCCGTCGCGGGCTTCGGCCATCTCGATCGCCTCGGCAAGCGTCACGTCGTCGTTGCGGACCACGGTGGTCTCCGCGCCGAGCTCCTGGAGGTAGCCGACCAGGGTGTAGACAAAGCTGTCGTAGTTGTCTACGACCAGGATCTTGGTTGTGCTCATGGGTGCCTTGCTTAGCCAATCGTCGAATCAGTGAACGGGCTGAATTGCGCCATCCAGGGAAATAGGAACTGAACCATCAATACCAGCACGCCGCCCAGCAATACCAGCGACGTGACAATACGCAGCCACAACGGTCCGGGAAGCCTGCTGAAAATCCATCCGTACATCGCCTAATCCTCCCCGAGGGTGCGGGCCACCTGGGCTGCTATTTCGGCCGGCGGCCCCGCGGAGGCGGGCTGCCAGCGCTCCAGCAGGGAGTAGGCGATGATCCGCTCCTGCGAACCGAAGCGCGGGTTGCAGCTGGTCATGGTGAGGTAGCTTTCCGTCGGGGTGGCCGAGGGCTGGGCCGGGACAGGCAACAGGACGTCCGTGGCGGAGGGCAGAACGATCTCGCTGTTGCGGAAGCGGTAGACGTAGTAGCCCTCCCGGGTCTGCACGTAGATCCTGTCGCCCGGGATCAAGGAGTCGATATTGTCCAGGACGGCGCCATGGGTCTGTCGGTGCCCGGCCAGCGCAAAGTTTCCCGCCGCGCCGGGCATCGCGGTGCCGTCGTAGTGTCCGAGCCCCAGCGAGTCCAGTACCTCGGGTGTGGTTCCCTGCACGACGGGCCGCATGTACCCGGCGCCGAAACGCGGCACGTACACGACGCCGATCGTAGCGCCGGGTGCCGGCTCGGAAGCGACAGGGGCTGGACCCGGACCGGCGGAACCAGGGCCAGCGGAAACGACCACGCGGGTGCTCGCGCCATTGGGCCGGGGGGTGCCCGGGCCGCTTAGGTCCCGCGCGAAGTCCTTGACGACCTCGCGTTGCCGGGCATCGGCGTCGAGGTTGGTCCACCAAAGCTGCCAAGCCACGAACAGCAGCAGGACCACGCCGGCGGTCAGGAGCAACTCACCGGCAACTTGAAGGGCGCGGGACACCGCGCTCCGCGGAACTCCGCCGCCGCCCCGCGCAGGCGCGGCCAGGGATTCCGCCTTCTCCTGCAGCACCGTGGGCTCTCCTTTGGGCGTTCGCAGCGGGCGGGGTGTGGCCTTAACTACAGCTAGAATTGGCTGCGATTAGGATTTCAAACTCCACCAAGAGCGCGTTGACCGCCGGCTGTTCCTTTTCTTGCAGGATATCAAGCCGAGGTACCCGCTCCTCATCCAGCCCGCCAAGGAGGACCCGTGCCCGAGTCGAAGCCGCGAAAGAGGACTGCCAGCGTCGCGCAGCAGACTTCTGCGACGCAGGCCTACAAGCCCAACCCCGTCTGGTTCAAGCCGGTGATGTTCGGCCTGATGATCATCGGACTGCTGTGGATCATCACCTTCTACATCAGCGAAGGCACCCTCCCGGTCCGGGACTGGGCGTCGTGGAATATCGTCGCCGGATTCGGCATCGCCATCGTGGGCTTCCTGATGACCACGCGTTGGCGTTCCTGAACCCCGCATCCCCCTTCCCAGCAGGCCGGCACACCGAGTGTGCCGGCCTGCTGCGTTAAGCCCGCTCCGTTAGCGTCGGCTGGGCGGGCGATAATGCTGGAAGGCAAACTCTCCAGCAAAGGATTCCAGATGACCCCCGACGTCAGTGGCTGCATCATCGGCGACGATGGATTGGCTCGGCCGGCCTGGGCGGCCACAGACCCGCTCCTGCGCGAGTACTACGACAGCGAGTGGGGGCTCCCGGTCCGGGACGAACAGGGGCTCTACGAACGGATCAGCCTCGAGGCGTTCCAGGCCGGCCTGTCCTGGGCGACGATCCTCCGCAAGCGCCCCGCCTTCCGCGCCGCGTTCGCCGACTTCCACCCTGAGACGGTGGCCGCCTTTACCGAGGACGACGTCGAGCGCCTGCTTCAGGACGCCGGCATTGTCCGCAACCGGCTCAAGATCCGGGCAACGATCACCAATGCCCAAGCCACCGTGGACCTCAGGGGCGACGGCGGGCTGGTGGACTTTGTCTGGGGTTTCCGGCCCGACAGCACCCCGGAGCCCACGGCCTTGGCCGAAATCCCCACGAGCTCGCCGGAGTCGGTCGCGCTGTCCAAGGCCCTGCGCAAGCGCGGCTTCGTGTTTGTCGGCCCCACCACGATGTACGCCCTGATGGAGGCCATCGGAATGGTCGACACCCATCTGCTCGACAGCCACCGGCGCGGCACCTCGGGCGTCTGGCTCCGCTAGTCGCGGCCCACTGGGTCCACAGCTGTGCACAAGAAGCTCAAAGTTATCCACATCATGTTGATAGACCGCGCGGATGGCGGCCCGGTCAAAACGGTCCGGGTTGGCGCGCCCTCGCACCCAAATCAAGGGATAGAGACTCGATCCGCCGGCGGAATTACAGATCTGTAAGTTATTAACAATGTGGATTGTCTGTGGATAACTGCAGTTGGAGCCGACGTGGCCGCCTTCGGCCCATTCCGTGGCCGGCCGCCCTGCCTCTCGGCTCTCCTCGGTGTGCGTCGGGTGTGCGTCGGGTGCGGGTCCGGATACTTGTCCACTTAACAACAGGCCACTACCCACAACTTATCCACAGGTGGGGATAAGTGGGTGCTGGACATCGCCCGGTGGCCACGGGAAAGCCCGAAATGGCGCGTTTCCCTCGACGAAACTCAGAGGATCAAGTTATTAACAATGTGAACAACCCTGTGAATAACGGCCTATAAATCAGATAAATAGAACCCCGTGCCGCGATCGCCGTCGCTTAGCCCCGAATGGCGCGCAGGGCTGGGAGGGCCTGGAAGGGTGTTTCCGGCCCCGACGGCTGCCGGCGGGAGCAGGGACCGGTCGCGGGGAGGAGGTCCGCCTGGGATGACGGCGATGGCGGGTCCGCACGCAGAGTCCGCGAGTGACGCGTCGTCGAGCCGAAGGTTGTCCACTTAACCACAGGCGATCCCCAGAGAGTTATCCACAGGTGTGGAGAGTGGCGGGTGAGTTGCGCGGGATTTGCCAGCTGTGGCGGTCAGATCCGGCATCGCGGGCTGAACTACAGGCATGTAAGTTACCAACAATGTGGATAACCCCTGTGGAAAAGTTCCCCAGAGACGGCGAAGACGGCGCGCGTGGCACAGGGTGCAGGGGGTCCGGAAAAGCGCAACGGTTTCGGACCAGCGCATCCCGGACCGGGGCCGCGTCCGTCCGGACCCGTAGCGGAAACGCGCAGCCGTAGCGGAAACCGGGCGCGGCGGAAGGCCGGCAACCCGGGGAGCGCGGTGCCTAGGCGGGCAGGGCGGTGGCCGCGGCGTGCACGGCGGTGGCCGCGATGAGCAGGCAAAGCACCACGGCAAGTCCGGCAGCCTGCAGGAGACCCTGGCGACGGCCCCGCGGAACGTAGGCGATCACGGCGGCGCTCAGCGCCCCGGTGATGAGGCCGCCAAGGTGGGCCTGCCAGGCGATCTGGGGGATGACAAAGCCAATGACGCCGTTGATGGCGATCAGGACCCAGAGTTGGCGGGTGTCGCCGCCGCGGTGGCGCTGGACCACCAGCATGGCGCCGAAGAGACCGAAGATGGCACCGGAGGCACCCACTACGCCGCTGACTTCCTGGCCGGGTGCATAGGCCGGGGTCAGCAGGAGGTAGCCGACCGATCCGCCGACGGCGGAGAGCAGATAGAGGGCCAGGAAGCGGACACGCCCCAGAAGGGGCTCCAGCGCCTGGCCGAACATCCACAGCATGTACATGTTGAGCACGATGTGGAGGATGAAGCCCTGGGAATGGAGGAAGGCCGAGGTCAGCATCCGCCAGGGTTCGAAGGCGCCGTACGCGGGGTTGGCGTAGGGCGTGGCGAAGGCGAAGTTCTGGTAGATCCCGTCGTTGGGAACTATCCACTGCAGCACGTAGACGAGGACGCAGGCTGCGATGATCCCGAAGGTGGCCAGCGGCTTCCCCAGGGCGGCGGCGCCGCCGTAGACCGAGCGGGCCGTCGGCGTCGTACGTTTGGTTTCGTTGACACAGTCAACGCACTGGAATCCGACGGCGGCCGCCCGCTGGCAGTCGGGGCACGCAGGGCGCCCGCACCGCTGGCACCGCACGTAGGCGGGCCGGTCCGGGTGCCGGGGGCACACCGGGATCTCCGCGGACGGCTCTGCCGCCGGAATTCCGTAGCTCATGGCGTGGACTAGAGCTGTTCTACGTCAATGCTGTTGATGACGACGTCCTCGACCGGGCGGTCGCCCATGCCGGTGCGGACACCTTCGATGGCGTCGACGACCTTCTTGGACTCCTCGTCCGCGACCTCGCCGAAGATGCTGTGCTTGCCCTGCAGCCAGCCGGTCGGGATGGTGGTGATGAAGAACTGGGATCCGTTCGTGCCGCGGCCCATCTGGATGCCGGCGTTGGCCATGGCCAGCTTGTAGGGCTCGTTGAAGGTCAGCTCCGGGTGGATTTCGTCGTCGAACTTGTAGCCCGGTCCGCCGATGCCACGGCCCAGCGGGTCGCCGGCCTGGATCATGAAGTCCTTGATGATGCGGTGGAAGATGGTGCCGTTGTAGAGCGGCGTGCCGGTCTTGTCCTCACCGGTTTCCGGGTGAGTCCAGGCCTGCTCACCGGTGGCCAGGCCGACGAAGTTCTTGACGGTCTTGGGCGCGTGGTTGCCGAAGAGGTTGACGACGATGTCGCCCAGGCTCGTGTGAATGGTTGCTTTTGCGGTTGCGATGGCAGTCATGGCCCTATTCTTCCACGGCAGGGGTTCGCGCACAGGGCCGCACAGTCAGTTCCGCGCTGGGTGAAATCCAGCCGAAATCGGGCCTAAGAATAGCCGGTGGAGTCCGGGACACGTAGGCTAACTGCAGAACCGTCACATTAATCGGGAGGTAGTTGTGAAGAAAACGGATCGTATTGCCCGTGAGCTGGAGCAGTCAGTCAGCACCGCAGTAGAAAACGCCAAGGACTGGGCAGGCCCGAGGGTTGAAGCAGCCGTCGACTGGGCTGTTCCGCGTCTGCAGCAGGGCCTGGACACCGCTTCTCCCAAGATCCAGGAGGGCCTCAAGTCTGCGGCCCACAACCTGGCCGACGGTGTCGCCACCGTAACCCCCCGCATTCAGGACGGGCTGGCCCAGCTGGCACCGAAGATCCACGACGCCGTCGAAAGCGCCACCCCCCGGCTGCACGATGCACTGGACAAGGCCACCCCGGTGATCGCGAACGCCCGCGACCGCGTGGTCGTCGAGTACCTGCCCAAGCTCTCGGACCAGATCGGCCACGCCTCCGACGCCGTGCACCGCACCCTGGAAGGCGCACCGGCGCACGTGGACGCTGTGGCACAGCGGCTGGTTGACTCCGGTGTTGTCCACAACATCCAGGAGCAGGCGCAGTCCGCGGGCCAGCAGATCAAGGCCGCAGCCGCCGAAGCCAGCCGGGTTGTCACCGGCGAGGTCGCGAAGCCGCAGAAGCCCAAGCACCGCGGGTTCCTTATCTTCGGCGTCATCGCCGCGGCGGTAGCCGCCGGCGTCGCCGCCTGGAAGGCTTCCAAGCCGATCGAGGACCCGTGGAAGACTCCTGCCCCGGTCACGCCCGCAACGCCGGCCCCGGTTCCGGCCACCACGGTCAGCGACGTCAAGGAAACCGTGAAGGAAAGCGTAAGCGACGCCGCCGACGCGACGGTTGCCGCAGCCGACAAGGCGGCCGATGCTTCGGCGGACGCCGCCGACGCCGCTGCAGCCAAGTCGGGGGATTCCTCGGGGAAGGTTGCGACCGACGCCAAGACGGCGGTTCGCAACATCGCAGCGAGCCTGAACGGCGACGACAAGACCAAGTAGCTCCCGGTCTGCCGGTGAACCAACCGGCAGCCTGAGGACTGCACCTCAAGGAGGGATTCCGCTGCTGGCGGGGTCCCTCCTTTTGGTTTGCCTTTCCCCGCCCGGGATGCCCGTCAAAAGGTCGCAAGAACGGTGCAGGTGCTAAATTTGGGGGGATGTCACCCGATGAACCCTCCGTGGATGCCCCACACGATGCTGAGCCGCCCCCGGCGGTCTCCATCGTCATTCCGGCGTACAACGAGGAAAGCGTCATCCGGCAGTGCCTGATTGCCGCCGTTTACCAGTCCGTCCCGGCGCACGAGATCATCGTGGTGGACAACATGTCCAAGGACCGCACCGCGGAGATCGTCCGCCAGATGCAGCTGGAATACCCGGAAAGCCCGATCATCCTGCTCAGCCAGGACACGGACCAGGGCCTCATCCCGACCCGGAACTTCGGCCTGGACCACGCCAGCGGCGATGTTCTGGGCAGGATCGACGCCGATTCGGTGCTGGAACCGGACTGGGTCGAGCAGGTCCAGCAGGCCTTCGCGGACGCGTCCGTGCATGCCGCCACCGGGCCCGTCGTCTACTACGACATGCCAATGCGCCGCTTCGGCCTCAAGGCCGATGACAAGATGCGCCAGCTTATGCTCAAGCTGGCCAAGCACCAGTACCACTTCCTTTTCGGCTCCAACATGGCCCTGCGCCGTTCCGCGTGGGAGACCATTCGGCTGGAGACCTGCCGGGATGAGAAGGATGAGATGCATGAGGACATCGATCTCTCCCTTCACCTCGCCGACCACGAGCTGCGGATCCAGTACTGGCCGCAGATGGTGTCCGGGATGTCAGCGCGCCGGCTCGAGGACTCGCCCCGCGACTACCGCTACTACGTCACACGCTTCGACCGCACCTACAAGGCGCACAACGTCAAGAAGATGGCTCTGAAGGCGCCCATGGTGGTCTTCTTCTCGGTGTACTTCCCGGCGAAGCTGCTGCGCGCCATTCACACCGTCAACACGGCCCAGCCGGCCCGCCGCGGCGGCCAGTAAGGCCCCTATGGCCCGCGCGCGCACCCGCGCCGGCCGCCGTCGTCAGTCCGTCCCCAGCTCTGCCAGGCGGGCGGCGCTGCGCCGCACCGCGCGGGAGCGGCGCTGGCCCATCACGACGACGGCGAGTCCCACCAGGATCATCCCCAGTCCGGCATAGGTTCCGGCCGGCAGCGTCTCGCCCAGGAAGGCCGCCGCCAGCAGTGCCGCCCCCGGGATCTCCAGCAGGATGATCATCGAAACCAGCAACGGGCTCATCGTGGCGAGCAGGTGGTTGAACGCCGTGTGGCCCACCAGCTGCGCGCAGACGGTGATGGCCAGGATGCCCAGCCAGCCGGTCGCGTCGAAGCCCGCCAGCGGCTGCCCGGTGGCCAGGGCCAGTACAGCCACAACGGCGGCGCACATACCGTAGCAAAGCGTGGTGTAGACGCCGGTGCCCATGGTCTGGCGGGCCTTGCCGCCGGCCAGGGTGTAGATACCCGCCAGCACGCCCCCGGCAACCGCGAGAAGATCCCCAACCAGGGCCTGCGGCGAGCTGCCCATGTCGAAGCCGGTGATGGCCACGACCCCGCCGAAGGCGAGGCCGAGCCCGGCGAGTACCTGCCAGCGGTGCCGGACCCCCCGGAAGAGCTGGAAAACGGCAATCCAGCCCGATTGCAGGCAGACCAGGGCGGTCGCGGCCGCCACCGAGGTCAGCTGCAGGGACGTGATGAAGCAGGCGAAGTGCAGTGCCAGCGCCACGGCCGCCGCCAGCGACCAGCGGAACTCGCTGCCCGTGACCCGGCCGAACTGGCGGGGCTGGCGAACCAGCACGGGCCCGGCCATCACGGCCGCTCCGATCGCGTTGCGCCAGAATGCGATAGCGAGGGCGCTGACGGACGTGGCGCCCAGGGTGGCGGCGATCAACGGGCCGGAGGAGGCGACACCCAGCACGCCGAGGGCGGCGAGGAAGAAGTTCACGCTCCAACAGTAGTGTGCCGGCGGGGGCGTTCCAGTTCCGCGCCGGCCCGTTACGGAAGCCTTGAGGGCTTAACGCAAAAGGTCCCGGTCAGCGTTTCCGCTGGCCGGGACCTTTTCCTATGGTGGAGGCACGGGGACTCGAACCCCGAACCCCCTGCTTGCAAAGCAGGTGCGCTACCAATTGCGCCATGCCCCCATAAGAAGCAACCCGTCAATCATACCCCAGTGCCGGAGAGCCGTTTCCAGCTTTCCTGCCGGGGTTCCGGGCTAATCAACCGTGTCGGTCGATTCGCTCCAGACTGCCTTCCGGGCTTCGGATTCCTGCACCTTCCTGTAGAGCAGGACGCCTGCGATCGTGGCTGCAACAACCAGCAACTTCTTCACATGCACCCCGTTCCGGTCCAGTTTCACGTGGACCTTTACAGGAACCAGTACAGGTTCCGTGGGCGTACCAGGACTTGAACCTGGGACCTCTTCGTTATCAGCGAAGCGCTCTAACCGCCTGAGCTATACGCCCCGATGCCTCATCGGGCCGAGATATGACTTTACAGCACATCCCGGCCCGATCTCAAATCGAGGCATTTCCCCGGAGAATATCCGGGAAAAGTACGGGTTCTAGTCGTCCGTGAGGGTGACGCCGATGCCGCCCACGAGGGTGGCAGCGATGTTGTACAGCACTGCCGAGAGCATCGACAGGGCCGTCAGCAGCACCACGTTGATCACCGCGATGATCACGGCGAATGACGCGACCTGGCCGAGGGAGGCAACCTTCTTCAGTTCGAAGCCGCCGCTTTCGGAGCCGGCCAAGGTTCCGAGGAGCCCGTCCACCTGGTCGAAAATGCCGGTCAGGTCCAGGACGGTCCAGAGGACGATCGCGGCGACGACGGTCACGATGCCGAGCGCCACCGAGAGCAGGAAAGCCATCTTGAGCACGGACCAAGGGTCAACCTTGCTGATCAGCAGGCGCGCGCGGCGGACTTTCGCCTTCGGCGCCGGCTTAACAAGTCCCGGTGCTCCCTGGGCGGGGCGCTGGCCGGAGGCTTCCGGGCGTTGTCCGGGGGCTGCGGGACGCTGTCCCGGAGCGGCCGGGCGCTGTCCGGGGACGGCGGGACGCTGCCCGGGGACGGCACCGGCCGGGCGCTGCTGCGGACGCGACGGGGCGTTCACCCGCGGGGCGGCAGTCGGCTGCCGCATCCCGCCCGGGCCGCTGCTCGACTTGGGATATGAGTCGGAATTGCTCACGCGTTACCTCCGGTATTATCTTCGTCCAGTTCGGCATGGCCTGATGACTCATCTGACTCCGGGGCCGGTACTGATTCTGTCTCTGCGGACCCCTCGTGTGATCCGGTCTCTCCAGCCAACGTTACGTCATCCTGCTCCGTAGCCCGACTTTCATCCCCGCTTTCGAGGGCTGTTTCGTCGGTCTCGAGGCCGCGTTCGCTGTTGCGGGCCACCGCGATGATGCGGTCGTTCTTGTCCGGTTTGGCGAAGATCACGCCCATGGTGTCTCGGCCCTTTGCGGGGACCCCGGTCACCGAGGAGCGGACCACCTTGCCGCCTTCCATGACCACCAGGACTTCGTCTTCCTCGTTCACGATGAGGGCACCGACGAGGTGTCCGCGTTCCTCCTGGTACTTACCCACCTTGATGCCGAGTCCGCCGCGGCCCTGGAGACGGTATTCCTCCACCGCGGTCCGCTTGGCGAAGCCGCCTTCGGTCACGATGAAGACGAACGACCCGTCCTGTACGACGTCGGCCGCCAGCAGTTCGTCGTCCTCGCGGAACTTCATCCCGGTGACGCCGGACGTTGCCCGGCCCATCGGGCGCAGTGCCTCGTCCGTGGCGGTGAAGCGGATCGACTGGCCCTTGCGGGAGACCAGCATCAGGTCATCCGTTTCGGATACCAGCTGTGCCGAGACCAGCTCGTCGCCGTCGCGCAGGTTGATGGCTATCACGCCGGCGGAGCGGTTGGTGTCGTAGTCCTCCAGCCGCGTCTTCTTAACCAGGCCGCGCTTGGTGGCGAGCACCAGGTACGGGGCGTGCTGGTAGTCGCGCAGGTCCAGCACCTGGGCGATGTGCTCGTCCGGCTGGAAGGCCAGCAGGTTCGCCACGTGCTGGCCCTTGGCGTCGCGGGCCGCTTCCACCAGTTCGTACGCCTTGGCACGGTACACGCGGCCCAGGTTCGTGAAGAACAGCAGCCAGTGGTGCGTGGTGGTGACGAAGAAGTGCTCCACGACGTCGTCGCCGCGCAGCTGGGCGCCCTTGATGCCCTTGCCGCCGCGCTGCTGGGACCGGTAGTTGTCGCTGCGGGTGCGCTTGACGTAGCCGCCCCGGGTGATCGTGACGACCATTTCCTCTTCGGGGATCAGATCCTCGATCGACATGTCGCCGTCGTAGCCCATCAGGACCTTGGTCTTGCGGTCGTCGCCGTGCTTGGCCACAATTTCGGCCAGCTCGGTGCTGATGATCTCCCGCTGGCGCTCCTCGGAGGCAAGGATCGAGTTGTATTCGGCGATCAGGGCCTCGAGTTCCGAGTGGCGGTCCTGGATCTTCTGCCGCTCCAGGGCGGCAAGCCGGCGCAGCTGCATGTCCAGGATGGCCCGGGCCTGCAGTTCGTCGATGTCCAGCAGTTCCATCAGGCCGTCGCGGGCCGCTTCGGTGGTGGTGGAGGCCCGGATCAGGGCGATGACCTCGTCCAGCGCGTCCAGCGCCTTGAGGAGGGCGCGCAGGATGTGGGCTTCCTCCTCCGCCTTGCGCAGGCGGTACCGGGTGCGCCGGGCGATGACGTCCATCTGGTGAGTGACCCAGTGCCGGATAAACGCGTCGAGGCTGAGCGTGCGCGGCACCCCGTCGACGATTGCAAGCATGTTCGCCGCGAAGTTGTCCTGCAGCTGGGTGTGCTTGTAGAGGTTGTTCAGCACCACCTTGGCGACGGCGTCGCGCTTGAGCACAATGACGAGGCGCTGGCCGGTGCGGCCCGAGGTCTCGTCGCGGAGGTCGGCGATGCCGGAAATCTTGCCGTCCTTGACGAGTTCGGCAATCTTGATCGCCAGGTTGTCCGGGTTGGCCTGGTACGGCAGCTCGGTGACCACGAGGCAGGTGCGGCCCTGGAGTTCCTCGACGTTGACGACGGCGCGCATGGTGATGGAGCCGCGGCCGGTGCGGTAGGCGTCCTCGATGCCCTTGTGGCCCAGGATGGTGGCGCCGGTCGGGAAGTCGGGTCCCTTGATCCGCTGGATCAGTTCTTCGAGCAGCTCCTCGCGGCTGGCGGTCGGGTTGGCCAGGTACCACTGAACGCCGTCGGCAACCTCACGGAGGTTGTGCGGCGGAATGTTGGTGGCCATGCCGACCGCGATGCCGGAAGAACCGTTTACCAGGAGGTTCGGGAAACGCGCCGGCAGGATGGTCGGTTCCTGGTTCTTGCCGTCGTAGTTGTCCTGGAAATCAACGGTTTCCTCGTCGATGTCCCGGACCATTTCCATGGCCAGCGGTGCCATCTTGGTTTCGGTGTACCGGGGAGCCGCGGCGCCGTCGTTGCCGGGCGAACCGAAGTTGCCCTGGCCGAGTGCCAGCGGGTAGCGCATGGTCCAGTCCTGGATCAGGCGGACCAGGGCGTCGTAGATCGCGGTGTCGCCGTGCGGGTGGTACTGGCCCATGACCTCGCCGACTACGCGGGCGCACTTGTTGAAGGACCGATCCGGGCGGTAGCCGCCGTCGAACATCGCGTACAGCACGCGGCGGTGGACGGGCTTGAGTCCGTCGCGGACGTCCGGCAGCGCACGTCCGACGATGACGGCCATGGCGTAGTCGAGGTAGGAGCGCTGCATTTCGGTCTGCAGGTCAACCTGTTCGACGCGGTCGGTCAGCACATCGGTGTCAAGAACGGTGCCCTCGAGCACGGGCTCCGCGCCGGATGCGGGCGGGACCTCGGGTGTTTCGTCACTCATAGTCTATATTTTCCGTTTCAGGTATATATCGGTTCTGGAATATGTAGAGGCTTGGCCGCTAGATATCCAGGAACCGAACGTCCTTGGCGTTCTGCTGAATGAAGTTTCGGCGGGATTCGACGTCCTCGCCCATCAGGACGGAGAAGGTCTGATCCGCTGCCAGCGCGTCATCCATGGTGACCTGCAGGAGGGTGCGGTGCTCGGGGTCCATGGTGGTGTCCCAGAGTTCCGTGTAGTCCATTTCGCCGAGGCCCTTGTAGCGCTGGATGCCGTTGTCCTTGGGGATCCGTCGGCCGGCGGCCTGGCCGGAGACCAGCTTCGCGTCGCGTTCGCGGTCGCTGTAGACGTAGTCGTGCGGGGCGTTGGACCACTTGATCCGGTACAGCGGCGGCTGGGCCAGGTAGACGTAGCCGTTCTCGATCAGCGGGCGCATGTAGCGGAAGAGCAACGTCATCAGCAGCGTGGTGATGTGCTGGCCGTCGACGTCGGCATCGGCCATCAGGACGATCTTGTGGTACCGGAGCTTGGCCAGGTCGAAGTCCTCGCCGATGCCGGTGCCGAACGCGGTGATCATGGACTGGACTTCGGCGTTGCCGAGGGCCTTGTCGAGCCGGGCACGCTCGACGTTGAGGATCTTGCCGCGCAGCGGCAGGATGGCCTGGGTCTCGGGGTTGCGCCCGCGCTTGGCCGAACCGCCGGCCGAGTCACCCTCCACGATGTAGACCTCGCACTTCTGCGGGTCCTTGGAGGAGCAGTCGGACAGCTTGCCGGGCATGCCGAACGATTCCAGCGGGCTCTTGCGGCGCGCGTTGTCGCGGGCCTTGCGGGCTGCCATGCGGGCCTGCGCCGCGGAGATGGCCTTGCGGATCACGTCGCGGGCCGGGCCGGGGTTGCGTTCCAGCCAGTCGCCGAGACCGTCGGTGACTACGCGCTGGACGAAGCCCTTGACCTCGGAGTTGCCGAGCTTGGTCTTGGTCTGGCCCTCGAACTGCGGTTCGGCGAGCTTGACCGAGATCACCGCGGTCAGGCCCTCACGGATGTCATCGCCCGTGAGGTTGTCGTCCTTTTCCTTGATGATGCTCTTCTCCCGCGCATAGCGGTTGATGAGCGAGGTCATCGCGGCGCGGAAACCCTCTTCGTGGGTTCCGCCCTCGTGGGTGTTGATGGTATTGGCGTAGGTGTGGACGCTCTCGGAATATGCGTTGGTCCACTGCATCGCCATTTCCAGGGCGATATGCCGTTCCTTGTCCTCGGTTTCGAAAGCGATGACGTCCTCGTGGACGACGTCGACCTTCTTGCCGGAGTTCAGGTGCTTCACATAGTCCAGCAGGCCGTCGTCGTACTGGTACACCACGGTGTGGAACTCCGCGGGGACTTCGCCTTCGGTCTCGACGACGTCGAGGTCCAGGTCCTCGTCCTCGGACGGCTCCGCGGCGGCGCGGCGCTCGTCGGTCAGCGTGATGCGCAGTCCCTTGTTCAGGAATGCCATCTGCTGGAAGCGGGCCCGCAGGGTCTCAAAATCGAACTCGGTGGACTCGAAGATGGTGCCGTCCGGGTAGAACGTCTGGGTGGTGCCGGTTTCCTGGGTTTCCTCGCCCTTGACCAGGCTGCCCTGGGGCTTGCCGCCGTCGGCGAAGGACATCCGCCAGACGTGGCCCTGCCGGCGGACCTCGGTATCAACACGGCTCGAGAGCGCGTTCACCACCGAAATGCCGACGCCGTGCAGGCCGCCGGAGACCGCGTACCCGCCGCCGCCGAACTTTCCGCCGGCGTGCAGGATGGTCATGACAACCTCCACCGTGGGCTTGTGCTCGGTGGGGTGCATGTCCACGGGGATGCCGCGGCCGTTGTCGACGACCTTGACGCCGCCGTCGGCCTGCAGGACGATCTCGATGTGGGTGCAGTACCCGGCCAGCGCTTCATCGACCGAGTTGTCCACGACTTCATAGACCAGGTGGTGCAGGCCGCGGGGACCGGTGGAACCGATGTACATGCCGGGGCGTTTCCGGACCGCCTCCAGGCCCTCAAGCACCGTGATGTCGCTGGCGCCGTACTCGCGGGGGGTCACCGCCTCCGCAGGGGTGGCCGCTGAAGCACCTTCCGCCGCTGGGTCCGCTGCCGGGAAATCTGTATTGTCGTTAGCCACAGGCGCTTTCGACTCCTCTATGTTCGTTGAAGGCCGGCCGTCGCCGCTTCCGAAGAGGAACGGTTACCGCCAACAGGCACGTCACTGTTGGCGCCGCTGCATGGGTCGCATCAGCCGATTCCGCGCATAGAAATTGCGTCGGAAACGGACTCAGTCGACGTTTCACCGGCGCCCAGTTATCTACCTCGATTCTACCGTGTTATAGGGCGGATTCCCGCATTCCAGAGGCCCAAACGGCAGCTAAAGTGCCGCTGAGAGGCCATTGGCTCCGGCTGCACGGCTCCCGGGGTAGTCCGGCTGGGTTCCTATACGAGTCCGGGGCGTTGGAGCGCCCTACACGGCGTTTGCGGATTTTTCAATAGTTTTGGAAGAAGTGCTTCATACCCGGCGGAGCGGACTAGACCGCGGACTGGACCGTGGACCGTGCCGCGGACTGGACCGCGGACTGGACCGTGGACCGCGCCGCGGGCTACCCGTAGGTGTCGCGCGGGCCGCGGCCGTTGACCGTCCGGGCACCCTTCCGCCAGCTTGGCGCCGCGGGACCGAGCACCTGGATACTGGTCACGACGCCCTCACCCAATTCGACGCGGAATTTCTCCAGCAGGCTCAGGCTGAGCAGGCGCAGCTGGGTGGCCCAGGCCGTGGAATCGCAGCGCACGTGGAGTGTCGTGTCGGTAAAGCTCTCCGGTGTGCAGTGTGCGGAAATTTCCGGTCCCACGAGGGCCGGCCATTGCGCCATGACGGAGCCGACCGCCACGGGTGAGCTCCAGCCCCGTTCCGCGACGAGCCGTCCCACCACCTTGCCGAGCCCCAGCGGGTCCCGTCCGGTGCCGTGGAACTGGCTGAAGCCGCGGGTGCCGGCACTGCGGGCCGGCTTTTGGGTGCTGCCCGGCCATGGGGGCGCCTTCCGGCGGATTTCTCCGCGGGCTGCCGCGGCATCGCGCATCCGGTTCAATGCCGCCTGCGCGGCGTCGATGTCATCGGGGTCGCGGCCGGGTTGCAGGCCGCCGTCGGTGTCCTTATTCATCGCTTGTCCGGCTCATCGATTCCTCCCGGAATGACCTTCACCCGCCGTCCGGCCAGTTCTGCCGGGATGTCGTCCTCGACGGCGGCCGTCACCAGAACCTGTTCCGCGCCGGATACTATTGCCGCCAGTTTACGCCGCCGCTGGACGTCCAGTTCGGCAAAAACGTCATCCAGAATCAGGATCGGCGCGGAGCCGCCGGTGCGAGCGTCGTCCAGCATCACATAGTACGAGGCAAGGCGCAGGGACAGGCACATGGACCAGGTTTCCCCATGCGAGGCATACCCCTTGGCCGGTGCCTGCCCCAGGACCAGTTCCAGTTCGTCGCGGTGCGGGCCCACGAGCGAGATTCCGCGCTCCAGTTCCTTGCGGCGCGAGGCCGCGAACGCTTGGATGTAGCGTTCGGTGAGCTCCTCCACGCTCAGCCGGCGGAGCTCCTCGAGGCTGGCCGGGGCGCCAGACGGTCCGCCCGCTGACGCTTCGCCGTCGTCATCGAGCACCCCCTGCAAGGTGGAGCGGTAGACCGTTCCGGCCTCTTTGGACCCGTCGGTGAGCTGGGCGTAGGCGTTCTTGAGATGCGGCTGCAGCAGTTCCACCAGCTCAAGCCGCGCGTGCAGGAGTTCCGCTCCGGCCCGGGCCATGTGCTGGTCCCAGACGTCGAGCGTTGCCTCGTGGCCGGCGGTGAACTTGCCGTTACGGCCGGATTTGAGCAGCGCGTTGCGTTGTTTCAGCACCCGGTCGTAGTCGCCGCGGGTGGCGGCGTGCCGGGGAACAAGGCTGACCAGGAGCTCATCCAGGAAGCGGCGCCGGTTGGACGGATCGCCCTTGACCAGGGCTAGGTCTTCGGGGGCAAAGAGGACCGTCTGGCAGATTCCCAAGATGTCCCTTGCCCGGACCGGGTTGCTTCGGTTGATGCGGGCCCGGTTGGCGCGGCCGCCGTTGATTTCCAACTCCAGCACGGTGGACTGTTCGCCGCGGACCAGTTTGGCCCGGATCATCGCCCGCTCGGTGCCGAACCGCAGCAGCGGGGCATCGGTGCTGACCCGGTGCGAGCTCAGCGTGGCCAGGTAGCCAATGGCTTCCATCAGGTTGGTCTTGCCGATGCCGTTGGAGCCCACGAGCACTGTGACACCCGGTTCCAGGCTGAGGTCAACCTGTGCGTAACTGCGGAAATCTGTCAGCGAAAGTTGTTCGAGGTACACGCCGGTTGCAGGATTCCAGGGGTTACTTGGCCGGCCGGGTGGCGTGTCCGCCGAACTGGTGGCGCAGGGCGGACACCATCTTCATGGCCGGCGAGCTGTCTTCGCGGGAGGAGAAGCGAGCGAACAGCGCCGCCGTGATGGCCGGGGCCGGCACCGCGTTGGCAATCGCTTCCTCCACCGTCCACCGTCCCTCGCCCGAGTCCTCGACGTAGTCGTCAATGGATTCCAGACCGGGATCCTCATCCAGGGCTTTGACCATCAGGTCCAGCAGCCAGGAGCGGACAACCGTGCCTTTCTGCCAGGCCCGGAAGGTGCCGGGCAGATCGGTCACGATGTCCTTCGCCGCGAGGAGTTCGTAGCCTTCCGCATAGGCCTGCATCAGACCGTATTCGATGCCGTTGTGCACCATCTTGGCGTAGTGTCCGGCGCCGACGCCGCCCACGTGCACGAAGCTGTCCGCGCGGTCGCCTTCCGGGCGGAGTGCGTCAAAGACCGGGAGTGCCCGTTCGATGTCGGCAGGATCACCGCCGGCCATCAGTCCGTAGCCGTTCTGCAGGCCCCACACGCCGCCGGACACTCCGCAGTCGGCAAAACGGACGCCCTTTTCGGCCAGCGCGGCCGCGTGCTTCTGGTCTTCGGTGAAGCGGGAGTTGCCGCCGTCGATCACCAGGTCGCCGGCGTCGAGCTTGCTGCCGAGTTCGCTGATGACCGCATCGGTGATCTCGCCGGCGGGAACCATGACCCAGATCAGGCGCGGAGCCGGGAGTGCGGCGATCAGCTCGTCAACGGTGTCCACGTCGGTGACATCCGGATTGCGGTCAAAACCGGTGACCTGAATTCCGCCCTTGCGCAGGCGTTCGCGCATATTGAAGCCCATTTTTCCAAGGCCGATCAGTCCAATGTGCATGGTGCGGGTTCTCTTTCTGCATTGGGTGTCGGTTGTCGTTTTGGGCCCAGAACGACAACAACTGCCTGGGCCCACGCCGCCAGGGTTCCCTGGCCGAGCTTGCGAGGCGAGGGTGGCGGTGGGGACTAGTTGGGCAGACGGACCGGCATGACCAGGTAGCGGTAGTCGTCCTGGTCCTCGCCGTCGGCGTCCTGCTGGGCGGTGATCATCGCCGGCTTCGGCGCCGTGGTGAAGGAGAACCGCACAAACTTGGTCTCGATGACGCTAAGGCCTTCGATGAGGTAGTGCGGGTTGAAGGCCACGGTGATGTCTTCGCCGGTCAGCTGGGCCTCGAGCTCTTCTGAAGCCTGGGCGTCCTCACCGGTTCCGGCGTCAAGGTGCAACTGTCCCTGGGTGAACGCAAGCCGGACCGGGGTGTTGCGCTCGGCCACAAGCGATACGCGGCGGACGGCCTCGACCAGTTCCTGGGTCTGCACGGTGGCGTGGATCGGGGTGGAATCCGGGAACAGCGAACGGATTTTCGGGTAGTCACCATCAACCAGGAGCGACGTCGTCGTGCGGCCGCCGCTCTCGAAACCGATCAGCCGACTGTCGTCGTCGGCGAGGGCGAGGTTGATGTCGCCGCTGCCGCCGAGTGTCTTGGCAACTTCGTTGAGGGTCTTGGCTTTCACCAGGGCGCTGGTGGAGATGCCCGGAGTTGCGGGCTTCCAGGGCACTTCGCGCATGGCGAGGCGGTAGCGATCGGTGGCGAGCAGCGTGATGAGGTCGTCCTCGATCTCCATCCGGACGCCGGTGAGGATGGGAAGCGTGTCGTCCTTGCTGGCCGCGATGATCACCTGGGAAACGGCCTGCGCGAACGAATCGCCCGGCACGGTGCCGCTGATCGGGGGCAGCGCAGGCAGCGGCGGGTATTCCGCCTCCGGCATCGTGGCCAGGTGGAAGCTGCTCCGGCGGCAGGTCAGCGTGACTTTGTTGCCGTCGGTTTCGATTTCGACCGGGGCGGAGGGCAGGCTGCGGCAAATATCGGCGAGGAGGCGGCCGGA
The DNA here is from genome assembly GCF_013359735.1 of Arthrobacter sp. C9C5. GTDB lineage: Bacteria > Actinomycetota > Actinomycetes > Actinomycetales > Micrococcaceae > Arthrobacter. The sequence continues at coordinate 72,288 of NZ_JABFMX010000013.1, forward strand.
CACCAGGATCGTGCCCTCGGTGGTGATGTCAGCGGGGATTTCCAGGCGTGCCGAGGTCTCGTAGTCAAAGCTGGAGAGGCTGACAGTGCCGGCTTCCGCCTTGAGGAGCAAACCGGAAAGCACGGGAACAGGCGGCCGCGGAGACAACGACCGGGCGGTCCAGGTCACGGCTTCGGCCAGGACGTCCCGTTCGACTCTGAACTTCACGGAAGGGTGCCGCCTTTCATTGCTGCTGACAAAAGCTAAAACTCACAGGGCCATGGCGGCCTCGGCGCGCTGCCGGATCCGCCAAAAAGGTAAGTGCATGCACCCCCGGGTCTTCCTCCCGTCGCTTTCCGTTTCCGGGTTGCGAATGACAAGAGAGTGTCCGGGACGGACACACTGCAGACAGCTTAGCCCCAAGATCCGAGTTCTCCCATCCCCGGGTTACACCAGTGTGGTTCCCGAGCGCGCTCCGGTGCCTGGCTTCAAGAGGGCCAGGGCTGGCCGGTGGGGGGTCGGAACGAAACTGTTGTTTGAGGGAATTTCATTTTCTTGGGATTAGTAGTGTTAATAACTGCTGTGGAAACTGTGGATAACTCGGTCTGGCGGTGCGGTTCCGGGGTTAAGCCCTGTTCATGGAATGTGGGTGGAGCAGGTTTTAAACAGGGTGTGGATGGGGACAACATTTTCGGGCGTTTTGCCGATCCACAGGCGCCTTAAGGGTTTTAAGCCCATTAACCGCGGTTGTCCCCTTAAGTATCCACAGGGTTGTCCACAGGCCCCTGTTAATAAGGTAAGAGTGCGCGTCTGCTCAGGGCAGGAACCAGTTCAGGAATTGCGCTGCTGCTGCTTGATCCGGTTGGTCAGTTCGGTCACCTGGTTGTAGATCACGCGGCGCTCCGCCATCAGTTCGCGGATCTTCCGGTCGGCGTGGATGACCGTGGTGTGGTCGCGGCCGCCGAGCTCCTGGCCGATCTTGGGTAGCGACATGTCGGTGAGCTCCCGGCACAGGTACATCGCGATCTGCCGCGCGGTGACCAAGGTCCGCGTGCGGGACTTGCTGCAGAGTTCTTCCATGCTGAGCTTGAAGTAGTCGGCCGTCTGGGTGAGGATCTGCGCGGAGGTGATCTCCTGGGCGCCGTCGTCGGTGATCAGGTCCTTGAGAACCATTTCGGCCAGGGCCACATCGACCGGCTGGCGGTTCAGGCTCGCGAACGCCGTGACCCGGATCAGCGCACCCTCGAGTTCGCGGATGTTGCTGGAGATTTTCGAAGCGATGTACTCCAGGGCGTCGTCCGGGGCGGAAAGGCCTTCGCTCAGGGCCTTCTTGCGGAGGATCGCGATGCGGGTTTCCAGTTCCGGCGGCTGGATGTCGGTGAGCAGGCCCCACTCGAAGCGGGACTTCATGCGGTCTTCGAAGCCGGCGAGCAGCTTGGGCGGCTGGTCGGAGGTGATGACAACCTGCTTGTTGTTGTTGTGCAGGGCGTTGAAGGTGTGGAAGAACTCCTCCAGGGTCCGGTCCTTGCCGGCCAGGAACTGGATGTCATCAATCAGCAGGACGTCCACGTTGCGGTAGGTGGTCTTGAAGCTGGTGCCTTCATCGTCGCGGATGGAGTTGATGAAGTCGTTCGTGAATTCCTCGGAGTTCACGTAGCGGACCCGGATGCCGCTGTAGAGCCGGCGGGCGTAGTGGCCGATCGCGTGCAGCAGGTGGGTTTTGCCCAGACCCGAGTCCCCGTAGATGAACAGCGGGTTGTACGCCTTGGCAGGCGCTTCGGCGACGGCGACGGCGGCCGCATGGGCAAAGCGGTTGGAGGAACCGATCACGAACGTGTCGAAGACATACTTCGGATTCAGCCGGCCGAATTCGTGGGAAGTGCTCGGCAGCATTGGCTGCGGCTTCAGTTCCACCATGGGGTCGGCGACCAGGGACAGTTCGGCGGTTGGTTCCGGCTCGACATGGAGCGGCACCAGATCGGTGTCGACGTCGATCGCGCAGCGGATTTCGTCGGAAAAGACATCCCGCAGGGCGTCATCGAGGGCTTCCTTGACCTGGGTCTGGAGCACCTCGCGGGTGAGTTCGTTGGGTACGGCGACCAGCAGGGTGGAACCGATCAGCCCCTGGGCCTGGGCGAGGATCACGAAGCCACGCTGCCGGGGGGTGACCCGGTGGTCGTTCTCAAGAAGGCTGACAACCCGCCGCCAGGAACTTCCGACGGTGTTCGCGTGGTTGGCTTCGTCTACCGTCATCAATCAGTTCCTCAAACCTTGCTTGCCTGCGTTACCTGCAGCCACGAGGCCCGAACCAGACTGCTGGCCCCGGCTTAATCCACAGGGTTGTGCACAGTCCGTGGATAATCGGCTACTGGGACACTCTAGGGGATGAAAAGACCAGAAGATAGCTGGGATCAGCCCTGTGGATAATTACACGGGTGTGGTTCCAAATGCAGGGGCGTGACCCACTTCATCCACAGGCTGGCGGCCGGGTTAACCACAGCTGGGGACAGGCGGCTGAACACCTCCCGGTTTGACTCTGGGGGCGCTTTTCCCCTAACGTTGTGAAGTCCTTTGTGTCCGCTTTTCGCCTCATTGAATCTCTCCCCGACGCCTGCGTCTTGCGAGTCGAGGGTGGCGGCACATACAAAACTTAGCGTCGGCCAGTTCTTCCCCTTTTTTGATCGGGTGGGCGCACCTTTGATCCACTGGAGTAACTAACGTGAGCAAGCGGACTTTTCAGCCGAATAACCGCCGTCGAGCCAAGAAGCACGGCTTCCGCCTTCGTATGCGTACCCGTGCCGGCCGTGCCATCCTGGCAGCCCGTCGTGGCAAGGGCCGCACCGAGCTGTCGGCCTAAATAACTGACTCGTCGGTCACCATCCCTATGCGAGTTGAACGGTGCTAGCCACCCGGAACCGTCTGAGGACCCCTACCGATTTTTCAACAACTGTACGTTCCGGCGTCCGTAATGGACGCCGGAACTTAGTGTTATATACGGCAGCTCTCGCTGCCGATGAACCAAGCCGGATCGGTTTCATCGTTTCCAAGAGTGTTGGGAACGCTGTTGTCAGGAACCTCGTTAAGAGGAGACTAAGAGAAGCCGGCGCCTTGTCGCTGCAGAAATATCCCAGCGGGTTCGCTATCGTGGTCCGGGCACTGCCTGCCTCGGCGGCCGCCGGCTGGGATGATCTGTGCAGCGACTATGACGCCGCTTTGGAGACGACCATGAAACGGTTGGGCAGCCGCCTTCCACAGGCCGCTTCTACAGTTTCTTACGAGACAACACAGGAAGGGACCCCGCGTGCGTAACTCGACTGCCGCCGTCGTCCCTGTTTCTGAATCCCGCGTCAAAGCGGCCGCAGCCTGGCTCGGCCGGGCGGTCTGGAACCTGCCCCGCAACATCCTGATCCTGCTGCTGATGGCCTACCGCAAGGTGGTCTCGCCGCTGTACGGACAGGTTTGCCGCTTCTTCCCCAGCTGCTCGGCGTACGCGCTGGAGGCAATCACGGTGCACGGCGCCGTGAAGGGGAGCTGGCTTGCGGCCCGGCGCCTGGCGCGCTGCCACCCATGGAATTCCGGCGGAGTGGACCACGTCCCCGCCGGGCACCGGGAGTGGCCGGAGGGCCACACCCCCAGAATTGTTGTGCTGAACAACCCGGACAAGTACCTGGCTGCTCAGTCTGATGGAGAAGGCCGCTCGGCGGCCTGACGAATAGGGATATCGTATGGACTTCTTTGAAACAATCATGTTTCCGTTCAAGTGGCTGGTTTCCATCATCATGGTGGGCTTCCACGATGGACTGAGCGCCATCGGCCTCCCGGCCGCCAACGGCTGGACCTGGACGCTGTCCATCATCGGGCTGGTGCTGGTCATCCGCGCCGCCCTGATCCCCGTGTTCGTCAAGCAGATCAAAGCCCAGCGCGGCATGCAGCTGCTCCAGCCCGACCTGAAGAAGCTTCAGGACAAGTACAAGGGCAAGACCGACCAGCTCTCCCGCCAGGCCATGGCACAGGAACAGATGGCCATGTACAAGAAGCACGGCACCAACCCGTTCTCGGCCTGCCTGCCGATGCTGATCCAGATGCCGTTCTTCTTCGCGCTGTTCCAGGTTCTCTCGGGCATCAGCAACGCCAAGACCACCGGCAAGGGCATCGGCGCCCTCAGCCACGACCAGGTGGTGCAGTTCGACGAATCCAGCATTTTCGGCGCTCCGCTTTCTGCCTCCCTGCTGCACGGCGGTGGCGGCAACCAGATGGCGGTCTGGATCCTCTCGATCGTGATGATCCTGGCCATGACGGCCTCGCAGTTCATCACCCAGAAGCAGATCATGGCGAAGAACATGTCCGAAGAGGCCATGGCGAGCCCGTTCATGCGCCAGCAGAAGATGATGCTGTACATCCTGCCGCTCGTCTTCGGCGTCGGCGGCATCAACTTCCCCATCGGTGTCCTGATCTACTGGACCACCACGAACCTTTGGACCATGGGCCAGCAGTTCTTTGTCATCCGCCGGATGCCGACGCCGGGATCGCCCGCCGCGAAGGCCCTCGCCGAGCGCCGTGCCGCCAAGGGACTGCCGTCCCTGCCCCTGATGGGCGCCAAGAAGGCCGACGCCGAGGCTGAAGCGGCTGCCGCTGCGGCCGCCGTCGCCGCCAAGAGCCAGCGCGTCCAGCCCCAGCGCAAGAACAGGAAGAGGAAGTAATGTCTGCCGAGAGCACCGAACACGCTATTTCCGCCGAAGCCTCCGATCAGGACACTTTCCAGGACGACGTCCAGGGAGATGTCCAGGAAGACGGCCCCCAAGAGGCCGGGAACGATTCCGAGGACGCTGCTGCCGGTTCCGGAAAGGGCACTTCGGCAAGCCGCCTGGAGGAAGAGGGCGATGTCGCCGCGGACTACCTCGAGGAGCTCCTGGACATCGCCGACATCGACGGCGACATCGATATTGAGGTCCGAAACGGCCGCACCTACATCTCCATAGTTGCCGAGGACGACTCCTCAGGCCTGGAGAGCCTCGTTGGCCGCGACGGCGAAGTGCTCGAAGCCCTTCAGGAACTCACCCGCCTTGCGGTGCTCTCCGCCACGGAAAACCGCTCCCGCCTCGTGCTGGACATCAATGGCTACCGAGCCGACCGCGCCGGTGACCTGCAGCAGATCGCCGAAGACGCCATCGCCTCGGTCAAGGAATCTGGCAAGTCCGTCGCGCTGGCACCGATGAGCGCCTACGAGCGCAAGATCGTGCACGACGCCGTTGCTGATCTCGGGTTCGTCAGCGAATCCGAAGGCGAAGGTGCCGACCGGCACATCGTTGTCTCCGCAGACTGAATCCGCGGGGTAGCTTGATGGTGGAAATTACCGCGGCCGAACTGAAGGCCGCAGAGTCTATTTTTGGCGACCGGCTGGAACTGGCAAAACGCTACGTTGAGCACCTTGCCACGTCCGGCACCGAACGCGGGCTAATCGGGCCGCGCGAAGTGCCCAGGTTGTGGAGCAGGCATGTCCTCAACTGTGCCGTTATTGAACGCGAGATTGCCCAGGGAAGCCACGTTGCCGACGTCGGCAGCGGGGCCGGGCTCCCGGGTCTTTGCCTGGCCATTGCGCGGCCGGACCTGCAACTGACACTGATCGAGCCGCTGGAGCGGCGGGTGATCTGGCTGCAGGAAGTCGTCGATGACCTTGGGTTGGAGAACGTCACGGTGATGCGGACCCGTGCGGAACTGGCCGTGGGGCACGTGAACGCCGACGTCGTCACTGCCCGGGCTGTTTCTGCCCTCTCCAACCTCGCCGGACTCACCATTCCGCTGCTCGGCGGCAAGGGCGAGGTCGTTGCCATCAAGGGGCGGAGCGCCGGCGAGGAGATTGAGAAGGCCGCCAAGGTCATCCGGAAACTCGGCGGGGTGGAGACCTCTGTTGTGGTCGTCGGCGAAGACCTCCTCGAGGAACCCACAACCGTAGTCCGAATCGTTGTGAACAAGCCTCGAAAGATTGCGTAGCACCCGCCCGGTGCCATCGGTCTTGTTTGGGAAGAGGTTAGGCTAGTAACCGGCAGCAAAAGCCGAATGAGAGCGAGAGTGTCAAGTGAGCAGTAGCGAAGCCTCCACACAACGGATCCCCCCGTTTGTGTCCCTGGGGTCAGCGCGGGCCTTTTCCGCGCCCGCGGTCGCTCACAATATCTCCTCCAAACAAACCGGATCGGATGCAGACGTTCCTGTTGCCGCCAGCGTTTCACGTGAAACCTCCGTCGCGTCCGTCGGCAACGTCCTGGACTCGATCGACGATTCGAGTCCGATTGCCCGCGAGCTTGCTCATGAGAACAAGCGTCGGGAACGTCTGCTGGGCCGTGAACTGCCGAAGCCGGAGAAGACCCGCATCTTCACCGTCTCCAACCAGAAGGGCGGGGTGGGTAAGACAACCACCACGGTCAACATCGCCGCTGCCTTGGCTGCCGCTGGCCTGAATGTGCTCGTGATCGACATCGATCCGCAGGGCAACGCCTCTACCGCCCTGGGTATCGAACACCACGCCGACGTCGACAGCATCTATGACGTCCTCATCAACGACGTGCCGCTGCAGGACGTCGTGGCACCGTGCCCGGACATCGACAAACTGATTTGCGCCCCGGCCACCATCCACCTGGCCGGCGCTGAGATCGAGCTCGTCAGCCTGGTCGCCCGCGAGCAGCGCCTCCGGCGGGCCATCGACGTCTACGCCAAGGAACGCGCCAAGAACGGCGAGGAACGGCTCGACTACATCTTCATCGACTGCCCGCCGAGCCTGGGACTTCTGACAGTCAACGCCTTCTGCGCGGCCGGTGAGGTCCTCATCCCGATCCAGTGCGAATACTACGCCCTTGAGGGCCTGAGCCAGCTGCTCAAGAACATCGAAATGATCCAGAAGCACCTCAACGCCGATCTGGTGGTCTCCACCATCCTGCTGACGATGTACGACGGGCGTACCAACCTTGCCGCCCAGGTGGCAGCGGAAGTCCGTGAACACTTCCCGGAGCAGGTTCTCGGGGCTGTGGTTCCGCGGTCGGTGCGAATTTCCGAGGCGCCGAGCTATCAGCAGACCGTGATGACCTATGATCCTTCCTCCAGCGGCGCTCTTTCCTATTTGGAAGCCGCAGCGGAAATTGCTGAACGTTAGAATCTTCTCAACATTGCACTAGCCAGAGCCGGGTCAAGCCGGGCTCTTCCACTGGAGGGATTTATCCATGAGCGATAAGCGACGCGGCCTTGGCCGTGGACTTGGCGCACTGATTCCAAGTTCCGCCTCGGCTAACGCCTCCGGGACCGGTTCTGCCCCGTCCCGGCCGGTGGATCTGTTTTTTCCTGAGGCCAGGAAGCGGACCCCCGACGCGGCGCTGACGGAAGAGACCACGGAAGCGACGGAAGCCCCCGCAGACAAGACGACGGCGTCTTCTTCTGCGACCGCTGCCCCTGCGACGACTGCCCTGGAGGAAACTCCCGGCACGGACGAAACTGCCGCGCCGGCTGGAAAGCCTGAGCCGGTCAAGGCCGGGACGAAGGCAGCGACGAAGAAGCCGGCTGCCCCGGCTCAGACCGGCGGCGCGGCCGTGAAGAAGGCAGCTGCACCCAAGGACTCCACAGTCCGGAACGGCTCCCCGGACGCGGGTCCGACTGACACCAAGCCGGTGCCCGCGCCGGACGCGGTTGCCAACGACAACGGCGTTGATCTGATTGAAGTTCCCGGCGTCCGTTTCGCGGAAATCCCTGTTTCGGACATCCACCCCAACCGCAAGCAGCCGCGTTCCGTCTTCGATGAGGACGATATGGCGGAGCTGGTGCATTCTGTTCGTGAAATCGGCGTGCTCCAGCCAATTGTGGTGCGTACCTCAACCGAAGAAGGTGGCGAACCCTACGAGCTCGTCATGGGTGAGCGTCGCTGGCGTGCCGTACAGGCCGCCGGGCTGGACACTATTCCGGCAATCGTCCGCGACACCACTGATGATGACCTGCTTCGCGACGCTCTGCTCGAGAACCTCCACCGCAGCCAGCTGAATCCCCTGGAAGAGGCAGCTGCGTACCAGCAGCTGCTGGAGGACTTTGGGACCACCCATGAGCAGCTTGCTGACCGGATTGGCCGCTCCCGGCCCCAGGTGTCGAACACCCTCCGCCTGCTGAAGCTCCCTCCGCTTGTTCAACGCCGTGTCGGCGCCGGTGTGATTTCGGCCGGCCACGCTCGTGCCCTCCTTGCTCTTCCCGACGCCGCCGCGATGGAGCGGCTCGCCCAAAAGATCGTGGCCGAGGGCATGTCCGTCCGCGCCACGGAAGAAGCCGTGACGCTGTACCAGAGCCCGGCAGCGCCGACGAAGAACAATATCCCCCGTCCGGGTGCACGCCACGAGCGGCTCGACTACCTGGCTTCGTCGTTGTCCGACCGCTTGGACACCAACGTGAAGATCTCGCTGGGGGCCCGCAAGGGCCGCGTCAGCATCGAATTCGCCAGCGTCGAGGATCTGAACCGGATCATGGACGTCCTCACACCTGGTGCCCCAAGCTAACTCTTAGCGCATTATCCTGGAGACAGGGCCTGTTTCACGTGAAACAGGCCCTGTCTTTTGTGTGTTGGATGCCAAAAGGTAGCTCGAAGCGCTTTCCGGCCGTGCCGCTCGCCTTACGGCTTCCGTTTCAAAAATCCGCGCGTGGCCGATCGACTCAGAAGTGCCCGCCAGCGCTGGCGGGCGGGCTCCGCTGGCCTCTCTGGGCCCTCCCGTGGGCCGCTGGGCCACCTGGTTCGGTTTTGAGGCGCCGCGGAGTGCTTGGGGCAGCGGCGGCGGCTCTATCGCCGTGGCAGGGCTCTGGGATGGTCTCAATGCGCACGCCAGGGGCCGCAGTACGCAGGAACGCAGGCAGAGCGCGCGTAGGGCAGTGTCGGCAGTGTGGGCGCCTACAACGCCTGTGGACAAGGAGCAGGTGCGGTAGCCGGGCATGCCGGCCTAGAGGCTATCCCCTTTGGAACACAGCAGCGCGCCCCAGTGGCCTCAGCTGGTGGGCGTCGGAGTGCACGTTCTCACGGCCCGGTGCGGTATGTTTCACGTGAAACGACGTGGGATAAGCGAAGAACGAAGCCGCGATCCGGGCTCTCCCCGGAATGGGTTGAATGAGGCACTACGGACCAGAAAGACTCCGCCTTTCCCGTATGTGTCGGCGCTGGATCACGACGACAGCTCGTCTTCCGTCGGACGGCGGGAAGAGGTGGGCCAAGCCTAGACAGCATCGACCGCCCCAGGGCACTCGTTGGGAGCCGTTTGCGAGACTGAAACAGCTTTTCGCGAGCTCCCTTCAGCTTCCCGATAGACGCCATGGCAGGGGGCTAAACCGCAGCTGCTCGCCTATTTGGCGGGATTGCTGTTGTTCCAGTAGTCGACGCAGCCTTCGCTGGTCGGGCTGAGGGGTTTTTCCGACGCGGTTGCCGCATGCAAGTAGTAGCGTCGCACGGTCTGTCTCGCCGGCAGGCTCGCGCCCGGTGGAATCGTCACTGGGAGGACCGGTTGCTGGTCGCTTTGGCTTCACCTATCCCCCGCTGTTTCACGTGAAACATGCCGAAGGTGCTGACTCCACATACCCGACGGCGCGTTCCCCTTCGCCAACGACACATTGTCGCTCGAACCAAACCATGGAACAACGCCGATGGTGACTATCGATCAGCGCCTAGGAGATTCCGCGTTCGGAGTGGCTTAGACGTGGCGCGGCCCGAGCACAGCGGAGAGAGGTCCTCACAGCAGCGTTGGGGCGGGCGTACCGTACTCAAACGTGCTTGCACCTCCCCCTCTGTACTACCGGAACCTGTACGTCTATCACTGCCCGTCCAATGTTGTAGCGGATGTCGAAATCCGTCGATGGGGCGCCATAGCGCGCCGGCTGCAACTTTCTGGCTGACGGCATTGGACACATTAGCCCACGGACCCCAGCGCAGGAAGTGCATCTGTGCCGCCGCACGGAGCCCACCATAGGAAATGCATCTGTGCCCCTAAGGGACCCCACCGTGGAAATGCATCTGTGCTGTCTTGGGGGCCAGTGCGGCGTCGACAGGCTGCACCCGGACTACTGTGCACTCTTCCTGGCCATGACGAAGTTCCCACTCCGATCGGGAGACAGCAAGTGGCTGCTGACCTGGCTGGATTATCCATTACGGCAGGTGGGATGCCACTGGTCACAGCCAGCCGCGGTGCACCACAGGCGCAGTGGTGGCCCGTGGTGGGGGCACCGCCTGGCGTTGCGGGACGAAGCTGCACGGTGTGCGGAGCCGTGGCTATTGACTCCCCCGTCCTCCCTCACGCCCGTGAACTGTCCACAGTCGACACGATCCGACGTCGGGGCGCACGACAGTGCGGCCGGCGGTCGCAGCTGAGCACCGTAAGTTTCAGACGTCCTCCCCCAGTAAGGCCCAGGCGTAGTCCCGGGTCGGAGATTTGAGCTGTGAGCCAGTCGGCTTTCCCCAGGGCTGACTACGAGGGAGTAGTGGTTCGGCACCTCCTCTGAGGTAGTCCTCGGCGGCCTGCTTGTGCATTGTCCGCTAGTACGGAAGTCGCGAGACGCAGCCCGGGCGGCGCACTGACTGCGTCGCAGGCTGGCTCATGAGCGGTGGATATCGCTGTGGATAACTTTGTGGATTACTTTCGGGCTGCGGTGGACAGTGGAGCCGGGAACTGCGGTTCCGTCCGGGCCGGATGCTCCGTCGATTGTTGGTCCGCTTCGGCGGCCCATATTGTTTCACGTGAAACAGGACGCCCCACATGGCGTCGCCCGCGACCGTACACACAAATGACCTTAAAATCCACAGAGTCTGGTTAAATTCACTGGCATCCGGTGCAGGGGTTCGACTTTGGGCAGATGGCCGAGGGAGCTGGCCTTTGAGCGTGTACGGGGTAGTAGCTTGTCGACGGCTGCGTTCAGGCTGGAAGTCCGCAGGCTGGTGTCAAGTCGTCCTGTGGATAGCGCTGTGCGTAATGTCTCAGTGTCCTGTGGAAAACTGTGTGCATAACTTCTGTGGAGAAGATGCTGTGCACTTGCCCGCCATCCCTGGTTCGACACCGGGAGGGTAGTGCAGCGCTTCAATTTTGCCGGCCGGGGGTGGCGCGGGGGGGCAGCTAACAGCGAGGATTGCTTCGGTCCGAGCAAGTGGGAATGCGCCTCGGTGGGCACTTCGGGGCCACGGTGGATCCTTGCTCACTGGGCGCCAGATGCAGCAACGCCGTCGAAAGTCCGGTGCTGCACACGGACTATTTCCAAACCTCACGCATGGATTCCAGCGCCTGCGCCTTCCGTTGGTGGGCCGTCTGACGGAGGGGTCGCAACGGCGTTCCCCTAGTCCGACGGTCCCGGTCCCGCGTACCGCATTGCTCCCGCGAAGGGGCGCGTCAGTCCCATGCCGGCCAGGTTAGGGACGGCGCACTAGATGTTGCCTGCGTTGTTGCCCCGCCGTAGGGAAGTCCTCCGGAGTGCACGAGTCCGACGTCGACGGGCACGGGGTTCGGAACAGTGTCCGAGTGCCGCAATCCCCCAGCCGAGCATAGGCGGTGTGGGCCAGCGTTGGTCCTCGTTTCCTTTCGGCACCTAGCTTCCGGTTGGGGGTTTGAGTCCTCTCGATCGCCGAGTCCAGAGTGGTGGCTGCGAGGTTTGCTTTTCAGCGGCGACCTGGAACGGCTTGTCGCAGGTTTGAGTCAGGCCGCGGACTTCTCGTGGTGCTCTGCGGACGCAGGCTGCCAGGCGCCGAGGATAGCTCCCGCAGTCACCCCCGGTCTGCTTCCCGGGATATCCCCGGAGTTCAATGCTGCCCCCGCTATCGGGCATGTCCGCCCGGTGAGCCGGCCTGCCGCGGGGAATCCAGCCTGAGGAACAGGCCCTCGTGCCAACTGTCCCCGTCGACAGGCATTCCGTGTCCGTCGCGGCCTACCAGGGCGGGTGCTGCTGCGCAAGACGGGCCTCAACGGCTCCAGATCCCCTTGGCACTGAGGACAGGTTCCTCCCAAACAAGGTATTCATCCGCCGGTCCAAGGCTTGGTGGAGGGCTGCCGAACGTAGAGCTCGGACCTGGCCGATAGCCGGAAGGCTGTTTCGGCGATTCGAACGAGCTGGATGCCAGTCGTGGAGTCCGATGTTCTGCCAAACCTATAGCGACTGCAGGTCAATTGCTGTGCGTGGAGATCGTACGAGTGGCATGTTGCCCGGCCAAGGGGTTTCTAGGCGGCAGTCGGGCTGTGGGGCGGGGTTTCACGTGAAACATCGCCGAGTAGCCCCAGAATTGCGGGAGCGTTTGCATTCCATTGTTGGGCGCCATGGTACTTCCGGAGCGCGGTGGAAAGGTAGGTTGATTGTTCCCATTTCCTTTGGGAAAGGCTCACTGCGGTGTCAGTTAGTTCTGCATCGGACCCCCGGAGTGCCGGGCAAGGGGAGACGAGGGATTAGGACTGCCGTGGCTTCGAGTTGTGCGTCCCCATGCGGTGCTATTTCGAGTCATTCGGTGCTTATGAGGACCTTTTGATAGTGGACTACCGGTACTGGTCCAAGCCGGGCTCAAGAAGTGGGGAAGGGCAAACGACCTCCGGGAGAGTGGACGGTCCTTGTTTACTTTGTTGTACTGGAATGGTGTTTCACGTGAAACATGTTCCTCCGGTGTGGAACGTGCAGTGAGCACGATTTGCCGGGTCTAGGGCTACACTCTCAGTCCCGTGCCGTCAATGAGCAGGGCCCCCACCAGGGAACAGATGAACGGATCCGTTCCCCAGCCGACGGGAGGTGCCGCTTGCGGTAGCCAGGTCGTCAGTACGAGTCGGTAGCTGGTCTACTCAACCAGACAGCCCACACACTATGTCCTGGAGCCCCCGGACGCTCTTTCGGTCCCTGCGTCGCACGTATTCGCACGGTGTGGGAGCGAATCGGCGTAAGGCGCAACGATTTCCGAAACCGCAGTGGGGCGATGGTTGCACGTGAAACATGTCCACCCCCGAAGGTCGCAGCCCTCCAGGGATGTAGGGAGCTCGTGTGCGGAGGTTAGGATCTCTTACCGAAAGAGTTTGAGAAGGGCCGATTTAAGGGGCTAGTCCCGCCTCGGAGCGTGTGCTTGCCGCTCACAGCCCAATCCACACCCGGCACGCGAGGGTAGTGTTTCACGTGAAACATTTCCCCGGGGGGCCCATTCGCTCCGGCCGCACCACGAATCAGGAAGCACTCCGTTCACGAGAGTCACCAGCGACATTCCTGGTTTCGCCAAAGGGTGCCGCCACCCCAACGGGACACAGCTCCGCGTTCCGAAGCGAGGACACGACTTTGGGATTCCGTGCGTGTACCGGCCCGCCGACCACTACCTGCTCCCCCGATGAATCCTTCGAACAGTGATCTCGCGCCTACCCCGGCTAAGGCCCCCGCTTGCACGGAAACTCGTGCCGACCTGGCCAAAGAGAGCACGTTAATCAACGGCATGATGTTGCATTCATGCCGCAGGCCCGAAGGGTCGGCATTCTGGGTGGTGTCGAGCGACGATGGAACGGTCCGGAAGAACACAGGCGGCCACTTGGCAAAGGGCAGCGCCGGCGTCGGCAGGCGACCCCTGCCCAACTCCGGAATGGACCTGGCCACCTGCTCAGCCCGCCATCCGAGCTCCGGCGCGGCCCCGCCATCAAACCGCCGGCCTGGTCCTCCAGCCGCAGACTGGCTCCCACCTTCAGGCGCAGTCCCCCGAGCTGCGTTCCTCCAATCCGACGGGCCGGCATAGGAAAGCCCGAATCCCGAGTCGCCCGAAACCAAAAAACGCGGAAACCAAAAAACGCTGGCCCCCTACTCCGTGAGTGGGGACCAGCGTTATGGCAGGCCTTTTGATCGGGCCGGCCCGAAACTGCCTTACAGGCTAGGACAGCACGTCGGCGAATTCCTTTTCAAAGAACTGCTTGGGCTTGGCGCCGATGACGGTGCTCTTCACTTCCCCACCCTGGAACAGGTAAACGGCCGGGATGGAGGTGATGCCGTATTCAGCAGCGATGGCCGGGTTGTCATCGACGTTCACCTTGACGACGTTGACCTTCTCGCTGTACTCGACGGAGATCTCGTCCAGGATCGGACCAAGCTTGCGGCAGGGACCGCACCATTCGGCCCAGAAGTCCACGATGACGGGCTTGTCGGCTCCCAGCACGTCGGTGCTGAAGCTAGCGTCTGTTACGTCTTTAGCGTTGCTCATAACCTTGTCTTTCTCTTAGATGCTTGCCGCGCGCCGCTTAGGCGTGGAGGTCTGCGAGGTAGTGCTCGACGTCGAGCGCGGCCACACAGCCCGAACCCGAAGCGGTGATGGCCTGGCGGTAGGTCGGGTCGATGACGTCGCCGGCAGCGAAGACGCCCTTGACGCTCGTCTTGGAAGTACGGCCCTGGACGGCAATGGTGCCTTCCGGTGAAAGGTCCAGCTTGCCCTTGACGAGGTCAGTGCGGGGATCATTCCCGATCGCAACGAAGACTCCAGTCACGGCGAGCTCGGTTTCGGTGCCGTCAACGAGGTTCTTCAGCCGCAGGCCGGTGACCTTGTCGCCTCCCAGCACGTCCTCTACGCCGCTGTTCCAGATGAAATTGATCTTCTCGTGGGCGAGGGCGCGGTCGGCCATGATCTTGGAAGCGCGGAGCGTGTCGCGGCGGTGAACCACAGTGACGGACTTCGCGAACTTGGTCAGGAACAGCGCCTCTTCCATTGCCGAGTCACCGCCGCCGATGACGGCAATGTCCTGATCCTTGAAGAAGAATCCGTCGCAGGTTGCGCACCAGCTCACGCCGTGGCCCGAGAGACGCTTTTCGTTCGGAAGGCCAAGCTCGCGGTAGGCAGAGCCGGTCGACAGAATGATGGACCGCGCCTGGAAGGTCTCCCCCGTCCCGATGGTCACAGTCTTGATGTCGCCGTCCAGGTCCAGTTCGGTGACGTCCTCGAACTGGATTTCAGTGCCAAAGCGCTCGGCCTGCTTTTCGAAGTTTTCCATGAGGTCCGGGCCCATGATGCCATCCGGGAAGCCTGGGTAGTTCTCGACGTCGGTGGTGTTCATCAGCTCTCCACCGGCGGTGACGGAACCCGCCAGGAGCAGCGGCTTCAGGTTGGCGCGCGCCGTGTAGACCGCGGCGGTGTAGCCTGCGGGCCCGGAGCCGACGATGATGACATCACGTACTTCGGACGCGGTGTTTTCTGCGTTGCTCACTAAACGGTGAACCTCTTCCTTTGTCGATGCGCCCGCCTGGGTGGCCGGCCACATGGCACAACTAATGTGGGCAGCTGAATATTCCACCCACACCGGGCGCGGCGCAGCCGTGCCCACCACTCAGGGTACCGGTAGCCAAGGGGTTGGAGCGTTTGCTTTCCCGCGGGTTACGGCCTCCAACGGGAGGCAGTTACTGGATTTTGATCTCGGCCAGGCGCAGGCCGTAGCCGTAGCGGGTCTTGGGTGCGGCGAGCTTGGGCAGGCTCTTGATGGAAACGATTACGTACTGTGCCTTGACCGGTTCCTGCAGGGGCATGGTGAGCTCCGGGGAGGTGAAGCTGTTGCTGCCTACCTGCTTGGCGCCGTCGAGCGTGGGCCGGTCGTTGGTGAAGATGCTGATGTTGCCGCCGGACGCGCCAAGCTGGCTCAGGGTCACCGAGGAAATCTGGGCCGGACCCTTCAGTTTGACGACGAGCGGCACGCCGTCGGGAGCAAAGCCGCCCCAGCCGTCGGTGGCAAATTCCATGTCGGACCAGTAGCTGGCGGCGTTGCCGTCGTAGGTCTTGACCAGGTCGCCGTCGTAGGTAGCGGCGAAGTCGAAGTTGCCCTGCCGGGTGACTGACTCGATAGCGGGGGGAACCGCGGCCGGCGGCGCACTCTGGGTGGCGGAGGGCGTGTCCGACTTCGTGGGCGCGCCGGGGGACGCCGTGGTCTTGGCGGCCTGGGGCGTGCCGCCCTTGAAGAGGCCGCCAAGGTTGGTGACGGCGAAGATCAAGCCAATCACCAGCACGGCGGCCAGCAGGGCGCCGACGAGCCAGCGCAGGGACCGCGGTTCGCGCCGGGGTGCGTCGTCGTCATCATCGTTGTCATAGTCGTCGTAGCGGTCCTGGGATTCGCTCTTCTTCGCGAACGCCGGGAAACTCCGCGCCGCGCGGCCGTCGCCAGTGCCCTTCGCACTGGCCGCCTGCATCGCCATCGTCCGCTGGTCAGGCTGGGCATCGTCGTAGTCGTCGTCCTCCCAGCGGGAGACCTTCGGCGCCTCGGGGGCGGGCTGTGCGGCCTGAACGGGCTGGGCGGCCGTTGGCTGCGCCGTAGCTTCCTGCGGCGCGGTCTTCGGGGACCTCGAAGCGTTGGCCGCGGCAGCTCCGGCGGCTACGCCGGCGGCCCCGGCAGCTGCCGCCCCGGCACCACGGGCACCAGCGGCCGGTGAGGCCGCCGGCGGAGCAGGAACGCGCTGCGCGGGCGCCGCCGGCGTCGGGGGCAGTTGCCCGGCCTGGCGCTGTTGCTCTCCGTAGTTGATGTACCCGGCGTCGACTTCCTCGTCGTCGTAGAGTCCGTCATAGGTCTCAGGTTCGTTGGAGCGTGGCTGGCCGAAGATTTCGCTGCCCAGCGTGTCGGTGAAGAAGGGCTCGACGTACGGCGGGTTGGAACTCACCACGAGGTCCAGCAGGTCCGCGGCCGAAGTGTGGTTGGTGATCAGGTAGGTGGCAGCATCGCTGACCCCAAGGTCAAGGATCTGGACGTGGCCGGGCCGCTCGCCGGTAGCCACTTCGCGGGCGCTCTGGGCGACCTGGTCGGCGTTGCCCGGGCCGGCTACGAGGATGCTCACCGGCCGGTTCAGTACCTGATCCACTCCGTCCAGCACCAGATCCTGGTCATGCGAGGTCAGAACCATGGCAGTGACCTTGTAACGGCCGCCAAGTACTGATCCGACATCGATCGGGTGGGACACGGGCTCCTCCTAGGCTGTCCGGGAACTGCCGGCCTCGGCGACTTCGTCAGTCACCTAAGGCCCCCGGTAAAGCCGGTTGACCCTTCGTCTGCAACTCCCCTTGTTAGTCTTCGATCCTAGCCGATGCAGTGTCCGCGCCGCGTGATCCCGGCGACGGGCGCATGAAAGGCGTCATTTTTTCCTTCGCCGGTCGAACGGGAAGTAGGGGTTGTGACCGGCCTGGCCCTGATAGGTCCGGCGCCCCGGCAGCGGAATTTCGGCACGGCCCTGGCTGCCCTGGGCGGTGCCCGGGAGTTCCTCCTCGGGAAGGTAACTGCCGTCCGCCGCCCAGCCCCGGCCGTCCCCGGTACCCAGGTCGGGGCCGGCACGGAAGGAGGCGGCGTCGAATTCGCCCGAGATCCGGGGAATCAGGCCGGTATCCACCGACGTGGTGGCGCGTTCCGGCGCCGGGCGCGGCGGTGCCGGAACTTCGCGCGCAACGGCTTCACCGGCGCCCGGTTCGGCTTCAAGCTCCGGGGCGGTTTCCGGGCCGGGGGCGGCGGGAGTGCGCCGCAGGCGGCCCAGCAGCGGCTGCAGCAGGTCCTCCAGTTCCGTGACCCGGAGGACTTTCAGCAGGACAAAGTAGACGGCGAGCATGACGGGGCCGACGACGACGACCGTCACCAAGGCTGCGGGCCGGCTGCTCCAGGCGAAGCCGTCGGCCTGGTAGCTGCCCATCAGCCACAGGGCGCCGGCGCCTGCGATGGCCGAACCGAGCGCGGCGTAGCCCATGCGGATGTAGGAGCTGGCCACACGCGGACCGTCGAGGTGCCCGAGGAGCCGGCGGAGGAAGAAGGCACTGACCATGACCGAGAGGATGTTGCCGCCCGTGTAGAGAATCGCGATCGCGAAGATGATCTGGTCAAAGGGCAGGAACTGGATAAAGAACGCCGACACCACGTTGACCAAGGCCAGCACCAGCTGGATGAAGAACGGGGTCCGCGCATCCTCGTTCGCGTAGAACACCCTGGACATCATGAAGTTCGCGCTCATGAACGGGGTGCTGAGCGCCAGGATGGTGAGCGTCTGGGCCAGCATGACGCCGTCCTGCTTGTGGCCGCCCGAGAAGAACATGCCCAGCGGTCCCGCGAGGGCGAAGAGCGCCAGGGCGCCGAAGACCGTGGCGACGGCCATGGTGCGCAGGCCATGCGACAGGGCCCGCCGAAGCTCGGCCCGGTTGCCGTCCTGGGAGGCGCGGGTCATGCGGTTGAACAGCACCGTGGCCAGCGAGAGCGCGATGATGGAGTGCGGGAGCAGGTAGAGCTGGCTGGCCACTTCGAGCACGGCGTTGCCTGGCAGGGTTGCCGCCGTGGCGTGGTCCCCCGCGCGTTCCAACCGGAGCCGCTCGGCACCCGGGATCGTGGCGATGCGCATGACGTAGAGGAACGCCAGCTGCCCCGCGGCCGCGGTGGCCAGCGTCCACACGCTCAGTTTCGCCGCCTGGCCCAGGCCCACGCCGCGCCAGCCGAAACGCGGCCGCAGGCCCAGCCGCAGCCGGAAGACCGGAACCAGCAGGATGGCTGTTTGCGCCACCACGCCAATCGTGGAGAACCCCGCCACCAGGAAGGTCTGGAAAGAGCCCCAGTTGTCGAGCGTGTGCGGGTTGCTCGCGTTGGCGCCGAGGATTCCGATGAACATGCCCAGCCCGGCAATCGCGACGATGTTATTCAGGATCGGCGCCCACATGGCGGGACCGAAGGCGCCGTTGGCGTTGAGCACCTGGGTGAGCAGGGCGTACAGGCCGTAGAAGAAGATCTGCGGAAGGCACCAGAACGCAAAGGCCACGGCCAGCGACTTCTGCTGCGGCGAATAGCCCTGCGTGGTCAGTTCAATCACCCACGGCGCGAGGAGGGTCACCAGCAGCGTCAGGGAAAGCAGCACGACGACGGCCAGGGTCAGCAGGCGGCTGATGTAGTCCGCCCCGCGGTCCGGCGCCTTGCTGGCCTTGATGATCTGCGGCACCAGGACGGCATTGAACACCCCGCCGGCCACCAGCAGGAAGATCAGGTTCGGCAGGTTGTTGGCGTTGATGAAGGTGTCGGTGACCGTGGATCCGAGGCCGAGGGCGGCTCCCAGCATCCAGGTCTTGCCGAAGCCCAGGAAACGCGAAACCAAGGTTCCGGCAGCCATGACGGCGCTGGACCGCGCCTCTCCGGAGTGGGCGGCCTGAGGGGCGGCGGTGCCGGAGGGGACGGACTTTTCAGAATGGGGCTTGGCGGCAGACATTATCTTCATCGTCTCACCCGGGCGCGCCTTTGTGCGTAATCCGGGCACCCGGGCGGCGCGGATTCCCGGCCGTCCGGCGCGGAGCGGCCGCCGGCGGAAGCCTTAGCGGTGTTCGGGCAGGACTTCCCGGGCGAGGTCCGCGATGCGGCGCTCATTTGGAAAGGAGAGCTTGCGGGCGAGCTCGTGGATGGGGACCCAGGCGACGTCCACGGCTTCCTGGTCCGGATCGTTCTCGATCGTCAGTTCCCCGCCGGTGGACTGCAGCAGATAGTGATGGACGGTCTTGTGGACGCGGTGCCCGCTGACGGTAAACCAGTAGTCGATGCTGCCGAGCGGTGCGAGGATCTTGCCCTCGATCCCGGTTTCCTCCGCAATTTCACGGACCGCGGCCTCCTCGTTGCTTTCCTTGCCCTCCGGGTGGCCCTTGGGCAGGCACCATTCGAGGCGGCCGCCCCGGTTGAGGCGCGCGATGATGGCGACCCGCAACTCGGCGTCGGAGGTGTCCACCACGACGCCGCCGGCGGAGATTTCCTCGACGGTCGGCAGCGAAGCCTGTCCCGGGTGCTGCACAGGCGCGACGTTGGCACCGATTGCCGATGGCAACGGTGCGTTTGTCCTCCTGCCGGGAGCGCTCGGTACGGGATGGGCCATGAAGTCCACTCTAACGACTCTTGCCCGGACTTGATGACCTAAACATGACAGGAAAGTGGCCGGGCGGAAAACTGGATTGACGCCCCCGCCTCTTCGCACCGCGGGCACCGGCGGATCGGGGACCGCCATGGTGTGGTGCTGGCCGGGATTTCTGACAAGCTTAAGAGACTATGGCGCACGCACATCACCAGACTGACTCCCACACTGTCGATTTCCAGGTAGATCCGGTGGTCCTCGAGCTTGGGCAGCGCTTTGTCGACGCCGGTCACGAACTCTCCCTGGTGGGCGGACCCGTCCGCGACCTCTTCCTCGGCCGGGTCTCGCCGGACCTGGACTTCACCACGGACGCGACGCCGGATGAGACCGTGGCGCTGATCAAGAAGTGGGCGGACAACTACTGGGAGATTGGGCGCGCCTTCGGGACGATCGGCATGCGCAAAGCCGGGTTCCAGATCGAGATCACCACCTACCGCGCGGAAGCCTACGATCCGGAATCGCGCAAGCCCGTGGTGGCGTTTGGATCTTCGCTGACCGATGACCTGCTGCGCCGGGACTTCACCATCAACGCCATGGCCCTGCGGCTGCCGACGCTGGAGCTGGTGGATCCGTTCGGCGGCGTCCGGGACCTGCACTCCTCCACGCTCGCGACTCCCGGCTCGCCGGAGGACTCCTTCTCCGATGACCCGCTGCGGATGATGCGCGCCGCCCGCTTCGCCGCCCAGCTGGGCGTGAGCGTGCACCCGGACGTGCGCCAGGCCATGACCAAAATGGCCGAGCGGATCAAGATTATCTCCGCCGAGCGCGTGCGCGACGAACTGGTCAAGCTCATCTGCGCCCCCCGGCCCCGGACCGGCGTGGACCTGCTGGTGGAGACGGGGCTGGCGGAGTTCGTGCTGCCCGAGGTCTCCGCCCTGCGCCTCGAATCCGATGAGCACCACCGCCACAAGGACGTGTACCAACACTCCCTGCAGGTCCTGGAACAGGCCGCGGCGCTGGAATCGGAGGCTGACGGTCCGGTGCCCGGCCCTGACTTCGTGCTGCGGTTCGCTGCCCTCATGCACGACGTCGGCAAGCCCGCCACGCGCCGCTTCGAGCCCGGCGGCGCGGTGAGCTTCCGCCATCACGACATGGTGGGGTCCAAACTCACCACGAAGCGGATGAAGGCGCTCCGCTTCGACAACGACACCATCAAGGCGGTGGCCAAGCTGGTGGAGCTGCACATGCGCTTCTACGGCTACGGCGATGCGGGCTGGAGCGACTCGGCGGTCCGCCGCTACGTCACCGACGCCGGTCCGCTGCTGGAGCGCCTGCACCGGCTGACCCGCTCGGACGTGACCACCCGCAACCAGCGCAAGGCCGAGCGGCTCGCCTTCGCGTACGACGACCTTGAGGGGCGCATTGCCGCCCTGCGCGAGCAGGAGTCCCTCGACGCCGTCCGCCCCGACCTCGACGGCGGCCGGATCATGGCGCTGCTGGGGCTCAAACCGGGCCCCGTGGTGGGTCGGGCCTACAAGTTCCTGCTGGAGGAACGGATGGAACACGGACCGCTGGAGCCAGCCGTGGCCGAAGCCAAGCTGCACGAATGGTGGGCGGCGCAGCCGGAAGCTGCCGCCGTCGACGTTTCCCCAACAGAGGAGTCCTAAGTGATTGCACCTTCCAACGGCCCCCGCCCCCAGCTCTGGATCCTGCGCCACGGTGAAACGGAGTGGTCCAAGAGCGGCCAGTACACCGGCCTGACCGACCTTCCGCTCACGGTGGAAGGCGAGCAGCAGGCGGTGGAGGCGCGGAAGGTGCTCGACGCCGTCGACTTCGACCTCGTGCTGACCTCGCCGCTGCGCCGGGCACGACGGACCGCGGAACTCGCGGGATTCCCGGACGCCCAGCAGGAGCCCCTGGCCGTGGAGTGGGACTACGGCGAGTACGAGGGCATCAGTTCCGACCTGATCCGCAAGGACAATCCCGACTACCTGATCTGGACCCACGGGGTTCCCAGCGGGGAGTCCCTCGACGACGTCGCCGCCCGCGCTGATAAGATCGTGGCCCGCGTGCTCGAGTCCGGCCTGGACAATGTGCTGATCGTGGCGCACGGACACTTCTCCCGGATCCTTACTGCCCGGTGGCTGGGACTCGACGCCCACGAGGGCCGGCACTTTGTGCTTGGAACCGCGAAAGTATGCACGCTTGGCTGGGACAAAAAGACACCCGCCGTCGTCAGATGGGGACTATAAAACCCCGTTTAGAAAAGATTTTGCAGAATCTTTATGAATTTGGTGGCCAACGGGCACATTCATGATGTATTTTTATTTCTGACTCCAGAGCGACTTGCCGGGGTCACGGCGCGCGTCGCCCGGCCAGTCAGCCGGAGCCACGGCAGAACAGAAAAGGAGGTTGGGAAAATGATTACTTTGACTAGCGGATGGATGTACACCTTCACCGCCACCCCGGCCTCTGTCGCTGCTGCGCGCCCGAAGGTCGGACTGCCCGCCTGCTAATTTCCGCGCTCCCGGCCTGAAGCCGGCGCAGAAAGATTGCCAGGTCCATCCCTCCGGGATGTCCTGCACGGAACGGTCTGACCCAGCGGAACCACGCGGTTGCGCAACATCCCCATAGTTCGGAACCCAGCTTCTTGTTGGGGTTGCGGCGCCACACGTCCAGGGGCCATTCTTCCGCTTTTGCGGAATCCCTCAATTAACGCCGGGCACTTCCTTGCCTAATTAGGGCCGTATTCCTCCATTTCCAGGGCCTTAATTGTCATGCCCAATTACTTTTCATTTCCGAAAGCAACGAAAGGTCAACCGTGACTATCGCAACAAGATCCACCGCCCCCGCCGCCACCCTGCGGGACCCGCGGAAACAACGTCTCCACCGAGACTTCCGGGAGGAGGTGACCACCATGATCCGAAAACTGCAGAACGTACTGATCTTCAACTCACACCCGGTGCGCAAGGACAAGACCCAATTCAACGCCCAGCTGCTTGAGCAGCGGCGCGAAGACCTCTTCCTTGCAATGCATCAGATGGGACTTCTCCGCTGATGCGCGGCGCTCCGGCCCAGACCACGGCGGAGGAACGCACCCATCGAAGGAGGAGCTGATGGCAGTTATCGGAACCGATCCGCAAGGAGCCCACGCGGCGACGCGTGGGCTCCCCCATTTAACCCCCGTCTTGCCGCCGTCTTGCCGCCGTGGCCATCCCCGGACTTCAGCCCGGGTCCTGCCGCCGCACAGTGCGGCCGCCCCGGTAAGCTCGAGGCATGCAGGAGACAATGCCGCCGGAGAGCCGCAAGCGGACCCGACTGGTAGTCCCAAGCCGCAGCGACCTGCTGCTGCGGAATTTCACCGAACTCATCGGTGGCCCGCTCGGCCGCCGCACGGCCCCCGGCATCGTCTCCCCCGGGATCTTCACCGTGGAACGGGTCCTCGTCCTGCTCACCGTCTTGGCCGCCCTGGCGGGGCTCCTGCTGAAGGGCTACTGCCGCAGCAAGGGCTGGGTATCCCCCGGCCAGTTCTACGCGACCTGCTACTCGGATTTCCCCGAACTGTTCAGGAACCGCGGTCTGGGCGACGGGGCTTTCCCTTTCGTCACCGCAGGCAGCTTCTTCGAATATCCCGTGCTGATGGGCTTCATCGCCGGCGCCACCGCACTCCTGGTTCCCGGTGAGGGCGTCAGCAATTCCCGCGTTCTGGCCTACTTCGACGTCAACGCGACCCTGATCGCCGCCGTCTGGATCGTCACCGTGCTGGCCACCGCACGCACCGCCCGACGCCGGTCCTGGGACGCCGCCATGGTGGCCCTGGCCCCGGGCATCGTCCTTGCCGGCTTCATCAACTGGGACATGTGGGCCGTCGCGCTGCTGGCCCTGGGCATGTACTTCTTTTCCAGGAACAAGCTGCTTCTTGCCGGCCTTTTCATTGGCCTGGGCACCGCGACCAAGCTCTACCCGCTGCTGATCCTGGGCGCGGTCCTGCTGCTGGCGCTCCGCACCGGCAAAATCCGTGCCTTCCTGGTCACCGCCGGCGCCGCCGTCGCGACCTGGCTGGCCGTGAACATCCCGGCCGCCGCGGGCGACCCGGCCGGCTGGAAGTACTTTTACCAGTTCACCGAATCACGGCCGGCGGGCTACAGCTCGCCCTGGTTCGCCTACAACCTGGTGGCCGGACGCCTGGGCTGGAAGCCGCTGGAGGCCGAGGTCATCAACGGCCTGGCCCTCAACCTCTTCCTGTTCGCCTGCGTGCTGATCGCCGCCCTTGCCCTCGCGGCTCCGCGGAGGCCGCGGCTGGCCCAGCTGGTATTCCTGATCGTGGCCGCCTTCATCCTCACCAACAAGGTGTATTCGCCGCAGTTCGTGATCTGGCTGATTCCGCTGCTGGCGCTGGCACGGCCCAGATGGCGGGACTTCCTGATCTGGCAGGCCATTGAGGGCCTGCACTGGGCCGCCATCTGGATGTACCTGGGCCAGGTGACCAGCGGCGGCGCCACCCAGCACAACATCGACATGCCGTACTACGTCCTTGCCGTCCTCGCCCACATGCTCGCCACCGGCTACCTCATGGCGCGTGTGGTGTGGGACATCCTCGACCCGAGCTACGACGTCATCCGCCGCGGCGGCATGGATGACCCGCACGGCGGCCCCTTCGACGGCGCCGCAGACTGGCTGCGGCTGGAGGTGCGGCGCCCGACAGCGTCCGTGCTGCCGTGGCGGCGCGCCCATGCGGACGCCTGAGTCCCGTGCCTGACGTCGCCGTCGTCGGTTCCGGTCCGAACGGGCTGGCGGCAGCAGTGACGATGGCCCGGGCGGGGCTCGCGGTGCACGTCTACGAGGCGGCCGCTTCCGTTGGCGGCGGCCTCCGGACCACGGAACTCATCGAGCCGGGACACTTCCACGACGTGTGCTCGGCGGTGCACCCGATGGCCCTCGCCTCGCCCTTCTTCCGTGAGTTCGAGCTGGCCGGCCGGATCCGGCTGGAGGTACCCGAACTCTCCCATGGTGCACCCCTGGACGGCGGCCGGGCGGCGCTGGGTTACCGCTCGCTGGAGCGGACGGTGGCGGCCCTGGGTCGCGACGGCGAAGCCTACCGGCGGCTCATGTCCCCGCTGGTGGACCGGCTCGAGGGCGTTGCCGATCTGACGCTGAACCAGCTGCTGCGGATACCGCGGCAGCCGGTGGCGGCCGCAGTGTTCGGACTGCGCACCCTCGAGCAGGGCACCCGCTGGTGGGGCGCGAGGTTCCGGGATGAGCTGGCACCGGCCCTGCTCAGCGGGGTGGCCGCGCATGCCGTGGCTCCCCTGCCGACGCTGCCCGCGGCCGGCGCGGGCCTGCTGCTGGGCGCGCTGGGGCACGCCGGCGGCTGGCCGATCCCGGTGGGCGGCTCGGCGGCCATCGCGCGGGCGATGGTGGCGGATATCGAGGCTCACGGCGGTGTCGTGCAGACCGGGGTGCGGATTGGCTCGTTGGCGGAATTGCCCCCGGTCCGGGCCACCCTGCTGGACGTGGCCCCGCCCGGACTGCTTCGGATTGCCGCCCACCGCCTGCCGCCAGGCTATACCCGTGCCCTTGAGTCGTTCCGCTTCGGCAACGCCGCCTGCAAGGTCGATTTCATCCTCTCCGGCCCGGTGCCGTGGGCCGCTGCGGAACTCGCCGACGCCGGCACCGTCCACGTCGGCGGCACCCGGGCCGAAACCGCCGAGGCAGAACACCTTGTGGCCGCCGGCCGGCACCCGGAACGGCCGTATGTCCTGGTCTCGCAGCCCTCCCGCTTCGATCCCGGCCGCGCCCCCGCCGGCCGGCACATCCTCTGGAGTTACTGCCACGTTCCGGCCGGCTCCACGGTGGACATGGGCGAGGCCGTCACGGCCCAGCTGGAACGCTTCGCCCCGGGCTTCCGCGAGCTGGTGGTGGGCTGCCGCGTGACGACGGCGGCGCAACTCGCCGAGTACAACGAGAACTACGTCGGCGGCGATTTCAGTGCCGGCGCGATGGATCTGCGGGGCATGTTCCGCCGGCCGGTGCTCAGCCCGGTGCCGTGGCGGACGCCAATTCCGGGCCTGTACCTTTGTTCCTCGTCGACGCCGCCCGGACCGGGCGTGACCGGCATGCCCGGCCTCCACGCGGCCCGGCATGCCTTGAAAGACATGTTCGGGATGCCGGTCCCCGGGCTGGGCCGCCAAGAGGCAAGTTAGGGCCCGGCCGACCCCGCCTAGGGTGCCGGCGCGAAGATTCCGGCTGCGGAAAGGCGGCCGTCACGCATCGTCGCCACGGCATCGGTGTAGGAAAGCATCCCGGTGTCGTGCGTGACCATCAGGGTCGCCACGCCGAACTCATCCGTGACCTGGCGGAGCAGCCGGACAATCTCCGCGCTCCGTTCGTGGTCGAGCGCCGCCGTCGGCTCGTCGACCAGCAGCACCGCGGGGTCGGCCATCAGGGCCCGGGCAATGTTCACGCGCTGGCGTTGGCCGCCGGAGAGCTGGTGGGGGCGTTTGTCGAGCACGGATCCGAGGCCCACCCGGCCCAGCAGCCCCGCGGCCCTGAGCCTCGCAGCGCGGAGCGGCTCGGCCCGCAGATGGGCGGCGATCACGAGTTGTTCGGCCGCGGTAAGGGACGGCAGGAGGTTCGGCTGCTGGAAGATGATGCCGATGCTGTCCCTTCGCAGTGCGGTCCGGCCCGCGTCCGGGAGGGCGCCGGCGTCGCGGCCCGCCACCACGACTGACCCGGCCGTGGGCCGGACCAGGGTGGCGGCCACGGCCAGCAGCGACGATTTTCCGGAACCCGACGGGCCCACCAGCGAGACGAATTCGCCACGGCGTACTTCCAGGCTGACGTCATCGAGGGCCCGCAGGACCCCGTCGCCATCAGGGTATTCCAGCGTGACGTTGCTGATCTTCAGGGCGGTTTCCATAGATATGCCTTTCAAGGAATGTTTGTGTGCTTAGGGAAGGGCGGTAAGCGCCGGAGATGGTCAGTTGCCGCCGAGCGCCAGCAGCGGGTCGATACGGGTGATGCCCCGCACCGCCAGCGCCGCGCCGCCCAGGCCCAGGACGACGATCCCGGCGATCGGCAGCAAGGTGGTTTGCGGTGTGGTGAGGAACGGGGCTGCCCGGGCGGCGAGCAGGCCGCCGAGTACGCCGGCCGTGCCTCCGGCGGCGGCCCCGGCCACGAGGACGACCGCAGCCTGCACCATGGCGTCCTTGAGCACATAGGCCGAGGAACCGCCCATGGCCTTGAGCACGGCGATGTCCCGCGTGCGTTGCACGGTCCACACGGTCAGGAAGGCCACGATCACCAGCGCGGAGATGCCGTAGAGGAAGGCCTGCATGAGCATGAGCGAACCGTTCTCGCTGCGGTAGGAGCCGAGCGCCTGGAAGGAGCCCGCCCGGGTGGCGCTGACCGTTCCGGCGGCCTGGTTGGCTGCGGCGACATCGACGTCGGCGCCGTCGTCGAAACTGACGGCGATCACGGTGCCGAGGGCGTCCTTCCCGGCAGGATGGGCCAGCTTCCGCCAGTCCGCCAGCGTGGTCCAGACGACGCCGGTGTGCGAGTACCACTGCTCCGGAACCACGGCCGATACCGACAGTTCGGTGCCTCCCACCGCGACCCGGCTGCCGACGGCGAGCTCCAGCTCCTTGGCCAGGCCGGCCCCGACCGCCACGGTGCCCTCGGCCACCGGGGCCGGGGAGAGGCTGCTGCCGGCGCCGAGGCCGAAGACGGCCACATTCGCCGTCCCGGCAGGGACTCCCCCGGCCCCGAGGGCCTGCAGCCGGCCCTGGCTGATGCCCAGGGCCTCGGCCTTGCTGACGCCGTCGCGGCCGGACCAGCCGGCCACTTGCGCGCCGGTGACCTCGGATTCGGTGAAGGAGGCCTCGGGGCTGCCGCCGGCGGGTGCGCCGAAGACGAGCTGGTCCGCGGGCAGCCCCGCGATGGCGGAGGTCGACTGGTTGCCGAGCCCGGCGGTCAGTCCGGAGAGCATCACCAGCAGCAGGGTGATGAGGGCGACGACGCCGCCCATCAGGGCGAAGCGGCCCTTGGCGAAGCGGATGTCGCGGATGGCGAGAAACATGGGTGTCCTTTTTCTGGTGGTGGTTGGCCTCCCTTCGACTCTCGCGGCGCGGGGCGGCCGTGCCATCAGGCCTCGGGATGGTCCGCCGCGGCCGTCGGGTTGATCCGGCAGTCAACCAAAAGGTTGATCCTGGCCCGCGGGCCCCGGTTCCGGCCCGTTTCCGGAGAACGGGGGGCCGCCCGGCGCTAGGCTGAAAGCATGGACGGCAGAAGCAGCGGGGCGGAGGGGAACCCCACGGGCGCGGCCGTCATCCTGCGGGTCCTGCGGGTCAGCCTGCACGTGGGATTCGCCGTGCTGCTGCTCGTGGCGCTGGTCAGGCTGCTGGCCGCCGGGATCCACGGGGCCGGCTGGCTCAACCTGGGCGCGGTCCTGTGCCTTGCCGGTGTGTACCTTGCGGGAACGGTGCTGGAGAAACGCCACTCGGCCCGGCCGGGACGCTTCGATCCGCGGCCCTATTCCAGGTGGTGGCTGGCTGCTGTCTGCCTGCTCTGGCTGCTGCTGGTCTGGGGCAGCGCAGACTTCGTCTGGCTGGCCTTTCCGCTGTTCTTCCTTCAGCTGCACCTGCTGCCCAGGGGTCCGGCACTGGCCGCAATCGCCGCCAGCACGCTGCTGGTGGTCACGGCGCTGTGGTTCCACAACGGCGGTCCGGGGAGCGCTCTGCAGCTGCCGATGCTGCTCGGACCGGGTTTCGGAGCAGCATTCGCCGTCGTCACCGGCCTGGCCTACCGTGCGCTGTATTTGGAGGCAGAAAATCAGCGTCTCGCGGCTGAGGAACTCCGCCGCACCCGCGCGGAGCTGGCCCGCAGCCAGCACGACGCCGGAACCCTGGCGGAGCGGACCCGGCTGGCCCGCGAAATCCACGACACCCTGGCCCAGGGCTTCTCCAGCATCGTCCTGATGGGACGCTCGGCCGAACAGGCGCTGGAAGCCGGCGACACCGGGACGGCCCGGAACCGGCTCCGGACCGTCCAGGAAACCGCGGCCGCCAACCTTGCCGAGGCCCGCAACTTCGTCCGCGGCCTGCAGCCTCCCGAGCTTGAACAAAACCCGCTCGTGGACAGCCTGCGCCGGCTGTGCGAACAGACCGAAACGGAGGCGGCCGCCCGAGGCAACGCCCTGCGCTGCCGCCTGGAAATAGACGGAACCCCGGCGGAACTCTCCAACCCCCACCGGACCACCCTGCTTCGTGCCGCGCAGGCCAGCCTCGCCAACGTGTGGGCCCACGCGGACGCCCGCACCGCCGTGGTGACCCTGTCCTTTTTGGGCACCGAAGTGGCCATGGACATCTTCGACGACGGCGCCGGCTTCGACCCCTCGGCGGTGCCGGAGCGGGCGGACGGATCCGGCTACGGGCTGAAATCGTTACGGGACCGGGTGGCAGCGCTGGCCGGGACCATCGATCTCGAGTCCGCGCCTGGGGACGGCACGGTGGTGGCCATCCGGCTGCCACTCGGGAAGGAAGAACCGTGAACGAAATCCGCGTCCTCCTCGTCGACGACCACCCCGTCGTCCGAGCGGGCCTGCGGGCCATGCTCACGGACTTCGAGGGCATCACCGTCGCCGCGGAAGCCGCCGACGGAGCCGCCGCCCTGGCCGCGCTGGCGCGCCTGCGCACCCTGGGCGAGCCGGTCGACGTCGTGCTCATGGACCTGCAGATGGGCGCCGGCCTGGACGGGGTCACCGCGACGGGCAGGATCAAAGCCGGCGAGGCCGGGACGCCGGCGCCGCCCGTGCTGATCCTCACCACCTTTGATTCCGACGCGGACATCCTTGCTGCCGTGGAGGCGGGCGCGAGCGGGTACATGCTCAAGGACGCGCCGCCGGACCAGATCCGCCAGGCGGTCCTGGCTGCCGCTGCGGGCCAGACGGCGCTGGCGCCGGAAGTAGCCGCGCGGCTGCTGGGACGGATCCGGAACCCCGAGCCGGCCCTTTCCGCCCGTGAGATCCAGCTGCTCGAGCTGCTGGCCACCGGCCTGGGGAACCGGGCCATCGCCCGGCAGCTGTTCATTTCCGAGGCGACGGTGAAGACGCACCTGGTGCACATCTACGGGAAGCTGGGCGTGGACAACCGAACGGCGGCCATTGCCGTGGCCGCGCAGCGGCGGATCATCCGCCGGGGCTAGCCATACATAGGAGGCCTGCCGGCCTGCCCAGCGGGCCTGGTCTCTGTGACACGGAGGCTGTCCGCGGCTCGGGGCATAATGGCGCCATGGGGAAAATTCAGAAGCTCTCGCTTGCTCTTGTCGGTCTGGTCCTTGGCGCTTCGCTCGTGGCGTGCGACGACGGCCGGTCCGGCGCCCAGGATGCGGCGAAGCAGCTGGCCTCGGCGGTCGCCGCGCTCGACGTCGGCTCCGTGGCCTTCGACGGCAAGGACTCCGGCCAGGCGAACGACCGGCTCAAGGCGGTCTTCAAGGCGCTTGACCCGGCAAAACCCACCGTTGCCGCCGGGGAACTTAAGCTGGAGAAGGACACCGCCACGGTCCCGCTGGACTACAGCTGGAAGATCGGCGCGGGCGAGTGGAAGTACACCGTGTCCGCACAGCTGAAGAAGGCGGACGGCAAATGGCAGACGGTGTGGAGCCCGGAACTGCTGGTGCCGGGCCTCGCGGACACTGAAGTCCTCGGCACCTCGAGCGATACCCCGCAGCGGGCCGACATCCTGGGCGCCGGCGGCGCAAAGCTGGTCACCTACCGGCCGGTGGTCCACGTCGGCATCGACAAGGCGCAGCTGGAAGCCGCAGACCCGGCCGGCCCCGCGGGCAAACTGGCGCGGCTGGTGGGCGTGGACCCCGCCGCGTACACCAAGCAGGTCACGGCCTCCGGACCCGCGGCCTTCGTCGCCGCGATCACGCTGCGCCAGGCCGGCCGGACCATCACGGATGAACAAATCGCCGCGATCCCCGGCGCCCGGGCCATCCCGGACACGCTGCCACTCGCCCCCACACGCGGCTTCGCCCGCGCCGTGCTGGGCACCGTGGGTGAGGCCAGCGCCGAGCAGATCGAAAAGTCCGGCGGCGCACTCCGGGCCGGAGACACCACCGGCACCGGCGGCCTCCAGCAGCAGTACGACGCCCAACTGCGCGGTACCAGCGGCATCCAGGTCTTCGCCCAGACCGAGGGCCTGAGCGCGGAACAACGGCAGGAACTGCTCAACAACGGCCGCCGCGTCCTGTTCCAGGAGCCGATGAAGCCCGGAACCGCGCTCAAGACCACCCTGGACCCGCGGCTGCAGCAGCTGGCCGAGGACGTGCTGGCCGACGTCGGTCCGGCGTCCGCCGTCGTCGCGCTCCGCCCCTCCAGCGGCGCGGTCCTGGCCGCCGCCTCCGGCCCCGGCAGCAACGGCTACGACACCGCCCTGCTCGGCCAGTACGCCCCCGGATCCATCTTCAAAATCGTGGACTCGCTCGCCATGTTCCGCAACGGCATGACCCCGGACTCCAAAGTGGACTGCCCGCCCACCCTCACCGTGGACGGGCGGACCTTCAAGAATGCCGAGGGCTACCCCGCCTCCTCGCTGGGGTCCGTAACCCTGCGCGACGCCTTCGCCCATTCCTGCAACACCGCCTTCATCAACGCCCGGGGCAAGGTCAGCCAGGCCCAGCTGGAGTCCGCGGCCACCTCCCTCGGCGTCGCCGTGGAGGCGCCATCTCTGGGCGCCGCGGCCTTCCTGGGATCGGTTCCGGGGGAGGCTGAAGGCACGGAACACGCCGCCTCCATGATCGGCCAGGGCAAGGTACTGCTCTCCCCGCTGGCGGCCGCCGTCATGGCCGGGTCCGTCGCCAAGGGCGCGCCCGTGTCGCCGCAGCTCGTGCTCAACCCGAACGCAGCTGCCGCGGGAAGTCCGGCACCGTCGGCGGGTCCGACGGCCGCGCCGTCGTCGTCCGCCCCGGCGCCCGCAAAGTCGTCCGGCAAACCGGTGACCGCCGCGGAAGCGGCGTCCCTGGCCGACATGATGCGAGCAGTGGTGACCTCGGGCCACGCCGACTTCCTCGCCTCGGTGCCCGGCGCCCCCGTCGGCGCCAAGACCGGGACCGCCGAATTCGGCAAGGACAACCCGCCGAAGACCCACGCGTGGATCGTGGCCGTGCACGGGGACCTCGCGGTCGCCGTGTTCGTGGAGGACGGCGGCCTCGGCGCCACCACCTCCGGGCCGCTGCTCAAGGAATTCCTGACCTCCGCCGCCGGCTAAGGGCCGTGGGAAGATTGCTCTGTGGCTCATATTGACGTTTCCGGCATCGACTACTTCCTCTCCGACGGCACCCAGCTGCTCAACGGGGTGACGTTCAAGGTCCCGGACGGCACCAAGACGGCGCTGATCGGGCCGAACGGAACCGGCAAGACGACGCTGTTCCGGATCATTTCCGGCGACCTCGTTCCGGACGAAGGCGTGGTCGGCCGCTCCGGGAACATGGGCATCATGCGCCAGTTCGTCGGCCAGGTGCGGGACGACTCCACGGTCCGCGACCTGCTGGTCTCCGCGGCCCCGCCCGTGCTGGCGGCAGCCGCGCGCGCCGTCGACGACGCGGAACTGGCGATGATCGAGCACGACGACGAGCCCACCCAGATGAAGTACGCGCAGGCGATCGTGGACTGGGGCGACGCCGGCGGCTACGACGTCGAAACCGTCTGGGACGAGGTCTGCATGGCCGCCCTCGGCCTGCCCTTCGACCGCGCGCAGCACCGGCCGGCGTCGAGCCTTTCCGGCGGCGAACAGAAACGGCTGGTCCTGGAGGCGCTGTTCGCCGGACCCGACGAGCTGCTGCTGCTCGACGAGCCGGACAACTACCTCGACGTCCCGGGCAAGCGCTGGCTCGAAGCCAAGCTCAACGAGTCCAAGAAGACCGTGTTCTTCATCAGCCACGACCGCGAGCTGCTGAACAACGCCGCGGGCCGCATCGTGACCCTGGAGCCGGGCATCAACGGCGCCGGCGCCTGGATCCACGGCGGCGGCTTCGGCTCCTACGTCGACGCCCGCGCGGACCGCAACGCCCGCTTCGAGGAGCTGCGCAAGCGGTGGGATGAGGAGCACGTGAAGCTCAAGGAACTCGTCAACATGTACAAGAACAAGGCCGCGTTCCGCTCCGACATGGCCAACCGGTACCACGCCGCGCAGACCCGGCTGGCGAAGTTCCTCGAGGCCGGCCCGCCCGAGGCGCTGCCGATCGAGCAAAACGTGCAGATGCGGCTCAAGGGCGGCCGCACGGCCAAGCGCGCCATCGTGGCCGAGAAGCTGGAGCTCACCGGGCTGATGAAGCCGTTCTCCACCGAGGTCTGGTTCGGCGACCGGGTCGGGGTGCTCGGCTCCAACGGCTCCGGCAAGAGCCACTTCCTGCGCCTGCTGGCCACCGGCGGCACCGACCCGGAACGCGAGCACCTGCCCGTTTCCGATGTGGAGATCGCCGAAGTCCCGCACGAGGGCACCGTGAAACTCGGCGCCCGGATCCGGCCCGGGTTCTTCGCCCAGACCCACGTCCGGCCCGACCTGCTCGGCAAGACTCTGCTGGAGATCCTGCACCGCGGCGACGAACACCGCTCCGGGCTGGGGCGCGAGGCGGCGGCCGGGGCGCTGGACGGCTACGGCCTGGCGTCGCAGTCGGAGCAGAAGTACGAATCCCTTTCCGGCGGCCAGCAGGCCCGGTTCCAGATCCTGCTGCTGCAGCTCTCCGGGGCCACCCTGCTGCTCCTCGACGAGCCCACCGACAACCTGGACCTGCACTCGGCCGAGGCGCTGGAACGGGCCATCGACCACTTCGAGGGCACGGTCCTGGCCGTCACGCACGACCGCTGGTTCGCCCGCACCTTCGACCGCTTCCTGGTCTTCGGTTCGGACGGCAAGGTCTACGAATCGGCCGAGCCGGTGTGGGACGAAAAACGCGTCGAGCGCGTCCGCTGAGCAAACGTAACGCGGGGTGACCCCGCGTTGCTACCCGCCCGCAAGAGATCCGGCGCCCGCGGCTAGAGTGGTGGGCATGACTTCCCGCCCCCAGCCGCCGCTCGCGGAACGCCAACCGAACCTCAACGCGGCGGCCGCGGCGACCTTCCTGATCTTCGGGATCAACGGCCTCGTGTTCGCCAGCTGGGCCGCCCGCATCCCCGCGGTCACCGAGATCCTGCACATCTCCTCCGGGCAGATGGGAAGCCTGCTGCTGTGCGTCGCGGTAGGCTCACTGATCGCGCTGCCGACCGCCGGGCTCGTGGTCGGCCGGCTGGGGACAGGCAACACCGTGCGCGCCGGCGGTCTGCTGGCAGCCGTGGCGGGCGCCGGCGTGGCGCTCTCGCTCGGTGCCGCAGCCGTCCCCGGGACGGCCATCTCGCTCTTTTTCCTCGGGATCGGCATCGGACTCTGGGACGTGTCCCAGAACATCGAAGGGGCCGACGTCGAACACCGGCTGGGCCGGACCATCATGCCGCAGTTCCACGCCGCGTTCAGCGGCGGCGCGTTCGTGGGCGCGCTGGTCGGTGCCGGTCTGTCGACGCTCGGCATCGGGCTGCCGGAACACCTGCTCGCGATCACCGCCGTGGTGGCCGCCGCGACCCTGATCGCGCCGCGGTACTTCCTGCCGCACACGCCGGAGCAGCCGCCCGCTGCCGGCGAGGCCACGCCTCCGCGCGCCGCCTCGGCCTGGCGGGACGGCCGCACCCTACTGATCGGCGTCGTCGTCCTCGGCGCCACCCTGACCGAGGGCGCCGGCAACGACTGGATCGCCAAGGCCTCCGTGGACGGCCTGGGTGCCCAGCAGTCCACCGGAGCCCTGCTGTTCGCCGTCTTCGTGCTGGCGATGACGGCCATGCGTTTCTTCGGCGGCCGGGCGATCGACGTCTACGGACGGGTCGCGGTGCTGCGGGCCAGCATGGCAGCCGCCGCGGCCGGGCTGGCATTCTTCGTCTTCGCCGGCAATATCTGGCTCGCAACGGCCGGCGCGGCACTCTGGGGCGTGGGTGCGGCCCTCGCCTTTCCGATGGGCATGTCCGCCGCGGCCGACGATCCCCGGCACGCCGCGGCCCGGGTATCGGTCGTGTCCACCCTCGGCTACATCGCCTTCCTTGCCGGGCCCCCGCTGCTGGGCTACCTCGGAGACCTGACCGGGATCCGGCTGGCGCTGCTGGCCATCGGGGTGCCGATTCTGGGTGCGCTGCTGCTCGCTGGTGCCGCGAGGCCCTTGCGCGCCAGCTCAGCAGCCGCCGGGGATCCAGCACTAGGGTCATCGCCTCATCCTGGCGGCGCCCCGCAGTAAGGTGGGGAAATGCGAAGCATACTGGGGAAAACGCCGCGCCGACTGGACAAGCTGGACCGCCGACTGGTTCACTCCCTCTCACGGCTTCCCGGCGGCGGCCACGACGACTTCTTCCGACGGCTCTCCGCGGCCGCCGACAAGGGCAAGCTCTGGTTCGGGATTGCCGCGGTAATGGCCCTCTTCCCCGGCAGGACCCGGCGTGCGGCCCTGCACGGCGTGCTGGCGCAGGGCGTGGCCTCCGCCGTGACCAACCTGGTCTTCAAGACCCTGCTCCCGCGGGCCCGCCCGCTGCCCGAGCACCTTCCGGTCTTCCGCTTCGTCCACCCGCAACCGAGCAGTTCCTCCATGCCTTCCGGGCACTCCGCCTCGGCCGCCGCGTTCGCCCTCGGCGTGGGGCTGGTCCGGCCGGCGCTCGGCACCGCGCTGGCCCCCGTCGCCGCCGGCGTCGCCTACTCCAGGGTGCACACGGGGGCGCACTGGCCCTCGGACGTCTTCTTCGGCTCCGCGATCGGGGCGGGTGCGGCCCTCGTGACGAGGAAGTGGTGGCCGGTCCGTCCCCCGTTCCCCGCGGTCAGGCGCACCCCCGTCGGGGCTGCCGCACTGCCCGACGGCGAGGGGCTCGGCATCGCGGTCAACACGCTCGGCGGCTCTTATGCCGATGAGACGGCCGAGGCCCTGCAAAAAGTATTCCCCAAGGCGTATATAAAGGAAATAGCCCCCGACGAGGATGTTGCGGCCGAAATCGAGGCGGTGGCAACACGTTTCGGCGTCGTTGCCCTCGGAGTCTGGGGCGGAGACGGGACGGTGGGCACCGCCGCGGCGGCCGCCGTCAAGCATTCCTTGCCGCTGCTGGTGCTGCCGGGCGGAACGCTCAACCATTTCGCCCGCGACGCGGGCACCGGCACCCTGCAGGCGGCCGTCGAGGCAGCCGCCAAGGGGGAGGCGGCGCGCGCGGACATCGGGCACGTATCGGTGGAACGGGGGCTGCCGGACAGTCCGGAGAAGCTGGAGCTGTCGATGCTGAACACCGCCAGCATCGGCCTGTACCCCAACCTGGTGCGCCGGCGGGAGCAGCTCCAGCCCGCGCTGGGAAAGCCGCTGGCCGGCGTCGTCGCCATGTTCCGGACCTTTGCCGCGGGCACCCCGAGCACCCTGGTCGTGGACGGGGTGCGGCACAAGCTCTGGATCCTTTATGTCGGCCGCGGGCGATACTACCCCCGCGACCATGCCCCGCTGGTCCGGCCGGTGCTCGACGACGGCGTGCTGGACCTGCGCATGATCACGGCGGATGAATCCTTTGCCCGGCTACGGCTGCTCTGGTCGGTGCTGACCGGAACCGTGGCGACCTCCCGGATCACCCACCTGCGCGAAACCAGCCGGATCCGGGTGGAACCGGGCGACACGACGATGGTGCTGGCGGTGGACGGCGAAGTCATGCCCGGCGTCCGCGCCGTCGAGTTCTCGGTCAAACACGGCGGACTGGTGTACTACTCCCCGCAGCCGGAGGGCTGAGCGGCCGACATCCCGCCATGGCCCGGATTACCCTGATTGAGCCCTGAATCAACCCTTAAAGCGGCGCATTCGGGCGGCGGCGTCGGTAGCGTGGTGGGTACACAACCACACGCGACGCAAAGGAAAGCTTCCATGATCGAAGCACGAGGCCTGACCAAGGTATACGGCGAAAAAACCGCCGTCGCCGGAGTCAATTTCACCGTCGAGGCGGGCCGGGTTACCGGCTTCCTGGGACCCAACGGAGCGGGCAAGTCCACCACGATGCGCATGATCATGGGACTGGACCGGCCGACGTCGGGCTCCGTCACGGTCAACGGGGTGCCGCTCGACCGGCACCACGCGCCGCTGCGCGACGTCGGTGCCCTGCTGGACGCCAAAGCCGTTCACACCGGCCGCTCGGCCTACAACCACCTGCGGGCCATGGCTGCCACGCACAGCATTCCGAAAAAACGCGTGCACGACGTCATTGAAATGACGGGCCTGGCCGAGGTCGCCAGGAAGAAGGTGGGCGGCTTCTCCCTCGGCATGGGCCAGCGCCTCGGCATCGCCGCCGCACTGCTCGGCGACCCGCAGACGGTCATCCTGGACGAGCCGGTCAACGGACTGGACCCGGAAGGCGTCGTCTGGGTCCGCAACCTGGTCAAGTACCTGGCCTCCGAGGGCCGCACCGTGTTCCTGTCCAGCCACCTGATGAGCGAGATGGCGGTCACCGCGGACCATTTGATCGTGATCGGACGCGGCCGGATCATCGCCGACGCGCCGATACAGGAGATCATCACCGGCAACGGCCAGGGCCGCACCCGCGTCCGCACCGACCAGCCGGACCAGCTCACGCGCCTGCTGGCCGGCACCGGCGTCACCGTGCAGGTGCAGGACCACGAACTCCTCGAGGTCACCGGGCTGGAACCCCGCCAAATCGCCCGCACCGCCCTCGACAACCACGTCATGATCTACGAACTCACCCCGCTCCGGGCCAGCCTCGAGGAGGCCTATATGGAACTGACCAAGGATGAGGTCGAATACCACTCACTGATCACCACGGGCGGCCACGCCCCTGCCCAGGCCGGAGGCAACTAAGCCATGAGCTCGACCACCCTTGAACCCAACCCCTCGAGTCGCGGGGTGCGCCCCGGCGCTGCAAACAACCAGGCAGGCGACCGGGCCGGCGACAGCCTCAGCACCGGCCCTGGCCCCAGCTTCCTGCGCGTGCTGAACTCCGAAGTCATCAAGTTCCGCACGCTGCTGTCCACCATGATCCTGCTCGGCGCCACCATCGCCGTCATCATCGGGGTCGGCTCCCTTGCCGCCTGGGGCATCGGCCAGGCGCTGCAGGCCTCCAGCTCCGATCCGCAGCGCTCCGCCGCGTTGGCCGCGCAGGGCGACCTCGCCGCCTCGGCGCCCAGCGCCGGCATCTCCTTCGCGCAGCTGATCCTTGGCTCGCTGGCCGTCCTGATCATCAGTTCCGAGTTCACCACGGGCATGGCGCGGTCCACGTTCACCGCCGTCCCCAAGCGGATTCCGGCCTTGGCGGCCAAGCTCCTTGTCGTCGTGGTCTCCGCGTTCTTGGTCACCGCACTTTCGCTCTACCTCGCCGGCCTGGTCGCGGTGCCGATCCTGGACCAGTACGGCCACACCCTGGACGTCTCCAGCGGGCACTACTACCGGACCCTGCTGATCAACAGCGCCTACGTTGCCGCCGTCGCTGCGATCGGGATGGCCCTCGGCGCCCTGATCCGGAACTCCGCCGGCGGCATCATGACCCTCGTGGGCATCTTCTTCGTGCTGCCAATCGCGCTGCAAATTATCCAGGGCGACTTCGTCACGGAACTGCGCAAATTCATCCCGTCGAACACGCTGGCACCGCTGACTGCCGCCGACCACGTCCCGGACACGCTGGAAAGCTGGCAGGCCGCCCTGGTCCTTGGCGCGTGGGTGGTCATTCCGATCGTGCTGGCCGGCATCCTGCTCAAGAAGCGGGACGTCTAGTCGGAAACAGTGGTTTCAGGCACATTTCGGAATTGCCTCCCAGGCAACAGCTCTTGCCTGGGAGGCTCTATGGCTGGAGTTCCGTCCCATCTTGACCGGCGTAATCTGTGTGACTGCACAGAACGAAGCCTCTCTGCGGCGGTCTAGGGTGAAACGACATTGTGGTCCGTCGCACATCCTTGCCTGGCATCGCCGGCACGGGGGCGCGGGCCGACACCACCCACGAAGGACGGCGCTTCATGCAGGCTGACCAGCAACTCTCCAAATCCCTGAAACCCCGGCATCTGTCCATGATCGCCATCGCCGGCGTCATCGGCGCCGGCCTCTTCGTCGGCTCCGGCGCCGCCATCCAGCAGGCCGGCCCCGGCATCTTGGTGGCCTACCTGGCGGCAGGGCTCGTGGTCATCCTGGTCATGCGCATGCTCGGCGAAATGGCCGCCGCCAACCCCGAAACCGGATCGTTCTCCACCTACGCGGACAAGGCGCTGGGCCGCTGGGCCGGATTCAGCATCGGCTGGCTCTATGCCTGGTTCTGGATCATCGTGCTCGGCATCGAAGCCACGGCCGGCGCCGCGATCATGCACCGCTGGGTTCCCGGCATTGACCAGTGGGTCTGGGCCCTGGTCCTGATGGTGCTCCTCACGCTGACCAACCTGGGTTCGGTGAAGTCGTACGGCGAGTTCGAGTTCTGGTTCGCCTCCATCAAGGTCGCCGCGATTGTGCTGTTCCTGCTCTTCGGCGCCGCCGCCATCCTGGGCCTCGTCCCCGGCGTCCCCGCCCCCGGCCTGGACAACCTGACCGGCAAGGGCGGCTTCATGCCCAACGGTCCCGGCGCGGTGCTGGCCGGCATCCTGGTGGTCGTGTTCTCCTTCTTCGGCGCCGAAATCGCGACCATCGCCGCCGGCGAATCCGAGAACCCGGTCGACGCCGTCAAGAAGGCCGTCAAATCGACCGTCTGGCGCATCCTGGTGTTCTACATCGGCTCCATCGCCATCGTCGTGACCCTGCTGCCCTGGAACTCCGCCTCCGTGGCGAAGAGCCCGTACGTCGCCGTGATCGAACTCTTCGGCATCCCCGGCGCCGGCACCATCATGGACATCGTCGTGCTGACCTCGGTGCTGTCCTGCCTCAACTCGGGCCTCTACACCGCCAGCCGCATGCTCTTCTCGCTCTCCCGCCGCGGCGACGCACCCCGCTCCTGGATGCGGATCTCCAAGCGCGGGGTTCCGGCCGCCGCGGTGCTGGCGTCAACCGTGGTCGGCTTCATCACCGTGGGCCTGAACTACATCGCCCCGGACACCGTCTTCCTGTTCCTGGTCAACACCTCCGGTGCCATCGCGCTGTTCGTCTGGCTGGTCATTTCGGTCTCGCAGCTGATCCTGCGCCGCCGGATGGGCACCGCCGCCCGGGATCTGCAGCTGAAGATGTGGCTGTTCCCGTACCTGACCTGGATCGCGATCGTCAGCATCGTCGCGCTGCTGGTTGGCATGGTGGTGCTGGACACCACCCGGGAATCGCTGCTGCTCTCGCTGGCCCTGGCCGCCGTCGTGGTGGGAATCGGTCTCTGGCGCTACCGCAGGCACGGGGCCAAGGCCACCGTCCCGGCAGCAGGTAGTGCCGGGGCGCGGTTTGAGGCTCCCGCCGAAGATGCAATGGTGGCTCCCGCCGACGCTTCTGATGAAGATGCGACAGTAGGCGCGCGGCCGAGCTCGTAGGCCTCCGCACGCCCTCACCCATCCCGCGCCACCGGACATGCCCCACGCTGGCGACCAGCGATGGACATAGTGCCACTATGCCCATCCGCCGTCGCCGGAGGAGGGCATGTCCGGTGCGTTGTGCTGGTGGTGACGGCGTGGGCCCGGCCAGGCAGGCCCGCTCCGCACGCGGCCGGACTCGACCTGACGGTCCGGCCGCGGCGCTAGACTCGGAGCCATGCCTTCCTCCGCCACAGCCGCAGACCACATCCAGGACCTCGGCGCGTACGTCAGCGCGTCGCCGTCGAGCTTCCACGCCGTCGACGAGGCCGCCCGGCGGCTGGACGAAGCGG
Source organism: Arthrobacter sp. C9C5 (assembly GCF_013359735.1). GTDB lineage: Bacteria > Actinomycetota > Actinomycetes > Actinomycetales > Micrococcaceae > Arthrobacter. The sequence goes on from NZ_JABFMX010000013.1 coordinate 112,936, forward strand.
GGTTCACCGGCCTCGACGAACTGCGGCAGTGGCAGGGGGCCGGCACCGGCGACACCGGATCGGCAGGCAAGTTCTATGTGATCCGCGACGGCGCCCTGATCGCCTGGGTGGTGCCCGCCGGCGCCGGCCCCACCACGGGCTTTAACATCCTCGGCGCGCACACCGATTCGCCGTCCTTCAAACTCAAGCCCAGGCCCACCACCGGCAAGTTCGGCTGGCTGCAGGCCGGCGTCGAGGTCTACGGCGGTCCGCTGCTGAACTCCTGGCTGGACCGCGAACTGCAGCTCGCCGGGCGTCTGGTGATGCTGGACGGCACGCAACACCTGACGGCCACCGGGCCGCTGCTGCGCTTCCCGCAGCTCGCCATCCACCTGGACCGGGCCGTGAATGAAGGCCTGGCCCTGGACAAGCAGCAGCACATGAATCCGGTCTTCGGCCTGGGCGATCCGGCCGGCGAGGACCTGCTCGGCCTCCTCGCTGAGCGGGTCTCCGGTGCCACCGTGGATCCCGCGCAGATCGGCGGTTACGACGTTGTCATCGCGGACACGCAGGCGCCGGCGGTGTTCGGCGCCAAGGGTGAATTCTTCGCCTCCGGCCGTCTCGACAACCTTTCCGCCACGCACGCCGGCCTCGCAGCGCTGATCGCGCACGCCGCCGGTGAGGTGCCGGCGGACGGCCCGGTCGCCGTGCTGGCCGCCTTCGACCACGAGGAAATCGGCTCCGCCTCGCGCTCCGGTGCCTGCGGCCCGGTCCTCGAGGACATCCTGGTCCGCATCTCCGACGGGCTGGGCGCGACGGCGAGCCAGCGGCGGCAGGCGTTCGCGGCGTCGTTCTGTGTTTCCGCCGACGCCGGCCACGCCGTGCACCCCAACTATGCCGAGCGCCACGATCCGGCCAACCGCCCGGCCCTGAACGGCGGCCCGCTGCTGAAGATCAACGCCAACCAGCGCTACGCCACGGACGCCGCCGGGGCAGCCCTGTGGGCCAGGCTGTGCACCGACGCCGGGATCCCGTACCAGGAGTTCGTTTCCAACAACGTGATGCCTTGTGGTTCGACGATCGGCCCGCTGACGGCCACCCGGCTCGGGATCAGGACGGTCGACGTCGGCGTCCCGTTGCTGTCGATGCACTCGGCCCGCGAGCTGTGCGGCGTCGAGGACCCGCACCGGCTGGCGACGGTCACGGAACTGTTCTTCCGCACCTCGTCCCAGCAGGCTTCCTAGGACCCGGCGAGGCCAATTACGAGGTTGATGGTGGCGGCAAGGATGACGGTGCCGAACAGGTAGGACAACAGGCTGTGCTTGAGCGCCTCGGCCCGGATTGCATGGTTTTCCAGCGCAGTGTCCGACACCTGGTACGTCATCCCCAGGCTGGTGGCGAGGTACGCGAAGTCGGTGTACTGCGGCGGCTCGGCCTGGTTGAAATCGATGCCGCCGACGGCCGCGCCGGCCCGCGGCTCGGTGCTGTAGTAGAGGCCGGCGTAGCGCACCGTGAAGAGCGTCTGCACGAGCATCCAGGACAGTGCGACGGACGCCAGCGCCAGCAGGCCGCCGCCAAGACGGGATCCGCCGTTGTTGCTGTGCGAGTCGAGCACGACGGCGGCCACGGCCGCCAGGCTGGCGACGTTGGCGGCGAGGATCATCAGATCCGTGACGCTGCGGGACGGATCCTCCGAGGTGGCATGGGCGCGCGTATCGGCGGCGTTCAGCGGGCCGATCACGATCCAGACCCAGAGCACATAGGTGAGGGCGGCACTGCTCCAGCCGATCGCCGGGGCTTCCACCCAGTGTCCGGAGAGGCCCGAGGCTGAGGCGGCGAGCAGTCCGGCCAGCACCATCACGGCGAACCGCAGCCGGCTGCGGTGCGCGGGGGGTGCGAGGGAACGGGGCGTGGAACCGGTGCTCATTCCCCGATCATGGCACAAGCGCCCGTGCGGTTATCCACAACCCCGCCGGGGAGCTTCCGCCGACGGCGCCACGGAGTCTAGGGTGGCGGGACAAGAAATCGCTGAAACCGGCCCGGATGCACTAAGCTATTGAAGTCTGTGCTGCGCCCTGCCTCCGTTCCGGGGGCGATGCACCGCACAAGCACCGCAAATGAACCTCCTGTTACGGAAATGCCGTAACCGCTTAGCCCAAAGGAGGTGGGTTCACATATGCGTCCTTACGAATTGATGGTAATCATCGACCCCGAGGTCGAAGAGCGTACCGTTGAGCCAACGCTTCAGAAGTTCCTGAACGTCATCACTACCGATGGTGGAACCATCGAAAAGGTTGACATCTGGGGCCGTCGTCGCCTGGCTTACGAAATCCAGAAGAAGTCCGAAGGTATCTACGCCGTGGTGAACTTCACCGCTGAGCCGGCTACCGCCAAGGAACTTGACCGCCAGCTGAGTCTCAATGAGACCATCATGCGCACCAAGATCACCCGCCCCGAAGAGCAGAAGGTTGTTGCTGAGTAATTCAGCTCCACCCTTCAATCTTTAACCCCGCAGGAACGAACAAGGAGGACGTAGATGGCAGGCGAAACCACTATTACGGTCATCGGTAATCTCACCAATGACCCCGAACTGAGGTTCACACCGTCAGGTTCGGCAGTAGCGAACTTCACCATCGCTTCTACGCCCCGCACTTTCGACCGCCAGTCCAATGAGTGGAAGGACGGGGAAACCCTGTTCCTCCGCGCATCGGTATGGCGCGAAGCAGCCGAGAACGTCGCCGAGTCCCTCACCAAGGGCATGCGCGTGATCGTTTCCGGCCGCCTGAAGAGCCGTTCCTACGAAACCAAGGAAGGCGAGAAGCGCACCGTTATAGAGCTTGAGGTCGACGAGATCGGCCCCAGCCTGCGCTACGCCAACGCCAAGGTCAACCGCACCCAGCGCTCCGGCGGACAGGGTGGTCAGGGTGGCTTCGGCGGCGGCAACAGCGGCGGTTTCGGTGGCAACTCTGGTGGAAACCAGGGCGGCAACTCCGGCGGAAGCTGGGGCGGCAACCAGCCCGCAGCGCAGGACGACCCCTGGGCAACGCCCGGGGTCAGCAATGCAGGCGGCTGGGGCAACGGCCCGGATTCCGAACCTCCCTTCTAAACAACATCTAAGGTCCGACGTCGGGACCCGCGAGGCAGCCGCACGGCAGCCCCGCGATGACCGCCGCGGATCACCACCATCCCGTGGATCAATATCCACGGGCTCCATCGAATAGGAGCTCCACGATGGCTAAGGCTGAACTCCGTAAGCCCAAACCAAAGTCCAACCCCTTGAAGGCCGCTGACATCACTGTCATCGACTACAAGGACGTAGCATTGCTGCGCAAGTTCATCTCCGACCGCGGAAAGATCCGCGCCCGTCGCGTCACCGGCGTCACGGTGCAGGAACAGCGCAAGATCGCACAGGCAATCAAGAACGCCCGCGAAGTTGCTCTGCTGCCTTACTCCGGCGCTGGCCGCGGCTAAGGAAGGGATTAACTAACATGGCAAAGCTCATTCTGACCCACGAAGTAACCGGTCTCGGTGCTGCTGGCGACGTTGTCGAGGTCAAGGACGGTTACGCACGTAACTACCTGCTGCCCCGCAACTTCGCCCTGACCTGGTCCAAGGGTGGCGAGAAGCAGGTTGAGTCCATCAAGGCTGCCCGCGCCGCTCGCGAGCACGCTTCCCTGGAAGACGCTCAGAAGCAGGCCGCAGCACTGCAGGCCAAGCCGGTCAAGCTCGTTGTCAAGGCTGGCGAGACCGGACGCCTGTTCGGCACCGTCAAGCAGGCCGACGTGGCGGACGCCGTTGAGGCCGCCGGCCTCGGCCGCATCGACAAGCGCAAGGTTGAACTGCCGGCTCACATCAAGTCGACCGGTTCCTACCAGGCGAACGTCCGTCTGCACGACGACGTTTCCGCTGTGATCGAACTCGACGTAGTTGCAGGTAAGTAGTCTTTTCGACTAACTGAACTGCCGGGAGGCCCCCGCGTCCGGATCCCTTTGGGAAGCCGGACGCGGGGGCCTTCTGCGTTACCCGCCCGGCGAGGTGCCGGTGATAGCCTGCGGCAGTGACCCCTACTACCGCACCCCGCCTCCGCCCCTTCACCCAGGTGGACGTCTTCACCGCCGAACCATACCGCGGGAATCCGCTGGCTGTCGTCCTCGACGCCGAGGACCTCGACGCCGACGCCATGCAGAGGTTTGCCAACTGGACCAACCTCTCCGAGGCCACCTTCCTGCTGCCGCCCACGCACCCCGACGCCGACTACCGGGTGCGGATCTTCACCGGCAGCGAAGAGTTTCCCTTCGCCGGCCATCCCACTCTCGGCTCGGCCCATGCCTGGCTTGAGGCGGGCGGCGCCCCGCTGCGGGACGGAATCCTGGTCCAGGAATGCGCGGCCGGGCTGGTCCGGGTGAAGCGCGACGGCGGCCGCCTGGCGTTCGCGGCCCCGCCGCTGACCCGCTCGGGACCGGTGGCCGAGACGGACCTCGCCCGCATAGCAGCCGGCTTGAGGATGCCCCGGGAGGCGCTCCTGGACGCGTCCTGGCTCGTCAACGGCCCGGAATGGATCGGAGTGCTGCTGGACTCTTCGGAGCAGGTGTTGGCCATCAGGCCCGACTACGCGGCGATGGCCGGACTCAAGGTAGGCGTGATCGGCCCCCATCCCGCCGGATCCGAGGTCGGCTTCGAGGTACGCACCTTCATCCCCGGAGACGCGGCCGCGGAAGACCCCGTCACGGGAAGCTTCAACGCCGGGGCAGCCCAGTGGCTGATCGGCGCCGGCAAGGCCCCGGAGTCCTACCTTGCCGCCCAAGGGACCATGCTGGGCCGCGCCGGCCGGGTCTACATCGAGACGACGGGGGACGACGTCTGGGTCGGCGGGAACTCGATGAGCTGCATCGAGGGATTCGTCCTGCTCTGAGTGGCAACGGCGGAGGGAATAAAGCCGGCCGGCCGGCGCTTCTACAGGTAGATGCAAATGCATACAGTTACCGAAATCGTGGACCAGCTACAGGAGCACACCGTGGAAAGCCGCCGCATTACCGTTATCTCCGCCGGACTCGGCGTCCCGTCGTCGAGCCGCCTTCTCGCGGACCAGCTGGCGGGCTCCGCCGAACGCCAGCTCGCCGCGGCCGGCTACTCCGTGAGCCTCGACGTCGTCGAACTGCGGGACCTGGCCGTTGAGATCGCCAACAACTTCGTGACCGGCTACGCCGCGCCGCGCCTAGCCGAGGTGATCGCCGGGGTGGAGGCCTCGGACGGCATCATCGCGGTCAGCCCGGTCTTCAGCGCGTCGTACAGCGGGCTGTTCAAGTCGTTCATCGATGTGCTGGATCCCAAGTCGCTGGACGGCAAGGCCGTCCTGCTGGGCGCCACTGGGGGCACCGACCGGCACCAGATGGTGCTGGACTACGCCATGCGGCCGCTCTTCAGCTACCTCCGCACCCGGATCGCGGCCACCGGCGTCTTCGCCGGCCCGCAGGACTGGGGAACAAGCGGCGACGGCGGCTCACCGCTCTCCACGAGGATTGAGCGGGCGGCAGGGGAGTTCACCAGCCTGCTCGAAGGCTCGCAACCGCGGCCGCAGCAGGCGCCGCTGGAGTCGCTGCCGTTCGAGCAGCTGCTCGCCGGGATCTCCGGCCGCAACTGAACTTATTCGGCGCGCGGTTCGTTGTTCGGGACATGAAATGTCCTGTGGATTCAGTAGACCTGGTAATGAGCGAACGAAGCGGCGTGGAGATCGACTACTGCCCGCAATGCCGCGGCGTGTGGCTGGACCGCGGCGAGCTCGACAAGATCATCGACCGTGCGGCGGAGGGCTTCGGCGCCTCCGCCCCGTCTCTTCCAGCCGCACCGCCAGCGGCGGCACCGACTCCGCCGGGACACATCCCGCCGCCGCTCTACGCTCCGGAACCGCGCCGGGACGACCGCCGGCCGGATGACCCGCGCTTTGACGACCGCCGCGACCGGCCCCGTTACGAGCAGCCGCGCTACGACGACCGACGCCGGCCCAAGAAGAAGGAAGGCTGGCTGGGGGAGCTGTTCGACTTCTAGGGTCCGCCCGCTCCGCCGCCCCTCACTCCTCGAGCAGGGCGATGAACTCCTGGGCCTGCTTGAGGGAGATGTCCGAGTGCCGGGTCAGCGCGGCCGCTGCTGCCTCGGTGTCGCCGCTCTTGGCCAGGGTGCGGATCCGGCCGTAAATTTCGTCGTTGAGCATATTGCTGCTGACCTCGCGGGTGACGTCGCCCTTGCTGGCGATCGCCCGGTAGCGGTAGGGAAAGCGCTGCGGTGCGTCCTCGTCGTCGTCGTGGGCGGGCTGCTCGGGCGCCTGCTGTGGACGGTAGGGCTGGGGGTGGGCCGCCAGGGCGCCCACCGCGTCCCTTGAGGCGCGGAGGCCCTCGCCGGTGGCTTCCAGGTACAGCTTGATGGCGGCCATCGCCTGGCCCTGGGCGATCAGGGCATACAGGCGTCGGTGCTGCTCTTGGTCCAGGCGGGCGGCGGCAGTGCGGGCGAGCTCCGCTGAGTTGCGGATGGGCTGCGGGGACGCGTCCTGCGGGGTTTGCGGCCGACGGCGCCCGATCGCACGTGCGGCAACTGCGACGCCGAGGCCCACGAGCACGAGGATCAGGATGGGGACTAGCAGGGCTTCCATAGACTACAGCCGATCTACGTAATTCTTGGCGGTCAAAAGATCTGAGTGGGTGGCCTGCCGCAGCAGTTTGATGGCCTGTACCTTGTGGCCGGACCGGGCCAGGGCCTGGAGCTGAAGCGCGAACTGGGGATTAAGCTGGCCGCCGGGCAGCACCGCGCCAGGGTAGCCCGGCTGCGTCCTGTCGCTAAAGGGGCCCCGGACGCCCTGCGAAGCCGCGCGGGCGTGCTCAGCCTGCTGCGACTGCTGCTGTTCGTTCTGGCTCGGGCGGGTCGCGGCATCCACCCGGGCTCGGGCCGCTGTAGCGGCCTTCACCTGGGCCTCGTAGTGGGCGCGGGAGCGCATGGCCAATTCCAACTGGTAGCGCTCGGCGTCGGAGATACCGAAATTACGCGGCTTCAAAGCCGCGGCGACTGCCCACAGCACGCCCGCGAGGATGAGGGCAGGCAGTATGACTATCAAGACATCGCCCATGGCCACAGCTTATGCCAGATAGCAGTTATCCACAGCATATTCGGGGTTTCGCATACAGGCCGTGGCCAAGAGCGTCAATTTGCGGCCTTCCGCGTGACAAGCATCACAGAATTCGCATATTTGGTCCCTTCTGTGGCCCGGGCCGCCAGCGGCTATCCCCAGCCGCCAGCCGCCAGCTGTGGATGAAGCTTGGCGAAAATTGTTTTTCATCCACAAGGAAAAACGGGCATTTCCGCAGGTCAGGCGGCTATTAAGAGCGAAAGAATTCTTCTATCCACAGGCGTTCCCACAGGCTGTGCACAAGCACGGGGCAGTAGTCCACAACTTATCCACAGGGAAGCCGGAGGGGCGGGTTGGTGCGGACCCGATCGGGGGATAACGTAGCGGGAGACCAGGTTGTTGGCACCGAAATCCGGCCCCGGCTACACGCCACCGGATAGGGCGGGGAGCGGCCCCGCAAGCTGCCGCCGGAGCCGCCCCGCGGGGCTACCGCCGCCTCCGCGTGCCGGACAAAGTGTCGGAGCCTGCTGCTAGTAATGAACTGGTGAAGGCCTGCCGGATCATCCGGCACCACGACATCACGGCATTACAACACGCACTACAACAGATGGCCTAAGCGCCGCCGGCGAACACCATTCCGCCGGCACACAATGAAGGACGGCAGTTTTGTCAGTTACGCATCTGGACTCGGTCGAGGGCACTCGGGGAGCCGAAGGCAGCCGCAAGCCGCCGCAGGACATCCCCGCGGAGCAGTCCGTGCTGGGCGGCATGATGCTGTCCAAGGATGCCATTGCGGACGTCGTGGAGATCCTCCGCGGCCAGGACTTCTACCGCCCGGCGCACGAAACCATCTACGAAGCGATCATCGACCTGTACGGCCGCGGTGAGCCCGCCGATGCCGTCACCGTCTCGGACGAGCTGACTAAGCGCGGCGAAATCAACCGGATCGGCGGCCCGGCCTACCTGCACGAGCTGATCCAGACCGTACCTACCGCCGCGAACGCCGGCTACTACGCCGAAATCGTGGCCGAACGGGCCGTCCTGCGCCGGCTGGTCAACGCCGGCACCAAGATCGTCCAGCTCGGCTACGGGCAGGACGGCGAGGTGGAGGACCTGGTCAACCAGGCCCAGGCCGAGGTCTACGCCGTGGCTGAGCGGCGTACCGCCGAGGACTACGTCGTCCTCAAGGACGTGATGGAATCCACCGTGGATGAAATCGAAGCGTCCGGGCACCGCGGCGAAGGCATGGTTGGTGTCCCCACCGGTTTCTACGAACTCGACGAGTTGACCCACGGCCTGCACCCCGGCCAGATGATCGTCATCGCCGCGCGCCCCGCCGTCGGTAAATCCACCTTCGCGCTGGACTTCGCCCGTTCCGCGGCAATCAAGAACAACCTCGCCACCGTCATGTTCTCCCTGGAAATGGGGCGGAACGAGATCGCGATGCGCCTGCTGTCCGCGGAAGCCACGATCGGGCTGCAGGATCTGCGCAAGGGCACCATCAAGGACGAGCAGTGGTCCAAGATTGCCACCACCATGGGCCGGATGAACGACGCCCCGCTGTTCATCGACGACAGCCCCAACATGTCGCTGATGGAAATCCGCGCCAAGTGCCGCCGGCTGAAGCAGCAACACGACCTCAAGTTGGTCATCCTCGACTACTTGCAGCTCATGAGCTCGGGCAAGAAGGTCGAATCGCGCCAGCAGGAAGTCTCGGAATTCTCCCGTGCCCTGAAACTGCTGGCCAAGGAACTCCAGGTTCCGGTGATCGCGCTCTCGCAGCTGAACCGTGGCTCCGAGCAGCGCCAGGACAAGCGCCCCATGGTGTCCGACCTCCGTGAGTCCGGTTCCATCGAGCAGGACGCCGACATGGTCATCCTGCTGCACCGCGAAGACGTCTACGACAAGGAGTCTCCGCGCGCCGGCGAGGCGGACATCCTCATCGCCAAGCACCGTAACGGCCCCACCAAGGACATTGTGGTCGCGTTCCAGGGCCACTACTCCCGCTTCGCCAACATGGCGGGGGACGCAGGCGGAGGCGGCTTCTAGAGCAAGGCAGCCTGTTAGAGGAGGTGGTTGGGCAGTCGGTTTCCGGGCGCCCGGCCCCGGATCTCGAGCAGCTCCCGGGCGTGGGCGTGCAACCGCTTGTCCTCCTCGGACACCGGAACCCATTGCGGGATCGGGACGGAGGTTCCGCTCTCGTCGCGGGCCACCATGACGGTCAGGCAGTACGTGGTGAGGTTCAGTTCGTGCCCTTTGGGATCCCCGGAGCGGACATGGACGGCTATGTGCATGCCTTTCGTTCCCGTGTAGACCAGCCGGGCCTCCACCTCCACCAGGTGCCCGATCAGCAGCGGCCGGTAGAACCGCACGCCGCCGGAGAAGACCGCAACGGTGTCCTTCCCGCAGTAGCGCGAGGCACAAACGTAGGCCGCCTCATCGATCCACTTCATGACGATTCCGCCGTGGACCTTGCCGCCCCAGTTCACGTCCGTGGGGGCGGCCATGAACCGCAGCGTGACACGTTCGGCGGTTCCGGCGTCGGTGTACTCCTGGCCGCTCATGGCTTCGACGATGTCCTCGCGGACCTTGATCCGGGCCAGTGCATGCTCGCGCTGCTCAATTTCCGCCGGCGTCGTCGGTTCGAACTGCGGCACCGGAATCGGCTTGCCGTCCTCGCCCACCGCCACGAAGATCACCATGCACTGGCTGCGCATCGTGGCCGGCCCGCCCTTGGGGTCGCCGGAGGAGACCACGGTGCGGATGTGCATCGAGGACCGGCCGGTGTAGACGATGGTGGCGGTAACTTCGACCATGTCCCCGCTGTTGACCGGATCCGCGAAGTGGATGTTCCCCACATAGGCGGTCACGCAATAGGACTTCGCCCAGCCGACGGCGGCGGCATACGCAGCCTTGTCCACCCACTCCAGGACCGTCCCCGCGTCCACCGAGCCGCTGTGGCCCACGTCCGTGGGGGCGGCCAGGAAGCGCAGGGTGACGGCGTTGGCGGAAGTCTCACTCATGGAAGTGAGTGTACTGACGGTCCGCCGAACCGCCGTCGGCGGCCGACACAAACCCGGCGCCGGCCGCCACAGACGCTGCCACAGACGCTGCCATGAGTGCAGCGCCCGCGGCGGGGACGACGGAGGCCGGGACGACGGCGGGCGGCCGCCACAAGGTGACCGCCCGCCGTCGAACGCTGCTGCCGCAGCCGCGCCTAGGCCAGGGCGCTGAGCTTGGAGCCGGTGCGGCCGAAGACGGCCCCATCCACGGAGACTTTGCCCGCACCGACGAGCGCCACGGCCAGGGCCGCGGCGGCCAGGATCAGCACCAGTTCGTAGCCGCCCGCAGCGACAAATATTCCAGCCGGAGCATGAACCAGGAAGAGGGCGCCCAGCATGTCCACCGCGAGCAGCAGGGCGAACACGCCGGTGAGTACGCCGAGAATCAGGGCGATGCCGCCGGCCAGCTCCAGCGTGGCGACGACCGGGGCGACAAGGTTGGCGGCCGGGACACCCATCTGGGCAAAGGCGGCCTGGGTTCCCGGGATGGTGAACTCGCTGAATTTCTGCCAGCCGTGGGCGGCGAAGAGGAATCCGGTGACGATGCGCAGGATGGTGCGGGCCGTGGTGGTGAGCGTGGGCTGGTTCATGGAAATACCGTTCTAAAGTTCGGGTGGGTGGCGCTGCAGGCGGGGGCGTCCCGCAGTAGTTTTAGTTGAAGATTCAACTGCCAGTGTTGCGGTGCTTAGTTGAAATGTCAACTAATGCGAAGCCGTTCGGCGCCGCTAGGGTGGTTCCGTGCCCGCCTCCTTTCCGACTCCCGCAACCCTTCCGCCGCCGGCAACCCGGCGGCGGGAAATCCTCCGCCTGGCCGTGCCCGCCTTCGGGGCGCTGATCGCCGAGCCGCTCTTCCTGCTCGCGGACTCCGCGATCGTGGGGCACCTGGGCGTGGCCCAGCTTGCCGGCGTCGGACTGGCCTCGGCGGTGCTGCACACCGCGGTGGGGCTGATGGTATTCCTCGCCTATTCCACAACCCCCGCCGTCGCGCGCGCGATCGGCAACGGCCAGCTGCCCAGGGCCCTCGCGGCCGGACGCGATGGCGTCTGGCTCGGGCTGCTGCTCGGCGTTGGCCTGGCCGCGGCCGGATTCTTCGCCGCCGAACCGCTCCTGGACCTGATGGGCGCCCGCGGCGAGGTTCGATCCTTTGCCGTGGATTACCTGCGCTGGTCCATGCCGGGCCTGGTGGCCATGCTGCTCATCTTCGCGGGCACCGGAGTGCTGCGGGGCCTGCAGGACACCCGGACCCCGCTGGCCGTGGCGGCCGCCGGCTTCACCGTAAACATCGTGCTGAACCTCTTCCTGGTCTACGGGCTGCAGCTCTCCGTCACCGGGTCGGCCCTGGGCACCAGCATCGCCCAGTGGGCCATGGCCCTGGTCTACGTTGTGATGGTGCAGCGCAACGCCCGCAACCACGGGGTGACCCTGATCCCCGACTGGCGCGGCATCCGGTCGCTGGCCAGGGTGGGTTCCTGGCTGATGCTGCGGACCCTCAGCCTGCGCATCGCGATCCTCGCCACGGTGCTGGTCGCCACCGCCCAGGGACCGGTGAACCTCGCCGCCCACCAGCTCGCGATGACCATCTTCACCTTCCTGGCCTTCGCCCTCGACGCCCTCGCGATCGCCGCCCAGGCCCTGATCGGCAAGGAACTCGGCGCCTCCCGCCCCGCGGCGGTGCGGGAACTCACCGGAACCATGGTCCGCTGGGGGCTCGGCTTCGGGGTGCTGACCGGACTCGTGCTGGCCGCAGCCGCGCCGTGGGCGGGGCGGCTGTTCACCCCCGACGCCGGGGTCCAGTCGGCCCTCACGCTCGCCCTCTGGGTGCTGGCCGCCGGGCAGCCGATCGCGGGCTACGTCTTTGTCCTCGACGGAGTGCTGATCGGCGCCGGGGACGCACGCTATCTGGCGATTGCCGGCGTCGTGAATCTTGCCGCCTACCTGCCGCTGCTGCTGGCGGTCCGGCTGTCCGGGGCCGACGGCGGCGCGGCGCTGCTCTGGCTCTGGGCGGCCTTCTCGCTGGGCTACATGCTGGCCCGCGCGCTCACTCTCGGGCTGCGGGCACGCACGGACCGGTGGATGCTGCTCGGCGCCCACGGAGGCACCCACTAAACTGGGCAGGTGACTTTCCCCGCAGACCCCCAAGCCTCGACTGCCCTGCCCGCCGCCCCGGACCTGTGGAAGCCAGTGCTGCTCCGGGCCGTCATCGCGCTGGCGTTCGGCGCCGTTACGGTGTTCTGGGCAGCGCCTCCTGTTGCCGGCATGGGCTGGGCCGGCGGCCTCTATCTGCTGGCCACCGGCTTGGTGCTGCTCGGGAGCGTCAAGAAGACCGGTTTGCCGCACGGGGACCGGACTGCCAAGATCCTGGCCGGCGCGGGGGCCGTCCTGACCGGAACCGGGGCAGCTGTGGGACTGCTCCCTGGCAACCTGGTGTTCGGCATCATCGGCGCCCTCGGCCTGGGTTTCGCCGGCGCCGCGGAGCTCTACCTGGGCATGGCCGCCCGCCGCCGCTCCGTCCTGGCGCGGGACTGGATCGCCTCCGGAGTGATCGGGCTGGGCACCGCCGTGGCGCTGCCGTTCTTTATTGACCTCGGCCCGCACGCGCTGCTCGGCGTGGCCGGCGGAGGCGCGATCATCAGCGGGGTGCTGTGGACCCTGGCCGGACTGACCCTGCGGCATGATGCGCGGGACGTATCCGCCGAGGCCGTAAACTAGTACGAACAGGTTCTACCCTGCGTAGAACAACCGCGGTATCACGACTGCCACGCCAAGCCGGCGCTGGCGGCAGGAGGAAAGCACCTTGGCAGAGCAGAATTCAGGAGAACGCCGCAGCCTGCGGACTTCGGTCAAGGGTCCTCTCATGTTCTCCGCGTTCTGGGCAGTGCTGGCCTTCTTCGCCGTCCTGATCTTCGCCTCCGGGGGCAGCGCCAAGGCCCCCCGCTTCGATTTGGCCTTCACCGGCGCCGGCATCGCCTTCATCGTGACCCTCGTGATCGCGGCCATGCTCTCGATGAGCTACAAGGACAACGCCGAGCACCTCGGCAAGGGCTCCGGCGTCAACCTGAGCTCCAAGAAGCCGGCGTCGTCCTTCGGCGGACACGCCGCCGAGCCGTCCCCCGACGCCGACGAGCCCGGCGAGATCCGCTAGGACGCCGCTTTCCGCGCCCGGTAGGCCGCGACGTGCGCGCGGTTGGCGCAGTTTCCGGTATCGCAGTAGCGCTTGGAACGGTTCCGGCTGAGGTCCAGCACGACGGCGTCGCAGTCGTCCGCGGCGCAGACCAGCATCCGGTCCATTTCCTTGCTGCGGATCACATCCACCAGCGCCATCGCGGCCTCGGTGCTCATCCTGTCGGCCAGCGGCGCCTCGGGTGTGGTCGCGTGCAGATGCCAGTCCCAGCCGTCGTGCTTCATCAGCTGCGGCAGCGCCCGGGCCTCGCGCAGCAGCCGGTTGACGGTGTCGACGGCTGTGCCCTCATCCGCCAGCCACAGCTCGGCGAGTTCGCCGCGCAGCCGGTGCACGCTGGCCAGTTCGGCGGCATCGTGGGTCCGGGAACCGCTGAAGCCCTCGGCCGTAAGGAAGCGGTCCAGGTCCGCGACGGTGGACAGCTTTTCCTCCCCGTTGGCCGACGTGTTGATCAGGCCGACCACCGAGCGCAGCGCAACCTCCGTGTCAGGTGCAAAAACCATCTTGACTCCTTACGTCGCCCGGGCGTACTGTCATGACCATAACCCAACTTTACTCCTGACAGGAGGCAGCCCGTGTCTGCCGCACGCCGCCCCGCCGGGGCTCCGGCCAAGAACCGCCCACAGCTCCGCGCCGACAAGCCGACGCCGGACGCTCCGGGCTTCCTGGCGTCGGGCCTGGGGGTGGCCTTGTTCTCCTCGGCGGTGTTCGGGCTTTCCGGCTCCTTCGCCAAGGCGCTGTTGGAGACCGGCTGGACGCCGGGCGCCGCGGTCACCGCCCGGCTCACCGGAGCCGCGCTGGTCCTGGCCGTCCCGGCGGTTCTCGCCCTGCGCGGCCGCTGGCACCAGCTCCGCGACAACTGGCTCACCGTCCTGCTGTTCGGCCTGATCGGTGTCGCCGCATGCCAGCTGTTCTATTTCAACGCCGTCGCCCGGCTTTCGGTTGGCGTCGCACTCCTGCTCGAGTACCTCGCTCCGGTGATCATCGTGCTGTGGCTCTGGGCGGCAAGCCGGAAGCGGCCGAGTCCCCTCACTGTGGCAGGCACGTTGCTCTCCCTCGGGGGCCTGGTCCTGGTCCTCGATCTCACCGGGGCGGTGAAGATCGACGTGGTCGGCGTGCTGTGGGGCATCGCGGCCGCCGTCTGCCTGGCCATTTACTTCTTCATCACGGCCAAGGAGAATGACACGCTGCCGCCGATTGTGCTGGCCTCCGGCGGCCTGATGGTGGGTGCGCTGGTCATGTGGCTGGCGGCCGCCACGGGGTTGCTGCCGATGGCCGCCAGCACGGCCGATACCAGGCTCGGGGCCTGGGTCACGCCCTGGTGGGTGCCGCTGCTCGGGCTGGTCATCCTTGCCACCGTGCTCGCCTACGTCTCCGGCGTCGTGGCCGCCCGGGCGCTCGGGTCGAAGGTGGCATCCTTCGTCTCGCTCACCGAGGTGCTGTTCGCCGTCATCTGGGCCTGGCTGCTCCTGGGCGAACTTCCGGGCCCCGTCCAGCTCCTGGGCGGCCTGCTGATTGTCGGCGGCGTGGTGCTGGTCCGGCTAGACGAACTGCGCTTCCCCGCCCGGCTGCCCGCGGAACTCGACCACGCCAACGACGTCGAGCCGGTTCCCTGAGGCGCGTCCGGCTGCCTCAAGCGAACCGCCTTAAACGAAGAGCCCGGACGCGGTTGCGTCCGGGCTGTTCGGGAAACTGTTCCGCCTAGCGCGAGGAGGCGCTCTCCTGCTCGGTGGCGTTGC
>NZ_JABFMX010000014.1 GCF_013359735.1 Arthrobacter sp. C9C5
GCAACGCCACCGAGCAGGAGAGCGCCTCCTCGCGCTAGGCGGAACAGTTTCCCGACCAGCCCGGACGCAGCCGCGTCCGGGCTGGTCGTTTTAAGGGGCTGTCCTAAGGCGGCCGGGCACCGGCATGCTGCGTCGCCCGGACCCGCCCCTGACCGGACAATGTCGGGGATCTAGGGCAGGATAGGTCTGTGAGCACAGGGAAGACAGCAGCAGATACCGAAACCCTCAGCCGGGCCGGGGAACTGGTCCCCTCGGAGGCCATCCGCGCCGAGTACGAGGAACTGGTCGAGGAGGTCCGCAGGCACCGCTTTGCGTACTACCAGGAGGACGCCCCGATCATCTCCGACGCCGAGTTCGACGAGCTCTTCCGGCGGCTGGAGACCATCGAGGCCATGCACCCGGAACTGGTCGCCAATGATTCGCCCACCCAGGAGGTGGGCGGCGAAGTCTCCGCCGCCTTCGCCGCCGTCGAACACCTGACCCGGATGTACAGCCTCGAAGACGTGTTCTCGCTCGAGGAGCTGGAGGCCTGGATCGCCAAGGCCGAGGCCGGCGTCGCCAAGCTCGGCAACGGCGGCAACCCGCCGTCGTGGCTCACCGAACTCAAGATCGACGGCCTCGCCGTAAACCTGCTCTACCGCGACGGCGTCCTTGTCCGGGCGGCCACCCGCGGCGACGGCTTCACCGGGGAAGACATCACCCACAACGTCCTGACCATCAAGGAAATCCCGCAGCAGCTCAAGGGCGGGAACTTCCCGGCCGAGATGGAGATCCGCGGCGAGGTCTTCATCCCGTCCAAGGCGTTCGCGGAATTCAACGAGGCGCTGATCGAGGCCGGCAAGGCGCCACTGGCCAACCCCCGCAACGCCGCCGCCGGCTCGCTGCGCCAGAAGGACCCGGCGGAGACCGCCAAGCGGCCGCTCAAGATGTACGTGCACGGCATCGGCGCCCGCGAAGGCCTGGAAACCGTCAGCCAGTCGGACACCTACCGCCAGCTCGCCGACTGGGGGCTGCCCACCAGCCCGTACTTCGAGGTGCTGCCCGGCCTGAAGGAAGTGCTGGACTTCATCCGGCGCTACGGAGACAAACGGCACAGCCTCAGCCATGAGATCGACGGCATCGTGGTCAAAGTCGATGACTTCGCCACCCAGCGCGCCCTCGGCTACACCTCCCGGGTCCCGCGCTGGGCTGTGGCCTACAAGTACCCGCCGGAAGAGGTCAACACCAAGCTGCTGGATATCGCCGTCAACGTGGGCCGCACCGGCCGGGTCACCCCCTATGGCGTGATGGTGCCGGTCAAGGTGGCCGGCTCCACGGTGGAAATGGCCACCCTGCACAACCAGGAGGTCGTCAAGGCCAAGGGCGTCAAGATCGGCGACATCGTGGTGCTGCGCAAGGCCGGGGACGTCATCCCGGAAATCGTCGGGCCGGTGCTGGCGCTCCGCGATCAGCAGGACCCGCCGGTGCGCGACTTCGTTATGCCCACCGAATGCCCCGCCTGCGGCACGCCGCTCGCGCCGGCCAAGGAAGGCGACGTCGACATCCGCTGCCCCAACGCCCGCTCCTGCCCGGCGCAGCTGCGCGAACGCGTGTTCCACCTCGCCGGCCGCGGCGCCTTCGACATCGAAGCCCTCGGCTGGGAAGCGGCCATCGCCCTGACCCAGCCGGCCGAGCCCGACGTCGCACCGCTCACCACCGAGGCGAACCTGTTCCGGCTCACGCCCGAGGACCTCGCCGGCGTCCGGATCCGCCGCGAGAAGCGGTCCAAGGGCGTGGCGACCGGCGAGTTCGAGCTGGTGCCGTACTTCTACACCAAGGGCACGGCCAAGGTCCCGTCCAAGCCGACCGCCACCACCGAGAAGCTCTTCAACGAACTCGAAAAGGCCAAGACCCAGCCGCTCTGGCGCGTCCTGGTGGCGCTGTCCATCCGCCACGTGGGGCCGCGGGCGTCGCGTGCACTGGCCACCGCCTTCGGAACCATGGATGCCATCCGGCAGGCCTCCGAAGAGGAACTGGCCAACGTCGACGGCGTGGGCCCGGTGATTGCCGTCGCGCTCAAGGAATGGTTCGCCGAGGACTGGCACCGTGAAATCGTGGACACCTGGGCCGCCGACGGCGTCCGGATGGAGGACGAGCGCGACGAGTCGACCCCGCGCACCCTGGAGGGCCTGACCGTCGTGGTCACCGGCAGCCTGGAGGGCTTCAGCCGGGACGAGGCCAAGGAGGCGATCCTGGTCCGCGGCGGCAAGGCGGCCGGCTCGGTCTCCAAGAACACCAGCTACGTGGTGGCCGGCGAGAACGCCGGCACCAAGCTGGACAAGGCGGAACAGCTGGGCCTGCCGGTCCTGGATGAGGACGGCTTCCGCGTGCTGCTCGCCAACGGCCCGGCCGGGCTCGGCGGCGACGCCGGCGCCGGGACTGACAGCGAAGACCACCAGGAGGCGGCCGAGTGAGATCCGGCCCGGAAGAATTTCCCGCGCCGGCCGCGTTCCTGGAACTGGCGCGGGAGGCGGCCGCCGCGGGCGCCGCGGTGCTGGCCGGCCGCAGTGCCGCCGCGCTGGGCGTGAGCAACAAGGGCGACTCGGGGGACTGGGTGACCTCCTTCGACCTCGCGTCCGAGGCCGCCGTCCGCGAGGTCATCGCCCGGGCCCGGCCGGAGGACGCGATCACCGGCGAGGAGGGCGGCACCGTGCTGCCCGAAAGCTCCAGCGGTTTCCGCTGGTCGATCGACCCGCTCGACGGCACCACCAACTTCATCCGCAACATCGTCTACTACGGAACCTCGGTGGCGGTGGCCGGCCCCGACGGCGCCTGGCTGGCCGGCGTCGTCCACGCCCCCGCGCTGGGGCGCGTCTACTACGCCGCCCGCGGCCGCGGCGCCTGGCTCGAGGAGAACGGGCAGCGCACGCAGCTCTACGGACCGGTCCCCGGCCGGACCGGCCAGATCCTGGCCACGGGCTTCAGCTACGACAGGGGCGTCCGGGCCGAGCAGGCCGCCGCGCTGGCCGGCCTCATGGACGGCTTCGCGGACGTCCGCCGGCTGGGATCCGCGGCGCTGGATCTCTGCCTCGTGGCCGACGGCACGCACGATGCTTACGGCGAACGCGGACTCAACGAACACGACTTCGCCGCCGGCGCGCTGATCGCCGAGGAGGCCGGCTGCTGGGTGCGCCGCCCCCGGCTCACCAGCGTGCTCGACGGCGGCCCCTCCGACGACGAGCGGCTCGCGGCGTGGACCTGCGCGGGACCCCTGGAGCTCTCCGGCAAATTCCCGCTCTGACACGGCGCTTCCGAGCGGGCGCTGCCGGGCCTGCCCTGCCGCCCGGCG
Organism: Arthrobacter sp. C9C5; assembly: GCF_013359735.1. Lineage (GTDB taxonomy): Bacteria > Actinomycetota > Actinomycetes > Actinomycetales > Micrococcaceae > Arthrobacter. The sequence goes on from NZ_JABFMX010000014.1 coordinate 3,329, forward strand.
CCTGATAGTTCAGTCACGGAAACTGCCCGTTGGTCCCTGGCCCGGCGCGGGCACCCGTAACATGGACAGGTGCATTCGCAGATCCTCATTCGCCCCGCCGTCCCGGCCGATTACGACGCCGTCGCCCGCATCACCCGGGACGCCTACCTGGCCGCGGGCCACTTTGAGGACGCGGACCACCCGTACATGCAGGAAATCCAAAAGGTTGCCCAGCGGCACGGGAACGCGACCATCTGGGTGGCGGAGCGCGCCGGCCGGATTGTGGGTTCGGTGACGCTCGCCGTCGCGGGGGAGCCCTACGCGGACATCGCCCGGGCGGACGAGTTGGAATTCCGGATGCTCGTGGTGGATCCGGCGGTGCAGCGCAGCGGCGCCGGCAAGGCCATGGTGCAGGCCATCATCGAGCACGCCAGGTCCCTGCCGGGCATCACCGGCGTGGCACTGACCACCGGCCTGACCTGGGAGAGCGCCCACGGCCTGTACCGGAAGACCGGTTTCCAGCGTGTCCCCGAGCGCGACTGGTTCGTCCCGGGCACGGACATCAAACTGCTCGTCTACCGCCTCGACCTCTAGAAACGACCTCTAGAACCGGCCCCTAGCTTCGGACCGTTCCGGGTAGGGTTGCAGCCAGAGCACCACCCCTAACGCACGCTGGCAACAGCACGAGTACGGCTGGAGGATCCATGGCACCGCACATCCCCGACACTATCGACGAGAAGCTGCTCGGACTCTATCTGTCGGACCACCTGACCGGCGCCACCGCCGGACTGGGCAGGATCGAGCGGATGGCCAAGGACTTCACCGACACCCCGGTCCACGCCGAGCTCGCCACCCTCGCCGCGGCGATCGGCCGGGAGCGCGAACTGCTCCGCAAGCTGATCCATGAGCTGGGCATCCGCCAGCGCCCGCACCGCCAGGCCGCCGCCTGGCTGGCGGAACACGCCGGCCGGCTCAAGCTCAATGGCCGGCTGCTGAGCCGTTCGCCGATGACCCTGGTGCTGGAATCCGAACTGATGCGCGCCGCCATCCTGGCCAAGATCGGCGGCTGGCAGACGCTGGAGGAACTGGCGCCGGACCTCGGCCTCGAGCCGTCCAGATTCGCCGGCCTCAGCACCGAAGGGCAGGCGCAGATCGAAACCCTGGGCCGCGTCCACGACCACGCCCGCCGCAACGCCTTCCGCAGGGGACGCAGCATCACCGGCTGAGCGGCCGGTCGAGGGAGTTCCTAGCGGCCGGAGTCCGCGGGCACCCCGTAGCGGTGTTCCGGTCGGCCGGTCGTGCCGTAGCGCAGCTGGATGTCGACGGCGCCGTCGTCCGCCAGCGAGGAGAGGTAGCGCTGCGCGGTGGCCCGGGAGACGCCCACCCGGGCGGCCACTTCCGCCGCCGAGTACTGTTCCCCCGGTTCCAGCGATTCCAGCACCGCCGCCTCCGTGGCGGACCGCGGCCGGGCGGAGGCCGTGACGTCACCCGGGATGAGGGCGCGCTTGGCCCGTTCCACCGTCTCCTGCGTGAGGTTCCCCGGCTGGGCCAGGATCCGTCGGTAGCGCGCGTAGGAGCGCAATTGCTGGGAGAGCGACTCGGCCGTGAACGGCTTGAGCAGGTAACCGAGGGCGCCGCGCCGGAAAGCGACCCGGATTGACGCCGCATCCGAGGCGGCGCTGAGGATCATGGTGTCCACATCCAGTTGGTGCAGCAGGTCCAGCCCGGAGGCGTCCGGCAGGTAGACATCCAGCAGGACCAGGTCCGGGCGGAGGCTGTGGATGGACTGCAGGGCCTGGGACGCCGAACCGGCCGGCGCCAGCGCCAGGAAGCCCGCCACGGAATCCACATAGGCCGCGTGGAGCTTGGCGACATGGAAGTCGTCGTCCACGATCAGCACCCGGAAATCGTCAGACATCGTTGTCTCCTTCGGTCAAGTCGGCGATGGTCCCCGGGAGGGTCGCCATGAACACGGCGCCCGGGCCGCCGGGAGCTCCCCGCTCCAGCACCGTCACGTCACCCCCGCGGCGCCGGGCCAGCTGCCGGGCCAAGGCCAGCCCCAGGCCCTGCCCGGCACCGGCCCGGGCGGGTTGCCCCGAGGTGGTGAAACCCTCGGCAAAGACGTCGTCTGCGCGGTCGCCGGCACCGCCGCCGGCAGAAGTGAAACCGTCGCCGCCGCCGGGCAGGCCGTCGCCGGAGTCGCCCACGATGATGTGCAGGGTGCCGGCGGCACCGCCGTCGCCGGGTGCGTCCAGCACCTCGACTTCCACCCAGCGGTCGGCCGCGGCGCCGGCGACCGCGGCGTTCACGGCGTTGTCGATCAGGTTGCCCAGTACGGTGGTGACCTCCTGCGGCTCGATGACGTGGCCGCGGACCAGGGTTTCGGGGCCGAGCCGCAGGCTGACACCGCGCTCGTCGGCTTCCACGCCCTTGGCGCCCAGGAACGCCTGCAGATAGGGGTCCTGCAGCAACTCGGCCTGCTCCACCGGGAACTTCAACGGCCCGGTGGCCGCCAGTCGGGCCAGGTAGTCGCGGGCCTGCTGGTGCTGCCCGATGCTCATGAAGCCGGCGATCGTGTGCAGCTGGTTGGCGAACTCGTGGCGTTGGGCGCGCAGCGCGGTGGACATGGTGCCCACGGCATCGAGCTGGCGGGTGAGCTGCTGGAGCTCGGTCCGGTCCCGGAGCATGACCACCCAGCCCAGATCTTCCCGGCCGTGCAGGGCCTTGCGGGCACTCGCCACCAGCACCCGGCCGCCGGCCAGGAACTCCACGGCGTCCCCTTCGGTGGCGTCCGGCCTGGTCAGGGCCTTGAGCGGGACCGGCACCGGCGCCGCCGCCCAGCTGGTTCCGGCCAGGTCCGGCTGGTCCAGCATCCGCCGGGCCGCGGCGTTGAAGACGCTGATCCGGCCGTCGGCGGAGACGCCGATCACGCCGTCGTCCACGCCCTGCAGGACCGCCACCTGGTCGTGGACCAGGGTGCTGATTTCCTCAGGTTCCAGTCCCAGGGTCAGCCGGCGGAGCCGGTGCCGCAACAGGAACGAGACGAGGACTCCGGCCAGCAGCGCACCGGCCGCGGTCAGTGCGATCGGGACGATGTCGCGGGCGAGGCTCTGGCCGATGGTCTCGGTGGAGTAGCCCACGCTGACCTCGCCCACCACGGTGGACGAGCCCGGCGCGAAGACCGGGACCTTGGCGCCGGCCGAGGGGCCCAGGGTGCCGGTGTTCCGGGTGGTGACCTCCTTGCCGGAGAGCGCCTCGGAGGGATCGGTGCTGACCCGTTGGCCCAGGCGGTCGGCGTCGGGGTGCGCCAGCCGCAGTCCGGTCTCGTCGGTGACGACGACGAACAGCGCGCCGGTGCGCGCCCGGGCGCCCTCCGCGGCGGCCATCAGCGGGCCGGCGAGCAACTCGGCGGGCGGGGGAGTGCCGGGCCGTGCGCTGATCTGCTGCACCTCGGCCCGGACCGCCGGGTCCGACGCCACCGTGCGGGCCAGGGTCAGTGCCTGGTTCTCCGCCTCGCGGCCCAGCCGCTCGTACGTCAGCCAGGCGTGCACGGCGCTGCTGAGCAGCACCACGAGTGCCACCACCCCGAGCTGCAGCAGCAGCGTCTGGGTCGTGAACCGCAAGGGAGTGCGGCCTTTGGGGGCTCCCACGGCGGCCCTCCTTCGGTGATCCGGTGGTTTCAACAGCTGTGAGCAAAATGCGCAAAATGCGTCCAACAAGCAGTATGCCAATCAATTGAGGCAAAGGCACTCCCGTGACGCACGCCACCCTAACGTCTGTAGTGCGCATCACAGCGGAGTGGTGCGGAACACAGAAGAAGGAGCCGGCCGTGCTGGTATTACTTGGATTCGCCATGATTGCGGTCTTCATGGTGCTGATCATGACGAAGAAGCTGACGCCGGTACTGGCGCTCATCATCGTCCCCACCGTTTTTGGACTTTTCGCCGGCGCCGGCCTGGGCATCGGCCCCATGGTGCTCGACTCGATGAAGTCGATGACGTCCACGGCCGCGCTGCTGATGTTCGCCATCATCTACTTCGGCCTGATGATCGACGTCGGGCTCTTCGACCCGCTGGTCCGGTTCATCCTGCGCAAGCTCGGCAACGACCCGGCCAAGGTGGTCCTCGGCACCGCGATCCTCGCCGCGGCGGTTTCGCTCGACGGCGACGGCTCCACCACCTTCATCCTCACCACCGCTGCCATGCTCCCGGTCTACCTGCGGCTGAAGATGAGCCCCGTGGTCCTCACCTGCGTGGCCGGCCTGGCCAACGGCACCATGAACATCCTGCCCTGGGGCGGCCCCACCGCCCGCGCCGCCTCCGCGCTGAAGATCAGCGTCTCCGACGTCTTCGTCCCGATGGTCCCCGCGCTGGTCGCCGGCCTCGTCATCGTGTTTGTCTTCGCCTGGCTGCTGGGCCTGCAGGAACGCAACCGGCTGCGCACCGTGGCCCCGGAGATCTGGGCCGAGGGCGTTGAGTTCGACGGCGGAGCCGGCGCTGCTGCAGCCGGCGGCACCGGCCGCTTCGGCTTCGGCTTCGGACGCAAGGTGACCGGCCGCACTGGCGGCGGGAGCGCCGCCGGCGGAGGGTCCGCCGTCGCCGTGCTGGAGCGCACCGAAGACCTCGTCGACGAGCACGATTCCGCCATGGCGGACACCGCGCTGGATCCCAACCGCAAGACCCTGCGTCCCAAGCTGTTCTGGTTCAACCTCGGCCTGACGGTCGCAGTCATGGTGACGCTCGTCGCCAACATCATTCCGCTCCCGTTCGTCTTCATGGTGGGCGCCGCCATCGCCCTGCTGGTCAACTTCCCCAAGGTCAAGGACCAGAGCGCCCAGCTGATCGCCCACGCACCCTCGATCGTCGCCGTCGTCAGCATGGTCATGGCCGCCGCGGTCCTGACCGGTGTCCTCAACGGCACCGGCATGGTCAAGGCCATGTCCGAATGGCTCGTCCAGATCATCCCGGCCGACATGGGCCCGTTCATGGCCGTCATCACCGGCGTCCTGAGCATCCCGATGACGTTCTTCATGAGCAACGACGCCTTCTACTTCGGCGTCCTGCCGGTCCTCAGCGAAACCGCAGCCCACTACGGCGTCGGAGCCGCGGACATGGCCCGCGCCTCGATCACCGGCCAGCCCTTCCACCTGCAGAGCCCGCTGGTGCCGGCCATCCTGCTCCTGGTCTCCCTGGCCAAGGTGGACCTGGGCGACCACCACAAGAAGGTCCTCTGGCGCACCGCCGTCATCTCCCTGGTCATGCTGGGAGTAGGAGTCCTCACCGGAGCCATCGGCATCGGCTAACCCCGGGCCGGCAGGACACGGACATTCTCCGCGTGCTCGCTCGTTCCTCGCTTAGACGCACGCTTCCGAATCCCCGTGCCCTGCCGTCGCCACCGGCAGCCTCGGTGAACCCGCGAGACTGTCGAGTCCGAGTTTTCCGGACTCGACAGTCTCGTTTGGTGAGAGGGGCACGACGGCGACGGGACGGACATCCTGCCGGCTGCGTCTAAGCGAGGGCCCACGCCGTCAGGGTTCCCTGCCCGAGCTTGCGAGGGGAGGGGGACGGTGGGGAGGACGAGCGAGCAGCCAAAGGATCGTCCGGCCTGGCGCCGGACAGTAACAACACGCAGGGACACGTAGACTGGGACGGAAAATAATCCGAACTTGCAGGGGAGATCCATGGCTGCGATCAACCGCGACGACGTCGCGCATCTCGCGCGTCTCGCGCACATCGAGATGAGTGCTGAAGAGCTGGACAGGATGGCCGGCGAACTCGCCGTCATCGTCGATTCGGTTAAGTCCGTCAGTGAAGCCGCCGGTGATGACGTCCCGGCCACGTCCCACCCGATCCCGCTGACCAACGTGTTCCGCGAGGACGTTGTGGGCCACACCTTCACGGCCGAGCAGGCACTTTCCGGAGCCCCCGACGCGTATGAGGGCCGCTTCAAGGTCCCGGCAATCCTGGATGAGGACTAAGACCATGACTGAAACCACCCCCGAGCTGTTCCGCCTCTCCGCGGCCGCGCTCGCCGAGAAGCTCGCCGCGCGCGAGGTCACCGCCGTCGAGGTCACCCAGGCGCACCTGGACCGGATCGCCGCCGTCGACGGCAAGGTCCACGCCTTCCTGCACGTCAACGCCGAAGAAGCCCTCGCCGTCGCCGCCGAGGTGGACGCGATCCGCGCCGCCGGCGGCGCCGCTGCCGAAGAGTTGCACGTGCTCGCCGGCGTCCCGATCGCGGTCAAGGACCTGATCGTCACGATCGGCCAGCCCACCACCGCCGGCTCCAAGATCCTCGAAGGCTGGCACAGCCCGTACGACGCCACCGTGGTGGAGCGCCTCCGCGCCGCCAAGATGCCGATTCTGGGCAAGACCAACCTGGACGAGTTCGCCATGGGCTCCTCCACCGAGCACTCCGCGTTCGGCCCCACCCACAACCCCTGGGACCTGGACCGCATCCCGGGCGGCTCCGGCGGCGGTTCTGCTGCCGCCGTCGCTGCCTTCGAAGCCCCGCTCGCGCTCGGCACGGACACCGGCGGGTCCATCCGCCAGCCCGGCGCCGTCACCGGCACCGTCGGCGTGAAGCCCACCTATGGCGGCGTCTCCCGCTACGGCGCCATCGCGATGGCCTCCTCGCTGGACCAGATCGGCCCGGTCTCCCGCACCGTGCTGGACTCGGCCCTGCTGCACCAGGTGATCGGCGGCCACGACCCGCGCGACTCCACCTCACTGCCGGACCCGCTGGAGGACCTCGTGGCCGCGGCCCGGACCGGCAACGTCGAGGGCATGAAGATCGGCATCATCAAGGAGCTCCACGGCGAGGGTTACCAGGCCGGCGTCGAGAACCGCTTCAACGAGGCTCTGGAGCTGCTCAAGGGCGCCGGCGCCGAGATCGTCGAGGTCTCCTGCCCCAACTTCAAGTACGCCCTGGGCGCCTACTACCTGATCATGCCCTCCGAAGCCTCCTCCAACCTGGCCAAGTTCGACGGCGTCCGGTTCGGCCTGCGGGTGCTGCCCGAAGAGGGCCCGCTCACGATCGAGCGCGTCATGGGAGCCACCCGCGCGGCCGGCTTCGGCGACGAGGTCAAGCGCCGCATCATCCTGGGCACCTACGCGCTCAGCGCCGGCTACTACGACGCCTACTACGGCTCGGCCCAGAAGGTGCGCACCCTGATCCAGCGCGACTTCGACGCCGCGTTCGCCCAGGCCGACGTGCTGATCTCCCCGACGGCGCCGACCACGGCATTCAAGCTCGGCGAGAAGCTGAACGACCCGCTCGCGATGTACCTCAACGACGTCGCCACGATCCCGGCCAACATGGCGGGCGTACCGGGTCTGTCCCTGCCGGGCGGCCTCGCCGACGAGGACGGACTGCCGGTGGGCGTCCAGCTGCTCGCCCCGGCGCGCCAGGACGCTCGGCTGTACCGTGTCGGTGCCGTGCTCGAGTCGCTGCTCGAGGCGCAGTGGGGCGGCCCGCTGCTGGACAAGGCTCCTTCTTTGACGGCCCCTTCCCTTAACGACACCGTCGCGAGCCACGGAGGTTCACACTAATGACTGACGCAACCCTCAGCTTCGAAGAGGCGATGGAGAAGTACGATCCCGTCCTGGGCTTCGAGGTCCACGTGGAGCTCAACACCAAGACCAAGATGTTCTCCTCCGCGCCGAACGTCTTCGGTGACGAGCCGAACACCAACGTCAACGAGGTGGACCTTGGCATGCCCGGCGTGCTGCCCGTGGTGAACAAGACCGCGATCGAATCCTCGATCAAGATCGGCCTGGCGCTGAACTGCAAGATCGCGGAGACCTGCCGCTTCGCCCGGAAGAACTACTTTTACCCGGACACTCCGAAGAACTTCCAGACGTCCCAGTACGACGAGCCGATCGCGTACGACGGCTACCTGGACATCGAGCTCTCCGACGGCACCGTGTTCCGGGTCGAGATCGAACGCGCCCACATGGAGGAGGACGCCGGAAAGCTCACCCACATGGGCGGCGCCGCCGGCCGCATCCAGGGTGCGGACTACTCGCTCGTGGACTACAACCGCTCCGGCGTGCCGCTGGTCGAGATCGTCACCAAGCCGATCGAGGGCGCGGGCAGCCGTGCCCCCGAGCTTGCCAAGGCGTACGTCGCCGCGGTCCGCGAGATCGTCAAGAACCTCGGCGTCTCGGACGCCAAGATGGAACGCGGCAACGTCCGCTGCGACGCGAACGTCTCGCTCCGCCCGCACGGCCGCGAACGTTTCGGCATCCGTTCCGAGACCAAGAACGTCAACTCGCTGCGCGCCGTCGAACACGCCGTCCGTTACGAGATCCAGCGGCACGCCGCCGTGCTGGAGTCCGGCCAGCCGGTCATCCAGGAGACCCGGCACTGGCACGAGGACACCCGCTCCACCACCTCGGGCCGGCCGAAGTCCGACGCCGACGACTACCGCTACTTCCCGGAACCGGACCTGGTGCCGATCGTCGCATCGCGCGAGTGGGTCGAGGAGCTCCGGGCCACGCTGCCCGAGCCGCCGGCCGCCCGCCGCAAGCGCCTGCAGGCCGACTGGGGCTACTCCGACCTGGAGTTCCGCGACGTCGTCAACGCCGGCGTGATGGATGAGATCGAGGAGACCATCGCCGCCGGCGCCACCGCCACGGTGGCTCGCAAGTGGTGGATGGGCGAGATCGTCGGACGCGCCAAGAACGCCGACGTCGACCCCGGCCAGCTCGGCGTCGCCCCGGCCACCATCGTGGAACTGAACCAGATGGTCGAGGACGGCAAGATCAACAACAAGATGGCTTCCGAGGTCCTGGACGGCGTCCTCGCCGGCGAGGGCACCCCGGCGGAAATCGTCGAGAAGCGCGGCCTCGCCGTAGTCTCCGACGACGGCCCGCTGCTCGAAGCCATCGACGCGGTCCTCGCCGCGCAGCCCGGCGTCGCGGACAAGATCCGCGCCGGCAAGCTCCAGGCGATCGGCGCGATCGTCGGCGGCGTTATGAAGGCCACCCGCGGGCAGGCCGACGCCGGCCGCGTCAAGGAGCTGATCCTGGAGCGCCTCGGCGTCGAAGGCTAGCCCCTAGCCACCCACTAGATCGGTCATGATGGTCTGCAGCGCTTCGCAGACCATCATGACCGATTTGCGTTTAAGGTTCTCCGGCCGGGCCAGGATGTCGATCCGGCGCCTGGTGCTGATCCCCTCCAGCGGCTTGAGCACGATCTCCGGGTTGAGCACAGGCCGCGCGGTGTGCCGGGGCAGCAGCCCGATCACGCTCCCGGTCGCCACCAGCGCCGCCACCGTGGAGTAGTCGTTGATCCGGTGCACGATGTTCAGCTCGCGGCTGGACACGGCCGCGACGGCGGAGAGCACGTCGGCGGGGGAGTAGCCGGTGTGGCTGGTCACCCAGGGTTCGCCGACGACGTCGTCCGCCGTCACCGCCCGCTGCCCGGCGAGCCGGTGCCCGGCCGGTAGCGCCACGTCCAGCGGCTCGTGCGCGAGCGGGATCACCGCCACCCGCTCCTGGGGCCATCGCGGGCTGTGGTCCATCCGGTGCGCGAGGACCAGGTCATACCGGGCGGTCAGCGCCGGGAAATCCTGCTGGGCGACATCCTCGTCGGAGAGCTGGATCCTCGGCTGCCCGGGTTCGGCCAGCAGCCGGGCCAGCGGCGCGAACAAGGCCTGGCCGGCGCTGTGGAACCCGCTCAGGGTCACCGGCGCCACCGGCGAGCCGTGGTACGCGCCGATCGCCGTCCTCGCGTCCGCCATCGCGCTCACGACGGCGGCCCCGGCGTCCGCGAGCACCTGGCCGGCCTCGGTGAGGACCAGGTTCCGGCCCTCCTTCCGGGTCAGCGGCACGTCCACGGACTTCTGCAGGGCGGCCAGTTGCTGGGACACGGCCGAGGGCGTGACCAGGAGCGTTTCCGCGACCGCCTTGACGCTGCCCAGGGCGCCGAGTTCGCGGAGCATTTCGAGCTGGTGGATCTCCATGGCCACCATCCTAGAGGTAAGCAACAGCTAAATCGTCGATTGAGAAAAATCCGGTTGTGCTAATGCTTTCCGCCGGGTCTAATGAGGTGAGTTGTCCCACACCACCGCTCCCATCCCGGAGCGGCCAGCACAGTAAGGCAGGCCCATGAAGGCTCTCTACAAGTCCGGCGCCCACGCGGGATTCGAACTGGTCGACCGCCCGGAGCCGGAAACCGGGGCCGGGGACGTCAAGATCCGCGTCATGACCACCGGAATCTGCGGCACGGACCTGCACATCCAGTCGTGGGACGCCTGGGCGCAGGGCATCATCAACGCACCGCTGATCGCCGGCCACGAGTTCTACGGTGAAGTCGTGGAGATCGGCGAGGACGTCATGGACGTCAAGGTCGGCGACCGGGTCTCCGGCGAGGGCCACATCGTCTGCGGAATCTGCCGCAACTGCCGCGCCGGCCGCAAGCAGATGTGCATCAACACCGTCAGCGTCGGCGTCCAGCGCGACGGCGCGTTCGCCGAATACGTCGTCATCCCGGAAACCAACGTCTGGGTCCACCACGATCCGTCCGTGACCCCGGAGCTCGGTGCCATCTTCGACCCGTTCGGCAACGCCGTGCACACCGCGCTGAGCTTCCCGCTGGTGGGCGAAGACGTGCTCATCACCGGCGCCGGACCCATCGGCCTGATGGCGATCGCCGTCGCCCGCCACGCCGGGGCCCGCAAGATCGCCATCACCGACGTCTCCGCCCCGCGCCTGGAACTGGCCCGCCGGCTCGGCGTCGACCTCGCGATCGACGTTTCCAAGATGCGCGTCAAGGACGCCCAGCGCGAACTGGGCATGCGCGAAGGCTTCGACATCGGCATGGAAATGTCCGGGCACCCCACCGCGCTGCCTGAGATGATCGACAACATGAACCACGGCGGCCGGATCGCGATGCTGGGGCTGCCCAGCCAGTCCATCGACATCGACTGGGGCAAAGTGGTCACGCACATGCTGACCATGAAAGGCATCTACGGCCGCGAGATGTTCGAGACCTGGTATGCCATGAGCGCCATGCTGTCCTCCAACCCGGTGCTGCACGCCAACATCTCCGCCGTGGTCACCGATACGCTGCCCGCCTCGGACTGGGAAAAGGGCTTCGAGATCGCCCGCGCCGGCGTCGGCGGCAAGGTCGTCCTCGACTGGACTGGCTTCTAGCCCCCGCCCGTTTCCGGTACCGTACAAAAATTCACCCCTGCACAGGAGCGCAACCCATGTATTCAGCCATCAAGGACCAGCTGCAGCACGAACTCGACGAGATCCGCGGTGCCGGCCTGTTCAAGACCGAACGGCACATCGATTCCCCGCAGGCCAGCCACATCAAGGCGGGCCAGCTCGGCCAGGGCAGCTCGGAGGTGCTGAACTTCTGCGCCAACAACTACCTCGGCCTTGCGGACCACCCGGAGATCATCGCGGCCGCCAAGGAGGCCATGGACTCCCGCGGCTTCGGCATGGCCAGCGTGCGCTTCATCTGCGGCACCCAGGACCTGCACCTGGCCCTCGAGGCGCGGGTGTCGAAGTTCCTTGGCACCGAGGACACCATCCTGTTCTCGAGCTGCTTCGACGCCAACGGCGGCGTCTTCGAGTCGCTCTTCGGCCCGGAGGACGCCGTCATCTCCGACGCGCTGAACCACGCCTCGATCATCGACGGGATCCGGCTGTGCAAGGCCCAGCGCTTCCGCTACGCCAACCAGGACATGGCGGACCTCGAGGCCCGGCTGATCGAGGCCAGCACGCAGGAGAACCCGGCCCGCCGCAAGATTATCGTCACCGACGGCGTGTTCTCGATGGACGGCTTCCTCGCACCGCTCGAGGCGATTTGCGACCTCGCCGAAAAGTATGACGCCATGGTCATGGTGGACGACTCGCACGCCGTGGGATTCATGGGCGCCACCGGTGCCGGCACCCCGGAGCACGCCGGCGTCTCGGACCGGGTGGACATCTACACCGGCACCTTCGGCAAGGCCCTTGGCGGCGCGTCCGGCGGCTACGTCTCGGGCCGGCGCGAAGTCATCGCCATGCTCCGCCAGAAGGCACGCCCCTACCTGTTCTCCAACTCGCTGGCACCGGCCATCGTCGCCGCCACGCTCAAGGCCCTGGACCTGGTGGAGAACTCCGGCGAACTGCGCAGCAAGCTCTTCGCCAACGCGGAACTCTTCCGCCGCCGGATGGGTGAGGAAGGCTTTGAGCTGCTCGACGGCGAACACGCGATCGTCCCGGTCATGTTCGGCGACGCCGTGATGGCGGCCAAGGTCGCGGACGCGATGCTCGCCAACGGCGTCTTCGTCACCGCCTTCAGCTACCCCGTCGTGCCCAAGGGCGCCGCCCGGATCCGCGTCCAGCTCTCCGCCGCGCACAGCGCGGACGACGTCGAGAGCTGCGTCCAGGCGTTCGTCCGCAGCCGCGAGACGGTGGCTGCGAGCTCGTAGCGGCGGAGCCGCCGCCGGAAACTACAGACGTGACCTCCTGCCGGGTGCAAGGATGGAGGCATGTCAGCTAAATACGATGTCGTGATCGTGGGCGGCGGCATTGCCGGCCTGTCCCTGGCCTCCGCCCTCGCCGGCAAATGCAGCGTGGCCCTGGTCGAAGCCGAGCAGTCGCTGGGCTACCACACCTCCGCACGCTCGGCCCGGCAGCTGATCCCCAGCTACGGGCCGCCCGTGGTCCAGGAGCTCACCATGCGCACGCTCGAGCTCATCGGCACCAAGGAGGGCACGCGGCCCGAACCCGTGCTCTCGCCGCGCCGCTTCATGCTGATCGGTGACGAGGACGCCGTCCAGCAGCAGGCCAGTGGCTTCATGCACCGGATCAGCCACGCCGAGGCCCTGGAAATCTGCCCCGCGCTCAAGCCCGACTCCTTCGCGGCCGCCGGCCTGGACTCCGGATCCTTCGCCTGCAACGCGTCCCTGCTGCTGGAGGACCACCGCGAGCGGGCCGTCGAGGCCGGCGTGGACATCATCACCGGCGCCAGGGTCCACTCGGCGCAGCGCCTCGGTTCCGGCTGGGAGCTCGGCGCCGGGCAGGAAGGCTTCGAGGCCGCCGTCGTGGTCAATGCCGCCGGCGCCTGGGCTGACGAATTCGCGGTGCTCAGCGGCGTCGAGAAGCTCGGACTCCAGCCCTACCGCCGCACCGCGGCGATCGTCGACGTCGAACACCCCCTCCCGCAGGGCTGCCCGATGGTGGCGTCGGCCGGCAGCTTCTACTTCCGCCCGGACGGACGGCGCCAGGTGCTGATCTCGCCGTCCGAAACCGTGCCCAGCGGCCCCGAGGACGCCCAGCCGTATCCGGGCGACATCGAGGCGCTGATCGACCGGCTCAACACGGTTACCACGATGGGGATCGGCAGCGTCCGCCGCGCGTGGACCGGGCTGCGGACCGAGGCCTCCGACGGTATCCCCGTGGTGGGGTTCGACGCCGAGGCCACCGGCTTCTTCTGGCTCGCCGGCCAGGGCGGCTACGGCTTCCAGACCTCCTCCGGCATCGCGGAGCTGGCCGCGGAGCTGATCCTCGCCGGCCAGGGATCGGCACAGCCGCTCCCTGCCGACAGTCCGGCATCCCGGACAGCCGCGGCACTGGCAGCGACCCGGATGTCCATCCGGGGCTGAAGAATGGACCCATGAGCACCCTCATCACCAACATCGCCGAACTGATGACCCAGGACGCGGACCACCGGGTCCTGAAGGATGCGGCCATCGTGATCGAGGGCGAACGCATCGCCTGGCTGGGTGCCGCCGCGGACGCCCCGGCGGCGGACGACGCCGTCGACGCCGCCGGCCGCGCCCTCCTGCCGGGCTGGGTGGATTCCCACACGCACCTGATCTTCGCCGGCGACCGGACCGCGGAGTTCGAGGCGCGGATGTCGGGGGAGAGCTACAGCGCCGGAGGCATCGCCGTCACCACCGGCGCCACCCGCGCCACGGGCGACTTCGACCTCACCCGGCTCGCGCTGGGCCGCGTGGCGGAGGCCGTCGCCCAGGGGACCACCTGCCTGGAGACGAAGACCGGCTACGGCCTGGACGTGGAAAACGAGGCCCGCAGCGCGAGGATCGCGTCCACCGTCGCGGACGAGGTGACCTACCTCGGCGCGCACCTGGTACCGGACGGCATGGACGCGGAGGAGTACACGGACCTGGTCTGCGGACCGATGCTCGCCGCCGTCCGGCCCTACGTCCGCTGGGCCGACGTGTTTTGCGAACGCGGCGCGTTCAACGAGGACCAGTCCCGCCGGGTGCTCCAGGCCTGCCGGGACGCCGGACTGGGCCTGCGCGTGCACGGCAACCAGCTGGGGGAAGGCCCCGGCGTGCGGCTGGCGGTTGAATTCGGGGCCGCGAGCGTGGACCACGTGAACTACCTGTCCCGGGCCGACGTGCATGCCCTCGCGGACAGCTGGTCCGGCTGGGAGGCAGCGGCCGGCGCGGGCGAGCGGGGCACGGTCGCGACCTGCCTGCCGGCCTGCGACCTGTCCACCCGGCAGCCGCTGGCCCCGGCCCGGGAACTGCTCGACGCCGGCGTCCAGCTTGCGCTCGCATCCAACTGCAACCCCGGCACCTCCTACACGAGCTCGATGGCGTTCTGCGTCACCACCGCCGTGCTGCAGATGCGGCTCAGCGTGCACGAGGCTGTCCGCGCGGCGACGTACGGCGGTGCGCTGGCGCTGGGCCGGGAGTCCGGGAACGACGTCGACGGCCAGCGGGCGGTCGGTTCGATCGACGTCGGGCACCGGGCGGACCTGCACCTGCTCAACGCCCCGTCCGCCACCCATTTGGCCTACCGGCCGGGCATGCCGCTCACCCACGCCGTCTGGCGCGCCGGGGTCCGCGCCCGCTGAGCAGCCGCACCGGAGGCCAAGGAGGAATGACATGGCCGACTTCGCCAGGGAACTCGCCATCATGATCGATCTGGTGCGGGCCAAGCGCGGCGGCCCGCGTGCCCTGGCCCGGCGCCGGGACGCCCGGCTGGCCGCCCTCGTGGCCCACGCCCGCACCAGCTCCCCGTTCTACCGGGAGCTCTACCGCGGCCTTCCGGAGAGCGTCCTGCTCCGGGAGTTGCCTCCGGTCACCAAACCGGAGCTGATGGCGCACTTTGACGACTGGGTCACCGACCCCGCCGTCACCCGCGCGGACCTGGAGGCCTTCGTCGCCGATCGCTCCCTGGTCGGCAGCCGCTACCGCGGCCGGTACTTCGTCTGCACCAGCTCCGGAACGACGGGCCATCCCGGGCTGTTCGTTCATGACCCCGGCGCCGTCGCGACCTACCGGGCACAGGCCGTCCGGGCCTTCGGGGCCGCCCTCGACGCCGGCCGGCTGCCGGCCATGCTTCGCCGGCGAGGCCGTACCGCCGTCGTGGTGGGCACGGGCGGGCATTTCGCCGGCGTCGTGTGGCTCGAGTCCGAACGGCGCCGCAGCCGGGGACGGCGCCGCGCCTACCGGCTGATCTCAGTGCAGCAGCCGCTGCCCCGGCTGGTGCAGGAGCTCAACGACTTCGACCCGGCCCTCCTGATCGGCTACCCCAGCGCACTCGAACTCCTGGCCGCAGAGCAGGACGCGGGCCGGCTGCACATCCGGCCCGTGGTGGTGGAGTCCAGCGGCGAGTCCCTTGGCGACCGGGCGCGCCTGGCAGCGGCGCTGGGCGCCGAGGTCCACAACGTCTACGCCGCCTCGGAGTTCAGTCCCATCGCCTTGGACTGTCCCCGCGGCTGGCTGCATGTGAACAGCGACTGGGTCATCCTGGAGCCGGTCGAGGAAGACTACCGGCCCACGCCCGCGGGCCAGCCCTCGCACACGGTGCTGCTGACCAACCTCGCCAACCGCGTGCAGCCGCTGATCCGCTACGACCTCGGCGACTCCGTGATCGCCAAGCCCGGTCCCTGCGAATGCGGCAACCCGCTGCCCGCGATCCGGGTGGCCGGCAGGCACGACGACGTCCTGCACCTGCAAAAGGCGGGCGGCGGCACGGTGAGTGTCCTGCCGCTCGCCATCACCGCCCCGATCGACGACGCGCCGGGCGTCCACCGCTGCCAGCTGGTCCAGTCCGGTCCGGCGGAATTGCGGGTCCGGCTTCAGCTGGAGCCCGGCGCCGCGGGGGAGACGGTGTGGCAGGACGTGACCGCCAAGCTGGCCGGGTTCCTGGCCGGCCAGGGCTTGGCGAACGTCGACCTGGTCCGGGCGGAGGAGGCGCCGGACCAGACCGGCGCGAGCGGGAAGTTCCACCAGGTCATCGCGTTGAAGCCGCCCCCGGGCAGCGTCTAGAAGAACAGCCCTTAGAAGAACATCGGCGGGGCGTCCAGCACGGTTTCGTCCACCCGGCGGTCCTCCCACTGGCTGAACGGCTTGTCCAGCTCGTACTTGCCTTGCCGGGTGCGCAACAGGGTGCGGATCTCGGCATTGTCCGGGTTGTTCAGCGACTCGAAGTACTCCACCGACCAGTGGAACCAGCGCATGCAGAACAGCCGCATGGTCAGGCCGTGCGTCACGAACAAGGCGTTCGGCGCATAGTTCGGCTTGGACCAGTGCCGGTAAAGGGTCTCCATGAACGAGGAGATCCGGTCGTAGACGTCGGAGCCGGATTCGCCTTCCCGGAACCGGTAGAAGAAGTGGCCGTAGGCGTTGCGGAGCTCCTTCTGGTCCTCGATGTCGCCCGCGATCTGGAAGTTCGCCCAGTCCTGCTCGCGCAGCCGCGGTTCTTCGATCACGCGTTCGGTGAGGGACCCCAGCCGGAGCGCCTCGAGGGTCTGGTAGGCCCGGAGGTAGGGGGAGACGTAGACGCAGACCTTTTGCCCGTCCAGCTCCCGCCGCAGCTGCTCGCCGGCGGCCGTGGCCTGCTCGACGCCGAGCGGGGTCAACGGGATCCGGTAATCGGGCACCCGGTTGTAGATCGAGGTGTCGGCGTTGGCGGCGGACTGGCCGTGCCGGATCAGAAAAATTTTCCCGGGCGCACTCACAGCCCAAGCATAGGCACTTGGAGTCAACTCCCGGCAAAGGCAGGCAAGATAGAACCATGTTGGTTCCCTCCCGCCGTCGGCTGCGGCTAGAAGTCTGGATCATCCTGGGCCTGTCCCTGGGGCAGTCGGCGGTGTATTCGGTGGTGCAACTGCTCGACAAGCTGACCCGGGCGCCGCTGGCGCAGGGCACCTCGACCCTGAACCGGTCGCAGAGCAGCCGCGAGTATTTCGACCTTACCTACCAGTTGCTGGACATCATCTTCGCCCTGGTTCCGGTGGTGCTGGTGATCTACTTCCTGACCGAGCACCGGCCCGCGGGCCTGTCCGGGGGCACCGCCACTTCGGCCTTCCGGAAACTTGGCTTCAACTTTGCCCGCCCCGGCAAAGACCTGCTGCAGGGTCTGGGTCTCTTCGCCCTGATCGGCGTCCCGTCGCTGGGCCTCTACGCGGCCGGCCGGGCGCTGGGAATCACGACGGCGATCATCCCCAGCGCGCTGGACTCCTACTGGTGGACGGTGCCGGTCCTCATTCTCTCCGCGATCCGGCACGGGATCGTGGAGGAGGTGATCGTGGTGGGCTACCTGCTCGACCGGCTCGGCAAGTTCGGCTGGCGCATGCCGCTGGCGATCTTCGCCAGTTCGATGCTGCGCGGCAGCTACCACCTCTACCAGGGCTTCGGGCCCTTCATCGGCAACGCCGTCATGGGCGTCATCTTCGCGCTTATCTACACCAAGACGCGCCGGGTGATGCCGCTGGTGATTGCGCATGCGTTGCTGGACATCGTTGCGTTCGTCGGCTTCAGCCTGTTCGGCAAGGCAATCGGCCTGGGCTAGCGCCGAGGGCCCCGACGGGGTGCTGCAAGCCGAATGTCTTATTTCGACACGGGACTCTCCCTGCGGCGGCCGGGTCCGTAACATTGGAGCTGTTACAGGCTTCGGCTTGCCAAACCCGCTGCAAAGGACTATGCAAAGTTGACGCTCGAATCATTGCCCGTGTTGGATTTCTCCCGCCTGGACGCAGGCCCTGAAGAGGCCTCCCGGTTCCGGAACGAGTTGCGCGACGCCATGCGGGAGGTCGGCTTCATCTACCTGGCCGGCCACGGCATCCCGCAGGAACTCACCGACGCCATGCTTGACATCTCCCGCCGCTTCTTCGAACTGCCCGAAGACCAGAAGCTCGCGATCGAGAACGTCCACAGCCCGCAGTTCCGCGGCTACACCCGCGTAGGCGGCGAAATTACGGACGGCGCGGTGGACTGGCGCGAACAGATCGACATCGGCGTCGAGCGCGACGCCGTGGAGCCCGGCCCCGGCGTCGCCGACTACTGGCGGCTGGAAGGGCCCAACCTCTGGCCGGAGGCGCTGCCCGAGATGCGGGGGATCGTCTCCGAATGGACCGAGCGGCTCAGCGCCATCTCCCTGGACCTGCTGCGGGCCCTCGCGGTGTCCCTCGGGGCGCCCGAGGATACTTTCGATGCCGCGTTCGCTGCCCGGGCCTTCCCGCTGCTTAAGATTGTGCGGTATCCGGGGGAGTCCGATCCGGAGCCCAAGCAGGGCGTCGGATCCCACCGCGACGGCGGGGTCCTGACCCTCCTCCTTGTCGAACCCGGCAAGGGCGGACTCCAGGTCGAGTATCAGGGCAAATGGATCGACGCGCCCCAGGTGCCCGGGACCTTCGTGGTCAACATCGGCGAAATGCTCGAGCTGGCCACCAACGGCTACCTGAAGGCGACCCTGCACCGGGTGATCTCACCCCTGCGCGGAACGGACCGGATCTCCCTTCCGTTCTTCTACAACCCGGCGCTGGATGCGACCATGCCTCGGCTCGCGGTGAGCCCGGAGTTCCAGGCCAAGGCCCGCGGGCTGTCGGTCGACCCCACCAACAGCCCGATCCTGGAGACCTACGGGGACAACGCCCTGCGCTACCGGCTCCGCGCCCACCCCAACGTCGTCGAAGCCCACCACCCGGACCTGCTCGCGGGCTGACGGCGGCCGTCCCGCCGCACCGGGGCGCGACGGCGCAAAGGACGGCTTAAAGGAATTCGGCCGCCAGCGGTGGGTGGCATCATTGGCACCCGCTGCTGGCGGCCGAAGCTTTTCGGGCAGGAAGCGTCAGATCGTGACGGCTCCGGAATCGGTTTCGAAGGTGACGGACAGGATTCCCGGCGTCCCGTGCGGGGCAAGCCAGTTCACGTCCACATCCTCCAGCGGCTTCTCGACCGGTTCACCCAGCCACTCGGTGACCCGCTCGGCCGAGCCGGCGATGGTGAGGGCAGACATCTTCACGTTGCTCTCGTAGGCGTTGGACGGGTGCAGCGCGGGGTCGCCTTCCCACTTCAGCATGTAGGGGACCTGCGGGTCCGCGATGAGGCCCAGGATGCCGATCTGCTTCCAGACCAGTTCGCGGCCGTCGGGGAACTTGCGGTTGCCGTTGACGGCGGAGCGGCCCAAGCGCTCCTCGAAGGGGGCCAGGTCGTCAACCTCGACGCACCAGCCCATCCAGCCGCCGCCGGCGGCCGAGCGGGCGCGGACTGCCTGCCCGAACGGCGCCTTGTCCGAGGCCGGGTGATCCAGGACCTCCACGACCTCGAGGTACTTATGCCCGGCAAGCGGGATAATCATGTTGCGGGTCCCGAACCGGGGGTGTACTCCGCCCTTGACGGCTTCTACCCCGAGGGCGGTCGCAATACGTTCGGTGGTGGCAGCCAGGCCATCTTGTTCACAGGCGTAAGAGACGTGATCCATGCGCATGCCCTCATCTTGGCACTTTGTGATGGAGCTCTCAGCTTAGGCTGTCCTAACCGTGATGGGATGTCATTTTCCGGGGCTGGCCGGGCGGATATTCCGGCCCGGACCGCGGCACTTTCCGGCTCCCGCGGCGTGCGCGGGCTGCCGTGGGACCGTTCTTCATTTTCGTCACAAAGCTACCCAGCCGACGGGACGCGTTCCTAGACTGAAGCCAGGTCATGAGCGCCAGCACCAAGCCCCGGCTTGCTGGCCGGCAACCCTCCTTGCGCGGTGGGGTGCCCCGGGTGAAGACCTGGCCCGCCGGCGTCCGCCGGCAGGCAAGCGCGGCGCCAGCGCCGTTCCGGCCCCCTAGGAGGCCAGGGGCGGCCTGTGCCCAGTCCTAGGGAGCTCTCCGATGTCCAACGCCTGGTCCTTTGAAACCCGCCAGATCCACGCCGGCCAGGAGCCGGACTCCGCCACTGGCGCGAGGTCGCTACCGATCTACCAGACGACGTCGTTCGTCTTCCCCAGTGCGGAAAGCGCCGCCAACCGCTTCGCCCTCGCCGAGCTCGCCCCCATCTACACCCGGATCGGCAACCCCACCCAGGACGCGGTGGAACAGCGGGTCGCGAGCCTCGAGGGCGGCCTTGGGGCGCTCCTGCTCAGTTCCGGCCAGGCCGCCGAAACCTTCGCGATCCTCAACATTGCCGAGGCGGGGGACCACGTCGTCGCCAGCCCCAGCCTCTACGGCGGGACCTACAACCTGCTGGCCCACACCCTGAAGAAGTTCGGCATCTCCGTGACGTTTGTGGAGGACCCGGACAACCTTGAGCAGTGGCGCGATGCCGTGCAGCCGAACACCAAGCTGTTCTTCGGCGAGGTGGTCTCCAACCCCCGCCAGGACGTGCTGGACATCGAAGGCGTCGCGGACGTCGCCCACCGGGCCGGGGTGCCGCTGATCGTGGACAACACCCTCTCCACCCCCTACCTGATCCGCCCGATCGAGTGGGGCGCCGACATCGTGGTCCACTCGGCCACCAAGTACCTCGGCGGCCACGGTGCCGCGATCGCCGGCGTGATCGTCGACTCCGGCAACTTCGACTTCGGCAAGGACCCGGAGCGCTTCCCCGGCTTCAACACCCCGGATCCCACGTACAACGGCCTGGTCTACGCCCGGGACCTCGGGGCGGACGGGGCGTTGGGAGCGAACCTTTCCTTCATCCTCAAGGCCCGGGTCCAGCTGCTGCGCGACCTCGGTTCGGCCGTCTCGCCGTTCAACGCCTTCCTCATCGCCCAGGGGATTGAGACGCTGAGCCTGCGGGTGGAACGGCACGTCGCCAACGCCCTGCGGGTGGCCGAATGGCTGGAAGCCAGGGACGACGTCGAATCCGTCGCCTACGCGGGGCTGCCGTCCAGCCCCTGGTATGAGCGCGGCCGTAAGTACGGCCCGAAAGGCACCGGCGCCGTCGTCGCGTTCAACCTCGCCGGGGGAGCGGAGGCCGGCAAACGCTTCGTCGACGCTCTCGAACTGCACTCCCATGTGGCGAACATCGGTGACGTGCGCTCGCTGGTCATCCACCCGGCGTCGACCACGCACAGCCAGCTCTCGCCGGAGCAGCAGGCGGTCGCCGGCGTCAATCCCGGCCTGGTCCGGCTCTCGGTGGGCCTCGAGCACATCGACGACATCATCGCGGACCTCGACGCCGGCTTCCGGGCGGCCAAGAACGCCTGAGGTCACACAGCCGTCACATTCTTCGCGCTTGCGCCGCCGTGTTTCGTAGAATCGACGCAGGTCATGAGTGCCAGTGACAGCCCCGGCTTGCTGGCCGGCAACCCTCCATTTTGCGGCGGGGTGCCCCGGGTGAAGACCTGGCCTGCCGGTCAGCTGACGGCGGGCAAGCGCGAAGTTAGGTCCTCACATGACGATTGCCGTCACCCGCACGGGTGTACCCGAAAGCAAATCCTCCACTGCCAACGCCGGAACGACCATGGCGGCGGCAGTTCCCGACGGTGCTGTTCCCGATGGGACGGTGCAGTACCTCCCAATCGGTTCCCTGACGCTTGAATCCGGTGCCACCCTGCCTGAGGTCACCCTCGCCTTCGAGACCTGGGGGACGCTGAACGCCGATGCCTCCAATGCGGTGCTGATCGAGCACGCCCTGACCGGAGACACCCACGTCACCCGCGGCGCCGGCGAGGAACCGGGCTGGTGGGAGCAACTGGCCGGCCCCGGCGCCCCGGTGGACACGGACAAGTACTTCGTGGTCTCCATCAACATCCTCGGCGGTTGCTACGGCTCCACCGGGCCCTCGACGCCGGCCCCGGACGGCCGGCCCTGGGGCTCGCGCTTCCCGCTGGTCACCCTCCGGGACAGCACCGCAGCGGAAGCCCGGCTCGCCGACGCGCTGGGGATCAGCAGCTGGTATGCCGTGCTCGGCGGCTCGCTCGGGGGAGCACGCGCGCTGGAGTGGGCGGTCAGCTACCCGGCGCGGGTGCAGCGCTGCGCCGTGATCTCGGTGGGCGCACACAGCACCGCCGAGCAGATCGCCTTCGCCCAGGCCCAGACCCTGGCAATCCGCCAGGACCCCCACTTCAACGGCGGCGACTACTACGGCGGCCCCGAACCGCACGCCGGACTGGCCCTGGCGCGCCGGATCGCCCACATCACCTACCGTTCCGCAGCCGAGCTGGACGGGCGCTTCGGACGGAACGCCCAGGCGGCCGAGGCCCCGCTGGAGGCCGGGTCGCTGGCCGGCCGCGGGCGCTACCAGGTGGAGAGCTACCTGGACCACCAGGGCAACAAGCTGGTGCGACGCTTCGACGCCAACAGCTACATCGCCATCACCGAGGCGCTCATGAGCCACGACGTCAGCCGCGGCCGGGGAAGCCTGGCGCAGGCCGTCTCCCTCGCCACCGCGGAGTTCTTCGTGGCGGCCGTGGACTCGGACCGGCTCTACTTTCCGGCCCAGTCCCGAGAGCTCGCCGACGCCCTGCCGGGGGAGGTCCCGGTGCACGTCATCGAGGCCCCGATCGGCCACGACGGCTTCCTGACCGAAATCGGCCAGCTCAGCGAACAGCTCCGGGGCAACTTCTTCGCCTAGACGGCACCTCCGAGTGTGCATTTTTGCAGACGCACTCTGCGCGATTAGTCGTTGAGCCTGCCGCGATCGAAGTCCATACTCGTGGAGAATGACGCCGTGTGTTCCAACTCACATACACGTAGTCAACCTAATGGTCCACAGGGTGTCGAAGACGACACCGAAGGAGTTCGCATGAGCACGGAAAACGTCGCCGCAAGGCGCACAGAGGAGCCCGACGTCAAGACGTCCGGCCTGAAGAAGGTAGTAACGGCCTCCATGGCCGGCACGGTAGTGGAGTGGTACGAGTTCTTCCTCTACGCCTCCGCCGCCACCCTGGTGTTTGGCAAGATGTTCTTCCCCAACTCCGGAACGGAACTGGACGGCATCCTCGCCGCGTTCCTGACCTACGCGGTTGGCTTCGTGGCCCGCCCGATCGGCGGCATCGTCTTTGGCCACTTCGGTGACAAGTTCGGCCGCAAGAAGCTGCTGCAGCTCAGCATCATCCTGGTCGGCGTATCGACCTTCCTGATGGGCTGCCTCCCGGGCTTCGCGCAGATCGGCTACTGGGCCCCGGCCCTGCTGGTCTTCCTGCGCTTCGCCCAGGGCTTCGCCGTCGGCGGTGAATGGGGCGGCGCCGTCCTCCTCGTCGCCGAGCACAGCCCCAGCAAGTCCCGCGGCTTCTGGGCCAGCTGGCCGCAGTCCGCCGTCCCGCTGGGCAACCTGCTCGCCACTGCCGTGCTGTTCATCCTGTCCTCCGTGCTGTCCTCCGCGGACTTCCTTGGCTGGGGCTGGCGGGTCGCGTTCTGGCTCTCCGCCGTGATCGTCGTCGTCGGCTACTACATCCGCACCAAGGTCAGCGACGCCCCGATCTTCCTCGAGGCACAAAAGGAAGTTGTCACGGAGAACAAGGGCTACGGCGTCGCCGAGGTCTTCCGCCGCTACCCCCGCGGCGTCTTCACCGCCATGGGCCTGCGCTTCGCGGAGAACATCCTCTATTACCTCGTGGTCACCTTCTCGATCACCTACCTCAAGACCGTTGTCCACGCGGACACCGCCCGGATCCTGCTGCTCCTGCTCGTGGCGCACTTCATCCACTTCTCCGTGGTGCCGGTGGTCGGCAGGCTCTCGGACCGCTTCGGCCGCAAGCCCGTCTACATGGCCGGTGCCGTCCTGGGTGCCACCTGGGGCTTCTTTGCCTTCCCGATGATGGACACCGGTAACGACTTCATGATCCTCGCCGCCGTCATCATCGGCCTGCTCTTCCACGCCCTGATGTACGCCGGCCAGCCGGCCATCATGGCCGAGATGTTCCCGACCCGGATGCGCTACTCCGGCGTATCGCTCGGCTACCAGGTGACCTCGATCGTGGCCGGTTCGCTCGCCCCGATCATCGCCGTCGCGCTGCTGAGCCAGTACAAGTCCTCCGTCCCGGTGGCCATCTACCTGCTGCTCGCCTGCGCCGTCACCGCCGTCGCGGTCTTCTTCCTGAAGGAAACCCGCGGCATCTCGCTGCACGACGTCGACGCCGCCGACGCCCAGGGCACTGCGGACCTGCTCGCCGCCGTTAAGCGGTAACCGGCACGCAGCTGCACGGGCTCAAAACAAGCAGCCCCCGTTCCCGCTCCGCGGGGACGGGGGCTGCTGTCGTTGGGATCCCGAGTGGAAGGAAGGCCGCCACCCAGCCCGCGGGGTGCTACGCCCGTGTAGCGAACTGCACCTGGATGAGCATGAGCTCGGCGCGAGGAAGCACGGCGGTGACGACGCCGCCGCCCGCTAGTTCCGTGCCAATGCCGTATACAAACGGATCCGTATCGACCTCGGCACCGGGTACTTCGGCCCCATTCACTATGACACCGACCTGATCGTTGACCATCCGGTCCATCACCGCCGCTGCGGGTTGGTCCCAGGAACCGTCGCTCAGTCCGAGCTCCTGCTGGTACCGGTTCCTGAGGATGTGGTTGACGTGTTCGACCAGCACGCTGCGGAGCGAGGTGCCGGGGGATGGGTTGCGGTGCCAGGTAGTTCGCACGGCCTCCCACAGGTGCGGGTATCGCATTCGCTCCACCTGCTCGACTAGCCATGCGGGTCGGGGCCATGGTGGAACGACGTCTATCGCAGCGCGAGCCTGATCGGTGAGGTCGGCGAGATTTATCGGGTCCGAGCGGTCAGCTGGGTTTCGCCAGAGTGTGTAGCTGACACTCGCGGACATTTCACTGTATCCACGATCGTCCTCGCCGGATACCAGACTTACGGCATCTGTGTCCTCCAGTGAGGGCTGGGACACGAGCCCCATCACCAGGATGGGCATGAGTTTCAGTCGCTCAACCTGCTCGGCCCGGGGATCGGGCGCGTCCTCAGGGAGAATTCCAGTCATCCTCATGCCACGATTATGAACCTGCACGTGATCGGGACGCACGGAGCAACCTCAGTAAGGAACAGTGGTCCCAGTTTCGGTTAGGAGACAGAGTCCGTGAAAAGTTTCTATGTCGCGTCGAGCTTCAGGAACATCGCCAACGTCCGGTACGTCGCGCAAACGTTGGAAAGCATGGGCTACGTCAACATGTACGACTGGACCCATGAACGCCTCGGTGGCGACGCGGCCGCGATTACTATCGGTGCCCTGCGCTCCATCGGGGAGCGTGAGAGAGATGCAGTGACAGGGGCCGACGTCGTCGTGGTCTTACTTCCAGGCGGCAAGAGTACCCACGTTGAGCTTGGCATCGCGATTGCCCGCGGCAGGCGGACAATCCTGCATTTGCCGGACGACGTCATCAACAATCTTGAGGCCACCAGCACGTTCTACCATCTGCCTGAACTGGAGAAGTGTCATGGAAACCTTGATGACCTTCTGGCCATGATCGTCGGCCAAGAAGAGACCGCTGCCGCCGTCTGAGATTGCGGAGCCTTGAAGCGAAGGCTGGGCTATTGCCCGGGACGGTTGGGAAAGTCGGCGTCCCACGTCAGATCTGCTCCCGCATTCAGTGGAAGCGCTTCGACGGCGGGGTCCCGCACTAGTGCCGATACGAGTTCATGACTGCCGGCGACCACCGTGGAGTCGAAGTCTATTTCGGTCACCATGACCCAAGTTCTGTCCGCCGGCCATAGGATGTTCGGTGACTGCGGGAATTGTGGGGAATGATGCCAAGGCACGTGATGCACCCACCCGGTGTGACGGTAAAACTTTGGCGCGGCATCGAACAGGTAATAGGTGCGGCCCGGCAGGGTCAGTGTTTCGCCTTTGATCACCTCCGCCGGCAGCAGGCCGCGATCAAGATCCGTGCCCAGCGCGGCGGCAGCGGAAGTATTCTCCACGGGCGTCGAGTCGTCCGAAAAAGTGAGCTGGGCGTAGCCGATGGAGCTTGTAAGTCCGCCCCATCCTTCCCAAATGGCGGTCACACCCTTGTTTGGCGTGGAGGTATGTTCACAGAGGCGGGCAGCCAGTGCTGCCAGTATGTTCGGTGCGAGGTTGCCGGTCAGGGGTTCAGAATAACGCCAGCCCTCACTGTCGAAGATTTCCTGCCGGTTCGGTGGCTGCCCAATAAGTCGGTGGAATTGGGCCAATGGGTGCATCTTGGTTCCGAAAGCACCCGCCACGTCAGACCAGCGGACCTGTTGCTCGTCGAGGGGGAAGACGCCTGTTCGGGAATGCCCATGCCAGGAACCGGTGTCCTTGGGGCGGTCCCGCACTACCGGATGGAAGATTCTGGCGTAGGCGGGGAAGCCCCGTGGCACCACAGCGTGCATGTCGTGCCACACGGGATCCATCAGAGGCTTCAGCCATTCACCGGGCGCAGCAGTGGGCAACGATTCCATGCGGCCAGCCTAATAGTCGGCGCGGGGCAACCCCCGGGATCGGTTGCGATGCGCAGCCGGATTGAAGCTGGCGCGACCCCGGGATGCCATAGGACCGCCGTCGTGCAAGAATCGCCGCATGGATGAGGATGAGCAGCGGATCAGGGATCACTTGATGGTCGTCGATGCCCTTGTACAGGCGATGGATCGCCGACACGAGGTGTTACAGGTCATTGACGATTCAGAGGACGTTGACGAAGCAATCCGTCGGGTCGGCCAGCTGTTGGGTGTGGACGAATTCGGCAGCCGGGTAATCCTCGACCTGCAGTTCAGAAGGCTCACACGAGACCAGCGTCAGGCCCTTGCTGCCGAGGCAGAAAAACTTAGATCAAAGCTGCCTAATGGCCGCTGAGGATTTTGTGTTCCCTGTCGATTCCACGCCGGCAATGTTGGCAAGACGGAGGACGCGAGCAGTGTTAGGGTCCTGAAATGACTTTGCGACTTGGGGTGTACGGAGACAGCATTTCCACGGGGTGGCGGGGGATTTCCCACGTCGACAAGCGGTGGACATCCATCGTGAGCCGGAACCTTGGTTTGGAGGAGCACAATTTCGCGGTGAATGGCCTGGGATTTCTTGCCAAGCGCGACACCGACGCGTTTGAAAAGCATCCTCTGGATATGGTGATCGACGCGGATCCGCAAATCGCGCTGATTGCTCTCGGTGCCAATGACTACCCGCATCTTCCCGAGCACGAAGACAAGCTCCGCCGGACCATGATTCAGGACATGTCCCGGCTGCGCGATGCACTCCCGGACTCCCAAGTGCTCGTTGTCGAACCCTATTGGCCCTTCCGGGAGGAGCCGCCTCGAATCCGCCGAGTCTTCGATCTCCATGCAGAGTGCGCCGAGGAAACAGGCCTGCCGTTCCTGTTGGGCCAGTACGGCGTCTTCGCCGACGATCCCACCCCGTTCTTCTACCCGGAACCGGACCAGATCCACCCGAACGATCTCGGCCACGCCAGGCTAGGGGAGGTCATGACGGAAGCACTCGAACCATACGTGGCCAGGGTCCGGGCCGCTGGCTGACTCACCTTTGGGGTGCCGTTGCCTGACCAAACTTTCATACCGGAGCTCGTCGATGTCGACTTCCCTTCCTATCGCAGCTGGCTCGGCCTCGGCAACCGCGAAGTCCCCGTCGATGCCTCTGCGTTGACTGCCGCACTCAACGCAGGTACCACCGAGACCTTCACCCGAGACAACGACGGCGTCGCTTACGACGTCAGTCGACTCAGCATCACTTCACGTGGAGTGGAGGTCGGCTCATCCGACGACCCGGACGCGCTGGTCATCGGGGTGAACCGCGCGTTTCTCTTGGACGCACTCGGCACCGGCGACCAGCTCACCCTCGGTCTGGACGATCCGATCGCGCCGCTGGCCATCCGTAACCCGGACCGAGACGGCACACTGTCGATCCTCATGCCGGTCCGCCTCGACCAGCCGGTCTGAGTCAAACGTCTCTGCTTGCCCGCCATGGGACGCCTCTGCCCACCCGGGTTCGACGGACAGCGCAGGCTTACAGGAGCACAACCCATTCGGCATAAAAGATTCCAAGTGCGACGGCGACGAAGAGACCCGCAATGATCCAGAAGCGGGCCACCACGGTGACCTGTTCCCAGCCCTTCAATTCAAAGTGGTGATGCAGCGGCGTCATGAGGAAGACGCGCCTGCCGCCCGAGAGTTTGAAGAAGCCCACCTGGATGATGACGGAGAGGGTGATCATGACGAACAGGCCGGCCATGATGACCAGGAGCAGCTCGGTGCGCGAGAGGATCGCGAAGCCCGCGATTGCGCCCCCGAGGGCGAGTGATCCGGTGTCACCCATGATGATCTTCGCCGGGGTGGTGTTCCACCAGAGGAATCCCACGAGGGAGCCGCACAGCGCAGCCGCGATCAGGGCCAGGTCGAGCGGATCCCGCACCTGGTAGCAAATATTGACCGGGACGCTGGGATCAGCGCACCGTTGGTTGAACTGCCAGATACCCATCAGCATGTAAGCGCCGAAGACAAGGATCGACGCTCCCGCGGCCAGACCATCCAGTCCGTCGGTGATGTTTACCCCGTTGGATGTCGCCGTGAGGATCAGGATGGACCAGAGGATGAACAGGACCGCGCCGACCAGCGGCCCGGCAAAGGCCAAGTCCAAGGACGTGTCCCGAACGAACGAGATTGCGGTGGAGGCTGGAGTGCGACCGCTCCCATCCGGAAAATTGAGCGCGAGTACGCCGAACGTCACCCCGACGGCTGTCTGGCCGACGATCTTCGCCGGCGCCGTGAGCCCGAGGCTGCGCTGCCTGGAGACCTTGATGCAGTCATCGAAAAATCCCACGAGGCCCATGCCGACGGTGACCATGAGGAGCAGCAGGCCTGAGGCTGTTGGGCCAGACGACGGACCAAGCATCGCCATGATCCAGTGCGTGGCGAAGTAAGCGATCACCACCGAACCAATGATCCACGCCCCGCCCATGGTGGGAGTGCCACGTTTGGTGTGGTGGGTGGTGGGGCCGTCGTCGCGGATGAACTGGCCGTACCTCTTCCTCACCAGATAGCGGGCGAGGACAGGCGTGCCGCTCAACGACAGAACCAAGGCCAAAGCAGCGGCGATCAGCAGCGCAATCATCGGGAGGCGCCCCTTCCATTTCCCGGACTAGGTCCGTCGCATGACTCGGGTGGATCGCCGGGCACCCCCGCCGACTCGTTCGACGCCGATCCTAGCCGATCGCTTCTTCACTACCAGCGTCAACGACTCTTCACTCGAGCCAAGGGAATCCCGCAGGCATGGCAGACGCGCGGCTGGACACGGCCTCAAAGTCGTGGAGAGCCGGGGCGAGCGGCAGGTCTTGGGGTTCAACTGCCCCCGTCGGACGGAGCGGGCACGTGCCAGGTGAATGCATCCACGCGACAAACGCTGGCAGCGCCGCGTTCGGACCGGCGTGGAAGCGACCGGATCCGAGGGGCGACTGCTCTAATGATCAGATGACGCCACAGAACCTCACTGCGCCAGCGAAGGTAAGCCCGGGCGATCGCGTTGCGATACTTTCCCCGGCGTTTGCCGCACCAGCTGTCTCAGCAGCCGTTCATGAACAGGCGATGAAACGCTTGACGGAGATGACCGGTTTGATCCCAGTCGAGTACCCGACTACCCGGCAACTGGGTGCAAGCGCCCAGGCGCGGGCCGCTGACATCACTGCGGCGTTCGCCGATCCAAGGGTCCGTGCAGTCCTTGCGACCATCGGCGGCGACGACCAGATCACCGTCATCAAGCACCTCGACGCCGCCGTCATCGCCGACAACCCGAAGCCGTTCCTCGGCTACAGCGACAATACGAACCTGCACAACTTCTTGTGGGGCCTCGGGATTTCGAGCTTCTACGGCGGTTCCACGCAGGTGCACCTGGGGGCAGGTCCACGCGTGGATGACGTGCACCTGGCCTCGCTTCGCGCCGCACTGATCGACGGCGGAACCATGGCGTTAGCCGATCCTGGCGAGTCGGAAGACTTCGGCATCCCTTGGACGGACCCCCGCGCTCTGACCCAGTTCGGTGACCGTGAAGCGACGGAGCCGTGGGTCTGGTCCGGTCCGAAGAAGGTTGTGGAAGGGCGATCGTGGGGCGGTTGCCTGGAGGTCATTGACCAGATTGCGATGGCTGACCGGATGCCGGCTGTGGCCGATCTCGAAGGCGCGATCCTGCTCTTCGAAACCAGCGAGGAGCTGCCAGCCGCAGACGAAGTGCGGAGATGGGTGCGGGCGCTGGGCGAGAGAGGAATCCTCGAAGCCGCCGCTGGCGTGCTGGTCGCCCGTCCGCCCGTCAGCTGCCTCGGGGAACCAGTTCCGGCGGCGGGAGAACGAGCCCGGCTCAGGGCAGAACAGCGGGAGGCGATCATC
Organism: Arthrobacter sp. C9C5; assembly: GCF_013359735.1. Classification (GTDB taxonomy): domain Bacteria; phylum Actinomycetota; class Actinomycetes; order Actinomycetales; family Micrococcaceae; genus Arthrobacter. The sequence goes on from NZ_JABFMX010000014.1 coordinate 33,789, forward strand.
GAACAGGTCGGCGTGTACAACCCGAACGCCGTCGTCTGTGTCGGAGTTCCCTTCGGCCACACCCGACCCCAATGGATTCTTCCCCACGGCGGACTGATCCGGCTCGACGGAATCGCCCAAACAGTTACCGCTGACTACCGCTGAGGCGCCCGGCCGTAGGCCGCCGGCGCAGCATGCCCTGCTCAGCCGGCGAGCACGTCCTGGCGTTCGGCGATCTCGGCCCGGACGGCCGCCACCACGGCCTGCACCGGCGCCGAACGCAGTGACTCGGCCCTGGCCACGGCCCAGATCGGCAGCTGCCGCTGGAAGTCATCCGGCAGGACCGGTACGAACCCGGGCTTGCCGACGACGAGGAAGTTGGGCAGCAGCCCGATCCCGGCGGCGCGATGGACGGCCTCCAGCTGGGCGAAGATGCTGGTGGCCTGGAAACTGGAGCGCGGCATCGGCAGCTGGGTGGAGCGGTGGCCGAGCTCGGCGACCTGCAGCGCCGACTCGACGTAGGAGACGAAGCCGTGCTGCCGGACGTCGTCGAGCGTCTCGGGCAGCCCGTGCTCGCGCGCGTACTCGGGGCTGGCGTACAGCCGCAGGAAGTAGTTGGACAGGAAGATGGTCTGCGCGTTGCTGACCTCCATGTTGCCGACCACCACCTCGAGGTCCACCCCGGAGCGGTTTTGGCTGACCTTGCGGGTGGCGCTGAGCATTTCCACGTTCAGCAAAGGATGTTCCTGCTGCAGCCGGACCAGGGCCGGGGCGACGAATTCCGCGCCGAAGCCGTCCGGGGTGCTGATCCGGACCAGGCCGGAGAGCACGTCCTCGGTCCGGGCGATCCGGCCGGACAGCGCGCCCAGGGTGGCTTCGATGGCCTCGGCGGCCGCCACGGCCTGGGACCCAAGCTCGGTGAGTTCCCAGCCGTGCGGGCTGCGCTCCAGCGTCCGGCCGCCCAGCTGCTTGTCCAGGGCGAGGATCCGGCGCGAGATGGTGGTGTGCGTGGTGCCCAGGGTCTCCGCGACCGCGTTGAACCGGCCCAGCCGGGCCACGGTCAGCAGGATCAGCAGGTCGTCCGGACTGGGAAGCCGCTTCAAGTCCACCATGACTCCTCGGGATGATGATATGTGCATCTATGCACATACCATCTGTAGTTTTTTACCTTGATTGCACTGTAACAGGGTGTGATGGTTGACACTGAACGTCCCGCGGTTGCGCCGGACGCAATGCAAAGCAAAGGAGCTTATGCCATGGCAGTTGTCGCCTGGATCGGACTGGGAAACATGGGCGGGTTCATGTCGGTGAACCTGGCCAAGGCCGGAAACGAGGTCCGCGGATTCGACCTCAACCCGGAGGCCCTCGCGGCCGCCGAGGCCGGGGGAGTCAAGCCCGCCGGCAGCATCGCCGAGGCCGTGGAGGGCGCCGACGTCGTCTTCACGATGCTCCCCAAGGGCGAGCACGCCCGGGCCGTCTACCTGGGCGAGGACGGCGTACTGGCCCACGCCGACACCAGGACCCTGCTGGTGGACTCCTCCACGATCGACATCGCCTCGGCCCAGGCCCTGCACGACGCCGCCGCGGAGGCAGGCTTCCGCTTCGTCGACGCGCCCGTCTCCGGCGGGATGAGCGGCGCCAAGGCCGCCACGCTCACCTTCATGATCGGCGGCGAGGCCGGCGCCGTCGCCGACGCCACCGAGTACATCCGCCCGATGGCCGCCAACATCATCCCCACCGGCGGCGCCACCACCGGCCAGGCCGCCAAGATTTGCAACAACCTGATGCTCTTCATCAACCTCGCCTCCACGGCGGAGGGCGCGGTGCTCGCGGACCGCCTGGGACTGGACAAGCAGGTCTTCTGGGACATCGCCTCCGTCTCCTCCGGCGACAGCTGGGCGCTGCGCACCTGGTACCCGGTGGCCGGCGTCGTGCCCACCGCCGCCTCGAACAACGACTTCGCGCCGACGTTCACCGCCGAGCTCGCCAACAAGGACATCGGCCTGGCCATCAGCGCCGCCCGCGACACCGGGACGCCGCTGGAGATCGGCGAGCACGTCCAGCAGCTTTTCCAGCGGCTCATCGACGGCGGCCAGTCCGGCACGGACTGCTCCGCCATCGTCAAGCTGGTCGACGGCTCGTTCGAGTCCGCCAAGTAGCCCCCAAACCTTTTAGAAAGAGATCCTCCCCATGGAACGCATTCCGCACTTCATCAACGGCGCCCTGGTGTCCGACGCCGAGCGCTACGGCCCCGTCTTCAACCCCGCCACCGGCGAACAGGAAAAGGAAGTGGCGCTCGCCTCCGCCGCCCGGGTCGAGGAAGCCATCGCCGCCGCCCGGGCCGCCCTGCCCGGCTGGCGCGCCACGAGCCTGGCCAAGCGCACCACCATCTTCTTCAAGGTCCGCGAGCTGCTCATGCAGCGCCGTCCCGAACTGGCCGCCCTGCTGACCAGCGAACACGGCAAGGTCCTCTCCGACGCGGAGGGCGAGATCACGCGCGGCCTGGAGAACATCGAGTTCGCCACCGGCCTGTCCCACGCGCTCAAGGGCGAACGCTCCGAGCAGGTGTCCGGCGGCGTCGACGTCCACTCCGTCCGGCAGCCGGTCGGCGTCGTCGCCTGCATTACGCCGTTCAACTTCCCGGCCATGGTGCCGCTCTGGATGATCGGCAGCGCCCTGGCCTGCGGCAACACCGTGCTGCTCAAGCCGAGCGAAAAGGACCCGTCCTCCGCTACCTTCATCGCCCAGGTCTTCGCCGAGGCCGGCCTGCCCGCGGGCGTCCTCAACGTCGTGCACGGGGACAAGGAAGCCGTCGACGTGCTGCTCGAGCACCCGGACGTCAAGGCCGTCAGCTTTGTGGGCTCGACGCCGATCGCCCAGTCCATCTACAAGCGCGCCGCGGACCACGGCAAGCGCGTCCAGGCACTCGGCGGGGCCAAGAACCACATGGTGGTGCTTCCGGATGCGGACCTGGACATGGCCGCCGACGCCGCCGTCTCCGCCGCCTACGGCTCCGCGGGGGAGCGCTGCATGGCTGTCAGCGTCCTAGTCGCGGTCGGGAACATCGCGGATGAACTCGTGGACGCGATCAAGACCCGGATGGCAACGCTCAAGATCGGCCCCGGCACAGATCCGGCCTCCCAGATGGGTCCGCTGATCACCGCCGAGCACCGCGACAAGGTGGCCTCCTACGTGGCGGGCGCCGCGGACGAGGGCGCCTCCGTGGTGGTGGACGGCCGGGAGCAGGAGTTCGACTCCAACGGCTTCTTCATCGGCGTGAGCCTGATCGACCACGTCAAGCCCGGCATGAAGGTCTACGACGACGAGATCTTCGGCCCCGTCCTCTCGGTGGTCCGCGTCGAGAGCTACGCCGACGCCGTCAAGCTCGTCAATGACAATGAGTTCGGCAACGGCGTGGCCATCTTCACCCGCGACGGCGGCGCCGCCCGGCAGTTTGAGTTCGACGTCGAGGCCGGCATGGTGGGCGTCAACGTGCCGATCCCGGTGCCGGTGGGGACCTTCTCCTTCGGTGGCTGGAAGAACTCGCTCTTCGGCGACACCCACATGTACGGCCCGGAGAGCATCCGCTTCTACACCCGCGGGAAGGTGGTCACGACGCGCTGGCCGGATCCGTCCACCTCGGTGATCGACCTCGGTTTCCCGCAGGTCGACTAGCGTCTAGGGTCAGCCCTTCATGATCTCCGCGCGCTGGGCCATGTAGTCCTCCATGGCGAGCTCGCCGTTGCTGTACTTCTGGTCCAGCTCGGCGAGCTTGCGCGCGCGGTAGCCCTGCGGCCCTGACGGCACCGGCGGCACCGGCGGCACCTCCGGGGCGGCCGGCGTCGGGACCGGCGCCTGGGGCTGCCACTGCTGCGGTGGGGCGGGCCGCGGCGGGTTGTTCAGGTACTCCGGGCTGTCCTCGTACGGGACGGGGTACTGCTGGTTCGCGGGCGGCTGGTTGGCCGGGGGCTGCGGGGCGCCCAGCTGGCCGAATCCGCCGTAGTAGTCCCGCTGGGTGAAGCCGTCCCGCGGCTGGTTGCTCTGCTGGCCGGGGAACTGGCCCGGGAACCCGCCGGGCATGCCCTGGTCCTGTCCGCGTCCGCGGACTGATTTGCGGTACATGCGAATGGCCGCCGGGACCAGGAAGGACAAGATGATGATCCAAAGGAAAATGCTCACGGTACCGCGCCTCTCAAAAGATGTCTTTCCAGCTTAACGCGCACGCTGCGCCCAGGGTGCCGGGCCGCCCCGGCCCCCGGTATCGGGAGTTCAGGACCGCAGGGCATCCTCGGCGCCGGCTAGGCCCTCGCCCGAACCGGGCGGTCCCTCGCCCGAGCCGAGCGGAACCCCGGGGCCGAAGACCGGTCCGGCCAGCGGGCGCTTGGCGGTGATGCCGTCGCCGGAGGAGCGGTGCCGGAGCCGGCGGACCACCCACGGGACAAAGTGCTCGCGGGCCCAGATGAGGTCCCCGGTGCGGGCCTCACGCCAGCTGCGCTGCGGCAGCGGCTTCGGGGACAGCGGCTCCAGGGTGTGCTGGACATTCAGCGAATCCAGCACCATGGCCGCGATCGTATGGTGGCCCAGCGGGGAAAAATGCAGCCGGTCCGCATCCCACATCTGCGGGTCGTTGAGCTGTCGCAGCGACCACATGTCGGCAATGACGGCGTCGTGCCGGGCCGCCACGGTGCGCAGGTTCTCGTTGTAGATCGCCACCTTGCTGCGGATCCGGCCCAGCACCGACGAGCCCGTGTCCGGCCCGTTGAACAGGACCACGGTGGCACCGCCCAGGCTCAGGATCTGCACCACGGAATCAAGCCGCTCGGCGAGGACATCCGGGTCCCCGCCGGGCCGGATCAGGTCGTTCCCGCCCGCGGACAGGGTCACCAGGTCCGGCTTCAGCGACAGGCAATGGGCCAGCTGCTGGTCCACGATCTGCTGCAGGAGCCGGCCCCGCACCGCGAGGTTGGCATAGGCGAAATCCTCTTGGCCGCGGCTCAATTCCTCAGCCACCCGGTCCGCCCAGCCGCGGTGCCCGCCCGGGCTCGCCGGCTCGGGATCGCCGATGCCTTCGGTGAAGGAGTCACCCATCGCCACGTAGCGGGTCCAGGGGTGGTTGACGGTCCGGTCCGGGAAATTCTCCAACGCTTCTGTTTCGCTCACCTTCATATCCTGCCCCCTTCCCGCAAAGCGGCGCCAGCGTAGCTTGTTACTCCTAGGTAACTGTAAGAATGGAGCCATGACTGAAGCCGCTGCCTATCCCGCTGCCTTTCCTGCCCCCGTTGTCCTGTGGTCCCGGCCCGAGGAGGACCGCGCCGGCAGGCCCCTGCTGGTGCTGCTGCACGGCTACGGCGCCAACGAGCAGGACCTGCTCAGCCTGGCGGACATGCTGCCGGAGGAATTTGTGGTGGCCTCGCTCCGCGCTCCGCTCGTCTCCGGCCCGGGCTTCACCTGGTTCCCGCTCACGGCGTCAATCGAATATTCGCTCGACGCCGTCAAGCACGCCGCTGCCTACGCGCAGGACTGGATCGACTCGGTCAGGGACAGCCACCCCTCGGTGACCCTGCTCGGCTTCTCGATGGGCATGGCCATGGCCACGACCCTGCTGCGGCAGCGCCCGGACGGCTACGCCGCCGTCGTCGGACTCTCCGGTTTTGCCGTCGACGCCGGCGCGGACCCCAGCTTCCGCGACGCGGAACTGGACGGAACCGTGCCGATGTTCTGGGGCCGCGACCAGCAGGACCCCGTGATCACCCCGGACAAGATCGAGTTCACCATGGGCTGGGTGCGCAAACACGTGAAGCTCACCAAGGTGCTCTACACCGGCATGTGGCACGGCATCAACCAGCAGGAGATCGGCCACGTCGGCGAGTTCCTCACCCACGAGGTCCTCAACAAATAAGCCCCGACGGCGGGTTACGCGCTGCTAGGCGCTGTTAAACTCCGTTGGGGGTGACGATCCGGACGGTCTGCCCGTTCACGGTGACGGTGTCGCCGTGGTGGAGCTGGCGTCCGCGGCGGTCGTCGATCTCGCCGTTGACCTTGACCAGGCCGTTCTTGATCAGCTCGGCAGCCTCCACCCCGTCCTCGACCAGGTTGGCCAGCTTCAGCAGCTGGCCCAGCCGGATCATGTCGTCGCGGATGGGAATGTCTTTGATTTCCGGGTTGCTCATACAAGCAATAATGCCTGACCAAAGGTGGCACCAATGACCCACGCACCGCGGCTTCCACTGCCCGTCGGACTGCTCCTCGCCGTTTCGGCCGGACTCTTCGTCCCCGTCCAGGGCCGGATCAACGGCGCCCTGGGGACCGTCCTCGCCGACGGACTCGCCGCCGCGGTGGTCAGCTTCAGTGTCGGCCTGGCGCTGATGATCGTCGTCTCCCTGGTCCTGCCGAAGGGACGCGCCGGATTGGCTCAAGTCCTGCCGGCGCTGCGGGAACGCCGCTTCCCGCGCTACTACGTGCTCGCCGGCGGCATCGGCGCGTTCTTCGTTTTCGCCCAGTCCTTCACGGTCGGGCTGCTCGGCGTCGCCCTGTTTACGGTCGCGGCCGTCACCGGGCAGACCCTCAGCGGACTGCTGGTGGACCGGATAGGGATCGTCCCGGCGGGCAAGAAACCCGTCACCGGCATCCGCGTGCTCGGCAGCATACTGACCGTCGCCGCCGTCGCCTGGGCCGTATCGCCGCGCTTCGACGGCAGCGCGGCGGGTGGCGCAGGCGCTCCTTCGGGGGCGGAGGCCGGCCCGCTGCAGCTGCTGGTTCCGGTGCTGCTGCCGGTGCTCGCCGGGTTCCTGATGAGTTTCCAGCAGGCAATGAACGGCACGGCCACCGTGCACTACCGCACGCCCATCACCGCCACCCTGGTGAACTTCATCGCCGGCAGCATCGTCCTCTGGCTCGCCTGGTTGATCAAACTGGCGGTCGCCGGGCCCGGCCACGCCCTGCCCGGCGAATGGTGGTACTACCTCGGCGGGCCGATGGGCTGCATCTTCATCGGCGTCGCCGCCTTCCTGGTCCGCGGCCTGGGCGTTCTGGTCACCGGGCTGGGCATGATCGCGGGGCAGCTGCTGGGCTCGCTCGGCCTCGACCTGGTGCTGCCCGCACCCGGCACCGTCGTCGCGCTGCCCACCGTGCTCGGCACGCTGCTGACGCTGGCCGCCATTATCCTGGCCAGCCTGCCCTGGTCCCGCGGAGCCCTCAAGAGGTAGCAGCGCGGGTAGGCTAGGAGTTTGCATCACACCGTTCGCAACACCCCGCCCGGCAACCAGCCGGTGACCCGGGGCTGACAGCACGGACCGCACCCAGCGGCCCTGTAGAAATTGGAGTTCCCATGGCAGCAAAATCCGTACTCGACCAGATCATTTCCCTCGCCAAGCGACGGGGTTTCGTCTTCCAGGCCGGTGAAATCTACGGTGGCTCCCGTTCTGCCTGGGATTACGGTCCCCTCGGTGCCGAGCTGAAGGAAAACATCAAGCGCCAGTGGTGGCAGTCCGTGGTCCGCGGCCGTGAGGACGTCGTCGGCCTGGACTCCTCGGTGATCCTGCCCCGCCAGGTCTGGGAAGCCTCCGGCCACGTCGAGGTCTTCTCCGACCCGCTGGTGGAGTGCCTCTCCTGCCACAAGCGCTACCGCGCGGACCACCTCGAGGAAGAGTACGAGGAAAAGAAGGGCCGCCCCGCCGAGAACGGCCTCAAGGACATCGCCTGCGCCAACTGCGGAACCCGCGGCGAGTGGACCGAGCCCCAGGAATTCTCCGGCCTGCTCAAGACCTACCTCGGCCCGGTGGCCAGCGAAGAGGGCCTGCATTACCTGCGCCCCGAGACCGCGCAGGGCATCTTCGTGAACTTCAACAACGTGCTCACCACCTCGCGCAAGAAGCCGCCGTTCGGCATCGGCCAGATCGGCAAGTCCTTCCGTAACGAGATCACGCCGGGCAACTTCATCTTCCGCACCCGCGAGTTCGAGCAGATGGAGATGGAATTCTTCGTCGAGCCTGGCACCGACGAGCAGTGGCACCAGTACTGGATGAAGGAGCGCATGGCCTGGTACACCGGCCTGGGCATCCGCGAGGAGAACCTGCGCTTCTTCGAGCACCCGCTGGAGAAGCTCAGCCACTACTCCAAGGGCACCACGGACATCGAATACCGCTTCGGCTTCCACGGCTCCGAATGGGGCGAGCTCGAGGGCATCGCCAACCGCACCGACTTCGACCTCTCCACGCACTCGAAGGCATCCGGCCAGGACCTGAGCTACTTCAACCAGGCCACGAACGAGCGCTACACCCCGTACGTGATCGAACCCGCCGCGGGCCTCACGCGCTCCTTCATGGCGTTCATGATCGACGCGTACACCGAGGATGAGGCACCCAATGCCAAGGGCGGCGTCGACGTCCGCACCGTGCTCAAGCTCGATCCGCGCCTGGCCCCGGTCAAGGCGGCGGTCCTCCCGCTGAGCCGCAACGAGGACCTGTCCCCGAAGGCCAAGGACCTCGCCGCGCAGCTGCGCAAGAACTGGAACATCGAGTTCGACGACGCCGGCGCGATCGGCCGCCGCTACCGCCGGCAGGACGAGATCGGCACCCCGTTCTGCATCACGGTGGACTTCGACACGCTCGAGGACCAGGCCGTCACCATCCGTGAACGCGACACCATGAGCCAGGAACGCGTCTCCCTGGACAAGGTGGAGGGCTACCTGGCCGCACGGCTGATCGGCGCCTGAGCATGGCGATCGAATACCGTGAATGGCGCGAGGGCGACGACCTCGCGCTGCTGGAAGTGTGGGGCGGGCCGGAGACGGACCAGGCCCGGCAGTTCCGCGGCACCCTGGCGCCCTCGGGCAACGCCCCGTGGCGCCGCTGCATCGTGGCCGAGGACGTCGTCGACGGCGTCGCCATCCCCGTCGCAGCCGGCGTGGTCCACGAGGCCTCGCTGCACCCGGAACGCCTCTGGGTGTACGTCGAGGTAGCCCGCGACCACCGCCGGACCGGCATCGGCTCCACACTGCTGGGCATGCTCCGGCACGAGGCTGAACGTTCGCCGTCGGGCATCTCCCGGCTGCGGACCAAGGTGGAGCCGGGCACGCCCGGCGCCGCCTTCGCCGAGGCGGCCGGCCTCGCCCCGATCCAGCGTTCGCGCCTGGTGGTCGTGGAGCCCGGGGCCCTGAAGCTCCCGGTCTTCGGCGACGGCTCGGAGGCTGCGGCCTCCGAGCAGGTGGAGGACCTGGCCACCGGCTCGGTGGAGCTGAGCGACGTCGTGGGCCGGTATTACACCGCCGTGCACCACTGGGACAGCCCCGGCGAGCTCAGCATCGCCACCGTGCAGCGGCTCTTCCTGGACGATCTCAGCGGTGCGCACGGCGCGATTGTGCTGCGGGCGCCCAAGGCAAGTGCCTTCGGCGCGGGCGTGCCGGCCAGCAAGAAGGGCCGGCTCCAGGCGTTCGCGGTCAGCTACGCACAGGGCGCCCCGGAAATGGGCGGCCCCGAAGAGGGGCACGCGACGAAGGCCGGCGAACCCTCCGACGTGTTCCTGGGCCATGACCCGGAGCTGTCCGACGACGATGCCCGCGCCGCGGTCCGGGACCTGCTGGCGCTTATCGCGTACCAGTACCCGGTGCTGCTGGAACTGGACGATTCGATGACGGCCCTGCGCGCCGTCGTCGAGCCGCTGCTGGACAGCGGCAAGGCCCGGCAGTCCGGCGCGGACACCCTGATCGTCTCCGACCCCGCCTAGCCCCTAGATCGCAACTGACCCGCAGTTGTTGTCGCGTTGACGCGACAACAACAGCGGGTCAGTTCGGTTTAACCGGCGTCTAGGGGATCACCGGCGGGACGAACTGGAACGTCATCCCGAGCAGCCAGACCAGCAGCAGCACCACCGGCAGGTGGAAGACGAACTGCAGGAAAGTGAAGCCGACCAGGTCCCGGGCGCGCAGCTTCAGCACCGCGAGCAACGGCAGCATGAAGAAGGGGTTCACCAGGTTCGGCAATGCCTCGGCGATGTTGTAGATCTGCACGGTCCAGCCGAGGTTCATCTGCACATCGGTGGCGGATTGCATCACATAGGGCGCCTCGACCAGCCACTTGCCGCCGCCGGAGGGGACCAGCAGGCCCAGCACGGCGGTGTACAGCGCAATGACGACGGCGAACCCGCCGCCGCTGCCGATCTCCGAGAAGAATCCGGCGAGGTGCGCCGAGATGGACATCCCGCCGTGGCCGGTGGCCTTGGTAAGGATCGCCGCCATCGCCGCGTAGAGCGGGAACTGCACCAGGATGCCGGCGGTCGCCGGGACCGCCTTGGTGACGGCCTGCAGGAAGTTGCGCGGCGTGCCGTGCAGCACCAGCCCCAGAATGAGGAAGACCAGCAGGTAGCCGTTGAGGCTGCTGACCACGCTCAGGAACGGCTTGGTGAGGAACTGCGAGACCAGCCAGCCCAGGGTCAGGATGCCGGCGAGGACCGGCAGGATCTTGCTGTATTCGAGCCACTCGCCCGGACGGGACCGCGGCGCCGGTTCGCTCGGTTCGTCGTCGAGGTCGACGCCGAGATCCTCGGCGGTGCGGATCGCGCCGCCCTGCGGCGCCGAGAAGTGCGCGATCACCGTGGTCAGCGCCATCAGGATGGCCAGGGTCAGCAGTGACTGCCAGGTGAAGATCGTGGTGCCGAAGTCCAGGATGCCGGTGATCTTCAGCAGGGCCGGCGGCAGCGAAGCCGCCGTCGCCTGCAGCTGCGCGGCGGAGGAGGACAGGCCGAGCGCCCAGACGGCACCCAGGCCCATGAAGGCGGCCGCGCCGAGGGCCCGGTAATCCACGGTGAGGTCTTTGCGGCGGGCAATGGCGCGGGCCAGCAGGCCGCCGAAAATCAGGCTCAACCCCCAGTTCAGGAAGGAGACGGACATCGACATCAGGGCCACGAAGCTCACGGCGGTGCGGGCGGTGGCCGGGACCAGGGCCAGGCGGTTGATCAGCCGCGCAACCGGCGGGGACGTCGCCACGACGTAGCCGGTGAGGACCACCATGGCCATCTGCAGGGTGAAGGCGGTCAGGTCCCAAAAACCGTTGCCGAAGGAATCCGCGATGGACTGGGGTGAGGCGCCGATGGCCAGTGCGGCCAGGGCGATGATGATCACGCCGGCCAGGGCGAAGATGTAGGCGTCCGGGAACCATTTCTCGGTCCACGCGGCCATCCGTTGGGCTATTCGGGCGAGACCGCGTTCTTCGCCGATTCCGCTTTTCGTCAGGACTGTGTTTGCCACAGAGGGGTACCTCTCCATTGAGTGCGATTTTGTACCCGATGGAGTTTAGTCAAGTCGCTGGGGTGAACCGGGCTTATCGGCGCCGGCTGCGCGCGCGCCGCGGTCCCTCGGCCTCGTCCAGCCGCTGCCGCTCCTCCTCGGGAGGGGCCCCGCCGCCGAGCGCGGCCGGCATCCACCACGCGCCGGGCGCCGGTTTCAGGGGGAATTCCGCGATGCCGACGTCGATCCCCGCCTGGAGGGCTTCGCGTAGCGCCTCGGTAGCCGCCGGAACGTCCAGCCCGGGGCCCGGAGTGAAGGGTTCACCCACGTGCACGCGCACGGGTGCCCGCCAGGCGCGGAGTGGCGAGAATCCGTGGTGCCGGGTCATGATCCGGTGCGCGCCCCAGACCGAGACCGGGATGATGGGCACCCCGGCCTCGGCGGCCATCCGCACAGCGCCGGTCTTGCACTCGCGGACCTGGAAGCTGCGGCTCACCCCGGCTTCGGGCAGGATCGCGATGTATTCACCCTCGCGGAGCTTCTGCACGGCGGCGTCGTAGGCGTGCGCTCCGGTGTCATAGCCGACGACGACGTGCCCGGCGGCGCTGACGGCCGGCCCGGCGAACCAGTGGTCGGCCGCGCCCTGGGTGATCAGGAAGCGCATCTGGGCCCCGTTGTGCTGCCACAGCAGCAACTCGGCGAACGCGAAGTCGAGGTAGCCGAAATGGGTGATCGCGACGACGGCGCCCGTCCCCGGGGCGGGGTGCCGCGAGGCGCCTTGCGGGGCGCCGTCGCGTGCATTGTCCGGCAGCGCCGGAGGCAGGTGCTCCCGTCCGGTGACAACGACCCGGATCCGGAACAGCCAGCGCAGCGCCTGGCCGGTCCGGACGATGACGCGGTAGAAGCGGTCACTGGGCGCGGGCCGCCAGCTCACGTCGAACCGCGCATCTCAGCGGTCCGCCGGCCGGCGCGGCGGCCAGGGCAGGAAACCGGAGGTCGATTCGACGTATTCCTTGTAGCCGGGCCGGGCGGACATGGCCTTCTCGGTCAGGGGCTTCCCGGTCTTGCCGGCCAGCGTCCAGATCATCAGCGCGGGGGAGAGGATGGTCAGCACGCCGGGCCAGGAGTCCGCGGCGACGAGGAACAGCCCGGCCCAGACCGCGGCGTCGCCGAAGTAGTTCGGGTGCCGGGTGTAGCGCCAGAGACCTGTGTCCAGGACGGTGCCGCGTCTGGCCGGATCGGCCTTGAACTGTGCCAGCTGCCAGTCGCCGACAGTCTCGAAGACGAAGCCGACAATCCACAGCAGGACACCCAGCAGCGCCAGCCAGCCCAGGGCGCCGGTACTGAACATGCCGACCTGGATGGTGAGCGAGACGAAGAACATCACGACGCCCTGCGGCAGGTACACCCGGCGCAGCGCGTAGGTGTTGCGGGAGCCGGGGGCGGAGGAGAGCATGTCCACGTAGCGCGGATCCTCATGGCCGCCGCGGGCCCGGAGACCGATGTGGACGGCCAGCCGGATGCCCCAGACCGTCACGAGGGCGAGCAGCAAGAGGCGGCGGCCGCCGTCGCCGTGGCCTGCGGACAGCGCAAAGGAGACCGCGGCTGCCACCACAAAGCCGAGGCCCCAGACGGTGTCGATGACCGAGTGTCGGCTCTGGCGCACGGCGATGGCGAAAGTCACGGCCAGCAGGGCCACCAGTCCCAGCGCTACCCAGGGCAGGCTGGCCAGGAACGCGTCCAACGGGAAGGCCGGCATCAGAGCACCACCGGGAGGCTGGCCGCGGCGGGGAGGACCTGGCGGAGCGCGTCCGTGCCGGGGAGCTCAGTGCCGGCGCTGTTGCCGAAGGCGTCAAGGATGAAGCCGTTGGCGAGCGAGTTCCAGAGCCGGACCCGGCGGAACATGAAGTGGCCGGCGCCCTTGAGCGAGACGTAGTCGATCGACGCCGCCACGCCCTCTGCGCGCCGGGCATAGGCCAGCGAGTTCTTGGGACTCGTCCAGCGGTCCTCGCTGCCGTGCACGATCAGGACACGGCGCCCGGCGACGGGTTCCACCGGGGTGGACCGGTCCAGCCACGGGGCCAGCGCGACGACGGCTTCCACCTGCGGGTTGTCCGCGACGCAGAGCGCGGTGAGGCCGCCCATCGAGTGGCCCAGCAGGTACACGGGCACGCCGGGATGTTCGCGGCTGATCTGGGCGAGTGCCCAGCGGGCGTCCTGGACCGGGGACATGTCCGGCCCGTTCCAGCCCCGGTACCGGTTCCGGAGGGTCCAGACGGCCAGGCCGTGCGGGGCGCCCTCGTTCCGGAGCGCCTGGGCGAAGGGCAGCATCCTGGCCGGGCTGAGGTGCCGGGCGCGGACTGCCTCGAAGCTGTCCGCTCGGCCGCCGTGCAGCACCAGGGCGACGCCGCGGGTCTCCCCGGCGGCGTCCGCGATGCTGAGCTCGGCGCGGGCCGCCGGGCCTGCCCCGGCCGCCTGGTGCTCCCGGTCGTCTGTCATGCGTCTGGCCACGTTTGTGTCCTCCACCTCGTTTGGTCCCTGCAATTACCAACAATAAGTTGCGCTGCGGCGTTCCCGTCAGCGTTTCCCCGCCGGTTTGCACGCGTATTCCCACAGGTCATTCGCGGCCGGGTGGCCGGGGGATGGGCCCGGCAACGGCGGACGTGGCCGGGCCTCCTGCCGCGAACCCGGGGGCACCGGCCCGGACCCCTTGACGCGGTCCGGCCGAAGGAGTATTCCTGTGCTCGTAAACCTCCGGGCGCCATGCCGGCTGGGAGCACAGAACACCGTCCGGGTCGGAAACCACGACGAAATCGACGGTACAAAAAATGGATGGAACCGACTTCGAGAGCCTGCGCGGCCAGGTCCGCGGGCAAGTCATCACGCGCGGCGACGCGGACTATGACGAGGCGCGGGCGGTGCAGAACGGCATGATAGACAAGCGACCCGCGGCGGTGGTCCGCGTGTCCCAGGTGGCGGATGTGATCGCATCCGTCAACTTCGCCCGGGACAACGGCCTGGCCCTGGCTGTCCGCGGCGGAGGCCACAGCGGCCCGGGTTTCGGCACGGCGGACGACGCGCTCGTGATCGACTTCGCCCGCACCCGCGGGGTCCGGGTTGATCCTGCAGCCAAAACGGCCCGGACGGAGGCCGGCGCCACCTGGGCGGACTTCAACCACGCCACCCACGCCTTCGGGCTGGCGACCACCGGCGGCGTCGTCGGTTCCACCGGCGTGTCAGGGCTGACCCTCGGCGGAGGCATTGGGTACCTCGACCGGAAATACGGGCTCAGTTGCGACAACCTCCTCTCGGCCGACGTCGTCACCGCGGAAGGAAAATTCGTCACGGCGAGCGAAACCGAGAATGACGATCTCTTCTGGGCGTTGCGCGGCGGCGGTGGGAACTTCGGCGTCGTGACCTCGCTGGAGTTCCGCGTGCATCCCGTGGACATGGTCCACGCCGGCATCATCATTTTCCCGGCGGAGCACGCCGAAACGGTGGCGAAGTTCTACCGTGAGCACATGGCGTCAGCGCCGGAAGAGTTCGGCGCCTTCCTCGCCTTCCACCAGGGCCCGCCCGTCCCGTTCCTCCCCGAGCAGTGGCACGGGAAACCCGTCTGCATTGTGGTCGGCATGTGGACCGGTGACCCCGCCGAGGGGCCGGCCCGGTGGCAGCCGTTCCTCGACGCGGCGCCAGTGGCCGGATCCATGGTGGGCCCCATGCCTTACCCGGCCTTGAACTCGGCCTTCGACGGCATGTATCCCAAGGGGCTCCTGGCCTACTGGAAAGCGGCCTTTCTGACCGAACTCAACGACGGCGCCATCGAGGCCCACCTCGAGTACGGCCGCCGGGTACCCAGTGTGCAGACGGCCGTGCACATCTACCCGATCGACGGGGCAGTGCACCGGGTGGGCGTCACGGACACGGCGTTTCCCAACCGGAACGCCAAGTTCTCCCCGGTCATCGCCTGCCACTGGGAGGATCCGGCGGACAGCGAGGCGAACATCGCCTGGGTGCGGGACTACGCAGCGGCGCTGCAGCCCTTCTCCGAGACCGCGGGCTACATCAATTTCATGGACGGCGATGATCTGGGCCGGGTCCCGGACAACTACGGCCCGAACTACGCCAGGCTGAGGGAGGTCAAGGCCAAGTACGATCCGCAGAACCTGTTCCACGTCAACCAAAACATCGCGCCTGCCTGACCCGGCGCCGCCTGCCTCTCCGGAGGGCGCATACGCAGCCGACACGGCCGCGGACACCGTAGAGTTTTCGGCATGAGGTTGAACTGCTGATGGGCGCCGGACATTCACACACGACCCAGAGGCACCTCGACCCGACTCCCCGGGCGCTCGCCGCGCGGAAGAAGGCTAACTGGATCCTGGCCGCCGTCCTGGTGCCGCTGACCCTGCTGACCATCGTTGCCATGGTGTTGCTGTGGCCCTCGGGCAGCAAGGAAGGCATCAAGCTGTCCAGTCCTTACGCGGCCGCGCCGGGCGTCAGCTTCGACACCGGCAAGATCCAGCGCGTCGTCGTGGCCGGCTGCATGGACGGCGCCGCACAGCCGGGCGCCCCGGCCGGAGCCGCGCCCGGGGAAGGTTCGCAGTGCACCTTCGCCTACACGGACCCGGACAAGGGCGGCAACCCGGTCAAGGTGGTGATCAACCCCGACGTCGCCAAGTCCCACGGCGTCAAGGTCGGCGACAACATCCGCTACCTGAACCTATCGAAGGCCCAGGGTGCCGCCGCGGGAGGCGCGCCCGCGTACGTGTTCGTCGACTTCGTCCGGACGCTGCCGATCATCCTGCTCGCCGTCCTCTACGCCGTCGTCGTGATCGCGGTGGCGCGCTGGCGCGGGCTGCGCGCCCTCATCGGCCTCATTGGCGCCTATGCGGTGCTGGTCTCTTTCCTGCTTCCGGGCCTGGTGGAAGGCAAACCGCCGCTGCTGCTGGCGCTGGTCGGATCCACGGTGATCATGATCGGCGTGCTCTACTTCGCGCACGGCTTCACCGCGCGGACCTCGACGGCGCTGTTGGGGACGATGTTCGGCCTGGGCATCACCGCCGCGCTCGCGGCCTGGGCCACCGACGCGGCGAACCTCGCAGGGGTGGGGAACCACGACGCCGCCACACTCGCCAACGTCTCGGACCACATCTCGATCTCCGGGATCATCCTGTGCGGGCTCATCATTTCCGGGCTCGGCGTGCTCAACGACGTGACGATCACCCAATCCTCCGCGGTCTGGGAGCTCTGGGAACTCGCGCCCGGGACGTCCGCGCGGAAGCTGTTCGCCGCGGCCATGCGGATCGGCCGGGACCACATCGCCTCCACCGTCTACACCATCGCCTTCGCCTACGCCGGGGCGGCCCTGCCGATCCTGATCATCGTGATGCTCTACGAGCGCCCGCTGGGCGACGCGCTCACCAGCGCCGAACTGTCCGAGGAAGTGATCCGCACGCTCGTCGGCTCCATCGGTCTGGTCCTGGCGATCCCGGTGACCACGCTGATCGCGGTGCTCGTCGTCAAGGCCACCGGGCTGAAGGGCGGGATCGCGGCGGACGACGGCGGCCGCCGCGCCGTTGCTCCCGCCGTTGCTCCCGCCGGGGGTTCGCCCGACGGCGGCTCGTCCGATGGGGGCTCAGGCGATGGGGACTCGGCCGACGGGGGCTCATTCGACGGGGGCTCGGCGCCGGCGAGCCGCCGTGGCCGACGCGCCGCCGTGCCCGGCTGACCGGGCCGCTGCGAGTCGCCCGGTACACGCCGCGATTTCCACATAGCCGGCCTGGATCCCGCCGATTTGCCCGGCTTTGAGACAATGGACGGGTGACTGTTGTAGCAACGCCTCCCGCCCCCAAGCTGGAACTGCCGCCCCTGAAGCTGGGCCCCCTCACGGTGGACACCCCCGTGATCCTGGCTCCGATGGCGGGTATCACCAACTCCGCCTTCCGCAGGCTCTGCCGTGAATACGGCGGAGGCCTGTATGTGGCGGAGATGGTCACTTCCCGCGCCCTGGTGGAGCGCACGCCCGAATCGCTGCGCATCATTTCGCACGACGAGGACGAGAAAGTCCGCTCCGTCCAGCTCTACGGCGTGGACCCGGTGACCGTCGGCCAGGCCGTCCGGATGCTGGTCGAGGAGGACCGCGCGGACCACATCGACCTCAACTTCGGCTGCCCGGTGCCCAAGGTGACCCGGCGCGGCGGCGGCTCGGCGCTGCCCTGGAAGACGGACCTCTTCACCTCGATCGTCCAGACCGCGGTCAAGGAAGCGTCCAAGGGCAACATCCCGCTGACCATCAAGATGCGCAAGGGCATCGACGATGACCACCTCACGTACCTTGACGCCGGCCGCATTGCCCGCGACTCCGGCGTCGCCGCCGTCGCCCTGCATGGCCGCACCGCCGCGCAGTTCTACTCCGGCAAGGCCGACTGGTCCGCCATTGCACGGCTGCGCGAGGCGCTCCCGGACATCCCGGTCCTCGGCAACGGCGACATCTGGTCCGCCGAAGACGCGGTGCGGATGGTCCGCGAGACCGGCGTGGACGGCGTCGTGGTGGGCCGCGGCTGCCAGGGCCGGCCCTGGTTGTTCGGCGATCTCATGGCTGCCTTCGAGGGCAGCGACGTCCGCCACACCCCGGCGCTGCGCCAGGTGGCCGAAAGCATCTACCGCCACGCCGAACTGATGGTCGAGACCTTCGGTGACGAAGGCAAGGCGCTGCGGGAGATCCGCAAACACATGGCCTGGTACCTCAAGGGCTACGTGGTGGGCAGCGAGCTGCGGAACCGGCTGGCGCTGGTAACAAGCCTCGAGGTGCTCCGCGGCACCCTCGACGAACTGGACCTCGATTCGCCCTACCCGGGCGCCGACGCCGAGGGCCCGCGCGGCCGCGCCGGTTCACCCAAGAAGCCCGCCCTGCCCAAGGACTGGCTGCTCAACCGCAGCCTGGACTCCGAACAGACCCGCGACATCTCCTTCGCCGAACTGGATGTTTCCGGTGGCTGAAACCAGGACGAGCGCGCCCGTGCTGGACGGCTACGTGGACCGCGACTGCGCCCGCTGGGTCGAGGAACCGCCCAAGAGCACCTACCGGTCCGACTTCGAGCGCGACCGCGCCCGCGTGCTGCACTCCTCGGCGCTGCGCCGGCTCGGGGCGAAGACCCAGGTGGTCGCCCCGGACACGGATGACTTCGTCCGCACGCGGCTGACCCACAGCCTCGAGGTGGCGCAGGTGGGCCGTGAACTCGGCCGCGCCCTGGGCTGCGACCCCGACGTCGTCGACACCGCCTGCCTCAGCCACGACCTGGGCCACCCGCCGTTCGGCCACAACGGCGAATCGGCCCTGAACGAGGTCGCGCACGCGATCGGCGGCTTCGAAGGCAACGCCCAGACCCTGCGCCTGCTGACCCGGCTGGAGCCCAAGGTGCTGGCCCCGGACGGCCGCCCCGCCGGCCTCAACCTGACCCGCGCCAGCCTCGACGCCGCCGCGAAATACCCTTGGTCGGCCGAGAACGCCCCGGTGATCCACGGCCAGCGCACCAGCAAGTTCGGCGCCTACGAGGACGACCTGCCGATCTTCGACTGGATCCGCGAGGGCGCACCCGAGCGCCGCTCCTGCCTGGAGGCCCAGGTCATGGACCTCGCGGACGACATCTCCTACTCAGTGCACGACGTCGAGGACGCGATCGTCGCCGGGCACTTCCAGCTGCGCTGGATGGACAATCCCGACCACCGCGCCCGGGTAGTGGGCTACGCGAAGCAGTGGTACCTGCCGCACAACGATCCAGCCGCCATCGACGCCGCCCTGGCCCGGCTGGAGGCCACGAGTGTCTGGGTCCGCGAGGCCGACGGCAGCCGCAAGTCCATGGCGGCCCTGAAAGACATGACCAGCCAGCTGATCGGCCGGTTCTGCCAGAGCGCGCTCGAGACCACCCGTGCCGTCTACGGCCCGGAAAACCTCACCCGCTACAACGCCGAACTCATCGTCCCGGACGAAACCGTGATGGAGATCGCCGTGATGAAGGGCCTGGCCACCACCTTCGTGATGACCACCGAACACCGGCAACCCATCTACGAACGCCAGCGCGAGGTCCTGCATGCGCTGGTGACCGCGCTCAGCGCCAGCGGCGACCGCCACCTGGAGCCGATGTTCGCCGCCGACTGGCGCGCCGCGGAGGACGACGGCGCCCGGCTGCGCGTCGTCATCGACCAGGTCGCTTCGCTGACCGACGGCTCCGCGCTGGCCATGTACGAACGACTCGTCGGCAGCCTGCCGTCGCTGTGGTGACCGGAGCCATACGCCGCCGATCGGCGTCGTACCCGGGTACTAGGATGGCACTGTGGCCGGCCTGATCAAACGTGAAGACATCGACGAGGTACGCCAGCGCACCGACATCAAGGAAGTCGTCGACGGCTACGTGACCCTCAAGGGTGCCGGGCTGGGGTCCTTCAAGGGCCTGTGTCCCTTCCACGACGAGCGCTCGCCCTCGTTCACCGTGCGCCCCCAGGTGGGCCGCTACCACTGCTTCGGCTGCGGCGAAGACGGCGACGTCATCTCCTTCGTGCAGAAACTCGACCACACCACCTTTCATGAGGCCGTGGAAAAGCTCGCCGCCAGGATCGGCTACGAACTGCGCTACGAGGACGGCGGCTCCGGACCCAACCGCGAAGAAATCGGCCGCCGCCAGCGCCTGCTCGACGCGCATAAGATCGCCGACGAATTCTTCCGCGCACAGCTGCTGACCCCGGGCGCCACCGAAGGCCGGAACTTCCTCTACGGCCGCGGCTTCGACCGCGCCGCGGCGGAACAGTTCGGCGTCGGCTACGCCCCGCAGGGCTGGGACTCGCTGCTCAAGCACCTCCGCGGGCGCGGCTACACCGACGCGGAACTCAAGCTCACGGGCATGTTTTCCGAGGGCGGTCGGGGGATCTACGACCGTTTCCGCGGCCGGCTGATCTGGCCGATCCGCGACATCGCCGGCGACACCATCGGCTTCGGCGCCCGCAAGCTCTACGAGGACGACCAGGGCCCCAAGTACCTCAACACCCCCGAAACCGCGCTTTACAAGAAGTCGCAGGTTCTCTACGGGATCGACCTCGCCAAACGGAACATCGCCAAGGAACGCCAACTGGTGGTGGTTGAGGGCTACACCGACGTCATGGCCTGCCACCTGGCCGGGATCACGACGGCGGTTGCCACCTGCGGCACGGCTTTCGGCACCGAGCACATCAAGATCGCCCGCCGGCTGCTCTCCGACGACGGCAGCGGGGGAGAAGTCATCTTCACCTTCGACGGCGACGCCGCGGGTCAGAAGGCGGCACTGCGCGCCTTCGAGGAGGACCAGCGCTTCGTGGCGCAGACCTACGTCGCCGTGGAACCCGGCGGTTCCGACCCCTGCGAGCTGCGCCAGGCCAAGGGCGACTCCGCCGTCCGGGACCTGATTGGCACCCGCCGGCCGCTGTTCGAATTCGCGATCCGCGCCAGCCTGAGGCGGCACAACCTGGACACCGTCGAGGGACGGATCGCGGCCCTGCGCGAATCGGCTCCCGTGGTCGCCCAAATCCGTGATGCCGGCATCCGGCCCGCCTACGCCCGCGAACTGGCAGGCTGGCTGGGCATGCCGGTCGAGGAAGTCAGCCGGGCCGTTGGCGCCGCGGCTAAACGCAACGCCCAGGGGACGTCCGGAGGCGCCGGGCAGGGCTACGGCCAGGGCCATGGCCAGAACCAGACGAGGTCCGCCGGACCGGCCCACGGGGCCGCCCCGGGCGTGGCGCCCCTGCCGCCGTCGGCCACGCTGCCGGCCTTTAACCGGCCCGACCCGCGCGATCCGGTGGCCGCGATGGAACGCCAGGCACTCGAAGTGGTCCTCCAGCAGCCTGCGATCCTTGAGGGGGCGACGTGGCTGCGTTTCTCCGAGGCGCGGTTCTCAACGCCGGCCTACCTCGCGATCCACGAAGCGATCCGGGCCTCCGGCCAGGGTTCCATCGGAGACCCTGCACGGTGGGTGGAGCAGTTACTGCAGGAGGTCCCGGAGCCGCTCCGGCCGCTCGTGTCCGAACTCGCCGTCGTGCCGTTGCCTGCAAGCACCGCCGAAGCAGTCCAACGCTACTGCCGCGATATTCTGGCGCGGCTGTTCGAGCTGCAGATCACCCGGGTCAAGGCCGACAAGATGGGTCAGCTGCAGCGCCTCGATGCCACGGCGGACCCGGAGGCATTCCAGCGGCTGAACCGTGAACTCATGGAGCTGGAGATGCAGCGGCGCTCGCTCCGCATGGACTCCTGATTGTCCGCGCAGGATGTCCTGGCTGGAGCCCTACCGGGGGCCAATTTCGCTTCCCGGCACGGTGTTTGCTAGGCTTATATCCGCTTCATTCCTCCTTAGCTCAATTGGCAGAGCATTCGACTGTTAATCGAAGGGTTGCTGGTTCAAGTCCAGCAGGAGGAGCGCACAGTCCCCGTTCCGGGTCACCGGGACGGGGACTTTTGTATACCCGGTGGGGGTATGCGGCCGGGGTGGAGCGCGCGCCTTCCGTCTCCCGCGCCGCCGATTTCCCTAGCGGTAAAACCTTTGCTAATGTCATACCTGCTTCATTCCTCCTTAGCTCAATTGGCAGAGCATTCGACTGTTAATCGAAGGGTTGCTGGTTCAAGTCCAGCAGGAGGAGCGGACAGGTCCCGCGGCCGGTGAATAACCGGCTGCGGGGCCTTTTTTTCTTGCCTGGGTACCCTGCGTTGGTTTCCTGTCCGGTTCAGGTCACCGGTGCGGGCGCGGGCCGTCGGTGAGACTCCGGGTTTCGCTGTACGAGACCTCAGACGAAGAACATCTCGACCTGCAGGAAGCGCTCCGCCTCGGCCACGGCGGCCTGGAAGGCTTGATCCTCGGTGGGGGACTGCCGCGGCTCCCGCGGATGCCACTCGTGGGCTGAGGAATGGACGCGGGTGAAGCCGCCACGCGGGGGCGCGTAGAAGATGCCGAAGCGCTGCACCGGCCATTCGGGAGAGGTTTCGGGGGCTACCAGCAGGGCTGAGTCGTAGGCGGGGTTGTACCACTGCGCGATCGGCCGGCGCCGGTCCTCGGTGAACAGACCGGCCGCATAAAGGGCCGCCGACTGGGGGCTGGTCTGCGAGCACAGCCGATCCCACCACAGAGGCAGAATACCGTCGTCGCACCGCTGCCACGTGGCCGGTAGGGGAGGAGGGTCCTGCCAGTCAGGCACACAACAACTTTATCGCCAGCCGCAGGCCGCGAACAGGGCAGCATGGCCCCAGCCCGCACCCCTGCCGCTGGACATGCTCACAGCTGCCACGCAGCACGGGACATGCCCCTCGGGTGCGCCCGGGAGTGGGCATATGCCTGTTCTGTCCAGTCCTGGCTGCAAGGACTGGACATGTCCACCGGAGAGCATGTCCAATGCGTGTGCGAGCCACGGGACATGCCCCTCGGGTGCGCCCGGGCGTGGGCATATGCCTGTTCTGTCCAGTCCTGGCTGTAAGGACTGAACATGTCCACCGGGGACATGTCCACCGCACCTGCCGTGCGTTGGGCATGTCCCGGAAGGCGGCCGGTGCTAGTGGATGGAAGGCACAGTCCGCGGCCGGACCACGAGCCAGAGGGACGCGGCTGCCAGCAGGATGCAGCCGGCTTGGACCGCGCCCATCGGCGTCGCCGAGCCGAGGCCCAGCCAGCCGACCACGGGGGAGATGATGCCGGCCATCAGGAAGGTCGCAGCACCGAGCAGGGAGGCCGCGGTTCCGGCCTGCGCGCCGTGCTTGGCCAGGGCCAGCACCTGGACGCAGGGGAAGGTGAATCCAGCGCCCAGGATGTAGAACCAGAGCGGCACCATGACGCCCCACAGGCCAAAGCCCAGCTGGTCGAAGACCACGATCAGCACCGCCATGAGGAACATCCACGCCGTCGAGCAGGCGAGGATCCACTGCGGCGGGACGCGTTTGATGAGCCTGGAGCTGGTCTGGACCCCCGCGACGATCCCCAGCGAGTTGATGCCGAACAGCAGGCCGTACTGCTGCGGTGAGAAGCCGTAAACGTCCTGGAACAGGAACGGCGAGGCCGAGAGGTACGTGAAGAGCCCGCCAAAGTTCATGCCGCCCAGCAGCAGCAGGCCCACGAAGATCCGGTCGGCGAAAAGGACGCCATAGCGCTGGCGCACCGTCAGGCCTGTGGTGCCGCGCAGCTCACGCGGCAGGGTCTCGCGCACCACGAACACGGCCGCGATGATCACGCAGCTCCCGTAGCCGGCAAGGAAGAAGAAGATGCCCGGCCACGGCATCAGCAGCAACAGTTGCGATCCGATGACCGGTGCCAGGATCGGGGCCAGGCCGTTGACGAGCGCCATCCTGGAGAACATCCGGACCATCGCGTAGCCGCTGAAAAGGTCCCGCACCATCGCCATCGCGACAACGCCTCCGCCGGCGGCACCGATGCCCATGAGGACCCGGAAGAGGCCCAGCGTGCCGATGTCGGTGGAAAGGGCGGCCCCGAGCGAGGCTCCGATATGCACCCCGGTGGCCAGGATCAGCGGAAGACGCCGTCCGAACTTGTCACTCAGCGGCCCCACCACCAGCTGGCCCAGGGCGAAACCTACCGTCGTGCCGGTCAGGGTCAGCTGCACCGCGGCCTCGGTGACACCGAGGCTCGCCTCCAGGGCAGGAAACGCCGGAAGGTAGAGGTCCACCGTGAACGGCCCAAGGGCCGTCAAGGCGCCGAGCATCAGGATGTAGAGGAGCTTCCGACGGCGGGTCAGGGAGTCCCCGGGATTGCTGTGTGTATGCACAGAGGTCAATCCTAGGCCCGCTCGGCGTAGCCCGCCGCGCCTGCTTGGCGTAGTCCGCGCCCCCGCACGTCGTCGTCCGCACTGCCCAGCCCGACGCCGCCCGCACCAGGAAGCCCGACGACGCCGACGCGGCGCTCGTCGGACGCCGTCGTAAGCCGCCGGAAGCCGGCGCAGCCCGCCACGCCCGTCCGCACAGGGGCCGGCGGGACGCCGGCCGGACCCTGAATGGTAGTTTTGACACCTGGGAGTGCGTGAAGCCGCGCAGACCCGGCAATCCAGCGGAAGCGGAATCACAGATGGAACCAGTTAGGCGGAACCGATGAGCGGACGGCACACCGGCAGGACAAACGGGGGGCTGCGCCTTTCCGCGCTGCCCAAGACCCTGAGGCTGATCTTCAAGCTGGCACCCCGGCAGCTCAATGACGAGATTGCCTTCGCCAAGGCCGAGCTCAAGCGCAAGGGCATCCAGCTCGGCGTCGCTGCGGCTTTCTTCGGCGTCGCCCTCGTCTTTGTCGCCTTCCTCGTGATCGGGCTCATCGTGGCGGCCATCATGGGCCTGGCCACCGTCATGCCGGCGTGGCTCGCGGCCCTGCTGGTCTGCGCCGCCTTCCTGGTAATTGCCCTGATCGTGGGCCTGATCGGCTACGGCCGGTTCAAGAAGGCCATGCCGCTGCTCCCGGAGGAGACCATCCGCGGCCTCAAGTACGACCTGGGCATCGCGAAGGAAGGCTCTTCCTTCGATGCCGCCGTCCTTGACCCCAACTCCCCGCAGGCCAAGGCAGCCAAGGCCGCCAAGGAAGAGGCTGCCGCGAAGGCGAAGGCCGAGAAGGAAGCCAAGAAGGCCGCCGAACAGCCCGATCTTGGCCCCGCCCCGACCGAGGCCGAGCTGCGCCGCCGCCTCGAGACGCGCCGCCGGCACCTCACCGGCGTGCGCGACGAGCTCGGGCAGGAACTCGACGTCAAGACCCAGGCCCAGGCCCTCCTCGCCGCCACCCAGCACAAACTGGAGGAAGGCAAGGAGCTCGTGGACGACAAGATCGCCGGGTTCCGCAGCCAGGCCAAGGCCTCCGCCACCCCCGGTGCCACCGCCAACAAGTCCGGAGCCGCTGCCGAGCTCGGCAAGCGCTGGAAGCCGCTGGCCGCCCTTGCCGCCTCGACGACGGCCCTCGTGTTCCTGCTGCGCCGACTGCTCAAGGGCTAGGCTCCGCCCTGAACTCCGACACTAACTCGTTGCCGGCTGTGGAAAGGGGGAACGGATGAAGTTCATCGGCGCTGGTACACGCCCCGGGCAGCCCCAGATCCATCACGACTTGGTCTTCACCGTTCCCAACCTGCTGACCGTGGTCCGGTTCCTCGGCGTCCCGCTCTTCATCTGGTTGGTCCTGGCCAAGCAGGAATACGGCACCGCCGCCCTCGTGCTGGCGGTCATGGGCAGCACCGACTGGGTGGACGGCTACATTGCCCGCCGCTTCAACCAGATGTCGAATCTGGGCCGCATCATGGATCCCATCGCGGACCGGCTCGCCCTCATTGCGGTGGCCGTCACCCTCGTGATCGCCGGCGTCGTCGAGTGGTGGTACCTGACCGCACTGCTCGTCCCGGACCTCGTGTTGCTCTCCATCTCGCTGTTCTACTTCCACAGCCACCCGGACCTGCCCGTGAGCCGGATCGGCAAGATCCGCACCGCCTTGCTGCTCGTCGGCACGCCGCTGCTGGTGCTCTCCAAGCTCCCCATCCCCGGGACCGGCGCCTACTTTGTGTCAGCCTGGATCTTCCTGGGGCTGGGCCTCGTCGGGCACTGGATCGCGGCCTACAACTACTTCTGGGCCATCATCCGCAAGGGCCGGGACCTCAAAGCCGGCAACGCCGCCGGGGACCCCCGCGGACAGCACGCCAGCGAGGGCGACATCGACGACGGCGGCCTCCGCTGATGGTGTGGTTGGCAGTTGTGCTGGCGGTACTTGGCGCCTTCTTCCTGGCCTTCGGCGCCCAACGGCAGGGGAGTGCGGTCAAGGCGGACACCGGAGGGCTGGCGCTCAGCTCCCACGGGCTGCTCCGCCTGATCCGCAACCCGCGCTGGGTCCTGGGGCTGGTGCTGCTCTGCATTGGGACGGCGATGAATGCCGTCGCCTTGGTCTCGGCGCCGCTGACCGTGGTCCAGCCGATCGGGGCGATCGCCCTCGTCATCACCACCATCATCAACGCCAAGGACCAGGGGCTCAGCATGAACCGGGCCACCGTCGTGGCCATCAGCTCCTGCGTCACCGGCTCGGCCCTGTTTGTGGTGCTCGCGGTGAACGTCACGCAGGAAAACCACCACGTCAGCGGTTCGGACGAGCTGACCATCGTGCTGCTGCTGGCCCTGGTCGTGAGCCTCTTCGGAACCTTGGCGCTGCTCTTCAAGCACCGGATGAGCGCGTTCGTGTACATCCTTGGCGCAGGCATGTTGTTCGGCTTCGTAGCGGTCCTGACCCGCATTATCGGCAAGCACCTGGTCGACCCGAACGGGCTGTTCCTGCTCAATGTCCAGTGGTACACGCTGGTGGCCATCCTTGCCGCCGGCGGGCTGGGCTCCTGGTTTGTGCAGAGTGCCTACTCCGGGGGTCCGCCCGACCTGGTGATCGCCGGACTGACCGTCATCGACCCGATTATCGGCATCGCGATCGGCATCGTGATCCTGGGGGAGCTGCGGCCCGACGTCCACGCCGTGACGGCGATTGCCATGGGCGCGGCCGCACTCCTTGCTATCGTGGGAGTGATCGCCCTTTCACGGCACCACCCCGAGGTCACCAAGCGCAAGAAGGACGCGCGGAAAGCCGCGGGACGGCTGTCCTAGGGCGGCGCCACAGACTTCTGGCGCAGGCCCGCCGCCTGCGCCGACGGCCAGCCGGCCACCTACAGCCCCGCTGACCGCACCGTGACCACCAGGAGCTATCCCCGTGACCATGCCCGAGAATGACCAATCCGCCAAAAAGCTGACCATCCTGATTGCGGCGGACACCTACCCGCCGGATGTCAACGGTGCCGCACAGTTCGGCTACCGCCTGGCCAAGGGCATGACCGGCCGGGGGCACGACGTCCATGTCCTCGCGTGCCGGCCCAGCAAGGGCAAGAGCTTCAGCGAGTTCCGCGACGAGGCCACCGTGCACCGGCTCCGCTCGCACTCGGTGCCGACCCACGAGTACTTCCGGATCACCTTCCCGTGGGAGATCAAGAAGGAAATCGGCCTGCTGTTCGACCGGATCCAGCCCGACGTCGTGCACATCCAAAGCCATTACATGATCGGCGAGCACGTCCTCTACGAGGCGGTCAAGCGCGGCATCAGGATCGTCGCGACCAACCACTTCATGCCCGAGAACCTGAACCCATTCCTGCCCTTCCCGCAGTGGTTCAAGGACATCGTGGGCCGCGTGTCGTGGCGCGACATGGGCAAGGTCATGGGTCAGGCCGACGTCGTCACGACGCCGACGCCGCTCGCCGCCAAGGCCATGCACCAGCACGCCTTCCTGCGGAAGGTACTGCCGCTGTCCAACGGCATCGATGCCGCAGCCTACGAACTGAAGCCAGGCGAGGAGGCAACGCCGCACGCCAGCCCCACCGTGCTGTTCGTCGGCCGCCTCGCCGAGGAAAAGCACATCGACGTGCTGATCGACGCCGTATCCAAGACGCCCGCCGCGCTCGACGTCCACCTGGAGGTCGTCGGCGGCGGCGAGGTCCGGCCCGCGCTCGAGGCGCAGGTCGAACGGCTGGGCCTGCAGGACCGTGTGAAGTTTCTTGGCCTGGCCAGCGACGAGGAGTTGCGCCGGGCCTACCTGAGCGCGGACCTGTTCTGCATGCCCGGCACCGCCGAGCTGCAGTCCCTCGTTACCCTGGAGGCGATGTCCGCGTCCACCCCGGTGGTGCTGGCCGACGCCATGGCGTTGCCTCATCTGGTGCACGACGGCGAGAACGGCTATCTGTTTACCCCGAATGACAGCAACGACCTGGCGGCCAAGATCGAACGGGTGCTGTCATTGCCGGCGCATGAGCGTGCGGCCATGGGCAAGGCGAGCCGAAGCATGGTGGAAAGCCACAGCATCGAACGCACGCTGCAGACCTTCGAGGACATCTACCGCGGCGCCAGCTACGACGACCTGGTCGTCTAGGCGGCCCGGAGCGCCGTCGGCGGTCGTTGCCCGAGCCGGGGCGACTACTATTGCTAGAGTGTTTTTTGCCCGGAACGGTCCGGCCCGTCAGGGCGTGACCGTTCGGGCCCACGGGGCTATAGCTCAGCTGGTTAGAGCGCGGGACTCATAATCCTAAGGTCCTCGGTTCAAGTCCGAGTAGCCCTACCTGATGATTCTGCGGGTGTCTGTCTGTTCCGAAAGGTTCCTGCAGAAGCCCGTGGCACTATCTTGGCATTACGTTTAGTTATCCACAGGCAAAGCACTCGTCGTGGCCTCATCGTCACGGCGGGTGCTTTCTGCTTCCTAGTGCTCGTGCCATTCCTCCGTTAGGGGAGCGATCGCCCAATAGAGTGCTCGCAGTTCCTGCTCGACGAGATGAGCCTGCCCGTACAGCAGCCATTGCAGGTGGGGCGCCCGGTAAGATTTTCGCGTCTGAACACCGTTGTGCATGCTGACGAGATGGATCGTATCCGAGTCGGCGTCATATCTGTCAGCGCTGAGGGAGCGCGCCATGTCGTTCCGTACGGAGATGATTGAGCGGAGCACTGGCACCACGAAGGGAAAGTGCTCAACGCAGAACACCCCGGAATCATTTAGGCATCGGGGTGTTTCTGCTGGCGAACTCGGTGCATCAGAGCGATTCCTCCGCTTGTTCCTTCGCTGCTCCGGGTACCGCAACAGTCATCAACCGTGGAGGCTCCATGGCTGCAGACGAGGTCGCCTCACTGGCAGGGGCAGAGGTTGCCCGAACCCCGGCTCCAACGTGAGGGCCTCGTGCGGTGGGCGCACCGTGGGTCCCTATTGGGGAAGGCAGGGAGGTGGGCGTGCGGCTTCGGACAAGAGCAAAAGCCTTAGGGCCCGCTTACCTGCACTGCCCAGCAGCTCCCGTCCACACCTTGCCAGGCTAGAAGCCCACGCAGGCGTAAACCGTCTTGGTTGTGCAGTAGACGCCGCCAGTCCCAAGATCAGCGGTCCAGCTTCCCGGACTGCCGACGAGGGGGGTTGTGCCGCTCCAGACCGCCACAATGCCGGTCTTGAGCGGACCAACAACTTTTCGTTCCGCGACTGCACGGACGTACTTTTGGGTCCAAGTCCCCCAGAGGGTGAACCCGCCGCATCCATTAGGATCGGTTTCCGCTGTCATGGCGTTCACCCAGTTGGCGTTGTCATCACTCAACTGGATGAGTACAGGTTGGCTCGCATAGGCGGTCCCCATCTTGGCGTACTTGAAGCAATAAGTGCCTCCGGACAGCGCGTTAGCTGACGGGGCGACAGCAACTGAACCAACCATGACTAAAGCCAGGGCGGAGAGCGCGGTAGTGATCTTGCGAAGCATGATGATCTTCTCTCATCGAGGATTGATTTCTGGTGCCGACCTGACTCTCTAACGGCAGGGCGCGTATCTGACCCAGCTTGCGCAAAGGACAAGTCCTGAACCGAGATGGACGAGGGATTGTCCGGGAAGCCCGACAACTGGCGACAGTCCACGATTGCGCTGCAATATTTGTCCGTCAGGACTGAGCAAGTCCCATTGCGCCAGCGCACGGACGTACATTCCTCTGTATTCGTAACCAAGTACGAAGTAGCCGCAGCCCTTCTCGTTACTGGTCGTGGGGAGGATGCCGTACCAGAATTTTCCGTCATAGCTCACATCAATGTAGACGGGCTTCTTGTCATAAGGAGTGTGGTCCTCAAAGTGGAAACAGTAGGTACCGCCCGCTGAAGCGTTTGCAGGCGGAACGATGGCGAGTGACCCTAAAAGAACCAATGCCATCGCTGCGAGTGCCGTAGTGATTTTGCGGAACATGATGCCTTCTTTCTTGCTTGGCAGCCGGTTGCGGACCCGACTCAGTAACGGGGGCTGAAAGCCTTGGCATCCACCGTCCATTCCCGAGGCACTGACCTATCTTCCTCGACCCAGGGCATCAGTTATTAGCATTGGGATGCGTTATCCACGCTCGCGCAGATGACAACGTTGCTCCCCAGCGAGTCGTACTGAGTTCCCGGAGAACCGGCGATTGTGAACCCGGTCCAGTGTTGACGAAGTTCCCCGTTGGTGCCCTTCCACCACCAGTATGCTGTTACGCGGACGTAGTACTGCGTGTAGTCGCCCGTCAGGGCGTACCAGCCGCATCCGTTCTCATCAGTCTGGAGAGTGAGCACGTTGTACCAGTCGTTTCCATCGGCACTCAGCTCAAGGGAAACGGGTTTGTTAATGAAGGGTTCGTCATTCTGCTGCCGGAAACAAAACGTGCCTCCGGAGGACGCCTGTGCAGGCGAGGCCAAAGCGACCGTTCCTAAAACGAGCGTCACTGTGGAGAGCAGTGTTGTCATGATTTTGTATCCCACTGGGCACATCTTTCGTTGCTGTCGACGCGGCGGGGCGAACCCCTGCGGCGCTACATCGGATGGCTGGCCATAGACCGAGCGGAACGATATCAATGCTGCGGGAATCACTCTTGGGCTTGTGAGGTCCCCGTACGATCAAGAACACTGAGTTTCGCTCGGACAATGCCTTCAGTCACACGTCTCTCCTGATACAACCTGTCCGAGTTGCATGCCGTTGCAGGAATGTGCGCAAGGACTACTTGCACTGGCGCATCAATCAGTGAACGGGTCAGGAGAGGCGTCCCCCAATATTTGCGGATGGACCGTTGCAGGAGCCGGTTAGGCTGATGCCTGCCCCTCACAGGTGTCTGTTGCTCTCAGACGAGAGAATTGAGCGCGTTTCGACGGGAACGATGCCCGCTAATCGTCATCCATAAGGACGGTGGATGAGGTCATAGTAGTCCTGATGCGCCAGACGTAACAATGCCGCTCTGTCTAGGACTGAAGTGGAGGAGTCCTTAGAGACTTCCGTGGGCGTCGGAGGACAACATGCTGGGCGGCCAACGCCTTGGCCCGTTGACTTCTCCGGCCATTCCTTCGAGACGAGTGGAAGACGGGCGCAGTCAGAGCCAGCCAAGAACTAGGTGCGGCTTCACATCTCTCTTGGCAACAGCGTCGGCTTCGAAAGCTTCTTGCATAAGTTTGGAGCAACCGCCTCAGGTCTAGCCCGACGACGGATCCCAATTATGAAGATGATCATTGGGAATGCCCCTGCTTTTGTTGACTTGGGGCCCTAGACCGCCGTGAGCGCGGTCCAGTTGATTGTTTCGTATCCGACGGGCGTGAGTTTTCCCAGCCGTCTTTGCCTTCGCCGGCGGTGGGAGGTCCGTTCTATCCAGGTCGTGATTGCCAGCCGTAGGTCCCGCCTGGTGAGCCACCGCTGACGGTCCAGCGCGTCTTTCGTCAGCGGCGGCCCTTTTGCATCGCGGCGCAGCGACCTCGCAGCCGTCCGCCTGCCATCCTGCAGCCAGTCTCGCTGTGACCCGGTATCCGACCGCCGCCACGCCCCTGCCCGGGAGAATCCAAGGCCCGGCGTGTGCCCCGTCACTTGCCACCCGAGCAAAAGCTGGGATATGTTACTCACGAGTAACATCCCGCGGCGCGACGCCCGCGCCCTTTTGATCGCTGCTGATCACAAGTGAAGGAACAACATGTCCAAAGCTGCAATCGACATCAACAACCTCCCCTACGCCGACGGCGACTTCTTCGCTTTCGAGCAGCTGCTCAGCGGCAAGGAGAAGGACCGGCTGGCGGAGGTGCGCGAGTTCCTGGCCCGTGAGGTGAAGCCGATCGCCGTGGACTGCTGGAACCGCGGCGAGTTCCCGATGGACCTGATCCCGAAGCTGGCCGAGATCGACCTGGTCAGCCCGGTCAAGCGCCAGGGCTACTCGAACCTCTTCGCCGGGATCCTGCACGCCGAGGCAACTCGCGCGGACACCTCGATCGCCACCTTCATGGGCGTGCACGACGGGCTCTTCACCGGCTCGATCGAGGCGCTCGCCTCGCAGGAGCAGCAGGACGCCTGGCTGCCGGACATCTACTCCCTGAAGAAAATCGGTGCCTTCGGCCTGACCGAGCCGCTGGGCGGCTCCGACGTCGCCGGCGGCACGCGCACCACCGCCCGGCGCGAGGGCGACAGCTGGATCCTCAACGGCGCCAAGCGCTGGATCGGCAACGCCACCTTCTCCGACTGGGTGGTCATCTACGCCCGCGACCTCGCCGACAACCAGGTCAAGGGCTTCCTCGTGGACACCAAGACCGAGGGATACAGTGCCACCAAGATCGAGAACAAGATTTCGCTGCGCACCGTCCAGAACGCCGACATCACCCTCGAGAACGTCGTGGTGCCGGACTTCTTCAAGCTCGCCAACGCCAACAGCTTCCGGGACACCAACAAGGTCCTGAAGGTCACCCGCCTCTCCGTCGCCTGGCAGGCCGTCGGCCAGCAGCTCGCCGCGTTCGACGTCGCCCGCCGCTACGCCGTCGAGCGCAGCCAGTTCGGCCGCCCGATCGCCTCCTTCCAGCTGGTCCAGCACCAGCTCGTGCAGATTCTCGGCAACGTCGTCAGCTCGATGGGCATGATGGTCCGCCTGTCCCAGCTTGAGGATGCCGGCGAGGCCAAGGACGAGCAGTCGGCCCTGGCCAAGGCATTCACCACGGCGCGGATGCGCGAAAGTGTCGCCATGGGCCGCAGCCTCCTGGGCGGCAACGGCATCGTCACGGACTACGAGATGGCCAAGGTCTTCTCTGATGCCGAAGCGATCTACTCCTACGAGGGCACCCACGAGATCAACACCCTCGTCACCGGCCGGGCAATCACGGGGATCTCGGCCATCGTCTAGTCGCTCCGCGGCCGGTCCGGCCCTGCACGCCGGCCGGCCCCGCACGCCCGCCCGTCCCGCGCAACACCCTCGCGGCCCTTCATCCGGAGCCGCCCTGTCCCGAACCGGGATTCATGGGCGGAAGCAGGATGGAGGGCCGCAGATCCATCACGAATGCCAGCGGGTTGAGGTACTCGTCGCCGCGCCGCACGCCCCAGTGGATGCACACGGTTCCGCCGCAGTGGCCAGGCAGCGCCCGTCCCAGCACCGACCCCTCGGCGACGGCGTCGCCGGGCCGCAGCGTGCTTTCGACGGGTTCGAAACT
This sequence comes from Arthrobacter sp. C9C5, assembly GCF_013359735.1. Lineage (GTDB taxonomy): Bacteria > Actinomycetota > Actinomycetes > Actinomycetales > Micrococcaceae > Arthrobacter. The sequence continues at coordinate 66,975 of NZ_JABFMX010000014.1, forward strand.
GCTCCGCAGGCCGTTGCCGTGGTCGATGGTGACCACGGGCCGGTCCACCACGAAGCCCACAAAGCCGACCGTGCCCGACGCTGGTGAGATCACCGGAGCGCCGTCGTACGCAGCCTCCAGGTCCACGCCGCGGTGACCGCTGAGCCAGGGCCGGGCCGGCGGGTCGAAGACGCGCAGCACGGCGGGCCTGGGGGAGAGCGGCCAGCTCCAGCCACCGGCCGGGGACGCCGGCGGCCCCACTGCCGGGGCCGGGACGAGCAGCACAGCCGCCATCAAGAGAGAAGCCTTCATGCCGCCAGCCTGCAGCGGACGGCCCGGGCCCGGAAAGTCCCATCGGGGGCTATGTGGATTCCCGCCGGAGCCACACTCGGAGCCCGCTCCCCAAGCACCCCGAAACGGTCCATCCGGGCAGGTCTGCTGTAGTACACTTGGTGGAGCAGTTTGCTGTGCCCTCATGCCTCGTTCAATTTGGTTGGTTCCGTTTTTTGTTCCAGCTATTTGGACCGGCAGCACATCTCATTCAGGAGTGCGGGAGCAGTGGCTGACTACGCGTATCCAGCCCTCCCTGTCCGAAGCCCGGCTTCCGGGTGCGGAGGACTGCGCCTCTTACGGTCCGGCCCCAGGGTCCGGATGAGGGGTGCGGTGGATGCCAGGAGGAACACCCGCCTGGGTGTTGCTAAACAACCGTCAACTATTGGCAGGGTAAGAGAGCCCAGGGCTTTCTCATGAATGACCTGCCGGAAGGAGCGTCGGCATGCCCGTCGTAACTATGCGCCAGCTGCTTGACAGCGGCGTCCACTTTGGACACCAGACCCGTCGTTGGAACCCGAAGATGAAGCGTTTCATCTTCACGGAGCGCAACGGCATCTACATCATTGACCTGCAGCAGTCGCTGTCCTACATCGACCGTGCCTACGAGTTCGTGAAGGCCACCGTTGCACACGGCGGCACCGTTCTCTTCGTCGGTACCAAGAAGCAGGCGCAGGAAGCCATCGCCGAGCAGGCCACGCGCGTTGGCCAGCCGTACGTGAACCAGCGTTGGCTCGGCGGTATGCTGACCAACTTCCAGACGGTTTCCAAGCGCATCCAGCGCATGAAGGAACTCGAAGAGATCGACTTCGACGACGTCGCCGGTTCCGCTTACACCAAGAAGGAACTGCTGCTCCTTCGTCGCGAGCTGACCAAGCTGGAGACTAACCTCGGCGGTATCCGCAACCTGACCAAGGCGCCTTCGCTCCTCTGGGTTGTCGACACCAAGAAGGAACACCTCGCCGTTGACGAGGCCAAGAAGCTGAACATCCCGGTTGTGGCCATCCTGGACACCAACTGCGATCCGGACGAAGTAGACTTCCCGATCCCGGGCAACGACGACGCCATCCGCTCCGTCAATCTGCTGACCCGCGTTGTTGCCGACGCCGTTGCTGAGGGCCTGATCGCCCGCAACCAGCGCGCCACTGGCACCACGGAAGCTCCGGAAGAGCCGCTGGCCGAGTGGGAGCGCGAGCTCCTCGAAGGCAGCAAGGCCGAAGAGGCTGCCGCTCCGGCCGCCGCTGAAGCTGCTGCTCCGGAAGCCGCCGAGGCTCCCGCCGCCGAAGAGGCTCCGGCCGCTGACGCTGCCGAGGCTGCTCCGGCTGCCGACGAAGCCAAGTAGTCAGACAAGTAAATCTGGATCTCCCCGACCGCAGCATGCAGCTGCCTGTTGCGTAAGGGGTACTGACAGGATGGCCGCTCACTCGGTGAGCAGCCGTCCTGTCAGTCCGTACACCACACAAATTTCTAGACAGAGGGGTTCACATGGCGAACTACACTGCCGCTGATATCAAGGCTCTGCGCGAGCGCACCGGCGCCGGCATGATGGATGTCAAGAAGGCTCTTGACGAAGCCAACGGTGACGCCGAGAAGGCCATCGAAATCATCCGCATCAAGGGCCTCAAGGGCGCTACCAAGCGCGAAGGCCGCTCCACCGCAGAAGGCCTGGTTGCTGCCAAGGTCGACGGCGGCGTCGGCGTGATGATCGAGGTCAACTGCGAGACCGACTTCGTCGCCAAGGCTGACAAGTTCATCCAGCTCGCCGACAAGGTGCTCGCTGTTGCTGTTGAGTCCGGCGCTGCCGACCTCGACACCCTGCTGGCCACCGACGTCGACGGCAAGCCGCTCTCCGAGGTTGTCGTCGAAGAAGGCGCCATCCTGGGCGAGAAGGTCGTCGTCCGCCGCATTGCCCGCATCGAGGCCCCGACGGTCGACGCGTACCTGCACAAGACCTCCAAGGACCTCCCGGCCCAGGTCGGCGTGCTGTTCGCCGTTGACGGCGAAGGCGACGCTGCTGCCACCGCCGCCCACGACGTCGCCGTGCACATCGCCGCGATGGCCCCGAACTACCTGACCCGCGAGGACGTCCCGTCCGAGCTGGTCGAGTCCGAGCGCCGCATCGCCGAGGAAACCGCCAAGGCCGAGGGCAAGCCCGAGGCTGCCATGACCAAGATTGTGGAAGGCCGCGTTACCGGCTTCTACAAGGGCGAGGTCCTCATTGACCAGGCATTCGCCAAGGATGCCAAGAAGTCCGTCGCGCAGGTCCTCGAAGAGGCCGGCGTCAAGGCAACCGCTTTCACGCGCTTCCGCGTCGGTTCCTAAGTAAGTCTCGCTGAGGGGGTGGTCACTGCGGTGGCCACCCCTTTTGCATGCACCCGCGAACGCTGGCCCGGGGCGGAATGCAGCCTTTGGCCCCCGGCACGATAACCTTTTTCAGAGCTCACCAACGGGAAGGCACCATGGATACCGTCAACAATTCAGCCCAGCCGAAGAAGACCAGGCGCCGCGTGCTCCTGAAGCTTTCCGGCGAGGTCTTCGGCGGCGGGAAACTGGGCGTTGACCCGGACACCGTCCGCGGAGTCGCCAAGCAGATCGCGGCCGCTGTCCCGGACGTCGAGGTCGCTATCGTCGTCGGCGGCGGGAACTTCTTCCGCGGCGCCGAACTCTCGCAGAGCGGCATGGACCGCTCCCGCGCCGACTACATGGGCATGCTCGGCACCGTGATGAACTGCCTCGCCCTCCAGGACTTCCTGGAACAGGCCGGCGTGGAGACCCGCGTGCAGAGCGCCATCACCATGGGCCAGGTGGCCGAGGCCTATATCCCGCGCCGCGCCATCCGCCACATGGAGAAGGGCCGGGTCGTGATCTTCGGTGCCGGCGCCGGCCTGCCGTACTTCTCCACCGACACCGTCGCCGCGCAGCGCGCCATGGAGGTGCACGCCGACGTCGTCCTGATGGCCAAGAGCGGGGTCGACGGCGTCTACACCGCCGATCCTAAGAAGGACCCCTCTGCCGAGAAGCTGCACCGGCTCAGCTACGACGAGGCCCTGCGCCGCGATATCCGGGTCATGGACCAGACGGCGATGACCATGTGCAAGGACAACAACCTGACCATGGTGGTGTTCGGCATGGAGGGCGAAGGCAACGTCACCCGGGCCATCCGCGGCGAGGACCTGGGCACCGTAGTCACCCCCTAGCTGCGGCTAGGATGTTTTTAGGACAGCTCCGCTCCCCGGGCAAAGGGGTGCGCACCAATTTCTGAGGAGAGAACGTGATCGAAGAAACCTTGCTCGAAGCCGGGGACAAGATGGACAAGGCGGTTGAGGTAGCCAAGGAAGACTTCGCCTCGATCCGCACCGGACGTGCCACCCCGGGCCTGTACAACAAGGTCCTGGTGGACTACTACGGTTCGCCGACGCCGCTGCAGCAGCTGGCCTCCTTCGCTGTCCCGGACGCCCGCACCATCCTCATCACCCCGTTCGACAAGACCGCCCTGCGGGACATCGAGCGGGCCCTGAGCGACTCCGAGGTGGGCGCCAACCCCTCCAACGACGGCAACGTCATCCGGATCACCATCCCGGAGCTGACCAAGGAACGCCGCAAGGAATACGTCAAGATCGTCAAGTCCAAGGGCGAGGACGCCAAGGTGTCCATCCGCAACATCCGCCGCAAGGCCAAGGAAACCCTGGACAAGCTGGTCAAGGATGGCGAAGCCGGCGAGGACGAGGGAACCCGTGGCGAGAAGGAACTCGACGCCCTGACCAAGGCCCACGTCGACGGCATCGACGAGCTGCTCAAGCGCAAGGAAGCCGAGCTGCTCGAGGTCTGATGGGGGACGAACAGCAGGCACCCGGACCGCGCGTCCGGGTGCGGGGGAAAGAGCGGAAGAATCCGACGCCGAAGGCCGGCAGGAACCTTCCTGCCGCCACGGCGGTTGGCCTTGCCATGCTCTTCGCCGTGCTGGGCGGCCTGCTGTTCCTGCCCCTGGCCTTCGTGCTGATCGTCACCGCCTTCGCCGTCTTCGGCGTCTGGGAGGTGTTCCGTGCGCTGGAGGCCTCCGGCACCCGGCTGCCCATCATCCCGGCGATGACGGGCACCGTGGCGATGCCGCTCGCAGCCTACTTCGGCGGCCCCGAAAGCCTGCTGTTCGCGCTGCTGCTGAGCAGCGTCGCGGTGCTCCTGTGGCGCTCCCTCGAGGGGGCGGCCGGGTCCGCGCGCAGCATCTTCGCCGGCGTCTTCACGATGACGTGGGTGCCGTTCCTGATCAGCTTTGCTGTGCTGCCGCTGCATGCCTCCGGCGGCGTCACCCCGATCGGGCCCTGGCCCGGCGGCGTGGTGCCGATCGGTGCCTGGCAGATCGGCACCCTGCTGCTTCTGGTGGTCTCCAACGACACCTTCGGCTACCTCGTCGGCGCCTCTCTGGGCAAGCACCCGATGGCCCCGAAGATCAGTCCGAAGAAGTCCTGGGAGGGCTTCGGCGGGTCGATCGCGGGCGCTGTGCTGGTCGGCATCCTCGCCAGCGTGTTCGTGCTGGGCGAACCCTGGTGGTTCGGCGCCGCCCTCGCCGTGGGCATGGTCGCCGCGGCGACCGCCGGCGACCTGGCCGAATCCATGGTCAAACGTGAACTCGGCATCAAGGACATGAGCAGCATCCTGCCTGGCCACGGGGGAGTCATGGACCGCCTCGACTCCATCGTTTTCGCCTCCCCGGTGGCATTCATGATCTTCTCCGCCGGCGCCGGCGGCTAAGGCGGCATCCCGCCTCCTCCCGGTGCCTAGAATGGTGCCGGGCAAACACGCCTGAAGTTGGCGCAACCAGAGCCGAACGGCATCGAAGGAAACATAGTTACAGTGGACATTCAACGGCAGATTCCGGCCTCCTTTGACCGCGTGCAGCGGAACCAGTACGGCTACAACGCCAAGCAGGTGGACCAGTTCCTGCAGCGCGCGCGGGTCTCATTTGAAACACCCCACGCCGCGGGACGGGCGGTCAAGAGCGCCGACGTCCGGGCCGTCTCCTTCGACCCGGTCAAGGGCGGCTACTCCGCCGCCGGGGTGGACGCTGCCCTGGACCGCCTCGAGGACGCCCTGGCCCGCCGGGAACGCGACGAACTGATCGGGGAGCGCGGCGAGGAAGCCTGGCTGCGTGAAATCGGCCGGCTCGCGGGCCTGCTCCGCGGCCGCCTGCACCGCCCCGACGGCCAGCGCTTCCGGCGCCCGGCCAAGGCCAAGGTGCGCAGCTACAACACCACCGACGTCGACGACCTTTGCCACGAGCTGATCGGCTACCTCGAGGAAGACCAGCCGCTCAGCGTGGACAACATCCGCCGCGCCGTCTTCCGCCCCGCCGTCGGACGCGAAGGCTACGAGGAAAGCCAGGTGGACGCGTTCCTGGACCGCGTCGTCGAACTCATGGCCGCGATCGACTGACGTCAACGACTGACGCCACCGGCTGACGCGTCACCAGCAAATGGTCACCGTTCGGTGGCGAGCGGCCGTTCCGGGGTGTGCAGCCGTGTCATCAGCCGGGTGATGGTCCGCGGAACCCGGCCCTGGGTGGAGCGCGAGACGAGGACCATTACCGTGAAGGCAGCCGGGACCGTCCACGCGGCCGGCTGCGCGAGCCACGGCGGCGTGCCGGCGGAGCCCAGCATGGCGCCGGCCAGCATGGAGCCGCCGCAGGACACCGCCCCGGTCAGCATTCCGGCGATCGCGCCGGCGTCTGTCAGCCCGCGCCACCAGATGCCCAGCAACAGCACCGGGCAGATGGTCGAGGCCGTGAAGGCAAAGACCAGCCCCACGCTCCCGGCCAGCGCTGTGGAGTCCGTCATGGTCGCGATCGCCAGCGGAACCACTGCCGAGATCAGGGCGGCGAGCCGGAACCCGCGCACGCTGCCGCCCAGGATGTCCTGGCTGATGACGCCCGCCAGCGACACCACCAGCCCCGAGGTGGTGGATAGGAAGGCGGCGAAGGCGCCCGCCACCACCAGCGCTGAGAGCAGGTCGCCTGCCGTTCCGCCGATCATCCGCCCCGGGAGCAGCAGCACCAGGGCATCGGCCTGGCCGCTCTTGGCCAGCCCCGGGGCGAACGTCCGCCCGATCAGGCCGTACGCCGTCGGGAACAGGTAGAAGACGGAGAGCAGGCCGAGCACAATCAGGGTGGTCCGGCGCGCCGACTGGCCGTCCGGGTTGGTGTAGAAGCGCACCAGCACGTGCGGCAGCCCCAAGGTCCCGAACAGCAGCGCCACCAGCAGCGAGATGTTCTGGTACGGTCCGGCCGGGGCCATCGCGGTGGGGTTCACCGACGCCTCGGCGACCGCGCGGGAGCCGTTGCCGGCCAGCACCAGCAGGATGAACAGCGCAGGGACGGCCAGCGCAGTCAGCTTCAGCCAGTACTGGAACGCCTGGACGAAGGTGATGGAGCGCATCCCGCCGGACACCACCGTCACGCACACGACGGCGACCACGGCCACCTGCCCCACCCAGGCCGGCAGCCCGGTGGTGATCCTGATGGCCAGCGCCGCGCCGTGGAGTTGCGGGACGATGTAGAGCCAGCCGACCACCACCACCACGAAGCTCGTGACCCGGCGGACCGCCCGGGAATCCAGCCGGGCCTCGGTGAAATCGGGAATCGTGTACGCGCCGGACCGGCGGAGCGGGGCGGCCACGAACAGCAGGAGCATCAGATAGCCGGCCGTGTACCCGACCGGGTACCACAAGGCGTCGGTGCCGGAGAGCAGGATGAGTCCGGCGACGCCGAGGAAACTGGCGGCGGACAGGTACTCGCCGCCGATCGCCGAGGCGTTCCACCAGGGCCGCACCGTGCGGGAGGCGACGTAGAAGTCCCCGGTGGTGCGCGAGACCCGGAGGCCGTAGAAACCAATGACGGCGGTGGCCAGCGAGACGGCGGCGAAGGCCGCGATGCCGACGACCGGGTTCACCCGTGCCTCACTTGTCCCCGGTCAGGTCGCGGTAGCGGGACTCGTTCCGCGCGGCCGTGCGGACGTACAGCCAGGCGCTGAGCCCGATCACCGGGTAGATCCCGGCGCCCAGCAGGACCCAGTCGAAGGGCAGCCCCGCGATCCGCAGTTCGGCCAGGCCCGGCACCAGCCCCAGCATCAGCGCGAAGGCGAGCAGGATGAGCAGGAAGCCGGCGGCCACCACCACGCCGAGCCGGAGCTGGGAACGGATCAGTGAGCGGACGAACACCTGCCCGGCGTCGGATTCCTCGGCGGCCTCGCGCGTGTCGGCGGCCGAGCGCCCGGCGGCGATGCTGCCCGACGCGGCGCTGCCCACCGTGAAGCTGCGCGGAGCGGTGACGCGGACCCGGGTCATGCCTGCGGCCGGATCCGGGTCGCCTCGAGTTTCTCCCGGACCGGCGGCAGGTGCCGGCGGCTGATCGGCAGTTCGGCCCCGGCGACGGTCACGCTGGGACGGGCCGCGGCCAGTTTCATGTGCCCGACGTGGTTCAGGGCGATCAGGTACGAGCGGTGGATACGCAGGAATCCGGCATCGGCCCACTGCTGCTCGAGGTCTGCCAGCGGCACCCGGATGAGGTAGCTGGCGTCCGCGGTGTGCAGCCGGGCGTAGTCGCCCTGCGCCTGGACGTAGGTGACGTCCTCGCGCCGGATCATCTTGGTGGTGCCGCCCAGATCCACCGTGATCATCTCCGGCGCCGGTGCACCCTCACGGATCAGCTCACTGATGCGGCCGATCGACCTGGCCAGCCGCTCGGCGCGGACCGGCTTGAGCAGGTAGTCGACGGCGGCCAGCTCGAACGCCTCCAGCGCGCAGTCCTCGTCGGCGGTGACGAAGACGACGGCGGGCGGCTTGGCGCTGCGGGCGATGACACGGGCAATGTCCAGGCCGGAGAGGGCCGGCATATGGATGTCCAGGAACACGGCGTCGACCTCCTGGGACTCGAGGGCGCGCAGCGCCTCGGCGCCGGAGGAGGCACGGTGGATCGCCCCGATCCGCTCGTCCCGGCCCAGCAGGAAGGCCAACTCCTCGACAGCGGGCAGCTCGTCATCGGCGACGAGGACGTTAATCATGGTTCTAGGGTACTGCCGTGGCCGGAATCATCGGCGACGGGCACGGCGCCGGGCACCGCGCCGGGCTCAGGCGTCGTGCCGCGGCTGGGATTTGGGCACCCGCATGGTGATCAGGGTGCCCTCGCCCGGCGCCGTCTCGATCACGAGGCCGTTGTCCTCGCCGTACACCTGCCGCAGCCGGGCATCGACGTTGTGCAGGCCGACGTGTTCGCCGTCGCTGTGCCCGGCCAGGACGGCACGCAGTTTCTCCGGATCCATGCCGACGCCGTCGTCCTCGATGGTCACCTCGGCGAAGGCGCCGGAATCGTTGGCCGTGATGGTGATGTGGCCCGGGCCCTCCTTGGCCTCCAGCCCGTGCCGGACCGCGTTCTCCACCAGCGGCTGCAGGCTCAGGAACGGGATGACCGTGCTGAGCACCTCGGGCGCGATCCGCAGGCTCACCTGCACCCGGTCGCCGAAGCGCGCGCGCTCCAGGAGCAGGTACCGGTCAATGCAGCGCAGCTCCTCGGCCAGCGTGGTGAAGTCGCCGTGCCGGCGGAAGGAATACCGGGTGAAATCCGCGAACTCCACCACCAGCTCGCGGGCGCGGACCGGGTCGGTGTTGATGAAGGACGCGATCGCGTTCAGCGAGTTGTAGATGAAGTGCGGGCTGATCTGGGCCCGGAGCGCACGGACCTCGGCCTCCATCAGCAGCGTCCGGGACGCGTCCAGCTCGGCCAGTTCCACCTGCGTCGCCACCCAGTCGGCCACCTCACTGGTGGCGCGCACCAGCCCCGCGCCGGCTGCCGGGGCGAACGCCGCCACCACGCCCACCACCCGGGTGCCGGCCTTGATCGGGGCGATCACGACGGCGCGTTCCACCCCGGGGGCCAGCGGCGCGGCGGCCTTGCCGTTGGCGAGCAGCTGCAGTTCGCCCGCCGGGATCACGGCGGTGTGGCCGCCCTCCAGTACCTTGGCGGCGAGGCCCATCAAGGCTGGCTTGAGCTCTTCGGCGGCACCGTCCCAGGCCAGCACTCCGGTCGTGTCGGTGATCGCCAGGGCATCGCAGCCCAGCAGGCTGCGCAGCTGGCGGCTCGCCTTGGCGGCGCCGGCCGGGTTCAGTCCGGTGCGTAGGTGCTGGCCTGCGCGGGAAGCCGCGTGCAGCGTCTTGTAGGTGGCGCGTTCCGCGTCGGTACCCAGCTCGCGGAAGGAGCGCAGGACCTTGAGTCCGACGGCCACGACGACGGCGATCGCCAGGGCGATCACGGCGATCGCCGCGGCGGTGAAGAGGGGAGAGTCCGGCATGCTGCCAGCGTAGCGCGGCGGCCCGCAGGCCGGGGGCGAGCACCGGAGGAACGGTCGAAGGGCGCCGTTGGGCGCAGCATCGCGACCGTTGAGCGACAGGAAACACGGCGGTGCTGGAATGTAATACGCATCACGGGGCACAGTGATTGCAGTCACACAAGGCCGGAAGTCTGTTTCCCGGAGCCCGGGGCACCCGGGGGTGGCTCGCCAGTCTCAATGAGGAGGAACGATGGGTCACGAAGCCCAAGAAACGGACGCACCGGCGTTCGTGGACTTCAAGGAAGTCCAATCGACGGAGCAGTTCCAGGAACTGCGCAAACGGCACCGCAGCTTTGTCTTTCCGATGGCCATCGCATTCCTGCTGTGGTACTTCGCCTACGTCCTGCTGGCCGACTACGCGGTGGGCTTCATGTCCACCAAGGTCTGGGGCAACATCAACATCGGCCTGATCCTGGGCCTGCTGCAGTTCGTCTCCACGTTCGCCATCACCGGCTGGTACGTCAGCTACTCGAACCGGAAACTGGACCCGATCGCCGCCGAGATCCGCCACGAAATCGAAGGCCACGAGTTCGACAAGCACGGCAACCGAGTGAGCGGAGAAGCAAAATGACGTTTATGGTTCCCGCGGTCAACGTTGCGGATCTCAAGGACACCACCGCGCTGAACATGGGCATCTTCGCCCTGTTCGTCGCGATCACCATGGTCATCGTCATCAGGGCCAGCCGAAACAATAAGACCGCGGCGGACTACTATGCTGCCGGCCGCTCCTTCACGGGCCCGCAAAACGGCACCGCGATTGCCGGCGACTACCTCTCCGCGGCTTCGTTCCTCGGTATCACCGGCGCTATCGCCATCAACGGCTATGACGGCTTCATGTACTCCATCGGCTTCCTCGTGGCGTGGCTCGTCGCGCTGCTCCTGGTGGCCGAACTGCTGCGCAACACCGGCAAGTTCACCATGGCCGACGTCCTTTCGTTCCGGCTCAAGCAGCGCCCGGTCCGCATCGCCGCGGCCATCTCGACTCTGGCCGTTTGCTTCTTCTACCTCCTGGCCCAGATGGCGGGAGCCGGCAGCCTGATCTCGCTGCTGCTGGGGATCAGCGACTGGGGCGGGCAGGCGCTCGTGATCATCGTCGTCGGCGCCTTGATGATCATGTATGTGCTGATCGGCGGCATGAAGGGCACCACCTGGGTCCAGATCATCAAGGCCATGCTGCTCATTGCCGGCGCGGCCGTCATGACCTTCTGGGTCCTGGCCATCTACGGCTTCAACCTCTCCGACCTGCTCGGCGGCGCGGTGGAAACCTCGAAGAACCCGAGCATTCTGAACCCGGGCCTGCAGTACGGCAAGACCGAGACCTCCAAGCTTGATTTCATGTCCCTTGGCCTGGCGCTCGTCCTCGGCACGGCGGCCCTGCCGCACGTGCTGATGCGCTTCTACACGGTTCCGACCGCCAAGGAAGCCCGCAAGTCCGTGGTGTGGTCCATCTGGCTGATCGGTATCTTCTACCTGTTCACCCTGGTCCTGGGCTACGGCGCAGCCGCGCTGGTGGGTGCCGACACGATCAAGGGCGCGCCGGGCGGCGTCAACTCGGCAGCGCCGCTGCTGGCCTTCCACCTGGGCGGACCGCTGCTGCTCGGCTTCATCTCCGCGGTGGCGTTCGCCACGATCCTGGCCGTGGTCGCCGGCCTCACGATCACCGCGGCAGCGTCCTTCGCGCATGACATCTATGCCAGCGTCATCGCCAAGGGCAAGGCCGACGCCAATACCGAGGTCAAGGTCGCCCGTCGCACGGTCGTCGTGATCGGGTTGCTCGCCATCGTCGGCGGAATTTTCGCCAACGGCCAGAACGTCGCGTTCCTCGTAGCGCTCGCCTTCGCGGTGGCGGCCTCGGCCAACCTGCCCACGATCGTGTACTCGCTGTTCTGGCGCCGGTTCACCACCCAGGGCGCCATCTGGAGCATGTACGGCGGTCTCGGCTCGGCCATCATCCTGATCGCGCTCTCCCCGGTTGTCTCCGGTGCCAAAACGTCGATGATCCCGGGGGCCAACTTCGCGATCTTCCCGCTGAGCAACCCCGGCATCGTCTCCATCCCGCTCGCGTTCCTGCTGGGCTGGCTGGGCACGGTGCTGGACAAGAAGCTCGAAGACACCACGAAGCAGGCCGAAATGGAGGTCCGCTCCCTGACCGGGGTGGGCGCCGAAAAGGCCACCAACCACTAACCGCCCGGCCGGGCCGCGAACCACAATCAGTCGGCCTCGGCAGGCAACACCAATCAAGGGGAGCCCCCGTGCAGTTGCACGGGGGCTCCCCTTCGCATTAGTTGGGGTTGCCCGGCAGTTAGGTGAGCGCCGCTCAGGCCTCCGCGGAGCCGCGCTCCAGCAGCGGCTGGATCCGGAAAGGAATCAGTTCACCCATGGCCAGGGCAGTGTCGGTGCGGTCCACGCCTTCGCAGGCGAGGATCTTGCCGTTGATCCGGAAGAGGTCCTCGGCGTCCAGAGCTACCACCCGGAGCAGCAGGTCGGCCGAACCGGTGAGGCCATAGCCTTCCAGGATTTCCGGGATGCAGGCCAGTTCCACCGCCAGTTGGCCCAGCTTCTGCTGCTGGACGTGGACGGAGATAAACGCCATCAGGGGATAGCCCAGGGCGGCCGGGTTGATCCGGCGTTCGAAGGAGAGGAAGACGTGTTTTTTCTCCAGCTGGGCCATCCGGGCCTGCACCGTATTGCGCGACAACCCCAGCTTCTGCGCCAGTGCCACCACGGTGCGCCGGGGATCCCTCGCCATGGCCGAAAGCAGACGGGTGTCGGTGCCATCCAAAGCTTGCATAATGCGCAAGGTTAGCACGGTCCTGAACGGCCAGACAGGGCAGAATGCTCAATTTATTCAAAGGTGGTTGTACCCAATGGCAGTTGTGAGTAGGGTCACAATTATCCGGGGCAACGGCGCCCGGGTGGCCGTCGCGCGTAGGGATCACGAGTCCCGCGGGCAGGGTCAGACGACGTCAGAAGGTTGCGGACAAACTGTGTTTACCGACGACGCGGGCAAGGGCGGCATTGCCGCCGGCGGCCCCGGGAACAGTGCAGAATCAAACAGGCGCTCGGGCGGCGATCTCGTCCAGCTCATCACCCCGGGGGGTGAACGCGTAAGCCATCCGGAGTTCGACTCCTGGGTCCAGGACGTCAGCGACGAACAGCTCGCCTCCCTCTACGAGGACATGGTCGCCATCCGCCGGATCGACGCCGAGGCCACCGCCCTGCAGCGCCAGGGCGAGCTCGCCCTGTGGCCCCCGCTGCTGGGCCAGGAGGCGTCCCAGATCGGCTCGGCACGTGCGCTCCGCGACGACGACTTCGTCTTCCCCAGCTACCGGGACAACGGCGTCGCCTACGTCCGCGGGGTGCAGCCGGCGGACATCGTGAAAGCTTGGCGCGGCAACGCCCTGGCCGGCTGGGATCCCTACACGGTGAACGTGGCGACGCAGCAAATCATCATCGGCGCCCAGTCGCTGCACGCCACCGGGTACGCCATGGGAATCCAGAACGACGGAGCCGATTCGGTGGCCGTGGCCTACTTCGGCGACGGCGCCACCAGCGAAGGCGACGTCAACGAGGCCATGGTCTTCGCGGCGAGCTTCCAGGCCCCCGTGGTGTTCTTCTGCCAGAACAACCACTGGGCCATCTCCGAGCCCGTGATGCTGCAGTCCCACATCCAGATCGCGGACCGCGCCTCCGGCTTCGGCATCCCGAGCATGCGCGTGGACGGCAACGACGTGCTGGCCGTCATGGCCGCCACGAGGATCGCCATCGACCGTGCCCGCCGCGGCGGGGGACCCACCTTCATTGAGGCCGTCACGTACCGGATGGGACCGCACACGACGGCGGATGACCCCACCCGCTACCGGGACGCCAACGAGCTCGAGGACTGGGCTGCGAAGGACCCGATCGCCAGGCTTAAGACCTTGCTCGACCGCAAGGGCCTGCTGACCGCAGAGCTGGAAACCGCCGTCGCCGCCAAGGCCGACGCCGTCGCCAAGGAACTGCGCTCCGGCACCATCAACATGCCGGAACCGGAGCCGCTGGACATCTTCAAGCACGTGTACAGCACGCCCAACTCCTCGCTGGAGCGCCAGCAGGACCACTACACCCGTTACCTGGCTTCCTTCGGCGATCCCGCAGAGGCCGCTTCCGAAGAAGGTGCACGCTGATGACGCAGATGACCTTTGCCCGAGCCATTAATTCGGGCCTGCGCAAGTCCCTCGAAAACGATCCCAAGGTGATCCTCATGGGCGAGGACATCGGCACCCTCGGCGGTGTCTTCCGCGTCACCGACGGCCTGCAGAAAGACTTCGGAAAGCACCGCGTGGTGGACACGCCGCTGGCCGAATCCGGCATCCTCGGCACCGCCGTCGGCCTCGCCTACCGCGGCTACCGCCCGGTGGTGGAGATCCAGTTCGACGGCTTCATCTACCCGGCGTTCGACCAGATTGTCAGCCAGGTCGCCAAGATGCACTACCGCACCCAGGGCGCGGTCAAGATGCCGATCACCATCCGCGTGCCTTTCGGCGGCGGCATCGGCTCACCGGAACACCACTCCGAATCGCCCGAGGCCTACTTCACCCACACCTCGGGCCTGCGCGTGGTCAGCGTCTCCAACCCGCAGGACGCCCACACCATGATCCAGCAGGCCATCGCCTCGGACGATCCGGTGCTCTACTTCGAACCCAAGCGCCGCTACCACGACAAGGGTGAGGTGGATGAGTCGCTCGACCTCGCCGCCGCCCTGTCCATGGAGAAAGCACGCGTGGTCACCGAGGGCACCGACGTGACGCTGGTCGCGTACGGTCCGCTCGTGAAGACCGCCCGCGACGCCGCGCTCGCTGCCGCGGATGAAGGCGTCTCCATCGAGGTCATCGACCTGCGCTCGCTGGCCCCGCTGGACTTCGCGACCCTGGAGGCCTCGGTCCGGAAGACCGGACGTCTCGTCATCACGCACGAGGCCAGCCAGTCCGGCGGCCTCGGCGCGGAAGTGGCCGCCAGCATCACGGAACGCTGCTTCTACCACCTCGAAGCGGCGCCCGTCCGGGTGACCGGCTTCGATGTCCCGTACCCGTATTCAAAGCTTGAAATGCACCACCTGCCGGGCCTGGACAGGATCCTCGACGGCGTCGACCGGGCCCTGGGCCGCCCCAACTCCCTTAGCGGGCTGGAAGGATGACCGCCACCATGATCAAGGAATTCCGGCTTCCGGACCTCGGCGAAGGCCTGACGGAATCAGAAATCGTCGCGTGGAAGGTCGGCGTCGGGGACACCGTCACGCTCAACCAGATCATCGCCGAGGTGGAAACCGCCAAGGCCGTCGTCGAGCTGCCCTCGCCGTTCGCCGGCGTCGTGACGGCGCTGCATGAGCAGCCCGGCACCGTGGTCGAGGTCGGCAAGCCGATCGTTTCCTTCGAGATCGAGGGCGACGACGGCGGCGGTGACGCCGGGGAAGCTCCCGCCAAGCGTGAACCGAACCTGGTCGGCTACGGCGCCGTGCTGGAAGGCTCCGGCCGTCCGGCGCGCCGCGCCCGCAGCTTCGCCGCCGCGGCGGCCCAGGCAGCCCCGGCGGCTCCTGTGGTTACCCCGGCTGAAACCCCGGTGGCCGCGCCGGCGGCCGCGCCGGTCGTGGCAGCCGTGGAGACGGTTGCCGAGCCCGCGCCGGTGGCAGCCGACACCCATGCCGCCGACACCACTCCGGCAGAGCGTCCGCGCTCCACGCCGCCGGTGCGCAAGCTGGCCAAGGATCTCGGCGTCGACCTCGCAGCTATCACCGGTACGGGGGAGCGCGGGCTCATCACCCGCGATGACGTCCGGAACTTCGTTGGCGGCGGCGACCTTCCGGTTGCGCCCCAGGAACTCGCCGGCGGCGAGGTCGTTGCGCCGTCGCCGGTTCAGGGCGGGCGGGAAACCCGGACCCCGATCAAGGGCGTGCGTAAATTCACCGCCGCGGCCATGGTGTCCAGCGCCTTCACGGCACCGCACGTCACCGAGTTCCTGACCCTCGACGTCACGCCCACCATGGAACTGCTGGGCCGGCTGAAGGCCAGCCGTGCGTTCGCGGGCTACAAGCTGACTCCGCTGACCTTGGTGTCCAAGGCCGTGTTGATCGCGCTGCGCAACCACCCGACGCTCAACGCCCGGTGGGACGAAGCGAACCAGGAGATCGTCCAGTTCAACTACGTCAACCTTGGCATCGCGGCCGCGACCCCGCGGGGCCTGACCGTTCCGAACATCAAGGACGCGGACCGGATGTCCCTGCTGGAGCTTTCGACCGCGCTGACTGAGCTGACGGATACGGCGCGGGCGGGGAAGACCGCCCCGGCGGACCTCTCCGGCGGGACCATCTCCATCACGAACATCGGCGTCTTCGGCATCGACGCCGGCACGCCCATCCTCAACCCGGGCGAGGCCGCCATCCTGGCGCTCGGCGCGGTGCGGAAGATGCCGTGGGAGTACCAGGATGAGGTGGCGCTGCGCCAGGTCATGACGCTGAGCCTGTCCTTTGACCACCGGCTTGTCGACGGCGAGCAGGGCTCCCGGTTCCTGCAGGACCTGGGCGCCATCCTGGCCGATCCCGGAATGGCCCTGGCGATGGTCTAGGCACTCCGGGGCCGGGCATCCACGTCATGGGTGCCCGGCCTTTTGCTGTCCGGGGCCGTCAGCCGAGGGGGCGCGGCGTGGCCGGTGCCGTCAGGGCGGCCAGGGCCATGCTTTCCAGCAGCGGCCTGGCCCGTTTGAGGGCCATCCGGCGTCCGTGGTTCCGCACCGAGTGCGGCGTTGAGTTGATTAGGCCGAAGGTGGCGTGCGCGCGCATCCGGAGCTCGGCCGGATCGGTGTCCGGAAGCAGCCCGGCCAGGACCTCCACCCAGAGCTCGACGTAGTTGCGTTGCAGGGTGCGGACCTCGGCCTCGTCGTCGTCGTCGAGGTTGCTGAAGTCCTGGTCCTGGACGCGGATGACGTCCGGGTTGCTGAGGGCGAAGTCCACATGGAACTCGACCAGGCCGGCAAGTGCCGCTGCGGCGCCGTCGGACCCTGCCACCACGCTGCGGCCGCCGTCCAGCAGGTCCTGGCTGACGCTGAGCAGCAGGGCCCCGAGGACCGCCTGCTTGCCGGCGAAGTGGCGGTAGACGGCGGGTCCGCTGACCCCCGCCGCGGCGCCAAGGTCCTCCAGCGAGACGCGGTTGAAGCCGTCGGCGGCGAAGAGGGCGGCCGCTGCGGTGAGCAGGGCCTTCCGGCGGTTCTCCTTGGCCTGGCTCCGCTGGGTGGTCTGGCTGGACTCGGTCACCGGCGCGTCCCCTTCTCGACTGTCCTGCGTGAAACTGTCCTGTGTTGGACATCACAGTTAATAGAGACTAACCTAAATCTCAGTTATGCGTTACTAACCGAAATGGCCGCGACGCCCCACGGGGGCGGGCAACGCACGGCCGAGGACGGAAAGCAGTCAATGGAGACAATCGCCAGCCAGCTGGACGCGGGCAGCCCGGGCTACGCCGCGAACCGCGAGGCGCAGCTCGGCCTGGCCCGGGAGCTGAAGGACCGCCTCGCCGCCGCCGCGCTGGGCGGGCCGGAGAAGTCCCGGGAACGGCACGTGGCACGCGGCAAGCTGCTCCCGCGGGAACGGATCGACCGGCTGCTCGACGACGGCAGCCCCTTCCTGGAGATCGCCCCGCTGGCGGCCGAGGGCATGTACGACGGCGACTCGCCGGGCGCCGGGGTGATTGCCGGGATCGGCCTGGTCCACGGCCGCCAGGTCCTGGTCATCTCCAACGACGCCACCGTCAAGGGCGGCACCTACTATCCGATGACGGTGAAGAAGCACCTCCGGGCGCAGGAAATCGCGCTGGAGAACCGGCTGCCCTGCATCTACCTCGTGGACTCCGGCGGCGCCTTCCTGCCAAAGCAGGACGAGGTCTTCCCGGACAAGGAGCACTTCGGCCGGATCTTCTTCAACCAGGCCAAGATGTCCGCAGCCAAGATCCCGCAGATTGCCTCGGTGATGGGGTCCTGCACCGCCGGCGGCGCCTACGTTCCCGCGATGAGCGACGAGACCGTGATCGTCCGCAACCAGGGCACCATCTTCCTGGGCGGCCCGCCGCTGGTGAAGGCCGCGATCGGCGAGATCGTCACGGCCGAGGAACTCGGCGGCGGCGACGTGCACTCGAAGATCTCCGGCGTTACCGACCACCTCGCCGAGAACGATGAACACGCCCTGCAGATTGTCCGGGACATCGTCTCCACCCTGCCGAAGCCGGCGGCCCCCCTCTGGGACGTGGACACCGTCGTCGAACCCGTTGCCGACCCGGACGAGCTGTACGGCGCGGTGCCCACCGATGTCAACGCGCAGTACGACGTCCGCGAGGTCATCGCCCGGCTGGTGGACGGCAGCCGCTTCCACGAATTCAAGAAGAACTACGGCACCACCCTGGTCACCGGCTTCGCGAAGCTGCACGGCCACCCGGTGGGCATCGTGGCGAACAACGGCGTGCTCTTCAGCGAGTCCTCGCTCAAGGGCGCGCACTTCATCGAACTCTGCGACCAGCGCGGCATCCCGCTGATCTTCCTGCAGAACCTCTCCGGCTTCATGGTCGGCAAGGACTACGAGCAGGGCGGCATCGCCAAGAACGGCGCCAAGATGGTCACCGCCGTCGCCACCGCCCGCGTGCCGAAACTGACCGTGGTGATTGGCGGCTCCTTCGGCGCCGGCAACTACTCGATGTGCGGCCGCGCCTACTCGCCGCGCTTCCTCTGGATGTGGCCGGCCTCGCGGATCTCGGTGATGGGCGGCAACCAGGCCTCCAGCGTGCTCGCCACCGTCAAGCGGGACCAGTACGAGGCCCGCGGCGAGGAATGGTCCGCCGCGGAAGAGGAAGCCTTCAAGGCCCCGATCAAGGCCCAGTACGAGGACCAGGGCAGCCCCTACTACTCCACCGCACGCCTCTGGGACGACGGCGTGATCGACCCGGCGGACACCCGCACCGTCCTGGGACTGGCGCTCGACGTCGTCTCCCGCACCCCGCTGCCGGAGACCTCCTTCGGCCTGTTCCGGATGTGAGCCAGCCATGACTGATACCTCCGCACCCACGACACCGCTCTTCGGCACCGTCCTCGTCGCCAACCGCGGCGAGATCGCCTGCCGCGTGATCCGCACCCTGCGCGCCCTCGGGATCCGTTCGGTGGCGGTCTATTCCGACGCCGACGCCGACGCCCGCCATGTGCGCGAGGCGGACCTCGCCGTCCGGATCGGCCCCGCGGCAGCGACCGAGAGCTACCTCAAGATCGAGGCGATCATCCAGGCCTGCCGCGACACCGGCGCCGACGCCGTACACCCCGGCTACGGCTTCCTGAGCGAGAACGTCGACTTCGCCCGCGCCCTGGAAAAGGCCGGGATCACGTTCATTGGCCCCGGCGTCGAATCCCTGAACGTCATGGGAGACAAGATCCGCTCCAAGAACCACGTCACCGGCTACGGCGTCCCGGTGGTCCCGGGCATCGCGGAGCCCGGCATGAGCGACGCGCAGCTGATCGAGGCAGCGGCCGGCGTCGGCTTCCCGCTGCTGATCAAGCCCTCCGCCGGCGGCGGCGGGAAGGGTATGCACGTCGTCGAACGGCCCGAGGACCTGGAAGCCACCCTGGCCACCGCCCGCCGGGTCGCGGCGAGTGCCTTCGGCGACGACACCCTGTTCCTGGAACGGCTCGTCACCACGCCACGGCACATCGAGGTCCAGGTCCTCGCGGACAACCACGGCAACGTCATCCACCTCGGCGAGCGTGAGTGCTCGCTGCAGCGCCGCCACCAGAAGGTCATCGAGGAGGCACCCTCCCCGCTGCTGGAATCCCTGCCCGACGGCGCGGAGATCCGGGCCCGGATCGGCGAGGCCGCCTGCCAGGCCGCGCGCAGCGTCAACTACTCCGGCGCCGGCACCGTGGAATTCCTGGTCTCGGACAACGCCCCGGACGAGTTCTTCTTCATGGAGATGAACACCCGGCTGCAGGTCGAACACCCCGTCACCGAGATGGTCACCGGCGTGGACCTGGTCGAATGGCAGGTCCGCATCGCCGCCGGCGAAGAACTCACCATCCGCCAGGACGACGTCGTGCTCACCGGACACTCGGTGGAGGCGCGGGTGTACGCCGAGGTACCGGAGAAGAACTTCCTGCCGTCGATCGGACGCGTCGTGCTGCTGGACGAAGAACCGGATGCCGCAGCGGGCCGCGTCCGTGTCGACTCGGCCCTGCTGGAGGGCCTCCAAATCTCTAGCAGCTACGACCCGATGATTTCCAAGGTCATCGCGTGGGGCGAGGACCGAGCGAAGGCCCTGGACACCCTGGACCGGGCGCTCGCCGGGTACACCGCCCTGGGCATCGACACCAACGTGGAGTACCTGCGGCTGCTGATCAATGACGCCGATGTCCGCGCCGGACGGCTCGACACCGGCTTGATCGAACGCAGGATGCCCGAGTTCACGTTCCGGCATGCGGGCGACTTCGAGGTGGCCGCTGCCGCAGTCTTCGCCGCGGCGATGCAGGAACCCGGTTCAGTTGACGCCGGGGAAGGCCCTTGGCATCGCCGTGACGGCTGGAGGCTCGGTGCAGCTGCCCCGCGCCGGATCAGTCTCGGAACGCCCGACGGCGGAATCGCCACCGTTGAGGTGTCCGGCTCGGTAGGGCGGGGGACGGCGACGGTCAGCGTCAATGGCGGCACGCAACGCACAGCATCGTTGGGTTTCGCCCGGCGCCACCAGGCAGAGGTGACCCTCGGCGGAGAAGCCCGACGGTTCTCACTCGCACAGGTGTCCACGGGACCCCACCACCCGGGTCCGGACAGCCCGGCGCCCACCGAGATATTCCTCGGCAACGGGGGCTGGTCCTGCCGCCTTGAGGTGCTCAGCCGCGAGGCGCGGCTCGCCCGGGTGCTGGCCGCCGTCGAACGCGAGGAAGGCGCCGCCGACCCGGCGGTGCGCTCGCCGATGCCCGGCACGGTGGTGTCCGTCTCGGTCAGCAACGGCGATACCGTGACAGCCGGCCAGGTCCTGCTCTCGGTGGAGGCCATGAAGATGGAGCACCAGCTCGTGGCGCCGCTGGACGGCACCGTCCACCTCAGCGCCGGCACCGGAGACCTCGTCAAGGCCGACCAGGTGCTGGCCACCATCCACCCCGCCCCAGCTGAACCTTCCGCAGCCGAAGACACCATCGAAGAAGCCGTCATCGCGATGGGCGCGGCGGACTAGCAAGCCACAGCTTCAGCACCACACCACAGCCACACCAGACACAGGAGTCACCCCCATGCCAGATTTTGAACTCAGCGAGGACTACCAGGACCTCAGCAACACCGTCCGCGAATTCGCCGACCAGGTGGTGGCGCCGGTTTCCGCCAAGCACGACGAAGAGCACAGCTTCCCCTACGAGGTCGTCTCGCAGATGGCGGACATGGGCCTGTTCGGCCTGCCGTTCCCGGAAGAGTTCGGCGGCATGGGCGGGGACTACTTCGCCCTGGCCCTGGCCCTCGAGCAGCTCGGCCGCGTGGACCAGTCCGTCGCGATTACCCTGGAGGCTGGCGTCTCGCTCGGCGCCATGCCGATCCACCGCTTCGGCACCGACGCGCAGAAGCAGGAATGGCTGCCGCTGCTGGCCTCCGGCAAGGCGCTCGCAGGCTTCGGCCTGACCGAGCCCGAGGCCGGCTCCGACGCGGGCGGCACCAAGACCACCGCGCGCCTCGAGGGCGGGGAGTGGGTCATCAACGGGAACAAGGAGTTCATCACCAACTCCGGCACCGACATCACCAGGCTCGTCACCGTCACCGCGGTGACCGGCCAGGAGGAACGCCCGGACGGCAGCATCAAGAAGGAAATCTCCACGATCCTGGTGCCCGCCGGCACGCCCGGGTTCACGGCGGAGAAGGCCTACAACAAGGTCGGCTGGAACGCCTCGGACACGCACCCGCTTACCCTCGACAACGTCCGCGTCCCCGAGCAAAACCTGCTCGGCACCCGGGGCCGCGGCTACGCGAATTTCCTCTCAATCCTCGACGAGGGCCGGATCGCGATCGCCGCGCTGGCCGTCGGCGCCGCCCAGGGCTGCGTGGACCAGTCGGTGAAATACGCCAAGGAGCGCAGCGCCTTCGGCCAGAACATCGGCAAGTACCAGGCCATCGCGTTCAAGATCGCCCGGATGGAAGCCCGCGCCCACACCGCCCGCCTGGCCTACTACGACGCGGCCGCCCGGATGCTCGCCGGCAAGCCGTTCAAGACGCAGGCGGCCATCGCTAAGATGGTCGCAGGCGAGGCAGCCATGGACAACGCGCGGGACGCCACCCAGGTGTTCGGCGGCTATGGCTTCATCAACGAATTCACCGTGGCGCGCCACTACCGCGACTCCAAGATCCTTGAAGTCGGCGAAGGCACCACGGAGGTCCAGCTGATGCTGATCGCCCGCGAACTGGGACTGTAGCCGGCCGGAAGGGTCACTGATGATCAACAAAGTTGTTGCCAGCGCCGCCGAGGCCGTCGCGGACATCCACGACGGCGCCTCCCTCGCCGTCGGCGGTTTCGGGCTGTGCGGCATCCCGGTGGCGCTGATCGACGCCCTGCATGAGAGCGGCGCGACGGACCTGGAAACTGTGAGCAACAACTGCGGCGTGGACGACTGGGGGCTCGGCATCCTGCTCAAGGACGGTCGGATCCGCCGCACTATCAGCTCGTACGTGGGGGAGAACAAGGAGTTCGCCCGGCAATACCTGGCCGGGGAACTCGAAGTGGTCCTGACCCCGCAGGGCACGCTGGCCGAGAAGCTGCGGGCCGGCGGGGCCGGCATTCCCGCCTTCTACACGCCAGCCGGCGTCGGCACCCAGGTCTCCGACGGCGGCCTGCCGCAGAAGTACGACGCCGACGGGAACGTCGCGGTCGCCTCCGCGGCCAAGGAGGTCCGCAGCTTCCACGGCGCCGACTACGTGCTGGAGGAGGCCCTGACCCCGGACTTCGGCCTGGTCCATGCCTGGAAGGGCGACCGGCACGGGAACCTCGTCTTCCACGCCACCGCGATGAACTTCAATCCGCTCTGCGCCATGGCCGGCCGGATCACCATCGCCGAGGTGGAGGAACTCGTGGAGCCGGGGGAGCTGGACCCGGAGCACGTCCACGTCCCCGGGATCTTCGTGCAGCGGGTGGTCCTCGCGCCGCAGGCGGAGAAACGGATCGAAAAGCGCACCACCTCCAGCACCACCTCCAGCACTACAGAGCAGTCAGGAGCCTAGCCGTGCAGACGAACAACGCGCAGGGCGCGCCGCCCAGGCCCGAAGCGGTCCGCCACGAATACCGGCGCTCCACTGTGGAACACGCCGGCGGTGTGCAAGGCAAGGGCTGGACCCGCAACGAGCTGGCCGCCCGGGTGGCCCAGGAGCTGCACAACGGCCAGTACGTCAACCTCGGCATCGGGATGCCCACGCTGATCCCCAACTACATTCCGGCCGGCGTCGAGGTGGTGCTGCACTCGGAGAACGGGATCCTCGGCGTCGGGCCGTACCCCGCCGAGGACCAAGTGGATCCGGACCTGATCAACGCCGGCAAGGAAACCGTCACCGTCAACAAGGGCGCTGCGTTCTTCGACTCCGCCGCCTCCTTCGGCATGATCCGCGGCGGCCACGTCGACGTGGCGGTGCTCGGCGCCATGGAAGTGGCGCAGAACGGTGACCTCGCCAACTGGATGATCCCCGGCAAGATGGTCAAGGGCATGGGCGGGGCGATGGACCTGGTCTTCGGTGCCAAGAAGGTCATCGTGATGATGGAGCACGTTGACCGCAACGGCAACCCGAAAATCGTGGAACGGTGCACGCTGCCGTTGACCGGCAAGGGCTGCGTCGACCGGATCATCACCGATCTTGCCGTGATCGACGTCGTGAGCGAAGGGGGCAAATCCCGGCTGGTGCTGCGCGAGCTGGCGCCCGACGTCACGGCCGAGGACGTTGCCGCGGCCACCGGCGCCGAACTTTTCGAGGAAGACCAGGAACTGACCGTATGACAACGAATGCAGTGCCCGGGCCCGGAACCGGCCGCCGGGTGATCGAACAGCGCGGCCTCTACTTCGACGAACTCGACGAAGGCGTGCTCTACGCGCACCGGCCCGGCCGGACCGTGACGGAGACGGACAACGTCCTGTTCACCACCATGACCATGAACACCCAGGCGCTGCACCTCGACGCGGCCTGGAGCGCCGGACAGCCGTTCGGCCAGCGGCTGATGAACTCCATGTTCACCCTCGCCACCCTGGTGGGCCAGTCCGTGGCGCAGCTGACCCAGGGCACCATCATCGCGCAACTGGGACTGACCGATGTGTCCTTCCCGCACCCGCTCTATCACGGGGACACGCTCTACACGGAGACCGCGATCACCGGCAAACGGCTCTCCTCCTCCCGGCCAGGACAGGGGATCGTGACCATGCAGCACACCGGCCGGAACCAGGACGGCGTCGTGGTGGCGCTGGCGACCCGCAGTTGCCTGATGTGGACGCGGGACGCGCATGCCTCGCAGCAGGAACCGGTGGAAAAGGGGACAATCGAAGCATGAGCTTCCTGATGGGCCCCGCCCTGCTGTTTTGCCCTGCCGACCGACCCGAGCGCTACCAGAAGGCTGCCGAGCGCTCGGATGCCGTGATTGTGGACCTTGAGGACGCCGTCGCGCCGGCGGATAAGCAGCGCGCCCGCGGCGCGATTCTCGCCCAGCTCGGCTCTGCCGGGGACGTCCCCGAACTGGACCCCAGCCGCACAATCGTTCGGATCAACCCGGCCGGCACGGAGGAGTTCGAAAAAGACCTGCACTGCCTCAAGCACACTCCCTACCGGCACGTGATGCTTGCCAAGGCCGAAAGCGCCGCCCAGCTCAAGGAGCTCGACGGCTACAGCGTGATCGCCTTGTGCGAAACGGCGGCCGGCATCGTCAACGCCGCCGCTATCGCCGCGGAACCCAACGTGGTGGGCCTGATGTGGGGCGCCGAGGACCTGCTCGCCTCACTCGGCGGCACCTCCAGCCGGACCGACGACGGCGGCTACCGCGCCGTGGCCGTGCACGCCCGCTCCACTGTCCTGCTGGCCGCCCGCGCCGCCGGTAAGGAAGCGATCGACTCCGTCTACGTCAACATCCCCGACCTGGACGGTCTCGCCGCCGAGGCCCGCGACGCCGTCGCGTCCGGCTTCGGCTCCAAAGCCTGCATCCACCCGAACCAGGTGGCCGTGGTCCGGGAAGCCTACGCCCCGTCCGAGTCCGACGTCGCCGCGGCCACGGAACTGCTCGACGCCGCCGCTGCCGCCGGAACGGGCGTGTTCCAGTACCAGGGCAAGATGATCGACGGGCCCATCCTCAAGCACGCCGAGGCCACGCTCCGCCGGGCCGGACGCCCCTGACGCTGGACTTCGCGAGATGACACTTCGCGGCAATGTTGCACCCTGGCACTGCCGCGAACTGTCATCTCGGGCTTAGCGGCGCCACAGGTACCTGTTGGACACAAAAGCACGGGCCGGGGGTCTGAGGACTCCCGGCCCGTGCTTCTTGTTTTCGGCTTCTTTATGCCGACGGCGCCCGTAGGCTCCCATCGCTTAGGGTCCGGTTAGGACTGGTGAGCAGCCTTTACGGCAAGCACCGGGCAGCCTGCCTCGAGGAGGATCTGCTGGGCCGTGCTCCCCATGATGAGTTTCCCCACCGGGGTGCGCCTCCGAAGGCCGATGACGATCAGGTCCGCCCGGTGCTGTTCCGCTGCCTGCAAGACCTCGCTGGCTGCGTCGTTTCCACGGACCGGCTGCTGGACGAGGTGCTCGATGCCCTCCTTCTTCAGCCGCTCTTCGATCCCGGCGATTTCCTCATTCTCGGCGTAGCGCTTGTCCACGAGGGCGTCGCCACGGGAGGAATTGATCACCACCAGGAGTTTCGCGTCCTTGCGGGCCTGGGTGATGGCTGCTTCGAGTGCCGCCGTCCCCTCCGGAGAGGGAAGGTAGCCAACGATAATGCTCATGGTCGCTCCTGTCGTCCTGCTGCTGTGTTCCTGGTGGTGTCCAGGTCGCGGTCATCGAAGGGGTGGGGGTTCGCGCCACCGGCGTCTGTCCGGTCAGGGTCAGCCTCCGACGTGGCGGGCATGCCGGCAAACGCCGGCTCCGCCTGGGGCCGCGACCTGCGCCAGGCCTTCAGCAGCAACGGCCAGGCCAGGATGATCGCCACGATGACGTAGATGCCGACGGCGATCGGCTCACTCCACAGGCCGGCCGGGTCCCCGGCGCTGAGCTGCAGTGTCTTGCGCAGTTGGCCCTCGACCCGCGGGCCCAGGATCACGCCGAGGATGAGCGGCAGGACCGGCAGGCCGAACCGCCGCATCATGAACCCGAGCGCGCCAAGGACCAGCAGGATCACCAGGTCGAACGCCTGCAGATTCACGGAGTAGGCGCCCAAGGTGGCGAAGAACAGGATCCCGGCGTAGAGGTAGGGTCGCGGCAGTTGCAGGAGTTTTGCCCAGAGCGGTGCCAGCGGCAGGTTGATGACCAACAGCAGGAAGTTTCCGATGAAAAGGCTGGCAATGAGGGCCCACACCAGCGGTCCCTCGCTCTCGAACAGCTGCGGCCCCGGCTGGATGCCGTACGAGGTGAAGGCCGCCAGCATCACGGCGGCGGTGGCGTTGGTTGGCAGCCCCAGCGCCAGCATCGGGGTCAAGGTGCCGGCCGCCGCCGCGTTGTTGGCGGCTTCCGGTCCGGCGACACCCTCGATGGCGCCCTTGCCGAACTCCTCGGGGTGCTTGGTGAGCCGCTTTTCCGTGACGTAGGACAGGAAGGTCGGGATTTCCGCGCCCCCGGCGGGCAGCGCACCAAACGGGAAGCCGAGCACGGTTCCACGCAGCCACGGCTTCCAGGACCGCTTCCAGTCCTCTTTGCCCATCCAGGGCTGCCCCACCGGGATGATGTGGAGCGGGGTCCGGCGAAGGTGGGCGGCCACCCACAGGGCTTCACCCACGGCGAAGATGGCCACCGCTACCACCACGATGTCGAGCCCGTCACTGAGCAGCGGCTGGCCGAACGTGAGGCGCGCCTGCCCTGTGACCGAGTCCATGCCGACCAACCCAATCGCCAGGCCCAGGCCCAGCGAGGCGAAACCGCGGAGGCGGGAGGAACCGAGCACTGCGGTGACGGCCAGGAGCGCGAGGACCATGATGGCGAAGTAGCTCGGCGATCCAAGGCTGACGGCGAACTTGACCACAATGGGTGCGCAGACCGCGAGGAGGGCGGTGCCGATTGTCCCGGCCACGAAGGAACCGATGGCAGCGGTGGCCAGCGCCTGCGCGGCCCGCCCGGCCTTGGCCATCTTGTTGCCTTCAATGGCCGTGACCACGGACGACGACTCGCCGGGGGTGTTCAGCAGGATCGAGGTGGTGGATCCTCCGTACATGCCGCCGTAGTAGATGCCAGCGAACATGATGAAGGCGCTGGTGGGTTCCAGCACGTACGTGACGGGGAGCAGCAGCGCCACGGTCATCGCCGGGCCCAGTCCCGGCAGGACGCCGACGGCGGTGCCTAAGACCACTCCGATCACGGCGTAGAGGAAATTCATGGGGGTCAGGGCGGTGGCGAAGCCGTCCATCAGTGAACTAAAGACGTCCATTTAGAGGATCCCTTCCAGCAGCCCGGCGGGCAGCGAAATACCAAGGCCGAGGTAGAAGCCATAGAAGGTGAGCAGGGACAGGGAAACGGAGATCAGCCCGTCGCGGACGTAGTGCCGGCTGCCCAGGGCCCAGACGCTGCCCCAGAAGAGAACGGTTCCGGAAATGACCCAGCCCGCCCAATCAATAATCAGGACGTTGGCAATGAACGCGCCCGCGAGGGGAAGCACGGTCTTCCAGTCGGCGGGATGGGACAAATCGACGTCCTCGCCGCCTTCAGTCTCGCCGTGTCCGCCCCGCAGCACGTTGATGGCCAGCATCACCGCGCACACAAGCAGCAGGCCGGCCACGATGTAGGGAACCGTCTTCGGGCCGACCGGGTCCGATTTGGAGTACGGGGTCACCAGGCCGACGGCGTCCCAGAGGACCAGCCCGCCGGCCGCCCCGAGCAGGAGGGCTACCCCCAGCTCGGAGCGGCCTTTGAGCCTGGAAGTCAAGGACGTCACGCCAGTCCAAGCTTCGTCAAGACGTCGGCCACGCGCTTGTCCTGCTCGGTCAGGAAGGACTTGAATTCGTCACCGGTGAGGAAAGCGTCGGACCAGCTGTGCGACTTGAGGGCCTCTTTCCACGAAGCGGTGCCGTGCATTTTCTCCAGGGCGGCGATCAGGGAAGCCTTGTCCGCGTCGCTGATGCCGGGAGGGGCAACAACACCGCGCCAGTTGCTGAAGACCAAATCGATGCCGGATTCCTTGAGCGTGGGGGCGTCGACGCCTTCGAGGCGCTTGTCCCCGCTGGTTGCCAGCACCCGGACTTCGCCGGATTCGATCTGCTTCAGGTACTCACCGGCGCCGGAGGCGGCGAAGCCGAGCTTGTTGCCGAGGATGGCCGGAAGGAGATCGCCGCCGCCGTCGTAGGAAACGAAGTTGACCTTCGTCGCGTCGATGCCGACTGCACCGGCCAGCTGCATGGGGAGAAGGTGGTCGGGTCCGCCGGGGGAGGAGCCGCCGCCTACGCTGATCGATCCGGGATTGGCCTTCCACGCCGCCACCAGGTCTTTGATGGTTTTGTACGGGGAGTCCTTGGCGACCATGATCGCGCCGGGCTCTTCGATGAGCCGGGCCAGCGGAGTGGTGTCCGTCAGCTTCGACCCTGACTTGTTGGTGTAGCTCGCGCCGACGACGCCGAGGCCCATCAGCATGGCGAGGTCGCCGTTGCCCTTCTCGTTGACCACGCGGGCCAGGCCCACCGTACCGCCGGCGCCGGCGAGGTTGAAGACCTCCGTGTTGCTGGCGATCTTCTCGTCGTCGAGGACCTTCGCGGCGGCGCGGGCCGTGGTGTCGTACCCTCCGCCCGGGGTGTTGGGCACCAGAATCTGCAGTCCCGTGATGGGCCCCGCCGCGGCTCCGGAGCTAGCCGTACCGGTGGAGCTCTTGCCGGTGGCACCGCAGCCGGTGGCCATCAGGGCGATGCCGGCAGCGACGGCGGCAATTCGCAATGCGCGGATTTGGCGCATGTTTCCTCTTCTCAAATTTAGGTAGTCAATAATCGGCCAGCGGACTGGCCAGTGGTTTGATGTTAGGGGCCGATGTGACGGGGGCCACTCTTGTGTACGCAGAGAAAGTTAAGTTCATTTCGTTCACGTTTCCGGCACTTCACACGGCCCGCACTGGAGGGAAGCGGCACCGTTGGGTGGGGTATAGTTCACGGCACCGCCGCGGATTGTGATGCACAGACGCGCCGTTCCCCCGCTCCCGCGACGTGGCAAGCACCCTGAGGAAAGACAGTTCGTGACTCGACGAAGAGGAATGTCCCTGGCAGGACAGTATCTGGTTCTGCAGTTGCTTATTGTCATGGCCGTGTTGGTGGGCGTCGTGGCCATTTCGCTGGCGCAGTCTGCTGCCGCCTTCGAGCGGATCGAGGGTCGCCGGGCGTTGTCAGCCGCCGAAGCGCTGGGCAGCAACCCCGCCGTCCGGGCGTTGCTTCCCACGGCAGAGCCGGCAAAAGGCTCGGCCCTGCCATCGGTGGCGGAATCCGTCCGAACGGTTTCCGGGTCATCGCAGGTCGCGCTCGCCAAGCTGGACCGCACGGTTGTGGCCTCCTCAGACCCGTCCTTGCTGGGCCGCTCGCTGCAACTAGGGGAGAGCCGCGTCATGGAGGGACGGGCCTGGACCGGTGTGGTGGGAGGACCGGGGACCGCCCTGCTCTCGGCCCACGTTCCCGTCCTGGACGATTCCGGCACCATGATCGGCATTGCCTCGATCGGCCGGAACTACCCTTCAGCGTGGGAACGGCTGGGCGACGCCATCCCTAACCTGCTGACCTACCTGGGTGTCGCCAGCGTGCTCGGCGTTGCCGGCTCCTTGTTGCTGTCCCGCAGGGTGAAGCGGCAGACCCTCGGCATGGAGCCGAGCGAAATCTCCGGCCTGGTGGAGAACCGCGAGGCGATGCTTTACGGGCTCAAGGAGGGAGTGGTGGCGCTGGACCTCCGCGGACGGATTACCGTGGCGAACAACAGTGCCCGGGCGCTGCTGGGCCTGCCGGCGGATTGCGTGGGAAAGGACCTGGCCGGGCTCCCGGTTGAACCGGCGCTCAAGGAAGTGATGACGGGCGAACAACCAGGGCAGGACCAGATGGTTTTGGTGGGGGAGCGCCTGGTGGTGCTGAACCGGGTGCCGATTCGTTCGAAGGGCCGCGTTATGGGTTCCGTCGCTACCTTGCGTGACCGGACTGAGCTCTCGTCACTGGAACGCGAGCTCGGTGCAACGCGAACGGCCACGGACACCCTCAGGGCGCAGGCCCACGAGTTCGCAAACCAGCTGCACGTCATTTCGGGACTGATCCAGATTGGCGAGTACGACTCCGTGGTGCAGTTCGTCAACGGCGTTTCCGTGGACCGGACGCGGCTCAGCGACGACGTGACCAGCCGCATCCAGGACCCGGCGCTCGCCGCTTTGCTCATCGCCAAGTCGAGCCTTGCCGTGGAGCGCGGAGTGCTGCTGCAACTGGACCCCGCGTCGTCACTGTCGCAGGTGGGGGACGAGCTTTCCCGGGACCTGACCACCGTCGTCGGAAACCTCGTGGACAACGCACTCGACGCCGTTACAGGGGCAGCGGAGGCTTCTGTCCGGGTCCTTGTCGAGGACAGTCACGGGGAAATTATCGTGACCGTAAGGGACACCGGCCCGGGCATCGACGGCGCGGCGGCCGATGAGATCTTCCGCCAGGGGTTCAGCACCAAGCAACCCGGGCCCGACGGCAGCCGGGGCTTTGGCCTGGCACTCTCGCGCGTGGTCTGCCGGCGCAGCGGCGGGACCCTCGCAGTGGCAAACGACGGCGGGGCGGTCTTTACGGCCCGGCTGAAAAGGACGCCCGCCAAGCGGGCGCCGGGGAAAGGAAAGGTGGGCAGGCCGTGATCAATGTCCTCATCGTTGACGATGACTTCATGGTGGCAAAAGTCCATTCCGGATTTATTCAGCGCACACCGGGCTTCGCCGTCGTCGGCCTGGCGCACAACGGAGCCCAGGCGCTCGCGGAAACCGCCCGGCTGCAGCCTGACCTCGTCCTTCTCGACATTCACCTCCCCGACATCAATGGGCTGGACCTGATGGCCAGGCTGCGGGAGACGGCGCCGGAACTGGACGTGCTGGTGATCAGCGCGGCCCGCGAGGTCGAGACCGTCCGCCGGGCACTGCGGGGCGGAATCGTGCATTACCTGATCAAGCCGTTTTCGCAGTCGGACCTGCAGGAGCGGCTGGAGCACTATCGCAACGCCTACCAGGGACTGGACCAGGCCAAGGACGTGGCCGAACAAGCGGACGTGAACCGGGTTTTCGGGCTGGAACGCACCGGGCACACGGAGCGGACGGAAATCCGCCTCCCCAAAGGGTGCAGCGCCGAGACCCTCCGACGGGTAGTCGACGTGCTCCAGGCGGCCGAGGCGGATCTGTCAGCGGCCGAAGTCGCGGACCTGCTGGGCACGTCCCGCGTCAGCGCCCGCCGCTACCTGGAGTACCTGCACGATGAGGCCAGGGTGGGCGTCCGCCTCAAGTACGGCGCGGGCCGTCCCGAACGCCGCTACGAGCTGAAGCCGGCGTAACTGACGCCAGTGTCCGTGTAATCGCCCGGGTGGACCCGGGCTACCGAACCGGTACGGGATACTTAAGCCATGCAGCCGCGCACAATCGTCCTCCTCGGATCCACGGGGTCCATCGGCACCCAGGCCATCGACGTCGTCGACGGCGCCCCGCACCTCTTCGAGATCGTGGCCCTCAGCGCCGGCGGCGGCAACCCCGACCTCCTCGCCCGGCAGGCCGTGCATACCCGGGCCAGGGCCGTCGGAATCGCCAGTGGGGACGCCGCGGCGCTTCAACAGCTGATCGACGACGCCGCCCGCGCGGCCGGCGTCACCGGCTACCGTCCGGAGATCATCACCGGCCCCGACGCCTCCACCCGGATCGCGGAAATCCCCGCCGACGTCGTGCTCAACGGCATCACCGGCTCGATCGGGCTCGCCCCCACCCTGGCCGCGCTCAAGTCCGGCGCCACGCTGGCGCTGGCGAACAAGGAATCCCTGATCGTGGGCGGAGCCCTGGTCAAGGCGGCCGCCCGCGAGGGCCAGATCGTCCCGGTCGACTCCGAGCACTCCGCCATTGCCCAGTGCCTGCGGTCCGGCGCGGCGGCAGAGGTGGACCGGCTGGTGCTGACGGCCTCCGGCGGCCCGTTCCGCGGCATGACGCGGGAACAGCTGCAGGACGTCACCCCCCGGGATGCCCTGGCGCACCCCACCTGGGACATGGGCCTGATGGTCACCACCAACTCCGCGAGCCTGGTCAATAAGGGCCTGGAAGTCATCGAGGCCCACCTGCTCTTCGACATCCCGCTGGAGCGGATCGACGTCGTGGTCCACCCGCAGTCGGTGGTGCACTCGATGGTCCAGTTCGTGGACGGCTCCACCATTGCCCAGGCCTCGCCGCCGGACATGCGGCTGCCCATCGCCCTGGGCCTGGGCTGGCCGGACCGGGTGGCCGGGGCCGCTCAGCCCTGCGACTGGAGCAAGGCCACCAGCTGGACCTTCGAGCCGCTGGACACCGGGGCGTTCCCCGCCGTCGGCCTGGCCAAGGACGCTGCCCGGCGGGGGAGCACCTTCCCGGCGGTCTTCAACGCCGCCAACGAGGAAGCCGTGACGGCCTTCCACGCGGGCCGGATCCGCTTCACCGATATTGTCGATACCATCGAAGCCGTCCTCAGTGAGCATTCAGGATCCTCCGGGCTGACGGTCGAATCCGTGCTGGATGCTGAACAGTGGGCACGCGCGCGGACGCTTGAGCGTTTGTCCGTGGGAAGTGCCTAAGAAGTAGCCGACCAGTGCCCAGGAAGTAGCAAAGCCCAGCATGAGCCCCGTTGTCCTCTTTATCCTTGGCGTCGTCTTCGTCGTGATCGGCATCGCCGTGTCCATCGCCCTGCATGAGGTGGGGCACCTGGTCCCGGCCAAGCTCTTCAAGGTGCGGGTCACGAAGTACATGATCGGCTTCGGACCCACCATCTGGTCCAGGCGCCGGGGCGAAACCGAGTACGGCTTCAAGGCGATCCCGCTGGGCGGCTTTGTCTCCATGATCGGCATGTACCCGCCGAACAAGACCGACGGCAGCGTCCGACCCTCCAGTACCGGCATGTTCCAGTCCCTCGCCGCCGACGCCCGGTCCCTGGCGCACGAGGAAATCGGCCCGGACGACGGGAACCGGGTCTTTTACCGGCTGCCGGTCTGGAAAAAGATCATCATCATGCTCGGCGGCCCCGCGATGAACCTGCTAATCGGCGTGGCGCTGACCGCCGTCCTGCTGATGGGCTTCGGCGTGTCCGCGTCCACCACCACCATCGCCGACGTCTCCAAATGCCAGGTCAAGGCCGGCGAGACCGTGGATCCCAACTCGGCCGACTGCAAGCCCACTCCCGCCGCCGCCGCGGGCCTCAAGCCGGGCGACCGCATCACGTCCTTCGACGGCAAGGCGGTCACCAACTGGGAGGAGCTCACCGGCTGGATCCGCGCTTCGGCGGGCAAGCAGGTCAGCATCACGGTGGAGCGCGACGGCGCCCCGGTCGCCACCACTGTCACCCCGGTGCTGTCCTCGCGTCCGGTCGTCGGCGAGGACGGCCGGCAAGCCAAGGACGCCGACGGCAAGCTCCGCTACCAGGACGTCGGCTTCCTGGGCATCGGCGCCCAGACCGCGCTCATGCAGCAGCCGGCGTCGGCCGTGCTGCCGCTGGCCGGCGAGAACATCAAGCAGATCGCCGGCGTCGTCGTGAACCTCCCGGCCCGCGTAGCAGGCGTGGCGCAGGCCGCGTTCAGCGAGGAGCCGCGCGACCCCAACGGTCCCATCAGCGTCGTCGGGGTGGGCCGTGTGGCGGGCGAGGTCGCCGCCATGGAACAGGTCCCGCTGCAGAGCCGGCTGGCCGCCCTGGTGGGGCTGCTCGCCGGGCTCAACTTCGCGCTGGCCGTGTTCAACCTTGTCCCGCTGCTGCCGCTCGACGGCGGCCATGTGGCCGGGGCGCTGTACGAGGGGGCCCGCCGCCAGATTGCCCGGCTGCTGGGCCGGCCGGACCCCGGTGCGTTCGACATCGCCAAGCTGCTGCCGGTGACGTACGTCGTGGCCGCGCTACTGATGGGCATGGGCGCGCTGCTGATCTACGCGGACATCGTCAAGCCGGTCAACCTCTTCGGCTAGGCCAGCCACGCCCTGCCGGCCGGGGACGGTGGGAGCGTCGCCTGTGGTCACGCGCCCCCACGAGGACGACGCCGGAACCGATCACCAGTTAACCGTCACAGACTGTTTATCTTCCGTCAGCTTATTTCGGCTGATTCTGAATAATCAGTTCTAAATGGTTGATTCATTGGCATCAGCCGCCTAGGGTTGGGC
This sequence comes from Arthrobacter sp. C9C5, assembly GCF_013359735.1. Classification (GTDB taxonomy): domain Bacteria; phylum Actinomycetota; class Actinomycetes; order Actinomycetales; family Micrococcaceae; genus Arthrobacter. Next base: position 101,197 of record NZ_JABFMX010000014.1, read on the forward strand.
TATGTACGTGATGACCATCGATCAGCGCGGCAGCAGCACCGACGTCGACCGCGTCCCGGGGCTCTTGGCCGAACTTGCGCAGCTTTCCCCCGCCGCACGCTTCGAGCGCTCCGTCGGCGACGAGGTCCAGGGCGTGCTGGAACGCCCCGGCCAGGTCGTGGAGATCGCCCTGCACGCGCTCCGCAGCGGGCGCTGGTACGTGGGCATCGGCGTCGGGCCCGTGGACCTCCCGCTGCCTGCGAGCCCGCGGGAAGGCTCGGGGCCGGCCTTCGTCGCGGCCCGCCTCGCGGTGGAGCGGGCCAAGTCCGCCTCCTCCCACGTCCCGCTCGCCGTCGTCTCCGGCGGCCGACGGCTGGGGAGTGCCGCCCGCCCAGCGGAAGATTCGCCGGGCGCCCCTGAGTGCGCCAACGCGGAGGCCGTGCTCCGGCTGATCGGGCGCCTTGTCCAGGACCGCACCGCCGCGCAGTGGAAGGTGGTCGACGTGCTGCGTGGCATCCGGCAAGGACACGCAGGCGCCCACGGGACGCAGAAGATCGCTGCCCGGCAACTCGGAATCACGGAACAATCGGTGAGCCGCGCGCTGCTTCGCTCCGGCTGGCAGGAAGAATGGGCGGCGAGGCCTGCGGCGGAAATGCTGCTGGCCCTGGGCAACGGCCTGACCGCCGGGCCGGACAACGCCGCCAGGCAGAACTCCGCCAGGCAGAACGCCGCCCGCCAAGCCCCTAGCGAAGGAGACCGGTGAACACCCTCTGGATCACGCTGGCCCTGCTGGTTGCCGGGTTCGCCGGCTGGCCGGTCACCGCCCTGGTGTTCCGGCTCGCCCGGACCATCGATGACCGTTCGGACAGCCGGGCCGACGCCGCCGGCGGTCCCCGCGCCGCAGACGGCCCCGACGCGGACGGGACGGTCGACGGCGAGATCACCCGGCCTGCGGCGGCGCCCGCCCAGCCCGTGGAGGGCGGCGCGGCCACTGAGGCTGCTGCGGACAGCACCGGAGGGGCTCCAGCGGTTCCGGGAGCCGGCACCCGCATCCTGCGCGGCGGCGCGATCATCGGCGTGCTCGAACGGTTAGCGGTCTGCCTGGCCATCCTGACCGGCCAGCCCGTCGCGATCGCCTACGTCGTCGCGATCAAGGGCCTCGGACGCTTCGCGGAGCTGAAGGAAACGCCGGTGGCCGCCGAGCGGTTCATCATCGGCACCCTCACCTCGCTGCTGTGGGCGGCCGGAGTCGCGGCCCTCGCCAAGGTGCTTTTCCTCGGCTGACACGCCCGTCCCGACGGAAACGGCGCCCGACGATGCGAGCGGAAGCCGGGCCGCCGTCGCGCATCCTCTTCAAGCGGAAGGGGCCCGGGCGGATGGGAACCGGGCGGGCAGGGCGCTAGGGTATCTGTATGACTGTTTTTGCTGTTGAGTACGTTTACGATGCTGAATCCGCCGAAGCCCGGGACGCTGCCCGTCCCGCGCACCGCGAATGGACCGCCGCACTCGCGCAGGAGGGCATCATCCTCGCCAGCGGCCCCTACTCGGACGGTGCCGGCGCCCTGCTCATCTTCAAGGCGGCGGACGAACAGGCACTGAACGAGCTCCTCAAGCAGGACCCCTTCGCCGGTGCCAGTGCAATCTCCGGCACCCGCACGATGGTCTGGGCTCCGGTGACCGGCCAGCTGGCCGGCCACGCGGCCTAGCCCGCAGCGCCAAACCCGCCATCGATCCATCGACCTAGAATTCGATTCACAGAGGAGTCCACGTGACCTCGGTCAGCCTGGGAATGCCGTCGGCACCGCCCCCCGTTCTTGCCCCGCGCCGGAAGACCCGCCAGATCAAGGTGGGCTCGGTCGGCGTCGGCTCCGACTCGCCGATTAGCGTGCAGTCGATGACGACGACTCCGACCACGGACATCAACGCCACCCTGCAGCAGATCGCCGAACTCACGGCCTCCGGCTGTGACATTGTCCGGGTGGCCTGCCCGTCCGCGGACGACGCCGAGGCCCTGCCGATCATTGCCAGGAAGTCACAGATTCCGGTGATCGCGGACATCCACTTCCAACCGAAGTACGTGTTCGCCGCGATTGAGGCCGGCTGCGCGGCCGTCCGCGTGAACCCGGGCAACATCCGCAAGTTCGACGACCAGGTCAAGGAAATTGCCCGCGCGGCCAAGGACCACGGCACCTCGATCCGGATCGGCGTCAACGCCGGGTCGCTGGAGCCGGGCATCCTGAAGAAGTACGGCAAGGCCACCCCCGAAGCCCTCGTCGAATCCGCCGTCTGGGAAGCCTCGCTGTTCGAAGAGCACGGCTTCCACGACTTCAAGATCTCGGTCAAGCACAATGACCCCGTGATCATGGTGGCCGCCTACGAAATGCTGGCGGAAAAGGGCGACTGGCCGCTGCACCTCGGCGTGACCGAGGCGGGTCCGGCGTTCCAGGGCACCATCAAGTCCGCCACGGCCTTCGGCGCGCTGCTCTCCCGCGGCATCGGCGACACCATCCGGGTTTCCCTCTCCGCGCCGCCGGTGGAGGAAATCAAGGTGGGCAACCAGATCCTGCAGTCCCTGAACCTGCGCCCGCGCAAGCTCGAGATTGTTTCCTGCCCCTCCTGCGGCCGCGCCCAGGTGGACGTCTACACGCTGGCCGAGCAGGTCACGGCCGGACTGGAAGGCATGGAAGTCCCGCTGCGCGTCGCCGTCATGGGCTGCGTGGTGAACGGTCCCGGCGAGGCCCGGGAGGCGGACCTCGGCGTCGCGTCCGGCAACGGCAAGGGCCAGATCTTCGTGAAGGGCGAGGTCATCAAGACTGTTCCCGAAGACCAGATCGTTGAGACACTGATCGAAGAGGCCATGCGTCTCGCTGAAGAGATGGGGGAGTCCGATGGCGAAGATGCTGTCCAGGGTAGCCCCGTGGTTAGCGTCTCGTAGGGACGGCGCCGCAACCGGCGCCGCTGCCGGTCTCACCGTCAGGGTCCTGGCGGGTGCGGACACCCGTGCCCTGCTGGACCTGGCCCGGCAGGACGCCGTCGCCAACGTCTTTATCCTGTCCCATCTCGAGACCGCCGGGACGGCGTCGCCCACCGCCGGCGGCGCCAGCATCTTCGGTGTGTTCGACGGCGGCGTCCTGGTCGGCGCCTGCTGGGCCGGCGCCAACCTGGTGCCGGTGCAGCTGGATCCGGAGCTTGCCGGTGCGGTGGCAGCCGTGGCGCACCGGACAGGCCGCCGCTACGCCTCCATCTTCGGCCCGGCCGAGGCGGTCCTGGCGCTGTACTCCGGGTTGGAACAGTTGGGCCATTCCGCCCAGGAAATCCGCAGCGAGCAGCCACTCCTGACCATCGCCGGGCCGCCCGTGGTCGAGCCCAACCCTGCGCTTGGCTTCGGCCACCTCGCCGACTTCGACCGGATCCTGCCCGCCTGCGCGGCCATGTTCGAGGAGGAAGTGGGCTATTCGCCTTACCTGGGCGGCCGCGAATACTACAGCCGCCGGGTCAAGGGCCTGATCCGGGCCGGCCACTCGCTGGTCCATCTGGGTCCGGACGGCGACGTGGTGTTCAAGGCCGAACTCGGTGCGGTGACACCGGAGGTCACACAGGTGCAGGGCGTCTGGATGAATCCGGCATTCCGCGGGCTGGGCCTGAGCGCCGGCTACATGGCCGCCGTCGTGGTCCTCGCCCAGACCCTGGCGCCCGTCACAAGCCTGTACGTCAACGACTTCAACACCCGGGCCCGCGCCAGCTATGAGCGGGTGGGTTTCCACCAGGTGGGAACTTTTGCGACCGTGCTCTTCTAGACACGTTCTTGACAGCCATTTTTGACAGAAATCTGGTTGGAGACTCTTGTTTTAGCGACTTGGATCACATAGGTTCTAGCTAGCCGCGCCGTGCAGGCGCGTGCGGTCTCAGGGGAAAACCAACCATGGGCTGCGGGTGCCACCCGGCAGGGGAGCATCAGTCAACCCGGCAGCCTTGGACTTAGCGGCACTGGGGTCGCAGGGGCCACGCCATCACAGGATGACCAGCCGGAAACGGCCAGGGGCTTCCGTGTCATGGCGTGGCTCTTCCCTTTCCGGAAGGGAACCCGGGCCTCGGCTTGGCGGTAGATTAGTCTCTGGACATTTTTCGTACCTACCCAGTCCGCCCCGCACTTCCTCAGAAACGGATACCTCCCAGTGGTCCTTCGACTCTCAAAGCTGTTCCTGCGCACCCTGCGTGAAGACCCCGCCGACGCCGAAGTGGCCAGCCACCGGCTGCTGGTCCGGGCCGGCTACATCCGCCGCGCGGCACCGGGCATCTACACCTGGCTGCCGCTGGGGCTGAGCGTGCTGCGCCGGGTGGAGCAGATCATCCGTGAGGAAATGACGGCCATCGGCGCCCAGGAAGTCCATTTCCCCGCGCTGCTGCCCAAGGAGCCCTACGAGGCGACGAACCGCTGGACCGAGTACGGCGAGGGCATCTTCCGGCTCAAGGACCGCAAGGGCAACGACTACCTGCTGGCTCCCACGCACGAGGAAATGTTCACCCTGCTGGTCAAGGACCTGTACTCCTCGTACAAGGACCTGCCGCTGAGCATCTACCAGATCCAGAACAAGTACCGCGACGAGGCCCGTCCCCGGGCCGGCCTGCTGCGCGGCCGCGAGTTCATCATGAAAGACTCCTACTCCTTCGACGTCGACGACGCCGGCCTGGACGCCAGCTACGCCGCGCACCGCGGCGCCTACCTGAAGATCTTCAAGCGCCTCGGCCTGGAGGTCGTCCCGGTCACGGCCACGGCCGGCGCCATGGGCGGATCCAAGAGCGAGGAATTCCTGCACCCCACCGAGATCGGCGAGGACACCTTCGTGCGCTCGGCCGGCGGCTACGCGGCCAATGTCGAAGCCGTCACCACGGTGGTCCCCGCGGACATCGACTTCAGCAACGCCCCGGCCGCGGAGGTCCGCGACACTCCGGACACGCCGACGATCGAAACGCTCGTCGACGCCGCCAACGCCCTGGCTCCCCGCAGCGAGGCCGACGGCGGCGCCTGGACCGCCGCGGACACGCTCAAGAACGTGGTCCTCGCCGTGACCCTGCCCACCGGTGAGCGCCAGCTCGTCGTCATCGGCGTGCCGGGCGACCGTGGCGTGGACCTCAAGCGCGTCGAAGCGAACATCGGCGCCTTCCTGCCCATCGGCGGCGAGATCACGCTCGAGGCAGCCAACGAGGAAGACCTCAAGAAGCAGGCCCTCCTGGTCAAGGGCTACATCGGCCCCGGCCTGTCCCTGGACGCGCCGCTGCTCGGTGCCGAGGCCGCCTCGAAGCTGCTCTATCTCGTCGATCCCCGCGTGGTCCGCGGGACCGCCTGGGTCACCGGCGCCAACGAGGCCGGCAAGCATGTTTTCGGCCTGGTCGCCGGCCGCGACTTCGGCTGGGACGGCGTGATCGAGTGCACCGAGGTGCGTGCCGGCGACGAGGCTCCGGACGGTTCCGGCCCGCTGGAAACCGCCCGCGGCATCGAGATGGGACACATCTTCCAGCTGGGCCGCAAGTACGCCGAGGCGCTGGACCTGAAGGTCCTGGACCAGAACGGCAAGCAGGTCGTCGTGACCATGGGCTCCTACGGCGTCGGCGTCACGCGTGCGGTGGCCGCGCTGGCCGAGTCCAATCACGATGACAAGGGCCTGGTCTGGCCGCGCGCCGTCGCCCCGGCGGACGTCCACGTCGTCGCTGTGGGCCGCGGTGAGGAGATCTTCGCGGCTGCCGAGCAGCTGTCCCTCGATCTGGAGGCCGCCGGCCTCGAGGTCATCTACGACGACCGGCCCAAGGTGTCCCCGGGCGTCAAGTTCGGCGACGCCGAACTCGTCGGCGTCCCGACCATCCTGGCCGTCGGGCGCGGACTGGTGGACGGCGTCGTGGAGATCAAGGACCGCCGCAGCGGCAACGCCGAGAACGTGGCCGTGGACAAGGCCGTTGATTACGTGGTCAACGCCGTCCGCAGCAACTGACCCGCCCCGGCGTTGCAGGGAATGGTTTCCGGCCTTGAGTCGATCCAGCTCGCCACGCTCATCCTGGTGGTGGTGGCCGGTTTCGCCGCCGGCTGGGTCGATGCGGTGGTGGGCGGCGGCGGGCTGATCCAGCTCCCGGTCATGCTGCTGGTCCCCGGGATCAGCCCGGTGCAGGCACTGGCGACGAACAAGATGGGTTCCATCTTCGGCACCACTACGAGCGCGGTCACCTTCTACCGGCGCGTCGGCCCGGACCTGCGCACCGCGGTGCCGATGGCGGTGATCGCCCTGGCCGGCAGCTTCGGCGGGGCGGTGCTGGCGGCGACCCTGCCGGCGAGTGTCTTCAAGCCGATCATCGTGGCGGCGCTGGTGGCCGTCGCGCTGTTCACCGCGTTCCGTCCCAACGTGGGGGAGCTGACCAAGCTGCGGCACGACGGCCACCGGCACTATGTCGTGGCCTGCCTGATCGGCGCCGTGATCGGCTTCTACGACGGCATGATCGGCCCGGGCACCGGTTCCTTCCTGATCATCGCGCTGGTGTCCGCGATGGGCTACGCCTTCCTGGAGGCCAGCGCCAAGGCCAAGATCGTCAACATGGCCACCAACGCCGGTGCGCTGATGTTCTTCCTGCCGCACGGTTCGCTGCTGTGGGGCCTCGGGCTGGTACTGGGCGCCGCGAACATGGCCGGCGGCTACCTCGGCGCCCGGACCGCCGTCAGTCGGGGTAGCAAGTTCATCCGGATCGTCTTCCTCGTGGTCGTGGGCGCGCTGATCCTCAAGCTCGGCTCCGACGTCTGGCAGGACGCCTTCGGGTAGGGCCGGCCGGCCCCGGACGGCCCGGCGCCGAACGGCGCGCAGGACTGCCGCGGGCCCGGGCACGGGCGTAGCATGCAGCTATGTCAGCACCCGAAGAGCGTTATCGCGACGCCCTGGCGGCCGCCGCCCGGCATGCCCGCGCGTGGCTGGAGAGCCAGGACACCCGGCCAGTCGGCCCTAGGACGACGGCGGCTGGACTCGCCGCTGACTTTGGCGGCCCGTTGCCCCGGGACGGCACACCGGCCGCAGAGGTGGTGGACTACCTCGCTGCGAAAGCCGAACCCGGGCTGATGGCGATGCCCTCAGGCCGCTTCTTCGGCTGGGTCATCGGCGGGACACTGCCCGCCGCGCTGGCCGCGGACTGGCTGGTCAGCGCCTGGGACCAGAACGCCGGACTCCGCTTCGCCACCCCCGCGACGGCGGCCATCGAGGAAGCCGCTGGTGCCTGGTTGCTGGAGCTGCTTGGCCTTCCGGCCGGCTCCGACGTCGGCTTCGCCACCGGCGCCACCATGGCCAATTTCACCGGCCTGGCCGCGGCGCGGTGGCGGTTGATGGCCGACGCCGGCTGGGATCTGGACGCTGACGGCCTCTCCGGCGCACCCAGGATCCGCTGCTTCGTTGGACAGGAACGGCACGACACCATCGACCTCGGACTCCGCTACCTGGGCCTGGGTCGGCCCACGGTGGTGCCCGCCGACCGGCAGGGCCGCATCGACCCGGCGGAACTCGGCCGCGCCCTGGACCGCGCCGCGGCGGACGGCACGCAGCCGGTTCCGCTGCTGGTCTGCCTGCAGGCCGGCAACCTGCATTCGGGCGCCTTCGACCCGTTCCGTGAGGCCATCGCCGTTGCCAAAGCGCACGGCGCCTGGGTCCACGTGGACGGAGCCTTCGGACTGTGGGCCGCCGCCGTCCCCGAACTGGCCGCCCTCACCGACGGCCTGCAGGACGCCGATTCTTGGGGTACCGATGCGCACAAGACGCTCAACGTCCCCTACGACTGCGGCATCGCGGTGGTTCGGGATGCCGCGGCGCTCCGCGCGGCCATGGGCGTGCACACTAGCTATCTGATCCAGGACGCCGACGGCGCGGCGGATCCCTTCGAAATGGTGCCGGAGCTGTCCCGCCGTGCGCGTGGGGTGCCGGTCTGGGCGGCGCTGAAATCGCTGGGCCGGAACGGCGTCGCCGCCCAGGTGCGGGGGCTGGTCGGCCATGCCCGCCAACTGGCGGAGCGGCTCGCCGGGCTGGACGGCGTCGAGGTGCTCAACGACGTGGACTACACCCAGGTCTCGCTGGCCTTCGGCGACGACGCGACCACGCGCGCCGTGACGGCCCGGATCATTGCGGAGGGACGGGTCTGGATGTCCGGTTCACGCTGGCACGACCGGGACATCCTGCGGATTTCAGTGAGCAACTGGAGCACGGACGAGGACGACGTGGCAGCCGCCGTCGACGCCGTGCGGGACGCTGTGGCGGCGGTCCGGGGGCAGCGCTAGGGCTGGCCCGGCTGGTGGGTGGGGTCCCCGGGCGCCGGCAGCTCCTGCGGACCCGGCAGGCCGTCGAGGGTGTTCCCGGCGAGGGTGCTGGCCACCCAAAGCGAGCGGGTCAGGTCGCCGTCGTGGTTGCGTTTGGCTGCGTACCACAAGGCGTTGTCCACCTCGCGGGCCAGGGCCCATTGCCGGGCGGTCTCGCCGTCGAGGCCCGCGGCGGAGCTGAAGTCCAGGCAACGCTGCAGCAAGGCTTCGCCGGCGCCGGACCGGGGCAGCTCGACCAGGCGGTTCCAGAGCAGCGGGGCCACCGCGAACTCCGCTTCGCCGATCATGGGCTGCGGGTCGATCGCCTTGAAGTCCCCGGGTTTGAAGTCCCCGGGCACCGCCAGGGCACCCGTTCGGGCGAGGATGTTCAGGAAGTGCAGATCCGTGTGCACCAGCACATCCGTGCCGGACCGCCGGCCGACGGCGCCGCGGGTCTGGCAGACCTCCAGGGCGGCCTCCAACAGCCAGCGCGGGAAGGGCCGGCCCAGCCGTTCCCAGCTCTCCGGGAGTTCGTCGCTCCATTGCTCGGCGCGGGCCGCCACGTGGTCGAACTCGCGCCACTCCGGCCGGCCGTCCGGCGGGAGGCTCAGCTGGTGGACGATGCCGCCCCAGACGTCCGCGGCGGCATCAAGGGGAACGTCCTGCAGCGAGCGTTCGGCGTCGAGCCGCTCAAGTAGCAGCGCGCCTGCGTCGGGGTCGGATTCAAGGGCCAGGACGGCGCCGTGGCCGCCCCACAGCGACAGGGCGTGGCGTTCGACCAGTGCTTCCTGGTGCGGATAGGCAAGCTTCAGGGCCGCAGCTGTGCCGTGCCGCTGGAGTCCCATCCGGTTGTTGCTAAGGCGGCGGTGCACCGGGATCACGACGGCGCCGTGGCCGTGCCAGGGCAGCGCGCCGGGGGCAAGGTCAGGCTCGAGCTGCCATTGTTCCAGGCAGCGTGCGATCAGCCGGGGGAGTGACGCCAGCCAGGCACGGCCCTCGGCATTGTTGCCGTAGCGGCGGGTGAGCCCAGGCGGGATCGGGACGGCTGCTGGCGTTCTCATCGCCTCCAGCGTAGTTGCTGGCGCTTAGGTAGTAATGCCGCTGGCGCCCAGCCAGCTGCCGATCAGGAAGGTCGCCACCAGTGCCGCGGCGCCGCCGATGACCACCCGGACGGCTGCTTTCAGCTTCGAGCCTCCGCCGATCCAGGCTCCGATGGCTCCGGTCGCCGCGAGGGCCACGAGTACGGCCGCGAAGGTCAGCGGGACGCGGATGTTTTCCGGCGGCAGCAGGATGGCCAGCATCGGCAGGATGGCGCCGATCAGGAAGGCGGTGGCGGAGGCGAAGGCCGCGTGCCAGGGGCTGACGATGTCCGTCTCGTCAATGTGCAGTTCGGCGGACAGGTGCGCACCGAGGGCATCGTGCGCGGTCAGTTCAGTGGCCACCGTATGGGCGGTTTCCGGACTGAGCCCCTTGCCCTGGTAGATGGCGGCGAGTTCGGCCAGTTCCTCCTCGGGCTGTTCGGCCAGTTCGCGGCGTTCCTTCTCGATCAGCGCCTGCTGGCTGTCCTTCTGGCTGCTGACCGAGACGTATTCGCCCAGGGCCATGGAGATGGCGCCGCCCACGACGCCCGCGGCGCCGGCGATGAGGATCGGCCCGGAATCCGTGGTCACACCGGCGACGCCCACCACGATCGCGGCGACCGAGACGATGCCGTCGTTGGCGCCCAGAACGCCGGCGCGGAGCCAGTTGAGGCGGTGCGCGATGTCGTTGTGGTGGGGCTCGTTGTCATGAAGGGCTGCTGCGCCGCTGGTTTCCATGCCTACAGCAAATCATCAGCGGGCGCGGCAGGCCAGTATTGGAAGGCTAAGCAAGGTAAGCCGGACCTTGGTCATCGGGGGGAGACTCGGCCCGGTGACACTTGGGCACGGACAGGCCGTCAGCCGCAGTCAGCCCGCGGGGAGGGTGGGGAACGACGCCGGATCTGCGGCCAGCCCGGGCACCGGTCCCGGGTTCGCGCCCCAGAGGGCGGCGCGGCGCGCGGCGCCCAGCAGCCCCGAGATGGCCCACTTCCGGGTCTCGCCGTCGCTGAGGGCCACGAGGTCCCCGTAGGCGGGCAGCGTGGCGGCCTCCAGCGCGGCCAGTCCGGGCCCTGGGGAAGCCAGGAATGAGGGGTCCAGGGCGTAGCCGGGTTGCCGTGGCGGGATTGGGGCGCACTGCGACCGGCTCAGGGATTCCGCCCCGGAGACCAGCGCTTCGTGCCGCGCGAGCTGCCCGGCGGCCGACCTGGCCGCTGCGCCGTCCAGGCGGGTCAGTGCCACCTGGTAGCCGTAAACGGTCTCCAACTCGGTGCTGATCAGGGCCGCCAGGGCGCCCGGCAGTTCGGCGTTCCCGGCTGCGGCCCCGGGGCTGCTGCTGGCGGGAGCGGCCGAGGGCGACGCCGTGGCAGCGGGGCAGGATCCGGCAGGGGCGGCGTCCGGTGCGGCCGGCCCCGCCGCGGGCACCGATGCCGCAGGGTCGGGGGCGCCGGCCGCGGCGGCGAGGGCGGAGGACTGAAGCAGCTGAGCGGTCCCGACGGCAGCCAGCAGCCGGGCCATTCCGCCGTCGGCCGCGGCTGCATCGCTGAGCCGCCGCCGTCCGCTCTTTGCGAGGTCCGCGGCGAGCCCGGCGGCGTCGACCGGGGCTGCAGAAGCCGCCGCAGAAGTAGCCGAGGCAGAAGTAGTCGACCTTGTCGGCGCGGCCGACGGCGTCTGGCCGGGGCGCAACAGGGCGCGGGCCTGGGTTGTCAGCAAACTCACAGTCCGGGCGACGGCAGTTCCCGCGGCGGCCGCCGGCGCGGCGGGGCGGCCGGTGCCGGTGGGGGCGGCGCCGAGCTGATCGCCGGCGGTCCGCAACTGCAGGGCGTCTCCTAGGGCAGCGGCGCGCGCCTGCTCCGAGAAGGGTGGTTCCGGTGGTTTCGGCGGATTTCCGGGCCTAAACGCGATGCCCAGGCTCACCACTACGAGGGCTAGGCAGACGAGGAGAGCGAGCCGGGGGAGGTGCCGGGGAACCCGGACCCGCCGCCGTTCTTCCCTGCTGTCGTCTTTCACAACAGACCATGTTGTCATGCCGGTCGGGAAGTGGGTGCACCACGTCGCCGGGAATATCGCTACGCTAGTAGACACAACATCATCTAGCGGGAGGCGGGCGGCATCATGACCAACGCAGAAGCCACGACTTCGACAGACCGGACCGGGACGGGGAAGGCTGAAGCCGCACCCGCTCACAATCTGGAGGCCGAGCGCCTGCACGCGCTCCTGGAGCCTGCAGTCCTCGCGAACCGGCTGTACCTGGAGGACGTTTCCATCCACATTGCCGGCGCCAACCGGGTGGTGCACGTGGTGGTGGACCTGCCGCAGGAGGAGACCGGCGGCGTCAGTCTTGACGTCATCGCCGAGATTTCGAAGACCCTCTCGGACATCCTGGACAACGATCCGAGCACCGACTCGCGCCCCTACGACCTTGAGGTGTCCTCGCCCGGCGTCGGGCGGCCGCTCACCGAGGAGCGGCACTGGTACCGCGCCCGCGGACGGCTCGTCACGGTCAACGTGATCCAGGGCGACAACGTCACCGGCCGCATCCACTCCGTGGACGACGGCGGCGTGACCCTGATCCCGGAGCTCACCGTCAAAAAGGGGATGAAACCCAAGCAGGGCGAACCCCTCAAACTTCCTTTCGACAGGATCCGTAGTGGAAAAGTCGAGATAGAGTTCAGCCACCTCGAAGAGGCCGGTCTGGAGAACGACAATGGACCTTCCGAGGAGGCCTAATGGATATTGACATGAGCGCACTGAGACTCCTGGAGCGTGAGCGCGAAATCCCGCTGGATCTCCTGATTCCGACCATCGAGCAGGCCCTGCTGGTGGCCTACCACAAGACCCCGGGAGCCTTCGAGAAGGCCCGCGCAGAGCTGGACCGCAAGAGCGGCCACGTGACCATCTGGGCCACCGAAATCGACGACGACGGCGCGCCGATCGGCGAGTTCGAGGACACCCCGGCCGGCTTCGGCCGCATCGCGGCGAGCACCGCGCGGCAGATCATCCTGCAGCGCCTTCGCGACGCCGAGGACGACAACGTGCTGGGCCAGTTCAAGGGCCGCGAGGGCGAACTCGTCGCGGGCACCATCCAGCAGGGCAACAACCCGCACATGATCCAGGTCAACCTCGGAACGGTGGAGGCGCTGCTGCCGCCGCCCGAGCAGGTTCCCGGCGAGAAGTACACCCACGGCAACAGGCTCCGCGCTTTCGTGATCGACGTGCACCGCGGCACCAAGGGTCCCTCCATCACGCTGTCCCGGTCCCACCCCGGGCTGGTCCGGAAGCTGTTCGAGCTGGAAGTCCCGGAGATCGCGGACCGCTCGGTCGAGATCGTCGCGCTGGCCCGCGAGGCCGGCCACCGCACCAAGATCGCGGTGAAGGCCAACACCCCGGGCATCAACGCCAAGGGTGCTTGCATCGGCGAAATGGGTTCGCGTGTCCGGGCCGTGATGACCGAGCTGAACGACGAAAAGATCGACATCGTCGACTACAGCGACGATCCCGCCTCGTTCATCGCCAGCGCGCTCTCGCCGTCGCGGGTGAATTCGGTCACCATCACGGACGAGGCCACCCGGTCCGCCCGCGTGGTCGTCCCGGACTACCAGCTCTCCCTGGCCATCGGCAAGGAAGGCCAGAATGCACGCCTGGCCGCCAAGCTCACCGGATGGCGGATCGACATCGTCTCCGACGCAGCGGAGAACCGCGACAAATAGCGCCGCTCCGGGGCCGTCCCGCGGCACCCGCACCCGTGGCCCTTCCGGGGTGCCCGCGTAGCCCCCGTTTCGGGCGACGGGCGCCGGAGGGCTAGAATAGACATGACCGCGCCTAACGGCCGGTGTCCGCGTGCCTTCGACGCGACCGGTTTTCCGACCGGGAGCCGGAGGCCGGCAGATGCGTACCGGCAGGAAGATACTCGTAGTGGCAGAAGTGCAACACCTCGGGAATCAGCCGCAGCGCACCTGCATTGGATGCCGGAAGAAGGGTCCGCGGTCGGAGTTAGTCCGGCTCGTCGCCGACGCCAGCGGTTCAACCGCTGTCGTGGTGGATGAACGACGCCGGATGGCTGGCCGGGGTGCATGGCTGCACCCCAGCGAAAAGTGCCTGGCACTGGCGGTCAAACGTCGAGCGTTCGGACGCGCCCTCAATGGCGCTGCCGGAACCGCCGACGTCGAACGCCGGATCATGGCAGGCACGCAAGCAGTGGACACTCCGGTGGCCGCAGCAACAACCGTCCAACCTGAAAGCGGGTCAGAAAACTGATGGAAACCCGATGAGTTCCCAGCGATGAGTGCGCAACGATGACAACTTTGTTGCGCTCTGCAATGGGCCTTTCAGCTGCAATCGCGGCGGAGGCCCGCAGTAAGAAGTAGACGGTTCGTGCCTGGCTCGGTGCGGACCGAGACAGGAGAAATGTGGCCAAGGTCCGCGTACATGAGCTTGCTAAAGAGCTCGGTATTACTTCCAAAGATGCAGTAACCAAACTGCAGGAACTGGGCGAATTCGTTCGCTCCGCCTCTTCCACCATTGAGGCCCCCGTTGTGCGGAAACTCCGCAACGCCTACCCCGACGCGCCTGCCGCTCCGAAGTCCGAAGCGCCCGCGTCCGCCCCCAAGGCCAGCCCCGCAGCGACACGACCGGCTCCCGCGCCGGCTCCGGCCGCGCCGAAGGCTGCTGAAACCAAGACTGAAGCCCCGGCTCCGTCGGCTCCCTCGGCTCCGGCCGAGGCGCCCGCAGCCGCGGCCCCCGCCGCCGCTCCGGCTGCTGAGGCCCCGGCGGCTCCTTCCGCCGGCGCCAAGCCCGGCGCACGTCCGGCACCGAAGGCTGAAACCCCGGCTGCTCCGGCACGCCAGGGCGGCTCGGCGCCGCGTCCGGGCGGACCCCGTCCCGGCAACAACCCGTTCGCCACGTCCCAGGGCATGCCCCGCGGCCGCGGCGGCGACAACGAACGCACCGCCCGTCCGGGCAACAACCCGTTCGCTCCTTCCCAGGGCATGCCGCGTCCGGGCGGAAGCCGCACCGAGGGCGAACGCCCCGGCGGCCCCCGTCCGGCAGCAGGCGCTGGTGGTCCCCGTCCGGGCGCACCCCGTCCGGCCGGCGCTGCCGGTGCACGTCCGGGCGCTCCGCGTCCGGCCGGCGCTCCCGGCGCCCGTCCCGGAGCCGGCGGAAACCGTCCGACTCCCGGCATGATGCCTAACCGCACCGAACGTCCCGCACCTGCTGGTGCCGGCCGTCCCGGTGGCGGCGGCCGTGGCCCGGGCCGCCCGGGTGGCGCTCCCGGAACCGGTGCTCCCGGTGCCGGCGGCGGCGCTCCGGCCGGCGGTGGCTTCGGCAAGGGTGGCCGCGGTCGCGGTGGCACCCAGGGTGCCTTTGGCAAGGGCGGCGCAGGCCGCGGCAAGCAGCGCAAGTCGAAGCGTGCCAAGCGCCAGGAACTCGAGCAGATGAGTGCCCCGTCGCTGGGTGGCGTGAGCGTACCCCGCGGCGACGGCAACACCGTTGTCCGGCTCCGCCGCGGCTCGTCCATCACGGACTTCGCCGACAAGATCGAGGCAAACCCCGCCGCACTGGTGACGGTCCTCTTCCACCTCGGCGAAATGGCCACGGCCACGCAGTCGCTGGACGAGGAAACCTTTGCCCTGCTGGGCGAGGAGCTTGGCTACAAGCTTCAGGTCGTCTCGCCGGAGGACGAAGAGCGCGAGCTGCTCTCCGGCTTCGACATTGACTTCGAAGCAGAGCTGGAAGCCGAAGGCGACGAGGACCTTGAGGCACGTCCTCCGGTAGTCACCGTCATGGGTCACGTTGACCACGGTAAGACCCGGCTGCTCGATGCCATCCGCAAGTCCGACGTCATGGCGGGCGAGCACGGCGGCATCACGCAGCACATCGGTGCGTACCAGGTCACGCACAACCACGAGGGCACCGATCGCAAGATCACCTTCATCGATACCCCGGGCCACGAGGCGTTCACCGCCATGCGTGCCCGTGGTGCGAAGGTCACCGACATCGCCATCCTCGTGGTCGCAGCGGACGACGGCGTTATGCCGCAGACCGTTGAAGCACTCAACCACGCCCAGGCGGCCAACGTGCCGATCGTCGTGGCCGTGAACAAGATCGACAAGGAAGGCGCCAACCCGGACAAGGTCCGCGGCCAGCTGACCGAGTACGGCCTGGTTCCGGAAGAGTACGGTGGCGACACCATGTTCGTGGAGGTCTCTGCCCGCCAGAACCTCAACATCGACGAGCTGCTCGAGGCAGTCCTGCTCACCGCGGACGCTGCTCTGGACATGCGCGCCAACCCGAACAAGGACGCCCGCGGTATCGCGATCGAAGCCAACCTGGACAAGGGCCGCGGTTCCGTGGCCACCGTCCTGGTCCAGTCCGGTACGCTGCACGTCGGCGACACGATCGTGGCAGGCACGGCCCACGGCCGCGTCCGCGCCATGTTCGACGACGACGGCAGTGCGCTGACCGAGGCCGGCCCGTCCCGCCCCGTGCAGGTGCTGGGTCTGTCCAACGTCCCGCGCGCCGGTGACACCTTCTTCGTGACCGCTGACGAGCGCACCGCCCGCCAGATCGCCGAGAAGCGTGAAGCCGCAGACCGCAACGCCGCCCTGGCCAAGCGCCGCAAGCGCATCAGCCTGGAAGACTTCGACCAGGCCGTCGCCGAAGGCAAGATCGACACCCTCAACCTCATCCTCAAGGGTGACGTGTCCGGTGCGGTTGAAGCCCTTGAGGACGCGCTGCTCAAGATCGACGTCGGCGAGGGTGTCCAGCTCCGCGTTATCCACCGCGGTGTCGGTGCGATCACGCAGAACGACGTCAACCTGGCAACGGTCGACTCCGCCGTCATCATCGGCTTCAACGTCAAGCCCGCCGAGCGGGTTGCCGAACTGGCAGACCGCGAAGGCGTGGACATGCGCTTCTACTCCGTCATCTACGCAGCAATCGATGACATCGAAGCAGCCCTCAAGGGCATGCTCAAGCCGGAGTACGAAGAGGTCCAGCTTGGTACCGCCGAGGTCCGCGAAGTGTTCCGTTCTTCCAAGTTCGGCAACATTGCAGGCTCGATCGTCCGCTCCGGTGTTATCCGGCGCAACGCGAAGGCCCGTATCACCCGCGACGGCAAGATCATCGGCGACAACCTCACCGTTGAGACGCTCAAGCGCTTCAAGGACGACGCCACCGAGGTCCGCGCGGACTTCGAGTGTGGTATCGGTCTTGGCTCGTACAACGACATCAACGAAGGTGACATCATCGAGACCTTCGAGATGCGCGAAAAGCCGCGCGTCTAAGGTGTTGCTTCGAGGGTGGGGCCGTCGGAATCTTTCCGGCGGCCCCGCCCCTACGCTGGGCGGCAATGGATCTGCGATCCATTGCCGCCCAGCTTCGGCAGGCCCGATGCCACTCCCAGGCCGCCGGAAAGATTCCAACGGGAGTCCGTCGTTGACTCACCGTAGTGCGTGGCAGAAAACTGAAACGAGCGACCCCGCCCAACAGGCGCCGTCGTACATCCAATTTTTTTAGGAGTGGAAATGGCTGATCCCGCACGGGCTGCCAAGTTGGCGCAGCGGATTAAGGTTGTCGTCGCTGAGGCTTTGGGCCGGAGGGTGAAGGATCCCCGGTTGGAAGGCGTCACGGTGACCGACGCGCGTGTGACCAATGATCTGCAGCATGCGACCGTCTACTACACCGTCTTCGGCGACGAGGTGGCCCAGGCCGACGCTGCCAAGGGGCTGGAGAAGGCGAAGGGTGTGCTGCGCCAGGAAGTCGGCCGGAACATCACCGTCCGGTTGACGCCGACGCTGGAATTCGTGGCCGACCAGATCCCCGTGGTGGCCTCGAACCTCGAGGAACTGCTGCGCGAAGCCAAGAAGCGCGACGCCGAGGTTGCGGCCCTGGCTGCCAGCGCCAAGCACGCTGGCGACGCCGATCCGTACAAGAGCGACATCCCTGAGGACGTCGAGCTCGACGAAGACGACTTCGACGAAGAGGATACTGACCTCAGCGCCGGCGGCGAGGTCGACGAGGACAGCAACAAGTAAACCCAGCACCGCCAGAACTGGCCGGACCCGGAAACGGGCCCGGCCAGTTCTGTGTCTGCCGGGGCTCCGGGGGACTTTGGACTCTATGCCCGGTCCTGGCCCGAGCGTCCCATGGAGGCATGACTGCGGGCGAGTGGAACGGCGGCGACCGGCCGTGACTACGGCGCTGCTCAAGTGCCCCCAGTGCGGCACGACAAACCGCATACCTTCCGTGGCGGCCGGGCACCCGCGCTGCGGAAAGTGCCGCCGGGACCTGCCATGGATTGTCGAGGCCGGCGACGCCGACTTTGCCGCCGTCGCGGAGCAGTCCCCGGTGCCCGCCCTCGTCGACTTCTGGGCGGCGTGGTGCGGCCCGTGCCGGATGGTCAGCCCGGTGCTGGACAAACTGGCGCAGGAACGGGCCGGCCGGGTCAAGCTCGTCAAGGTGGATGTGGACAAGTCCCCGGAGCTGTCCCGGCGCTTCGATGTGCAGGCGATTCCCACCATGCTGCTGATCGCCAATGGCAAGGTCGTGGCACGGCAGGCGGGAGCCCCGCCGGCCGCCGCCCTGCGCAGCTGGCTGGACGGTGCGCTGGCAGCCCGGCCCGAAGGGAGCAAGCAATGACCGAAATCCTGCGCTACGAGGTCGGGTCGGGAACGGTGCTGGTGGAGGTCGAGGAAGGCAGCTTCGGCGTCGAACGGCCGGCCCGCAACGAACTCGGCATCCTCGACGCCGGCCGGCGGCTTGAAGACGCCCTTGCCGCGGTGAGGCCGGCAGCCAGGGCCGCTGCAGACGTGATGAGGGAGCTCGCCCCCGAACATCTGGAACTTCAATTCGGGGTGAAGCTGGCCGGCGAAGCGGGGGCCATCATCGCGAGGAACTGCTCCGAGGGGCACTTCATCGTCAAGATGTCCTTCACCGCGGCGCCGGCGCCGCTGCCGTTGCCGGAAGACGAAATCCGGCTTTGAGCCGGTTACCCTGATCCGGATCCGCCGGCGTCGCTGCCTCAGCGCCGCCGTCGGGCGCCCAGGCCGCCCAGCAGCGGGGAGCCCATCCCCAGCAGGAAGCCGAAGTCATACCAGTTGCCCGCCCGCCCCATGTTGTAGAACGGGAACTCCCGCCAGGCCCCGAAGACGTGGGCGATCAGCACAATCCAGGCCGTGAGCCCGTTCCAGATGCCCCACAACAAGTCCTGCCACCACATCAGGTCCTCCTCCCAGGCCAGCCGCGCACCCGCCGTGAATCCGCCCGCACCCGCGTTTGGTCAGGCTACTGCCTGGCGCGCCCGGGCGGTAGGACTAGACGGCCCGGTCGCGGGCGGGAAGCCGGCCCAGGCCCTCCACGAGCTCCGCCTGGCTGCCGCACAGGGCAATCCGGATCCAGCCTTCGCCGATTGAGCCGAATGCGGTGCCCGGGGCGAAGGACACCCCGGAGTCTGCGAGGAAGCGGCGCACCCAGGCCCGTACGTCGCCGCCGCTGACATGCGAGACGTCGGCCCAGAGGTAGAAGGCGCCCTGCGCGGTGAGGAACGGGATGCTCTTGGACTCCAGCACGGCGGAGGCGGCGTCCCGGTTGGCCCGGTAGTGCGCGTGGGCGTGGCTGACGTAGTCCTGCGGGCCGGTCAGGGCTGCCAGCGCGGCATATTGCGAGGGCGACGCGACGCAGGAAACGATCGCCTCCATCACGTTGTTCATTTGCTGCTCGATCCCCGGCGGGCAGATTAGCGCGCCGATCCGCAGCCCGGTAAGCCCGTAGGTCTTGGACAGGGTCAGGGAGGTGAACACCCGGGCCTCACCGGGAACATCGCTGTCGAAGCGGGCCGGGCTGACGTGCGGGACGTCGTAGGTGAAGGCCTCGTAGCACTCGTCCGAGATGATCCAGAGATCGTGCCGCCGGGCCAGCTCCACCAGGCTGCGGGTGAGTTCCTCGCCCAGCACGGCCCCGAGCGGGTTGGACGGGGAATTGAGGATCAGGACCTTGGTCCGCGGCGTGATCAGCGCCTCGATGTCTTCGATCCGCGGCTGGAAGTCGTGGTCCGGGTAGAGCGGGTATTCGACCGGAACGGCATGCAGCAGGCTGGACGTCATCGCAAACGTCGGGTAGCCCGGATTAGGGATCAGGATCTCGTCGCCGGGGGAGAGCAGCAAGGTCATGGCGAAGTGCAGGCCCTGCTGCGCGCCGTCGACGACGTACACCCGTTCGGCGCCGACCGGCGTCGCATTGTGCTCGCGGAACCGCGCCGCGAAGGCTTCCCGCAGCGCCGGAATGCCGGCGTTGGGGGTGTAGTTGGTCTCGTCCCGGTCCAGGCAGGCCATCCCAGCCTCGAGGATGTGCCGGGGGAGCGCGAAGCCCGGCTCGCCGATGCTCAGCACGATCGCGCCGGGGGTGTGCCAGGCGGCCTCGGTGATTTCGCGGATCTGGTTGACGGGAACGTCGCGGACGTGGGCTGCAAGCTCGGGCATGTCTGCCATCCTAGCCGTGGTCGGCGGCCAGGCCCGGGCGTCCGCGCCGGGGGCCGTCCCGGCGCGGATATACTGGGAGGCGTGCTTTCTGGACTGGTAATAGTGGACAAGCCGCAAGGCTGGACCAGCCACGATGTGGTTGGACGGATGCGGCGGATCGCCGGTACCCGAAAGGTGGGCCACGCCGGAACCCTGGACCCCATGGCAACCGGGGTGCTGGTGCTCGGCATCAACAAGGCGACCCGCCTGCTGACCTACATAGTGGGGACCTCCAAGACCTACACCGCCACCATCCGCCTTGGCGAGTCGACCGTCACGGACGACGCCGAAGGTGAGGTCACCGCTACCCGCAGTGCCGCCGCGGTCACCGAGGAAGGCGTCCGGGCCGGCGTCGCCGCCCTGACCGGCGAGATCCAGCAGGTTCCCAGCAGCGTCAGTGCCATCAAGGTCAACGGCGAACGTGCCTACGCCCGCGTCCGCTCCGGCGAAGATGTCAAGCTCGCCGCACGGCCTGTGACGATCCACCGCTTCGACATCCACGAACTCCGCCGCACGCAGGACGGCGAAGCCCTGGACTTGGACGTGACCGTGGAGTGTTCCTCCGGCACGTACATCCGTGCCCTCGCCCGGGATCTCGGCGAGGCCCTCGGTGTTGGCGGCCACCTCACCGCCCTGCGCCGGACCCAGGTGGGCCCCTACAGCCTGGAGCAGGCGCGCACCCTGGAGCAGCTGGCCGAGGAATTGGACGTCCTGGAGATGTCGCAGGCAGCCCGGGCGCTGATGCCCAACCGGGAGCTGACCGCGGAAGAAACGACGGAACTGTCCTTCGGCCGCAGGATCGCGGCGGGTGCCGCTGCCGGCACGCCGGATGCCGCAACGCCGGAGAAGCCTGCGGCCGCGTTCGCGCCCGACGGCTCGCTCGTGGCGCTGCTGGCCGACGCCGGAAGTTATGCCAAGCCCGTGCTGGTCTTCGCGCCGGACAATGAAAAACCGGCCGCCGGGAAGACTGCCGCCGTGAAGCCTTCCTCCGCAGAGCCGGCGGGCTAGCCGTGGACGCGTATTTCTACATCATCCTGGTCGTGGGGCTGCTCTCCACCCTCCTTTGCGTCGGTGCCGGCATCCTGAAGAAGGCCCCGAACGATGCGACGATCCTCTCGGTGGCCGCCGTCGAATTGTCCCTGCTGGTCTATCTGGTGGGATCGATTGTCCGGGTCGCGTCGGGGGAGCGCATCGCGGGGGAGCCCTGGGAGTTTTGGGGTTACCTTGTCACGGCACTGATGCTGCCGGTCGGCGCGGTGTACTGGGCCATCCTGGAACGCACGCGGTGGAGCAATTTCGTGCTGGCGGCTGTCGGCGTCACCGCGCTGGTGATGGCGGCCCGAATGAACCAGATCTGGTACTGACGTGGAAGAGGCAAAGAAGAACATGACGGCTTCACAGCAGGACACTGGCGGCGACGCCGGGACCGCAGGCGGGACCTCCGCCGGGACCCCGACCGAAACCGCCGCCGGGCAGCCGACCGAAACCGCCACCGGCGCCGCCCGCCAGGCGTCGAAGGATACCCGCAACACCGGCCCCGGCCGGCTGCTGATTGCCGTCTACGCTGTGTTCGCGCTCTCGGCAACCGCCCGGGCCGGGTACCAGATCGTCACCAAGTTCTCCGAGGCACCGCTTGCCTACCTGCTGTCCGCCTTCGCCGCCGTCGTCTACATTGTGGCGACCGTGTCCCTCGCGAAGGCCGGCCGGACCTGGTTCAAGGTGTCCGTGACCGCCGTGCTGGTCGAGCTGATCGGTGTCTTGGTAGTCGGAGCGCTCAGCCTCTTTGATGCTGTCAACTTCCCGCACGAGACGGTTTGGTCCTTGTTTGGACGCGGCTACGGCTTCATCCCGCTGCTGCTGCCGATCCTTGGCCTCATCTGGCTCTACCGCCGCCGTCCCGCCCCCAAGCGGGCCTGACAAAGCCTTCCGCCCAAGCCATCTAGCCCCGACGAGGGGCCATTGGTCGTGCCCCGGCGGCGTCCAATAGTAAGCAAACTTGCCAAATGCATAGTAAGCATGCTTATTGTAGGACCGGAGTGCGGATGGTGATAGCCGCGCACCGACGTTTGTCCACCGGAGCGAGGGAGGCATCATGAGCATTGTGAACGCCGTTCCCCGAGCAACATGGGAACCGAGAAGAGCAGGCAAGGGGCGCCGGGCCGGGTGCCGCGGATGAGCCAGGGCCCCGACACTAATCCGGATACCAATCCAGACACTAAGAAGTGGCGGACGGATCAGCTTTTGTCCATGGCCGCGCGGGTGGTAGAGCGGCGCAAGGACCAGGCCTTGGCCGCGCTGGGCCTGACTCATGCCGCCGTGATCGCCCTTCAAGGCTTGGCCGGGGGACCATTGAACCAGGAGCAGCTGGCGCGCCGGATCGCGGTCCAGAGCCAGTCCCTGGGAAAGGTGCTTGGCCGGCTCGAGGAGGCGGGCCTCGTCACGCGAACCAAGGACCGGCGCGACCGCCGCCAGTTCTCCGTGGCCCTGACGACATCGGGCAGTGCGGCGCTGGCGACTGCGCATCAGATCGAGCGCGACGCGCTTCCCGAGGACTTGGAGGGCTGGACCACGCTGCAGCAGGATTTGGCCAGGATACTGGCCGCCTTCGAGGTCCCGGGCCGATACTGAGCGCTGGCCGGTCCTGAGCGCTGGCCGGTTCTGCGGGGACACCCTGCTGTGATCGGCTGAGCCTCTTACCGGCCGGCCTCACGGCCTAAGCATTCGTTCGACGGCGGAGTCGGTGGCGTTAGCGCCACGTGGCGCCGCCGTCGTCGTTGCCGGTGCTACTTGCCTGAATTGCCTGACTTGCCCGACATGCCTGACTTGCCGCCGGCGTCACTATCGCGGTGGTCATTTTCGCTGGGAGCCTGAAGCCTGCGACGCAACGCGGGCCACGCGGCCGCAAACCCCGGGTGGAGCTCTTTGTCGCCCACACCCTCGAGGCTGACCCACTGCAAGTCAAGGCTTTCCGGGTCGCTAATGGCCGGTTCGAAAGGCTCGATGACTTGGGCAGCCACGGTCGTGTAGGACCAGTACCCGACGTCGAATACCGAGGTGAACAGCACGCGAACGGATCCGGGCGGGACCGCGGCCTCCTCTTTGGCCTCCCGGAGCGCGCCGTTGACGGCGTCCTCACCCTGATGCAGGGCGCCGCCGGGGAGTCCCCACGTCCCGCCCTGGTCGCTCCAAGTGGCGCGGTGCTGCAGCAGCACGCCCTTGGCAGCATCATGGACGAGCAGTCCCGCGGAGCCGAAGCGGCCCCAGAAGCGGCCGTGTTCGCCTTCCACCCAGGCATCGCCGGGGTCCCGCGGGCCGAGCGGCCGGCGGGGCTCGAGGTACGGGTTGCGGGCTGGCGTTTCCTGCTTTTCCGGCTTTGAGCTTGCGGCCGACAGATTTTCAGCGGGGTTCTGTTGGGCTGGCTGCGGGGAGGCTGAGCTGTCCATCTGGCTAGTCTGTCATGCCGTCGTCTGGCGGATCCGGGTCGCGTGTGAGCTGTTTCAAAATGTGTCTGACCCTCCTGCTTGGATCGGTTCATGGGGAACCAGTGCAGGGGTCACCTTCTGTCCCACCAGCAGGCCGGGGGATTCTGCGCCGCGGGTGTCCAGAGCGTGGGCTGTACCGCTCCTGGACCGTGATCTTGCCGGCTGTTCTGTTGTCGCGATTTATGTCGTAGGTCCCTGGAAAGATGACTTTATGGGAACCAGTGCAGCTCTCGCCTTCTCTCCGGCCACCCGGGCGCTTGATGATGTCCGGCGGTTGTCCGTGGTCCGGCCCGTGCCGCCCGCGACGGAAGAAGGCGCCGGCCGTTCCGGTGTGAGCAATAATGTCGTAGGTCCACGGCAGGATTGGTTCATGGGAACCAGTGCAGCGGTCACCTTTTCTCCGGCCAGCCGGCCGGGTGGTGATGTTCGGCGGGGTCCGTCGCTGGCCCGGTCCGTGCCGCCGCCGCGCGAAGAGGGCGTCGGCTGTTCCGGTGGGGGTAATACTGTCGTAGGTCCGCGGCAGGATTGATTCATGGGAACCAGCGCAGCTCTCGCCTTCTCTCCGGCCACCCGGGCCGGTGATGCTGCCGGCCGGGTTCCGTCGCCGGGGAGTGTGCTGGGGCAGTTGCGGGAGGTGTGCGCGACGGCGGTCAGGGATGCAGCGCTGTTCGGCTTCGCCGAGGCCGCGGAGTACGCCGCCGGGGTCGAAGAGCTCGCCCGGGCGGTGGAATACCTGCAGCTCGTCGGCGCGGCCGCCGTGGACCGTACCCGCAAGGAAGCCGCCGCCGCGGATTCCCCGGTCCTGGATGACGGGTACCGCAAGAGCGGTGAGTTCCTGCGGGACCGGTTGCAGATCACCGCAGTCGAGGCCCACCGCCGGCTGT
>NZ_JABFMX010000015.1 GCF_013359735.1 Arthrobacter sp. C9C5
CGGCCCCAGGTCATGGTCACCATCGACTACCGCGACCTCCTCGAACGCCTCCACCACGAAACCAACATCAACACTGACACCGACGCCAAGACGGGTCCGTTCGGGACCGGCGACGCCACCGGACACAGCCCCGGAGTGGGCCCGCTCGGGTTCACCGGCACCGGAGCCAGCGGACGCGGCACCGGCGCGGGGGCCGGCCGCCGCGGCGGCGACGGCCCCGGAGCGGGACCGCTCGGGTTTGCCGGCACCGGGACCCTGGCCTTCACCGGACCCGTCACCGCCGCGACCATCCGCAAGATCGCCTGCGACGCGGACATCATCCCCGTCCTGCTCGGATCCCGGGGCCGGATCCTGGACGTCGGCCGCACCAGCCGGATCTTCCCGCCCCACATCCGCAAAGCCATCACCGCCCGCGACCAGGGCTGCGCCTTCCCCGGCTGCACCATCCCGGCACCCTGGTGCGAAGCCCACCACATCACCTACTGGTCCACAGGCGGCAGCACGTCCACCAACAACGGAACACTCCTCTGCTCCCACCATCACCACCTGACCCACAAAGAACAATGGACCATCCAGATCCGCGCCGGAATCCCCTGGTTCATCCCGCCACCCCACCTCGACCCACGCCAAACACCCCGAAGAAACCACTACTTCAGATGCTGAACAACGAAGCCGGTCGACCGGAATCCGAACGGTCACGCGCCGGGGGAGTCCAGCAGGACCGCCGGGACCGGTCGTGACCGCAGCGAGGGCGGTCATGGGGCCTGGGCTCCGAGACCGAACACCCGAGACCGAACACCCGAGACGGAAGACCGACAGTCGAAGACGTGCGGCCGGAGGCTGTGGATCGAATGTTGGCCGGCGCAGGCGGCGCGGGCCGACGGAGGAACTGCACAGCAGAGGCGATAGTGACGGGATGACAAACCAGCAACAGCTCTGGGACGACGAGGCCGCGAGGAAGTACGACACGCCTGGAGAGGGAATGTTCGCGCCCGCGGTACTCGGCCCCACGGTAGAGGTGCTGTCGAAGCTCGCGGGCGACGGACCGGCCATCGAATTTGCCATTGGCACGGGCCGGGTCGCGATTCCCCTTTCAGAAGCAGGGGTTCGAGTCAGCGGTATCGAACTGTCCCACGCGATGATCTCCCGCTTGCGTGAGAAGGCCAGCGAACGCCATATTCCCGTCGTTCAGGGCGACATGACCGAGGCAGTGGCGGGTGAGAACTTCTCGCTTGCATTCCTGGTGTTCAACACCATCGCCAACCTCTTGACGCAGGACGAGCAGGTGCGCTGCTTCCAGAACGCTGCGCGCCATCTTGCACCTGGCGGGCGCTTTGTCATAGAGCTCTGGGTGCCACAACTCCGTTCACTGCCGCCCGGCCAGGGTGGGACGGTTGAAGTGAGCAAGCCCGGGTATCTCCTGGTTGACACGTATGACGTGCTGCACCAGCACGTCATTTCGCACCATGTGCGCTTCGGGCCGGAACTGTCGGATGGGCGGGAATCGCGGATCGGACGGACGCCGCACCGATACATCTGGCCCAGCGAGCTGGATCTCATGGCCCGGCTAGCCGGCTTCGAGTTGGAATCCAGGTGGGCGGACTGGGACGGCAGCGAATTCACCGGAGAATCCCGCAGCCACGTGTCGGTGTACCGGCTTACTTCACCCTGAAGGACCGCTCAACCGGCTTTGAAGGGGAGCGGGGTGCCGGGCGGGAACGGGACAGCGCCCTGTTCCGGCGTCATCGTGAACCATTCGCCGTTCTGCTCGGTAAGGAAGAACAGTTGCCGCGCGCCGGTGTCGAGCGGATCGCCGTCGGGATAGGACTTTCCGCAAGTCACCGGCATGGACGCGATACGGACCGGGTCCGCACCAATTCCGCCCTTGAGTACCTGCTCCACTTCTACCGTGTGAACGTTCGCCTGGTATCCGTAGCTCCGGACCTCACCGTCCCCCTTGACCGGCTTGCCGACCAGAACCGCACTGGCGTGTTCGACGCGCTGTTGCATCGTCTCGAAACGGACCCAGTCGACGCAGACATCCGTGCGGGTGACCGGCACGAGCCAGCAACCGCAGAGCAGCACTCCCGAGAGAACGCCGATGATCGCTGTCCCCGCCAGTCTCCGCATGCTCAGACTGTAGCTTCGGTCAACCGCGTGGTCCATGGAAAACCACCGTCGGGAACACAGCCGGCGGAGACCGCTGCCGGCAATGCGGGCCCACGGAGAGCGCGAAAAGCAGCCGCCGCAGACTCGCGCGCGACGGACCGCCGCCGGCCGCTCCACACCGGCGCGTCAGCGGAATAGCGCGAAAACCCGCAACGGCTCAGGACTAAAGTCGGCGCCTTCGGTGAAACCCAGGGCCTCGTAAAAGGCTCGCTGGCCCGGCTTGTTGTCGGTGAGGAGGACCGTCTGCCGGACGTGCCCGTACCGTGCCTGCACGGCTTCCAGCAGCGTCCGTCCCACACCGGTCCCTTGGAGCGCCGGGTCCACGAGGATGTCCTGCAAGTAACAGATGCTCGCATCGTCGGAGACGGCCCGGGCAAGGCCAACAAGTTCCCCTCCGGCACTGCGAGCCGTGACCACAAAAGAAGAATTCCGGATGGCCCGTACGAGCAGTCCCGGGTCCCGGGTGTAGGCGGCCCACCCGACGGATTCGTACAGCGCCAGTGCCTCGGCGTCGGACACGTCGGCGCTGGCGGAGATTGAGAACTGAGGCATCGCATCAGTGTGGCATGCTGAGCTTCGTGCACCCCCGGAATCCAACCGCTGCCCCCTCGCGAGTCCTCTTCTACGGCGTCACAGGAAGCGGGAAGTCCTCCGCCGCCCGTGCCTATGCGGCGAGAACGGGGCTCCCGGAATTCTCTGCCGACGACGATATCGGCTGGCTTCCGGGCTGGCGGCAGCCGGACACCGCCGTGCAGCGGGAGCTCGCGGCGCGCATCGCCGGCCAGGATCAGTGGGTCCTCGACAGTGCCTATGGAGTGTGGCGTGACCTTGTTGTGCCGCGCGCGGAGCTGATCGTAGGACTGGACTATCCGCGCTGGCTTTCGCTGCTTCGGCTGCTCCGCCGCTCGCTTCGCCGGGTCATCGCCCGGGAAGAGGTCTGCAACGGAAACCGGGAAACTTTCGGCCGCCTCCTCGCGCCCGACTCGATCATCGGCTGGCATTTCCGCTCGTTCAGTCGCAAGCGACGGGTCATGCGGGAGATGCAGGCCGCACCCGGCACCTCGAAGGTCCTCATTTTCCGTCACCCCCGCGAACTCGAGGCGTGGCTCCAAGGGCTCCCGAAAGCAGGCCCGCGCCCTGCCGGGTAGTGTGGCAGCCCCTTCCCGCGGGGCCAGGCCTGCGTCAGCGGACCGGCTCGCCCTGGGCGTTGACCGGGAAGTCCGCTATCACGCGATTCGTCGTCGTATCGATGATGACCACGGAATGATCCGGCCACCCCGGGTCGGGCACGACCGTGTAGCTCACGTCCGTGAGTTTCGTCGGCCGGCCCGGTTCTGCCGCCTGTCCGGCACCCGCCAGACCGCCCGACACCAAACCGGCGGACGGCCCCCGGCGTCGTCAGTAACCCGCCGAAGGCCGCCCGCCACCCATTGCGGACGCTATTTCTTCCCGAACAGCCCGCCCAACAGGCCGCCGAGGCCTCCGTCGGTCTTCTGTGTGTCGCTCCGCGTGTCCTGCGGCACGTCCTCCTGCTGGCCCGGGAGGTCAATGTCGATCAGCTCACCCGGCTGCGGCTCACTGCCGGACGGCTGGTCCTGCGGGACAGCCTGCGGCTGGAGCTCAGGCTCGGCGGCATTGCCGGCGTCCGGGGCTACAGCCTCATTGGCCGTCCGCTGCTGCCCACCGCCAAGCATGCCCCCGAGGATGTCGCCCAGGCCGCCGCCGGCAGCGCCGCCGCCGAGAATTCCACCGAGGATGCCGCCTAGGTCAATGCCGCCGGCCCCGGCACCAGCCCCGGTCCCGCCGCCGGCCTGGCCGCGGCCGCCCAGGACCTTGTTCGCGAGGTATGACATGACGATCGGCGCGAGCAGGGGCAGGAGCTTGCGGACCAAGTCCCCGCCCATGCCGCCGAGCTGCGCGGTTCCCGCCAGCTGGTTGGCGACCTGGTCCTGCTGGCCGCCGAAGACATGGTTAACGATCTTTTCGCCGTCGGCAGTGTCCACCTGCGCCGCATCGACGCCGCCGTCGACCAGCCCGTCGCGGTGCTGGCCGAGCGCGGACTCCAGCGAGGCCGCGCCCTCCGGAGCCTGTGCGTTGTTATGCAGTCCGGCGAGGAGCGTGGGCACGGCGGCCTCCACCGCGGCCTGGGCGGTCTGCCGGTCAGTTCCGAGCATGCCGGCAATTTGGTCTACCGGGATCTGCCCGAGGATGTCCTGGAGCTCAGTCATGGCGTTCTCCTTCAGCCGCGGGCCGGGCCGCGGACATTGTTGGCGGCGCCGGCAGCGTTGCCGTGGCCGAACTGGTGCCCTTGCATCGTAGCCGGGGGCGGGGGAGGCGGAAAGGCGTCCGCCGGAGCCCCGGGTGCCGTCCAAGAGCCGGGGCGATAGCGGGTAATCTTAGAGAGTTCCGGAGCCGGCCCAACCCTCCGGAGGAGTCAATGGCAGGCAGCAAAAGGCGAGGTAGATGGTCCACATCTGGAACGATCCGTCCGAAGTCCCGGCGGACTTCGGCCCGTCCGTGGTCACGTTCGGGAACTTCGACGGCGTGCACCGCGGCCACCAGCAGGTGCTCTCGCAGCTCATCCGCACGGCCCGCCTGAACCATGCCCGCGCCGTCGCCATCACGTTTGACCCGCACCCGGCGCAGGTCCACCGCCCCGAATCCGCCCCCGAGCTGATCATGGGGCTGGAGGACAAGCTCGTCGCCCTCGGCGAGGTGGGCCTCGACGCCGTCCTGGTGATGAAGTACTCGCTCGAACTGGCCAGCCTCACGCCGGAAGAGTTCGTTTCCTCCGTGCTGGTCGATGCGCTCAAGGCCAGCCACGTGGTGATCGGCCACGACGCCCGCTTCGGCCGCGGCAACTCCGGCGACCTGGACACCATGAAGGAACTGGGGGAAAAGCTCGGCTTCGAGGTCCAGGTCATCAGCGAGTTCGGTTCCGAAGGCTACCCGCTGCACCACGGGCACGACGACGGCGACGACGACGGCGCGAGCGACCGCCGCTGTTCCTCGACCTGGGTCCGGGAAGCGCTGCGGGAGGGCGACGTCGCCACCGCCGCCGCGGTCCTGGGCCGGCCGCACCGGATGCGCGGCGAGGTGGTCCACGGGGCCGCCCGCGGCCGCGACCTCGGTTTCCCCACGGCCAACCTCTCCTCCGATGCCAGCGGCTACATCCCCGCGGACGGCATTTACGCCGGCTGGCTCGTGGACCAGGCCGGCACGCGCTGGCCCGCCGCGATTTCCGTGGGCTCCAACCCGACCTTCGACGGCGTCAGCCGGCAGGTCGAGGCGCACGTGATCGACCGCCCGGAAGAGGCCGTCGAGGACTTCGATCTGTACGGCCAGACAGTGGTGGTCGAGTTCGTGGCCCGTTTGCGCGGCATGGTCGCGTACCGTGGCCCTGAGGCGCTGGTCGAGCAGATGCGGCTGGACGTCGTGCAGGCGCACGACATCCTTTTCGCCGGCTAGCGCGCCCCGTTTGGCAAGGAAGGCAAGACGTGACGATTGAGAAGAACACGCGGGAGCTGGACAAGGACATCGTCCGCGACTTCAGCGCCCGGATGAGCTACGCCTCGTACCTGCAGTTGCCGACGCTGCTCAGTGCCCAGCAGCCGGTCAGCGAGCCGGAGCACCACGACGAGATGCTGTTCATCATCCAGCACCAGACCACGGAACTGTGGCTCAAGCTCGTGCTGCACGAACTCCGTAGCGCCGCCGCCTGGCTGCGCGCGGACGACCTCGGCTCGGCGCTCAAGGCGATCGCCCGGGTCAAGCACATCCAGAAAACCCTGACCGAGCAGTGGTCCGTGCTGGCCACGCTCACGCCGACCGAGTACTCCCAGTTCCGCGGCTTCCTCGGCAACTCGTCCGGGTTCCAGTCCAGCCAGTACCGGGCGGTGGAATTCCTGCTCGGCAACAAGAACCGCAAAATGCTGCCCGTGTTCGAATCAGACCCCGAAGCCCACGGGATGCTCCAGGAACTCCTCGAAGCCCCGAGCATCTACGACGACTTCCTCGCCTACCTCAAGCGCCAGGGCTTCGACGTGCCGGCCTCGGTGCTCAACCGGGATGTCAGCCAGGCCCACGAGTTCTGCCCCGAGCTGGTCCCGGTGTTCAAGTACATCTACGAAAACGCGGCCAGTAACTGGGGCGCCTACGAAGCCTGCGAGGAACTCGTAGACCTGGAGGACAACTTCCAGCTCTGGCGCTTCCGGCACCTGCGGACCGTGCAGCGCACCATCGGGATGAAGGCCGGCACCGGCGGATCCAGCGGCGCCGCGTTCCTGCAAAAAGCCCTCGAACTGACCTTCTTCCCGGAGCTGTTCGCAGTCCGCACGGAGATCGGCCAGTGAGCGCCGAACCCGCCGCCCAGTTGGGCGCCGATGGTCTGTGGCAGCGCGCGCTCGACCTCGACGCCGCAGATCCCCTCGCCTCCTACCGCGACCACTTCGTCGGCACGGACACGGAGCTGTCCTACCTCGACGGCAACTCACTGGGCCGTCCGCTCAAACGGACCGTCACGGACATCAGCAGCTTCATCCAGGACAGCTGGGGCGGGCGCCTGATCCGCGGCTGGGACGAGGAATGGCTGGAGCTCCCGCAGGCCATCGGAGACCAGCTTGGCCGCGCCGTGCTCGGCGCCGCCGCGGGGCAGACCATCATCGCGGATTCCACCACGGTGGTGCTCTACAAGCTGATCCGCGCCGCGCTGGCCGCCGTCACCGACCCCAGCCGCACCGAAATCGTGCTGGACACGGACAACTTCCCGACCGACCGCTACCTCGTCGAAGGCATCGCCCGCGAAGAGGGGCTCACCCTGCGCTGGATCGAGGCGGACCCTGCCTCCGGCGTGACCGTGGAGCAGGTGCGCGCCGCCACCGGCCCGGCCACCGCCGTCGTGGTCCTGAGCCAGATCGCCTACCGCTCCGGATTCCTCGCGGACCTGCCGGGCATCACTGCCGCCGTGCACGACGCCGGCGCGCTGGTGGTGTGGGACCTGTGCCACTCCGCCGGTTCGGTGGAGATCGGCCTGGACGCCGCGGACGTGGACTTCGCCGCGGGCTGCACCTACAAATACCTGAACGGGGGACCGGGCTCGCCCGCGTTCGCCTACGTCAATGCCCGGCACCTGCCCGGCCTGCAGCAACCGATCTGGGGCTGGATGGGGCGCAAGGACGCCTTCGAAATGGGGCCCGGCTATGAGGCCGCTGCCGGCATCCGGGGTTTCCTCAGCGGTACCCCGGCCGTCTTCGGCATGCTCGCCATGCGCGGCACGCTGGACCTGCTCGAGGAAGTCGGCATGGCCGCCGTGCGGGAGAAATCCCGGCTGCTGACCGCGTTCGCCGTCGAACTCCACGACGCCTGGCTCGAACCGGCCGGGGTGCGGCTGGCAACTCCGCGGGACCCGGAGCTGCGCGGCAGCCACATCACAGTGGACCACCCGGCCTTCCGGGAGATGACGGCGGCGCTGTGGGAGCAGGACGTGATCCCGGACTTCCGTGCGCCGCAGGGCATCCGGATCGGCCTGTCGCCGCTGAGCACCTCGTTCGCCGAGCTGTACCGGGGCGTCGCGGCGATCCGCGGGCTGCTGGCAGACTCCGAGTAACAGTGGACGCCGTGCGGACTGTTTAGACAACTTCGACGGCGTGCCAGTAAACTAAACGTTGGATCCGGCTGCAGTCCGTGGCGGCTGGCTCTTGTTGTGCTGTGGAGGCCCTCCCAAGGGGCAGGGATTTCCG
This sequence comes from Arthrobacter sp. C9C5, assembly GCF_013359735.1. Classification (GTDB taxonomy): domain Bacteria; phylum Actinomycetota; class Actinomycetes; order Actinomycetales; family Micrococcaceae; genus Arthrobacter. The sequence goes on from NZ_JABFMX010000015.1 coordinate 7,908, forward strand.
GCGCGGCACCCCCGGCAGTGAATTACTGATTCGGGCCTCACGGCACATCTCTAGGAGTTAACGTGGCACTTGAAGCCGCTGTAAAGCAGTCCATCATGAAGGATTTCGCAACGTCCGAGGGCGACACCGGTTCGCCGGAGGTCCAGGTTGCAGTCCTGACCCAGCGGATCAAGGATCTGACGGAGCACATGAAGGAGCACAAGCACGATTACCACACCCAGCGCGGTCTGCTGGCCATGGTTGGTCGTCGCAAGCGCATGCTCACCTACCTCAAGAACACTGACATCAACCGCTACCGTGCGCTCATCGAGCGCCTCGGCCTGCGCCGCTAGTCAGCTCTAAGGGGCGGCCCTTTCCATCGGAAGGGGCCGCCTTCTTCAAAAAAACTCAACAGGAGGATCAACCGCATCACGCATTCGCGGTCCTCGGTAGTGATCTCCGGGAACGGCTTCAAGGACTGAAGCCTTGGCCCGGGGGTCTCGATCGATGACCGGGTGCAGTGCAGTCCAGTAGACAGATGCTGGACTGGGTTGATGCGGCTGGACTCCGTAAATCAAGAAACGGAGGTGACTCTCTTGGAGGGTCCCGAAATCCAGTTCTCAGAAGCCGTCATTGACAATGGCCGCTTCGGCAAGCGGGTTATCCGCTTTGAAACCGGCCGTCTTGCCAAGCAGGCAGCCGGCGCAGCAATGGTCTACATCGATGAAGAGACCGCGCTGCTGTCCGCAACCACCGCCGGCAAGCACCCGCGTGAAGGTTTTGACTTCTTCCCGCTGACCGTCGACGTCGAAGAGCGCATGTACGCCGCGGGCCGCATCCCGGGCTCGTTCTTCCGCCGCGAAGGCCGTCCCTCGACGGAAGCCATCCTGGCCTGCCGCCTGATGGACCGCCCGCTGCGCCCCGCGTTCGTGAAGGGCCTCCGCAACGAGGTCCAGATCGTCGTCACCGTGCTGTCCATCAACCCGGACGAGCTGTACGACGTCGTCGCGATCAACGCGTCCTCGATGTCCACCCAGCTCTCCGGCCTGCCCTTCTCCGGCCCGATCGGCGGCGTCCGCGTTGCCCTCGTCGCCGACGAGCACGGCTCGCAGTGGGTTGCCTTCCCGAAGCACTCGCAGCTTGAGAACGCCGTCTTCAACATGGTTGTTGCCGGCCGCATCGCTGGCGACGACGTCGCCATCATGATGGTTGAAGCCGAAGCCACGGACAACTCCTGGAACCTGATCAAGGAACAGGGCGCCACCGCCCCGACCGAAGAGGTTGTTTCCGAGGGCCTCGAGGCCGCCAAGCCGTTCATCAAGGCCCTCTGCGAAGCGCAGTCCGACCTGGCAGCCCGCGCCGCCAAGCCGACCGTCGAGTTCCCGGTCTTCCTGGACTACCAGGACGACGTGTACGCCGCTGTGGAGTCCGCTGCCGCCGAGAAGCTGGCCGCTGTCTTCCAGATCGCCGACAAGCAGGAGCGCGACACCGCCTCCGACGAGCTCAAGGACGAGGTCACCTCTTCCTTGGCCGGCCAGTTCGAAGGCCGCGAGAAGGAACTGTCCGCAGCCTTCCGCTCCGTCACCAAGCAGGTCGTGCGCCAGCGCATCCTGAAGGACCAGATCCGCATCGACGGCCGCGGCCTGACGGACATCCGCCAGCTCACCGCCGAGGTCGAGGTCCTGCCCCGCGTCCACGGCTCGGCCATCTTCGAACGCGGCGAGACCCAGATCATGGGTGTCACCACGCTGAACATGCTCAAGATGGAACAGCAGATCGACTCGCTGTCTCCCGTGACGCGCAAGCGCTACATGCACAACTACAACTTCCCGCCGTACTCCACCGGCGAGACCGGCCGCGTCGGTTCGCCGAAGCGCCGCGAAATCGGCCACGGCGCCCTCGCAGAGCGCGCCATCATGCCGGTGCTTCCGTCCCGCGAGGAATTCCCCTACGCCATCCGCCAGGTGTCTGAGGCCCTCAGCTCCAACGGTTCGACGTCGATGGGTTCCGTCTGCGCCTCCACACTGTCCCTGTTCAACGCAGGTGTGCCGCTGAAGGCTGCCGTTGCCGGTATCGCCATGGGCCTGGTTTCCGACCAGGTTGACGGCCAGACCCGCTACGCCGCGCTGACCGACATCCTCGGCGCCGAAGATGCCTTCGGCGACATGGACTTCAAGGTTGCCGGTACCTCCGAGTTCGTCACGGCCATCCAGCTGGACACCAAGCTCGATGGCATCCCGGCCTCGGTCCTGGCCGCCGCCCTGAAGCAGGCCCGCGAAGCCCGCCTGCACATCCTGGACGTGCTGAACTCCGCGATCGACACCCCGGACGAGCTCTCCGAGTTCGCGCCGCGCGTCATCGCGGTCAAGATCCCGGTAGACAAGATCGGCGAGGTCATCGGCCCGAAGGGCAAGATGATCAACCAGATCCAGGAAGACACCGGAGCCGACATCTCGATCGAGGACGACGGAACTGTCTACATTGGCGCCACGAACGGCCCGTCTGCCGACGCAGCACGGTCCGCGATCAACGCCATCGCCAACCCGCAGGTCCCGGAAATCGGCGAGCGATACCTGGGCACGGTCGTCAAGACCACGACCTTCGGCGCCTTCGTTTCCCTGACCCCGGGCAAGGACGGTCTGCTGCACATCTCCGAGCTGCGCAAGATCGCCGGCGGCAAGCGCGTGGACAACGTCGAGGACGTAGTTTCCGTAGGCCAGAAGATCCAGGTGGAAATCACCAAGATCGACGACCGCGGAAAGCTCTCCCTCTCGCCCGTCGTGGCCGATGAGGAAGGGTCAGCGGACGCTGCCAACGCTGAGGTCTCGGAGGAGTCCGCAGAGTAGTATTTCCCGACTCGCACAGCGGGGCCGGTGGATTCGTCCACCGGCCCCGCTGCCGTTAAAGGCAGGTAGGATTGCAGGCAGATTTGGCACGTTTCCCGTGACGGTTTTATTGAAAGGCCTTAATGACTGTCGTCCCCCTGCCGCTTGAGCAGAACCAGCACGCTGACACCCTCATCCACGGAGCCGACGGCGGCTCGCAGGTGCGTCGCTCGGTGCTGCCCGGCGGTGTCCGGGTGCTGACCGAGGCGATGCCGGGGCAGCGCTCCGCAACCATCGGTTTCTGGGTCGGCGTCGGCTCGCGAGATGAGGCCCCCGGGCAGCACGGCTCCACCCACTTCCTGGAGCACCTGCTGTTCAAGGGCACCAAGCGGCGCACCGCGCTGGAAATCGCCTCCGCCTTCGACGAGGTGGGCGGGGAATCGAACGCCGCCACCGCCAAGGAGAGCACCTGCTACTTCGCCCGGGTGCTGGACACGGACCTTCCGATGGCCATCGACGTCATCGCGGACATGATCACCGGCGCCGTGTTGGACCCGCAGGAGATGGAGCAGGAGCGCGACGTCATCCTTGAGGAAATCGCCATGGACAGCGACGACCCCACCGACGTCGCGCACGAACACTTCGTTGCCGCCGTGCTGGGCACGCACCCGCTCGGCCGCCCGATCGGCGGCACCCCGGATGCGATCCGCGCCGTCGCCCGCGACTCGGTCTGGGACCACTACCGCCGCTATTACCGTCCGGACGAGCTTGTCATCACCGCCGCCGGGGGACTGGACCACGACGTCGTCTGCGAACTCGTGGTGGACGCTTTGCACTCCGCCGGCTGGGAACTCGAACACGACGCCGCCCCCGTGCAGCGCCGCTCCACCGATCGCGCCTCGATCACCGGCACCGCGGGCCTGCACGTGGTCAAGCGCCCGGTGGAACAGGCCAACATCATCATGGGCTGCCCGTCCCTGGTCGCCACCGATGAGCGACGCTTCGTAATGAGCGTGCTCAATGCCGTCCTGGGCGGCGGCATGTCGTCCCGGCTGTTCCAGGAGGTCCGCGAGAAGCGCGGCCTGGTGTACTCGACCTACTCCTTCGCCTCCTCCTACGCCGACGCCGGCTACTTCGGCATGTACGCCGGCTGCACGCCGTCGAAGGTCCGGCAGGTCTTGGAGCTCCTCGGCGCCGAACTGGACAAACTGGCCGAGGGCGGCATTTCCGAAGAGGAACTGCGCAAGGCCGTCGGCCAGCTCAGCGGCGGCATCGTCCTGGCCTTGGAGGACACCGGTTCGCGGATGTCCCGGCTGGGCCGCGCCGAACTGGTCTCCGGCGAATACCAGGACATCGACGAGACGCTGCGCCAGATCAAGGCCGTCACCGCGGCCGAGGTCCAGGAGCTGGCGCGCGAACTCGCCGCCGCCCCGCGCACCGTCACAGTGGTCGGTCCGTTCGAAGAATCCGAGACCTTCGGCCTCTGACCCGGACCCTCCCTCAGCTCCGGAGGGGTAACTGCCGGACCCTCCCTAAGCTCCGGAGGGGTAACTGCCGGACCCCCTCAGGTCAGGCGGCGACGGGAGCGGGCTCGGGGACGCGGCGGCACACCGTGGTCATGAAAGGGCTGAACTCGCTCGCGCTCCCTAGCCTTAGCCCGGCGGCGTGAGTTAGCTGGCCGTCCTCGACCCGCAGGGTGTGCCGGGCGGTGCCGCGGTCGCTGCGCCGTTCGATGGTCAGGGTGCCGTCGTGCCAGCTGGCCCGGGCGGGCGCCTCCGGGGGCAGGCCCATGCTGTTGACGTGGTACCAGAGCGTGTCGGGATGGTCTGGGTCCATGGTGAAAACCCCGACGCCCTCGGTCTTGACGCCGTCGGCGTCGGTGTGGCGGTAGCTCATGGTCACAGCCAGGCCGGCTGCGGCGCGGGCGAAAACGACCTCGGCCGCGGCGGTCCGGGCCGGACCCCAAGCCGTGGCTTCCCACTGGGTGGTGCCGTTCCATTGCCCCAGAAATGACTCAAGGGCCTCGTGTGCGCTGCCTGGCAGCGGTCGATCCATGCTTCCTCCGACTGGGATTCCTTCCGACTGGCCCCGCCACCATCATCACGCCGAGTCCCGCGGCTGTAAAGGATCGGACCCGGTTGGGATCTGAGGGAGGGTCGGATATTCCCGCTCCTGGTCTGACGGAGGGTGGGGTGTTTCCGCGCCCGTCTGCGGGAGGGTCGCAGACGCACGTGGGCGGGAAAGTTGCCGTTTCGTTACCGGGGCTGCCCCGAAGCCCATTGACACGGTGTGAGCCGCATCATAGGTTTGCCGTAATCTGAATCACCTTTCAGGTTTAGCTGCTTCCTCCTGTCGGATCTCCTGCTGAGATTCCGCGGATTCTCAATGAAAGGCATCCCGTGAAGGATACAAAGAAGTTCCTGATGGCCGCCGTGATGGCCACGGGGCTCGCCCTCAGCGCCTGCGCGCCCACCGCCGGGTCGGCCGCGCCGGCGGGCTCCGGCGGGGCCGGCAAAGCCGCCGAGCCCGTCAACGTCGGCATCATCTACTCCAAGACCGGACCGCTCGCGGCCTACGGCGCGACCTACTACGAGGGCCTCCAGGCCGGCATCGACTACGCGACCGGCGGCACCGGCGAAATCAACGGCGCCAAGATCAACTTCACGTACGCCGACGACGGCGGCGACCCGGACAAGGCTGTCACCGCCGCCAAGGACCTGATCGGCAAGGGCTACAAAGTCATCGGCGGCACGGCTTCTTCCGGCATCGCGCTGAAGCTCGCCGAGCAGGCCCAGCAGAACAAGGTGCTGTACATCTCCGGCCCAGCCGCGACCGACGCGATCCAGGGCATCAACAAGTACACCTTCCGCTCGGGCCGGCAGAGCCTGCAGGACGTCGCCACCGCGGGCACCTTCATCGACATCAAGGGCAAGAAGGTGATGGTGTTCGCGCAGGACAACGCCTTCGGCCAGGGCAACGTCGCCGCGGTCAAGGCCGTCCTCGGTGCCAAGGGCGCCACGGTGGAATCCATCCTTGTGGCGGAGGGCCAGGAGCTCACCCCGTTCGCCCGCCAGCTCATCGACGCCAAGCCGGACATGGTCTTCGTGGCCTGGGCCGGGGCAACGACCGGCAGCATGTGGCAGGCGCTGAGCCAGCAGGGCGTCTTCGACACCGCGCCCGTCGTGACCGGACTCGGTGACGCGGCCAGCTTCGGCGCCTATGGCCCGGCAAGCTCCAAGATCAGTTTCCTCAACCACTACTTCCCCGGTGTCGCCGGCAACGAGGTGGAAAAGAAGATGATCGCCGCCGTCGAGAAGGCCGGCCACAAGGCCGACCTCTTCACGCCGGACGGCTTCGTCGCCGGCCAGCTGATCGTCCAGGCCATCAAGGAGGGCGGCTCCGATCCCGACGCCATGGTCAAGGCCCTTGAAGGCTTCAGCTTCGACGGCCCCAAGGGCAAGGAAACCGTCCGCCCCTCGGACCACGCCCTGATCCAGGACATGTACCAGGCCAAGCTCGTCCAGAAGGGCGGCACCTGGGCTCCCGAGCTCGTCAAGGTGGTTCCCGGCGACACCGTCGCGCCGCCGGAAAAGAAGTAGCCGCCCGGCGCGTTGGCGCCAGGCACCCTTCCCCGGACCAGACCGCGAGAAACGAAGGACCAGTATGAAGACCCCAGCCCTGCCCGCCCTTGCGGTGGACGGCCTAGGCTTGCAGATCGGCGGTGCACGCATCCTCCAGGATGTGGGCTTCGCCGTCGGCGCCGGCGAAATGATCGGCGTGATCGGCCCCAACGGGGCCGGCAAGACCACCTTGTTCAACCTGATTTCCGGCGTGCTGCGGCCCACCGCGGGCAGCATCATGCTGAACGGCAGGGAGATCACGGCCGCGCCGATCCACCGCCGGTCCCGGGCAGGGCTGGGACGGACCTTCCAGACCTCCAACCTGTTTCCCAGGCTCAGCGTGCTGGAGAATGTCCGGCTCGCCGCCCAGGCGAAGCTCGGCGGCAGCTTCAGCATCCTGCGCTTCCCGTCCGCTTCGGACGAGGCCACCAGGATCGCCCGCGGCACCATCGACGAGGTGGGGCTCACCAGCAAACTCACGACGCCGGCGGGGGACCTCTCGCACGGCGAAAAGCGCAAGGTCGAAATCGCCGTGCTGCTGGCGACGGATCCCGCCGTCGTCCTGCTCGACGAACCGATGGCCGGGGTGGCGTCGGGGGACGTCCCGTCCCTCACCCAGATCATCCGGGGAATGCACCGGGACCGCGGCTGCACCGTGATGATGGTGGAGCACCACATGGACGTCGTCCTGGGCCTGGTGGACCGGGTCGCGGTGATGCACCACGGCAGCCTGCTGGCCCTGGACAGCCCGGACGCCGTCATGGCCGACCCCACCGTGCAAAGCGCCTACCTCGGAGAACCCGTATGAGCACCGCAGCGGACAACCGCGCCACCGAAGCCCGTCCCATCCTGAGGGTCGAGTCCCTGTTCGCCTCGATCGCCGGCCAGCAGGTCGTGGAGGACGTGTCCTTCACCGTCCCAGCCACCGGGATCACGGCCCTGCTGGGCCGCAACGGCGTCGGGAAGACCAGCACCATCAAGGCCATCATCGGCCTGATCGACCGCACCGGCACCGTGGAACTCGACGGGGAGCGGATTGAGAAGGAAGCCACCTTCAAGATCATCCGCAGCGGCGTGGGCTACGTCCCCGAGGACCGCGAAGTCTTCTCCAAGCTCACCGTCGCGGAGAACCTCCGGCTCGCCGAACGTGACGCCGCGCCCCGGCGGCAGCTGGTCGAGGAACTCTTCCCGGACCTGCTGGCGCGCGCCGGGCAGATGGCCGGTACGCTCTCCGGCGGGCAACAGCAGATGGTCTCGCTGGCGCGTGCCCTGCTGAACACCAATAAGATCCTGCTGGTCGACGAACCCACCAAGGGCCTCGCGCCCAAGATCGTCGGCGAGGTGGCGGAGACCCTGGCCGAGGCAGCCAGGACCGTCCCGATCCTGCTCGTCGAGCAAAACCTCCAAGTGGTCCGGCAACTGGCCGAGGGCGCCGTCGTGCTCTCCGGCGGACGCGTGGTCCACACCGGCCGGGCCCTCGACTTCCTCGACGACGCGGGGCTGATCCAGCGTCACCTGGGCGTGTCCACGGACCCGGCCGCTGCCGGGAATCCCGCGATGGAACCCGCCGGGAAACCCGCTATGGAACCCGCCGGCAAACCCGCCGCGGAACCAGCCGAGAAAGGCGCTGCCCTGTGAGCACCCTCGTCCTGCTGCTGTTCACCGGCCTCGGTCTGGGTGCCCTGTACTTCCTCGTGGCCGCCGGGCTGTCCCTGATCTACGGACTGATGGGCGTGCTCAACTTCGCGCACGGCGCCTTCCTGACCCTGGGCGCCTTCACCGGCTGGGAAATCGCCCGCCGCACCGGCTCCGACAACTGGGGGACGTTCCTGCTGTCCCTCGTGATCGGGGCCGCCGCCGGCGCCGCCTTTGCCGCGTTCACCGAGTTCGTCCTGATCCGCAGGCTCTACCAGCGCCACATTGAGCAGGTGCTCGTCACGGTGGGCCTCTCGCTCGCCGCGGTGGCGCTCTTCGACGGCATCTGGGGCACCGACCCGGTATTCATCAAGGGGCCGGCCTGGTTCAAGGACACCACCGAAATCCTCGGCGCCAGGATCCCCAACGACCGCTTCATCTGCATCATTGCCGCGCTTCTGGTGCTGCTTGCCCTGGTGTTCTTCCTGAAAAAGACCCGCTACGGCATGATCATCCGCGCCGGCGTGGAAAACCGGTCCATGGTCACCGCCCTGGGGATCGACGTCCGCAAGGCCTTCACCCTCGTCTTCACCATCGGCGGGGCGGCGGCCGGCCTCGGCGGGGTCCTCGCCTCGCACTACTTCGGCTACGTTTCGCCCATGCTCGGCGGCTCGCTGCTGATCTTCGCTTTCATCGTCACGGTGATCGGCGGGCTCGGCTCGCTGACCGGGGCGGCCATCGCCGCCGTCGCCGTCGCCGTCCTGCAGCAGTTCGCGAACTTCTACCTCGGCGGCACCGGCGACTTCGTCGTCGTGCTCGCCCTGGCGCTCGTGCTGCTGTTCCGTCCCACCGGCCTGCTCGGGAGAACCTCATGACCACCCACACGGACACTTCCAGCACCGACGGCACCAACATCGACGGCACCAACACACGACAGCCGGTGGCCGACGGCGGCGCCGCCCGCCGGAGCCGGAAGGCCGACGCGCAGCCGGGCCCCGGCACGGCTCCCGACGGCGCGCGCCCCGGCCCGGCGGGCCGCAGGCTCGCGGCGTGGGCCGCGGGCGGCGCCGGAGTGCTGCTCCTGGTCCTGCTTCCGCTGCTGAACATCTCGCTGCCCGGCGTGCTGCCCGGCCCCAGCTACACGCCCGGGTCCCTGCAACTGCTGGCCATGTGCATGCTGATGGCCGCCGCCGCCCTGACCTACCACCTGCTGCTGGGTGTGGCCGGGCTGCTGTCCTTCGGGCACGCCCTCTACTTCGGCGCCGGCGTCTACGGGCTCGCGATCATCCTGCAGAACTTCGATATCCCGCTGCTGCCGGCGATGGGGTTGACCCTGCTGATCGTGATCGTGCTGGCCCACGTGGTGGGCAGCATCAGCCTGCGCGTCAGCGGCATCCCCTTCGCCATGGTCACGCTGGCCTTCGCGCAGGCCGGGTCGGTGATCGTGGGCCGCAACCCCGAGGGCAGGACCGGCGGCGACGAGGGGCTGACGCTGCGCACGGACAACCTGCCCGATTTCCTGGTGGGCGTGGTCAACACCCGCAACCTGTACTGGCTGGCCCTGGCCGTGCTTGTCGCGGTCTTCGTCATCGTCACCTGGGTGCAGTCTTCCCGGGCCGGCCACGCCGCGGCCGCCGTGCGCGAGAACGAACTCCGGGTCCGCGTCCTGGGCCTGCAGCCCTACCTCGTGAAGCTGCTGATTTTCGTGGTCTCCGCCGTGCTGGTCTGCGTCATCGGCATGGTCTTCCTGTTGCTGCAGAGCGGCGCCGTGCCCCGGGCGGTGTCCGCGGACTTCACCGTCACGTTGCTGGTGATGGTGGTCCTGGGTGGCGTGGGCTCGCGCTGGGGCGCCGTGGTTGGCGGCGTCTTCTACACCATCCTCGACCAGCGCCTTACGACGCTGGCGAACTCCGAGGCGGTGAAGTCGCTTCCGGATGTTCTGCGTGTACCGTTGTCCGAACCGTTGTTCATCCTCGGCACCCTCTTCGTCCTGGTGGTGCTCTTCCTGCCGGGCGGCCTCACCGGAGCCGCCGAGCGGCTGGCGCAGCGCCGCAACCGGCGCGGCCAGCGTGGTGGTGGCGGCGGCACTTCGACGTCGCGCGAAATCCTGGAGGAAGCCGCATGAGCAACCCAACCGGTCCGAACCAGGCCGACGGCCTGCACACCCTGGGCCGCTGGACCACCGACCGCAGCCTTTCCACCCCGCACCGGGTCGCCATCGACGACCGCGGCTGCACCCTGCTCTACAGCGAGCTGGAACGCCGGGCCTCTGCCCTGGCTGGCGGGTTCCGTGCCGCCGGTTACGGGATCGGGGACCGGATCGCGAGCCTCACCGGCAACAGCTCGGACCACGTGGTGGCCTTCTTCGCCTGTGCCAAGGCCGGGCTGGTCCTGGTCCCGCTGTCCTGGCGGCTCTCGCCCCGGGAACTCGCGGCGCAGCTCGAACTCGCGGAGCCTCAGCTGCTGCTGGTGGAAGGCGAGCTCGACTCGCTCGCCGCCGCGGCGTGCGCAATGCTGCCGCACCGGCCGCGGACCGCTGCCCTGGGCCCCGGCGGCGTCGAAAGGGCCGTCCCGCCGCCTTCGCGCGTGCGGCCGGCGGCCTCGACCGACCCCCGCGCGCCCCGCCGGGACGTGCGCGACGACGATGCCCTGCTGATGATTTTCACCTCCGGTACCGAGGGGGCCAGCAAGGCCGCCGTCCTGACCCACGCCAACTGTTTCTGGAACAACCTCTCGCTCTCGCGGACCCTGGACATGGGCAGCAACGACGTGGTGCTGGCCGTGCTCCCGCAGTTCCACGTGGGCGGCTGGAACATCCAGCCGCTGCTGGCCTGGTGGGTCGGCGCCACCGTGGTGCTGGAACGCGGGTTCGATCCGGGCCGGGTGCTGCAGCTCATCGCCGAGCGGGGCGTGACCATGCTGATGGGTGTCCCCACCCAGTACCTGATGCTGGCCGAACACCCGGACTTTGCGCACGCGGAACTGGGCAGCCTGCGCCACGCCGTGGTGGGCGGGGCGCCGATGCCGGCGCCGCTGCTGCGGATCTGGCACCGCCGGGGGGTGGCCTTGAGCCAGGGCTACGGCCTGACCGAGGCCTCGCCCAACGTCCTGTGCCTGCCGAACGACGACGCCGAACGGATGGTGGGCTACTCCGGCAAGCCGTATCCGCACGTCGCCGTCGCCGTGGCAGACCCGGTCACCGGAGAAATCCTCGACGGCGCCGCCAGCGGCGAGCTGCTGGTGGGAGGCCCGGGCGTGTTCGCCGGCTACTTCCGCGACCCCGCCGCCACGGCAGCCGTGCTCGCCGGCGGCTGGCTGCGCACCGGCGACCTGGTGGAGCGCGACGCCGAGGGGTACATCAAAGTCGTGGACCGGCTCAAGGACATCTACATCTCCGGCGGCGAGAACGTGGCCCCGGCCGAGGTCGAGGCAGCCCTGCTGGCCCACCCGGCGGTGGCGCAGGCCGCCGTCGTCGGGGTGGAGGACGCGCGCTGGGGTGAAAGCGGCATGGGCTTCGTGGTGGTCCGTCCCGGCATGGCCACCGACGAGCAGGAGCTGCTGGAACACTGCGCCTCCCAGCTGGCCCGCTTCAAGGTCCCGGCGCGGATCGAGCTGGTCGCCGCGCTGCCACGCACCGCACTGAACAAGGTGCTCCGCGCCAGGCTGCGCCAGGAACTGGCCGGGAGAACTCCGGCGGAGCGCCTTCCTGCCGGCCGCGGCTCCGCGGCAGGGGGACGGGCATGAGCGCCGCGCCGCGCACCGCCCGCGGCACCCGCACCCGGGCCAAGCTGCTCGAGGCCGCGGAGTCGGTCTTCGCCTCGGTGGGCTACCACGAAGCCTCGATCGTCAAGATCACGGAGGCGGCCGGCGTCGGCCTCGGCACGTTCTACCTGTACTTTGACGGCAAACAGGCCATCTTCGACGAAGTGGTCGAGGACCTGAACCGGCGCGTCCGGCACGCCATGACCGACGCGGCCAAGAGCGCAGGCACCCGGCTCGAGGCGGAACGGGCCGGCTTCCGGGCCTTCTTCCGCTTCACCGCGCAGCACCCCGCCCTGTACCGGATCATCCGGCAGGCCGAGTTCGTCTCGCCCGGCGCGCTGCGGCTCCACTACACCCGGATCGTCAACGGCTACATCGAGGGCCTGAAAGCGGCCCAGCTCAGCGGCGAGGTCCGGGAGATGGACCCCACCGTCGCGGCCTGGGCCCTGATGGGCATCGGCGAGCTGATCGGCATGCGCTGGGTCCTCTGGGACGAGGAAGGCGCCGAACCCGCCGCCGGCGCCCGGCCCGACGTGCCCGAAGAAGTCTTCGAGGAAATGATGCAGTTCATCGAACGGGCCCTTGCGCCCTCGCCCGGTTCCGCCCCAGGAACGGCCGCGAACCCCACACCGCCCCAGGAAGGGACAGCCCCATGACCCAGACAGCCAGCAAGGACACGTACCGCACCGCCGAAGTGGAGGTCCGCGGCGGCACGTTGCACACCGCCATCTGGGGCCCGGACGAGCCCGACGCCCCGACCATCCTCGCCGTCCACGGGGTCACCGCCTCGCACAAGGCCTGGCCGTACCTGGCCGAGGCGCTGCCGGACGTCCGGATCATCGCTCCGGACCTGCGCGGCCGCGGCCGCAGCAATGCCCTGCCCGCACCGTACGGGATGCCCTCGCACGCCGAGGACCTCGCTGCCGTGCTGGCGGCGTTGGCTCCGGAGCCGGTCGTCGTGGTGGGGCATTCGATGGGCGGCTTCGCGTCGGTCGTCCTTGCGAACCTGTTCCCGGAGCGCGTCCGCTCGCTCGTGCTGGTGGACGGAGGCCTGCCGCTGCAGGTCCCGGAGGGGATCTCCGACGAGCAGCTCATCTCCTCGGTGCTCGGCCCGGCTGCCGAGCGCCTCAACGCCACGTTCCCGAGCCGCGAGGTGTACCGCTCCTTCTGGCGGCAGCACCCGGCGTTCAGCGCCGGCTGGGGACCGCTCGTGGAAGCCTACGTGGACTACGACCTCACCGGCGAGGAGCCGGAACTGCGGCCCTCCACGCGCTATCAGGCGATGGCCGAAGATACCGCGGAACTGCACCGGGGCGCCTCACTGCTCAAAGCGCTGGACGAACTCGCCGTGGACACCGTGGTCCTCCGGGCGCCGCGCGGGCTGCTCAACGAGCCGGCCGCCCTCTATGCGCCCGGGTACCTGGACGAGTGGGCCGCGAAGCTGCCGTCCCTGCGGGTCCGGGAGGTGCCGGACGTGAACCACTACACGATCGTGATGGGCGAGACCGGTGCCGCGGCCGTGGCGGAAAGCGTGCGGGAGGCCCTGGCCGGCAGTTGAGGGAGCCTGTAGACGGGGCCTAGCCGCCGTCGTCGCCGGAGTGCCTGACGGCGGCGGATCAGGGCGCGGACTCGATAATCCGGGTCGCTGGGGCTCCCTGCAGGGCAGGGGCCGCGGCGGGCGAATTCCAGACGGTTGCCTGAAGCTTCGCCAGTAGGGCTTCGGCCTGGGCACGTTGCTCGAAATCGAGCTCGACTACCACATAGTTCGGGTCATCCACCGGACGGCTGATGCGGGGTGCGGTGACTCCCGACGCCGCGCGGTTGACCGGGTCACGGTCGAACGCTTCCTTCCACAGCTCGTAGTCCTTGATCTTGTGCTCAATCTGCAGGGTGAACATCACGAGCCCTCCTTATGTCTCTTCTCTGGCTGCGGGATGTTCAACGGTAGGCGCGGCGGGGCGGCGCGCGGTATCCCAGATTTCTGGTGGGGGTGCCGGGTTTCGGTCCCGCGTCCGGCCCGCACCTTTAGCCGGCCGATTCAGAAGGCAAAGCCCGAGGGGCATACTGATTCCATGGCCACCAGTTGGGCGCTGAGCCGGAGTCTGGAACGAATCGGCTACCTCTGCCGCGACGTGCTGGATGACCGGGAGCTGCGCCGGGAAGTGCTTGCGGAACTCGGAAAAGTGGTGCCGTTCAGCGCCTTTGCCTGGCCGTTGACAGATCCGGAATCGGCCACCGGGATCTCGCCGATGGCCAGGATTCCCTGTCCGGACGAGCTGCCTGAGCTGATCCGGCTTAAGTACCTGACGGCGGACGCCCGATGGACCTCCCTGATGGGCCAGCGACGGCCGGCGACGACCCTGCTGATGGCCACTGGCGGGCGGCCGGCGCGCAGCCGACTCTGGAACGGGCTGTTGATCCGCTACGGGGTGACGGACGTGCTGTCCGTGGTTTTCGCCGATAAACATGGGTGCTGGGGCTGGCTCGACTTGTGGCGTGGCGGGGACGAGGGCACGTTCTCCGAGCCCGAGACCGATTTCCTCGCCACGGCGGCACCGCTGTTGGCAGCAGGCCTGCGGCGGAGCCGGGCGGCACAGTGGCAGCGGGACGTTGGAGGTGGTGCCGGGGCCCGGACGGCTGTTGGGAAGTCCTTGCCGCCCCAGGCCGTGCTGGTCCTCGACGAGCGGCTGGCCGTGAGGGGCCAGACGGCAACGGCCGGCGACTGGCTGGGGCTGCTGCAGCGCGGGCCCCGGCCGTATGAGGGCATCCCCGCGGAAGTCTTGAATGTCGCCGCCCAACTTCTGGCGAGGGAAGCCGGGGTGGACGCCCACCAAGCCATGTCCCGCGTTCCGGTGGGGCACGGCGCCTGGGCTCTTTTGCGCTCCGCCCGGATGGACCCCGGGAAAGGGGGAGCGCCTCCGCTCGCGGTGACTATTCAGGAGTGCCCGGCAGCGGACCGGCTGGAAGCGTTTGCCCGCTGCTTTGCGCTGACTCCGCAACAGCACCGGCTGCTGGGGCTCGCCGCCGGCGGCCTCAGCACGTCTGAGCTGGCAGCTGCCCTGCAGATCCGCCCCTACACCGTGCAGGACCTGTTCAAGGCTGTCTTCGTGGCCTGCGGTGTCCGGAGCCGGGGTGCGCTGCTGGGCCTGGCTCTCGGAGCCGCGGCTGTGTCGCCGACCGCCGCCTCGGCATCAGACGGGCGGTGAGGACCAGTTGACGGAGCCTAGCCGCCGGCGAAGGGCGGCAGCACGTCGACGACGTCGTCGGGGCCCAGGACCGCGGCAGTATTACGGACGGCCACCTCATTGAGCAGGAAGCTGGACCGGGACAGGATGCGGACCAGCGGCGGCGTGCCCGCCGGCGGCTCAGGGCGTTCGACGGCGAGGACCGCCTCCACCAGGGTGGCCAGCGTGGCGCCGTCGGGCAGCTCGAACTTTTCCTCGTCCACGCCGGCGGCAGCGCGCGCGGCAGCGAAGTAACGTACGTTCACGGGTGGTTCAGCCTCCGATGGCGCTCATGCTGCGGTCCGGCTGGACGAAGTCCGGGGCGTCCAGTCCGACGTGGTCCATGCCGTGGGCCTTGGGCTTGAGCCACATGGCGTCCTGCCAGCGTTCGGCGAGTTGTTCGTCGCTGGCGCCCCCGCGCAGCAGCCCCAGCAGGTCGGTTTCCTCGCGGGAGAAGAGGCAGCTCATGATCTTCCCCTCCGCGGTGATCCGGGTCCGGCGGCAGTCCGCGCAGAACGGTTCGGTGACCGAGGCGATGATCCCCACGGTGCCCAGCACGGGGCCCGTGGCCTGGTCCGTGCCCGGCACGCGGGCGCGGACCTCGAAACGCTCGGCCGGGGCGCCGTCGCGCTCCCGCGGATCGGCGCTGAGCACGTAGTCGACGGAGAGCAGGTCCCGGATCTCCGCTGCGGTAATCATGTTCCGGCGGGTCCAGCCGTGGTCGGCGTCGAGCGGCATCTGTTCGATGAAGCGCAGTTCGTAGCCGCGGTCCAGGGCCCAGGCGAGCAGCGAGGGGGACTCGGCGTCGTTGATGCCGCGCATCAACACGGCGTTGAGCTTCACGGGTCCCAGGCCGGCGGCCCAGGCGGCGTCGACACCGGCGAGGACGCGGCCCAGGAACGGCCGCCGGGTCAGCTTGGTGAAGGTTTCCTCGTGCAGCGAGTCCAGGGAGACATTGATCCGGGTCAGCCCGGCTGCCTTCAGCCCGGCCGCTTTCTTGTCCAGCCCGACCGCGTTGGTGGTCATCGAGATCGGCAGGTCCGGGTGCGCCTGGCGAAGGGCGGAAATAATGTCCAGCAGGTCCGCCCTGACCAGCGGTTCGCCGCCGGTGAGCCGGAGTTCGCGGACACCCAGCTGTTCGACGCCGATCCGCACGATCCGCACGATTTCCTCCGCCGTCATGACGGCCTGCTTGGACAGCCATTCGAGGCCTTCGGCCGGCATGCAGTAGCTGCAGCGGAGGTTGCATTTATCCGTCAGCGAGAGCCGCATGTCGGTGGCGCGGCGGCCGTATCGGTCCACCAGCCCGGCAGGCATTCCGGCCGGGCGCCCGGCCGGCTGCGGCGCCGGTACGTCCGCGCCGGGGCCGCTTTCCGCGCGGGGCTGGGGCATGCCAAGCTGAACACTCATAAGGTCAGGCTACGCCACTGCGGGCCAGGCATCACGCCCCGGAGCCAACGAACTGGCGCCTGCGAACTTATGCTGGAAGCGTGAACACGTCCCGGGCCGTTCCATCTTCGGCCCCCAGCGGAACGCCGCAGCCCGCCCCGCGGCGCACCCCGTGGTGGGCCGCCGCTGCCGGGGTGGCCGCCGTCGGGGCCGGCGTCGTCCTGGGGGAACTGGCGGCCGGGCTGCTGAGCCCCTCGGTTTCGCCGGTGACGGCCGTCGGGGGAGCGGTGATCGACGCCGTCCCGCCGGGCGTCAAGGACTGGGCCATCTCGCTCTTCGGCACGGCCGACAAACTGGCCCTGCTCGGCGGAATGGGACTGGTGATTGCGGCCCTGGCCGCACTGGGCGGGGTGCTGGAATGGCGCCGCCGCTTCGCCGGGCTGGCCGTGATCGCCATCTTCGGCCTGGTGGGCGTCGCGGCCGTGCTGACCCGGGCCGAGGGGAGCGCCAACGCCGTTCCCGAGCCGCTGCTGGCCGCCGTGCTGGGCATGGTGCTGCTGCGCTGGCTGATCCGCCGGCTTAAAGACTGGTCCGACGCCGACGCCGACGCCGACGCCGACGCCGACGCCGACCCCGCAGCACCGGCCCCGGCAGCCTCCGCAGAGGCAACCCCCGCAGCGGGCGAACCGGCCAAGGGCCCCATGGGCCAACCACCCGCCCGCCCCGCCCGCCGCCGCTTCCTGCAGTCCCTGGCGGTTACGGCGGCCATCGCGGGCGTGGGCGGGGTGCTTGCATCCACCCTGCGCGGCGCGGCGGCGGCCGTCGTGGAGCTGCGCGGCAAGCTGGTCCTGCCCGGCCCGGCGTCCCGGGCGCAGCCGATACCCGCAGGAGCCGAGCTTGGGCTCGCTGGACTGGACCCCCTGATCACCCCGAACAAGGACTTCTACCGGATCGACACCGCCCTGCGCGTTCCGCTCGTGGATCCGCACCAATGGAAGCTCAAAGTCACCGGGCTGGTGGACCACGAGGTCGAACTGGACTTTGACGCCCTGCTGGCCAAGCCCCTGACCGAGCGGTACATCACCATCGCCTGCGTCTCCAACGAGGTGGGCGGCGAGCTGATCGGCAACGCGCGCTGGCTCGGCTGGCCGGTCCGGGAACTGCTGGCGCAGGCCGGCCCGAAACCGGGAGCGGACATGGTGCTCTCCCGCAGCGCCGACGGCTGGACCGCGGGCACGCCGCTGGAGGTGCTCACGGACACCCGGGACGCGCTGCTGGCGGTGGGGATGAACGGGGAGCCGCTGCCGCTCGAGCACGGCTTCCCGGTCCGGCTCGTCGTGCCGGGGCTCTACGGCTACGTCTCGGCGACCAAGTGGGTCACCGAACTGAAAGTCACCCGGTTCGCGGACGACGTCGCCTACTGGACGCCGCGGGGCTGGAGCGAGCGCGGACCGATCAAGACGTCGTCGCGGATCGACGTGCCGCGGGCCGGCCGGAGCGTGAACGCGGGGACGGTGGACTTCGGCGGCGTGGCCTGGGCCCAGCACCGCGGCATCGGCAAGGTGGAAGTGCGCGTGAACCGCGGCGAGTGGGAGCAAGCCGAATTGGCACCCGCGATCTCCACAGACACCTGGCGCCAGTGGAAGCTCTCAGTGCCGCTGGGCCCGGGACAGTACGAGGTCCAGGTCCGGGCCACCGACCTCGCCGGCGTCCCGCAGGTGGAGGAGCGCGCCCCGGTGGCGCCCAGCGGGGCCACCGGCTACCACACAGTTACAGTGGACGTGAAGTCCTAGCCAGCCGAGCCAAAGGTCAACAACGTATGCACCGCACCGCGAACAGGCCCGTAACCGTGGAAGCGCACCGGGACAAGGTCCGCGCGCTGCTGGCACCCCTTGCCGCCCGCGTGGACACCGTGCCGCTCCGGGACGCGCTGGGCCGGGGACTGGCCGCCGACATCACGGCCCCGCTGGACCTCCCGCCGTTTGCCAACTCGCAGATGGACGGCTTTGCCATCCGCAGCGCCGACGTGCCCGACGGCGGCGCCGAACTGCGCGTCGCGGCTCCCGTCCCGGCCGGCGCACAGCCCGCCGAACTGGCCCCCGGCACAGCCGCGCCCATCATGACCGGAGCCATGATCCCGGCCGGGGCCGACGCCGTCGTCCCCATTGAGCAGGCCGTTCCGGATTCCTTCCCCGCCCCCGGGGAAACCGCCACCGTCCGCCTGCCCGCGACCCCGGCGGGCACCTTCGTCCGCGACGCCGGCAGCGACATTGCCGCCGGCCAGCCAGCCTTGGCCGCCGGAACCTTCCTGGGCCCCGGGCAGCTGGGGCTGCTGGCCGCCCTGGGCCTGAGCCAGGTGCCGGTGCACGCCGTGCCGAGGGTCCTGCTGGTGACGACCGGCGACGAGGTGGTGGAACCGGGCAGCCCGCTGCAGCCCGGCAAGATCTACGACGCGAACGGCACCCTGCTCGAATCCGCCCTCCGCCAGGCCGGCCTCCACGTCACCCGCACCGGCATCTCCGCCGACAACCCCGAGGAGCTGGCATCCCTGCTGCGCCGGCACGCGGCTGAGGTGGATCTGATAGTCACCACCGGGGGAGTCAGCAAGGGCGCGTACGAGGTGGTCCGGCAGGCGCTGGCGGGCCACGACGTCGAGTTCGGCGGCGTGGCAATGCAGCCGGGCGGCCCGCAGGGCATCGGCACCTTCGACGGCGTCCCCGTCCTCGGCTTCCCGGGGAACCCGGTCAGCTGCCTCGTCTCCTTCGAAATGTTCCTGCGGCCCGTGCTGGCCGAACTGTTCGGCTCGCCGGCGCCGCGGACCGTGGTCCGGGCCCGGCTGGCCGAAGCACTGACTTCCCCCGAAGCCAAGCACCAGGTCCGGCGCGGCACCCTCGGCGCGGACGGCACCGTCCGCTTGGAAGGCGGCGCGGGATCCCATCTGGTGCACGCACTGGCGCACTCCAATGCCCTCGTGCAGCTTCCGGTGGGAACCGCGGCGCTCGCCGAGGGCGACGAGGTGGAAGTATGGATGCTGTGAACGAAGCAGATACCCCAGACAAGCCCGTGCTGACCCATCTCCGGCAGGACGGCACCGCGCAGATGGTCGACGTGTCCAACAAGGCCGAGACCACGCGGGAGGCCACCGCCACCGCCACGGTCAACAGCACCGCCGAGGTCCTGGCCCTGCTCGGTGCCGGCGAACTGCCCAAGGGAGATGCGCTGGCCGTCGCGCGGGTGGCCGGAATCCTGGCTGCCAAGAAGACCCCGGACCTGATTCCGCTCTGCCACCCGCTGCCGATCACCAAGGTGACCGTCGATTTCGAGCTCGACGCCGAGTCCGTCACCGTGTTCGCCACGGTCAAGACCCGCGGCGTGACCGGGGTGGAGATGGAAGCCCTCACCGCGGTCTCCGTGGCGGCCCTGAGCGTGTACGACATGATCAAGGCCGTGGACAAGCATGCGGTCCTGACGGACATCAAGGTGCTGGCCAAAAGCGGCGGCAAGAGTGGGGACTGGACACTGTGAGCAGCACCGAACCGCACCGCCACGGCGAGGCCACCGGCCGGAAGGCCGGCATCGTGATCGCCTCCACCCGCGCCGCGGCCGGGGTCTATGAAGACCTCACCGGCCCCGTCATCGTCGACTGGCTGACCGAACACGGCTTCGAGCCGTTTCCCGCGCTGGTAGTTCCCGACGGCGAGCCCGTCGGTGCCGCCCTGCGTGCGCTGCTGACCCAGCACCCCGCCGTCATCATCACCAGCGGGGGCACCGGCCTCAGCCCTACCGACGCCACCCCGGAACAGACGCTGCCGCTGTTGGACCGGGAGATCCCCGGCATCATGGAAGGCCTGCGGAGCGCGGGCACCGCCAAGACCCCGACCGCCATGCTGAGCCGCGGCCACGCCGGCGCCGCCGGCAGCACCTTCATCGTCAACCTCCCCGGATCCCCGAAGGGCGTCATGGACGGCCTGGGCGTGCTGGACCCGATCATCGGACACCTCTGCGACCAGCTGGAAGGCAGCCATGGACACTGAATCCGGCTTTGAAATCGTGCACGCCGTCCTCAGCGCCGAGCCCATCTCGGTGGACCAGGCCATCGCGGCGGTCGAATCGGACACGGCCGGCGCCGTGGTGAGCTTCAGCGGCGTCGTCCGCAACCACGACGGCGGCAAACCGGTACAACGGCTCAGCTACAGTGCGCATCCCACGGCACACCAGGTGCTGGCCGACGTCGTCGCGCAACTCGTCGCCGAGCAGTCGGCGGCCGGGGCGGGCCAGCCGGGCCAGCCGGTCCGGATCTGGGTCGCGCACCGGACCGGCTCGCTGGAGATCGGTGATCCCGCCCTGGTCTGCGCCGTCTCTGCGGCGCACCGCGGACAAGCCTTCGCGGTCTGCGCCGAACTCGTGGACCGGATCAAGGAGCAGGTTCCGATCTGGAAGGAACAATTCTTCGCCGACGGCACCGTGGAGTGGGTGGGCGCGGGCGGGTAGGAGCCGCGGCGCGGGGTGGTAACGTACGGGCCCCGGTTCCAGCCGGGAACCGCCCCGGCGGTAGGGTTGAAGCCATGATCGAACAACTCGCCGTCGCCGTCCTGGGCGCCAACGGGCGCATGGGCGCCGAGGCCGTCAAAGCCGTGGAAACCGCCGAAGACCTGAAGCTTGTCGCAGCCCTGGGCCGCGGCGACTCCCTCGACACCCTGGTGGACTCCGGCGCCCGCATCGTGATCGACCTGACCGTGCCCGAGAGCACCGAAGCGAACGTCCGCTTCGCCGTCGAACACGGCATGCACGCCGTCGTCGGCACCACCGGCTGGGACGCGGAACGGCTGGCCCGGCTCGAAGCGCACCTCGCGGGCCAGCCCGGCACCGGCGTCCTCATCGCCCCGAACTTCGCCCTCGGCTCGGTCCTGGCGTCCGCCTTCGCCGCGAAGGCGTCCCGCTATTTCGAATCGGTCGAAATCGTTGAGCTGCACCACCCGGAGAAGGTGGACGCCCCCTCCGGCACCGCCGTTCGCACCGCCCAGCTGATTGCCGCCGAGCGCGCCAGCGCCGGCGTCGCGGCCAGCCCGGACGCCACCACCAGCGAACGCCCTGGCGCGCGCGGCTGCGAGGTCGACGGTGTCCGCGTCCACAGCGTCCGGTTGCGCGGCCTCGTGGCGCACCAGGAGGTCCTGCTGGGCGGCCCGGGGGAGCAGCTGACCTTCCGCCACGACTCCTTCGACCGCGCCTCCTTCATGCCCGGCGTGCTGCTGGGCGTGCGCAACGTCGCGGCGCACCCGGGGCTCACGGTAGGCCTGGACGGCTACCTGGATCTGGGCCTCTGATGGTCAACCTCCTCGCGGCCTTCAAGGCCAACCGCACCAAGATCTGGGTGGGCGCGGTGACGCTCCTGCTGGTGTTCTACCTGGTGGTGTCCCTGCAGCGTTCGGTGCTGCTGCTTTCCGATTCAAACCTGGTGGCGAAAGCCCTCGGTCTGGCCTACCTGCTGCTCCCGATCGTCGGGGCTTGGGCGCTGGTCAGGGAGCTCTTGTTCGGGGCCCGGACCGAGCGGCTGGCCAAGATCCTGGAAGCCGAGGGCGGCCTGCCGGAGGACACCCTGCCGCGCACCCCCGCCGGCCGAATCATCCGCGAGGCCGCGGATCTGGAGTTCGAGAAATACCGGGCGGAAGCCGAGGCCGCCCCCGGGGACTGGCGCTCTTGGTTCCGGCTCAGCTGCGCCTACGACGCCGCCGGGGACCGCAAGCGCGCCCGTGCCTCGATGCGCGACGCTGTCCGCCTCTTCCGCGCCGGGTCACCGGACACCGGCGCTTAGCCAGGCGCCCCCTGGCGGTTCGCCATTGGCCGGCGAACGACGGCGGTTAGCCGTTTCCTGCGCCTAGCGTGTCCGTGCCCAGCGGCCGCGGCCCAGCTGGTTCGCGCCGTGGCCCACCCATTCCAGCGGTCCGCGCCAGGCCTGTGCCGCGAAAACGCCGCCAATGACCAGCGCGGCGACCGCCTGGGCCCAGTAAACGCCTTCCGTGCTCCAGCCGGCGGGAAGCGGGTGTCCGTGCAGCGACGCCATCAGGCACACATGCGCCGTATACAGGCTCAGGGTCAGGGCGCCGGCGCCGCGGAGCGGGAGCAGCAGGTCCAACTGCACCCAATCGGCGAGCCGTCCCAGCAGCAGGCAGAAACCCACCACCGCGGCGGCGACGCCGGCGGTGTGCAGCAGGTCCAGCGTGGTGCCCGAATGCGGGGCGCTCGAGGCCAGCCACCAGACAGAACCGGACTGGTCGATGCCCGCGAGGTTCACCTGCAGCAGGCTTGCCAGGGGATAGGCCGGATCGCCCACCTGCTCCTGCAGCGCCGCCCGGCCGCCCCAGTCCTCCATCAGCACCACGCTCAGCCACTTGGCGATAACCGCGGCGACGGTCCCGGCGGCCAGCAGCAGCCAGGGAACGGCCGCCTTAGCCAGCGCCAGTCGGCCGATCGCCAGTCCGATGAGCAGGTAGGCGAGCCATTGCAGCACCGGGTAGTACCCGGTCAGGAACAAGTCGCCGAGCAGCCGCGCCGGAGTGGCCAGATCCTCCCAGCCAGGGTTGTGGCCGAGCCGGAGGGGCGGTTCGGCGGCCAACAGCCACGGGCGCAGGAGATAGGCCAGGACCGGGGTAGCCAGCAGCCAGGCCGCCGCCAGGGCCCAGAGGCGTTTCGCGCGGAGGCCGAGGAACGGCAGCACACAGAGAAACAGCAGGGCGTAGTTGACCAGGATGACCGCGATGTTGACTTCCAGGCCGCCGAGGGAAAGCCCGACGGCGCCCACGACGAGGGCCCGGAGCGCGACGCCGCGGCGGGCCGCCCATAACTCCGAGCCCTCCAGCGGGCGCTCCTTTCCGGTGGACAGCGCTAGGCCTATCCCCGCGAGCACGGCAAAGAGTGCGGCCGCGCGGCCGGAGAACGCCAGGCCGACCCAGGTGGGGGTGAGCTGCGCATCGGCTTCGAAGGTGGGGAGCACGTGGGTCGCCATCATGCCCAGCAGCGCCAGCCCCCGGGCCGCGTCGACGCCGGCAAGCCGGGGCGCCGCCGCCTTGGTCCTGGCAGTCCTTGTAGTCGTAGCCATGCCGCGCGAGGTCATCTTCTGATCGTCTCACGTCCGGCCGACCCCGGCCCGTTGGCCGTCCCATTGCCAGGGCTGTGCCGGCCGGTGCGGCCGTCTGGTACAGCGGCAACACAATCCTTGTATTCGAATATATGTTCGAATAATATGGCCAGTATGAACAATGCATCAGAGCCGGCCCCCGGTTTCCATCAGGCAGCCGGTCTCCACCAGAAAGCCGGTTTCCATCAGGCAGCCGGTCTCCACCAGAAAGCCGGTCTCCACCAGGCAGCCGGCCCCCTCAAGGCAACTGGCGCCGTCAATACCACCGTCAATACCACCGGCGTCCTCAAGGCCATGAGTCCGGGTGTCGTGGATTTCCTCTTCCGGCGCCTAGTCGCGGGGGAGGCGGCCGAGGACGTCCAGTGGCATCGTGAGGGGACGGCCCTGTCCGCCGAGGCGCCCGGCGCCGAGCTGGCCCGCCGGCTCGCCGAGACCGACCTCGAGGCGCTCACCCCCACGGAGCTGTTTCACTATGTGCGTGCCGCGCAGCGGCTCTCGGCCTGGGCTGAGGCGCTGCGCGAGGAGGCCGTGAGCCGCTACTGCGCCGTTCCCCCGGGGCGTCCCGAAGCCCCGGCAGACGCGGCACGGGAGGGCTGAATTTGACGCGCATCACTCTGTCGCCATTGTCCTAACAAGCCACGGACAAGGTAACGTTTTTCCTATGGCTGACTCTGACATTCGCTCTTACACGTTTGGAACCCTTGTGACCGCCATGGTCACTCCGTTCACCAACGACGGTGAGGTCGACTATCAGCAGTCCGCAGAGCTGGCCAACAAGCTCGTCGACGACGGCAACGACGCCCTCGTAATCTCCGGCACCACGGGCGAAACCTCCACGCTGGAAGACGACGAAAAAGAAAAGCTGTTCCGCGTCATCGTCGAGGCCGTGGGGGACCGGGCCAAGGTCATTGCCGGCACCGGCACCAACCACACCTCGCACTCGATCGAGATGGCCAAGCGGGCCGCCAAGGCCGGCGCGCACGGCCAGCTGATCGTCACCCCGTATTACAACAAGCCGAGCCAGGCCGGAATCCAGGCCCACATCGAGGCCGTTGCCGACGCCGCGGACCTGCCCGTCATGGTCTATGACATCCCGGGCCGTGCCGGTGTCCCGATCCTGCCCGAAACCATGATCCGGCTCGCGGAACACCCCCGCGTCATCGCCCTCAAGGACGCCAAGGCCGACTTCGCCGCGGTCACCCGCGTCATGGCGAACACCGAATTGGATGTCTACTCCGGAGACGACGGGCTGACCCTGCCGTGGATGGCGGCCGGCGCCGTCGGGCTGGTCAGCGTCTCCGCGCACGTGGCCACCAAGCAGTACCGTGCGATGATCGATGCCGCACTTGCAGGCGATTTTGCCACCGCCCGCACCATACATTTCGAACTGGACCCAGTGGTCCGTGCAGTGATGACCCATATCCAGGGTGCTGTTGCTGCGAAGCAAGTTCTTAAGTGGCAGGGAGTCCTGCCCAACTCGGTTGTCCGTTTGCCCCTCGTGGAGCCGGGCGAAGCCGAGATCGAAACGATCCGCGAGGACTTGGCGGAGGCAGGACTCGTCTTCTCCTGATCCGGCCCTGCCTGATCGAAAGAAGACCTCTCCTGTTCCGCCTGGAAAGTAGTGCACTATGACCCAAACCGCCCTTCCCGGCCTTGTCACGCCGCCGAAACTGCCCAAGAACACCCTGCGGATCGTTCCGCTCGGCGGCCTCGGGGAGATTGGCCGCAACATGACTGTCTTCGAAATCGACGGCAAGCTGCTCATCGTTGACTGCGGCGTCCTCTTCCCGGAAGAGACCCAGCCCGGCGTCGACCTGATCCTGCCCGATTTCTCCTACATCGAGAACCGCATGGACGACATCGTCGCCGTCATCCTCACGCACGGCCACGAGGACCACATCGGTGCCGTCCCGTACCTGCTGCGCCTGCGCAACGACATCCCCATCGTCGGCTCCCAGCTGACGCTGGCCCTGATCGAGGCGAAGCTCCAGGAACACCGGATCAAGCCGAACACGCAGATCGTGAGTGAGGGCCAGGTCCAGAAGCTCGGCCCCTTCGAATGCGAATTCGTGGCCGTCAACCACTCGATCCCGGACGCCCTCGCCGTCTTCCTGCGCACTTCCGGCGGCACCGTGCTGCACACCGGCGACTTCAAGATGGACCAGCTTCCCCTCGACGGCCGGATCACCGACCTGCGGCACTTCGCCAAGCTCGGTGAAGAAGGCGTGGATCTGTTCATGTCCGACTCCACGAACGCGGACGTCCCCGGCTTCACCACCGCGGAAAAGGAAATCGGCCCCACCCTGGACCGGCTCTTCGGCCAGGCGTCCAAGCGCATCATTGTGGCCTCGTTCTCCTCGCACGTGCACCGCGTCCAGCAGGTCCTCGACGCCGCAGCGAACCACAACCGCAAGGTGGCCTTCGTCGGCCGCTCCATGGTCCGCAACATGGCCATCGCCGCCAAGCTCGGCTACCTCGAAGTGCCGGCGGGCATCCTCGTCGACATCAAGAACATCGACAACCTGCCGGACAACCGCGTGGTCCTGATGTCCACCGGCTCCCAGGGCGAACCGATGGCGGCGCTGTCCCGCATGGCGAACGGCGACCACCGCGTGGTCGTCGGCCAGGGCGACACCGTGATCCTCGCCTCCAGCCTCATCCCGGGCAATGAAAACGCCGTCTTCCGCATCATCAACGGCCTGCTCAAGCTCGGCGCGGACGTCATCCACAAGGGCAACGCCAAGGTACACGTCTCCGGCCACGCGGCCGCGGGTGAGCTCCTTTACTGCTACAACATCCTTGAGCCGCTCAACGCGATGCCGGTGCACGGCGAGACGCGCCACCTGATCGCCAACGGCAAGATTGCCCTCGAGTCGGGCGTCCCGGAGGAGAGCATCCTGCTGGCGGACAACGGCACCGTCATCGACCTCCGCGACCACCAGGCCGACGTCGTGGGCCAGGTCGAGGTCGGCTTTGTCTACGTTGACGGCTCCAGCGTCGGCGAAGTCACCGAAGCGGACCTCAAGGACCGCCAGACCCTGGGGGATGAGGGCTTCATCTCGATCATCACGGTCATCCACCGGGCCACCGGCAAGGTGGTCTCCGGGCCGGAGATCCACGCCCGCGGCGTGGCCGAGGACGATTCGGTCTTCGACGAGATCATCCCCAAAATCAACGCCGCACTCGAGGAAGCCGTGCAGAACCGGGACCACACCTCGCAGCAGCTCCAGCAGGTTGTCCGACGCGTCGTCGGCACCTGGGTCAACCGCAAGCTGCGCCGCAAGCCCATGATCATCCCGGTGGTCCTGGAGGCGTAGGCCCCGCGCGCGGCCCGGCAAAAAGCACAGCCCGGCAACGAGCAGAGCCCAAGAGCTGAACTGAAACGGCCCTCCCCGGCCGGCACCGCCTTCCCGGCGGCGCCAGCCGGGGAGGGCCGTTTTCGTTGCCAGAAAGCCCCGAGGGCGCAAGTTGGGCGCGGGAAACCAGCCGCCCGGGCGGTTCAACATGATCCCCGCCCGCCCCGGAAATCCGCGGTTTTCCGCCCGGCGTCGGGTACCGTTGCGGGTATGGCGACACGCACCTCCTCCGCGCCTAGAGGCAACTCCAGCGGCAATTCACGCGGCAATTCAAAGAGCAACACCGGCAGCTCTGCAGGCCGGGGCTCAGGCGCAGCTGCGTCCAAGACCAGCCGTCCGCAGGGAACCGCGCGCACCCGGCAGCTGCCCGCCGTCGAACCGCGGCAGCCCTGGCTGGTGCGAATTGTGGCCGGGGCCTGGCTGGGGGTCGGCCATGTGGTGGGCGCCGGTATCCGCCGGATTGGCCACGACGTCAGCGGCCTCGACCCGGCAGACCGCCGCGACGGCGCTGCCCTGTTCAACCTCGCGCTCGGCGTCTTCATTGCCACCTTCGCCTGGTGGGGCTTCCAGGGCTGGCTCCCGGACCTGGTCTTCGGAATCGTCAACGGCACCTTCGGCTGGATGTCCCTGCTGCTGCCGCTGATGCTCTTCGTCTGCGCCTTCCGGCTGTTCCGCCAACCGGTCGACGGCCGCGGCAACAACCGGATCGGCATCGGCTTCCTCATCATGACCTTCGCCGGCTGCGGCCTGGCGCACATCATCGGCGGCCAGCCGACGGTCGCCGACGGCTTCGACGGGCTCCGCCGCGCCGGCGGCATGCTCGGCTACCTCGCCGCCGCCCCGCTGGCAACCATCCACGCCGCCGTCCCGGTCGCCCTCTACAGCCTGCTGGCCTTCACCTCGCTGCTCATCGTCACGGCCACGCCCTTCGGCGCCATCCCGTCCCGGCTGCGCGGCGCCTACGAGCACCTGATGGGCATCGACCTGCAGGACTACCAGGACGAAGCCGAGAACGACGCCCACGACCGCAGCTACCTGTACGAGAATGACGCCCCCGCACCCAAGAAGAAGCGCAAGCGCCTCTTCGGCAAGGACGACGACGGCGACGCCCGCCTGGAAGGCTACGTCGGCGACGAAGCCTTCGAACACGCCGTCGTCGACGACGACCAAACAACCGCAGGCGCCGCCGGCACGAAGGCAGGCGGCAAAGCCGCCAAGGCCGTGGCGCCCGGCGTCCGGCGGCCCACGCAGGCCGAAATCGCCGTCGAAAAGATCAAGGCGGCCCAGGGTCTTGGCAGCACCGCGGCCGGAGCCGCGGCGGACAACGCCACCGAGGCCATCCCGCTCGTCACCCCCGGCATGGTCGCCGCCGGATCCCTGAACGCCCCCCTTAACCCCGGCGCGGCCGCTCCCAAGGTCCCCGCGAACCCGGTCGCCCCGGCGCCGCCGCCCACCCCGATCCCGCAGCGCACCGAACAGCTCTCGCTCGCCGGCGACGTCACCTACACGCTGCCGGCGTCGGACATGCTCACCCCCGGCTCCATCCCCAAGGAGCGCACCGAGGCCAACGACGCGATCGTCGCCTCGCTGACCGAGACGCTCACCCAGTTCAACGTCGACGCCCAGGTCACCGGCTTCAGCCGGGGGCCCACCGTGACCCGCTACGAGATCGAGCTGTCCCCGGGCACCAAGGTGGAACGCGTCACCGCCCTGTCCAAGAACATCTCCTACGCCGTCGCGAGCTCCGATGTGCGCATCCTGAGCCCCATCCCGGGCAAGTCCGCCATCGGCATCGAGATCCCCAACACGGACCGCGAGACCGTGTCGCTCGGCGATGTCCTGCGCAGCCAGAACGCGCGCCGCACGGACCACCCCATGGTGATGGGCGTCGGCAAGGACGTCGAGGGCGGCTACGTCGTCGCCAACCTCGCAAAGATGCCGCACCTGCTCGTGGCCGGTGCCACCGGCGCCGGTAAGTCCTCGTTCGTGAACTCGATGATCACCTCGATCCTGATGCGCGCCACCCCGGATGAGGTCCGCATGGTCATGGTCGACCCCAAGCGGGTGGAGCTGACCGCCTACGAGGGCGTCCCGCACCTCATCACCCCGATCATCACCAACCCCAAGAAGGCCGCCGAAGCGCTGCAATGGGTGGTCCGCGAAATGGACGCCCGCTACGACGACCTCGCCAACTACGGCTTCAAGCACATCGACGACTTCAACAAGGCGGTCCGGGCCGGAAAAGTCCACCCGCCGGAGGGCTCCAAGCGCGTCATCCGCCCGTACCCGTACCTGCTGGTGATCGTGGACGAACTCGCCGACCTCATGATGGTGGCCCCGCGCGACGTCGAAGACTCCATCGTCCGCATCACCCAGCTGGCCCGCGCCGCCGGCATCCACCTGGTGCTCGCCACGCAGCGGCCCTCCGTCGACGTCGTCACCGGCCTGATCAAGGCCAACGTCCCGTCCCGCATGGCCTTCGCCACCTCCTCCGTGACCGACTCCCGCGTGGTCCTAGACCAGCCCGGCGCCGAGAAGCTGATCGGCCAGGGCGACGCGCTCTTCCTGCCGATGGGCGCCTCCAAGGCGATGCGTGTGCAGGGCGCCTGGGTGACCGAGTCCGAAATCCACAAGGTCGTCGAACACGTCAAGGGCCAGCTCAAGGCCGTCTACCGGGACGACGTTGCCCCCGAGGCGCAGAAGAAACAGATCGACGACGACATCGGAGACGACCTCGAGGTCCTGCTGCAAGCCACCGAGCTCGTCGTCACGACGCAGTTCGGCTCGACGTCGATGCTGCAGCGCAAGCTCCGCGTCGGCTTCGCCAAGGCCGGCCGCCTGATGGACCTGCTGGAGTCCAGGGGAGTGGTGGGCCCCTCGGAGGGCTCCAAGGCACGCGACGTCCTGGTCAAACCGGACGACCTTGCCGCGGTCCTGGCCGCCATGAAGGGCCAGGACGGCCCGGTCGCCGCCGATTCGCAGACGGCCGCGCTGAGCGAGAACGCGAACGCCAACATCGCCCAGGGCGGCTACGCGGAGGACCTGGTGGCCGCCGACCTGGGCAACCGCACCCAGAGCGTCGACTACTACGATGGGGCCGACGGTCCCGGCGACGACGACGAGGGTTCCGAGGACGCCTGGTCGCTGACCGGACGGTAGCTGGCGGCGAGACGGTAGCCTAGGAAGGTGACTAGCGCCGAAACCAACGCCGGGTCCGCCCCGCGGATCTGGAACCTGCCCAACATCCTCACGATGCTGCGGATCGCGCTGGTGCCGTTTTTCGTCTGGTTCCTCCTCGCCGATGCCCCGGGCCTGGACGCGCAGAACGGCGCGTGGCGCTGGGCCGCCGTCGTCGTTTTCGCGGTGGCGATCTACACGGACAAGCTCGACGGCGACATCGCGCGCAGCCGCGGGCTGATCACCGACTTCGGCAAGATCGCGGACCCGATCGCGGACAAACTGCTGATCGGCTCGGCCCTGGTGATGCTTTCCCTACTCGGCGAACTGCCCTGGTGGGTCACGGTCCTGATCCTCGTCCGCGAGTGGGGCGTCACGGCGCTGCGCTTCTTCGTCATCCGCTACGGCGTCATCCCGGCATCCCGTGGCGGCAAGCTCAAGACCGTGGTGCAGACCGCGGCGATCTTCCTGTACGTGATGCCGCTGGCCTCGATTGCGCCGTGGCTGGGATTCCTGGCCTTCGCGGTCATGATGGCGGCCCTGGCGATCACGGTCTGGACCGGCGCCGAATATCTCGTTGAAGCCCTCAAGCTGCGCGCCAACGGCATCCGGGCCAAAAAGCAGCAGGTCCAGGAGGGGACACCATGAGCAATCCGCAGCCGAACGCCCACCCGGGGCTCCACCCGAATCTGCACCGACTCGCCGAGCAGGCCGTGGCCCGCGCCATTGAGCGCGGGCTGACCGTGGCCACGGCGGAGTCGCTCACCGCCGGAATGGTAGCGGCCGTGCTGGCCGACACCCCCGGTGCGTCCGGCATGCTGCAGGGCGGTGTGGTCGCCTATGCGAACCCCGTCAAGGCCAGCGTCCTGGGCGTGTCCCGCGAACTCCTCGACGCCGCCGGCTCCGTGGACGGGCAGGTCGCCGCGGCGATGGCCTCCGGCGCGCGCACCGCGTGCGGTGCCGACGTCGCCGTGGCCACCACCGGGGTGGCAGGCCCTGAGGCGCACGACGGCAAGGACGTGGGAACGGTCTTCATCGGCCTCGCCACGGCAGAGGGCGCGACGTCGTTCGCGTACCGCTTCGAGGGGGGGCGCCAGGAGATCCGGGCGCTGGCCTGCGGCGCCGCCCTGGAGCGCCTGCTCGAAGCCCTGTAGCCGGCAAGCTACCGCGGGTAAAGTTGCCGGGAACAAAAGTTGATTCCGAATAGTTGTTACATTGTGTCGCCCCGGAATAAGGGTGGCGCCTAGGATGAAATCATCACAACGTTCGCACTCAACCGCGAACAACACATACGAGGGAGCAAGGCGATACAGATGGTAAAGCAGCCCGTATCCGTAAACGGCGTTGTCCGCTGGAAGGATGTGGGCCTCGCCGATCAGGCAAAGAGCGAACAGAAGGAGCGCAAGATGGTCGTACTTCGTCACGAAATCGGTGATGTCCTGCGCGATGTCCGCCAACGCCAAGGCCGTACCCTCCGCGAAGTCTCGCACAGTGCCCGTGTATCCCTGGGCTACCTGAGTGAAGTGGAACGCGGCCAGAAGGAAGCCTCCTCGGAGCTGCTCTCCTCGATCTGCTCGGCCCTCGACGTCCCGTTGTCCAGCATGCTCCGCGAAGTCAGCGACCGCGTCGCCGTGGCCGAGGGCGTAGCGGTACCGGACACCGTGCCCCAGGAATTCGCGCAGCGCTACGGCCGTGACCTGGACCGTGAACTCAACACCGAGTTGAACGACGAGCTGGCCACGGGCCTGCTCTCCGGGGCCCGCTAGCCCCACCCCATTCGATCCAAAGGAAGGTCCCCGGCGGTGTGCCGGGGACCTTTTCCGTGTCCTGGAGCCTATGTTCTGGCCTGTGCTCCTTCTCCGGAGCGGCTTAGAGGCCTTCGTCCCGCGGGAAGCCGTCGCGTTCGTAGGTGGCGTTGAGCTTCGCCATGTAGCCGGCGAAGGCTTCCAGTTCCCCGGCCGGCCACTCCGCCAGCCGTTCGCGGAAGACCTCGCGCCGCGCATCCTGGACCAGGTGCATCTTCTCCTCGCCCTTGGCCGTCAGGCTGATGGCCTGGGCACGGCCGTCCAGCGGGTCGGCTTCCTTGGATACCAGGCCGAGGCCTTCCAGGAAGGCGACCTGGCGGCTCACCGAGGGCTTGCCGACGCCGATGCAGGAGGCCAGTTCGGTCAGCCTGATGGGGCCCTTGGTCCGGAGTACCGACAGCAGCCCGTAGGCCGCAGGCTCCATCTCGGGATGGACTTGGCGGGAGAGCTGCTGCGACATGGAACGGGCACGCCGCCAAAGCAGGCTCAACTGGCGCTCGACGGCGGCCAGCGCCTCCTCCGCGGAGGGTTCGCCGGTCCCGGAAATGGGCGCCGGATCCGGGCCGGCATCGCTTGGGTTGCTCATAGCAACCATTCTAGGGTCCGCGCCCGTGAGAGACTTTATCGGTGAGAATCAGCGACTTCTGGCGGCTTATGGACGACGAGTTCGGGGCGGGATATTCCCGTGTCCTCAGCAGCTCCCTGGTGCTGGCGGGCGTTGGCGGACGCACCGCGGACCAGGCCCTGAGCGCGGGCGTGCCGCCCAAACAGGTCTGGCTGGCGCTCTGCGAGGTCCAGGATGTGCCCGCCGAGCGGCGGCTCGGCCGCGACGTTAAGCCGCGCTGACCGGGCGCCGGTCCGGCACGGGTCCGGCACCGGCCCGCGGGCATCGGAGGACTGACACGCCGTTGCGATTGTTCGAATATCTGTTCGGGTCGGGCTATG
Organism: Arthrobacter sp. C9C5; assembly: GCF_013359735.1. Classification (GTDB taxonomy): domain Bacteria; phylum Actinomycetota; class Actinomycetes; order Actinomycetales; family Micrococcaceae; genus Arthrobacter. The sequence continues at coordinate 40,760 of NZ_JABFMX010000015.1, forward strand.
CTTTTTTCAGAGCGTTATCCACATACGCGACGGCGGCGGCAACTTTGTCAGTGGCTGCCACTAGCGTCAGGGATGACATAACAACGGCCGCGACGGCCACTCTCCAGCGAGAAAGTATTAGAGGTGTGAATCATGGCCGCAGCCCCGGATCGCCAGAAGGCGCTCGACGCAGCGCTAGCCCAGATTGACAAGCAGTTCGGCAAGGGCTCCGTCATGCGCCTGGGCGACGAAGTCCGCGCGCCCATCGAGGTCATCCCCACCGGCTCCATCGCACTGGACGTGGCCCTCGGAATTGGCGGCCTGCCCCGCGGCCGCGTCGTCGAGATTTACGGCCCTGAGTCCTCCGGTAAGACCACCGTCGCGCTGCACGCCGTGGCCAACGCCCAGCGCCAGGGCGGCATCGCCGCCTTCATCGACGCCGAGCACGCCCTCGATCCGGAATACGCCGCCAAGCTCGGCGTCGACACCGATGCGCTTCTCGTCTCCCAGCCGGACACGGGTGAGCAGGCGCTCGAAATCATGGACATGCTGATCGGCTCCGGCTCGCTGGACGTGATCGTCATCGACTCCGTCGCCGCGCTGGTACCCCGCGCCGAAATCGAAGGCGACATGGGCGACAGCCACGTCGGCCTGCAGGCCCGGCTGATGAGCCAGGCGCTGCGTAAGATCACCGGCCGGTTGAGCCAGACCAAGACCACCGCCATCTTCATCAACCAGCTGCGCGAGAAGATCGGCGTGTTCTTCGGCTCCCCGGAAACCACCACCGGTGGTAAGGCGCTGAAGTTCTACGCCTCGATCCGCATCGACGTCCGCCGCATCCAGACCCTCAAGGAGGGCGCGGACTCCGTCGGCAACCGGACCAAGGCGAAAATCGTCAAGAACAAGATGGCTCCGCCGTTCAAGATCGCCGAATTCGACATCATCTACGGCCAGGGCATCTCCCGCGAGGGCGGCATCATCGACATGGGTGTCGAGCACGGCCTGATCAAGAAGTCCGGCTCGTGGTTCACCTACGACGGGGACCAGCTGGGCCAGGGCATGGAGAACTCTCGCCGCTTCCTGCGGGACAACCCGGAACTCGCCGCCGAACTCGAGCGCCTGATCAAGGAAAAGCTCGGCGTCGGCGTCAAGGCAGCCGACCCGGAGGAATCACCGAAGCTGAAGGCCGTTGACGGCTTCTAACAGCCGGGCCTCCGCCGCACGACGCCGCAAGGGGTCAGGATTCCCTTCCCGGAATCCTGGCCCCGGCGTCGTTGAGGGCCCCGGCGACCCGCACCGTCCCGGGCCGCCGGCGCCGGAGCAGGATGCCGACGCTGATCCCGCCGCCGTGGCACGCGCCGTCGTGCTGCGGCAGTTGACCAACTCGCCCAAGAGCCGCCTGCAGCTTTCCCGCAAGCTGGCCGAGCGCAACATCCCGGACGACGTGGCCGAGGCCGTACTCGACCGCTTCGAAGAGGTCCGCCTCATCGACGACGCCGAGTTCGCCGACATGTGGGTGCGGAGCCGGTCCCAGACCCGGAAGCTGGCCAAGGGCGCCCTGCGCCGGGAGTTGGCCGAGAAGGGCATCGATGAGGAGACCGCTGCCGGCGCCCTCGAACAGCTCAGTGACGAGGACGAGGAAACCGCGGCGCGGGAACTCGTGGAACGCAAGCTGCGGAACGCGCGGGGACTGGAGGACCGTGCCGAGCGGGACAAGACGGTCCGTCGGCTGGCCTCCATGCTCGCGCGCAAGGGCTACCAGCCGTCGCAGGCCTTCCGGATCGTGGGGGAGGTTCTGGACGCTGCCCTCGAAGAGCAGGACGGCGGGGCCTGACGCGGGGCCTGCCGCGGCACCGGAAACGAGGCCGCCGCGAATACGGCCGCGCCGAACCGGTACCCTTAACAGGTGAGTTTGACCATTCCTTCCCCCGCCGCCGGCGGAGCCCCTTATCCGGATGAGACTGCCCCGGCCCGTACCTACCAGGTGCGGACCTTCGGCTGCCAGATGAACGTGCACGACTCCGAGCGGATGTCCGGAATGCTCGAAGCCGCCGGTTACGTCCGCTCCGAAGGCGAACTGGCCGACGTCGTCGTCTTCAACACCTGCGCGGTGCGGGAAAACGCCGACAACAAGCTCTACGGCAACCTCGGCATCCTCCGCCCGGTCAAGGAAGCCAACCCCGGCATGCAGATCGCCGTTGGCGGCTGCCTGGCGCAGAAGGACCGCGAAACCATCCTCAAGAAGGCGCCCTGGGTCGACGCGGTCTTCGGAACCCACAACGTCGGCGCCCTGCCCGCCCTGCTGGACCGCGCACGCCACAACGACGAGGCGCAGCTGGAAATCCTGGAATCGCTCGACGTGTTCCCCTCGACCCTGCCCACCAAGCGCGACTCGGTCTATTCGGGCTGGGTCTCCATCTCGGTCGGCTGCAACAACACCTGCACGTTCTGCATCGTTCCCGCGCTGCGCGGCAAGGAAAAGGACCGCCGGCCCGGCGACATCCTCGCCGAGATCCAGGCCCTCGTCGACGACGGCGCCATCGAGGTCACACTGCTGGGCCAGAACGTGAACTCCTACGGCGTCGAGTTCGGCGACCGGCAGGCGTTCTCCAAGCTGCTGCGGGCCTGCGGCGAGATCCCCGGGCTGGAGCGCGTCCGGTTCACCAGCCCGCACCCGGCCGCCTTCACCGACGACGTCATCGACGCCATGGCCGAGACCCCCAATGTCATGCCGCAGCTGCACATGCCCCTGCAGTCCGGCTCGGACAAGGTGCTCCGGGAGATGAAACGGTCCTACCGTTCCACCAAGTTCCTCGGCATCCTGGACAAAGTCCGGGAGAAGATTCCGCACGCCGCCATCTCCACCGACATCATCGTCGGGTTCCCCGGTGAAACCGAGGAGGACTTCCAGGCCACGCTCGACGTCGTGGAAAAGTCCCGCTTCGCCACCGCCTTCACCTTCCAGTACTCCAAGCGGCCCGGCACGCCTGCCGCGGAACTCCCGGACCAGCTGCCGAAGGCCGTGGTCCAGGAACGCTTCGAACGGCTCACCGCCCTGCAGGACCGGATCGCGGCCGAGGAAAACGCCCGCCAGCTCGGCCGCCGCGTCGAGGTCATGGTCACCGCGCAGTCGGGCCGAAAGGCCGGGGAAACCCACCGCCTCTCCGGCCGCGCGCAGGACCAGCGCCTGGTGCACTTCTCCGTGCCGGCCGGCGCCGAAACGCCCCGCCCCGGAGACCTCGTCACGGTGACAATCACCGAGGCCGCGGCGTTCCACCTCGTCGCCGACCCGGCCACTGCGGACGATTACAGCCTGCGCCGCTCCCGCGCCGGCGACGCCTGGGACCGGTCCCAGGCCGATTCCTGCGGCGCTCCGGCCGCCGGCGGAGCCGGTAGCGGGTCGGGAGGCACGTCCGGCGTTTCGCTCGGCATGCCGAGCCTCCCGGTCCGCGCCCGCTAGCGCCGTGGCCGCCCCCGCCCCGCACGACGGCCCCGACACCGCCGGCACCTCCAACGTTTCCGCGACGCCGGGAAGCCCCGGCGCCGCCGGATCGACACCGCCGGTCATCGCCGTCGTCGGGCCCACCGGCTCGGGAAAGTCGGATCTGGCTGTCTCGCTGGCACTGGCCCTCGACGGCGAGGTCGTCAACGCCGACGCCATGCAGTTCTACCGCGGCATGGATATCGGCACGGCCAAGATCACCGCCGCCGAACGCAGGGGAGTGCCCCACCACCTGCTGGACATCCTCGATGTGACCGAGGAGGCCAGTGTCTCGGACTTCCAGCAGCAGGCGAGGGCCGTGATTGCGGACATCCACGCCCGGGGCAAACGGGCCATCCTCGCCGGCGGTTCCGGCTTGTACGTCCGCGCCGCCCTGGACGTGCTCGAATTCCCCGGAACCGATCCCGCCATCCGGCGCCGCCTCGAAGCGGAGGAAGCAGCGGCCGGCCTCGCCCCGCTGCGTGCCCGGCTGCAACTCGTGGATCCGGTCTCCGCCGGGCGGCTGGGCGACGCACGCCGTGTCATCCGGGCACTGGAGGTCTTCGAACTGACCGGCCGGCCGTTCAGCTCCTTCATGCCCAGCCGGGAGTACTTCCAGCCGGCCGTGCAGATCGGGCTCCAGGTGGACCGCGAACAGCTGCGGGCACGCCTCGCCGCCCGCGTTCACGCGATGGTGCAGCAGGGGCTGCTGGCCGAGGTCCGGCGCCTCGACGCCGAAGGACTGCGCCGCGGCAAGACCGCCTCGCGAGCCTTGGGCTATGCGCAGTTCCTGAAAGTCGTCGACGGCACGTCGGCCCCGGAGCAGGCCGCCGAAGAAACCATTGTCGCAACCCGGCAGTTCGCCCGGCGCCAGCTCACCTGGTTCCGCGCTGACCCCCGGATCAGCTGGCTTGACTGGCAGGACCCCGGACTGCTGGCGAAGGCCACCGCGCTGTCCCGCTAAAGATCTCCCGCTAGGGATCCCTCCGCTGCTCCGCCTGCGGCTTCCACCGCTGCGGCTTCTGCCGGGGTGGCGGGTGTCACGGTTCCGTCCCGGCCCGGCCGGAACGGTAACCTTGGAGCATGGACGAAACCCTTGCCGCGGCCGCTGACCACCACGCTGCTTCAGACACTGCCGCGCTCGGCGGCCTGAAGTTCTCGAAGGGCCACGGAACCGGCAACGACTTCGTCCTGATCGCGGACCCCAACGGTGCCCTCTCCGTCACCCCGGAGCAGGTCGCGGCCCTCTGCGACCGCCACCGCGGCATCGGCGGCGACGGCCTCATCCGCGCCGTTCCCTCCCGGCTGCTCGCCGAAGGCCGGGAGCTGCTCGCCGACCACCCCGGAGCCGAATGGTTCATGGACTACCGCAACGGAGACGGCTCGCTCTCGGAAATGTGCGGCAACGGCGTCCGCGTCTTCGTCCACTTCCTCATCAATGAGGGACTCGTCGACCTGCCGGCCGGCGAGTCGCTCACCATTGGAACCCGCGGCGGTGCGAAGACCGTGGTCCGGACGGCGGCTGGCTACGCCGTGGACATGGGTCCCTGGGAGTTCATCTTCCCGGGAGAAGCCACCGCGCGGGCCATGGATTCGCTGGTCAGCGCCGACGGACTGGAAGTCGCCAGGCCCGCGCTGTCCGTAAGCATGGGAAACCCGCACACCGTGGTCGCGCTGGCGGAACTCTCGGAACTCGACGCCACGGAACTCTTCAGGGCACCCCGCGTAGACCCGGTGCCGCCGCACGGGACCAACGTTGAGTTCGTCGTGCCGTCCGAGCCGCTCGTTCACGACGGTGTCGGGACCATCACCATGCGCGTGCACGAACGGGGAGTGGGGGAGACCCTGTCCTGCGGGACCGGCGCCTGCGCCGCCGCCGTCGCGATCCGGCACTGGGCCGGCCAGGGCGCTCCGGACACTTGGAACGTTAAGGTTCCCGGCGGCGTCGTCGGCGTGAAATTCTTCCTCGCAGCGGACGGCCACGAGCATGTGGAGCTTAGCGGCCCCGCCGTGATCGTTGCTAGCGGGACGCTTTCCTGACCCGCAGGATCCGGAAGGATTTTGACGTGCTCTCGCGGGTGACGGTGAAGCTGCTGTCGAGTTCCGCGGTGAGCCAGCGCTGAAGCGAATCCGAACCAAGGTTCTTCTGCACCACCAGCCAGGCCGACCCGCCCGGGGCAAGGCGCGGCAGCCAGAGCAGCAGCAGGGCGTGGAGTTCGTCCTTGCCGATCCGGATGGGCGGGTTGGACCAGATCGTGTCGAAGCGCAGTTCCGGGTCGACGTCCCCGGGTGCGCTGGCCGTGACATTCTCCAGCCCCAGCAGGGCCGCATTTTCATTCGTCAGCGCCACGCAGCGCTCATTGACATCCACCGCATAAACCCGGGCATGCGGCGCCCTCAGGGCCATGGTCAGCGCGATCGGCCCCCAGCCGCAGCCGATGTCCAGCAGGTTCCCCTGCGGTGCCGGGGCCGGGACGTCTGCAAGCAGGACGGCGGTTCCCTTGTCGATTCCATCCGGGCTGAAGATCCCCGAGGACGTCTGCAGTTGCCGCTGCTCGCCGGCAAGCTCCACGGTCAGTGGCTTGCGGGTGAACGGCCCGGCGGGCTGGGCGCTGAAATAGTGTGCAGACTCCATAACTGGCCAGATTAGTTGGCGGTCCCGCGGTATGGGAAACCGGCCTGGACACGCCGGCGACCCGCACAGCCCGGCCGCGCCGGGGCCACGGCACGGTCTGCTAATCTTAAATACATGATCCTGAACTTCAAGTAACCGGCACGGGCCTTCGATTCGTAGTCGAAAGTCCCGTCCCCGCAGCGACGCAGGTAGTTACCTTCCGCTCAGTGCGCCCCCTCCGTGATGCAATGCATCACCCGCTGGCGCCAGATGACTTGGAGTCAAGCCTTGAAGCCAAAGGGCTTTAAACCAAAACAGTGCCCGGCAGCAGTTGCCGCAGTGCTGAACGGACCGTTTCTCCCCGCCACACGGCGCCATCAGACGCCATTCCCCTCCCATATCCACCGCCCCGCTCCCTTGTTTAGCGCTTCACCAGGGAGCCCCGCCCGGCCAGCGGCGCCGCAGCCGCCAGGCAACCCAGGAGGCACGGATGACCAATAGTCGTCAGCCCAGCGCGAATACCGCGCCACGAAACACCGAACAGCACTATTCTGAAGTTGCAGACCCTTCAAAGGAGACCATGACCAGTCAGCCCAACACCGGACCCGATTCAGCCGCCCAGGACATGAGCCCTGCGGAAATCCAGGCTGTCATCGACCGGATCCTCTCCAAAGATGCCCCCGCCCCGAAGGCCGGACGCAGCGCCGACGCCGGGCACCCCGGCGAGTCCAAGGCGGTGTTCGGCAAGGCCCAGGCGATTTCGCGGCTGGATGAGGAACACAGCAGCTACGACGGCGACCAGCAGGACCTCGAGGAGCGCCACGCGCTGCGCCGAACCGCCGGCCTGTCGACGGAACTCGAAGATGTCACCGAAGTCGAATACCGGCAGCTGCGCCTCGAGCGCGTCGTGCTCGCCGGGCTCTGGACCGAAGGCACCCTCGCCGACGCCGAAAACTCCCTGCGCGAACTGGCGGCCCTCGCGGAAACCGCCGGTTCCGAGGTCCTCGACGGTCTCGTCCAGCGCCGCGCCAAGCCCGACCCTGGCACCTTCCTGGGCTCCGGCAAGGCCCAGGAGCTCAAGGACATCGTGATGTCCACCGGCGCAGACACGGTGGTGGTCGACGCCGAGCTCGCCCCGTCCCAGCGCCGCGGCCTGGAAGACATCGTCAAGGTCAAAGTCATCGACCGCACGGCCCTGATCCTGGACATCTTCGCCCAGCACGCCAAGAGCCGCGAGGGCAAGGCCCAGGTGGAACTGGCGCAGCTCGAATACCTGCTCCCGCGCCTGCGCGGCTGGGGTGAGTCGATGTCGCGCCAGGCCGGTGGCCAGGTGGGCGGCGCCGGAGCCGGCATGGGTTCGCGCGGCCCCGGTGAAACCAAGATCGAGCTGGACCGACGCCGGATCCGCACCCGGATGGCCAAGCTGCGGCGCGAAATCGCCGCGATGAAGCCGGCCCGGGAAACGAAACGGGCCAACCGCCGTCGTAATGCCGTGCCGTCGGTGGCGATCGCCGGCTACACCAACGCCGGTAAGTCCTCGCTGCTGAACCGCCTGACCGACGCCGGCGTCCTGGTGGAGAACGCGCTGTTCGCCACCCTGGACCCGACGGTCCGCAAGGCCGAAACCTCGGACGGCCTGGGCTACACCCTAGCCGACACCGTGGGCTTTGTCCGCTCGCTGCCGACCCAGCTCGTGGAGGCCTTCCGCTCCACCCTGGAGGAGGTCGCCGACTCGGACCTGATCCTGCACGTCGTCGACGTCTCCCACCCCGATCCGGAGGGCCAGATTGCGGCCGTCCGCCAGGTGTTCAGCGAAGTCGACGCCCGCAAGGTGCCGGAAATCATCGTCCTGAACAAGGCCGACGCCGCCGACCCGTTCGTGATCGAACGGCTCAAGCAGCGCGAACCGCGCCACGTTGTGGTCTCGGCACGCACCGGGGAAGGCATCCCGGAGCTGCTCAAGGCCATCAGCGAGGGCATTCCGCGGCCCAGCGTGAAGATGGAGCTGATGATCCCGTACAACCGCGGGGACCTGCTCAGCAAGCTGCACGAGACCGACGCCGAGATCATCAGCCTCGACCACGAGGAGACCGGCACCCGTGCCGTGGTGATGGTGCGCGAGGGGCTCGCGGCCGAACTGGATTCCTTCGTCAGCAATGACTGAACCAGCGGTGGCCGAAGGGGCGGCCGCGCCGTCCGAAAGCAGCCCGTCCGAAAGTGGCCCGTCCGGCGACGGCCCGGCTAAGAGCAAGGCTAAAGGCGGCCCGTCCGGCGAGCAGTTCGTGGTTGAACTGCTCGACCGGGCGGTCGCCGGCATGGGCGGCCAGAGCCGCGACGGCCAGCACGAAATGGCCCGGCAGGTGGCGCGCGCGATCGAGACCGGCGACCACCTGCTGGTCCAGGCCGGCACCGGCACCGGCAAGTCCCTGGCCTACCTGATTCCGTTGATCGCCCACTCGCTGGTCAGCGACAAGCCCACCCTTGTCTCCACCGCCACCCTGGCACTTCAGACCCAGATTGTCGGCAGGGACCTGCCCCGGCTCCTTAAGACCATTACCCCGGCCTTGGAGCGGCCGGTGAAGGTCGCATTGGTCAAGGGCCGGTCCAACTATGTCTGCCGCCATAAGCTCGAAGGCGGCTTCCCCTCCGAGGAGCCGTCCGAGGGCCAGCTGTTCTCCCTCGGCGAGGACACCTCCGTGCCGCACTTCGCCGCCGCGATGGGCGGCCCGTCCTCGCAGCTCGGGAAGGAAGTGGTCCGGCTCCGCGACTGGGCCGAGGACACCCAGACCGGGGACCGCGACGAGCTCATGCCGGGCGTGACCGACCGTGCCTGGCGGCAGGTCTCCGTCACCTCGATGGAGTGCCTGGGCGCGCAGAAGTGCCCGCTCGCCGCCGAATGCTTCAGCGAACTCGCCCGCCAGAACGCCGCCGACGCCGATGTGGTGGTCACCAACCACGCCATGCTGGCGGTCAGCGCCTTCGAGGGCCTTGCCGTGCTGCCCGAATACGACGTCGTGGTGGTGGACGAGGCTCACGAACTGCAGGACCGGGTCACGGGCGCCGTGTCCGGCCAGCTGTCCGTGGCCATGGTGCACGCCGCCGCCTCCGGCGCCCGCAAGCACACCGGGATCACCGTGGATGCGCTCAATAACGCCGCGTCCAACCTTGAACTCGCCATCGAGGGCGTTCCCAGCGGGCTGATGCCGAACGGACTGAACAGCGAACAGCTCGACTGCGTGGACCAGTTGCGCGACGCCTGCCGCGCCGCGCTCTCCGATTCCAAGGGGGACAGCGCCAGCACGGCCGACGGCGGCCGGCAGCTTGCACGGTCCCGGCTGATGGTGATCCTGGAACTGTGCGAACGGCTCCTGGCCGCCAAGGAGAACCGCGAGGTGGTGTGGTTCTCCCGCAACAGCAGCTTCGACCCGCAACAGGGCTACTCGCAGCCCGATGACTCGGCGCCAGCCCTGATCAACATCGCCCCGCTCAGCGTCGCCGGTCGGCTGCGCGAGGGGCTGTTCGCCGACCATACCGTCGTCCTGACGTCGGCAACCCTGGCGATCGGTTCGGCCTTCGAGCCGGCGGCCGGAGGGCTCGGACTGGTGGGCCCGGGCGCACCCAGCTGGACCGGCGTCGACGTCGGTTCACCCTTCGAATATCCGAAGCAAGGCATCCTTTACGTTGCCAAGCACCTGCCCAAGCCGGGCCGGGGAACATCCCCGGAAGCCCTCGATGAGCTCGAAAAGCTGATTCGCGCCTCCGGCGGCGGTGCCCTGTGTCTCTTCTCTTCCCGGCGCGCCGCCGAGGAAGCGGCCGAGGCGATGCGTCCCCGGCTGGGCCTGAGCATTTTCTGCCAAGGCGAGTCGACCATGACCGCGCTCGTGAAGCAGTTCGCCGATGAGCCGGACACCTGTCTCTTTGGCACCATGTCGCTTTGGCAGGGAGTCGACGTGCCCGGGAACTCCTGCCGCCTGGTAGTGATCGACAGGATTCCGTTCCCGCGGCCGGACGATCCGTTGATGACCGCCCGCTCCCGGGCCGTGGCCCAGTCCGGCGGCAACGGCTTCATGAGCGTCTCGGCGACCCATGCGGCGATCCGCCTCGCCCAGGGCGCCGGCCGGCTGATCCGTTCGACGTCGGACAAGGGCGTGGTCGCGGTCCTTGATTCCAGGCTGTCCACCGAACGGTACGGGGCGTTCCTCCGGGCCGCCCTGCCCCCGTTCTGGCCCACCACCGACCCATCGGTGGCCATGGCCGCACTGGAACGCCTCGCCAAGGAGAGCCCGGCCAAGTAGGCGCCAACGCGAGAGGCCCCGTCCGGAACTGCGGACGGGGCCTTCGAGCTGCCGGGAGACGGGCCAGCCGGGCGGCCGGCCGGAGTGGTGTGGCCGGGGGCTACAGGGAGCGCAGCACCGAGACGACCTTGCCCATGATGACGGCATGGTCGCCGAGGATCGGCTCGTACTGGGTGTTCTGCGGGAGCAGCCAGGTGTGGCCGTCCCGTTGGCGGAACGTCTTGACCGTGGCCTCGTCGTCGAGCAGGGCGGCAACGATGTCCCCGTTGACGGCATCGTTCTGACGCCGGACGACCACCCAGTCGCCGTCGCAGATGGCGGCGTCGATCATCGAATCGCCCGCCACCCGGAGCATGAACAATTCGCCGTGGCCCACCAGTTGGCGCGGCAGGGGCATCACGTCCTCCACCACCTGGTCGGCCAGGATCGGACCGCCGGCGGCGATACGGCCCACAAACGGAACCATCGCGGTGTCCGTGGCGCTGGCAAGCTCCGAGACGGCGAGGCCGCCGACAGCCCGTAGGCCGCTGGACTTCTCCACGCCGGAAATCCTGGTTGTGCCCTCATCCAGTGTCAGCGGCATGAGCACTTCCATGGCGCGCGGCCGCTTGGGGTCCCGCCGCAGGTAGCCGAGCTTTTCCAGTTGCGAGAGCTGGTGGGTGACGCTGGAGAGGCTGGCGAGCCCGACGGTGTCGCCGATCTCGCGCATCGAGGGCGGGTAGCCGTTGTCCGTCACGGAACGCTGGATGGTCTCCAGGATCTTCTTCTGCCGGACGGTCAGGCTTTTCGGCGCCCGGCCGGTCTGGGGGCTGCGCTGGGAAGCCCTCCCGCCGGCGGCTTGTGCTGCCATGTTCGCCATGCCTTTCCATTCCGCCCGGCCGCTGTGGCTACCGGGACCTGCCGAGCTGAAAATGTCAGACCCCGCTGATCAACTGATGTTCATCAACACAAGTGGTTGTCCTGTGATTCAAAAGTAGGCCAGCCTGCAAGGTTTTTCAAACATTTGTTCTAGCGAGTCTCGACAATGTTCGTTCATAAGTGCTAAAACAGGAACAGCAAAGTTCGAATATGTGTTCGAAGCTTCACCCTCGGGCCGGTCCGCTAGTTTCGGTTCTGTGTTCGAAGTTTCGTGTTCGAGGGTTCGCATTCGAAGGTTTTGCGTTTGACGGTTAGGCCGGTTGGCGGCAGGTACGAGGAGTACGCCGGGCGGCACAGATAAGTCCAGGAGGGCTCAGCTCATGTCAGCAGTAAGCGCTATTTCCGGTTCGCTGGTTTCCATTCCCGTGCAGGCCGCACCGGCGGCACCCGCCCGGCAGGCTCCGCTGCGGCTGACCCGCCGCGGCCGGTTCGTCTTCTTCGGGCTGCCGCTGGTTCTGCTGGCCGTGCTCGTCCTCTCACTGTCCGGCTTCCTGAATGCTCCGGCCAAGGCCGCCGACTCGGCCGCGGAGCTCTCGCTCACCCCGACGGTCACCGTCACGGTCCAGCCGGGGGAGTCTCTCTGGGCCATCGCCGGCGCCGTGGCTCCGGAGCGCGATCCCCGTGACGTGGTCGCCGACATCGTTCAGCTCAACAACCTCGGAGCCGCCCGCGTGATCCCCGGCCAGCAGCTCTACGTACCCTCCAAGTAAGCCGCACCCGGGCGAATGGCGCGCCGTGCCATCGGTGCCGTGGGGCGCCCCTTCGCGGTCACAGTTTCGGGGCGGGGCCGGGTCTCACTTAAACTGGGCAAGTGACTGACCAGCTAGAGCGCCTCAACCGACTGCCCCTCCGGACCAATCTGCGGGGACTGCGCCCCTACGGTGCGCCCCAGCTGGATGTCCCCATCCTGCTGAACGTCAACGAAAACACCCACGGCGTCCCGGCCGACGTCCGCGCCGCCATCGCCGAAGCCGTGACGGAGGCCGCTGCGGGGCTGAACCGGTACCCGGACCGCGAGTTCACCGAACTGCGGGAAGCCCTCGCCGAGTATCTCGGCCACGGACTGGACGCCACCAACATCTGGGCGGCCAACGGCTCGAACGAAGTCCTGCAGCAAATCCTCCAGGCCTTCGGTGGCCCGGGACGCACCGCGCTCGGCTTCCCTCCCACCTACTCGATGTACCCCCTGCTCGCCGCCGGCACGGACACCGAATACATCGTCGGAGTACGCGCCGAGGACTACGGGTTGAGCGCCGAATCGGCGGCCCGCCAGGTCCGGGAGCTGAAGCCCAATGTCGTCTTCCTCTGTTCGCCGAACAACCCCACCGGCACAGGCCTGGGGCTCGACGTGGTCGAGGCGGTCTACGAGGCCGGAGAAGCAAGCCAGACCATTGTCATCGTCGACGAGGCGTACCACGAGTTCGCCCACGACGGCACGCCCAGCGCCCTGACGCTGCTGCCCGGCCGGGAGCGGCTGATCGTCTCGCGCACTATGAGCAAGGCCTTCGCCCTGGCCGGCGCCCGGCTTGGCTACATGGCGGCGGCACCGGAGGTCACAGATGCCCTGCGCCTGGTCCGCCTCCCGTACCACCTCTCCGCCATCACCCAGGCGACGGCGCTGGCCGCCCTGCGCCACCGGGTGGCCCTGATGGCCGACGTCGAGGACATCAAGCGCCAGCGGGACCGGATCGTGACGGAGCTGACCCGGATGGGCCTCAAGCCGGCCGCCTCGGATTCGAACTACGTTTTCTTCGGCGGCCTCGAGAACCCGCACGAGACCTGGCAGGGTCTGCTCGACGCCGGCGTGCTCATCCGCGACGTCGGCATCCCCGGCCACCTCCGCGTGACCGCCGGAACTGAGACGGAAACCACAGCGTTTCTGGAAGCACTGGAACGGATCCTGACCGGCCACGAAGTAGAGTCCGCCTAGACTTAAGCCAGGACCCACGCACACCGCCCCGTTCGCCGGGCGCCCGCCTCATCCAAAGGACACCCACATGAGCAACACCGGATCAGCCGCTGCCCGGACCGCACGCATGGAGCGGACCACCAGCGAATCCTCCGTCCTGGTCGAGATCAACCTGGACGGCACCGGCGTCTCGGACATCAGCACCTCGGTGCCGTTCTACGACCACATGCTGACCGCGCTGAGCAAGCACTCCCTGATCGACATGACGGTCAAGGCCACCGGCGACACCCACATCGACGTCCACCACACCGTGGAAGACGTCGCCATCACCTTCGGCGAGGTCCTCCGCACGGCGCTGGGCAACAAGGCAGGCATCCGCCGCTTCGGCGAGGCCACGGTCCCGCTCGATGAGGCGCTCGCGCAGGCCGTCGTCGACGTCTCCGGCCGGCCTTACCTCGTGCACGCCGGCGAACCGGCCGGCCAGGAATACCACCTGATCGGCGGACACTTCACCGGATCCCTGACCCGGCACGTCTTCGAGGCGATCACCCTGCACGCCGGGATCTGCCTGCACATGAACGTCACCGCCGGCCGGGACCCGCACCACATCGTCGAGGCCCAGTTCAAGGCCTTCGCCCGTGCGCTCCGGGCCGCCGTGGAGCCGGACCCGCGCGTCGAGGGCATTCCCTCCACCAAGGGCGCACTGTGACCGGCAAGGTGCTCCGGGACGGCGCCATCATCAACCCCGACGCCGCGAGGAAGCCGGCTTCGCCGGAGGGCAAGCCCACCGTCACCGTGCTCGACTACGGTTCCGGCAACGTCCGCTCGGCCGTCCGCGCCCTGGAACGCGCCGGGGCCGAGGTCATCCTCAGCTCCAAGCCCGAAGACGTGCTCAACGCCGACGGGCTGGTTGTCCCCGGCGTCGGTGCCTTTGAGACCGTCATGAACGAGCTCAAGGCCGTTGACGCCGTGCGCATGATCGGCCGCCGAGTCGCCGGCGGCCGGCCCGTGCTCGCGATCTGCGTGGGGCTGCAGGTCCTGTTCGAAGCCGGCGTGGAACACGGCACCGTCGCCGAGGGCATGGGGGAGTGGCCCGGCAAGGTCGAGCTCCTCCCGGCCGAGGTCGTACCGCACATGGGCTGGAACACGGTCACCGTGCCGGAGGGCTCCCGGCTCTTCGCCGGCGTCGAGAACGAGCGCTTCTACTTTGTGCACTCCTACGGCGTCCAGCACTGGGACTTCGACGTGATCCAGCCGCGCATGGCGGCCCCGCTCGTCACCTGGTCCGAGCACGGCGCCCCGTTCATCGCGGCGGTGGAAAACGGCCCGTTGTGCGCCACCCAGTTCCACCCGGAAAAGTCTGGCGACGCCGGTGCGCGCCTGCTGCGCAACTGGGTCGACAGCCTCCGTGGCGGCGCCAAAGCCGGCGCCGGCCAGGCCGGCACCCCGGAACAGAACGCCTAGATGTGGTCCATAGTCCTGATGGGCCTTGCCGGCCTGCTGGTCGGCGGCGCCTTGTCCTTCCGCCAGCAGAAAAGCCCGCTGTGGGTCCAGATCGTGTTCTACTTCCTGGCCGGCATGTCGCTGCTGGCCGCCTGGCTCTTGACCCTGCCGGGGAACTGACCGGCCTGCAAACGCGCTCCCTTTCCCGACCCGCCGCCCCAACACCGTGAGGACCCTACGATGACCACCGAAACCCCGCTGCCGGTACTCGAGCTGCTCCCCGCCGTCGATGTCGTCAACGGCCAGGCCGTGCGCCTGGTCCAGGGCGAAGCCGGCAGCGAAACCAGCTACGGCACGCCGCTGGAAGCCGCGCTCAACTGGCAGGAACAGGGGGCCGAATGGGTTCACCTCGTCGACCTCGACGCCGCCTTCGGCCGCGGGTCAAATGCCGAACTCTTGCGGGAGGTCGTGGGCCGGCTGGACATCAAGGTCGAGCTCTCCGGCGGCCTGCGCGACGACGAGTCCCTGGAAAAGGCCCTGGACCTCGGGGTCGCCCGGGTGAACCTGGGCACCGCGGCGCTGGAGAACCCCGAGTGGACGCAGCGGGTGATCGAGCGCTTCGGCGACAAGATCGCCGTCGGCCTCGACGTCCGCGGCACCACCCTCGCCGGCCGCGGCTGGACCAAGGAAGGCGGCGACCTCTGGGAGGTCCTCGGCCGCCTCGAGGAGGCCGGCTGCGCCCGCTACGTCGTCACCGACGTCACCAAGGACGGCACGCTGCAGGGCCCCAACGTGGAGCTGCTGCGCCAAATGGTGGAGAAGACCGGCAAGCCCGTCGTGGCTTCCGGTGGCATCTCCAGCCTCGAGGACCTTTTGGTCCTGCGCTCCCTCGTGCCGCTCGGCGTCGAGGGCGCCATCGTCGGCAAGGCCCTCTACAACGGGAACTTCACGCTGCCCCAGGCCCTCGACGTTGCCGGCCGCCGCTAGGCACATCCCAGCCATGGAGCACAGCACCCAGCCCGCCGGGCGGCCGTTACCCGGGCATATTGCTGCCGCCCTCGCGCGTGCCGGCGGGGCGACGGACTCGGCCGGGCAGCCCTGGGCGGGCCGCAGCCTCAGCGGTGACGACGCCAGGATCCACAACTTCGAGGACGACGACGGCGCCGCCGACGCCGGCTACCTGGCCGCCTTGGCCGCCCTGGCCGCCGGCCAGGGCGACGAGGCATCGGTAGTGGCATCCCTGGCGACCGCACGCGTCTTCGTGCCGATCCTCGCCCGGCTCGTCGAAGAAGGCGAGGCTGTGATCGGCCAGGAAGGCAAGGAACAGCACGGCGGTGAGCTGCACGGGGACAAGCAGGCGGACATGGCCCTGGTAACCCTCAAGGCACCCGACGGCCGGACTGCGCTGCCGGTGTTTACCTCGGCCGAAGCCCTGGCCGCGTGGCACTCCGAGGCCCGGCCCGTGGCGGTGTACGCGGCACGCGCCGCGCTCTCCGCCGTTGCCGAGGGCGCCGAACTGCTGGTGCTGGACCCCGGCTCCGCCGCCACCTTCGTGGTGCGCCGCCCGGCCGTCTGGGCGCTGGCCCGGCAGCACGCCTGGACGCCCAGCTACAGCGATCCGGCGGTAGCGGAAGCGGTCGAAGCGGCCGCGGCCGGTGTTGCGGCCCTCCGCCGCGTGGAAATGCATCCCGGCGCTGGCGTTGCGTCGGCGCAGGCCGGCGGCAGCCAGCTTCCCGGCGGCGGCGCCGGTCCGGAGCTGCGCGTGGTGCTGTACCTTGAAGACGGACTCAACGCCGCAGCGGTGCAGTCCATCGTGGCCGGCCTCAACGATGCCTGGGCCCGGAATGAAACGTTTGCTGAACGGGTTGACTCGATCGAAATCAAGTTGCAGCGCGCAGCTCAATAGCCGACGGCCAGTGCGGAGACATCCCGGGGCTGCCGAAGGCAGTACTCAAAGGAATGCAGTTTCGTGAATTTCGCGCTTTACCGGGACCTGCTGGCCGTGAGGCCCATCAGGAACCTCCTGCTGGTCGGCATGGTCGCCCGCATCCCGCACTCCGCCGCAGGCGTGCTGTTGACCCTCCACATCGTCCTCACCCTGGGCCAGGGCTATGCCGCGGCCGGGGCGGCTGCCGCTGTCATGACGATTGGCATCGCCGTCGGCGCCCCGTGGCGCGGCCGCCGCGTGGATACCGTGGGCCTGCGGAGGGCGCTGATCCCGTCCGTCGTCTCCGAGACCGTCATCTGGTCGATCGTGCCCCACGTCAGCTATGAGCTGCTGTTGCCGCTGGTCTTCGTGGGCGGCCTGCTGACGCTGCCGATCTTCAGCGTCGTGCGCCAGTCGCTGGGAATCCTGGCCAGCGGGGAGCAGCGGCGGACGGCTTTCGCCCTGGACGCGATCAGCACCGAACTGGTCTTCATGATCGGCCCCGCCGCAGGTGCCCTCGTCGCCACCGCGGGCTTCTCCGTGCTGGGCCTGACCGTGGTGGGGGTCGCTACCTCCCTGTCCGGCCTGTTCCTGATGTGGATCAACCCGCCCACCCGCAGTGCCGCGCCCGGCGTCGAACCGGATCCGGCGTTCGAGGCGAGCCAGCAGATGGGTGCCGAGACGGCCCTCGTCGCCGCGGCGCCCCACGTCCAGGAGGCTGCAGCGGAACTGGCGCCGCTGGCTGCCGCGGAACAGCGGCGGCAGGGCCGGCTCGGGTTGCGGCACAAGGTCATCCACAACTTCGCCTGGTTCACGGCCGCCGTCGCGGCGGTCTTCGCCGTCGCAGCCGGGGCGGGCATGGTGCTCAGCGGCACCGACGTCGGAATTGTCGCCGCACTGCAGACGGGCGGCCATCAGGCCGAAATCGGCATCGTTTTCCTGTTCTGGTGCGCGGCATCGGTGCTGGGCGGCCTGGTCTACGGCGCCATGCACCGGCCTGTCTCACCGGTCCTGCTGTTGCTGGGCATGTCCGCACTGACCCTTCCGATGGCGTTCGCACAGGACACCTGGACGCTCGCACTGCTCTCGCTGCTGCCGGGCCTGTTGTGCGCACCGGTGCTCTCTGCAGCCTCCGAGAAGGTGGCCGAACTGGTCGAGGAGGGCCGCCGCGGCGAGGCGATGGGTTGGTACGGCTCGGCCCTCACCGGCGGCGTGGCGCTCGGCGCCCCGCTGGCCGGGCTCTTCATTGACGGCGTGGGCCCGGGCGCCGGCTTCGTCTCGGTGGGACTGGCCGGCGTCGTGCTGTGCCTCGTGGGCCTGGTCCTGCAGCACCGCCGACGGCGGCGGCTCGCCGCAGCCTGACCTGCCGCAACCCTGCCAACGGAGGAGTTAACGCCGGCGGCGGGCGGACCGATGTGGTCCGCCCGCCGCCGTCGTCGTTGCCTGCTGGCTGTGGGTGCTCAGCGTGTCCCGGCAGATGGGGCCTTGTTTACGGGCCCTAGTTGACGGGCCCTAGTTGACGGCGCCGGTGTACTTCTCGCCCGGACCCTTGCCCGGCGCGTCCGGAATGGCGGATTCCTCGCGGAAGGCCAACTGCAGGGACCGCAGGCCGTCGCGCAACGGGCCGGCATGCTGGGAGCCGATCTCGGGGGCCGCGGCGGTGACCAGTCCGGCGAGGGCGGTGATCAGTTTGCGCGCCTCATCCAGGTCCTTGAGCTCTTCGGCGTTGTCCTCGGCGGCCAGCCCGAGCTTCACTGCGGCGGCACTCATCAGGTGCACTGCGGCGGTGGTAATGACTTCGATCGCGGGGACCTCGGAGATGTCGCGGATCTGCTGGGAAACATCGGCCTGGGCATCGGCCGGCTGGTAAACGTGTGAATTACGCTCTGGTGTGCTCATGCTGGTAAGCTTGTCACAGACCAACTGAATGTCGTTATTTCTGCAGAAGTCCACAAACGGAACAGAGACCCGGCGGCGCCACGTGCGTTGAGCCGGTATCTTTCTGTAGGATTGGTTTTCAGTTTGCAAGCGGAGTTCTCTCCCACCCGCGTCAGCCGCGAGTATTCCCTAGGAATCAAGGTTGCCGGGTACCTGGTCGGGCATTTTCTCCGGGCATTACGCCTGGCGGGTATGCATGCCGCCTCCTCGCGAGGACGGCAGTACCGATCTTTGAGGCCTTCGATTGCTCCGGCAATTGGAGGCCTTCTTCATTTGCCGGCGGAGTACCCCTCACGAACACAGGAGCTTTAACATTAGCGAGCCAAGAATCAATGAGCGTATCCGCGTCCCCGAGGTGCGGCTGGTCGGCCCTGCAGGCGAACAAGTAGGCGTCGTCCGTATTGAGGATGCCCTGCGTTTGGCTGCCGAGTCCGATCTTGATCTCGTTGAAGTTGCACCGCAGGCCAAGCCTCCGGTGTGCAAGCTGATGGACTTCGGCAAGTACAAGTACGAAGCCGCCGTCAAGGCACGCGAAGCCCGGAAGAACCAGACCAACACGGTCCTGAAGGAAATCCGCTTCCGCCTGAAGATCGACACCCACGACTACGAGACGAAGCGCGGCCACGCGCTCCGCTTCCTCGGCGCCGGTGACAAGGTCAAGGCCATGATCCAGTTCCGCGGCCGTGAGCAGCAGCGCCCCGAGATGGGCATCCGCCTGCTCCAGCGCTTCGCTGACGACGTCGCCGAGGTGGGCGTCGTGGAGTCAAGCCCGCGCATCGACGGCCGCAACATGGTCATGGTTGTCGGACCGCTGAAGAACAAGGCGGAAGCCAAGGCAGAGGCACGCCGTGCAACGCAGCGCGCAGAAGCCAAGGCCGAGAACGAAGCCAAGGCTTCGGGCGGAGGCCGCGTTGACACGTCCGGCCCCGAGGCACCCCTGACGCAGTCGCTTGCCGATCTTCTTCCGGAGGGCTACCAGGTCCGGACTGAGGCGCCCGAAGCCGAGGCAGCCGTGACGGAGGCTCCGGCAACGGAAGCCCCCGCCGCTGAGGCGCCCAAGGCAGAGGAAGCCGCGGCAGAGGCTCCGGCAACGGAAGCTCCCGCCCAGGAAGAGCCGAAGCAGGAGGCCCCCAAGGCCCCGAAGGCGGCTGCTCCGAAGCAGGCAGCTCCGAAGGCGGCAGCGAAGCCCGCAGTGACCAAGGCGCCCGCGGCTCCCAAGGCTGCAGCACCGAAGGCGCCTGCGGCACCGGCAACGCCGGCGGCCGAGAAGCCTGCACCGAAGCCGGTTGCGGCGCCGAAGCCGGTCGCCCGGCCGGCGGCTCCGAAGCCTGCGGCACGGCCGGCGGCCCCCAAGGCCGCCCCGAAGCCGGGCAGCAAGAAGACCAACTAGTTCACGGCTGACGGACAGCAATGTCCGGCAGCAAGCAACCAGCACGCCGCCCGCAGGGGTGGCTGCACGAAAGACTGCAGACCCCGTCTGCGGATACGTAAGGAGATCGGTTCCCATGCCGAAGATGAAGACCCACAGCGGTGCTAAGAAGCGCTTCAAGCTGACCGGTAGCGGCAAGCTGCGCCGCCAGCAGGCCAACCGCCGCCACTACCTCGAGCACAAGTCCTCCAGGCTGACTCGCCGCCTCGCCGGCGACAAGATCGTCTTCAAGGGCGACGCCAAGGTCATCCGGAAGATGCTCGGCATCTAAGTTCCAAGTTCTCGGATCGATTGCCACCTGGCAGCGGTCCACTACCAAAAAGGCTTCTCAGGCCAGCCGGGTTTTCCGGCAGTAGATGCTTGGGATCAGAATTCTGAAGGAGTACGCACGTGGCACGTGTGAAGAGGGCGGTCAACGCCCACAAGAAGCGCCGGGTTATCCTCGAACGCGCAAAGGGCTACCGTGGACAGCGTTCACGCCTGTACCGCAAGGCCAAAGAGCAGCTGCTGCACTCGTTTGTGTACAGCTACGGCGACCGCAAGAAGAAGAAGGGCGACTTCCGCCGCCTGTGGATCCAGCGCATCAACGCTGCTTCCCGCGCCAACGGCCTGACCTACAACCGTCTGATCCAGGGCCTCAAGGCCGCTGAGGTCGAGGTTGACCGCCGTATGCTGGCCGAGCTGGCCGTCTCCGACGCCAACGCCTTCGCCGCGCTGGTCAAGGTCGCCAAGGACTCGCTGCCTGCTGACACTTCCGCTCCGGCCGTCCAGGTAGAGGCTGCTGCGGCCCCGAAGGCTGCGAAGAAGCCTGCCGCGAAGAAGCCTGCTGCCAAGAAGGCTGACGCCGAGGCCGCAAAGTAGTTCCTGCCGCCGTCGAAAGACAGCGTCGTTCAAGAACTGCTCGCGAGAGCAACTAAGGTTCTTATATGAACGAAACCGGGCGCCCGCAAGGCTTTCCACTTTCCAACCCTCGAGCAGATCGAGTGAGGAAGGTGGCACAGCTTGCCGGGCGTCCGGCCCGTTTAAAGCGCAGCGAGTTCCTGGCCGAGGGCCCGCAGGCTGTCCGGGAGGCCCTGGTCCTGCACCAGAAGAGGATTGCCGCGGGGGAGCCCGGCCTCGTCTATGAGGTCTACGCCAGTGAGGCCTGCCTGGACCGGCACCCGGACCTGGAGGCACTCGCGGAGGGCACCACCGCCTACCTCGCCACGGACGAAGTGCTGGCCGCGATGGCGGACACGGTCACCCCGCAGGGCATCCTCGCGGTCTGCGGCTTCCTGGACGTCGGCCTCGACCAGGTGCTGGACGCGAACCCACGACTGGTCGCGGTCCTGTGCCAGGTCCGCGACCCCGGCAACGCCGGAACCGTGCTCCGGGCCGCCGACGCCGCCGGTGCGGACGCCGTCATCCTGACCGCCTCCAGCGTTGATATCTACAACCCGAAGGCCGTGCGCTCGACGGCCGGATCCCTCTTCCACCTGCCCGTGGTGCTCGGCGCCGATGTAGAGGAACTGGTGGCGCGCTGTAAGGAACGCGGCATCGGTGTCCTCGCGGCGGACGGCCAGGGCCAGCTGAACCTCGACCGGCTCCAGGACGAGAACGCGGCCCGGCGGCTCGGAGCGTCCGCGGCCGAATCCGAGTACGCCCTGGAACAGCCAACCGCCTGGCTGTTCGGCAACGAGGCCCAGGGGCTGTCCGAAGAGGAACTCGCCCTCGCAGACCACCGGGTCGCCGTGCCGGTCTACGGAGCGGCGGAAAGCCTCAACCTCGGCACCGCGGCAACGGTTTGCCTTTACGCCAGCGCCAGGTCGCAGCAGCGCTCCGCTTAGCCGGTACCACCTTCAGAAAAACCAACGACGGCGGGGGCCCACCAAATGGTGAGCCCCCGCCGTCGTACCTTCACCGCTGCGGCACTGCAGCCGGGCGGTGACGTGAGAGATTTACGTGGTCCGGTTTCGCCCGGTGATGGCGCCGTAGATGCCGGCTACGACGAGGCCGCCGACAATGGCCAGGATCCAGGAACCGAGGTTCCAGAATTCCATCTTGCCGCCGCCGAACAGCAGGTCGCCGATCCAGCCGCCGACAATGGCTCCGACGACGCCGAGCACGAGGCTGGTGACCCAGCCGCCGCCGACCCTGCCAGGCATGATTGCCTTAACGATTGCACCTACAATGAGTCCGAGAATGATCCAGCCTAGAAAGCCCATTTCTCCTCCTACATATTCGTCGGCATTCACCTTAGGAATCCCGATTATGGCTTCAAGCTAACACAGGCGTGATCGCGTGTCAGCAACATCACACTCAATCGTTACGTACCGCAGGCGGCCCCGCCGCGGTGCGGGAGCGGGCCCTAAAACGGGTACGGTGTTCCTTGCGGACCCGGGCGCACGGCGCTTTCCGCAAGTCCCCCTGAAAAACCTCCAAAGGAGAAGCTCTCTTGGCTGCAAACGGCGGTACCAAGGCGATTGTCGCGGCGCTGGCCGCCAACCTGACGATCGCCGTCCTCAAGTTCATCGCATTCATCCTGACGCTGTCCTCATCGATGCTCGCGGAGGCTATCCACTCGCTCGCCGATTCAGGGAACCAGCTGCTCCTGCTGGTCGGCGGAAAGCGCGCCAAGAAGGAAGCGAGCCCCGAACACCCGTTCGGCTACGGCCGGGAACGCTACATCTACGCCTTCATCGTCTCGATCGTGCTCTTTTCCGTCGGCGGCCTGTTCGCACTCTACGAGGCCTGGGGCAAGATCCAGCACCCGCACGGCATTGAAGGCGACTTCTGGTGGGTCCCGCTGGCCGTGCTGATCGGCGCGATCATCGCCGAGTCTTTCTCGTTCCGGACCGCCATCCGGGAGTCCAACCCGCTGCGCGGCAAGCAGAGCTGGGTCCACTTCATCCGCAACGCCAAGCAGCCCGAGCTGCCCGTGATCCTGCTGGAGGACTTCGGCGCCCTGCTGGGCCTGCTCTTCGCCCTCTTCGGCGTGAGCCTGACGCTGGTGACCGGTGACGGCATCTGGGACGCCCTCGGCACCGGGATGATCGGTCTGCTGCTGGTGGCGATCGCCGGAGTGTTGGCCGTGGAAACCAAGTCCCTGCTGCTGGGCGAGTCGGCGACCAAGGCCGACGTCGCAAAGATCCGCGGCGCCATCGAGTCCGACGGCACCAGCATCATCCACATCAAGACCATGCACCTCGGCCCCGAGGAACTGCTGGTCGCGGCCAAGATCAGCGTCGGCGCGGCCGACTCGGGCCGGGACATCGCGGCGGCCATCGACGCCACCGAGGTCCGGATCCGCGACGCCGTGCCCACCGCCCGGGTGATCTACCTGGAACCGGACGTGGAGCGCGTCAGCGCCAGCTAGTCCGCGCGTTCCACCCGGAGGCCGCTGGTCCGGTACCGCATCATGCGGCTACCGGACCAGCGGCTTTCTACGTTCGACCGCGCCGCTGAGGGCCGCGACGCCGAGGCCCAGGATGGCAAGCACCGCCCCCACGAGGGCTGGCGCCACGTAACCCCAGCCCCACGCGATGACGAGGCCGCCGAGGAAAGCGCCCAGGGCGTTCGCCACGTTGAGGGCCGCATGGTTCAGCGAGGACGCCAGGGACGGCGCGTCGGGGGAGGCATCGAGGAGCCGGGTCTGCAGCGCCGGGACGAGCATGGAACCGGCGGCCCCCACGACGAAGACCATCACGTAGGCGGACCAGGGCCAGTGCACGGCCACCGCGTAGACCACCAGCGCCACGGCAACGCCGGGCAGGACCCAGTAGATGGTGCCCATGACGGATTTGTCCGCGATCCGGCCGCCGACGATGTTTCCCACCACCATGCCCACGCCGTAAAGGGCGACGACGAGCGGCAGCCACTCCGAGGGAATGCCGGCCACCGAGGTCATGGTGTGGGCGATATAGGTGTACGTGGCGAAGAAACCGCCGAAGCCGACCACGCCGATCAGCACGGCGAGCCAGACCTGCAGCCGCTTCAGCGCGCCGAGTTCACGGCGGATGCTCGCGTCGGCGTGGGGTTTCTGGAACGGCACGAACTTCCAGAGCATGGCCATGGTGGCGATGCCGATCAGGCCGACCAGCAGGAAGAGCAGCCGCCAGCCGAAGTTCTGTCCCAGCCAGGTCCCGAACGGCACCCCGATGACGTTGGACACGGTCAGGCCGGCCATCACCATGGAGATGGCCCAGCCGCGCTTGGTCGGCGCGACCAGGGAAGAGGCAATGACCGCGGCAACCCCGAAGAAGGCGCCGTGCGGCAGGCCGGCGGCGAAGCGGGACACCAGCATGGTGCCGTAGTCCGGGGCGATGAAGGAACTGAGGTTGGCGAGGCTGAAGAACAGCATGAGCCCCAGTGCGAGGTACTTGCGCGGCAGTTTGGCACCGACGGCGGCCAGCACCGGGGCGCCGACCACCACGCCCAGGGCATACGCCGAGATCAGGTGCCCGGCCTCCGGAGTGCCGATGCCCAGGCCCTGCTCCACCTCCTTGAGCAGGCCCATCATGGTGAACTCGGTGGTGCCGATGCCGAATCCGCCCATGGCAAGGGAAATGATGGCGAGGGCAAGGTGGCGGGTGCCGGTTTTCGGCGTCGCGGGGGCGTCTTTGGTGGTTGTCATCCGTCTACTTTTCGGGAATGATCCCGGCTGGAGCCAGGAGAATGCGGCGCAGTGGTTCGGCGTGGAGTCTCTGTGCAGGGAACGCGGGGCGAGGGCTCCGGTATTCCAAAATTCCAACGGCGTACGCCAGGTCTCCCATCATTGTCCCCCGGCAGCCACGGCCGCGGCGCCCCTAGACTGGTGGACGTGACTGAACTCATCAACGTTGTCGGCGGCGCAGTAGTGGATTCCCTGGCCGAGCCCCGGACCCTCCTGGTGGCGAGGCGGACCGCGCCGCCCCAGTTTGCCGGCATGTGGGAGTTCCCCGGCGGCAAGGTGGACCCGGGTGAGGCTCCGGAGCGTGCGCTGCACCGTGAACTGCTGGAGGAACTCGGGGTGGAGGTCCGGCTGGGTCCGGAGCTGCCCGCTGAGACACCGACCGGCTGGCCGCTCAACGGCCGGGCCGCGATGCGGGTCTGGTTCGCCGAGCTGGCGGCCGGCACGCCGCAGCCGCTGGAGGACCATGACGAACTCCGCTGGGTGGCGCTGACGGACCCGCAGGAAGTCCTGGGGCTGCCCTGGATCCCGGCCGACCTGCCGATCGTGGAAGCACTCCTGGCGGCCGTCGCGGCGGAACCCTCGCCAAACTGAGTCCTGTGTGCCTACGCTGGGGCGAACCGAGAGGAGCTGGGCGTGCAGGTGGGGGTCAGACGGGAACAGCGTGCGGGGGAACGCCGGGTGGCGGCCACCCCCGAGACGGTGCGGCAGCTCACGGGCCTCGGCTTGTCGCTGCTGGTGGAATGCGGTGCCGGCGTCGCATCCGGCTACGGCGACGCCGACTATGAGGCGGCCGGGGCCAGCCTCACCCCGGAGCTCCCGCTGGACGCCGTGGATGTCCTGCTGCACGTCCGCCCACTTTCCCCGGAAACCGCCGGCGCGCTGCAGCCCGGCACCGTCACCATCGGCTTTGCCTCACCGGCTTCGGAACTGCCGGCCGTGGGTGCCCTCGCCGCCGCCGGCGTGACATCCTTTGCCTTGGAACTCGTGCCTCGGATTTCCCGCGCCCAGTCCATGGACGCGCTCAGCTCCCAGTCCCTGGTCGCCGGCTACCGCGCCGTGCTGGAGGCGGCCCTGCGCTACCCGAGGTTCTTTCCGTTGTACATGACCGCGGCCGGGACCATCCCGCCGGCCCGGGTGCTGGTCCTCGGCGCCGGCGTCGCAGGCCTGCAGGCGATCGGCACCGCGAAACGGCTCGGCGCGCGGGTCTCGGCCAACGACATCCGCGCCGCCTCCGCCGACGAGGTCGCTTCGATGGGCGGCACCTTCATCAACCTGGAGCTCGATACTGGAGCTGCGAACGCGTCCGCCGAGGGCAGCGGCGGGTACGCCCGTGAACTCGCGGAGGACCGCGCCGCCCGGCAGCGTGCCTTGCTGGCGCCACACGTCGCCGCGGCGGACGTGCTGATTACGACGGCGGCGATTCCGGGCCGTGCCGCCCCGCTGCTCGTCACCGCCGACATGGTGGCCGGGATGCGGGCCGGATCCGTCGTCGTGGACCTCGCCGCGGAATCCGGCGGCAACGTCGAGGGAGTCATCGCCGGCCGGGACATCCTGGTTCCGGTCCCGGGCGGCGCCGTGACGCTGGTGGGGATGCAGGACGCGGCGTCTGCCGTTGCTTCCGACGCGTCCCGGCTGTACGCCAAGAACGTCGCCAACCTCCTGGCCCTGATGACCGTGGACGGCAAGGTGGTCCCGGACTTCGACGACGACGTCGTCGCGGGGGCCTGCCTGACCCACGACGGCGCCGTCCGGCACGCCGGCACGGCTGCAGCGATGGAGGCCCACAACTAATGGATGCTGTCACGTTGCTCACGGTGGTGGTGCTCGCCGTCTTCGTCGGCTTTGAAGTCGTCTCCAAAGTCACCAGCAAGCTGCATACCCCGCTGATGTCCGGCGCCAATGCCATCCACGGCATCATCCTGGTCGGCGCGGTCATCGTGGCGGGCCAGGCCGACGACCCCTGGCTGCTCGCCGTCGCGTTGCTCGCGGTGGTCCTCGCGACCGTCAACCTGGTCGGTGGCTTCGTCGTTACCGACCGGATGCTGGAGATGTTCGGCCCGCGGAAAACCGCGCGTCCCGGCGGTTCGGCCGGTGCCGGCACCGGCCGGACGGAGGAGGAAGGCCAATGAGCATCCTCGCCCCGGCCTGGACCGCGCTGTTCTATCTCGTGGCGGCCGTTTGCTTCATTCTCGCGCTGAAAGGCCTCAGCTCGCCCCGGACCGCCCGCCGCGGCAACGCCATCGGCGCGGCCGGTGCTGCGGTGGCCGTGGTGACAGTGTTCCTCTCCGCGCGGCTGGAGAACATTCCGCTGATCCTGGCCGCCATCGCCGTCGGCACCGCCCTGGCCGTACCGGTGGCCCGGCGCGTGCAGATGACCCAGATGCCGCAATTGGTGGCCCTGTTCAACGGGGTGGGCGGCGGCGCGGCCGCACTGGTCGCGGTGCTGGAACTCGGCCACAGCGGGGACTCCTGGGTGCGGCTGGCCGTCGTCTTCACCATGCTGGTCGGTGCGGTGTCCTTCGCCGGTTCGGCCGTCACGGTTGGGAAACTGCAGGAGCTGATCAGCACCCGCCCGTTGCTCTTCCCGGGCATGCCTGCCGTGATGGTGCTCGTCCTGGCGGGCGCCCTGACCGCCGGGGGATTCGTTGTGCTGACGGGGTCGGCGGGCTGGGCCGGGGCGCTGCTGGTGCTGGGCCTGGCCGCGGGTCTGCTGTTGGTGCTCCCGGTCGGCGGCGCCGACGTGCCGATCGTGATCTCGCTGCTGAACGCCTTCACCGGCCTCGCCGTCGCCGCGTCCGGGATCGTGCTCGGCAACGTGCTGCTGCTCGTCGCCGGGACGCTCGTGGGCGCCAGCGGCACCATCCTGACCAAGGTGATGGCCTCGGCCATGGGGCGCGGCGTGGCCGGCATCATGTTCGGCGCCTTCCGAGGCGGATCCACCGCGGGTTCGACCACCCTCAGTGACCGGCCGGTGCGCTCCTCCTCGGCCGAGGACGTCGCCGTCCAGCTCGGCTATGCCCAGCGTGTCGTGATCGTGCCGGGCTACGGCCTCGCCGTCGCCCAGGGCCAGCACACGGTAGCCGAGCTCGCCACCGCCCTCACGGCCAGGGGAGTCGACGTCGTCTTCGCCATCCACCCCGTGGCCGGACGGATGCCCGGGCATATGAACGTGCTGCTGGCGGAGGCAAACGTGCCGTACGAGTCGCTCCGGGAACTCGAGGAGGTCAACCCGGAGTTCGCCAACACGGACATCGCCTTAGTGGTGGGGGCGAACGACGTCGTCAACCCCGCCGCGAAGTCGTCCCCGGGGTCGCCGATCTACGGGATGCCGATCCTCGAGGTGGTCCAGGCGCAGCAGGTGGTGTTCCTGAAGCGCTCGATGCGGCCGGGCTTCGCCGGAATCGAGAACGAGCTCCTGCATGACCCCAAAACGACCCTGCTGTTCGGCGACGCCAAGGATTCGCTCTCCAAGGTCCTCGGAGCGGTCAAAATCCTCTAGGCACCGGTCCGGGGAGGGGCTCGGGCACCGGACCCGGGAGGGGGCAGGAAGAGACCGCGCCGCTCAGAAGAGCGTGGGCTGCGCTGTTCCGGCGGTGAGGCTGGCGGTGACGCCGGCGCGGTAAGCCGCCGCTCCGGGCGCTGCCGGCCCGGGGATGCTGCCTGCCGGGTACTGGGCCTCCTCCTCCCGCGGATCATCGTTGAGGTCCCGGTGGCTGAACCCCGAGGAGCCCAGGAAGCCGTGCCGGGACTTGAAGTACCGGATGCGGCCCGCCAGCCAGGCGCGGTATTCCTTGGAAGCGTAGGAACCGCCGCCGTAGAGGCGGCGGTACTTTCCGGCGAGCTGGGGGTGCTCACGGGCGATCCACTGCATGAACCACTCCCGGGTGCCGGGTTTGAGGTAGAGCGCCCCTGCCGTGACGCCGGTGGCGCCCGCCGCTGCGAGCGAGCCGAAGAGCGAATCCAACGCTTCGTCGGAGTCCGAAAGCCAGGGCAGGATGGGCATCGCCATCACGCCGCAGGGAAGCCCCGCGTCGCGCAGCCGGGATACCAGTTTGAGCCGGGCCCGGGGGCCGGGAGTTCCGGGTTCCACCGCCTCGGCGAGCCGCTCGTCGGTCATGGCCAGCGAGATCCCCACGCCCACGGGGACCTGGGCGGCGGCGTGCTTGAGCAGCGGGATGTCCCGGGCCAGCAGCGTGCCCTTGGTGAGGATGGACAGCGGAGTGCCGGAGTCGGCCAGGGCGCCGATGATGCCGGGCATCAGCTGGTACCGGCCCTCGGCGCGCTGGTACGGGTCCGTGTTGGTGCCCAGGGCGACGTGATGACGCTGCCAGGAGGGCTTGGCCAGCTCCTTGCGCAGCACCTCGGCGGCGTTGATCTTGACCACCACCTGGCTGTCAAAGTCCAGGCCGGCGTCGAAGTCGAGGTAGGTGTGGCTCTTGCGGGCGAAGCAGTAGACGCAGGCGTGGCTGCAGCCGCGGTAAGGATTGACCGTCCACTCGAACGGCATGCGGGAACCGGCGGCCACCTTATTGAGCACCGATTTGGCGGTGACCTCATGAAAAGTGACCCCGGCAAACTCAGGGGTGGAGACGGACCGCACGAGTCCCGCCAGCGGCAGCAGGGCCGGAGAAGCAGGCCCGGCGGCGGACCCGGCAGGGGGAGTTTCACCGCTTGGCCTCAGTGCTTGCGCGTCCCATCTCATGAATACATTCGAATATATGTTCGATCTTAAGTCAAGGACCGCGGGCCAAAGAAACGGCGCCGGCACGGACCGCAGCGTTGCTAGGCTGGGCCCATGATTCTCCTGACCGGCTTCGAACCATTTGGCGGCGAACGCAGCAACCCGTCCTGGACCGCGGCGCGCGGGGCGGCCGCCCTGCTCGAAGCCGAGGGCCACGAGGTGGCGGCGATCGAACTTCCCTGCGTCTTCGGGGACGCCATCACGGTCCTGCACGCGGCCCTGGCGGAGCACCGCCCGGACCTCGTGGTCTGCGCAGGACAGGCCGGCGGCAGGGCACGCATCTCGCTGGAGCGGGTCGCGATCAACTGCGATGACGCGCGAATCCCGGACAACGCGGGCAACGCCCCGGTCGACGAGCCTGTAGTCCCCGGCGCCCCGGCGGCCTACTTCAGCACGCTGCCGGTGAAGGCGGCACTGGAAGCGCTGGGAACGGCGGGGATTCCCGCCGAGGTGTCACAGACGGCCGGGACCTACGTCTGCAACCACGTCTTTTACGGCCTGATGCACGCCCTGCGGCTCACCCCGGGGGCACGCGGCGGCTTTGTCCATGTACCGTACGGGCCGGACCAGGTCCCGCCCGGAAGCGGACTGGCCTCGCTCCCGCTCGAGCAGATGGTGCAGGCGCTCGCCGTCGTCGTCCGGACCGCGCTGGCGACGACGGCGGACCTCAAGCTCGCCGCGGGCGCCACCCACTAGCCCCGCCCCGCAGGAACGGCCGCCCGGCCGGTGAGCTCAGTCGAGCAGCTCCCAGACGACGTCGGCGGCCGCCGTGACGCTGGAACCGCCCGCCTCGACGGTCAGCGGCTCGGACGCCGCCACGCGCTGCATCCTGGCCAGCGGGATGGGTGAGGCGGCCCCGGACTGCTGCGTTACGGAGAGTGTCCTGCCCAGCCGGGCGCCCGCCAGCGCGGCGAAGTGCTCGGCCGCGGTGCGGGCATCGTTCCAGGCCGCCTCCCGGGCGCGCGCCTCGACCGCGGAGGGATCCGCAAAGCCGAGTTCCAGCCCGTTGAGGCGCACATCGTCCCCGCCGGCCGCGACCGCCGCGGCAATGAGCGCGGAAGCGGCCGCCAGCTCGCGGAGCCGGACACTCAGCGTGCTGGAGGCCAGGTAGCCGGAGACGAGCTGCCCGCGGCCCTCCTGCCAGCTGACCTCGGCCCGGACGTTCAGGCCCGACGTCGTGATGTCCGCGTCCGGCACGCCGTGCTCCCTGAGCACGGCCGTGATCGCGGACGAGGCACGGGCGGCGTCGCCATACGCCGCCTCCACCCCGGGGCGGCGGCATTCGACGCCGATGGAGAGGGTTAGCAGGTCCGGCGCGGCTTCCGCGGTGCCGGATCCGGTGACCGCAATGGACCTGGGAGTTTCCGTCATGTCATGCCTCGTTCCGCTCGGGGGCCGTGCTGGCAGGTTTTTCTGGGGGCGTCGTGGGGAAGCGCTTAAGGAGGGCCGGGGGGTAGCCGCCGGCCCGGAGCCCGGCGTGCCGCTCAAAGGGGTTGGCCGATCCGGGGTTGCCCGTCCGCCACAGCGACCAGGCAGCGGACAGGAAGTACAGCGGCAGGAACGGCACGCCCAGGCACCAGGCGTACTGGGTGCTGTGCCGTTCCTCGTGCCCCAGCAGTACCGGGTTGCCCAGGGCTTCGGCGGGACCGGCCCGGAACAGCACCACGTTGCCCACGGTGAACGCCGCCGCGAACGGCAAGCGCCAGCGGTACCCGGTGGCGAGGATCAGGCCACGGGGGCCGCGGCGGACCCTGGTCCGGGCGCAGGCTGCCAGCAGCAACCCCAGCGGGGTCGATGCATTCAACAGATTGGCAAGCTGCCGCAGCCGCTGTCCGGACGTCATGAGGCCATGGTAGCGGGGGAGCCGTGTTGCCCGGCGGGCCCTCTCCGTCACGTTCGGGCGCCCGGACGCGTTCAACTAGACTGGAGGGGAGCGCCCGCCGGAACGATTTTGGCGAGCCCTGCCCTTTGTCGACGCACCGGTTCCTGCACCTGTTGAAGGTACTGCGTGCGCTGGCATCACCCGACTCGTAGCTAAGAACAGTAGATGACTGAAACTTTGCCGGGCGCCGCCGTCCCGAACCCTCTGGATGAAGCCGCCATCACCGCCGCCGTAGACCAGGCCGTCGCCGCCATTGCCGCCGCCTCGACGCTCGATGAGCTCAAGGCCGTGCGTCTGGCCCACACCGGGGAAAAATCCGCGCTGAGCCTGGCCAACCGTGAGATCGGCGCGCTGCCCAAGGACCAGAAGGCCGCCGCCGGCAAGCTCATGGGAGCCTCCCGCGGACGCGTCAACAAGGCGCTCGCGGACCGCACGGTCGAACTCGAGGCGGAGAACGACGCCCGCATCCTGGTCGAGGAAACCGTGGACGTCACGGCTGCTCCGCGCCGCCGTCGCGCCGGTGCCCGCCACCCGCTGTCCACGCTGCAGGACCGCGTCGCGGACATCTTCGTCGGGATGGGCTGGGAGATCGCCGAGGGCCCCGAGGTCGAGTCGGAGTGGTTCAACTTCGATGCGCTGAACTTCAAGCCGGACCACCCGGCCCGCGAAATGCAGGACACCTTCTTCGTGGAGCCGCCCGAGGCCCACCTGCTGATGCGCACCCACACCTCCCCGGTGCAGGTCCGCTCCATGCTGGAACGCGAGGTGCCGATCTACGTGCTGTGCCCCGGCAAGGTGTTCCGCACCGACGAGCTGGACGCCACGCACACCCCGGTCTTCCACCAGTTCGAGGGCCTCGCGATCGACAAGGGCCTGTCCATGGCGGACCTGCGCGGGACCCTGGAGCACTTCGCCCGCCAGATGTTCGGCGACGAGGCCCAGATCCGGTTGCGCCCCAACTACTTCCCGTTCACCGAGCCGTCCGCGGAGCTGGACATCTGGCACCCGGGGGCCAAGGGCGGCCCGCGCTGGATCGAGTGGGGCGGCTGCGGCATGGTCAACCCCAACGTGCTGCGCGCCGCCGGCATCGATCCGGACGTCTTTTCAGGTTTTGCCTTCGGCATGGGCATCGAACGCACCCTCATGTTCCGCAATGAGGTCGGCGACATGCGCGACATGATCGAAGGCGATGTACGTTTCAGCGAGCACTTCGGGATGGAGATCTAACAGTGCGTATCCCACTTTCCTGGCTGCGTGAATTCGCAGCGGTACCGGCCGGAGCGACGGCCGAAGACGTGATGGCCGAACTGGTCAAGGTCGGCCTCGAGGAGGAAGCGGTCCACCGCCCCACCGACGCGCTCCAGGGCCCCATCGTGGTGGGCCAGGTCCTGAGCCTGGTCAAGGAGCCGCAGTCCAACGGCAAGACCATCAACTGGTGCCAGGTCCGCGTGGTCCCCGAAGGCCAGGAGCAGACGCTCACCGGCGACGGCATCGACCCCTCCGGCGTGCAGGGCATTATCTGCGGCGCACACAACTTCGTGGAAGGCGACAAGGTGGTGGTCACGCTTCCGGGCGCCGTCCTGCCCGGCGACTTCCGGATCTCCGCCCGCAAGACCTACGGGCACCTGTCCGCGGGCATGATTGCCTCCGTCCGCGAACTCGGCATCGGCGAGGACCACGACGGCATCCTGGTGCTTTCCCGGATCGGCCTGGACCCGGAACTGGGCACCGACGCCATGGAACTGCTCGGCCTCTACGACCAGGCCGCAGAAATCAACGTCACCCCGGACCGCAGCTACTGCTTCTCGATCCGCGGCGTAGCCCGGGAATACGCGCACGCCACTGGCACCGGCTTCACCGACCCCGCGTCCAAGGTGCAGGCCCCCGCTGCCCTGGCCGGCGGCTACCCGGTCAAGCTCAACGACGACGCACCGATCTACGGCAAGCCCGGCTGCGACCGCTTCGTCGCCCGCACCGTGCACGGTGTGGACGCCACCCGTCCCACCCCGCCGTGGATGTCCGCCCGGCTCCGCCTCGCCGGCATCCGCTCCATCTCGCTGCCGGTGGACATCTCCAACTACGTCATGCTGGAGCTCGGCCAGCCGCTGCACTTCTACGACCAGGACAAGCTTTCCGGCGAGATCGTAGTCCGCCGCGCCGTCGCCGGCGAGAAGCTCAAGACCCTGGACGGCAAGGACCGCGCGCTCGACGCCGAGGACCTCCTGATCACGGACGGCTCCGGCCCGATCGGCGTCGCCGGTGTGATGGGCGGTGCCGCCACCGAAGTCAGCGACGCGACGTCGACCATCCTGATCGAAGCGGCGCACTTCGAGGAAGTCTCGATTGCCCGTTCGCGCCGCCGCCACAAGCTGCCCTCAGAGGCGTCCAAGCGCTTCGAACGCGGCGTGGACTGGCACGTTGCCCATGTGGCCGCCCAGCGCGCCGTCGACCTCCTCGTTGAACTCGCCGGAGGCACGGCGGACGAGGCCGGCACCGACGTCGGCACCGCGCCCGCCCCGGTTACCGTGCAGTTGCCGGCGGCCTTCGCCGCCGAGCGGATCGGCATCGACTTCACCGAGGAACAGATCCTGACCTCGCTCCAGGACCTCGGCGCCGTCGTCGAAAAGACCGGCACCGGCTACAGCGTCACGGCCCCGAGCTGGCGCAACGACCTGGAAACGAAGGAAGACCTTTCCGAGGAAATCGCCCGGCTGGTCGGCTACGACAAGATCCCCGCGACCCTGCCCGTGGCGCCTCCGGGCCGCGGACTGACCCGCGTCCAGCAGCAGCGCCGCCGGCTCGTGCAGGCCCTGGCCGACGCCGGCCTGACCGAGGTGATGGCGTACCCGTTCGTCTCCAAGGCCGCCAACGACACCTTCGGGGTCGCCGCGGCCGGCGCGGAGCGCAAGGCGCTCAAGCTGGCCAACCCGATCAGCGAAGAGCACGGCTACCTGCGGACCTCCATCCTGCCGGGCCTGATCGAGGTCGCCAAGCGCAACCACTCCCGCGGCTTCCGCGACCTCGCGCTCTTCGAGTCCGGGCTGGTCTTCCTGCCCGGCGACACGCTGGGCACCGCCTCGATTCCGCCGCTGGGCGCCAAGCCCTCCGATGAGGTGCTGGACGGCCTGTACGACGGCGTCCCGGACCAGCCGCTGCACCTCGCCGCCGTGCTGACCGGCCACGATTCCCCGGCCGCGCCGGCGCACACACCCCGTGCCTGGGACTGGGCCGACGCGCTGGACATCGCCCGGCTCGCCGGTGACGTCCTCGGCGTCGAACTCGTGGTCAGCAAGGGCCAACACCAGGCGTTCCACCCGGGCCGTGCCGCGCAGCTGGCGCTCCGCAGCGGCGAGGTCGTGGGCTACGCCGGCGAACTGCACCCGAAGCTGCTCGCGGCGCACGACATGCCGGCCCGCTCGGTGGCGCTGGAGCTGAACGCCGATGCGCTCTTCGAAGCCGCCGCCGACGTGATCGTCGCCCGTCACATCTCCAGCTACCCCGTGGCGACCCAGGACGTGGCCCTCGTGGTCGCGGCCGAGGTTGCGGCGGACGAGGTGCTGGCCGCCCTGCGCGAGGGCGCGGGGGAGCTGCTCGAGGAGGTGTCCCTGTTCGACGTCTACGCCGGCAAGGGCATCGAGGAGGGCAAGAAGTCGCTCGCCTTCAACCTGCGCTTCCGGGCCGACGACCGGACGCTGACCGCGGACGAGGCCTCGGCCGCCCGCGACAGCGCGGTCGCTGCCGCGCACGAGCGTTTCGGCGCCGTGCAGCGCTAGCGCCTACGAAGCCCCCGGAGGGAAGCCCCCGGGGGCCCCGGAGGGAAAGCCTGAAATACAGGAGGGCGGGACCATGGCATCGCAGTTGATTGTGCGGTCGGTCCCGCCCTTTGGCGTACCCGGCGCACCCGAGGTACTGGACGCCGCCGCCCGCGAACAGCTGGACGACGTCGAGCTCGGGCGCGCCCGGGGCCTGGAGCCAGGTCCGCGGGCGGCGTTCCTGGCCGGCCGGCTGGCCCAGCGGCGGCTGGCCGCCGAACTGCTGGACGTGCCGCCGGCGAAGCTCATAGCCGCCTACGACTGTCCGCAGTGCGGTCCCGGAAGCCCGCACGGCAGGCCCGGCTACACCCTGAGCGGCGCGCCGGCGCCGCTGCTGCTCAGCCTGTCCCGCAGCGCGGGCTGGGTCCTGCTGGCCGCCGTGCTGGATCCTGAAGCGGGGCTGCGCCTCGGCGTCGACGTGCAGGACCCGGCGGGTGCGGATTTTGACGGCTTCGACCAGGTGGCGCTGGGCCGCGCGGAACGTGACAGCCTTCGCGGCCTCTCCGCGGCGGGGCTGCTGCACGGACGTGCCCGGCTCTGGGCACGCAAGGAGGCTTGGCTCAAGCTGTGCGGCACCGGGCTGCTCACCGCGCCCGAGACCGTGGAGGTGCTGCACCGGCCCGGCATCCGGGACCTGCCGCCCGACGAATCAGGACTGCCCGCGCAGTTCGCTGCCGCCCTCGCTCTCTCCGCGCTTCCGGGCCGGGGTTAGCGCGGTCTCAGGGCCAAATTTTTCAGGCGGTCAGCCGGCCGGCAGGGGCGGCAGCGCCTCTTCATAGAGCCAGGGGTGCAGCACAGCCTCGGCGTCCATCCCGGTGACGCGGTCCGCCGCCAGGATGAAGTCCTCCGTGGTGACGGAGCCGTGCCGCTGGCTGCCGGTCCACTCGTGCAGGAGCGCGAAGAAGGCAAGATCGCCGCAGCGGAGGCGGACCGCATGCAGGGCGAGGGCACCGCGCTTGTAGACGCGGTCATCGAACATCAATTCCGGTCCCGGGTCACCGACCAGCAGGTCCTGGCCCTCGCGGTTGAGCATCCGCCAGGCAGCCCGCGCGCGGTCGGCCACACTCATGATGCCGGCCTCCTCGGACCAGATCCACTCCGCGTAGCAGGCGAAGCCTTCGTGCAGCCAGATGTCCTTCCACGACGCTGCCGTCAGCGAATTCCCGAACCATTGGTGGGAGAGCTCGTGCGCGATCAGCCGCTGTGATTCCCAGTCCGACGCCAGGTGGTTGCGGCCGAAGATGGACAGGGACTGGGCCTCCAGCGGGATCTCCAGGGCGTCCTCGGTCACCACCACGGTGTAGCCGGCGAACGGATAGGGCCCGAAGCAGCTGGTGAAGGTTCGCATCATCTGCGGCTGGAGGGCGAGCCCGGCGCGGGCCTCGGCCGACAGTTCGGCCGGCACCGCGGCGGTCTGGGCGACGTCGCCGGCCGTCCGGTCCGGGTTGAGCGGCAGCAGCTCGTACCGGCCGATCTGGACCGTGGCGAGGTAGCTGGCCATTGGTTCGGACTGCTCGTAGACCCAGGTTTCGCGGCTGGAACGGGCCTGGTGCGAGACCAGCACCCCGTTGCAGACGGCCCGGTAATTGGCGTCGGTGGTGACCGCGATGCGGTAGCTGGCCTTGTCCCGCGGATGGTCGTTGCAGGGAAACCACGACGCCGCTCCGTTGGGCTGCCCGGCGACCAGGACGCCGTCGCTCAGTTCCTCCCAGCCCACCTCTCCCCAGAGCCCGCGGCGGGGCGCCGGGTTGCCCTCGTAGCGGATGTCCAGGGTGAATTCGTCGCCGGGCAGCAGCGCCGTGTCTGGCACCACGACCAGCCGCTCAGCCCGCTGGTTGAACTTGCGCACCTTCCGGCCGGGCATCAACACCTTCGTCGCGCGGAGCCCGGTCAGGTCCAGGACAATGGCGGAGCTCTGGCGACGGGCGACGGCGTGCAGCGTCGCCCGTCCGCCCAGATGGTTGCTGTTGATCCGGTAGTCGAGCTCCAGCTCGTAGCGCGTGACGCGGTACACGTCGGTGCCGTGGCCCGGCATGTACGGATCAGGAGCGGCCGCGGGCGTTGCGGCCGGCAGTTCAGCGGGAAATTCCTCGGCGGCGGCTGAGGCGGTGGGGCTCATGGCACGGCTTTCGGTCGTTGCGGTGGGCGGGAGGCGTCTTCCGGGTCAGGAACTACCGGGCGGGGCTACTTGGGCTTGGGTGCCGGAACATCCGGGCCGACCCACGGGCTGACCGGATTTCCCATCCAGTACGTGGCGGCCGGGACCGTTTCGCCCCGCATCACGAGTGATGCCGAGCCCACCGTGCCGCCGTTGCCGATCCGGGCCCGCGGCAGGATGACTCCGTGCGGACCCATCGTGGCCCCGTCTTCGAGCGTAACAGTGTCGATGCTCATGACCCGGTCGTGGAAGAGATGGGTTTGGACCACGCAGCCGCGGTTGACCGTGGCGCTGCGGCCCAGGGTGACGAGGTCCGCCTCCGGCAGCCAGTAGCTCTCGCACCAGGTGCCGGCACCGATCTTGGCGCCCAGGGCGCGCAGCCACCAGACGAGGGCCGGGGTGCCGGATGCCGCGCGCGCGAACCAAGGGGCGCTGACCATCTCGATGAAGGTGTCCACCACCTCGTTCCGCCAGATGAACGAACTCCAGAGCGGGTGCTCACCGGGACGGATGCGTCCCACCAGGAGCCACTTCGCGACGACGGCGCTGCCGGCAGCAGCCGCGCCGGCCAGCAGGACGACGACGCCGCCCAGGAGGGCGGCCGCCGCGTAGTTGAAGGTGCCGGCCAGCCAGTCCAAGGCCACGAGCACGCCCGCGGCGACGGCGACCGTGAGGACCACCGGGACAAAGCGGCAGAGCTCCCACAGGGCACGGGCCAGTTTGAGCCGCAGGGGCGGCTGGAAGGTGCGGGTGTCGTCGGAGGCGATCGCGGTCCTGCGCAGCCGCACCGGCGGGCTGCCCAGCCATGAGGTCCCTGATTTCGCCTTCGCAGGGGTCGCGGAGAGCACCGCCACGAGGGAGTTCTTGGGCACGCTGCGCCCCGCGGCGGTCATGCCTGAGTTGCCGAGGAAGGAGCGTTTGCCCACCTTGGCCGGCGCGATCTTCATCCAGCCGCCGCCGAGCTCGTAGGACGCGATCAGGGTGTCGTCGGCCAGGAAGGCCCCCTCGCCCACGGTCGTCATTTTCGGGATCAGCAGCACCGTGGAGGCCTCCACGTTCCGGCCGATCCTGGCGCCGAGCAGGCGAAGCCAGATTGGTGTGAAGAGGCTGGCGTAGACGGGGAAGAGCAGGTCCCGGGCCAGGTCGAGGACCCGTTCCGTCGCCCACACCTGCCAGCCGATCCGGCTGCGTACCCGGTAGTAGCCGGTGCGCAGCCCGACGCCGAGCAGGCGCGTGGTGGCGAGAACCAGGACCAGGTTGGTGCCGAACCACGCGAGCGCGGCCAGCGGGAGCGAGTACGCCAGCTGCAGCAGGGCCGCGGCGAGTGAGTCGCGGCCTTGGATGAAGAGGAACATCACCAGCCCGGCCGCCGCGGCGGACAGGTAGGGGATCAGGGCCAGCAGGGCCGAGGCGGAGGCGAAGCCGGCAAACCAGAGCCGGCCGATCAGGTGGTGCTCCGGCGGCGTCTCGGGCCAGCCCTGTTTGGCTTTGCCCCGGCGTTCTGCCGGGGAGCCGGCTACCAAGTGGCCGGCTTTGACCTTGCCGAGGACGGCGGAGCCCGGCTCTACCTGCGCCCCGGCGCCGATGCTGGCACCCGGCATGAGCGTGCTGCGGGCGCCGACGACGGCGCCGGCTCCGATCCGGATCGCGCCGATGTGGACGGAGTCGCCGTCGATCCACCAGCCGGAGAGATCGACTTCGGGTTCGATGTTGCAGCCGTTGCCGAGCGTGAGCAGCCCGGTCACCGGCGGCAGCGAATGGAGCTGGACGTTGTTGCCTATCGTGGCACCCAGGGCCCTGGCGTAGTAGGGCACCCACGGGGCGCTGGCCAGGCTGATGGCGCCGGCCAGGTCTTGGATTTGTTCGGCCAGCCACAGGCGCAAATGCACCCGGCCGGAGCGAGGGTAGCTCCCGGGGGAGACGTTGCGCAGCAGGAGCCGCGCCGCGGCCACTGAGATCGCCATCCGCCCGGCCGGGCTGACGAACACCAGCCAGGAGGCTCCCACCCACCACCAGGACAGGGTCGGCGCCGCGGTGAAACCGGCGAGGGACGCGAGCAGATTGTTCGCCAC
The DNA here is from genome assembly GCF_013359735.1 of Arthrobacter sp. C9C5. Lineage (GTDB taxonomy): Bacteria > Actinomycetota > Actinomycetes > Actinomycetales > Micrococcaceae > Arthrobacter. The sequence continues at coordinate 80,009 of NZ_JABFMX010000015.1, forward strand.
CATCAGGTAAGTCAGCCAGCGCATCCCGACGAGGATGTGCAGCGGGATACCCAGCAGCGTCTGGGCCCACTGGGCGCGGCGGGACGTGGGACGCACCGAACGCTCGCCGGCCGCCGGGGCCCCGCCCTCCGGGAGGGACTGGCGTGCCGCATCGACCAGGGCGCCGATCCGGGGAGTGGCATAGATATCCGCCACCGTGATCGTGGGGTAGCGGACGCGCAGGGCGGAGACCAGCTGGGCCGCGGCCAGCGAGCCGCCGCCGAACGCAAAGAAGTCGGCATCGAGGTCCGAAACGGTCCCGCCCAGGACAGCGCTCCACTGTTCGACGATCCAGCGAGCGTCATCCGGAAGGTTCAAGGGCGCCGCCGCGGCATCCGCCGCCCCCGCCCCGGCCAGCGGCCACGGCAGTGCGTGCCGGTCCACCTTGCCGCTGGTCTTGGTCGGCAAGGCGTCCACGACCGTGAGCAGCGGGATCAGCGGGGCGGGCAGGGTGGACGCGAGCAACTGCCGTGCGGCCGCCAGGTCCAGCTCCCTGCCGTCGGCCGGTGAGAGGTAGCCGACCAGCACCTGGTTCCCGGCCGCCGTCGTCCGCACCGCTGCCGCCGCCCCGGCGACGTCGGTCAGCGACTGGAGCGCGGCGTCGATTTCGCCGAGCTCGATCCGGCGGCCGCCCAGTTTGACCTGTTCGTCGGCGCGGCCGACGAAGAGCAGTCCCGCCCGCTCGTAACGGACCAGATCGCCGGACCGGTAGGCGCGGGACCAGCCCAGCGCCGGCAGGGGAGCGTACTTTTCCGCGTCCTTGGCCGGATCGAGATAGCGGGCCAACCCGACGCCGCCGATGATGAGCTCCCCGATTCCGCCCTCGGCGACCGGCACCCCGTCGGAGTCGACGACGGCGAGGTCCCAGCCGTCGAGCGGCAGTCCGATCCGGACCGGTCCCGGCCCGCCCAGCGGCGCGGCGCAGGCGACAACGGTGGCCTCGGTGGGCCCGTAGGTGTTCCAGACTTCGCGTCCGTCCACAGCCAGCCGCTCGGCGAGTTCGGGCGGGCAGGCTTCGCCGCCGAAGATCAGCAGCCGGACGCTTTCGAGTGACTCCACCGGCCACAGCGCGGCGAGCGTGGGCACCGTGGAGACCACCGTGATGCCGTGGTTGATGAGCCAGGGGCCCAGGTCCATCCCGGTCCTGACCAGGGCGCGCGGCGCCGGGACCAGGCATGCCCCGTGCCGCCAGGCGAGCCACATTTCCTCGCAGGAGGCATCGAAGGCCACCGAGAGCCCGGCCAGCACCCGGTCCTGGGGCCCGATCGGCTCGGCCTGGAGGAAGATCCGCGCCTCGGCATCGACGAAGGCGGCGGCCGACGCGTGCCGCACGGCGACGCCTTTGGGCGTGCCGGTGGATCCGGAGGTGAAGATGACCCAGGCATCGTCCCCGGGGACCGGCTGCCTGGCGGCCGGGAAGGGCCGGGGATGGCCGGCGTCCGTGACGATCGTGCCGCCGGCGCGCAGGATGCCGGCAACGCGGGCCTCGCTGAACACCAGTTTGGCCCGCTCGTCGGGGTCGTCCGCGTCCACCGGAACGTAAGCGGCCCCCACGAACAACACCGCCAGGATGGAGATGTACAGCTCGTTGGTGCCGGAGGGGATCCGAACGCCGATCTTGTCACCTGCGCCCAGGCCGGCCAGGTGCAGCTTCCTCGCGGTGGCCCGGACCTCGTCCATCAGCTGGGCATAGCTCAGGGAGCGACGGCCGTCGTCGAGCGCGGAGGCGTCCGGAAAGCGGTCGGCGGTGTCCCGCAGGACATCGATCAGGGTCCGCTCCGGCGGCGCCGCGAAGGCGCCCGGCAGCTGCGGCTGATAGGCGGCGCCGGCCGGGGGATCGCCGACCAAGGGGACGCCGCCGGCCGGCGTTTGGTGCTCAATCACAGGGTGATTCTCCCTGCAGCAGATGAACGGAAGACATCGGTGCCACTCCCGGGCCGGATCAGGGGACCAGGATGACCTTGCCGGTGGTGCGGCGCTGCTCCAGATCGGTGTGGGCGGCGGCGGCGTCGGCCAGATCGTAGCGGGCGCCGATCCGGACCTTGAGGCTGCCATCCGCCACGGCGGCGAAGAGTTCGTCGGAGCGCCAGCGGCGTTCCCGTGCGTCGCGGAGGAAGTGGGTGATGGTCGGCCGGGTCAAGTAGAGCGAGCCGCCGGCGTTGAGCCGCTGCGGGTCGAACGGCGGCACCGGACCGGACGCCGCGCCGAAGAGCACAAGGGTGCCGCGGATCCGCAGCGCCGCCAGGGAATCGTCGAAGGTGTCTTTGCCGACGCCGTCGTACACCACGTGCGCGCCGGCGCCGTCGGTCAGCTCGCGCACCTTTGCGGCGAAGCCGTCGTAGCGCAGCACATGGTCGGCGCCGGCGCCGCGGGCCAGCGCCTCCTTCTCATCGGTGGAGACGGTGGTGATGACGTGCGCGCCCTTGGCCTTGAGCAGCTGGATCAGCAGCAGGCCGACGCCGCCGGCGCCGGCGTGCAGCAGCACGGTCTGGCCCTCTTCCACCTTGAAGGAGGAGTTGATCAGGTAGTGCGCGGTGATTCCCTGCAGGGGGAGGGCAGCGGCGGTGTAGTCGTCGACGCCGCGGGGCACCGGCAGCGCCTTGTCCGCGTCCACGAGGGCGTACCCGGCGTAGCAGTTGACACCCTCGGCGGTGGCGACCCGGTCGCCGGCAGAGAAGCCGCTCACGCCGTCGCCCAGCTCCTCCACGGTTCCGGAGGCCTCGGAGCCCGGAGTGAAGGGGTACTGCACCTTGTAGACGCCGCTGCGCTTGTAGGTGTCAATGAAGTTCACGCCCGCGGCGGCGACCTTGATCAACAGCTGGCCGGGCCCCGGAACCGGACGGTCGACTTCGGCGAGCTCGAGGACCTCCGGTCCGCCGGACTGCCGGGCGAGGATTGCGTGCGTCATGTGTCTCCTTCTGAAGTGTCAGGGCCTATTGAAGCGCCAGCGCTCCGGGGAGGAAGATTCCTCGGCCCGGATCCTGAGACCATCCTAGGGACAGCGGCGCGCCGGGCGCAGCGTGCGCGGCGCGCCGCTAGTAACGGCGGGTAACGGTGGCCATCGGGCATTCGAAGTGGCGGCCCGCGGCGAGGCCGACGTCGTTGAGGTAGCGCACGATGATGCCATAGGACTGCAGCAGGGTGGTTTCGGTGTACGGGACCTGGTGCTTGGCGCAGAACTCGCGGACGATCACGGCGGCCTTGTCCAGCTGGGGCCGTGCCATGTCCGGGAAGAGGTGGTGCTCGGCCTGGCGGTTGAGGCCGCCGAGCAGGATGTCCATGAAGCGGCCGCCGGAAATGTTCCGGGAGGTGAGGACCTGGCGGCTGAAGAAGTCCACCCGGCTGTCAGCCGGCAGCACGGGCATGCCCTTGTGGTTCGGGGCGAAGGAGGCGCCCATGTAGAAGCCGAAGACGGCGAGCTGCACGCCGATAAACGCCAGTGCCATGCCCCAGGGCAGGAATGCGAAGGCGAGCACGGGCAACACGCTCAGCCGGGCCGCGAGGATCGGGATCTCCACCCAGCGGTGCGTGACTTTGGCGCGGCGGACGATGAACCTGACCGAATCGATCTGCAGGCCCAGGCCCACGAGGAACAGCAGCGGGAAGAAGAACCAGCCCTGCTTGCGGGTCAGGAAGGAGAACCGTCCCTGCCGGGTCGCCGCGGCTTCGGGGAAGAACGCGATCGCGCCGGTGGCGATGTCCGGATCCTTGGAGATCACGTTTGGGTGGTTGTGGTGCGCGCCGTGCTTCTGCTCCCACCAGGAGTAGCTGATGCCGGCCACCGACGTGGCGAGCAGCCGCGCGGCCCAGTCGTTGGCGCGGCGCGAGGCGAAGATCTGGCGGTGCCCGGCCTCGTGGGCCAGGAAGCTCAACTGGGTGCAGAGGATGCCCAGGGCTGCCGCGATGAGGAGCTGGAACCAGCTGTCCCCGATCAGCGCGAAGCCGAACCAGGTGGCGGCCATCAGCAGGGCCAGGACGGAGAAGACGGTGACGTAGAACCCGGTGCGACGTTCCAGCAGGCCTTCGGCCTTGACGCGCTTCAGCAGTTCCGAATAGCTCAGGACGACGGCGTTGGGCTGCCGGACCCGCGGCTGCGGGCGCGCCGGAGAGTCGGCGGAAAGTGTGGTGGAGGGGGTCATGAAACGCATGCCTCGTAACTGTTACGGGCAACGCTGCAGCCGACATTTGCGGCCGCACGGTCTGGATCACCCTCTACCCAGCATACGCTGACGGTTTCGCTCCCGTCCGGACATGGCCTTGGACATGACCGCACACATGCATAAATATCGGGCTCTATGCATAGTCTTGCTGTACACTCGGTGCTATGACTATTTCTGTTGCCGTCTCCGGCGCAAGCGGCTACGCCGGCGGCGAGGTACTGAGGCTCCTGGCCGGTCATCCCGACGTCACCATCGGCGCCATCACCGCGCACAGCAACGCCGGTTCCAGACTAGGGGAATTGCAGCCGCATCTCCATGGCCTGGCGGACCGGATCCTCGAAGACACCACCGTGGAAAACCTGGCCGGACACGACGTCGTGTTCCTTGCCCTCCCGCACGGGGCGTCCGCCGAGATCGCGGCGCAACTGCCCGCCGGCACAGTCGTGATCGACGCCGGCGCGGACCACCGGCTGGAGGATCCGGCGGCGTGGGAGAAGTTCTACGGCTCGCCGCACGCCGGCACGTGGCCCTACGGGCTGCCCGAGCTGCCGGGCCAGCGTGAGGCACTGCGCGGCGCCACCCGGATCGCCGTGCCGGGCTGCTACCCGACGTCGGCCCTGCTGGCCCTCACTCCGGGCTTCAGCAACCACCTGCTCCAGGCCGACGACGTCGTGATCGTCTCCGCTTCCGGCACCTCCGGGGCCGGGAAGGCCGCGAAGGTGAACCTGATCGGCGCCGAGGTGATGGGCTCGATGAGCCCCTACGGCGTTGGCGGCGGGCACCGGCACACCCCGGAGATCGAGCAGGGTCTGTCCAAGGCGCTGAACGCGCCGGTCACGGTGTCCTTTACGCCCACGCTGGCCCCGATGAGCCGCGGCATCCTCACCACGGCCACCGCGAAAGTCCGGCCGGACGTGACGGCTGAGGAACTGCGCCGCGCCTGGGCCGAGGCGTATGACGAGGAGCCGTTCGTGCACCTGCTGCCGGAGGGCCAGTGGCCCTCCACCAAGTCCGTGCAGGGCTCCAACCACGCCGTGATGCAGCTGGCCCTGGACGGGCACACCGGCCGCGTGATCGTGACGTGTGCCATCGACAACCTCACCAAGGGGACCGCCGGCGGCGCCGTGCAGTCCATGAACATCGCCCTCGGCCTGGCTGAAACCGCGGGCCTCGACCTCCAGGGAGTCGCACCGTGAGCATCACCGCCCCCAAGGGATTCCGCGCTGCCGGGGTCAAGGCCGGCCTCAAGGCCTCCGGAAACCCGGACCTGGCCCTCGTGGTCAACGACGGCCCCAACAAAGCCGCCGCCGCCGTCTTCACCTCGAACCGGGTGGCCGCCGCGCCCGTGCACTGGTCCCGCGAAGTCATCAAGGACGGCCGGGTGGACGCCGTGATCCTCAACTCCGGCGGCGCCAACGCCTGCACCGGCCCGCAGGGCTTCCAGAACACCCACACCACCGCGGAAAAGACTGCCGAGGCACTCGGTGCCTCCGCGACGGACATCTTCGTCTGCTCCACCGGCCTGATCGGCGAACAGCTTCCGATGGACAAGCTCGTCCCGGCGATCGGCGTCGCGGTCGCGGAGTTGAACGCCGACGGCGGCCCGGCCGCGGCTACCGCAATCATGACCACTGACTCGGTGTCCAAGCAGGCGGTCTTCACCGGCGCCGACGCCGAGGGCCGGGAATTCACCATCGGCGGCATGGCGAAGGGCGCCGGCATGCTTGCCCCGGGCCTGGCCACGATGCTCGTGGTCCTCACCACGGACGCGGAGGTCCAGCCCGAATTGCTCGACGTCGTGCTCCGCGACGCCACCCGCGTCACCTTCGACCGGGCCGACTCGGACGGCTGCATGTCCACCAACGACACCGTGGTGCTGCTCGCCTCCGGCGCCACGGGCGCCGTGCCGTCCGCCGTCGACTTCGGCAAGGGGCTCACCCAGGTGTGCGCGGAACTGGCCCGCAAACTGATCGGCGACGCCGAGGGCGCCAGCCACGACATCGCCATCCGCACCTTCAACGCCGCGAGCGAGAAGGACGCCGAAGTGGTCAGCCGTGCCGTGGCCCGCTCCAACCTTTTCAAGACGGCCATCTTCGGCAAGGACCCGAACTGGGGCCGCGTGCTGTCCGCCGTGGGCACCACCGACGCGGCCTTCGAACCGGACCAGCTGAATGTCTCGATGAACGGCGTGCAGATCTGCCGCAACGGCAGCATCGGCGAGGACCGCGGCCTCGTGGACCTGGAGCCGCGCGAAGTCCTGGTCGAGATCGACCTGCAGGCCGGCGCCGCCGAGGCCACGATCTGGACCAACGACCTGACGCACCAGTACGTCCACGAAAACAGCGCCTACTCCAGCTAGGCCGTTCCCGGAGGGACGAACGCACATGAACACCCAGACCCGCGAGACCACTTCTATGGCCGACGCGCAGGGCAAGGCCGGCACGCTGATCGAGGCGCTGCCCTGGATCCAGCGCTTCGCCGGCACCACCATGGTGATCAAGTACGGCGGCAACGCCATGGTCAATGACGAGCTCCGCCGCGCCTTCGCCGAGGACGTCGTCTTCCTGCACCACGTCGGCATCCACCCCGTGGTGGTGCACGGCGGCGGCCCGCAGATCAACGCCATGCTCAGCCGGCTCGGCATCGAATCCGAGTTCAAGGGCGGACTGCGCGTCACCACGCCCGAGGCCATGGATGTGGTCCGCATGGTCCTCACCGGCCAGGTGGGGCGCGAACTCGTGGGCCTGATCAACTCGCACGGGCCCTACGCCGTCGGGATGTCCGGCGAAGACGGCGGACTGCTGCGCGCCGTCCGCACCGGCACCGTGGTGGACGGCGAAGAGGTGGACCTGGGCCTGGTCGGCGAAGTCGTCGGGGTGAACCCGGAAGGCATCCTGGACATCGTGGCGGCCGGCCGGATCCCGGTGATCTCAACCGTCGCGCCCGAGACCTCCGCAGACGGGTCCACCACCGGGCAGGTACTCAATGTCAACGCGGACACCGCCGCGGCGGCCCTCGCCGAAGCCCTGGGTGCGTCCAAACTCGTGATCCTGACCGACGTCGAGGGCCTCTACGCCAACTGGCCGGACCGCTCCTCGCTGATCTCCTCGCTCACGGCCTCGGAACTGCGTGAACTGCTGCCAAGCCTGGAGTCCGGCATGATCCCCAAAATGGAAGCGTGCCTGAAAGCCGTCGACGGCGGCGTGGAACGCGCGCACATCGTGGACGGCCGGCTGGCGCACTCGATGTTGCTGGAAACCTTCACGACGGCGGGCATCGGCACGCAGGTCGTCCCGGACGAGGAAGTGAACGCATGAACGAAACTGTAGGCGTGAGTCCGACCGGCGATGGGGCCCCCGCCCGTCCCCAGCCTCACCCCGTCCTCGCAAGCTCGGACGGGGACCCCGGAGACGGGGGGCCCATCGCGGTGCCCGACCACACCCGGGCCCCCATCGCCGGCTCGGCCCCCACAGCTTCCGTTATGACTGGAACGGGTAGCGGAGCCGACTGGCTGGCCCGCTACTCCTCCTCGCTGCTTGGCGTCTTCGGCACCCCGCAGCGCGTGCTGGTCCGTGGCGCCGGCTGCCTCGTCTGGGACGCCGACGGCAAGGAATACCTGGACCTGCTCGGCGGCATCGCGGTCAACGCGCTGGGCCACGCCCACCCGTTCGTCACCTCGGTGATCTCCAGCCAGCTGGCCACACTGGGCCACGTCTCCAATTTCTTCACCAGCCCCACCCAGATCGCCCTCGCCGAGAAGCTGCTGGACATTTCCAAGGCGCCGGCCGGGTCCAAGGTGTTCTTCGCCAATTCCGGCACTGAGGCCATCGAAGCGGCGTTCAAGCTGGCGCGGCGGAATTCCGGTTCGGAGGCGCAGCCGCGGACCAAGATCATCGCCCTCGAAGGCGCCTTCCACGGCCGCACCATGGGCGCCCTGGCGCTGACCTCGAAGGAGGCCTACCGGGCGCCGTTCGCGCCGCTGCCCGGCGGCGTCGTGCACGTCCCCTTCGGTGACATCGATGCCCTCCGCGCCGCCATTGACGACACCACCGCCGCCGTCTTCCTCGAACCGATCCAGGGCGAGGCTGGCGTCCGCCCGCTGCCCGCCGGCTACCTCCGGGCCGCCCGCGAAGCCACCAGCGCCGCCGGCGCCCTGCTGATCCTGGACGAGGTCCAGACCGGCATCGGCCGCACCGGCAAGTGGCTGGCCAGCGAAGACGCCGGAATCGTGCCCGACGCCGTGACCCTCGCCAAGGGCCTGGGCGGCGGGTTCCCGATCGGCGCCCTGCTCACCTTCGGCCCCGAGGTGTCCGCACTGCTCTCCGCCGGCCAGCACGGCACCACCTTCGGCGGCAACCCCGTCGCCACCGCGGCCGCCCTGGCCACCCTGCACGTGCTGGAGAACCAGCAGGTGCTCGGCCACGTCCGGGAAGTGGGGGAGCACCTGCGCACCGGCCTCGCCGGCATCGACGGCGTCACCGAGGTCCGCGGCGAAGGCCTGCTGATCGGCTTCGACCTCGACGCCGACGTCGCCGCCGCCGTCGTCACCGCCGGACTCGACGCCGGGTTCATCGTCAACAGCCCCGGCCCGCACACCATCCGGCTCGCGCCGCCGCTGATCCTCACCGCGGCCCAGGCCGACCGCTTCCTCGCCGCCCTGCCGGCCCTCCTCCAGACCGCAAAGGACGCCCAGTGACCACAGTTCCCACCCGCCACTTCCTCAAGGACACGGACCTCACCCCGGCCGAGCAGGCCGAGGTCCTGGACCTCGCCGTCCGGATGAAGGCGGCCCCGTACAGCGTCCAGCCCTTCGCCGCGGAAGGCAGCGGCCGCAAGACCGTGGCCGTGATCTTCGACAAGACCTCCACCCGCACCCGCGTCTCCTTCGCCACCGGGATCGCGGACATGGGCGGCAACGCCCTCATCATCAACCCGGGCGAAGCCCAGATCGGCCACAAGGAGTCGGTCGAGGACACCGCCAAGGTGCTCGAACGCATGGTTTCCACCGTCGTGTGGCGGACCGGGGCGCACGCCGGCCTCGTCGAGATGGCCGAGAACTCGCACGTCCCGGTGATCAACGCCCTGTGCGACGACTACCACCCCTGCCAGCTCCTCGCCGACCTGCTGACCGTCAAGGAGCACAAGGGCACGCTGGCGGGTCTCACCATGAGCTACCTCGGCGACTCCGCCAACAACATGGCCAACTCATACCTGTTGGCCGGCGTCACCGCGGGCATGCACGTGCGCATCTCCGGCCCGGAGGGCTACCTCCCCGCCGCGGAAATCGTCGCCGCCGCGGAGGAGCGCGCCGCCCTGACCGGCGGCTCGGTGCTGGTCACCGTTGACGCCGCCGAGGCCCTCCGCGGAGCCGACGTCGTCGCTACCGACACCTGGGTGTCAATGGGCCAGGAGGACGAAAAGGAAGCCCGGCTGCAGCTGTTCCGCGAGTACTCCGTAGACGAGGACGCGATGAAGCTCGCCGCGCCGGACGCCGTCGTGCTGCACTGCCTCCCGGCCTACCGCGGCTACGAAATCTCCGCCGGCGTGATCGACGGCCCGCAGTCTGTGGTCTGGGACGAGGCGGAGAACCGACTGCACGCGCAGAAAGCCCTGATGGCCTGGCTCATGCACCGCTCCGGCCTGGCAGTCGTGGACGGGCTGGCGCCGGTGGACGGGCTGGACTGATGTCCGTTCAGCCCGCCGCCCAGGGGGCCAGTCCGGCCACCAAGACGGCCCGGCAGGCGCGGATCACCGCGATCCTGACCGGCGAATCCGTCCGCTCGCAGGCCGAGCTGGCGGCACTGCTCGCGGACGACGGCGTCCAGGTCACCCAGGCCACGCTGTCCCGCGACCTCGTGGAGCTCGGCGCTGTACGGGTCCGCGGCAAGGAAGGCGTGCTCGTGTACGCCGTGCCGGGGGAGGGCGGGGAACGCGCGGCCAAAAGCGGCGTGACCCAGGAAATCCTCGACGCCCGGCTCGCGCGGCTCTGCGGCGAACTGCTCGTCACGGCCGAGGCCTCCGCGAACCTCGTGGTGCTCCGGACCCCGCCGGGCGCCGCGAACTTCCTGGCCCTCGCGATCGACCACTCGGTGATGCCATCGATCCTCGGAACCATCGCCGGGGACGACACCGTGCTGCTGGTCACCCGCGACCCGGCCGGCGGCGCCGCCGTCGCCGCCCGCTTCCTGCAGCTGGCTGAAGAAGCCGGCCAGTGACCCCTATCCCTGAACTTTCACTAGACAACCCAAGAACCCAACAACTAAGGAGCATTTGAAGTGACTGAGCGTATTGTGCTGGCCTACTCCGGTGGCCTGGATACTTCCGTAGCCATCGGCTGGATCGGTGAAGCGACCGGCGCCGAGGTCATTGCCGTGGCGGTCGACGTCGGACAGGGCGGCGAGTCGCTGGAGACCATCCGCCAGCGTGCCCTCGGCTGCGGCGCCGTCGAAGCCTACGTGGCCGACGCGTCCGACGAGTTCGCGAACGAGTACTGCATGCCCACCCTGAAGGCGAACGCCCTCTACCAGGGCCACTACCCGCTGGTCTCCGCGATCTCCCGCCCGGTGATCGTCAAGCACCTGGTCAAGGCCGCCCGCGAATTCGGCGCCACCACGGTGGCGCACGGCTGCACCGGCAAGGGCAACGACCAGGTCCGCTTCGAGGTCGGCATCCAGACCCTCGGCCCGGACCTGAAGTGCATCGCCCCGGTCCGCGACCTCGCCCTGACCCGCGACAAGGCCATCGCCTTCGCCGAAGAGAAGGGACTGCCGATCGAGACCACCAAGAAGAACCCGTACTCGATCGACCAGAACGTCTGGGGCCGCGCCGTCGAGACCGGCTACCTCGAGGACATCTGGAACGCCCCCACCAAGGACATCTACGACTACACCGCCACCCCGGAATTCCCGCCGGCCCCGGATGAAGTCACCATCTCCTTCGAAGCCGGCGTGCCGGTCGCGATCGACGGCGTCAAGGTCACCCCGCTGCAGGCCATCAAGGAACTGAACCGCCGCGCCGGCGCCCAGGGCGTCGGCCGGATCGACGTCGTCGAGGACCGCCTGGTCGGCATCAAGTCCCGCGAAATCTACGAGGCTCCCGGCGCGATGGCGCTGATCACCGCGCACAAGCACCTCGAGGACATCACGATCGAGCGCGAGCAGGCCCGCTTCAAGGCCACGGTCGGCCAGCGCTGGTCCGAGCTGGTCTACGACGGCCAGTGGTTCTCCCCGCTCAAGCGCTCCCTGGACGCCTTCATCGAAGACACCCAGCGCTACGTCTCCGGCGACATCCGCATGGTGCTGCACGGCGGCCAGGCGATCGTCAACGGACGCCGCTCCGAGACCTCGCTCTACGACTTCGACCTCGCCACCTACGACACCGGCGACACCTTCGACCAGTCGATGGCGCGCGGCTTCATCGAGCTGTGGGGCATGTCCGCCAAGGTTGCCTCCGGCCGCGACATCCGCGTCGCAGGAAAGTAGCCCGCGTGGCTGAGCAAAGGTCCGCAACTAACGAGGGTGCGTTGTGGGGCGGCCGGTTCGCCGGCGGCCCCGCCGACGCCCTCGCCGCGCTGAGCAAGTCCACGCACTTTGACTGGCGGCTGGCCCGCTACGATATTGCCGGGTCGAAGGCGCACGCCCGCGTGCTGCACAAGGCCGGGCTGCTGGACGACGCTGAACTGGCGGGCATGCTGGATGCCCTGGACCGGCTGGACGCGGACGTCGCCTCCGGCGCGTACACCCCGGCCGAGTCCGACGAGGATGTGCACGGTTCGCTGGAACGCGGCCTGATCGAGCGCGCCGGCACCCAGCTGGGCGGAAAGCTCCGCGCCGGCCGGTCCCGCAACGACCAGGTGGCCACGCTGGGAAGGATGTTCCTGCGCGACCACGCGCGGATCATCGCCCGCGGCGTGCTCGCCACGATCGACGCGCTGATCGGCCAGGCCAAGGAACACCGCGGGGTGGCCATGCCCGGCCGCACCCACCTCCAGCACGCCCAGCCGGTCCTGCTTAGCCACCACCTGCTGGCCCATGCCTGGGCGCTGCTGCGCGATGTGCAGCGGCTGGCCGACTGGGACAAGCGCGCGGGGGTCTCGCCCTACGGCTCCGGCGCCCTCGCCGGTTCCTCGCTGGGCCTGGACCCGGAGGCCGTCGCGGCGGACCTCGGCTTCAACTCGGCCACGCACAACTCGATCGACGGCACCGCCTCCCGCGACGTCTTTGCCGAGTTCGCGTGGGTGTCGGCCATGATCGGCGTGGACCTGTCCCGGGTCTCGGAGGAAGTGATCCTGTGGGCCACCAAGGAGTTCTCCTTCGTGACCCTGCACGATTCCTACTCCACCGGCTCCTCGATCATGCCGCAGAAGAAGAACCCGGACGTGGCCGAGCTGGCCCGTGGCAAGGCCGGCCGTCTGATCGGCGACCTGACCGGTCTGCTCGCCACGCTCAAGGGCCTGCCGCTCGCGTACAACCGCGACCTGCAGGAGGACAAGGAACCGGTCTTCGACGCCGCCGACACCCTGGAGCTGCTGCTCCCGGCCGTGTCCGGCATGATCGCGACCCTGAAGTTCAACACCGAACGGATGGAATCGCTGGCACCCCAGGGCTTCGCGCTGGCCACGGACATTGCCGAATGGCTGGTCCGGCAGGGAGTTCCGTTCCGCGAGGCGCATGAACTCTCCGGCGCCGCGGTGAAGCAGGCCGAAAGCCGCGACGTGGAACTCTGGGACCTGACGGACGAGGAATACGCCGCCATCTCGGAGCACCTGACGCCGGAGGTCCGCACGGTGCTGTCCACCGAGGGCTCGCTCAACAGCCGCAACTCGCAGGGCGGCACCGCGCCGGCCGCCGTCGAACGCCAGCTGCTGGCGCTTGAGGCGGAGCTCGAGGGCGTGCGCACGTACGCCGGCTAACAACCAGACGCTCCCTCACTTCTTGCGGCGTTTCCCCCGACGCTCCTGCACTCCCTGCAGGAGCGTCGGGGGATTCCCTGCCAAACGTGAGGGAGCGTTGTGCGTTTGGCGCCGAAAACTCCCCGCTAGCATTGCGGCATGAGCGAATCGTTCCGCCAGTTCCTGCGCGCCTTGCCCGACTTCCCGGACGTGCTCCCGGACTTCGACCCGGCGACGGCGCCCGAAGACCCCGCGGAGCTGTTCCGGCAGTGGCTCACCGACGCCCTGGCGGCCGGGGTCCCGCAGCCCAACGCCTGCAGCCTGGCCACGGCTGACGCGCAGGGTCGGCCGTCCTCGCGGATGCTGATCCTCAAGGACATCGACGACGACGGCTGGCACTTCGCGACGTCCCGCCAGTCGCGCAAAGGCCGGGAACTGGCAGAGAACCCGAGCGCTGCGCTGAACTTTTTCTGGCAGCAGCAGGGCCGCCAGGTCCGTGTGGCCGGCGAGGTCGTGGAGCTCTCCGCGGAAGCCTCCGCCGCCGATTGGCACGATCGGCCCGGCGCCGACGGCACCGCGAACCCCAGCTGGCAGCTCTACGCCCTCCGGCCGCGCGAGCTCGAATTCTGGCAGGCCCGGCACGACCGACGGCACATCCGGCACCGTTACGGGCCGCGCTGAGACGGCTCAGCCCAGTTAATCACCGTTAATCCGGTGGCTCCGTTAGGATGGGCGCCATGACCTCAATCACCCCTGAAAAACTGCTGGAGGAACTCCGCCGCGCCGCCGACGTCGTGACCGGAATCGCCGCCAAACTGGACGACCAGGACGTCCTGGCCCCGTCCGAACTCCCAGGCTGGACCCGCGGGCACGTCCTGGCCCACCTGGACGGAATCGCCAACGCGATGGCCCGCCAGGTTGAATACGCCGGCCGCGGCGAAAGCATCGAACTCTACGACGGCGGCTTCGAGGGACGCACCCGTGCCATCGAACTTGCCGCCGGCCACAGCGCTGAGCAGCACCGGGCCGCGCTGGCCGCTGCCGTCGGGCGTGCGCTGGGCGCCTTCGGGTCGCTGGAGGCTGCGGGCTGGCGGGAGCCGATCAGTTACCGCGGCGGCGTTGTGTTCGACGGCGGCCTGGCGCTCTGGCGCGAACTCACGATCCACGCCACCGACCTCGGCACCGGCCGCGGCCCCGAAACGTGGAGCAAGCCGTTCTGCGAGCATCTCTTCGAGTTCCTGGCCGCCCGGGTGCCGGAGGGCGAGCGGTTTGTGCTCCAGCCGCTCGGCCTGCCCTCCGTCGCGGTCGGCGCCGCCGGCGGACGCTCCACCGCCATCAACGGCATGCTCACTGACATCGCGGCATGGCTGGCCGGGCGCACCCCCACCCTGGGGAGCCTGCGCGCCACGGCCGCGGCCGACGGCGTCGAACTGCCCGCGCTGCTGCCGTGGCCCGCGGGCGTTCCAGTGACGAACTAGGCCAGCGAAGAACCAGGCCAGTGAAGAACTAGGGTGCAGGCAAACTAGGCCTGCACGGCCATGGCCAGCTGCCGTTCGCGGTCCAGCAGGCTCTCCTTGATGGCGAGCCCCCAACGGAACCCGCCCAGGCTCCCGTCGGTGCGGATCACCCGGTGGCATGGCACGAACAAGGCGGCCGCGTTGAAGGCGCAGGCGCTGGCCGCCGCCCGGACGGCCTTGGCGTTGCCGGACAGTTCCGCGTACTCGGTGTACGTCACCGGATGCCCCGGCGCCACGGTCCGGAGCATGTCCCAGGCATGGCTGCGGAAGGGGCCCGATTTCTGCAGCACCGGGACATCCATCGCGGCTCGCGGGTTGCCGGCGTAGAACTCCTCGACGGCGGCAGATATGCCGCCCAGTTGCGAGACCGGTTCGTAGCCGCCGGGCAGCAGTTCCGGATGGATCTGGCCGGTGAGTTCGCCGGGCACCGCGGTCCAGCCCGAGGCCAGCACCGCGCCGTCCCGGGCAATGATGGTGAACGGGCCGTCCGGGGTGGACATGGTCAAAAGCTGGGCTTTCATTTCGTCACTTTCTTCGAGGCTGCTGTCGTGGTCCGTGCTGTCTTGGTCCGGACTGAGTTTGTCCGCGCTGTCTTGCTCCGCGCTGAGTTTGTCAGCGGGCCGGGCCGGGCCGATGCGGCCGCCCGCCAGAGGTGCATGGTGGCGTAGGAGCGCCAGGGACTGACCTCCCGAAAATCGGGAGTGAGCGAATCGGGAGAGATCGAACCGGGGGAGAGCGGCTCGGCGGACAGGCCATCCGCAGCCGCGGCGGCGCCACCGGCGTTATCGTCTGTTTCCTGCGCCAGCGAGCGGATACCGTTGCGGACCGCGGCGTCGTTGGCCAGGAAAACGTCCGGGGCGCCGATCACGCGCATCGCGACATAGCCCACGGTCCAGGGCCCGACGCCGGCCAGCGGCAGGAGCTTGGCCTGCAGCCCGGCCAAGTCGTCGCCGTAGCCAAAATCCAGTTCACCGGCGGCCATCGCCGCGGCGGCGCCGCGGATGGAGCCGATGCGGCGCTGAGGTCCGCGCAGCAACTGGAACCCGGTGTCCGCGATGTTCGCCGCCGTCGGGAAGAGCCGGTGCAGGCCGTCCGCCGGAACCAGGCTCTCGCTGCCGCACGCGGAAAGCTGGACCAGGGCCGTCCTCGCAGCCGCGACGGTGATCTGTTGGCCGATCATGGCGCGGATCAGCAGCTCCTGCGGATCCACGGCCCCGGGCATCCGCATGCCGGGAGCGGCGGCAACGCTGGCCGCCAGCCGCGGATCGGCGGCGAGTGAGGTATCGATCGCGACCGGGTCGGCGTCGAGATCCAGCAAGCGCCGGACCCGGCTGAGCAGCGAGGCCAGATCCCGCAGGTCCACCGCCCCAATGGTCAGCCTCAGGGGCCGGCCCGGGGAGCCGGCATCGTAGTCCACCCGGAAGCGGGCGTCCCCGTGGGCCAACCGCAGGGTCCGGGCGTAGGAGGCGGAGCTCCCTTCCTCGATGCCCGGGATGGCGCGGACGGCCAGGAATGCGAACACCCCAGGATCGAACGGCTCCCGGTAGGGCAGGTTCAACGTCAGCGCCGTGGAGGCCACCGCGGCCCGGGCCGTCGCCTGCTGGTGCCGCGCCGTGGCCCGCAGCGCCGAGGGGGTCATGGCAAAGACCTCGGTGATGGTCTCGTTGAACTGCCGGACGCTGCTGAAACCCGAGGCGAACGCGATGTCGGCGGCCTTCATCGAGGTGGAGACCAGCAGCGTCCGGGCGGTCTGGGCGCGGCTGGCCCTCGCCAGCGAGAGCGGGCCGGCACCGAGTTCGTGGCTGAGGATGCGGTTGAGCTGGCGCGAGGAGTAGCCGAGCCGCGAGGCGAGTCCTTCCACGCCGTCGCGGTTGATCACGCCGTCGTTGATCAGGCGCATGGCCCGGCCCGCGACGTCGGAGCGGACATTCCACGCCGGTGTGCCCGGCACGGCCTCGGGGAGGCAGCGTTTGCACGCCCGGTAGCCCGCGTCATGCGCGGCGGCGGACGTCTCGTAGAACGTGACATTGCCGGCCTTCGGGGTCCGCGCCGGGCAGGAGGGCCGGCAGTAGATGCCGGTGGTGCGGACAGCGGTGTAGAACTGCCCGTCGAAACGGGGGTCCCGGGCATCGATTGCCCGGTAGCGCTGCCAAAAGTCCATGGGTCCATCCTGCCAGCCTCCGGCGGCCTCTGCTAGCGGAAATCGGACACGGCCGTGAGGGGCCGCTATGCCGCGATTGAGGGGTTTGTTAAAGTCGGAGGATGGATTCCAGCGTGACGCCTGACGCCCTGCGCGGGCTGCTGTCCGCCGACGCCCGAACCGTGGCCCCGCTGCTGCTCGGCGCGGTGTTGACGCACAGCGGCCATGGCGGACCGGTTGCGGTGCGGATCACCGAGGTCGAGGCCTATCTGGGGCCGGAGGACTCGCTCCACCCTGATCCAGGCTCGCACACCTTCCGCGGCCAGACCCGGCGGAACGCCCCGATGTTCGGCCCGGCGGGGCACCTTTACGTCTACTTCACCTACGGGATGCACCATTGCGCCAACATAGTCTGCGGTCCCGAGGGGGTGGCCTCCGCCCTGCTCCTGCGCGCCGGTGAAGTCGTGGCGGGGGAGGAACTGGCCGAGGCGCGGCGGCCGACGTCGAAAGCGCCGAAGGACCTCGCCAGCGGTCCGGCCCGCTTCGCCACCGCCCTGGGATTGACGACGGCGGACAGCGGCCGCGACGCGCTCAGTGCTCCGTTCCGGCTCGAGCTCCCGGCCGTCCCGGCAGCCGCGATCAGCTCCGGGCCGAGGGTGGGCGTCTCCGGCGCCGGCGGCACCGACGACTACCCGTGGCGTTTCTGGCTCACTGGCGACCCGACCGTATCCCGTTACAAAGCCGCGAAGGTCCGGACGGCTTAGCCGGCAATCATGGGCGAAGGCAAGCGCGGAAAGCCAGGCAGCGAGCTCGAACGGCTGGTGATTTTTGAGCAGCTGGCCGCCGAGTATTTCCGGATGGTGGCGCTGTTCCAAGCCGACGCGGAGCCGCCAGCGGTGCGCTCCAGCGCGGGTGGGATAGAGAGGGAGCGCAGGCATTGGATCGAGCTTTTTCGTGCCGCCCTGCTGCGCAAATTCATCGTGCGCGATGAACACGTTTCACTCAAGCTTGTAGTGAGGGCGCTCCGGCTCTGCAACTACTCGGCGGACCGCCACCTGACGGAAGGTACGGAGCAAGTGGTTGAGCTGTTCACCGCGGAGATGGTCCAAGGCCGTCAGCCTGTGCAGCCAGGGTCCGGACAAGGCGAAGGTCCGGCCCCGGATGAAGGGCCGGACCGCTTCGAGGACGTTCTCTATGGACGGCTTTTGCACGGCGACGCCGACCGCTTCCACCGCTCCAGCTGGGCAAACGACTACGCCCGCCTCAGCGTCGCAGCGGACAGCCGGTTCGACGCGGAGCACGCACTCGCCAAGGCGCTGGAACTCGTCAGGTACGGATTTGCCCATGACCTCCTGCGGTCCCCGGAAGCAGCGGTCGACGCGGCCGGCCCGCCTGCGGACGGGCCGCCTGCGGCCGACCCGCCGACGCCCGACGGGTAGGCCGGTAGGCCGCGGTCGGAACGATCGTTTGCTACCAGCCAGTAAGATTGATGGGTGAAACAAAGCGAGCAGGCCCAGCCCCAGACCAGCAACGCAATCCCGGTGGACGAGCTGATCGCCAGCCTGTGCGCCACCGTCCCTGACTACCCCAAGCCGGGAATCGTCTTCAAGGATCTGACCCCGGTCTTCGCCGACGGGGCCGCCCTCAAGGCTGTAGTCGATGCGCTGGTGGCGCCCTTCCACGGCCAGTTCGACGCCGTCGCCGGCGTGGAAGCCCGCGGCTTCCTGCTGGCCGCAGCCGCCGCCTACGCTACGGACACCGGCGTCGTCACCGTCCGCAAGGCCGGCAAGCTGCCGCGTGAAGTGGTCTCCGAGGACTACTCGCTGGAATACGGCACCGCCACCCTGGAACTGCACAGCGCGGACCTGGCGCCGGGCACCCGGGTGCTCATCCTCGATGACGTCCTCGCCACCGGCGGCACCCTGGGCGCAGCCTCCCGGCTGTTCGAACGCTGCGGCGTCGAGGTGGCCGGCGTCGGCGTGGTGATGGAGCTCGGCGGGCTGAACGGCCGCGCGGCACTGGCCGGCCACCGCATCCACTCCCTGCTGAACCTCTAGCAGCCGGCAGTCGGCCGGATGCGTCCCAGAGTGCATCGACGGAGGGCGCGGCGGCCTCGGTAGAATGCCTGAAAAAAGCCCAGTCTGATGAAAACTGACATATTTCGGGAGCGGACACCGAAATGGTTGTAGGATGGTTGGTCTGTCTTTTTCGATAGGGGAACGTTCGATGCACGACGCTGATTTGGCCCATGAACGCGACTATGTAGCCGGACTGTATGCCCGGCTGGATGAGCTGCGGGCGGAGAAGCGCGCCCAGCTCGCCCAGGTTCGCCGCGCCGGTGCCGTGGGCACCATGCAGAACGTCTCCGAGCGGGACGCGTTCGCCGCACTCTACGAGGACCGCCTCGCCCAGCTCGACGCCGTCGACGACCGCCTCGTGTTCGGCCGCCTGGACCTCGACTCCGGGGAAGCCCAGTACATCGGCCGCATCGGCCTGACCACCGAGGACCTGCAGCGGCTGATGGTGGACTGGCGGGCGCCCGAAGCGGGCCACTTCTACCAGGCCACTGCCTTCGACCGGCAAGGTGTACGCCGACGCCGGCACCTGATCCTGCAGGGCCGCGAAGTCAAGGCGATCGAGGATGACGTGCTCGACGCCGACATGCTGGCAGACAACGACTCCCTGCAGGGCGAAGGTGCGCTGCTCGCGGCCCTGAACTCCAAGCGCACGGGCCGGATGTCGGACATCGTGGGCACCATCCAGTCCGAGCAGGACCGGATCATCCGTTCGTCCATCTCCGGGGCCCTCGTGGTCCAGGGCGGACCCGGCACCGGCAAGACCGCCGTTGCCCTGCACCGCGCCGCCTACCTGCTCTACACCCACCGGGACCGGCTCAAGACCGCCGGCGTGCTGCTGGTGGGCCCGTCGTCGTCGTTCATGAACTACATCGAACGGGTGCTGCCGTCCCTGGGCGAGACCGGCGTCGTGATGGCGAGCCTGGGCCGGCTGATGCCCGGCATCCACGCCGTTGCCGAGGACGATTCCGACGTCGCGGCCATCAAGGGCCGGCTCGACATGGCCGAGGTCGTCGCCAACGCGGTTGCCAACCGGCAGCGGATCCCGGCCGAAAACCGCGTCCTCGAAGTGGACGGCCGCAAGCTCGTGCTGACGCCGCGGCAGGTCCGCCGTGCCCGCGAGAAGGCGCGCGCCACCGGTAAGCCGCACAACGAGGCCAGGGTCTCCTTCGTCAAGATCCTGCTGCGCGAACTGACCGAGCAGATGACCGAACTGGTCGAGGCCGGCAGCATCGGCAACAACGCCGACCGTTCCTACCTCGCCGAGGACGTCCGTTCGGCGCGGGACGTCCGCGTGGCCCTGAACCTGTGCTGGATGCCGATGACCCCGGAGAAGCTGGTGGGCGAGCTGCTGAGCAAGCCCGCCATCCTCGAGGCCTGCACCCCGAACCTCAGTGCGGCCGAACGCGCCCGGCTGCTCCGGCCGGCCGGTTCGCCGTGGACCGAGGCCGACGTGCCGCTGCTGGACGAGGCCGCCGAACTGCTCGGCGAACTGGATCCGGCTGCCGGCCGTGGCCTGGCCCAGCAGGAGCACGACCGGGCCCGCGACCTCGCCAACGCCAAGCAGACCCTGGTCAACATGGAAACGGCCGGTGTGGATGTCCTCATCTCAGCCGAAGAGCTCGTGGACCAGAACCAGGAACGTGAGGCGCGGCTGACCGCGGCGGAGCGGGCCACGAGCGACCGCACCTGGGCCTTCGGGCACATTGTGGTGGACGAGGCGCAGGAGCTCTCGCCCATGCAGTGGCGGTTGCTGGTCCGCCGCTGCCCGCTGAAGTCGTTCACGATCGTCGGCGACATCGCCCAGACGAGTTCGGTGGCCGGGGCCAAGTCCTGGCAAAGTGCACTGGCCCCGATGTTCGGTGACCGCTGGCAGCTTGAGGAACTCACCGTCAACTACCGCACCCCGTCGCAGATCGCCGAGGCGGCCGCCCGGATGGCCAATGCTGCCGGCCTGGTCGTCTCCGCGCCCAAGGCAGTCCGCGAGGGACGCTGGTCGCCGGTGATCGACCGCGTCGAATCCGGCGCGATCGTGCCCCGGCTCCTGGAGGTGCTTCCCGAGGAATTGGATGCGCTCGACGGCGGCCTGCTGGCCGTGATCGCCGACGGCGGGCTCCTGCCGGAGGCCACGGCCGCGCTGCGCGCCGCGTACGGCCGCCGCGTCGGCACGGGCGCCGGCAGCTACGAGCAGGACATTGTGGTGATCAGCCCCCGCGAAGCTAAGGGGCTGGAGTTCGACGGGGTCGTGGTGCTGGAACCGTCCGCCATGCTCAACCACGAGCACGGCCGGGTCGGCGATCTGTACGTCGCGATGACCCGCCCCACCCAGCGCTTGCGTCTCATCGCGGCCGCCGCCGTGCCGGCAGGCATCGAAGACTAAGGCCGGCCCCCGCCCCGGTGGCGGCGGCCCAGGCTGCCGCCCCGGGACACCGCGGCTGTGCTGGGCCCGTCACACCCTGTGCCGTCACGAGCTGGAGCGGGGCCGTCGGGCCCCGTCGATCCTGCTAACTTAGATTCCGTGTCCCAGCTAAATGATCTTCAGTCCCAGCAGAACGACCCCGGCTTCGCCAACATCTGGCAGGAGCTGAAATGGCGCGGCCTTGTCCACGTTTCGACGGACGAGGCGGAGCTGGAGAAACTGCTCGCCGGCGCCCCCGCAACGTACTACTGCGGCTTCGACCCCACCGCGCCCAGCCTGCACCTGGGCAACCTCGTGCAACTGCTGCTGATGCGCCGGCTCCAGCTGGCCGGGCACAAGCCCTTGGGGTTGGTGGGAGGTTCCACCGGACTGATCGGCGACCCCCGGCAGACCGCCGAGCGGGTGCTCAATACCCCGGAGACCGTAGCGGAATGGGTCGGCCGGCTGCAGGGCCAGGTCCAGCGCTTCCTTAGCTTTGAGGGCGACAACGCGGCCCGGATGGTCAATAACCTCGACTGGACCGCCCCGCTGAGCGCCATTGATTTCCTGCGCGGCATCGGAAAGCACTTCCGCGTCGGCACGATGATCAAGAAGGACATCGTTGCCACCCGCTTGAACTCGGACGAGGGGATCAGCTACACCGAGTTCAGTTACCAGATCCTGCAGGGCATGGACTACCTGCAGCTGTTCCGCGACTACGGTTGCGTGCTGCAGACCGGCGGCTCCGACCAGTGGGGCAACCTCACCAGCGGCACGGACCTGATCCGCAAGGTGGAGGGCAAACACGTCCATGCGCTGGGCACGCCGCTGATCACCAACTCGGACGGCACCAAGTTCGGCAAGAGCGAGGGCAACGCGATCTGGCTGGACGCGGAGATGTGCAGCCCCTACGCCTTCTACCAGTTCTGGCTCAACACCGCCGACGCTGACGTCGCCGCCCGCCTCAAGGTCTTCACCTTCCTCAGCCGCGCTGAAATCGAAGCCCTCGAAACCTCGGTCGCCGAGCGCCCGTTCGCACGTGTTGGCCAGCGGAAGCTTGCCTACGAGGTGACCTCGCTGGTGCACGGCGTCGAGGCCACCGAAAAGGTCATTGCCGCCTCGGCAGCCGTGTTCGGCGGCGGGGACCTGACCGCCCTGGACGCTGAGAGCCTCCAGGCCGCGACTGCGGAACTTCCCTCCGCCACCGTGGACGGCTCCGGGCTCGGCATCATCAACCTGCTCGTGGCCACCGGGCTCTCCGAAAGCAAGTCCGCGGCCCGGCGGACCGTGGGGGAGGGCGGGGCTTACGTGAACAACACCAAGATCTCCGATCCCGACGCGGTTATCGCGCCGGACGAACTGCTGCACGGGCGCTACCTGTTGTTGCGCCGCGGCAAGAAGAACCTGGCAACCGTGGAGGTTTCGGGGGCCTAGCCGGCACCGCACGAAGAGCAGCGGTTCAGCCTCACGCACGCTCCCCTCCGGCCGATTTGCACGGCCGCAGGGGAGCGTGTATTGTTTTCTGAGTCGCCGCCGTTGAGTGGTGACCAACCCCCAACAAAAAGAAGCAATTCTTCCTGCGCAAGACGTGGGAAATCGAAATTGCTTCGCATTTTGCTGGGCGCATTCGCTTCTGCGGAGTGAATTTCGGAAGAACTTCCGGGTTTGCAAAGTGGAAATGAATGAAATAAGCTAAATACATCGCAGCGAAGAAATGCGGAACAAAAAGAAATTCACCGAGTGAATTGTTTCGAGAAGTATTCGAATGTGTCTGTTGTTTGAGAACTCAATAGTGTGCCAAGTTTGTTGATACCAATTTAT
>NZ_JABFMX010000016.1 GCF_013359735.1 Arthrobacter sp. C9C5
GGCCCTCGCAGCCTAGGCTCTTACTTAGCCAGTCCAACTTTCAGGGACCAGTTCACGCGGAGGGGGCTTTCCGCTGCCCGGGTCCGGTGGGAGGATGTTGCCGTGGATTCCCTGTTCAATTTTATCGGCCACAACTGGTGGCTGGTGTTCCCGTTGAGCGCTCTGCTCGCAAACTGGGCCCGTTCCTGGAGCAAGGCCGCCGAACGCCGGCACCGCCGGAAGGTGGAGCTGTACCGGCTGAAGAACCACCAGGCCGAGGTGGAACAGGCCGGCCGGGGCGAGGTACAGGCCCTCATCGACGCCCACGACGCCGTCAACCGGCGCTGGCTGGACTACGAACTGGACGTCGGCAAACTGATCGACTTCCCCGTGATGACCGATGTACGGGAGCCGCTCACCGTGGCGTTCCTGCGCGCCAAACGCGAAGCCGACGGCCTGCGCCCGGCAGCCCCCGGACAGATCACGACGACGGCCCGGCTGACGGAATACCGCACCGCCGTGCGCGGCTATGAACTGGCCTTCGACGTCGCCGAGCGCGAAGCCCGCCGGCTCAAGGACAGCAACTTCACCGGACCGGAACGCGAGCGGCTCGCCACGGCCCGGAAACTGCTGCGGATCGCCTCCGACGCCGCCGCCACCCCGGCCGAGCGGCAGACGGCGTACAAGCGGGCACGGCGGGAGCTGGACGGCCTGATCGTGCTGCCGGAGGCAACGCTGGCCGCCCTGGAGGAGAAGATCGCCGGCATGCTCGACGCCGGTCCGGCGATGGGGGCACCGCAGGGCTGAGCGCCGCCGGCACCACGGCCGGGCACGTTTTTTGCCCTGCACCCATTGGCACGTACGATCTATAGGGTTTCAGGACAGCTTTGGTGAACTGCACGGGTGCTCGCCGCTTGACAGCGGGTGAACAGTGAGAAGCAAGGCCGCCACGGGGAATGAAACTGCTGACCGTCGACTCTGCAGATTGGGCAACAGGTGGAAATCACCGTAATGGTGGCGCTGGTTATAGCGCTGGCGCTTTTCTTTGACTTCACGAATGGATTTCACGACACCGCGAACGCGATGGCAACGCCCATCGCGACCGGTGCCATCAAGCCGAAGACCGCCGTCGCCCTCGCGGCAGTGCTGAACCTGGTGGGCGCGTTTCTTTCCACCGAGGTGGCCAAGACGGTGTCCGGCGGCATCATCCGGGAAGGTTCCGACGGCGTCCAGATCACCCCGGACATCATTTTCGCCGGCCTGATGGGCGCCATTCTGTGGAACATGATCACCTGGCTGAAGGGCCTTCCCTCCAGTTCCTCGCACGCCCTCTTCGGTGGCCTGATCGGTGCGGCCATCGCCGGCATCGGCCTGCACTCGGTGAACTTCGCCTCGGTGCTCCAGAAGGTCCTCCTGCCCGCAGTTTTCGCCCCCGTCATCGCTGCCGCCGTGGCCTACGTGTGCACCCGGCTGGCTTATGCGCTGACGGCCCGGCACGACCCAGAGACCGGCAGCAAGCTGACGCAGAAGCGCGGCGGTTTCCGCACCGGACAGATCTTCACCTCCAGCCTGGTGGCCCTCGCGCACGGCACCAATGACGCGCAGAAGACCATGGGCATCATCACCCTGGTGCTCATCTCGGCCGGAAGCCAGGCTCCCGGCTCGGGACCGCAGCTCTGGGTCATCGCGGCCTGTGCGCTGGCCATCGCAATCGGCACGTACTCCGGCGGCTGGCGGATCATCCGGACCATGGGTTCGGGCCTCACCGACGTCAAACCCGCCCAGGGCTTCGCCGCTGAGACCAGCACCGCCGCCGCCATCCTCGCCTCCTCCCACCTCGGCTTCGCCCTCTCCACCACGCACGTGGCCTCGGGCTCGGTCATCGGCTCGGGGATGGGCCGCCGCGGCACCACCGTGCGCTGGGGGACCGCGGGGAAGATCGTCGTCGGCTGGCTCTTCACCCTCCCGGCCGCCGGGATCGTCGGCGCCCTGACCGCCATGCTGGTGCACACCGGTACGGTCGGATTCGTGATCGCCGCGGTCGCCGGCACGGCAGCCGTGGTCTACATGTTCGTTGCGTCCCGGAAGTCCCACGTCGGCCACCACAACGCCGTCGAAGTCGAAGAGGCCGGCCAGGCCATCCGGTTCGCCAAGAAGAAGGCGGCTGCGGTCAGCCGCAACAACAACTCCAAGGGTGGCCGGTAATGAAGTGGCTTGAACTCGTCCTGGTAGCGGGGGCCACCCTCGTCTCCGCCGTGACCGTCGTCGTCCTCTACGCCCTGGGCGTGCGTCTCACCGCCATCGCCGGGGACTTCCGGAGCAGCCAGCCGGGCTGGATCCGGCCGCTTTCCTACGTCTGCTTCGGCCTCTGCGGCCTGGCGGTGCTCTTCGGGCTGTACCTGATCATTCCGTACTTCAGCAAGTAGCCGACGGCGGAGGCGGCGGCCGGGCAGGCGCCCGGGAGGGGCGCTTCGGGAACGGGTACTTCGGGCCAGGGTGCTCCGGAAGGGGCGCTCTGGGAAAAGCCCCCGGCGGTGGCTACGCTGGGCACATGCCCGGTTTCCAGTACTTCGTAGCTGCCTCCCTGGACGGCTTCATCGCCACCGCGGACGACGACCTCGACTGGCTGCTCCAGTTCGACGGCTTTGCCGGCGGCAAGGAGAGCTACGAGGCCTTCATGGCTGACGTCGGCTGCATCGTGATGGGCGGGGAAACCTACGCCTGGCTCACCGAGCACGAGCCCGGCAACTGGCCGTACCCCGGCACCCCCTGCTGGATCTTCACGCACCACGAACTGGCGGCCCCGAAGGGTACGGACATCACCTTCGTCCGCGGACCCGTGGCCGAATTCGCCGAGGACCTGTTGGACGCCGCCGCGGGCAAGAACGTCTGGGTGGTGGGCGGGGGTATCCTCGCCGCGCAATTCGCCGACGCCGGACTGCTGGCGGAATTGATCGTCTCGATCATCCCGCTCGTCCTGGGCGGCGGGAAGCCGCTGCTTCCGCTGGCCCGCCCGACGGCACCGCTGGAACTGCTCTCGTCGCGGACCATGGGCCGCGGCATCGTCGAGCTCCGCTACCGCCTCCCGGGCGGCTCCTGACCCCGGGCCGAAGCCGGGCTGACTGCGGTCAGGCTACTCGGTCACATCGCGGAGCAGGTTGGTGATCCGCGCAGTGGAAAGCCGGCGGCCCTGCTCGTCGGTCATCACAATTTCGTGGGTCGTGAGGGTGCGGCCCAGGTGGATGGCTGTGCAGGTGCCTGTCACGGTGCCGGAGGAGATCGCGCGGTGGTGCGTCGCGCCGACGTCGATCCCCAGGGCTTGGCGCCCCGGCCCGGCGTGCATGCCGGCGGCGAAGGACCCCAGCGTTTCGGCCAGCACCACGTGCGCGCCGCCGTGCAGGATTCCAGCCACCTGGGTGTTGCCCTCCACGGGCATGGTGGCAACGGTGCGTTCAGGGCTCATCTCGAGGAAGTGGATTCCCATCTTCACCACCAGGGCGCCGACCCCCATCCGGCCCAGCCAGTCGTGCAGTTCCGCGGGAACGCCGGCGGCTTCCAGTTCGGCGGCGAACGGGGTGGGCGTGAAATTGTCGATCATGGCAACTAGGCTGGCACCTGTGAGCGAAACTACCAAACCGGCCCCTTCCCCTTCTGCCGCAGGCACCGCAACAGCCGCCGCAGGCAGCACAACATCCGCCGCAACAGACACGCTGGCTGACGCAGCCGCGGCGGCGGGCGGTTCCGTCCTCGTGGCCGAAGCGGCAAAGAAGCCCCGGCACGGCACGGCTCATGTCTCCGCCACCGAAGCGCCGGTCATCCCCATCACCGACCAGCCCCGCCTCCTGGTGCTGGACGGCCACTCCATGGCCTTCCGGGCATTCTTCGCCCTACCCGCGGACAAGTTCTCCACCGCTACCGGGCAGCACACCAACGCCGTGCATGGTTTCACGTCCATGCTGATCAACCTGATCAAGGCGCAAAAGCCCACCCACGTGGCCGTGGCATTCGACGTCTCGGATGAAACCACCCACCGCAAGGCCGAGTACGACGGCTACAAGGGCGGCCGCAACGAGACTCCGCGGGAAATGAGCGGCCAGATCGACCTGATCGACAAGGTCATGGGCGCGTGGGGCATCAAGACCATCAAGTTGCCTGGTTGGGAGGCCGACGACATCCTGGCCACGCTCGCCGCCATGGGCGAGAAGGCAGGCTACGAGGTGCTGCTGGTCTCGGGCGACCGCGATGCCTTCCAGCTCATTACGGATAACGTGTTCGTGCTTTACCCCAAGAAGGGTGTCAGCGACATCCCCCGGATGGACGCGGACGCCATCCAGGAAAAATATTTCGTCAGTCCGGCGCAGTACTCGGACCTCGCCGCCCTGGTGGGCGAGACCGCCGACAACCTGCCCGGCGTGCCCGGCGTTGGCCCCAAGACGGCAGCCAAATGGATCAACCTCTACGGCGGTCTGGAGGGCGTCCTGGAGAACCTTGATGCGATCGGCGGGAAGGTGGGGGACGCCCTGCGCGAAAACGTCGAGGCGGTCAAGCGGAACCGGCGGCTCAACAGGCTCCGCACCGATCTCGAACTGCCCGTCACCCTGGACGACCTCGCGGACCCGCGCCCGGACCAGGCGGCCCTCGAGGAGCTGTTCGACGCCCTCGAATTCAAGACCATCCGCACCCGGCTCTTTGCCCTCTACGGCAGTGAAGTAACGGAAGCCGAGCGGGACAGCATCGAAACCCCGGACTTCACGATCCCCTCGGACGCCGCCGAGCTGGCCGCGTTCCTCGCGGCCGGCGCGGGGAAGCGGTCCGCCATGGCGGTCGACCTCGTGCCCGGCCGGATCGGCGAGGACGCCGCCGCGCTGGCGATCGTCCGCGACGACGCCGCCGTCTACGTCGACCTGGCCCGACAGGACGCCGACGCCGAAAACGTCCTGGCCGCCTGGCTGCGAGACGCCCAGTCACCCAAGGTGATGCACGGCTTCAAGGCCGCGCTGAAGGCGCTGACTGCGCGCGGCCTGGAACTTGAGGGCGTGGTGGATGACACGTCCATCTCCGGCTACCTCATCCAGCCCGACCGCCGCAGCTACGAGCTCGCCGAGCTGGCGCAGCACCACCTCAACGTCGCGGTATCGCAGGAAGCCGCGAAAGAAGGCCAGCTTGAGCTGGCGTTCGACGGCGAGGACGCTGCCGCCGCCGGCGCGCTGGTCCACGTCGCCGCCGTCGTCCAGGCCCTGAGCCGCTACTTCGAATCAGAGCTCAAGGAGCGCAAAGCGCAGGACCTGCTGACGACCCTTGAACTGCCCGTCAGCCGGGTCCTCGCCGACATGGAACTGGCAGGAATCGCCATTGACATGGCGCGCATGGATGAGCAGCTGGCGGACCTCGCCAAGGTGATCGACAACGCGCAGGAGCAGGCGTTCGCGGCCATCGGCCACGAGGTGAACCTGGGGTCGCCCAAGCAGCTCCAGACCGTCCTGTTCGAGGAGCTGGGCCTGCCCAAGACCAAGAAGATCAAGTCCGGCTACACCACCGACGCCGCCTCGCTCAAGAACCTGCTGGAAAAGACCGGGCACGAATTCCTGGTCCAGCTGATGGCCCACCGCGAATCCTCGAAGCTGCGCCAGATGCTGGAGTCGCTGAAGAAGTCCGTCACGGAAGACGGCCGGATCCACACCACCTACGCGCAGAACGTCGCCGCCACGGGCCGGATCTCGTCCAACAACCCAAACCTGCAGAACATCCCGATCCGCAGCGAGGAAGGTCGCCGTGTGCGCGGCATCTTTGTGGTCAGCGACGGTTACGAGTGCCTGTTGTCCGCGGACTACTCGCAGATCGAAATGCGCATCATGGCCCACCTCTCGGGCGACGCCGGACTGATCCAGGCGTACAAGGACGGCGAAGACCTGCACCGCTTTGTGGGCTCGAACATCTTCCACGTGCCCACCGACCAGGTGACCAGCGCGATGCGTTCCAAGGTCAAGGCGATGTCCTATGGGCTGGCGTATGGCCTGACCTCGTTCGGCCTGTCCAAGCAGCTGGAGATTTCCGTTGACGAGGCGCGGACCCTGATGAAGGACTACTTCGACCGGTTCGGCGCCGTCCGCGACTACCTGCGCGGCGTCGTCGACCAGGCCAGGATCGACGGGTACACCGCCACCATCGAGGGCCGCCGCCGGTACCTCCCGGACCTGACCAGCACCGACCGCCAGCTGCGCGAAAACGCTGAACGCATCGCGCTCAACTCGCCGATCCAAGGCTCCGCGGCCGACATCATCAAGCGGGCCATGCTGGGCGTTTCCGACGCGCTGGCCGAGCAGGGGCTCAAATCACGGATGCTGCTGCAGGTCCATGATGAACTGGTCCTCGAAGTGGCCGAGGGCGAACGCGAGGCCGTCGAGAAGCTCGTGACGGAACAGATGGGGGCCGCGGCGCAGTTGTCGGTTCCGCTGGAAGTCCAGATCGGCATCGGCTCCAGCTGGTACGAGGCGGGGCACTAGGCCGGGCCCCGGAGCCGGGGCCGGCCGTTCGGTTCTTTCAAAGTTGCAAGAATTTCCAGGGGGAAGCACGTGGCAGAGCAGTATGAAATCAGGCGTTTCCGCGCGGTCGAGAAGGGCTCGGCGGAATACGGCAGGGGTGTCTCCTGGCTTCGTGGCGTCGGCATAGGGTTCTACGACGACCGGCACAAGGACGAGTTCATCGACAAGGTCATGGCGATGTACCGGGTGGACGACCGCGAAATGACGGGCGTTTACCAGACGGGAGAGGTGGCGCCGCACTCGCTGCCGGCCGACGTCCCGGTGGCCACCTTCGCCACCCTGCGCAAGGACCTCAACATCGGCTACGGCCGCCAGCTCATGACCCAGCTAGTCACCGCCGTCACGGTGCGCGGAACCCACCGCCGGCAAGGACTGCTGCGCCGGATGATGACCGAGGACCTTGCCGCGGCGAAGGCCGACGGCGTCGCCATGGCCGCCCTGACGGCCTCGGAGGCGTCCATCTACGGCCGCTTCGGCTACGGTGTGGCGACCTTCGAGCGCAGTATCAAGGTGGAGACCGGCCCGCGCTTCCGGCTGCGCCACGAGGCCGAGGGGTCGGTGGAGATCGCGGACCGCAAGGTGCTGCTGGAACTGGCCCCGGCGGTGTTCGAGCGCGCCCACGCCGTCACGCCGGGCTCGATCATGCGGCAGGAAGCGTACCGGCTCCGCGTTTCCGGATCGCTGTCCCGCGACGGCAGCGAGGACGAGGCGATCAAATGCGCCTTGCACTACGACGCTGCCGGCACGGTTGACGGCTACGTGTCGTACAAGTTCGCCGGCTGGGACACCGACCCCGCGACGGTCGAAATCGTGGACCTCGTGGCCGGGACCGACGCCGCCTACCTGGAGCTGTGGCAGTTCCTCGGCAGCATGGACCTGATTCGGCGGGTCAGCTGGAAGGAAGCCCCGGTCGACGACCCGCTGACCTGGGCCCTCGAGGATCCCCGCTGCATCGAGTCCTCGGACCACGGCGACATGCTGTGGCTGCGGGTGCTGGACCCGGAACGGGTCTTGGCCGCGCGGCGCTACTCCGCCGACGGATCCCTCGTGCTCCGCGTCACCGACAGCCTCGGCTTCGCGGCGGGGACGTTCGCCTTGCGGGTCGTCGGGGGAGAGGCGACAGTGACGCCGGCCCCCGACGCCGAGCCGGAGCTGGCGCTGGATGTCGCGGACCTCGGCTCCATCTACCTCGGCGCCGTCTGTCCCGTGACCCTGAAGGCGGCCGGCCGGCTTATCGAACACACCCCGGGGGCCGCGCTGACGGCGCGGCTGATGTTCGCCGTCGAACGCGCACCGCACTGCCTCACGCACTTCTAGAAGGGTGCCGGCGGGCTCCGTTGCGCTTTGACCGGCGTTGACGTATACGACTAGACTAAACGGGCGTGTACTACGTGTGCGCAATCTAATCCACAAAATCAGGATGACCCGGCGGATCGCCTTTGATCTGCCGTGTTCTCCACCCGCGTCGCCGACGCGGGTGGGACGGTTTGCCTGACCGAATAACTATCCACAACGGAGCCCCTACTACATGACCATCACCTCAACCGAGAAGTCCGGTACCCCCGTAGTCGCGATTAACGACATCGGTACCGCTGAGGACTTCCTCGCAGCAGTCGACGCCACCATCAAGTACTTCAACGACGGAGACCTCGTCGAAGGTACCGTCGTCAAGGTCGACCGCGACGAAGTCCTGCTCGACATCGGTTACAAGACCGAAGGTGTCATTCCCTCCCGCGAGCTTTCCATCAAGCACGACGTTGACCCCGGAGACGTCGTCTCCGTTGGCGATCAGGTCGAAGCCCTGGTGCTCACCAAGGAAGACAAAGAAGGCCGTCTGATCCTCTCCAAGAAGCGTGCTCAGTACGAGCGTGCCTGGGGCGACATCGAGAAGGTCAAGGAAGAAGACGGTGTCGTCACCGGTACCGTCATCGAGGTTGTCAAGGGTGGTCTTATCCTCGACATCGGCCTGCGCGGCTTCCTGCCCGCATCCCTGGTCGAGATGCGCCGTGTGCGCGACCTTGCTCCGTACATCGGTCAGCAGATCGAAGCCAAGATCATCGAGCTGGACAAGAACCGCAACAACGTTGTGCTGTCCCGCCGTGCCTGGCTCGAGCAGACCCAGTCCGAGGTCCGCTCCACGTTCCTCAACAAGCTGGAAAAGGGCCAGGTTCGTCCCGGCGTCGTTTCCTCCATCGTCAACTTCGGTGCCTTCGTGGACCTGGGCGGCGTAGACGGCCTGGTTCACGTTTCCGAGCTGTCCTGGAAGCACATCGACCACCCGTCCGAGGTTGTCGAAGTTGGCCAGGAAGTCACCGTCGAGGTTCTTGAGGTCGACCTGGACCGCGAGCGCGTCTCCCTGTCGCTCAAGGCGACGCAGGAAGATCCGTGGCAGACCTTCGCCCGCACCCACGCCCTCGGCCAGGTTGTTCCGGGTAAGGTCACCAAGCTGGTTCCGTTCGGCGCGTTCGTTCGCGTTGAAGACGGCATTGAAGGCCTGGTCCACATCTCCGAGCTCGCCGTGCGCCACGTTGAGCTGGCCGAGCAGGTTGTCTCCGTTGGCGACGAACTCTTCGTCAAGGTCATCGACATCGACCTGGAACGCCGCCGCATCTCGCTGTCCCTCAAGCAGGCCAACGAGGGTGTCGACGCCGAGTCCACCGAATTCGATCCGGCTCTCTACGGCATGGCCGCTGAGTACGACGAAGAGGGCAACTACAAGTACCCGGAGGGCTTCGATCCGGAGTCCAACGAGTGGCTTGAAGGCTACGAGACGCAGCGCGCCGCCTGGGAGCAGCAGTACGCTGACGCCCAGACCCGCTGGGAAGCCCACAAGAAGCAGGTTGCCCAGCACGCTGCCGACGACGCTGCCGCTGCAACGTCCGGCGAGAGCGACTCCGGCACCACCAGCTACTCCTCCGAGCCGGCCGCAGCCGAGACCGGTGCAGGCACGCTTGCATCGGACGAAGCCCTCGCCGCTCTGCGCGAGAAGCTGACCGGCAACTAATTGCCACCGGCCCGGGTTGCCCCGGGCCAAGCAAAGCGGGTCCCTGCCACGTGCAGGGGCCCGCTTTGGGTTAAGCGGCGGATTCCTGCTGGGGCTGCGTGGGCTTGGGGACATGCCCAGTCCTGGCCCCGGGGAGTGGACATAGTGCGTATATGTCCAGTGGCCCGGGCGGACGCCGGGCATGCTCCTTGCACCAAGGGAGGCGCGAGCTGCCGGGCCCGGGGACATGCCCAGTCCCAGGCGCGGGGAGTGGGCATAGTGCGTATATGTCCAGTGGCCCGGGCGGACGCCGGGCATGCTCCTTGCACTTGGCGAGGCGCGCTGGGAAGTTGGCGCGGGTGGCGCTTCTGTTCAGGACGAGGAGCCGAGGATCCGGTCCGTGGCCTGGTCCGGGACTCCGCCGAAATACTTGTCCAGAAGTTGCTGGAACACCGGTTCGTCGGGCCCGGCCCGGAGGAACAAGGTCGACGACGAGTGCAGTTTCCGTGCGTCGATGCCACCGAATATCTGCTCCGCGCTTCGGCCGTCGACGGCGAGGACCGCCCGGGCACAGTCCAGCAGTCGGGCGCCCAGGACCGGGTGGTGCAGATAAGCACGTGCTTCGTCCAAGGATGAGATGGCATATTTCCGTGAGGTCGGGCTCTGTCCGAGCCCGGCGATTTGCGGAAAGATGAACCACATCCAGTGGCCGTGCTTGGATCCGGCCCGGAGTTCCGACAACGCACCCTGATAGGTGCCTGCCGAGTCCTGCGCTTCCACGAAACGTGAGAGGTCGAAGGGGTCGTCCACGTAGATTCTCCTAAGTTGCTGCTGCCACAGCCCGGTCGCTTCACTACCGCCAGCCAACTTCGCCGCCGTCGGCGCACGGCCTTCCCCTCATCCAACCACTGTTCCGGCGTCCTAGGGGAGGGCATATCCGTTCTTGGGCGCGAGCGGTGGGCATATTGGCATTGTGCTCATTGCCCGGTGTGGCCGCGGGGCATGTCCCCACGGCGGATGCGCAACTCGGGCATGTCCATTCCTGGGCGCGAGCGGTGGGCATATTGGCATTGTGCTCATTGCCCGGTGTGGGCGCTGGGCATGTCCCCCGGGGCTAACCCAGCTTGAAACGCGCGCTGACCCTCCGGCCGTCGGCTGCGAGCTCGGCACCCGCGGAACGCAGCAAGGCCTGGGCCGCGACATTCCCAGGGGTCGTTTCCGCCTCCAGCAGGTCCGCCCCGGCTGCCGCGGCCTCGGCCTTGACCAGCCGCAGTGCCTCCCGGCCGATGCCGCGCCCGCGGAAGCTCCGGCCGAGCCAGAGCCCGGTCTCCAGGGCGCCGCCGTCCTGCGGGAACGTCCCGGACCGGGCCGCCGGAATCCGCAGGAGCCGGATGGAACCGGCCAGCTCGCCGTCGGCCGTGATTGCCCAGGTTTTCTGCCGCGCCGGGCCGTCAAGCCCTGCCGCGGCGGCGTGGTGGTAGTCACGGAACCAGCTGATCCGTTCGGTGTTCCAACCCTCGGCGGTCCCCAGCGGCGGGGTGACTTCGTCGGCGTCGGCGTCGTGCAGCGCGACCGCCAATAGCCGCTCCAGCACCGGGTCCGTCACATCGACCAGCGCCACCACGGGCACCGGTTCAGTTGATGGCAACATCGATCCACTCCGTTTCTTCGGGCAGCATTACGGCGCTTCCGGCTGAAAGGGCCGCGAGGCGATCAGCGGCCTGTGCCAGCCCAACGGGTTCGTCCGGCAGGGCCAGCCGAAGGACCGTCGTCTGCGCATCATAGCTGGTGCCGGCCATCACATACCCGGCCGAGCGCAACTCGTTTTCGAGCCGGCCGGCGGAGGCGTGCGGCACCGGCACGGCACAGATCCGCAGCCGCTGCCGCCGCACCAGCGGCGCGAGCTCCAGCGCGGCGGACACCGATTCGGAGTAGGCCCGGACCAGTCCGCCCGCGCCGAGCAGGATCCCGCCGAAATAGCGGACGACGACGGCGGTCACGTCGCTCAGGTCGGTCACGCCGGGCCCGGTTTCGCGCTTCAGCAGTGCCTCCAGCATCGGGATGCCGGCCGTGCCGGAGGGTTCGCCGTCGTCGTTGGAGCGCTGCACCGCGCGGTCCGGGCCGAGTATGAAGGCCGAGCAGTGGTGCCGGGCGTCGTGGAATTCCCGGCGCAGGCCAGTGACCAAGGCGCGGGCGCTTTCCTCGTCGGAGGTGCGCTGGAGCACGGTGATGAAGCGGGACCGTTTGATCTCCAGCTCGTGGCGCAAGCCGCTGCCGGCCGCCAGTGTGGTGTAAACGGTGGCTCTGCTTTCCGGAGAAACCGCGTCGACTGGCACTGCTTCAGTTTAGTCTGGTGGAGTGCTGAAGATCGGTTTGACGGGCGGCATCGCCTCAGGGAAGTCAGTGGTCGCGTCGCGGCTGCGCGAGTTGGGCGCGGTGCTGGTCGACGCCGACGCGCTGGCCCGCGAAGTGGTCGAGCCGGGGACACCCGGGCTGGCGCGGGTAGTGGAAGCCTTCAGTTCCTCCATCCTGGCCCCCGACGGTGCCCTGGACCGTGCCCGCCTCGGCGCCCTCGTCTTCGGCAACCCCGAACGCCTGGCAGTGCTCAACGGCATCATCCACCCCCTCGTCAGGGAGCGCGCCACCGCCCTCGCCGCCGGCGCCCCGAAAGGCGCCGTCGTGGTCCAGGACATTCCGCTCCTGGTCGAGACCGGCCAGGGCGCCAACTTCCATCTCGTGGTGGTGGTGGACGCCCCGGAGGACATCCGGGTGCGGCGCATGGTCGAACACCGGAAGATGACGGTCGAAGAAGCCCGCTCCCGAATGGCCGCCCAGGCCACGCGGAATGCCCGGCTGGCGGCGGCCGACGTCGTCCTGGACAACTCGGGCTCCAAGGAGGAACTGCGGGACGCAGTGGACCGGCTCTGGCAGCGCCGGCTGCTCCCGTTCGCGGAGAACCTGACCAAGCGCCGGATGGCGCCGCGCTCCGGCGGCCCGGTGCTCAGTCACGCCAATCCGGACTGGCCGGCCCAGGCCTCCCGGCTCGCTGCCCGCCTCCGCGCCGTCGCCCCGCAGGACATCTACGCCGTGGACCACATCGGTTCCACCGCTGTCCCGGGGCTCGACGCCAAGGACGTGCTGGACCTGCAGCTTACCGTCCGGGACCTGGCGACGGCGGACCGCCTGGAGCCGCTGCTGGCCGCCGCGGGCTACCCGCGCTGGCCGGGCATCGGCCCGGACAATCCCAAGCCCGCCCACCCCGACCCAGCCGACTGGGACAAGCGCGTGCACGGCAGCGCGGACCCCGGCCGGGCCGTGAACCTGCACATCCGAGCCGCGGGGTCGCCGGGGTGGCGGTACGCGCTTTGTTTCCGCGACTGGCTGCGCGACGACGCCGGGGCGCGCGCCGACTACCTTGCGGAGAAGCGCCGCGCGGCACGCCGGCACGGCGTGGACAAATCCACCGCGGCCTACGCCGCGGACAAGGAGGAGTGGTTCACCGCCTACGCCGCCCCGCGGATGGAAGAATGGGCCCGGCGCACCGGCTGGCTGCCGCCGTCGTACGACGCCCCCGGACCGGCCGGTACCGCCCAAAGCTGAATCAGGGCTTCCTGTCGGAGGGCGGCGGTAGATTAGTAACATGAGCCTTGCCCAGGAAATCAACCGTGTCGTGGCGCCCTTCGAGGTCATCAGCGAGTTCAAGCCCGCCGGCGACCAGCCCGCCGCGATCGCCGAACTGACCGAGCGCATCCAGAACGGCGAGAAGGATGTGGTGCTCCTCGGCGCCACCGGTACCGGTAAAAGCGCGACGACGGCGTGGCTGATCGAGCAGGTCCAGCGGCCAACCCTGGTGATGGTGCAGAACAAGACGCTCGCCGCCCAGCTGGCCAACGAATTCCGCGAACTGCTGCCGAACAACGCGGTGGAGTACTTCGTCTCCTACTACGACTACTACCAGCCGGAAGCCTACGTCGCCCAGACGGACACCTTCATCGAGAAGGACTCCTCCGTCAACGAGGAAGTCGAACGGCTCCGGCACTCCGCCACGAATGCGCTGCTGACCCGGCGCGATGTGATTGTGGTCGCCACCGTTTCCTGCATCTACGGCCTCGGCACCCCGGAAGAATACATCGCAGGCATGGTGACCCTCCGCAAGGGCGCACAGATGAACCGCGACGACCTGCTCCGGAAATTTGTCTCCATGCAGTACACCCGCAACGACATGGACTTCCACCGCGGCACGTTCCGGGTCCGCGGCGACACCGTGGAAATCATCCCGATGTACGAGGAACTCGCGATCCGGATCGAGTTCTTCGGCGACGAGATTGAGAACATCTACACGCTGCACCCGCTGACCGGCGAGGTGATCCGGGACGAGACCGAAATGTACGTCTTCCCCGCCTCGCACTACGTCGCCGGCCCCGAACGGATGGCCCGGGCGATCAAGCGGATCGAGGATGAGCTCGCGGACCGCCTCAAGGTCCTGGAGAGCCAGAACAAGCTGGTGGAAGCCCAGCGGCTGCGGATGCGCACCACCTATGACCTGGAAATGATGCAGCAGATGGGATTCTGCAACGGCATCGAGAATTATTCCTCGCACATCGACGGCCGCGCCCGCGGGACCGCGCCACACTGCCTCCTCGACTATTTCCCGGACGACTTCCTGCTGGTCATCGACGAATCCCACGTCACCGTGCCGCAGATCGGCGCCATGTACGAGGGCGACATGTCCCGCAAACGGAACCTCGTGGATCACGGATTCCGGTTGCCCTCCGCGATGGACAACCGCCCGCTCAAGTGGGACGAATTCCAGGACCGCGTGGGCCAGACCGTCTACCTGTCCGCAACTCCGGGCAAGTACGAGCTCGGCAAGGCGGACGGCTTCGTGCAGCAAATCATCCGACCCACCGGCCTGATCGACCCCGAGGTCATCGTCAAGCCCACCAAGGGCCAGATCGATGACCTGCTGGGCGAAATCCGCACCCGCACCGCCAAGAACGAACGCGTCCTCGTCACCACGTTGACCAAGCGGATGGCCGAGGACCTCACCGACTACCTGCTGGGCCACGGCGTGAAGGTCGAGTACCTGCACTCCGACGTCGACACGCTGCGCCGCGTGGAGCTGCTCCGTGAACTGCGGATGGGCGTCTTCGACGTCCTGGTCGGCATCAACCTGCTCCGGGAGGGCCTGGACCTGCCCGAAGTGTCGCTGGTGAGCATCCTAGACGCGGACAAGGAAGGCTTCCTGCGCTCGGCGACCTCGCTGATCCAGACCATCGGCCGTGCCGCCCGTAACGTGTCGGGCCAGGTCCACATGTACGCGGACCGGATCACCGATTCGATGGCGCAGGCCATCGACGAAACCAACCGCCGCCGCGCCATCCAGGTGGCGTACAACACGGAAAAGGGCATCGACCCGCAGCCGCTGCGCAAGAAGATCGCCGACATCACCGACCAGCTGGCCAAGGAGGACGCTGACACCCGCGAGCTGCTGGCCAGCGCGGGCAAGGCGCGCGGCAAGGGCAAGGGCGGCTCCAAGGTCCGCGCCGACGGCCTCGCGGCAGCCCCCGCCGAGGACCTGGTGGGCCTGATCGAACAGCTGACCGAGCAGATGCACGCCGCCGCCGGCGAGCTGCAGTTCGAGCTCGCCGCCAGGCTCCGCGACGAGGTCGGGGAACTCAAGAAGGAGCTGCGCCAGATGCAGTCGGCCGGCCACGCCTAGGGTAAAGTGGATCAAACGTAGGGGAGTATCCCAAGCGCTACGATCGTCAACACGCACGGCACAGATGCCCTGCCGGGCGTAGCGGGCAGCGAATCGGCAACTGATGGCGACAGCCACGGTGCGGCAGCTTAGCCGGAGAGACTTACACCGCTTAGTCGTACCCTGCGAAAGGTAACTTCGTGCCCGAACTTCCCGTCTGGTTCGAGATCGGCTCCTTCGTCGTTCTCGGAATCATCCTCGCCATCGATCTGCTCCTGGTGCTGAAGCGGCCGCACGAGCCCTCCATGAAGGAGGCCGGCCTGTGGGTCTCTTTCTACATTGCGCTGGCCCTGGTCTTCGCCGGAGCCATGTTCCTCTTCACCGGCCCGGAGTATGGCGGCCAGTTCATCGCCGGCTGGGTGACGGAATACAGCCTCAGCATCGACAACCTGTTTGTCTTCATCATCATCATGGCGCGCTTCTCGGTACCCCGTAAGTACCAGCAGGAAGTACTCATGGTCGGCATCATCATCGCCCTGATCCTGCGCGGCATCTTCATCCTGCTCGGCGCGATCGTGATCGAGCAGTTCAGCTGGGTCTTCTACATCTTCGGCGCCTTCCTGCTGTGGACCGCCTGGAAGCAGGCCCAGGATGAAGGCGAGGACGAGGAAGACAAGGAAAACCCGCTGATCGCCCGGATCCGCCGGGTCCTGCCGATGTCCGAGAAGTTCGACGGCGGCAAGCTGCGCACCGAGGTCGACGGTAAGAAGGTCTTCACCCCGATGCTGATCGTCTTCGTGACGATCGGCATGACCGACCTGCTCTTCGCGGTTGACTCCATCCCGGCCATCTTCGGCCTCACCCAAAGCGCGTTCATCGTCTTCACCGCCAATATCTTCGCCCTGATGGGTCTGCGCCAGCTTTACTTCCTGCTCGGCGGCCTGATGAACCGGCTCATCTACCTCAAGCACGCGCTCTCGGTCATCCTTGCGTTCATCGGCGTCAAACTGGTGCTGCACGCCATGCACGTCAACGAACTGCCCTTCATCAACGGCGGCAAGCACATCGAATGGGCCCCGGAAATCCCGACCTACGTTTCGCTCGGGGTGATCATCGGCACCATCATCATCGCGGTCGTCGCCAGCCTGGTCAGCTCCAAGGCGTCGAAGGCCAAGCTGGATGCCAGGCTCGAAGAGGACTCCCGCAAGAGCCTTACCGACGCCGAGTAGCGCTGCCGGCGGCCCTGTACGGGCTAAGCTCGGAGCGTGAAAATCTTTGACGCCGCGACGGCGGCCGGTACGGCGCTGCACCCGCAACGGGTGCAGCGCCGTACCGTTGTGGTGCTCAGTGCCGCCCAGTTGCTCAGCGGCGTCGGCGGCGGCGCCAGCCTTTCCGTCGGCTCGCTGCTGGCCGTCCAGCTCTCCGGTTCCAACGCCTGGGCGGGCTCGGTCACCACCACCATGACCCTGGCGGCCGCGCTGACCGCGCTGCCGCTTGCCGGGCTGGCCGGCCGGCGGGGACGCAGGGCAGCCCTCGTAACCGGGCTGCTGTCCGCCATGACCGGCGCTGTGCTGGTGATCCTGGCGACCGTCACCGGCTTCTTCCCGGTGCTGCTGCTGGGCGCCGCCATGCTGGGCCTCGGCACGGCGGCCAACCTGCAGGCCCGCTTCGCCGCCGTCGACCTCGCGGAGCCGGAACACCGCGGACGGTCCCTCGCGATCGTGGTGTGGGCCGTGACCGTCGGCGCCGTGGCCGGGCCGAACCTCATCCAGCCCGGTGCGCTGGTGGGGCAGGCCCTTGGCCTGCCGCCGATTTCCGGGCCGTTCGTGTTCTCGACTGCCGGACTGGCCCTCGCCGCGTTGCTGCTGTTTATCGGGCTGCGCCCGGATCCGCTGCTGTTGGCTGCCCGGATCCGCACAGCGGACGAGGAGCCGGCGAAGGGGACTGCGGGAACCCGGGGCAAGCATGCCCTGCGCAACGGACTGCGCGCGGTCCGCTCTTCCCCGCGCGCCCGGCTGGCGCTGCTCGCCGTCGTCGCGGCGCACGGCTGCATGGCCGCCGTGATGTCCATGACGCCGCTGCATCTGCAGCTGCTCACCGAGGGCCCGATGGCGCCTCACGCCGCGGAGCACGCCCACGCCGCCGGCACGGATGTCTTCGTTTTGATCGGCTTCACGATCTCGCTGCACATCGCCGGCATGTACGCCCTCTCACCGGTGATGGGCTGGCTCACCGACCGGGTCGGCCGGCTCCCGGTGATCCTGCTGGGCCACGGGCTGATCCTGCTCGCGGTCTGCGTCGCGGGCTTTGGCCAGGCGCAGCCGGCCCTGGTCACTGTTGGCCTGGTGCTGCTGGGGCTGGGCTGGTCGGCGGCCACCATCGCCGGCTCCACCCTGCTCGCGGAGAGCGTCGCGGCCGGCGACCGGGTCCTTGTGCAGGGCGTGTCGGACACCCTGATGGGCGTCGCGGGCGCTGTCGGATCGGGCTTCGCCGGTCTCGTGATGAGCGGAATCGGCTACCAGGGGCTGAACCTCGTGGCGGCCGTCGTGGCCGCCGGGGTGCTGGCCGTGGTCTTGCAGGCGGCGGCGCGGTCACGCCGCAACCCGGCGCCGGCCGGGGGCTGAACCCCCGGCCGTCACGCCCGGGGGCGCCTCAGGCGCGCGTGCTGCGGGCCATGCCGAGCAGCCGGCCGAAGATCGCCTCGCCGTCGTCGGCGATGCCGTCGTGGTGGAAGTCAGCGGACTCCCAGACCTGCAGGCCGCGCACGGCGGCTGCGGTCTCCAGCGACAGGTCCCGGTCCACGTAGATGTCGTCGCTGTACACGGCGGCGGCCACCGGAATGTTGTTCAGGGCCAGCCGCTCGGGGTCGTAGAGCGGTTTCCAGTCGTCCTTCTCGGCGAGCAGCTGGGCCACGGTGCGCAGCGGTCGCAGGGCCGGATCCTGTTCGAAGTACCAGGGGTAGACCATCTCGCCGGTCAGCAGCGGGGCGGCGGCGTCCGGACGGAACTCCGGGAAGTCCTGCAGCACCCGCAGCGCCGCCCAGTCGGTGGCCTCGCCCTGGCCGTAGATGGATTCGTGCATGAGGGCGTACAGCGGGTTCGACGCGCGGGAGACAAGCCCGCGGACCTGCTCCAGGAAGCCGTCGGAGAGCCGGTCGCCGTCGGGGGTGCTGACGAAGGCATCCTCCAGCAGGTGGTGCAGCCCGTCCACCCGGGTGTTGCCGCCCAGGTAGGAACCCACCATCTGGAAGCGCTCCACGGTGAGCCTGCTGCCGTCGGGCAGAAGCTCCTCGGACTCGCGGAGGTGCCGGGCAATGCGGCTGACCAGCTCCCGGTCCTGCGGGTACCAGCCGAAGTATTCGGCGTTGCGCGCTGCCACGCGGCGGAAGGTTGCCTGGTAGACCCGGTCCGCGGGGCCGGTCAGGGGAGCGAGGCCGCCGGTGATCAACGCCTCGCGCAGCCCCTCGGGGGCGAAGGACAGGTAGCTCAGCGCGCAGAAGCCGCCGTAGCTCTGCCCGTAGATGGTCCAGGGCGCGGCGCCCAGGGTCCGCCGGATCGCCTCCGCGTCCGCCACGATCGAGTCGGCCCGGAAGTGCTCGAGGTACTGCGCCTGGTCCCGGTCGTTCCCGCGCAGCGGCAGGGTCTTGCGGTCGATGGGGGAGGAGAGCCCGGTGCCGCGCTGGTCCAGCATCAGGATCCGGAAGTCCTTCGCCGCGGCCTTGCTCCAGCCGCCCAAGGCGGGGAAGCGGTTGCCGCGGCCGCCGGGACCACCCTGCAGGTACAGCAGCCACGGCAGTTCCGCGGCGGCCTCCTCACTGTGGTCCGCGGAGACGTATTCCCGGGCGAAGATGGTGACCGTTTCGCCGCCGGCGCCGAAGTGGTCCAGCGGTACTTCGAAGTAATGCTCCGTGGTGCGCATGCCGCGATAGTCGTGCCTGGCCTTGACGATGTGCGGGACGGAAGCTGTTTGAGCCCACGTCGTGTCAGCCACGGGCGTCCGCCGTCCGGGCGCCGGCGAATGCGTCCAGGGCGTCGCCGGTGAGCCGGAAGGTGGACCATTCGTCCATCGGGGCCGCGCCGAGGTTCTTATAGAACGCGATCGAGGGCTCGTTCCAGTCCAGCACGCTCCACTCCACACGGGCGTAGCCGCGCTCCACGGCGGTGGCGGCCAGGTGCTGCAGCAGTGCCTTGCCGTGTCCGGCGCCGCGGGCCTCCGGCATGACGTAGAGATCCTCGAGATAGATCCCGTGCACACCCTCCCAGGTGGAGTAGTTCAGGAACCACAAAGCGAAGCCCTGGACGTCGCCGGCCTCGTTCTCGGCCATGGTCGCGTACACGCGCGGGTTCTCGCCGAACAGCACCTGTGTGAGCATCTCCGGGGTGTTCCGGACGGCGTCCGGCTCCTTCTCGTAGATGGCCAGGTCATGGATCATCTGCAGGATGGCGGGAACGTCGTGGGCGGTGGCCGGGCGGATTACACTCATGGTCGACAGTTTACTAGCGGCTACAGGCGGTTCACGTCGATCACGCGCACGACGGCGGTGCCGGTTTCGTCCGAGGCGGCCAGGTCCACCTCGGCGGAGATGCCCCAGTCGTGGTTGCGGGCCGGGTCGTCGAAGATCTGGCGGACCTTCCAGACGCCCGGTTCCTCGGTGATGATCAGCAGGCCCGGACCGCGTGCGTCCGGCCCGGTCCCGATGTCCTCGTGCTCCTCGAAGTAGTCGTCCAGCGCGTCCTCCCAGCGTTCCGCATCCCAGCCGGAGCCGCCGTCGAGCTCGCCCAGCGCGGTGGCGGCCTCGTCCGCGAACAGTTCCACCCGGCGGAACATTTCGTTGCGTACCATCACCCGGAAGGCGCGGAT
Source organism: Arthrobacter sp. C9C5 (assembly GCF_013359735.1). Classification (GTDB taxonomy): domain Bacteria; phylum Actinomycetota; class Actinomycetes; order Actinomycetales; family Micrococcaceae; genus Arthrobacter. Next base: position 20,066 of record NZ_JABFMX010000016.1, read on the forward strand.
ATTGGAGGTCAGCGACGGCGGCGGGGGCGGCGGGGCATCGTGCCGGGTCGGGGCGGCGCCGGAGGTGAGTTCCTCCCATTCGTCCAGCAGGCTGGAGTCCACTTGGCGGACCAGCTCGCCGAGCCACGCGATCAGGTCCTCAAGGTCCTCGCGCAGCGCGTCCTGCGGCACCGTCTGCCGGAGCGCTTTGAAGCCGTCAGCCAAGTAGCGCAGCACAATGCCCTCGGAACGGGCCAGACCGTAGAACTGCACGAATTCGCCGAAGTTCATCGCCCGTTCGTACATGTCCCGGATCACGGACTTGGGGGCGAGTTCGAAGTCGCCGATCCACGGCGCCGCCTTGCGGTACACGTCGAACGCCTCGCCGAGGATCTCCGCGAGCGGCTGCGGGTAGGTGACCTCCTCGAGCATGGCCATGCGCTGGTCGTACTCGATCCCGTCGGCCTTCATCGCGGCAATGGCCTCCCCGCGGGCCTTCTTCTGCTGCGCGGACAGGATCTGCCGCGGCTTCTCCAGCGTCGACTCGATCACCGAGACTACGTCGAGGGCATACGACGGCGACTCCGGATCCAGCAGCTCGAGGGCCGCCAGGGCGAAGGGGGAGAGCGGCTGGTTCAGGGCGAAGTTCGCCTGCAGGTGGACAGTAAGCCGGACGCTGCGGCCGTCCGGGCCTTGTTCCGCGGGCGGGATGCGTTCGACGACGCCGGCGGCCAGCAGTTCGCGGTAAATGCCCAGCGCCTTCTTCATCAGCTGCAGCTGCGCAGCCCGCGTCTCGTGATTTTCGGTCAGCAGGCGGCGCGCGGCCTGGAAGGGATCGCCGGGGCGTTCCATCAGGTTCATCAGCATCGCGTGGGTGACGGTAAAGCTGGAGCCCAGCGGGTCCGGCACGGAATCCACCAGCCGCTTGTAGGTGGGTTCGCCCCAGGACACGAACCCCTCCGGCGGCTTCTTCTTGACGACCTGACGCAGCTTCTTCTGGTCGTCGCCGAACTTCGCCGTGGCCTTGGCCATCGCCTTGACGTTCTCGATCACATGCTCGGGCGCCTGGACCACCACCGTCCCGGCGGTGTCATAGCCGGCCCGGCCCGCCCGGCCCGCGATCTGGTGGAACTCACGCGAATTCAGCAGGCGGGTGCGGACGCCGTCGTACTTGCTCAGCGCGGTCAGGAGCACGGTGCGGATGGGGACGTTGATGCCCACGCCCAGGGTGTCCGTGCCGCAGATGACCTTGAGCAGGCCGGCCTGGGCCAGCTGTTCGACGAGCCGGCGGTACTTGGGCAGCATGCCGGCGTGGTGCACGCCGATGCCGTGCCGGACCAGCCGGTTGAGGGTCTTGCCGAAGCCCGCGGCGAAGCGGAACCCGGCGATCAGCTCGGCGATCTTGTCCTTTTCCTCGCGGGTGCAGACGTTGATGCTCATCAGGTTCTGGGCGCGGTCGATCGCCTCGAGCTGGCTGAAGTGCACCACGTAAACGGGCACCTGCTTGGTGGAGAGCAACTCCTCCAAGGTCTCGTGCACGGGGGTCTGCTGGTAGTAGAAGTGCAGCGGAATGGGCCGTTCTGCGGAACTGACGGTCGTCGTCGGGCGTCCGGTCAGCTCCGTGATGCCCTCCTCGAAGCGGCTCACGTCGCCCAGCGTGGCGGACATCAGCAGGAACTGGGCCTGCGGGAGTTCCAGCAGCGGTACCTGCCACGCCCAGCCGCGCTGCGGATCCGAGTAGAAGTGGAACTCGTCCATGATGACCGCGCCAAGCTCCGCGGCGGATCCCTCGCGCAGGGCGATGTTCGCCAGGATTTCCGCGGTGCAGCAGATGATGGGTGCGTCCTGGTTGACGCCGGAATCGCCGGTGATCATGCCGACGTTTTCGGCCCCGAAGATCTCGCACAGGGCGAAGAATTTCTCCGAGACGAGGGCCTTGATCGGTGCGGTGTAATAGCTCCGCGCCCCGCGGGCCATGGCCTGGAAGTGGGCGGCGATTGCCACCAGCGACTTGCCCGAACCGGTGGGGGTCGCCAGGATGACGTTGGCGCCTGCGGCCAGCTCCATGATGGCCTCGTCCTGGGCGGTGTACAGGGCCAGGCCGCGGCTCTCCGTCCATTCGACGAACCGGGTGTAGAGCTCATCCGGATCGAGCCCGCTCCTGCCGGGAACTCGGGCGGCCGGGGCGGGGAGCTGATCAACGAGTTTCATTGCTTTCCAGCTTAGTGGCCCGCGGCGCGCTCGGCGGCCTGCATCAGGGTGCACCCGGGACGGCAGCCCGCGGCCCGATGCCAGGCCCGGAAACCCAGGGCGGCATCCCGCGGTGCGGCGGCGCCGCCCGGGGGTGGCTGCGGGGTTAGGCTTCGGCTGACGGCCCGAGCGGTGAAGCGAGGAATGCATGAAGTGGGATCCAGCCAAGTACGTGCAGTTCGGAGACTATCGGGACCGGCCGTTCTTCGACCTGACCGCCCGCATCCGCGCCGAGGCGCCGCTGCACGTGGTCGACCTTGGCTGCGGGCCGGGAAACCTGACCGCCACGCTGGCGTCCCGCTGGCCCGGCGCCGCGGTGCAGGGGCTGGACTCCTCCGCCGAAATGCTCGCGAAGTCAGCACCCTTCGCGGCCGCGGCGGACAACCTTTCCTTTGGCCTGGCGGACATCGCCGCGTGGATGCCCGCGCCGGATACCGACGTCGTCGTCACGAATGCCGCCCTGCAATGGGTGCCCGGGCACCGGGAGCTGCTGACCCGCTGGCTCGGGGCGCTCCGTCCGGGGGCATGGTTCGCGCTCCAGGTTCCGGGCAACTTCAATGCCCCCTCGCACACCCTCATGCGGACCCTCGCCGATTCGGATGAGTGGTCCGCCCGACTGGCCGGTGTGCTGCGCCATGACGATGTGGTGGGCGAGCCTGCGGAGTACCTCGAACTGATGCTCGACGCCGGCTGCGACGCCGACGCCTGGGAGACCACGTACCTCCAGCTCCTGCCGGGCACCGATCCGGTGCTCGAGTGGGTGCGGGGGACTGGCCTGCGCCCGGTGCTGGCCGCGCTCACGGCGGAGGAGGCACTCCGGTTTGAGCGGGACTACGCCCGGCTGCTGAACGAGGCGTATCCGCCGGGCCGCCACGGAACGGTCTTCCCCTTCCGGAGGGTCTTCGCCGTGGGCCGCAAGCGGGGCTGAGAGGGGCCCGGACCATGCCGCCGCCCGGGGCTGCAGGGCGGGAACCCTGCCGCCGCCCGGACTCTTTGACGAATGTGACACGCCGTGTGACAAAACGCGGTATGTGATGGGGCTTACAATGACAAAGCGGTCTGGGGGCGGCCGCGGTCTGGTCCGATTCCGAGCCCTGTTCTAGTGATGGAGGTTCGGTGCTCTTAAGCCTGATGGGGCGCCTGCTCGTCGCCCACAGGATGACCGTTCTGGCCATCATTTGCCTGCAGCTCGTGCAGACCACCGCCAACCTGATGCTCCCGACGCTCAACGCCGCCATCATCGACGACGGCATTGTCGCCGGCGACACGCCCGCGATCCTGCGCCTTGGAGCCTGGATGGCGGGAGTTGCCGCCCTCCAGGTCGGTACCGCCATCGCCGCAGGCTACCTCGGTGCCGTCGTCGCCATGCGCGTGGGGCGGGAGTTGCGCGAGGAGCTATTTGCCAAGGTGCAGACCTTTTCCTCGCAGGAAGTCGGCGTGTTCGGGGCGCCCAGCCTGGTCACCCGGGCTACCAATGACGTCACGCAGATCCAGAACCTCACCGTCCTGGTCTTCACCATGCTCGTCGCCGCGCCCGCCAGCTTCATCGGCGGCATCGTCCTCGCGGTGCGCCAGGACCTGCCGCTGTCCGGGATTGTGATGGCCGTGATCCCGGTGCTCGCGGGACTCATGCTGCTGATTGTGCGCCGGCTGATTCCGCTGTACCGGCGCGGCCAGGAACTCATCGACCGGATCAGCCGGGTCCTGCGCGAACAGATCGTCGGCGCCAACGTCATCCGCGGCTTTGTCCGGCAGGAGCATGAGATCCGGCGCTTCGATGCCGCCAACAGGGACCTCACCAGGAACAACCTCGACTCGGCGCTGCTGGTGGCCGGCATGAATCCAATGATCATGGTGGTGGTCAACCTGTCCTCCGTCGCGGTGGTCTGGTTCGGCGGCCACCGGATCCAGTCCGGTCAGATGCGGCTCGGCGCGCTGACCGCGTTTATCGCCTACATCCTGCAGATCCTGATCGCCATCATGATGGCCATGTACGTCTTCACGACGGCCCCGCGGGCCGCCGCCTGCGCCGAGCGCATCCAGGTGGTCCTCGACACTGAACCATCCATCGGCGGTCCGGAGCCGGGAACGGCACTGTCGGCAGCGTCACCGCAGAAGCTGCCGCCCCCGGAACAGGCGCCTCGTTCGGGTCGCGGACCCGTCCCCGAAGGCGCCGTGGAGTTCCACGACGTCGCCTTCGCGTACCCCGGCGCCGAAGCCCCGGTCCTCAGCGGGGTCACGTTCACGGCCGCTCCCGGAACCACGACGGCGGTCATCGGCGCCACGGGGAGCGGCAAGAGCACGCTGCTGAATCTGTTGCCGCGTTTCCTTGACCCGACGGCGGGCAGCATCAGCATCGGTGGCCGCGGGACCCGCTCGCTGCCGCTGGCTGAGCTGCGTGGACTGATTTCCATGGTGCCGCAGCATTCCTACCTTTTCTCCGGGACGCTCGCGGAGAACCTGCGGGTGGGCGGCCCGGACGCTAGTGATGCGGAACTGTGGCAGGCCCTGGAGACCGCCCAGGCGGGGGACTTCGTCCGCGACCTCCCGGGCGGGCTCGACGCGCCGGTCAGCCAGGGCGGTACAAACTATTCGGGCGGGCAGCGCCAGCGCCTGTGCATTGCCCGGGCGCTCCTCCGGCCCGCGCCCGTCTACCTTTTCGACGACAGTTTCTCCGCCCTCGACTACGGCACGGACGAGAGGCTGCGCGCCGCCCTGGAACCGGCGCTGCGGGCGGCCACCGTCCTGGTGGTGGCGGAACGCGTGTCCACGATCGAGGAGGCGGATCTGATCCTGGTGCTCGAGGACGGCCGGCTGGTGGCCAAGGGCACCCATCAGGAACTGATGGAGTCGTCGCGGACCTACCAGGAGATTGCCGCCTCCCAGCTGGTGCTGGAGGAAACTCCGTGAGCGCCGACGTCGCCGCGCGGGGCGGGACGGCCGCAGCCAAATGGCGGACCGCCGGAAGGCTGCTGCGGCTCCTAAAACCGGTACGCCGCCGAATGGCCGGCGTCGTCGCCGCGACCTGCGCCTTCGCGGCGCTGAACGTGGCGGCGCCCAAATACCTCGGCGACGCCACCGACGTCGTGGTCCAAAGCGTCGTCGGCGGCACCTTCGACGAGCAGAGGCTCGGCCGGCTGCTGCTCGCGGTCGCCTTGATGTACCTGGGCGCCTCGCTGTTCAGCTGGATCCAGGGCGCCCTGACCGCGACGGCCGTGCAGCGGCTGGGCTACGGGCTCCGCGCCGCCGTGGAACAAAAGCTCCACGTGCTGCCTTCCAGCCATTTCGACGACCAGCACCGCGGCGACGTGCTCAGCCGGGCCACCAACGACGTCGACAACGTCTCGCAGGCGCTCAACCAGTTGCTCAACCAGCTGATCATGTCGGTCTTGATGCTCACCGGCGCCCTGGCCATGATGTTATGGCTGTCGCCGCTGCTGGCCGTGATCGCGCTGGCCTCGGTCCCGGTCTCCACCTTGATCACCGTGCTCGTGGCGCGGCGGTCGCAGGCGCACTTCACCGAGCAGTGGGCCAGCACCGGCGAACTGAATGCCCACTTGGAGGAGTTCTTCACCGGGCACGAGGTGGTCAAGGTCTTTGGCCGGCAGGAGGCGGCTGCGGCCACCTTCGGGGAAAGCAACACGCGGCTCTTCCGGGCAGCCTCCAGCGCGCAGTACGTGTCCGGCGTCGTGCAGCCCCTGATGATTTTCGTCTCCAACCTCAACTACATCGCCGTCGCCGTGATCGGCGCGCTCCAGGTGGCCGCCGGGAGCATGACGATCGGGGGCGTCCAGGCCTTCATCCAGTTCAGCAGGCTCTTCAGCCAGCCGATGGGCCAGATCGGCGGAATGCTCAACCTGATGCAGTCCTGCGTGGCCTCCGCGGAACGCGTCTTCGCGCTGCTGGACGCACCGGAAATCCCCGCAGACGCTGCGGAGCCTGCCGCCGGCGCCGCCCGTGCCGTCGCCGTGCGCGCCGCCGACGTTTGCGCCGCCGACGCGGAGTCCGCCGCCGCGGAGCCCGGACCTCCGGGGCGGGTCAGCTTCGAAGGCGCGACGTTTGGCTACAGTCCCGGTGCCCCCGTCGTGGAGGACCTCTCCTTCACGGTGGAGCCGGGCCAGATCGTGGCGATCGTGGGGCCGACCGGGGCCGGAAAGACCACGGTGGTCAACCTCCTGATGCGGTTCTATGAACTGGACGCCGGGCGGATCACCGTGGACGGCATCGACATCGCCGAAATGCCGCGCGACGCGTTGCGCTCGGCCTTCGGCACCGTGATGCAGGACGCCTGGCTGTTCACCGGCAGCATCCGGGAGAACATCGAATACGGCCGGCCCGGCGCCAGCGACGGCGAGATCATCGCCGCGGCGCAGGCCAGCCACGTGGACCAGTTCGTCCGCTCCCTCCCGGCCGGCTATGCCACCATGCTCGGCAACGACGGCGACTCCCTCAGCCGCGGCCAGCGCCAACTCATCTCGATCGCCCGGGCGCAGCTGGCCGGTCGCGGTGTCCTGATCCTCGACGAGGCCACCAGCTCGGTGGACAGCCGCACCGAAGCGCAGATCCGGCAGGCGATGGCCAGGCTGCGGCAGGGCCGGACCAGCTTCGTGATCGCCCACCGCTTGTCCACGGTCCGGGACGCTGATCTAATTCTGGTCATGGACCACGGACGGATTGTTGAACAGGGAAACCACCAGGAACTGATGGCGGGGGGCGGTTTCTACGCCGCGCTCTACCGGGCCCAGTTCGCTGGCCGCGAACAGCCCGAGAGTGTTCTGGAGCCTGAACTGTGAGCTCCGCCGAACGTGCCGCGGCACAATTTCCAGGCAGCTGGAAGCCCAACACCGGGAGTTCGGTGCCGCTGTTTGAGCAGCTCCGGCTGAACATCATCGAGCAGGCGGACAACGGCACCCTGGCGCCGGGGACCCGACTGCCCGCCGTCCGCAGCCTGGCAGGGGAGTTGGGGGTGGCACCGCACACCGTGGCGCGCGCTTACAAGGAGCTCGAGGCCGCCGGCGTCGTGGCGACCCGCGGCCGGAACGGCACCGTCGTCTGCGCCCGGGACGAGGCCTGGGGCTCGCTGACCGCTGCCGCCTCGGAGTTCGCGGCCGCGGCCAAAGCCCAGGGCGCCAGCTTCGCCGAGGCCGTTCAACTACTGGCGGCGGCGTACGACCGCCACTAGCACACCGGCCCTCCGAATAGATATTCGAAGAAGTTTTCGATTAGCATTGGAGGCGTGCCTAAAGCCGTAGCTGAAGAACCCGCCGTTGATATCCAGCCCGCCGCCGATCCGGTGAAGTCCGGAAAAGCGGCCGCGCCCAAGTCGTCCGGCCCGGCCTCGTCGGGTGTGGAGCTGGCCCGCCCCGACTTGTCCCGACTGGTCGTGAAGGGCGCGCGCGAACACAACCTGCGCAACGTCGACCTCGACCTGCCGCGCGACGCGATGATCGTCTTCACCGGCCTTTCCGGCTCCGGCAAGTCCTCCCTCGCCTTCGACACCATCTTCGCCGAGGGACAGCGGCGCTACGTGGAGTCGCTCTCCGCTTACGCCCGCCAATTCCTGGGCCAGGTGGACAAGCCCGACGTCGACTTCATCGAAGGCCTGTCGCCGGCGGTGTCGATCGACCAGAAGTCCACGAGCAAGAATCCCCGTTCCACCGTGGGCACGATCACCGAGATCTACGACTACATGCGCCTGCTCTGGGCCCGGGTGGGACGCCCGCACTGCCCGGTCTGCGGCGAGCCGGTGACCAAGCAGACCCCGCAACAGATCGTCGACCAGCTCCTGGAACTGCCCGAGGGCACCCGTTTCCAGGTGCTGGCACCGGTGGTCCGCGGCCGCAAGGGCGAATTCGTCGAACTGTTCAAGGAGCTCACAGCGAAGGGCTACTCGAGGGCCCGGGTGGACGACAAGCTGATCCAGCTCAGCGATCCGCCCAAGCTGGGCAAGCAGTTCAAACACACCATTGAGGTGGTGGTGGACCGCCTCGTCGTCAAGGAGGGCATCAGCCAGCGCCTCACCGACTCGGTGGAAACCGCCCTGGGCCTCGCCGAGGGCCGCGTGCTGGCCGAATTCGTCGACCTCGAGGCGGACGACCCGGAACGGATCCGTGCCTTCTCCGAGCACCTCGCCTGCCCCAATGAGCACCCCCTCGCGATCGACGAAATCGAACCCCGCTCGTTCTCCTTCAACAATCCTTTTGGCGCCTGCTCCGCCTGCAGCGGCATCGGCACCAAGCTCGAAGTCGATGAGGAACTCCTCATCCCCAACCCGGAGCTCTCCCTCGCCGAAGGCGCCATCGCGCCGTGGTCGCTCGGCACCGCCACCACCGAGTACTGGAACCGGCTCCTCGGCGGCCTGGCCAAGGAAATTGGCTTCAAGATGACCACGCCGTGGGAGAAGCTCTCCACCGAGGCGCGGCAGACTGTGCTGCACGGCAAGGACCACAAGGTCGTGGTGCAGTACCGCAACCGCTTCGGCCGGGAACGCAAGTACAGCACCGGCTTCGAGGGCGTTGTCCAGTACGTGCACCGCAAGCACACGGAAACGGATTCCGACTCGGCGCGGGACCGCTACGAGGAGTACATGCGCCAGGTCCCGTGCCCGGCCTGCAACGGCGCCCGGCTGAACCCGGCGTCGCTCTCGGTCCTGATCAACGGCAAGTCGATTGCCGAGGTCGCCGCACTGCCGATGCGCGAATGCGCGCACTTCCTGGACACCCTGGTCCTCAGCGGCCGGGAGGCCCAGATCGCCCACCAGGTCCTCAAGGAGATCCAGGCCCGCCTGACCTTCCTGCTCGACGTCGGCCTCGAGTACCTGAACCTGGAGCGGCCCTCCGGCACCCTGTCCGGCGGAGAGGCCCAGCGCATCCGCCTGGCCACCCAGATCGGTTCCGGCCTGGTCGGCGTGCTGTACGTCCTCGACGAGCCCTCGATCGGCCTGCACCAGCGCGACAACCGGCGCCTGATCGAAACCCTCACCCGGCTCCGGGACCTCGGCAACACCCTGATCGTGGTCGAGCACGACGAAGACACCATCCACGAGGCGGACTGGGTGGTCGACATCGGACCCGGCGCCGGCGAGCACGGCGGCATGGTGGTCCACTCCGGTTCCTACCAGGACCTGCTGAAGAACACCGAGTCCCTGACCGGCGACTACCTCTCCGGACGGAAGTCCATCGAGGTGCCGAAGAAGCGCCGCAAGTACGACAAGAAGCGCGAGCTGAAAGTCGTCGGCGCCAAGGAAAACAACCTGCTGAACGTGGACGCAGCCTTCCCGCTGGGCCTGTTCACCGCCGTCACCGGCGTCAGCGGCTCCGGCAAGTCCACCCTCGTCAACGAGATCCTCTACAAGGTGCTCGCCAACAAGCTCAACGGCGCCAAGCAGGTCGCCGGACGGCACAAGACCGTCCAGGGCCTCGAGCACCTGGACAAGGTGGTGCACGTCGACCAGAGCCCCATCGGCCGTACCCCGCGGTCCAACCCGGCTACCTACACCGGCGTCTTCGACCACATCCGGAAGCTCTTCGCCGAGACTACCGAGGCCAAGGTCCGCGGTTACCAGCCCGGCCGGTTCTCCTTCAACGTCAAGGGCGGACGCTGCGAGGCCTGCTCCGGCGACGGCACACTGAAGATCGAGATGAACTTCCTGCCGGACGTCTACGTGCCCTGCGAGGTCTGCCACGGCGCCCGCTACAACCGCGAGACGCTCGAGGTGCACTACAAGGGCAAGACCATCGCGGACGTCCTGAACATGCCGATCGAGGAGGGCGCCGAGTTCTTCGCCGCGTTCTCGCCGATCGCCCGGCACCTCAAGACCCTGGTCGACGTCGGCCTCGGCTACGTGCGGCTCGGCCAGCCCGCCACGACCCTCTCCGGCGGCGAGGCGCAGCGCGTGAAGCTGGCCGCGGAACTGCAGAAGCGCTCCAACGGCCGCAGCGTCTACGTCCTGGACGAGCCCACCACGGGGCTGCACTTCGAGGACATCCGCAAGCTGCTGATGGTGCTGCAGGGCCTGGTCGAAAAGGGCAACACCGTGATTACGATCGAGCACAACCTCGACGTCATCAAGAGCGCCGACTGGATCGTTGACCTGGGACCCGACGGCGGTTCCGGCGGCGGCCGCATCGTCGCCTCCGGAACTCCGGAGCAGGTAGCCAAGTCCAAGGAAAGCCACACGGCGGCCTTCCTGGCCGACATCCTGGGCTGACGCGGGTTCGTTGCCTGCGAGGCGCCACACGCACCATGACGCACAAATGCCCTGCTGCTGCCGGACTCCCGGCAGCAGCAGGGCATTTGCGCATCGCGGGCCGAACGGCAGGGCGGGCCCGGAAGTAACCCCTGATGTATTCCCGAAGGAGTATGCGAATTTCTGGCATCCCCCTACTCGTGAGAAACTAAGGCCCGTGACGCCTATAACCGTGCCCGTGATCTTCGACCTTGACGGCACTCTTGTCGATCCGGCCGGGGGGATAACGGACGGAATCGCAGCAGCCCTCACCGAACTTCGCCTCCCGGTTCCGGGGAAGTCCCGGATGGACGCCATGATCGGACCCAAGTTGAGCCATTCGCTCACGGAGATCGCCGGCGTCCCGGCGGCCCTGCTGGATGACGCCATCCGGATCTATCGCGCGCACTACGTTTCCACCGGCATCGCGCAGGGCAGGCTCTACCCGGGAATACGCAGCCTCCTCGAGGACTTTGCCGCCGCTGGCCGCCCCCTCGCCGTTGCCACCCAGAAGCCGGAGGGACTGGCCCGCGTTGTGCTGGCGCACCACGGTATTGCCGGGCTCTTCCACAGCATCCGCGGCTCCGCCGCCGACGAGACCGGCGGGGCCCCGGATACGGGTCACGTCCCCGCAGGCAAGGCCGACATCGTCGCGGCCGCCCTCTCGGACCTCGCTGCCGCGGCTCCTGCGACGGCCGGTCTGGGCGTCATGGTGGGGGACCGGGCGCAGGACGTGGCCGGGGCGGCTGCGAACGGACTGGACTGTGTCGGCGTAGGCTGGGGTTTTGCGCCCGACGGCGAACTGCACGAGGCCGGCGCCGTCGAGATCGTGCACACCACCACGGCGCTTCACGCTACGATCACCAGACTCTCCGAACGCCCGGGGACCACAGCCCTGAATGAGGTGCACACCATTGGCAATGTTTGACGCGATCCGCTGGACGACCCGCGGGCTCATTTCCTCGACCTGTCGTCCCACCGTGATCGGCCTCGAGAACGTGCCCAAGGAGGGTCCCTTCATCGTGGCGCCGAACCACCTGTCCTTCCTCGACAGTGTGATCGTCCAGGCCCTCATGCCGCGCCCCGTGGCCTTCTTCGCCAAAGCGGAATATTTCACCACGGGCGGCGCCAAGGGCAAGCTGATGAAGTCCTTCTTCGAAGCCGTCGGCTCCATTCCGGTCGAACGCGGCGAACAGGCGGCCAGCGTCCAGGCGCTGAAGACGCTGCTGGACATCCTCGACGCCGGCAAGGGCGTCGGGATCTACCCGGAGGGCACCCGCTCCCGTGACGGCATCCTCTACCGCGGCCGCACCGGCGTCGGCTGGCTGGCCCTCACCACCGGCGCCCCGGTGATCCCGGTGGGCCTGATCGGCACCGAAAACCTGCAGCCGGCGGACAGCAACAAGGTCACCCCGCAGCACTTCACCATGAAGGTGGGCGAGCCGCTGTACTTCGACAAAACCGGCCCGGACCATTCCCTGCCGGCGCGCCGCCAGGTCACGGACCGGATCATGGACGCCATCGCCGAACTGAGCGGGCAGCAGCGGGCCACCACCTACAACCAGAGCAAAAGCGTCGATTAGCCGCTGCTCCCGGCCGCGCACATGCGTCCGCGCCCACCCATCCGGGAGCCGACGGTCGGGGCGGTCCCGCCCGGCTTAGTAGAATGGACTAGTGGCAAATCCAGCTAGTTACCGTCCCCAGACGGGGGAGATCCCGACCAACCCGGGCGTGTACCGCTTTCGCGATCCGCATGGCCGGGTCATTTACGTCGGCAAGGCCAAGAACCTCCGTTCCCGGCTGAACTCCTACTTCGCCAACCCCGCGGGCCTGCTGCCCAAGACGTATGCCATGGTGCACACCGCCAGCAGCGTGGAATGGACCGTCGTGGGCAGCGAGCTGGAATCCCTGCAGCTCGAATACACCTGGATCAAGGAATTCAAGCCGCGGTTCAACGTCATGTTCCGCGACGACAAGAGCTACCCGTACCTCGCCGTCACGATGGGGGAGAAGTACCCCCGGGTGCAGGTCCTCCGCGGCGAACGGCGCAAGGGGACCCGGTATTTCGGGCCCTACACGGCCGGCGCCATCCGCGACACCATGGACACCCTGCTGCGGGTCTTCCCGGTCCGCAGCTGCAGCCCCGGCGTGCTGAAACGCGCAGAAGCCAGCGGCCGGCCCTGCCTGCTCGGCTACATCGACAAGTGCGCGGCGCCCTGCGTCGGACGGATCTCGGCGGAGGACCACCGCGCCCTGGCCGAGGACTTCTGCGCCTTCATGGGCGGCGAAGCCAAACGCTTCGTCTCCCGGCTCGAGAAGGACATGGCCGCCGCCGTCGCGGAGCTCGACTACGAACGCGCGGCCCGGGTGCGCGATGACATCATCGCGCTGAAGAAGGTCTTTGAACGCAACGCCGTGGTCCTGGCCGAGGACACCGACGCCGACGTGTTCGCGCTGCACGAGGACGAGCTCGAGGCCGCAGTCCAGGTCTTCCACGTCCGGGGCGGCCGGATCCGCGGCCAGCGCGGCTGGGTGGTGGAAAAAGTCGAGGACACCACCACCCCCGACCTCGTCGAGCACCTGCTCCAGCAGGTCTACGGCGAGGAGGGCGAAAGCCAGGGCCGGATGCCCCGCGAGGTGCTGGTCCCGGCCGAGCCCAGCAACGCCGTCGAGCTGGCCCAATGGCTCAGCGGGCTGCGCGGGGCCCGGGTGGACATCCGCGTCCCGCAGCGCGGCGACAAGGCCACGCTGCTCTCCACCGTCCGGGACAACGCCGAACACGCGCTCAAGCTGCACAAGTCCCGGCGTGCCGGCGACCTGACCATGCGTTCCCAGGCGCTCCAGGAACTGCAGGAAGCCCTGGACCTTCCGGTCGCGCTGATGCGGATCGAATGCTTCGACATCTCGCACATCCAGGGCACCAACGTGGTCGGCTCCATGGTGGTGGTCGAGGACGGCCTGCCGAAGAAATCCGACTACCGGAAATTCTCGGTCACCGGCGCCGCGGCCAACGACGACACGGCCGCAATGCACGACGTCCTGACGCGCCGCTTCCGGAACTACCTGCAGGAACAAGCCGACAAAACGGCCGACGGTTCCGGACCGCTGGCCGCCGCCCAGGCCGCCGCCGTGGCCGACACCCCGGTCGCGGACACGACGACGCCGGCGCCGCGGACGAAGTTTGCCTACCCGCCCAACCTCGTCGTCGTCGACGGCGGCAAGCCGCAGGTGAACGCGGCAGCGAAGGCCCTGGAAGAACTCGGCATCGAGGATGTCTATGTGGTCGGGCTCGCCAAGCGGCTCGAGGAGGTCTGGCTGCCCGACAGCGACTTCCCCGTCATCCTGCCCCGCGCCTCGGCCGGTCTCTACCTGTTGCAGCGGATCCGGGACGAGGCGCACCGCTTCGCCATCTCCTTCCACCGGCAAAAGCGCGGCAAGGCGATGACAGTCTCCGCGCTCGACGGCGTGCCCGGCCTCGGCGACTCCAAACGCAAGGCCCTCCTGAACCAGTTCGGCTCGGTGAAAAGCATCAAGGCCGCCACGGTCGAGGAGCTGACGGCCGCCAAAGGGGTCGGGCCGGCCCTCGCCGGCGCCATCGTGCGGCATTTCAACGCGGCGGAGGACGCGGAAGGGCCGGCCGCCCCGGCCGTCAACATGACGACCGGCGAAATCCTCGAAACTTAGCTAGCGCCGGCAATCTTAGCTAGGGTAAGGAGCTGAGGCAGGCGCACGGCCGGCAGGCAACTGCCGCGTGCGCCGGCGTCACGGCAGAGCAGACAGCAGAGATGGGGCACGACTGATGACAGAGTCAACGGCAGGATCCGGCATGGAGGCGGACGGCTTGACCCCCGTCAAGCCGATCGAGGCGGAACTGCTCGTGGTGACCGGGATGTCAGGGGCCGGGCGGAGCACCGCCTCGGACGCCCTCGAGGACCACGGCTGGTACGTGGTGGACAACCTGCCGCCCCAGATGCTCGGCACGCTCGCGGAGCTGGTCTCCCACGCGCCGGGCTCGATCTCCAAACTCGCCGTCGTCGTCGACGTCCGCAGCAAGGACCTCTTCGCGGACATCCGCGCCGCGCTGCGCAACCTCGAAGCCAGCGGCGTCACTTTCCGGGTGCTGTTCCTGGACGCCAGCGACGACGTCCTGGTCCGGCGCTTCGAACAGGGCCGGCGGCCGCACCCGCTGCAGGGCGGCGGCAGGATCCTCGACGGCATCGCCGCGGAACGCGAGCTGCTGCATGAGCTGCGCGAATCCTCCGACATCGTGCTGGACACCTCGACGCTCAACGTCCACGGCCTCGCGACCGCCATCACCGAACTGTTCAGCGAAACCGGCCCGGTGGCGCTGCGGCTGAACGTCATGAGCTTCGGCTTCAAGTACGGGCTGCCGGTGGACGCCAACTTCGTCGCCGACGCCCGCTTCATCCCCAACCCGCACTGGGTTCCGCAGCTGCGCCCGCACACCGGGCTGGACAAGGACGTCAGCGACTACGTGCTCGAGGCGGAGGGCGTCAACAACTTCGTGGAACGCTACGTGCTGGCCCTGGAACCCGTCCTGGACGGCTACCGGCGCGAAAACAAGCACTACGCAACCATCGCCGTCGGCTGCACCGGCGGCAAGCACCGTTCCGTCGCCGTGGCGGTTGAACTGTCGCGGCGGCTGGCGCAGTACCCCCGTGTCACGGTCACCACGACGCACCGGGATCTGGGCCGCGAGTAATGGCGCTCCTGACCGGGCCGCTGCCCCTGGTGCCGGCCGCCAGTGCGGCCTCCGCCGGCCAGCAGGACAAAGGCCCCTCCGTGGTCGCCCTCGGCGGCGGCCACGGCCTCTCCGCCTCACTCTCGGCCCTGCGCCTGCTCACCTCGGAACTGACCGCCATCGTCACGGTCGCCGACGACGGCGGTTCCTCCGGCCGGCTGCGCGACGAGTACGGCGTCCTGCCGCCAGGGGATCTCCGGATGGCCCTGTCCGCACTGTGCGACGACACCGACTGGGGCCGGACCTGGCGCGATGTCATGCAGCACCGGTTCAAGCCCGGCAAGGGCCGCGGCGGTTCGCTCGACGAACACGCCATGGGCAACCTGCTGATCGTCACCCTCTGGGAGCTGCTCGGGGACGCCGTCGTCGGACTGCAATGGGCCGGAGCGCTGCTCGGCGCCCGGGGCCAGGTCCTGCCGATGTCCACCACCCCGCTCACCATCGAAGGCGAGGTGCGCGTCGGGATGCCCGACGGCACTTCGGAGCTGCAGACCGTCCGCGGACAGGCCAAGTGCGCCGTCGCGGGTTCGCTTGAAGCAGTCCGCCTGCTGCCCGAATCGGCCCCGGCCTGCGTCGAGGCGCTGACCGCGATCGAGCTCGCCGACTGGGTGGTCCTGGGCCCCGGCTCCTGGTACACCTCGGTGCTGCCGCACCTGCTGCTGCCGGAGATGCGCGATGCGCTGTGCAAGACGGAGGCGCGGCGCTGTCTCACGATGAACCTCGCCACGGACACCAAGGAGACCCTCGGAATGTCCGCCGCGGACCACCTGCGCGTGCTGCGCGACTACGCGCCGGACTTCAGCGTCGACGTCGTCCTGGCCGACCCCGCCTCGGTGCCGGACCTCCCGGATTTCGAGCGCGCGGCCGGGATGCTGGGAGCAGAGGTGGTCTTGGGTAAAGTAGGGGCGTCGAGCCGCCGGCCGATCCACGACCCGCTGCGCCTGGCAACGGCGTACCACGACATTTTCGGGAACAGGTAGGAAAGGTGCCATGGCACTGACAGCATCAGTCAAGGAAGAACTTTCCCGGCTGGACATCAAGAAGTCCTCGGTCCGCAAGGCTGAAGTGTCCGCCATGCTCCGCTTCGCGGGGGGACTGCACATCATTTCCGGCCGGATCGTGATCGAGGCCGAGGTGGACCTCGCCTCGACCGCCCGCCGGCTGCGTGCCGCGATTGCCGAGGTGTACGGGCACCAGAGCGAAATCATCGTTGTCTCCGGCGGCGGGCTGCGCCGCGGCAGCCGCTACGTGGTGCGGGTGGTCCGCGACGGCGAGGCCCTTGCCCGCCAGACCGGCCTGCTGGATGCCCGCGGCCGGCCCGTCCGCGGGCTGCCCTCGGTGGTGGTGAACGGCTCCGCCGCCGACGCCGAGGCGGTCTGGCGCGGCGCGTTCCTGGCCCACGGCTCGCTCACCGAGCCCGGCCGCTCGTCCGCCATGGAGGTCACCTGCCCCGGGCCGGAATCCGCCCTCGCCCTCGTCGGCGCCGCCCGCCGCCTCGGCATCCAGGCCAAGGCACGCGAGGTCAGGGGAGTGGACCGCGTTGTGATCCGCGACGGCGACACCATCGCGGCGCTGCTGACCCGGATGGGCGCCCACGACGCGCTGATGGTCTGGGAAGAGCGGCGGATGCGCAAGGAAGTCCGCGCCACCGCGAACCGGCTGGCCAACTTCGACGATGCCAACCTGCGCCGCTCGGCGCAAGCGGCCGTCGCCGCCGGCGCCCGCGTGGACCGGGCACTGGAGATCCTCGGCGACGACGTCCCGGACCACCTCAAATACGCCGGCGAACTGCGTGTGGCCCACAAGCAGGCCAGCCTGGACGAGCTGGGCCGGCTCGCCGACCCGGTGATGACGAAGGACGCCATCGCCGGCCGGATCCGCCGCCTCCTGGCGATGGCGGACAAGCGGGCGCAGGACCTGGGCATCCCCGGCACCGAGGCGAACGTGACGCCGGAAATGCTCGACGAGTAGCCACTGCCGGGATTCAGGGACAGAATCGGATCCAGTGGCCGGGAATACCTCAGCAGGACCGGAGGCTATGCCCACTGGATCCACATCCATAGACTTCCGGGTGTCCAACCACCCGGATGCACAATCCGAGAGTTAGCAAAACCGGACGAACACGTCCACGACATTGGAGGATTTTGTGACCGAGTACGTACTGCCCGAACTTGACTACGATTACGCCGCGCTGGAGCCCCACATCTCCGCGAAGATCATGGAGCTGCACCACAGCAAGCACCACGCCACCTACGTTGCCGGCGCCAACAACGCGCTGGCCCAGCTGGCCGAGGCACGCGAGAAGGGCGACTTCGCCAACATTAACCGCCTCTCCAAGGACCTCGCGTTCCACACCGGCGGCCACATCAACCACTCCGTGTTCTGGAAGAACCTCTCCCCGGACGGCGGCGACAAGCCCGAGGGCGAGCTCGCGGCCGCGATCGATGACGCCTTCGGCTCCTTCGACGCCTTCCGCGCGCAGTTCAGCGCCGCGGCCCTGGGCCTGCAGGGCTCCGGCTGGGGCTTCCTCGCCTACGAGCCGATCGGCGGCAACCTTGTCATCGAGCAGCTCTACGACCAGCAGGGCAACGTCGCACTGGGCACCACGCCGCTGCTGATGCTGGACATGTGGGAGCACGCCTTCTACCTGGACTACGTCAACGTCAAGGCCGACTACGTCAAGGCCTTCTGGAACATCGTGAACTGGGCCGACGTCGCCAAGCGCTTCGACGCCGCCCGGAAGAACGCCACCGGCCTGATCACGCTCTAGGGACTACCGCGGCCGAACCGGCGCTGAGCCGAAACCAGGCTGTAACAAAGGTCACATTTCGAGCCGTTCGGCCCGAAACGTGGACTGCCCGCCCCCGCAGTTGCGGGGGCGGGCCCACTTAAACGTAAGATGGATCACGGAAGGCGGTTAGCCTTCAGCAACGTGGCTGGTCGCCCTCCGATCTGGTAATCATCTCTGCCCAATGGCGTGCGGGATCTGTTAGTTGGCTTGAACGCCTACTCAACTAGTCGTGCTTGATAGAGCACCAAGGAGACTGAAAACGTGACGACACGTATTGGTATCAACGGCTTCGGCCGCATCGGCCGCAACTACTTCCGCGCCGCCCTGGCCCAGGGAGCAGACCTCGAGATCGTTGCAGTCAACGACCTCACCAGCCCGGAAGCCCTCGCACACCTCTTCAAGTACGATTCCGTAGGCGGCCGCCTGGCCGAAACCATTGAAGTCAAGGACGGCAACATCGTCGTCGACGGCAAGACCGTGAAGGTCCTGGCGGAGCGCGACCCGGCCAAGCTGCCGTGGGGCGAGCTGGGCGTCGACATCGTGATCGAGTCCACCGGCTTCTTCACCAAGGCCGCGGATGCGCAGAAGCACATCGACGCCGGCGCCAAGAAGGTCCTGATCTCCGCCCCCGCCTCCGACGAGGACATCACGATCGTGATGGGCGTCAACGACGGCCTCTACGACAACGCCGCGCACAACATCATCTCCAACGCCTCCTGCACCACCAACTGCCTCGGCCCGCTGGCCAAGGTCATCAACGACTCCTTCGGCATCGAGCGCGGCCTGATGACCACCATCCACGCCTACACCGCGGACCAGAACCTGCAGGACGGCCCGCACAAGGACCTCCGCCGCGCCCGCGCCGCCGCCATCAACATGGTCCCCACCTCCACGGGAGCCGCCAAGGCGATCGGCCTGGTCCTGCCGGAGCTCAAGGGCAAGCTGGACGGCTACGCCATCCGCGTCCCCGTCCCCACCGGCTCCGCCACCGACCTCACCGTGACCGTCTCCCGCGAGACCACCGTCGAGGAAGTCAACGCCGCGCTCAAGGCCGCGTCCGAGACCGAAGAGCTCAAGGGCCTGCTGACCTACACCGACGAGCCGATCGTCTCCTCGGACATCGTCGGGGATCCGGCGTCGTCCATCTTCGACTCCGGCCTGACCAAGGTGATTGGCAACCAGGTCAAGGTTGTTTCCTGGTATGACAACGAATGGGGCTACTCCAACCGCCTCGTCGACCTCACGGAGCTCGTCGCGTCGAAGCTGGGCTAGGGTAAGACCCATGACATTCCACACCCTCGACGAACTGATCGCTGATGGTGTCCGCGGGCGGTACGTTCTGGTCAGAAGTGACCTGAACGTGCCGCTCGACGGCTCTGCAGTCACTGACGACGGCCGGATCAAGGCCTCCCTGCCAGTGCTGTCGAAGCTCACGGACGCCGGTGCCCGCGTGCTGGTCACGGCACACCTCGGCCGCCCCAAGGGCGCCCCGGAGGAGAAGTACTCGCTCAAGCCCGCCGTGGCACGCCTGGCCGAGCTCGCGTCCTTCAAGGTCTCGCTCGCCGACGACACGGTCGGTGGTTCCGCCAAGGCGGCCGCCGCCGCGTTGCAGGACGGCGAAGCCCTCGTCCTCGAAAACGTGCGCTTCGACGCCCGCGAGACGTCCAAGGACGATGCCGAACGCGGCGCCTTCGCGGACGAGCTGGTCGCCCTCACCGGTGACAACGGCGCCTTCGTTGACGATGCTTTCGGTGCCGTGCACCGCAAGCACGCCAGCGTGTACGACGTCGCCACCCGGCTGCCGTCCTACCAGGGCGACCTGGTCCGCACCGAGGTGGAGGTGCTGCGCAAGCTGACCACCGACACCCAGCGGCCCTACGTCGTCGTGCTCGGCGGCTCCAAGGTCTCGGACAAGCTCGCCGTGATTGCCAACCTGATCGGCAAGGCGGACACCATCCTGGTGGGCGGCGGCATGCTGTTCACCTTCCTTGCCGCGGCCGGCCACAAGGTCGCCGGCAGCCTGCTCGAAGAGGACCAGATCCCGGTCGTCCAGGATTACCTCAAGCGCGCCGCCGACGCCGGCACCGAGTTCGTTGTCCCCACCGATGTCGTGGTGGCCAGCAAGTTCGCCGCCGACGCTGACCACGAAACGGTGTCAGCCGACGCCATCGAGTCCAGCAGCTTTGGCACCTCCGGCATCGGCCTGGACATCGGCCCGGATTCGGCAGCCGCCTTCGCGGAGCGGATCAAGGGCGCCAAGACGGTGTTCTGGAACGGGCCCATGGGCGTCTTCGAGTTCCCCGCCTTCGCCGGCGGCACCCGGGCCGTTGCCCAGGCGCTCACGGAAACCGCGGCGTTCACGGTCGTGGGCGGTGGCGACTCCGCCGCCGCGGTGCGGACCCTCGGCTTCGCCGATGACCAGTTCGGGCACATCTCGACCGGCGGCGGCGCGAGCCTGGAATACCTTGAAGGCAAGGAACTTCCCGGCCTGAGCGTGCTGGACCGCTAGAACCTCCAGCCGGCAGGGTGCCCGGCCCGCAAGGCGGGCACCCTGCCGGCTCTTTCACTGCTACGAATCTTTTGGAGATCACGTGACAACGTCAACCCACGGCAAGTTCGACCGCAAGCCCTTCATCGCGGGCAACTGGAAGATGAACATGGACCACGTCCAGGGCATCACCCTCCTGCAGAAGTTGGCCTGGACCCTGTCCGACGCCAAGCACGACTACAGCCGGGTGGAGGTCGCCGTGTTCCCGCCGTTCACCGATCTCCGCGGCGTGCAGACCCTCGTCCAGGGCGATGAGCTGGACGTCGCCTACGGCGGCCAGGACCTGTCCCAGTTCGACTCCGGCGCCTACACCGGGGACATCTCCGGACAGTTCCTCGCCAAGCTCGGCTGCCGCTACGTCCTGGTGGGCCACAGCGAACGCCGCACCATCCACAACGAGTCCGACGAGGTCCTCAACGCCAAGACCAAGGCGGCCTTCCGCCACGGCATCACCCCCGTGCTGTGCGTCGGCGAGGGGCTCGAAGTCCGCCAGGCCGGCACGCACGTGGACCACACGCTGGCCCAGCTGCGCGCCGGCGTCGAGGGCCTCACCGCGGAGCAGGCGGCCGACCTGGTGGTCGCGTACGAACCCGTCTGGGCCATCGGCACCGGCGAAGTCGCCGGGCCGGAGGATGCCCAGGAGATGTGCGCCGCGATCCGCGCCGAGCTGGCCACCCTCTTTGACGCCTCGGTCGCCGCCAAGACGCGCCTGCTTTACGGCGGCTCGGTGAAGGCGAACAACGCCGCCTCGATCCTCAAGGAACGCGACGTGGACGGATTGCTGGTCGGCGGTGCCAGCCTGGACGCCGCCGAGTTTGCTAATATTGTCAGGTTCGAGAGTCACCTGCTGACGGATTAGTCCGGACACAGCTTTGGCCCCCGCAATCCCCATCTTCTGAAAGGCCGTCGTGGACGTTCTTCATGTCATTCTCCAGGTGCTGCTGGGCATCACCAGCCTCCTGCTGACCTTGCTCATCCTGCTGCACAAGGGGCGTGGCGGCGGTCTGTCCGACATGTTCGGCGGCGGCATGAGCTCCGGGCTCAGCTCCTCGGGCGTGGCCGAGCGGAACCTCAACCGTTTCACGGTCATCCTCGGAGTCACCTGGGGTGTGGTCATCATCGCCCTCGGCCTGCTGATGCGTTTCAGCACGGGCGCCGACTCCTAGTACCCTCGTTTTCTAAAACTTCATATGGGCCTTGCGGCCCTCCCCCGCATCGGGAACTCCGAACTACACTGTCGCTGGCAAGCCAATCCACCAGCCGAGTAGCCAGGAGTTCCCGATGCTGCATTCTGCTTCCGGATTCAGGGGCATCCGCGTCGGTGCCGTCGCCGGAGCCCCGGCCCGCCATGAGCCCCTTGACGGCGGCGCGGCGCAACCCCGGATCTGCGTCACCTACCGGTGCGCGAAAGGCCACGAGACAGCCCTCGTGTTCGCACAGCTCCCGGAGGAACAGATCCCCGGGGTGTGGGACTGCCGCCGCTGCGGCGGAGCCGCCACCAGGGACGAGTCCCGGTTCGCGCTGGAGGACGAGCCGGCCGAGGGCTTCAAGAGCCACCTCGAATACGTTAAAGAAAGGCGCTCCAGCCAGGACGCCGAAGACGTGCTGGCTGGAGCGCTTGAACGGCTACGCGCCCGAGGCGCCCTTCCGGACGAGCTGCTCGGGGACGCGTGAGGCTGCGTCCTCATCGATCAGCCACAGCGTCTGGAACCGGCCGCGGGGCCCTGCCGCCGGCACCTGCACCGGGTTAGCTCCCGCCAGGGCCAGGCCCACGGCGCCGGCCTTGTCATCGCCTGCCACCACCATCCACACCTCGTTCGCGGTGTTGATCGTCGGCAGCGTGAGGGAGAGCCGGGCCGGCGGCGGCTTGGGGGAGTTGCGGACACCGACGACGGTAAGCTCCTTCTCCCGGATGCCGGCCTGCTCCGGGAACAGCGAGGCCACGTGCGCGTCCGGGCCGACGCCCAGCAGCACAATGTCCAGCCGCGGCAGGGCGCCGGGCTCCTCCGGGCGGTCATCGGACATGTCGGCGGCGTGTTCGGCCGCGGCAGCCTCGGCGAGCCGCCGGGCGTAGTCGGCCGCGGCCTCCTCGGGGGTGGAGAAGTCGTCCGCCGAGCCCGGGACGTGGACGCGCGAGGGATCCACGTTGATGTGCGAGAGCAGTGCCTCGTGCGCCTGGCGGGCGTTGCGGTCGGCGTCGTCCGTGCCGACGAAGCGTTCGTCGCCCCACCAGAAGTTCACCTTGGACCAGTCCACCGCCGGGGCGGCCGGCGACTCGGCAACCGCCTTGAGCGAACCGATCCCCATCGTGCCGCCGGTAAGCACCACCGTTGCCTCGCCGTGTTTGTCCTGGATGTCCACGAGCTTGGTGATCAGGCGTGCCGCGATCGCCGCCATCAGGACGGTCGAGTCAGGATGGATGCTTACTCTGGGGTCAGCGCTCACTGGGACGGACACTCCTTAGGTTGGTACGGGGCAGTCCAATAGTAATCACTTCACCGAAGACTTCGTCCGGGTCCAGGCGCCGCAGCTCCTCGGCCAGGCAGTCCTTGAGGCTGCGGCGCGGCAACGAGATGCGCTGCGCCGGCTGGCCCGGCTGGGTCAGTTCAGCCACGGTGAGTCCGGGCCGGAACAGCTGCACGTCGCCGCCGGTGCGGGTCAGCCGCACGCGCCGGATCCCGGTCCCCGCCGGATCGGCGACGATGGTCACCGGAGCGTCCAGCGCCAGCGTGAGCCAGGCCGCGAGCAGCAGGGTGCTGGGGGAGTCCGAGGCACCTTCGACTGCGACGGCGGTGACCGGCGAGGAGTCCACCTGGTCCAGGACTGCCGCCAGCTGGATCCGCCAGTTGGTCAGGCGGGTCCAGGCCAGGTCGGTGTCGCCGGCCTTGTAGGTGCTGCGGAGATTCTCCAGCGCCGCCAGCGGGTCCGATTCGTTTGCGGAGTCGGTGATGCGGCGGTGCGCGATCCGGCCGATCGACGTCTCGCAGGCGTTCCGGGGCGCGCCGTGCGGCCACCAGGCCACGATCGGGGCATCCGGAAGCAGCAGCGCGGCCACGAGGGATTCGCTTTCCTCCGCGAGTTCGCCGTAGCCGCGGAGCAGGATGACCTCGGAGGCGCCGGCGTCGCCGCCCACGCGGATCTGCGCGTCCAGCCGGGTGGGCGCCGAGGCGCCGGCGTCCGCGAGGACGATGATCCGGCACGGGTGCTCCCGGCTGGCTTCGTTGGCGGCCTCGATGGCTTCCTCTTCGAGGCCCGATTTGGTCACCACCACCAGGGTCAGCACGCGGCCCAGGGCGATCACGCCGCCCTGTTCGCGCAGCGCCATGATCTTCTTGGAGATCTTGGAGGTTGTTGTGTCGGGAAGATCTACGATCATGGCCTTCTCCAGGTCCGTCCGTCGCGGGCGAGCAGTTCATCGGCGGAGGCGGGGCCCCAGCTTCCCGGGGCGTAGGGCTCCGGCTGTTCGTTCAGGCTGGCCCAGTAGTCCTCGAACGGGTCCAGGATCTTCCAGGACAGCTCCACCTCTTGGTGCCGTGGGAACAGCGGCGGCTCGCCAAGCAGCACGTCGAGGATGAGCCGTTCGTAGGCTTCGGGACTGGACTCGGTGAAGGAGTGGCCGTAGCCGAAGTCCATCGTGACGTCGCGGACTTCCATCTGGGTGCCGGGGACCTTGGAGCCGAACCGGATCGTGGCGCCCTCATCGGGTTGCACCCGGATGACGACGGCGTTCTGGCCGAAGTCGTCTTCGCCGTGGTCACGGAAGAGCAGGTTGGGCGCGCGCTTGAACACGACGGCGATCTCCGTCACGCGCCGCCCCAGCCGCTTGCCTGCCCGCAGGTAGAACGGCACGCCGCTCCAGCGTCGGGTGTTGATGTCCACCCGGATCGCGGCGAACGTCTCGGTGGTGGAGTCGGCGGGGATGCCTTCCTCTTCCAAGTAGCCCTGGACCTGCTCGCCCCCCTGCCAGCCGCCGGCGAACTGCCCGCGGGCCGAGTGCGTCGAGAGATCCTCCGGCAGCCGGACCGCGGCCAGGACCTTTTCCTTCTCGGCACGGAGGTCGTCCGCGTTGAAGGAGATCGGCTCTTCCATGGCGGTCAGGGCCAGCAGCTGCAGCAGGTGGTTCTGGATGACGTCGCGGGCAGCGCCCACGCCGTCGTAGTACCCGGCGCGGCCGCCCGTGCCGATGTCCTCCGCCATGGTGATCTGGACGTGGTCCACGTAGTTGGCGTTCCACAACGGTTCGAACAGCTGGTTGGCAAAGCGCAGGGCCAGGATGTTCTGGACCGTCTCCTTGCCGAGGTAGTGGTCGATCCGGAAGACCGCGTCGGGCGGGAAGACCGATTCCACGATGTCGTTGAGCTGGCGGGCCGACTCGAGGTCGTGCCCGAACGGCTTCTCGATCACGACGCGGCGCCACTTGTCGCCCTCGGCCTGGGCGAGCCCGTGCTTGGAGAGCTGCCGGCAGACCAGTTCGAAGGCCTTCGGCGGGATGGAGAGGTAGAAGGCGTGGTTGCCGCGGGTGCCGCGCTGCTCGTCGAGCTCGTCGATGGTTTCGCTCAGCCGCTCGAAGGCGTCGTCGTCGTCGAATTCGCCCTGCACGAAGCGGATGCCCTCGGAGAGTTGCTTCCAGACCGTTTCGTCGAACGGCGTGCGGGCGTAGTTCTTGACCGATTCCTTCACCTCGGCGGCGAAGTCCTCGTTCTCCCACTGCCGCCGGGCAAACCCGACCAGGGCGAAGCTGGGGGGCAGGAGCCCGCGGTTGGCGAGGTCGTAGACGGCCGGCATGAGTTTCTTGCGGGCGAGGTCACCGGTGACGCCGAAGAGCACCAGGGAGGAGGGGCCGGCGATGCGGTTCAGTCGGCGGTCCCGCGGGTCCCGGAGCGGATTGCGCCCCCGGCCCGCGGACTTAAAGCCGCCGTTTTGCGAGAGTGGCATGGTTGCTGTGGTGCCTTAGCTTTCGGTGGAGGACGCTGGGCGGCCAGCAATTGAAGTGCCGGCCAGCGAGGAGACGAGCTGCTGCAACTGGCGGACGCCGGCGGCACGGTCCGTGAGGTGGAGCCGGAGCACGGGCCGGCCGTGTTCGCTGAGGACCTGCGCATCGCCGGCGGCCTGGGCGGAGATCAGCTCACCAAAGGTGAACGGACGTTCCGGGATGCCGAGGTCCGTCGCGGACGCCGCCGTAACCTGCAGGAACACCCCGATCGCCGGGCCGCCCTTGTGGAACTGCCCGGTGGAGTGCAGGAACCTCGGTCCCCAGCCGAAGGTGACGGGGCGGCCGCTGAGGGCGGCCAGTTCGTCCCGGATGCCCTCGAGCGGTGCGTAGTTGAGCCGGTCGAAGTAGGCCTGGACGCTGAGGTAGCCGTCCGTGCCGAGCTGGCCCAGCAGCGCGCTGACCGCTTCGGCCGCGGTGCCGGCGTCGCCCAGCCAGGCGCCGCCGCGGACCTCGATCGCGCCGTCGGTGAAGTTGGCCGGCGTCGGTTCGGGCTGCGCATCCAGCAGGCCGCGTGCTGCGACCTTGGCGGCCTCGACGTCGGGCTGGTCGAAGGGGTTGATGCCCAGCAGCCGTCCCGCGACGGCGGTGGCGAACTCCCAGGTCATCATCTGCGCAGCCAGGCCGCCGGCGATGGCCGACTCGTTGGCACCCAGTTCGACGTCGGCGTCGGCTGCCACCAGCCGGATCACCAGCACGTCCGCGGCGCCGCCCGTGACCTCCGGCGCGTCCGGGCCGGCGACGACCGGCAGCACGCCGGTGCCGAGCTTGCCGGTGGACTCGGCGATGAGCTGTTCGGCCCAGTCGGCGAACCCTACGATCCCGGAACCGTCCTCGGCGATCACGATCTTGTCGCGCAGCGGGTTGGTGCCGCCCAGCGCGGCGCCGAGGGCGAGGCCGATGTTCTCCTCGCTGTCGTCATTGAGGATCTCGGCGGTCTCTTCGGCTTCGTCCAGGAAGGCCTGGATGTCCACGCCGGCCAGCCCGCACGGCACCAGCCCGAAGGCGGTCAGTGCCGAGTAGCGGCCGCCGACGTTGGGGTCGGCGTTGAAGACGGCGCGGTAGCCGGCTTCGCGCGAGGCCTTGTCCAGCGGGGATCCCGGGTCCGTGACGATGATGATCCGGCTCTTAGCGTCGAGCCCGGCCTCGGTGAAGGCGTGCTCGAAGACGCGGCGCTGCGAGTCGGTCTCCAGCGTGGAGCCGGACTTCGAGGAGACCACGATGGCGGTCTGCTCGAGCCGGTCTGCCAGGGCGGCGGCAACCTGCTCGGGGTCGGTGCTGTCCAGCACCGTCAGCTCGACGCCGGCGGTTCCGGCGATGACCTCGGGGGCCAGCGAGGAACCGCCCATGCCGCACAGGACAATCCGGGTCACGCCCTCGGCGCGGAGCGCGTCGCGGAGGGCCAGGATGTCCGCCACGAGCGGCTGGGAGACGGTGGCGGCCTCCACCCAGCCGAGCCGGACCGCGGCCTCGGCTTCGGCGTCGGGACCCCACAGGGTGGCGTCCTTGGCGAAGATCCGGGTGGCGACCCGGTCCTCCAGCAGGGCGGGCAGGTGCTGTTCGTGGGCCTGGCGGGCGGCGCCCGTGGCGTCGTAGCTGAGAGTGGTCATGGGGGACTATGCGTCCTTCCGTGCAGCGGCGAGGGCGACCTCGACGTCGGCCAGCAGTTCCTTCCAGCTTGCCACAAACTTGTCGAGGCCTTCGGACTCGAGCAAGGCGACGACTTCGTTGTAGGAAATGCCGAGGGCGTCGAGGGCGTTGAGCGTCGCGTTCGCGTCGTCGTAGCCTCGGGTGACCGTGTCGCCGGTGATGGCGCCGTGGTCGTAGGTGGCGTCGAGGGTCTTTTCCGGCATGGTGTTGACCACGCCGGGGGCGACGAGTTCGGTCACGTACAGGGTGTCCGGGTAGGCCGGATCCTTGACGCCGGTGGAGGCCCACAGCGGGCGCTGCGGACGGGCGCCGGCTTCGGCGAGGAGGGCCCAGCGCTCGGTGGAGAAGAGTTCCTCGTAGACCTGGTAGGCCAGGCGGGCGTTGGCGAGGCCGGCCTTGCCCTTGAGGGCCTTGGCTTCCTCCGTGCCGATCGCGTCGAGGCGCTTGTCGATTTCGGTGTCCACGCGGGAGACGAAGAACGACGCCACGGAGTGGATCTTGGACAGGTCGTGGCCGTTCTCCTTGGCCTGCTCAAGCCCGCTCTGGAACGCGTTGATCACGGCGCGGTAGCGCTCGAGCGAGAAGATCAGCGTCACGTTGACGCTGATGCCGCTTGCCAGGGTGGCGGTGATGGCCTCGAGGCCTTCAATCGTGGCGGGGATCTTGATCAGGACGTTGTCTTTGTTGACCTGGCCGTAGAGTTCCTTGGCTTCGGTGATGGTGCCGGCGGTGTCCCAGGCGAGGCGCGGGTCCACCTCGATCGAGACGCGGCCGTCGACGCCGTTCGTCGCGGCGGCCACGGGGGCGAACAGATCGCAGGCGTCGGCGACGTCGGTGGTGGTGATCGCGAAGACGGTCTCCTCGACGCTGGCACCGGCGGCTGCCATTTCCTTGATCTTGGCGTCGTAGTCAGTGCCCGCGGTGATGGCAGCGTGGAAGATGCTCGGGTTCGTGGTGACACCGACGACGTTCTTCTCTTCGATCAGCTTGCGCAGCGTGCCGGTGGCGAGGCGGCCGCGGGAGAGGTCATCGAGCCAGATGGAAACGCCGGCGTCGGAAAGCTGCTGCGTGGGGGTAGCGGTGGGGGTGGTGTTCATGTGTAACTCCTGAAGTCTGGGGCCGCCGCCGTGGTGGAGCGGCGGCCCGGAAAGCGTGAAGTTGGGGTCAGGCCGTGAGGCCGGCGAGGGATTCCTTGGCGGCGGCGGTCACGGCCTCGGCGGTGATGCCGAATTCCTGGAACAGGCGCTTGTAGTCGGCCGACGCGCCGAAGTGCTCGAGGCTGATGGAGCGGCCGGCGTCGCCGACGAACTCCTTCCAGCCCAGGGCGAGCCCGGCTTCGACGGAGACGCGTGCCTTGACGTTGGCGGGGAGCACTGCCTCGCGGTAAGCGGCGTCCTGCTTGTTGAACCATTCCACGCACGGCATGGAGACCACCCGGGTGGGGATGCCTTCGGCCTGCAGGGCCTCGCGGGCGGCCACGGCGAGCTGGACCTCGGAGCCGGTGCCGATCAGGATGACCTGCGCCTCGGTGCTCTGGCCGTTGGCGGACGCTTCGGCCAGTACGTAGCCGCCCTTGGCGACGCCGGCGGTCGAGGCGAACGTGTCGGCCTCGGCGTCGCCGGTCCCGCGGGCATAGGTGGGGATGTTCTGCCGGGTCAGCACGATGCCGGCCGGGTTCTCATGGTTCTCGAGCATGACCTTCCAGGCCGCGGCGACCTCGTTCGCGTCGCCGGGGCGCACGACGTCCAGGCCCGGGATGGCCCGGAGCGAGGCGAGCTGCTCCACCGGCTGGTGGGTCGGGCCGTCCTCGCCGAGGCCGATCGAGTCGTGCGTCCAGACATACAGGGACGGGACGCCCATCAGGGCGCCGAGCCGGATCGCCGGGCGCTGGTAGTCCGAGAAGATCAGGAACGTGCCGGAGAACGCCCGGGTCGCCCCGTGCAGGCTGATCCCGTTCACGATCGACGCGGCGGCGTGTTCGCGGATGCCGAAGTGCAGCACCCGGCCGTAGGGGTTGCCCTTCCATGCCTCGGTCTGCCGGGAGGCGGGGATGAACGAGGGCGAGCCCTCGATCGTGGTGTTGTTGGACTCGGCGAGGTCCGCGGAACCGCCCCACAGCTCGGGCAGGACCGGGCCGATCGCGTTCAGGACCTTGCCGGACGCGGCACGGGTGGAGACGTCCTTGCCGGCTTCGAAGACCGGCAGGGCGGCATCGAGTTCGGCCGGAAGCTTGCGGGCTTCGACGCGCTCCAGCAGGGCGGCCGCCTCGGGGTTGCCGGACTGCCAGGCCTCGAAGGACGCCTGCCACTCGGTCCGGGCCGCGGCGCCGCGGGCCTGCGCCTCGCGGGTGTGGGCCAGGACCTCGTCGTCGACCTGGAAGCTGCGCTCCGGGTCGAAGCCGAGGACCTTCTTCAGGCCCGCGACTTCCTCGGCGCCCAGCGCCGAGCCGTGGATCTTGCCGGTGTTCTGCTTCTTCGGCGCCGGCCACCCGATGATGGTGCGCAGCGAGATGATGGAGGGTTTGCCCGTCTCGGCCTTCGCGGCGAGCAGGGCGGCGTGCAGCTCGGCCACGTCCTCCTTGTACTCTCCGGTCCGGGTCCAGTCGACCCGCTGGGTGTGCCAGCCGTAGGCCTCGTACCGGGCCAGGACGTCCTCGGTGAACGCGACGTCGGTGTCGTCCTCGATGCTGATGTGGTTCTCGTCATAGATCACCACGAGGTTGCCCAGCTCCTGGTGGCCGGCGAGCGAGGAGGCCTCGGACGTGACGCCTTCCTGCAGGTCGCCGTCGGAGGCGATCACCCAGATGGTGTGGTCGAACGGGCTGGTGCCAACGGCTGCGTCGGCGTCGAACAGCCCGCGCATCCGGCGCTGGGAGTAGGCGAAGCCGACGGCGGATGCCAGGCCCTGGCCGAGCGGGCCGGTGGTGATTTCCACGCCCGCCGTGTGCTTGTACTCCGGGTGGCCCGGGGTCAGCGAACCCCAGGTCCGCAGCGCCTCGAGGTCCTTCAGCTCCAGGCCGTAGCCGGAGAGGAAGAGCTGGATGTAGAGCGTCAGGGACGTGTGGCCGGGGGACAGGACGAACCGGTCACGTCCCAGCCAGTCCGGGTTCGCCGGGTCGTGGCGCATCAACTTCTGGAAGAGCAGGTAGGCGGCCGGTGCCAGGCTCATGGCCGTGCCGGGGTGGCCGTTCCCGACCTTCTCCACCGCATCCGCCGCGAGTACCCGGACGGTGTCCACGGCACGCTGGTCCAGATGAGTCCATGACAGTTCTTGCTCTTCCAAATGTGGCACGTAAACCGGGCCCCTCTCTGTGCTGACGGCCGGCGGTACGGGTTTTCCCTCTGGGGAGCTTTCCCGCTGAGGGCTTTCCGCCGGGGCACAGTTCGGTGCCCGCTGCGGTTCGTACCAGCCGTTCACCATCGAAACGTTGATCTATCATTCAGTCGCATGCGCAGAGGCAGGGAGCGCCGTTGGGGGCAGCCGCCCGTGCGTGCTGATCTGTCAGACAGCTTAGCCCCATTCCACCTGCCGGGCAGCGTACATCTCACGAATTGGACCGGTTTTCGGCTTATATGAATCACCGCGCGCCGCCGCGGCGGTGAGGCTGCGTTAACCTGGCGGAATTCCGGCGGGTTTCCGAAGGGCCCGGACGCCGGTGCCGCCACGGTATGATGGTGCGTGGCTACCAACGGGGGCGAGGACATGCCTGTGCGCTGCGCGTGGACCCCCTCCGAACGCAGTGCGCCGGATCTAGGACGTACTGCGACGACCAGCCGGACTGACCAGCCAGACAGAACAGAGTGACTGCCACCGTGAGCACAACAGATACGCCGCTTAACGCCTCCCCGGCCCCAGGTCGAATCGGCTTCGGCCGCAAAGCCAAGGCCTACCTGGCGCTCACGAAACCCCGGGTGATCGAACTCCTGCTGGTCAGCACCCTGCCCACCATGATTTACGCCGAGCGCGGCTTCCCGTCCCTGGGCCTGATCCTGGCGACACTCGTGGGCGGCGCCTTCGCCGCCGGCAGCGCGGGCTCCTTCAACTGCTACATCGACCGGGACATCGACAAGCTGATGCACCGGACGGAGAACCGGCCCCTGGTCACCGGCGAGGTCACGCCCCGGGAAGCGCTCGTGTTTTCCTGGCTCCTCGGCGCCGCCGCAATCGCGATCCTCTGGTTCGGCGCCAACCCGCTCTCGGCCTGGCTCGGCCTCGGCGCCATCGTGTTCTACGTCGTGATCTACACCATGATCCTCAAGCGCCGCACCGCGCAGAACATCGTCTGGGGCGGCGCCGCGGGCTGCTTCCCGGTGCTGATCGCCTGGGCCGCCGTGACCAACACGGTGGAATGGCCCGCCGTCGTGCTCTTCATGGTGATCTTCCTCTGGACCCCGCCGCACTACTGGCCGCTGTCCATGCGCTACGGCGAGGACTACCGCAACGCCAACGTGCCGATGCTCGGCGCCATCGCCGGCGCCAAGGTCGTGTCCGTGCAGGTCGTGCTCTACGCGTGGGCCATGGTGGCCTGCTCGCTGCTGCTGATCCCGGTCGGCGGGGCCGGCTGGGTCTACACCGTTACCGCCGTCGCCGCGGGCGCCTGGTTCCTGTACGAGTCGCACGCCCTCTACAACCGGGCCCAGGGCGGCGACGTGTCCAACAAGGGCGCCATGAAGGTCTTCCACGGCTCGATCAGCTACCTCACCCTGCTCTTCATCGCACTGGCCGTCGACCCGTTCATCGGGTCCGCCATCGTCGGCGGCTAAGCAGGCAGCCACGGGCATCCCGCCCTGACACGCCACAAACACAAAGAACCCCGGTCCAAACGGACTGGGGTTCTTTGTCTCTGGAGGCGCGGGGGCCGGCGCGCGGCCGGGCTACTTGACCCGGCTTCCTGGCCGCGCTACTTCAGCGGGCTGCTGCGCGCGATGTCCGCGGCGTTGGTGGACGCGCTCATCAGCAGGGCCGCGCCGAGCATGTGCGCGGCCACGAGCAGGGCCGGGATGCCGTTGTAGTACTGCGTGAAGCCAATAACAGCCTGCAGCACGGTGACGCCCAGGAGCAGGAACACGGCCGTGCGGAACGGGCCGGTGATGCGGCCCCGGACCACCAGAAACACGCCGAACAGGGCCCCCGCGGTGACGAGGTAGGCGGGGACGGCGTGGATGTGCGAGAACAGGTCCCAGTCCAGGTTGTTGCGCGGCGCGTTCGCGTCGCCGGCGTGCGGGCCCGCGCCGGTCACCACGACGCCGAGGCACACGGCCACGGCTGAGATCAGGGCGACGGCGGTCAGCACGGGACGTGCGGCGCCTGGCAGTGCGGGGAGCTGGCTGGTGCGGAACTTGCCGGTCCTGCCGTAGGCCCGGTTGACCAGCAGGGTGGCGAGGACCACGAGGGCCATCGAGACCAGGAAGTGCAGGCCCACCACCCACGGATTCAGCTGGGTGAGGACGGTGATGCCGCCGATGACGGCCTGGGCCGGGATGCTGGCCAGCAGGCCGAGGGCCAGCAGGAAAAGATCCCGGCGTTCCTTGCGCAGGTTCCACAGGTACACCAGCATCATCACCGCGACGGCGGCCAGCGCGAACGTCAGGAGCCGGTTGCCGAACTCGATGA
Organism: Arthrobacter sp. C9C5; assembly: GCF_013359735.1. Classification (GTDB taxonomy): domain Bacteria; phylum Actinomycetota; class Actinomycetes; order Actinomycetales; family Micrococcaceae; genus Arthrobacter. The sequence goes on from NZ_JABFMX010000016.1 coordinate 52,876, forward strand.
TGCCGTGGATGCCCATCTCCGGGGTGTTCACGAGCGAGCTGTCGGTGCAGCGCGGCCAGGTGGGGCAGCCCAGGCCGGAAGCGGTGAGGCGGACGGCGCCGCCGGTCACCACCAGCACGGTCTGGCCGATCAGGGACAGCACGGCCAGCCGGCGGACCGTCTTATCGACGGTGACGGGCAGCCGGGAGGAAATCCGGGAGATGATCCGGGAAGGGCGGGACGCCGTACTCACAGTTTTCTCAATTCCACTTGAACCAACGGGTTGCTGCCGCGCCGGCAATGGCCGTCCAGAGCAGCAGGACAAAGACGGCGGCAAGATTGACGCTGCCGTGCAGGAAAGCATCCCGCAGCGCCTGGCCCAGCGCGCCGGAGGGAAGGAAGTGCACAATCGCCTGGGCGAGTGCGGGGAGGCGCTCGGCCGGGATGACGATCCCGCCGAGGGCGCCCAGCAGGATCCACAGGAGGTTGGTGATCGCCAGCGTGGCCTCCGGCCGGACCGTGCCGGCCACGAGCAAGCCCAGGGCGGTGAAGGCCGCGGCGCCGAGGACCAGCAGCAGGAAGCCCGGGAGCAGCCCCGGCACCGACGGCCGCCAGCCCAGGGGCAGGGCGACCGCGGAGACCACCAGCACCTGCAGCAGCAACACCGCCAGCACCGCCAGGACCTTGCCCAGGATCAGCCCGGCGCGGCCCAGCGGGGTGGTGGACAGGAAGCGCAGCACCCCGTAGCGGCGGTCGAAGCCCGTGGCGATGCCCTGGCCGGTGAAGGCCGTGGACATGGCGCACAGGGCGAGGATGCCCGGCACGGCGATGTTGACCCGGCTGGAACCAAGGCCGTCCAGCAGTGGAGTGACGGTCAGGCCCACGAGGGCAAGCAACGGCAGGATGATCGCCAGGATCAGCTGTTCGCCGTTACGGATCATGGTGACCGTCTCATACTTGCCCTGCAGCAGGATGCGGCGCAGCAGGGGAGCGGGGCCGCTGCCCAGCGGGGTGCCGGCGGTGGCGGGGACGGAGCTCATCGGATCTCCCTTCCGGAGATGTCGAGGAAGACGTCCTCGAGGCTGCGGGCGGCCAGGCTCATGGAGGCGGGCATGATGCCACGGTCCGCCCACCAGGCCGTGACGGCGGCGAGGTCGGCGGGAGTCAGCGCACCGGTGGCGCTGTAGCTGCCGGCGCGCGTCTCGCGGATTTCGACGTCGGCCGGCAGGACGCCGGCCAGGTCCAGTCCGGGCTCCGCTTCGAAATGCAGCGTCCGGATGTGCTGTGCGCCCGCGGCCGCCAGTTCGTGCCGCAGCAACTGGGCTACGGTGCCTTCGGCGACGTTCCGGCCGGCGTCGATGATGTAGACGTAGTCGGCCAGGCGCTGGGCGTCGTCCATGAGGTGGGTCGTGAGGATGATGGCCATGCCGCGGTCCCGCAGTTCGGCGATCAGCTCGAAGACCAACTGGCGGGACTGCGGGTCCAGGCCGGCGCTGGGCTCGTCGAGGAAAAGCACCTCGGGGCGGCCAACCAGGGCTGCGGCAAGGGCGAGCCGCTGCTTTTGGCCGCCGGAGAGGCGCCGCACGGAGGTCCGGCTGAAAGCGTCGATGCCCAGGCGCGCGACGAGTTCGTCCACCGGCCACGGGTCCTGGTACATGCCGGCGATATGCCTGAGCAGGGGGATCGGTCGGGCCGACGGCGGCAGGCCGCCGTCCTGGAGCATCACGCCTACGCGGGCGCGCAGCGCCGCCCCTGCCGTGTCCGGATCCTGGCCGAGCAGGATGATGCTGCCGCCGGTCCGTTTCTGCAGTCCCTGGGCGCATTCGATGGTGGTGGTCTTACCCGCCCCGTTGGCGCCAAGCAGGGCGGTCACCTGGCCGCGCTCGGCAACAAGGGACACGCCGCTGACCACCCGCAGCATTTTGCCGTCAAGGCTGGGCAGCGGACCAACATCCTTGATGAGCCCGCTGATTGTCAGGGCGGGGGATTCGGGAGATCGCACCAAAGCATTCTACGCGATGTAGTAGGCGCGGCCCCGATCCGAAGCAGGCGCCAGGAAAGCCATGCCTTACTGGATCGGGGGAGTAAATTACGACATGATTGTGTTGTGTATTCCATGAGCCCAACTACTTCTGCCGCGCCTCCCGTGCGCGCGGAGTCGGCCGACCCTGCCGAAGGCGCGGCTGTTCCTGCAGCAATGCCTGCGGTAATGGCTGCTGACGCGGAGGAACGCACCCGGGACCGCGTCCTGGCGGCAGTGCTGGAACACGGTCCCATCAGCGCCGCGGAGCTCGGCGAGCTGCTGGGTTTCACTCCGGCGGCGGTTCGCCGTCACCTGGACCACCTCTCGCGTCACGGCGTGATCGAGGTCAAACGCGCGTCCCGTGCGGGCGCCGGCGCGGGACGCCCGGCCCGCCGCTACGTGCTCAGCTCGCAGGGCCAGTCCACGCTGGGCAACGACTACCTCGACATCGCCAGCTCCGCGTTGCGGCGGCTGGGCGAAATGGCCGGCCAGGACGCGGTACGGGAGTTCGCCGTCGAGCGCTTCGCCGAGATGGAACGCCGCTACGCGCCTGAAATCGAGCGGGCGGGAACCGATATCACGGCCCGCGCGCAGGCCCTGTCCGAGGCGCTGAGCCGCGACGGTTTCGTCGCCTCGGCGCAGTCGATCGAGGCCAAGGCGCCGCTGCCGGCCGCCCTTTCCAGCGTCCAGCTCTGCCAGGGCCACTGCCCCATCCAGCAGCTCGCCGCGCAGTTCCCGGTGTTCTGCGATGTGGAGACTGAACTGTTCTCCCGGCTGGTCGGCGTCGATGTTCGCCGGCTCTCCACCCTGGCGCGCGGCGGCCATGTCTGCACCACCCACATACCTACGGGCCGTCCGGCCGCCATCGGGGCTCCCAGCCCCGCGGGCCCCGGCAACCCGGACGAAGTATCCAACCATCTGCAAGAAAGGCCGTGATGACGGACCAACTATCAGAGAAGAAGGTTGCTGAATCCACTGTGATCTCGGAGATTCTGGAAAAGAATCCCGAGCTCCACGGAATCGGAACCTACGAATACGGCTGGGCCGACAAGAACGACGTCGGCGCCAATGCACGCCGTGGTATCGATGAGGACGTCGTACGTGACATCTCGGCCAAGAAGAACGAGCCGGAATGGATGCTGGACCTGCGCCTGAAGGGCCTGAAGTACTTCGACCGCAAGCCCATGCCCACCTGGGGCGCGGACCTGTCCGGCATCGACTTCGACAACATCAAATACTTCGTGCGCTCCACGGAAAAGCAGGCCGCCACCTGGGAAGACCTGCCCGAGGACATCCGGAACACCTACGAGAAGCTGGGCATCCCGGAAGCCGAGCGCAGCCGCCTCGTCTCCGGCGTCGCCGCCCAGTACGAGTCCGAGGTCGTCTACCACCAGATCCGCGAGGACCTGGAAGCTCAGGGCGTTATCTTCCTGGACACCGACACCGCGCTCCGCGAACACCCGGAAATCTTCCAGGAGTACTTCGGCACCATCATCCCGGTGGGCGACAACAAGTTCGCGTCGCTGAACACGGCCGTCTGGTCCGGCGGTTCCTTCGTGTACGTGCCCAAGGGCGTCCACGTGGACATCCCGCTGCAGGCCTACTTCCGCATCAACACGGAAAACATGGGCCAGTTCGAGCGCACCCTGATCATCGCGGACGAGGATTCCTACGTCCATTACATCGAGGGTTGCACCGCACCGATCTACACGTCGGACTCGCTGCACTCCGCCGTCGTGGAAATCATCGTGAAGAAGGGCGCCCGCGTCCGCTACACGACCATCCAGAACTGGTCCACTAACGTGTACAACCTGGTCACCAAGCGCGCCATCTGCGAAGAGGGCGCCACCATGGAGTGGATCGATGGCAACATCGGCTCCAAGGTGACCATGAAGTACCCGGCCGTCTACCTTGTGGGCGAAGGCGCCAAGGGCGAGACCCTCTCGATCGCGTTCGCCGGCGAAGGCCAGCACCAGGACACCGGCTCCAAGATGGTCCACATCGCGCCCAACACCAAGAGCTCGATCATCTCCAAGTCCGTGGCCCGCGGCGGCGGCCGGGCTGCCTACCGCGGCCTGGTCCAGGTCCGCGAAGGCGCCAAGCACTCGGCCAACACGGTCCGCTGTGACGCGCTGCTGGTGGACACCATCAGCCGCTCGGACACCTACCCGTACATCGACATCCGCGAGGACGACGTCACCATGGGCCACGAGGCCACGGTCTCGCGGGTCAGCGAAGAACAGCTGTTCTACCTGATGTCCCGCGGCATGCGCGAAGACGAGGCCATGGCGATGATCGTCCGCGGCTTCATCGAGCCGATTGCCCGCGAACTGCCGATGGAATACGCCCTCGAGCTGAACCGCCTGATTGAACTGCAGATGGAAGGATCGGTCGGTTAATGACTGACATCACTACTGAAAAGGCCCGCATCGGCGCGCCCTCAGCCCAGCCGTTCATCAACGGTTTCACCGAGGAAGGCGAAAGCCTTTCACCGCTGAACGCCGCGGAGTCCAAGTCGCCGCTGGCCGGCGAAGCCGTCAAGCGCCACTCGCACGGCGGCGGCGTCGGCGTCCCGGACAGCTCACGCGCCGGCCGCCTGACCTCGTACAAGCTGGCGGACTTCAAGCCGCTGACCGGCATGGAGGAAGACTGGCGGTTCACCCCGCTCAAGCGCCTTCGCGGCCTGCACGCCGACGTCCTGAATGGTGCGGCGCCGTCTGTGGCCGTCACCGGCCCGGACAGCGTCCGGGTCGAGACCGTCGGCCGGGACGACGCCCGGATCGGCTCCGCCGCCATCCCCGAGGACCGGGTTTCCGCGAACGCCTGGGAGAACTTCACCGAGGCCACCGTCATCACGGTTCCCGCCGAGGTCCAGGCTGAGGGCGAGGTCAGCGTGGTGCTGACCGGCCAGGGCACCGGGGCGTCCGCGCAGCACGTTGTGATCGTCGCGGAGAAGTTCTCCAAGGCCGTCGTCGTCCTGGACCACCAGGGCACCGCCGTCGTCTCGGAAAACATCGAAATCCTGGTTGAGGACGGCGCGCAGCTCACCGTCATCTCGCTCCAGGAATGGAACGACGACGCCGTGCACGCCTCCTCCCAGCAGGCGAAGCTTGGCCGCGACGCCAAATTCAAGCACATCGTCGTCAGCCTCGGCGGCGACCTGGTCCGCGTCACGCCGTCGACCCGCTTCACCGCCCCCGGCGCCGAAGCGGAAATGTTCGGACTGTACTTCGCCGACGCTGGCCAGCACCTTGAGCAGCGCCTCTTCGTGGACCATGCCGTCGCCAACTGCAAGTCCAACGTGCTCTACAAGGGCGCCCTGCAGGGCCGGAACGCGCACACCGTCTGGGTGGGCGACGTCCTGATCCGCAAGGAAGCAGAAGGCACCGACACGTACGAGGCCAACCGCAACCTGGTTCTCACCGACGGTGCCCGCGCGGATTCCGTGCCCAACCTTGAGATCGAAACCGGCCTGATCGCCGGCGCCGGCCACGCCAGCGCCACCGGCCGCTTCGACGACGAGCACTTGTTCTACTTGATGGCCCGCGGTATTCCGGAAAAGGTGGCCCGCCGACTGGTGGTCCGCGGCTTCCTGAACGAGATCATCCAGCAGATCAAGGTTCCCGCCATCGAAGAGCGCCTCACGGCCGCCGTCGAGCGCGAGCTCGCCGCCACGGAAAACTAGTGCACGGCACTAGGGAACACGGACAACGAACATGACGGAACAGCCAAAGGGCGAGCTGGTCTGCAGCGCCAGCGAGATCCAGGTCAAGCAGGCGCTGCGGATCCTGATCGACGACTACCCGGTAGCGGTCGTGAAGGACTCGATGGGGGAGATCCACGCCATCGGCGACACCTGCTCGCACGCGGACATCTCGCTCTCCGAAGGCGAGGTGGAAGGCTGCAAGATCGAATGCTGGGGCCACGGCTCCCAGTTCGACCTGCGCAGCGGCCAGCCGCTCCAGCTGCCCGCCTACGATCCCGTGCCTGTCTTCGCCGTGACCATCCAGGATGACGACGTCTACGTGGACGTCAGCACCATCCTGAACGGCGCCGAAGCTCCGAACTTCAGCTGACCGCCGGGGCAAGCCACGCTTGTCCCGGCCAGGTCGGCAACCAGCACCACAAAAACTTATCGACGAGAAACGCACCGCCGCCGAGGCGGGGGTGCAGAGGAGAACAAGACACATGTCTACTCTTGAGATCAAGGACCTGCACGTCAGCATTGACACCGAGCAGGGCACCAAGGAAATCCTGAAGGGCGTCAGCCTGACCATCAAGACCGGCCAGACCCACGCCATCATGGGTCCCAACGGCTCGGGCAAGTCCACCCTGGCCTCCACCATCGCCGGGCACCCGCGCTACAACGTCACGAGCGGCACCATCACGCTCGACGGCGAAGACGTCCTCGCGATGAGCGTTGACGAGCGCGCCCGCGCCGGCCTGTTCCTGGCCATGCAGTACCCGGTCGAGGTTCCCGGCGTCAGCATGACCAACTTCTTGCGCACCGCCAAGACCGCAATTGACGGCGAAGCCCCGAAGCTCCGCACCTGGACCAAGGACGTCAAGGCCGCCATGGCCCAGCTTCGCATCGACGCCGACTTCACCCAGCGCAACGTCAACGAGGGCTTCTCCGGCGGCGAGAAGAAGCGCGTCGAGATCCTCCAGCTGGAGCTCTTCAAGCCCAAGTTCGCCATCCTCGACGAGACCGACTCAGGCCTGGACGTCGACGCGCTCAAGGTTGTCTCCGAGGGCGTCAACCGCGCCCACGCCGAGGGCAACATGGGCACCCTGCTGATCACCCACTACACCCGGATCCTGCGCTACATCAAGCCGGAATTCGTGCACGTGTTCGTTGACGGCAAGGTTGTCGAAGAGGGCGGCCCGGAGCTGGCCGACCGCCTTGAAGAAGAAGGCTACGACCGCTACCTCCCGGGCGCCGGAGCCGCCACCATCGCTGCCGCCGACGCCGCAGCACAGGCCTAGTTAGGACTACGCCATGACCGAAATCAATATGGCCCGCACGGGCCTCGAGGATGTCGAAGAGGCACTCAAGGATGTGATCGACCCGGAACTCGGCGTGAACATCGTTGACCTGGGCCTGCTCTACGGCCTGAAGTACTCCGACGACGACGGCGCCCTGCTGATCGACATGACGCTGACCACGGCGGCCTGCCCGCTCACCGACGTGATCGAGGAACAGGTGGGCAAGGCCCTGGACGGCATTGTCGACGACTGGCGGCTGAACTGGGTGTGGATGCCGCCATGGGGTCCGGAACGGATCACCGAAGACGGCCGCGACCAGATGCGCGCCCTGGGCTTCAACATCTAAGGTCCCCACAACGACGGCGGGCCCACCTCTTGGAGGTGGGCCCGCCGTCGTTTTTTCTGCCGTGATGGCATCGATTGCTCCGCAACGGCCCTTTTGGAGGCCCATAACGGCGGTTTCGGAGCAGTCGATCGGGTTACGGGGTTAGGGGGTGGCGACCTTGAAGGTGTCGCACTGGTTGATGTCGCCGGTCTTGTAACCCTGGTAGAACCACTTCTGCCGCTGCGCGCTGGAGCCGTGGGTCCAGGACTCCGGCGAAACCCGGCCGGTGGCGGCCTTCTGAATCCGGTCATCGCCCACCGAGGAAGCCGCGGACAGGGCGTCCTGCAGGTCCTGCGTCTTGAGCGGTTCCAGGAACGGCTGACCGCTCTTCGGGTCCTTGGTGGTGGTGGCGTAGCGGACCCACAGCCCCGCGTAGCAGTCGGCCTGGAGCTCCACCCGCACCGCGCCGGACTGCGGACCCTGCGGATCCTGCTGGGCACGGTCGATGGTGCCGAGGACATTCTGGATATGGTGTCCGAACTCGTGGGCCACCACGTACTCCTGCGCCAGCGGCCCGCCAGAGGAGCCGAAGCGGTCCACGAGCTCCTGGAAGAAGCCCGGATCGAAATACGCCGTCTGGTCGGCGGGGCAGTAGAACGGGCCGACCTCCGAGGTGGCTGAGCCGCAACCGGTGTTGGTGGCGCCGCGGAAAAGGACCGTCTCCGGCTGCGGGTACTTCTTGTTGTACTGCGCCAGGTAGTCCGGCCAGAAGGCATTCAGGCTGTTGACCGTGCCCACGATCCGGCATTCCAGACGGGCGTCGGCGTCGGCGCCGGTCTTGCAGGCCGGTGCGGTGCTTTGGCTCTGGGTCTGGTCCTGGGTAGTGCCGGCCAGGCCCTCCAGGAGCTGCGGGTTGATGCCGAACAGCGCGGCCAACAGCAGCACTATGCCACCGCCGATCCCGCCGCCGATTTTGGTGCCGCGGCCCATGCCGCCGCGGCTCTGGACCTGCGACGGGTCCAGTTGCACGTTGTCATTGAAACTCATGCTGTCACAATATCCTTTCCCCGCGGCAGGGGCCCCGCCGCCCGGTAAAGTTGATCCGATGCCTTTTCTTGACAGACTCCAGCGTTGGGCCGATGAACGCCCCGACGGCACCGCCGTCGTCGTGGCTGGAAAACGCCTGAGCTGGTCCGAACTGCGGAACGCCGCGGCTGCGCTCGTCCCGGTGACGCCGGCCGTCACGGTGCTGGCCGAGCGCAACTCCACGGACTTTGCGGTCGCCTTCGCGGCCGCTGTCGCGGCCGGCCGCCGCTGCGCCGTGCTGGACCCCACGTGGCCGCGGCAGCTCCTGGACGGCATCACCGCTCGGATCGCGGATGCGGTCCCCGCCGACGGCGCAGGCCAGGGCGCCGGCCTGGGCAGCGAGCTCGCGGACGGGGCGCCGGAGTCACCTTTCCTGATCGGGCTCACCTCCGGCACGACGGCGCTGCCCAAGGCGTTCACCCGCTCGCGGCGCTCCTGGCGGTTGTCCTTCGAGTCTTCGCTCGAGTTTTTCGGCCTGCGGGGCGAGGACAGGACCCTCGCACCCGGACCCCTGGCCGCCAGCCTCAATCTCTATGCCCTGGCCGAATGCCTGTATGCCGGCTCCGAGTTCCACACCCTGGAACAGTTCGACGTCGGCGACGCGCACACCGCGGTCAGCCATGACGGCATCACCCGGCTGGTCCTGGTTCCCACCATGCTGCGGCTCCTCAGTGAGCGCGGCCTGGCCGGCGGCGTGGATGCCTCCGGCCTGCGGAGCATCATCTGTGCCGGCTCCAAGCTCGACGCGCGCACCCTGGAGGCCGCGCGCCGCTGGGCGCCGAACGCGACGATCTTCGAGTACTACGGCGCCGCGGAGCTCAGTTTCGTCGCCGGCGCGGGCCTGCGGCCGGGCGAGGCTCCGGCGTCCGGCGGGACGGGGAACGGCACGGGAATCGGCGGTCCGTTTCCCGGCGTCGAGATCAGGATTCTCGACGACGGCGGCGCCCCGGTTCCGGACGGACGCGACGGCAACGTCTGCGTGCGCAGCGGAATGGTCAGCGACGGGTACCTGTGGGGCGACGACGGCGCGGCGCTGCAGTGCTTCGACGGCTGGTACACCGTGGGGGACCGGGGCTACCTGTCCGAAGGAACCCTGCATTTGCTGGGCCGCCGTTCGGACATGATTGTCACATCGGGAACCAACGTGTACCCACACGAGGTGGAACTCGCCCTCGCGTCCGTGCCGGGCGTCGCCGCCGCCATCGCCGCCGGGCAGCCGGACGACCTTCGCGGCCAGCGCGTCGTGGCCGCGGTACTGCCGTCCCACGGAGGCCTGACGGGCACGCAGCTGAAGGCCGGCGTCGAGGATGTCCTGGCCCGGAGCAAGCGTCCGCTGGATTACTACGCATTGACCGAGCTGCCCCTTACCGACCGCGGCAAGCCCAGCCGTCCGCTGCTGCTTGAGTGGATCGCCCGGAATGATCCACGTGTCCGGCGCCTTGGCTGAGGATCCGCTGCGGTCCCGGACGCCTTCGCCGCTTGGGCCGCGCCGGGGCGGATTGTTGCCGGAGGGCCGGCAGCCCGTCATCATCGCGGCGTTGCGGACCCCGGTCTGCCGGGCCCACGGCGCGCTAAAGACGTTCCAGGCCCACGAGCTGCTGGCGCCGGTATTGCGCCGCCTGCTGGCCGACGCGGGTGTTGCACCGGACCAGGTGACGGACGTCGTGGTCGGGAACGCGGTGGGCGGCGGCGGCAATGTCGCCCGGCTGGCGGCACTCGAGGCCGGGCTGGCCGTGAGCGTTCCCGGACTGACCGTGGACCGGCAGTGCGGGTCCGGCCTGGACGCGATCGTGCTGGCATCCCGGCTCGTCGCGTCCGGCGCCGAATTCGGCGAGGGTTTCGGCGGCGGAGGCGTGTATCTCGCCGGCGGGGTGGAGAGCATCAGCACCGCACCACTGCGGGCCAGGCGCGGCGCCGACGGCGAGCCCCAGTTCTTCAGCCGCGCCCAGTTTGCCCCTGGCAGCATCGGCGACCCGGACATGGGCGTGGCCGCCGAGAACGTCGCCGCCTGCCATGGCATTGCGCGGCAACGGCAGGACGACTTCGCGCTGCGCAGCCACCGTCGGGCGCTCGACGCCGCAGCGGCCGGAACCTTCGCAGCCGAGACCGTCGCGCTGCCCGGGCCCGATGGTCCCGTGGGCTGCGACGACGGCCCGCGCCGCTCGCTGACCCCGGCGCTGCTGGCCCGGTTCCCTGCTGCGTTCGTCGCCGGCGGGACCGTGACCGCGGGCAACTCCTGCTTCGACGCGGACGGGGCAGCCGCCGTCGTGATCACCTCGCTGGCCCGCGCGCGCCAACTCGGCGCCCGCGACGGCCTGCTGGTCCTCGGGGCGGACACCGCGGGCGTGGAGCCGGCGCTGCTGGGGATGGGGGCGGCCGCCGCCGCGGAGCGCCTCCTCGCGAATACCGGCGTCGCGGCCGGGGACCTCGGGCTGATCGAGTTCAACGAGGCGTTCGCATCCCAGACCCTGGCATGCCTCGATCACTTGGGCATCGACCCGCAACGCGCCAACCTCCACGGCGGCGCCCTCGCCCTGGGGCACGCCTACGGGGCGTCCGGCGCCGTGCTCGTGACCAGGTTGCTGGCCCAGGCCCGCCGGGAGCCCGTGAATGGCAGGCTGGCCCTGGCCATGATCAGCATCGCCGGCGGGATGGGCGCCGCTGCACTGTTCGAATACCGCTCGCTCCGGTAGTGCCCGGGGGACATGCCCGTACTTCGGTTCGGGGATTGGACACGTCCGGTGCGCCAACCTGCCGGACATGCCCATTCTTCGGTTCGGGGACTGGTCATAGTGCGGACATGTCCAGCCCCCACGGCCAAGGGAGGGCATGCACCTCCGTGAGGCGCAGCAGGGAACATGGCCGGTGCCTCGAACCGCGGAGCATGCCCACTCCTAGCTGCGAAGCGTGGACATATTGGTGATATGCCCACTGCACAGGACCAGGAAAGGGTATGTGCCGCCGTGGTCCGCAGCAAGGGGCATGTCCAGTGCACCGAGCCGCGGCACGAAACCTGCACGGGCCCGCACGGCTTCAGCCCTCGCGATCCTCGTGATCGTCCCCGTCGTCGGCCTCGCCCAAACCGCGGGCCGCCAGGGCATCGCCGGTCTGTCGGGCGAATGCCACCGTAGTGATGAAGACCGGCAGCACCAAGGCGCGGGGGTTCCGTTCCAGGCCGCGGGCCCGGGCCGAATCGCGGACATCGGCATAGGCGCCCGCGATGAACGGGATGCTGCGCAGCATGATGGCAATTGTCAGGGCGAACCGCTCGGGATCGGCGCCGAATCGGCGAAACGGCCGGGCCAGCGAGGCTACGCCGTCCAACAGCGACTGGACCTGCGTGGTGGCCGTCAGGATTGCCGCCGCCACCACGCAGACCAGAACGTTCAACACAATCCGCGCGGCAACCGGGCCATCCAGCTGCCACCACTGGAACAAGCCGATCACCGCCAGCACGGGCAGGATAGGCCGGACAGCCCGGAACAGCCTGCGGACACCGGCCCCGCTGAGCAGAAAGACCCCGCACAGCACGCCGAGTCCCGCTGCCGCCGCGGCCCAGTCGGCAACGAGAAACGATCCCATCCCGCACGCCAATACCAGCAAGAACTTCAGCCACAGGGGAGTCCGGTGCACCAAAGAGGTGCCCGGTACATAGTTGGCGAGCAGGAAGCCATGGCCCCTCATGGCTGCGCCGTGTCCCCGTCGGCGCCCCGCACCCCGGCGCCCCGCACGTCGGCGGCTTCTACCGCGCACAGCACCCGGTAGTGTTCGACGGCGGCGGCCGCCCCGCCGTCGAACACGATCTTGCCCTCATCCACCACCAGCACCCTGTCCAGATCGAGCGCGAGGTCGAGGTCGTGGGTCGACAGGATGATCTGCTGATCGAGCTCCGCCAGGGTACGGCGCAGCAGTTCCCGGTTCCGCAGGTCCAGCAGGGTGGAAGGCTCGTCCAGTATCAGGATGTCCGGGTTCACGGCCAGCACCGCAGCGAGGGCGACGAGCTGCCGTTCGCCGCCGGAGAGCTCGTACACACTCTGGTCCGCCAGCGCCAGCAGCCCAAACCGTTCGAGGCAGGCCTCCGCCAGGGCACGCCGTTCGCCGGCGTTCCGCACCGAGCGGCGCAGCGATAATTCGACGTCTTCGCGCCCGGTCGGCATCACGAGTTGCGAGAGCGGATCAGTGAAGACGAAGCCGACTCGGCGGCGGACAGCGCGGACATCCCGGACCGTATCGAAACCTGACACCGCCACCGCACCGGAACTCGGTGCGACGAGGCCGTTGAGCATCCGGAGCAGGGTGGATTTGCCCGAGCCGTTCGCCCCGATGACGCCGACGCGGCGTTCAGTCAGCGTCAGGGACACCGGTTCGAGCAGGGTCTTGGGCTCCGGGCGGCCGTCGACGGCTACCCGGACGGCCGCACCGTCGAAGACGATACTCACGCGCGTCCGGCTGCCTCGCCGGCCAAGTGGACGCGCCGGATGCGCCGGACCAGCAGGTCAGGGAACGCCTTGTGCAGGGCGAGGGCGACGGTCACGGCGAGGATGTTCTTGATGACGTCGCCCGGGTAAAAGGCCAGGTCGGCCAGGAAGGCCGCGGAGAGACTGAGCTTGGCATTGAGCATCATGCCGAGGATGCCCAGCCCGTGGACAAAGACGATGCTGCTAACCATGGCGGCGCAGAAGAGCAGCACAGCCCGGAACTTCGCGGAGTGCTCCGCCGTGCGGCGCATCACGACGACGGTCAGGGCGCCGACGGCAGTGGCCGCCAGCAGGAAACCGAAAATGTAGCCGGCCGAAGGTCCCGCCAGGACACCCAGCCCGCTGCGCCCGCCGCTGAAGATCGGCAGCCCGGCGAAGCCCAGCAGGAGGTACAGGCCCACGGCAGCGAAGGCGCGGCCCGGGCCGAGCGCGAGTCCGGTGAGCATCACGGCAAGAGTCTGCAGGGTGATCGGCACACCCAGGCCGCCCACTGGGATTGCGGCAATGAGGGCAGAACCCGCGACAATCGCCGCGAACACCGCGATCAGCGCGAGGTCGGTCGCATCCCAGCGGCTGCGGCGGCTCTGGCGCGGGGCCTCCGGGGCGCTGCTTCCAGGGCTTGCTGCGGGGGTGGTGCCGGTGACGGCATTGTCGGTGTTGCTCATGCTGTTTCCTGTCGAGTGGTGGGGCCGGGGTCTCACTTCCGACGATACGGCCGTGGCAACCCCGCCATTTTGTAGGCCTTCCACTAAGCGGCGGCCCGCTCGCTGGACGACCCCGCCAAAGGGAGGCTGCGCTGGCGGTCGCGGGCCGCCGTCGTCCGCCGCGTTCCCCGATGTCACCCGGCAGGGGAGGTGCCGGTAGACTTGTAGAGGCCGAACTCTTGGCCAAACTGCCCCGGCCCCGTCCAGACTCCATCCGTTGTGCCGCGGCGTTCCCTGTTGTGAAAGGCCTTAGCTGCATTGATTACCGTCCAGGATCTCGAACTGCGCGCCGGCGCCCGTCTGCTTATGGACCAGGTGAGCTTCCGGATCGACAAGGGAGACAAGATCGGCCTCGTCGGCCGTAACGGTGCAGGCAAGACCACACTCACCCGCGTCCTGGCCGGCGAGGGCCTGCCCGCCGCCGGTAAGGTCACCCGCAGCGGCGAAATCGGCTACCTGCCGCAGGACCCGCGCACGCCGGACATGGAACAGCTGGCCCGGGACCGCATCCTGTCCGCCCGCGGCCTCGACATCGCGGTCGGCAAGCTCCGCGTGGCACACGAAGAGATGGCCAGCGAGGACGCCAACGTCCAGCGCAAGGCGATGAACCGCTACGACCGGCTGGAATCCGAGTTCCTCGCCGCCGGCGGCTACGCGGCCGAGGCCGAGGCCGCAGCGATCTGCTCAAACCTCGCCCTGCCGGACCGGCTGCTGAACCAGCCGCTCAAGACCCTCTCCGGCGGCCAGCGCCGCCGTGTGGAGCTGGCCCGCATCCTGTACTCCGACGCCGAGACGATGCTCCTCGATGAGCCCACCAACCACCTCGACGCCGATTCCATCGCCTGGCTCCGGGAGTTCCTGAAGAACCACCAGGGCGGCCTGATTGTGATCAGCCACGACACGGAACTGCTTGAGGCCACGGTGAACAAGGTGTTCCTGCTGGACGCCAACCGCGCGCAGATCGACTTCTACAACATGGACTGGAAGCGCTACCTGACCCAGCGCGAAACGGACGAGCGTGCCCGCAAGCGCGAACGCGCCAACGCCGAAAAGAAGGCCCAGGTCCTGATGGACCAGGCCAACAAGATGCGCGCCAAGGCCACCAAGGCCGTCGCCGCTCAGAACATGGCCAAGCGCGCCGAACGCCTCCTCGGCGGCCTCGAAGCGGTCCGCGAGAACGACCGCGTGGCCGCCCTGCGCTTCCCGGACCCCTCGCCCTGCGGCAAGACCCCGCTCACCGCCGACGGCCTCAGCAAGTCCTACGGTTCGCTGGAAATCTTCACCGACGTCGACCTCGCGATCGACCGCGGCTCCAAGGTGGTCATCCTCGGCCTCAACGGTGCCGGCAAGACCACGCTGCTGCGCATGCTCGCCGGCGTCGACAAGCCCGACACCGGGGAAGTGATCCCCGGCCACGGACTGAAGGTCGGCTACTACGCCCAGGAGCATGAGACGCTCGACGTCGACCGCACCGTGCTGCAGAACATGCGCTCTGCCGCGCCCGACATGAACGACTCCGAGGTCCGCGGCATCCTCGGTTCGTTCCTGTTCTCCGGCGACGACGTCGACAAGCCCGCCGGCGTGCTCTCCGGCGGCGAGAAGACGCGGCTGGCGCTGGCCACCATCGTCGCGTCGAGCGCCAACGTGCTGCTCCTCGATGAGCCCACCAACAACCTCGACCCGGCCAGCCGCTCCGAAATCCTGGGCGCGCTGCGCAACTACACCGGCGCGGTTGTGCTGGTGAGCCACGACGAGGGGGCCGTCGAAGCGCTTAATCCCGAGCGTGTCGTGCTGCTGCCCGACGGCGTCGAGGACCTCTGGAACGAGGACTACCTGGATTTGATCACGCTGGCGTAGGCCTCTCCTCCGGGCTTGCCTACGCGCCTCGCGCGGTCCATTTGCCGCGTGCTCGCTCGTCCCTCGCTTAGACGCACGCTACGCAAATGGGCCGCGTTCGTCGCTCTCACGGATGTCACCGTTGCGCTAGCGGTCATGTCGCCACTGCGGGATTACCGTACCTGGAGTTCTTCGGCGTTGGTGATGCGGTGGAGTTCTTGGTAGGTGATCGAGAACATGGAGTTGTGGTCTCCCGCGCCGGCCCAGAGGGTGGGGTGGGCTGCCAGGGAGTCGTCGAGGAGGGTCCTGATCTTTTCCGGGTGGCCGAGCGGGGCCACTCCGCCTACGCGCTGGCCGGTGTGCAGCAGGACGAAGTCGGGATCCGCGCGGCGGATTTTCCCTGACCCGAGGCGGGCTGCCACCTTGCGGACGTCCACCTTGGCTGCCCCGCTGGCCAGGATCAGCAGCGGAGCGCCGTCCAGGTTGAACACGAGGCTGTTGGTGATCGCCGCGACGTCGCAGCCCAGGGTAGCGGCCGCCGCTGCCGCCGTCGGGACTGCCGAATCAAAGACGGCCACAGTATCCGCGGCGCCGGCCGCGAGGAGCGCGCGCCGGACGTTCGCTACGGCGTCGGGGTCCATGCTGTGCTCCTTCAGAATCCCTGGGCGTCCAGGATGGCGTCTTCCTCTTCCTCCGCGGTGGCAGTTTTCCGCTTCCGGGGGACAGCATGACGGCGGGGCGCCGGGTTGCTTGCGTGCAGGTACGCGCCTTCGGCCGCCTGGGTCTCCGCGTCCTCCGCATCAATTGCGGCGTTCCGGGCCTGCTGGCGTGCTGCGTAGCCGAAGCCGACAAACATGAGAACGCCGAAGGCAAACCACTGTAGCGAGTAGGACAGGTGCGTGCCCTCCTCGGTGGAGGGTTTGGGGAAGCCGACGGGCATGTCCGCTACCGGCGGGGTTTCCGAGGCCAGCTGGCCGTAGGCCCCGGTGAGGAGGGGGTACCCGAGCTGGGACGAGTAGGCGGCGAGGTCGATCGACGCGAGCTGGCCGTCCGGGGCGCCGCGCTGCAGTTCAGGCTCGGAATGCTTGAGCCGGGCAACCACCGTGACCTCGCCCGTGGGCGGGGCAGGAACCGAGTCGGGGCTGCCGGGGGTCTTGTTACCGATGGGCAGCCAGCCGCGGTCAATCACGACCGTGTCGCCGGAGTCCAGCTTGAAGGGGACCACCACTTCGTAGCCCGGCTGGCCGTTGAGCGGGCGGTTGCGGACAATCCGCTGGCCGGCCTCGTCGTAGCGGCCGTGCAGCTCCACCTGGGTCCATTCGCGGTCCGCGTCCAGCTTGATGAACTGGTTCCGGGCGTCCGCGAAGGGGATCGGGGTGGCCGAATAATTCGACACGACGCGATTGATCTCCGCGAGGGTCTCCGCCCGGCGGTCCATCTGCCAGCGGCCCAGGAGCACGCAGGCGGTAGCGAAAATGGCGGCCAGCAGCAGGTAGCCCAGCCACTTGCTGGAGAAAAGGAAGCGGTACATTCAGCCGGCCCTGCCCGGGGCGACAGTCGAGGCGGCGCCGTCCCCGGAGCCGCCCGCGGCTTCGTCACTGGTGCTGTGCAACGGAAGGGTTTCCTTCCACAGCCCCCGCGTCTGGAGATAATCCTCCAGCCAGGCCCGGTGCTCCGGACAGGCGAGCCAGATCTTGCGCCGCTCCGGGGTGTGGATCTTGGGGTTGTTCCACAGCAGCTGCCACTCGGCGTGCGCGCGGCACGCCTTGCGGGAGCACAGCGCGCTGGCAGGCTCGGCCGTGGGGCCGGCCAAGTCAAAAATGTTCATGAAGCTGCCCGTCCGTGGTCTTCGTCGTCGTCAATCAGCTCGCCTTGCAACAGGGTGATGGGGACATCGCCCGCCGCCGGTCCCTGGTCCGGTGTTTCCCCGGGGCGCGGAGCGTCCAGTTCGGCCATCGGCACGTAGTCGATCAGCGATTCGCTGTGCACCTCGGCGTGGTCGCTGCCGTTGGCGATCACCACGGCAAACCACGGCAGGAACACGGCCCCGATGACAGGGAGGATCTTGAACCAGCCGTCCACCACAAACACCAGGACCAGGCAGACCATGCGGATGCCCATGGCCACGGCATACTTGATCATCCGCTGGCGCATCTCTTCCGAGTGGGCGGCGGCGGCGTCGGTGATGCTGTGGACCTCGGTTTCGCCGGAATACTCCCCGGACGTCCGCTCACCGGGTCGGTTCTTGTTTGTCACGGCTGTCAGATCACGCTCCATAGGCTTCCTACAATTCTCTCACCATCGGCTGGGCCGCCCAAACAACAGGCGGCCCAGGGCGGGGCGGTGCGCGCCGGAGGCTAAGATCGGAGGCAGGAAAATCCAGCCCACCCAACGCGGTGCCAGTGAGCCGCAGAATCCCGGAGCCCAACATGTCTGAAGCAACCTCCACCGGCCGCAGCGTCCTCATCACCGGCGGCAACCGGGGCATCGGCCTGGCCATCGCCGAATCCTTCCTCGCCAACGGGGACAAGGTAGCGGTCACCTACCGCAGCGCGGCCACGCTCCCGGAGGGCATCCTCGGCGTCAAGGCAGACGTCACGGACGAGGCTTCGGTGGACGCGGCGTTTACCGAAGTCGAGGCGGCGCACGGCCCCGTCGAAGTCCTTGTGGCCAACGCTGGCATCACCAAGGACACGCTCCTGATGCGGATGAGCGAGGACGATTTCACCTCGGTCATCGACACGAATCTCACCGGCGCCTTCAGGGTCATCAAGCGCGCCTCCAAGGGCATGATCCGGGCACGCAAGGGGCGCGTGGTACTCATTTCCTCCGTCTCGGGCCTCTACGGCGCCCCGGGCCAGATTAACTACTCCGCGTCCAAGGCCGGCCTCGTCGGGATTGCCCGCTCCCTCACCCGCGAACTCGGGGGTCGCGGAATCACCGCCAACGTGGTGGCGCCGGGCTTCATCAACACGGATATGACCGCCGAACTGCCGGAAGCCACACAGAAGGACTACCTGTCGAAGGTTCCCGCGGGCCGCTTCGCCGAAGCGTCGGAAGTCGCCGACGTCGTCCGCTGGATCGCCAGCGACGAGGCCGCCTACATCTCCGGCGCGGTCATCCCGGTCGACGGCGGCCTGGGCATGGGCCACTAGGCAAGGGCTCTGCGGCCGGCTTGCGGGCTCCGCGGACGACGTCGGGCGGCGTCGTCCGCAGTCGTCCGCAGCGGGGCGGGGTCCGGGCCTTTGGCCCTAGGCGGCGCCGACGAGGGGGCGTGTAATGGGGTTACAGCCCCTGACCGCGCCAAGGCGGGGGCGTGGACCCAGGAGGATTATTATGGCTGATCTCAGCAAGTGGGCGCCTTCGGACATGTTGGAGCCTGTCCGCCGCTTCCTCGACGGCGACCTGACGATGGCGTCGACAATTAAGGTCGAGCAGTTCCAGGACGGGAACACCCTGGTGGTGCGGGCGGAAGTTCCCGGCATCGATCCCGACAAGGACGTCGACGTGTCGGTCAGCGAAGGCATGCTCCACATCCGGGCCGAACGCGAGGAAAAGACCGAGCACAAGAGCAAGACCGGCTATCACTCGGAATTCCGCTACGGCTCCTTCATGCGCAGCATCGCGCTTCCGGCCGGGGCGAAGGAAGAGGACATCACAGCCAGCTACAAGGACGGCGTCCTCGAAGTGCGCGCGCCGGCCCCCGTGCCGGCACCGGGCGAGCCCACCAAGAAAATCCGGGTGGACCGCGGCTGAGCAGGGACTCATATGGCGGGCCGCCCGCTCGCCCGCGGCGAACCCCCGCCGGCTGAGGAACGAGCAGCGATCGCTTGCCTCAGCCGGCTTCGTCCCTTGACTGCCGGAGCCATGCCGCGACCTCGGCGTCCAGGTCCTCTTCGGCGCGAAGCTCCAAATGATGCATCCACAGGCCCGGGGACGGGTTGACCACCGACTTGAACCGGGGCGAGTCGATGCGGTTGCGCAGCGCGATGGACAGTACGGCCGGAACGTCCGAGCGGACATAGCGTCCCGGCCACCAGACGTAGGCGAACCCGCGACGGCGTCCGCGGAAGGCGACCTGGCTCGTCGTCGCCCTGATCTCGGGCGGGGCCGCTGCGGGCGGAACGGACGCCGCGAGTAGTCGTTCCACGGCGCGGCACAGCTCCAGGCCGCGGGGTGACCCGCTGAAGACCTCTTCCGGTGTGGATTCGATGCCGTGGCTCCCCATGGGCGCGAGCCTACGCCCCGGCGGCCTGCCGCAACAGGAACGTACGGCCGTCGGGAACCTACGCCCTGGCGGCCTGCCGCAACAGAAGGGTATGGCCGTCGGTCGGGAGGCCCGGGTTTCCCTGGGCCGGACCAGCGGAGCGTGAACCGCGGCACCCGGGGGACATGCCCACTCCTCGCCGCGGCACCCGGGGGGACATGTCCACTCGTGGCCGCGGCCAATGGACATTTGGGCACTATGTCCATTGCTGCGCTCACCCGGTGGGCATGTCCCGAGGTAGGGGCACGCCAAGGCTGGGCATGTCCCGCGCTGAACCCGAAAACCAATCCCAGCCGCTACTCGAACTAGGCCCGCGCGGCTTCTTTGTGGATCCCGGACAACCGAAATGCTGCGGGCCGCTGGCATGATGGACAGCAGACCCCACAGTATTTGGATGTTTGGAACAAAGGAGCTCGAATGGGACTGCTGGACAACAAGACCGCAATCGTTACCGGTTCATCGCGGGGCATCGGCGCAGAGGTCGCCAAATTCCTCGCCGCCGAGGGTGCCGCCGTCGTTGTGAACTACCGCCAGAAGGCGCCCCGCGCCAATAAGGTGGTCGCCGAAGTCGAGGCCACGGGCGGCCGGGCTGCAGCCGTCGGCGCGGACCTGACCACGCAGGAAGGCGTTCAGGCCCTGGCCAGCGCAGCGATGGAGAACTTCGGCTCACTGGATCTCCTGGTCCTGAACGCTTCGGGCGGCATGGAGTCCGGCATGGAAGAGGGGTACGCGCTCAAGCTGAACCGCGACGCCCAGGTCAACATGCTCAATGCCGCCGTGCCGCTGATGCCCGAGGGCTCGCGCGTGGTGTTCGTGACCAGCCACCAGGCCCACTTCATCGAAACCGTGCCCACCATGCCCGAGTATGAGCCCGTAGCCCGCAGCAAGCGCGCCGGCGAGGACGCGCTCCGCGAACTGGTTCCGGCCCTGGCCGAGAAGGGCATCTCGCTGGTGGTTGTCTCCGGCGACATGATTGAAGGCACCGTCACCGCCACGCTGTTGGACCGCTCCAACCCGGGCGCCATCGAGGCCCGCCGCGCCGAGGCCGGCAAGCTGTATTCGGTAAAGGAATTCGCCGCCGAGGTCGCCAAGATGGCCACCGCCGACGTCGAGACCGGCCACACCGAATACGTCGGGGGCGCCGACTACTTCGACAAGTCAACCGGCACGGCCGGCAACTAGCAGCCGCCGAGACGGCACTTGGCGGCAATGTTTTTCAACAACACTGCCGCCAAGTGCCTTTTGTCGTTAAGGGACCGGCTTCACCGACGGGCGTTAGGGCCCGCGCTCAAACGCCGGCGATGTGCCGGACGGCGTCGAGGTAAGGCATGTTCACGGCGGCGTCCGCCACCGCGCGGACGGCCGGCTTGGCGTTGAACGCGACACCGATGCCCGCGGCGCCAAGCATGTCCAAGTCATTGGCCCCGTCGCCCACCGCGATGGTGTGTTCCATCGGGATGCCCTCCGCGGCCGCCCATTCGCGCAGGTACTTTTCCTTGGCGGCGCGGTCCACCACGTCGCCCAGCACCCTGCCGGTCAGCGCGCCGTCGACGATTTCCAGTTCATTGGCGATCCAGTAGTCCAGCCCCAGTCCCTCGGCAATCGGCCGAAGGATCTGGTTGAAGCCGCCCGAGACGACGGCGACGGCGTGCCCGGCCGACTTGAAGGCCGCCACCAGCTCTGCGGCGCCGTCGCTCAGTGTCACCTCGGCGCGGACGGAGTCGACGACGTCGGCCGGCAGCCCGGCGAGCACCGCCACCCGGGCGTGCAGGCTCTGCGCGAAGTCCAGTTCGCCGCGCATGGCCGCCTCGGTCACGGCCGTCACTTCCTCCCGCTTGCCCGCATAGGCGGCCAGCAGCTCAATGACCTCCTGGCGGATCAGCGTGGAGTCGACGTCCATGATCAGGAACTTCCGCGGTGCCTGCCGCAGGGCAGCGGGAACGATTGCCGTTTCGACGCCCTCGACGCCGGCCGCGGCAACGCTCCGGCGGACTCCGGCCAGCCCCGCCTCGGTCAGGGCGCCCGCAAGCGTGCAGTCGGCGGAGTAGACCGAGAAGCGACCGTCGCCGGCGGTGCTTTCGGCGCCGACGGACAGCCCCGCTCCGGACAGCGAACGGCGCAGCTGCTCTACTTCGGGAAGGGACAATTGCACGCCGTAGCTGACTGCGGTCACGTTCGAACTCATGGCCTCAATCCTAGCGAGCGCGCCGCAGCCGCCCGGAATTCGTTTCGCGCGGGTGACGCGCCCGGGGGAGACCGCCCGCTGGCCTCCGGCCCGGTTATCAGTAGTCCGCTTTTTTGTCCTAGTGTCTACTCCTATGAGTGATGTTCTTGAAATGGCCGCCGTCAGCGTTGTACGTGGGGCGAAAACGCTCCTGGACAAGGTTGACTGGCAGGTTAAGGAAGGCGAGCGTTGGGTGATCCTTGGTCCCAACGGCGCCGGCAAGACCACTCTGTTGCAGGTGGCCGCCGCCCGTCTCCACCCCACCAGCGGCATGGCCGGGATCCTCGAAGAGATCCTCGGCGCCGTGGACGTCTTCGAACTCCGCCCGCGGATCGGCCTGTCCTCCGCCGCCCTCGCCAACCAGATCCCCGAGCACGAAAAGGTCCTCAACGTCGTCGTGACCGCCGCATACGGCGTCACCGGCCGCTGGCGCGAGGGCTACGAGAAGGACGACGAACGCCGCGCCTTCGCCCTGCTCAACGAATGGGGGATGGGGCCGCTGCTCAACCGCCCCTTCGCCTCGCTCTCCGAAGGTGAACGCAAACGCGTGCAGATTGCCCGCGCGCTCATGACGGATCCTGAACTGCTCCTGCTCGACGAGCCCGCCGCCGGCCTGGACCTGGGCGGCCGCGAGGACCTCGTCCACCGGCTCAGCGAGCTGGCCCGCGACGAGGCCGCCCCCGCGATCGTACTGGTCACCCACCACCTCGAAGAGGTCCCACCGGGGTTCACCCACGCACTGCTCCTGCGCGACGGCGGCGTCGTCGCCTCCGGTCCGCTGGCAGACGTGCTGACCGCGGAAAACCTCAGCAAGACGTTCGGCGTCGACCTCGACGTCAACGTGTCCGGCGGCCGGTACACCGCCACCGCCCGCCGCTGAAAGGTCAACTGACAGCGCGTGGAGTTCCTCAGTAGCGTCTTCATTTTCTTCGCCGGCCTCTGGGCCGGAACCATCAACAGCGTGGTGGGTTCGGGCACACTGGTGACTTTTCCGGTGCTGATCGCCCTCGGCTTCGCCCCGGTGACCGCCTCGATCAGCAACGCCATGGGCCTCGTGGCCGGCAGCGCGGCCGGCGCCTGGGGCTACCGCAAGGAGCTGGCAGGGCGGCGGAACCAGCTGCTCCGGCTCCTGCCCGCCTCACTGCTGGGCGGCATCACCGGCGCCTACCTGCTCCTGCATCTGCCGGAAATGGTCTTTCACTACGCGGCGCCCGCGCTGATCGTGGTGGCCCTGCTGATGGTGGTGTTCCAGCCCAAGTTGCAGCGCTGGGTGCAGAACCGGGAAGAGAACCCGGAGCACGCCATCCGCGACAAACGGCACGGGATCCTGCTTGTGGTCCTGGTCTACCTCGCCGGCGTCTACGGCGGGTACTTCGTGGCGGCGCAGGGCATCCTGCTGGTCGGCATCCTCGGGGTGTTCATGGCCGGGACGATGCAGAACGCCAACGCCATGAAGAACATCCTGGTCCTCGGCGTGAACCTCGTCGCCGCAGCGTCCTACCTGCTTTTCGCCTTCGACCGGATCAGCTGGCCCGCCGTCGGGCTGATCGCCGTGAGTTCGCTGATCGGCGGCCTGGTCGGTTCCAAGGTGGGCCGCCGTCTGTCGCCGCCAGTGCTGCGCGGCGTGATCTTCATCCTGGGAACCGTGGCCTTAGGCTTCATGATCGCCAAGCTGGTGAATTGACCGGCCCATGAGCTTCCACTACCTCGAATCCGCCGACGACCCCCGGGTCGCCGACTATACCCAGCTCACCGACGTGCACCTGCGTAAGCTCCGCGAACCAGCCGAGGGCATGTACATTGCGGAGTCCTCCCGGGTGCTGCGGCGGGCCCTCGCCGCCGGGCACCGGCCGCGTTCCTTCTTCCTTGCGGAGAAGTGGCTCAAGGATCTCGCCGACGTCTTTGAGGAGTATCCGGACGTGCCGGCCTACATCGGCTCGGCCGCGCTCCTGGAGGAGATCACCGGCTTCCACCTGCACCGCGGCGCGATGGCAGCCATGCACCGTCCGGCGCCCGTGCCGCTGCCCGAACTGCTCGCCGATGCCCGCCGGATCGCGGTCCTCGAGGACATCGTGGACCACACGAATGTCGGCGCGATTTTCCGGTCCGCGGCAGCCCTGGGGCTTGACGCCGTGCTGGTCTCCCCGCGCTGCGGCGACCCCCTCTACCGGCGCAGCGTGCGCGTGAGCATGGGTACCGTGTTCCAAGTCCCGTGGGCCCGGCTCGACACGTGGCCGGGGGAGCTGGCGGTGCTCAAGGAACACGGCTTCCTGGTAGCCGCCATGGAGCTGACCCCGGACGCGGTGGACGTCGATGTGCTCGCGGCCCGGAACCCCGAACGGCTGGCCCTGGTGCTTGGCACCGAGGGGGCCGGGATGAGCGAAGAGACCCTGGCCGCCGTCGACCTCGCCGTGAAAATCCCGATGCGCCCCGGCGTAGATTCGCTCAACGTCGCGGCCGCGTCCGCCGTCGCATTCTGGGAACTGCGGCCCCGCGACTGACAGCGCGCGGCCGCCCGCGGGCCGGTTCGTCCAGTCGGAGGATCTGGGCTATTATTGGTAGCTGGCCGTGCTGCGCCTTCCGGCGCCGGGCAGCCATCCCACTCATACCTGGCAGCTGGCAAAATCCAGTTGCGCGAACAAAGGTCCAATTATGCAGTCTGATATCCACCCGAAGTACGAAGCTGTTGTTTTCAACGACCTGGCTTCCGGCGTCAAGTTCCTGACCAAGTCCACCGTGTCTTCCTCGAAGACCATCGAGTGGGAAGACGGAAACACCTACCCGGTCATCGACGTCGAAATCTCCTCCGAGTCCCACCCGTTCTACACGGGCAAGCAGCGCATCATGGACTCTGCAGGCCGCGTCGAGCGCTTCAACGCTCGCTTCAAGGGCTTCGGCGGCAAGAAGTAACTTTCTTCACCCCAAGGTCTTTTGGAAAAGCCCGCACCGGCAACGGTGCGGGCTTTTTGCGTCCCGGCCGCTTTGCGTACCTGCACCCTGGCCGCGTGGCAGGATTAAGGGTATGACTTCCTTCCCTTCGCCCGCAGTGTCCGCCACCGAGGACGACGGCGGCCGCCGCCACGGCGAGTACAAGGTTCCCGGCGGCAAACTGGTGGTGGTCGACCTCGACGTCGTCGACGGCGTCCTGGCTCACGTCTCGATCAGCGGGGACTTCTTCCTGGAACCCGACGAGGCGCTCCTGGAGATCAACCGCAGCCTCACCGGCCTGCCCGAGGATGCCAGCGCGGCCGACCTTGCCGCGGCGGTCACGGCCGCGCTGCCCGAGGACGCTGTGCTCTTCGGTTTCTCCGCCGAGGCGGTCGCCATCACGGTCCGCCGGGCCCTGGCCAAGGCCACCGGCTGGGCCGACCACCACTGGAACATCATCGGCCCGTCCGTGCTGCCCACCCACGTGAACGTGGCCCTCGACGAGGTTCTCACCGAGGAGGTCGGCGCCGGCCGCCGCAACCCGACGCTGCGCTTCTGGGACTGGGAGGAACCGTCCGTGGTGATCGGCAGCTTCCAATCCGTCCGCAACGAGGTCCATCCCGACGGCGTGAGTCGGCACGGCATCAGCGTGGTCCGCCGGATCAGCGGCGGCGGAGCCATGTTCATGGAGGCCGGCAACTGCATCACGTACTCGCTCTACCTGCCGCAGACGCTCGTGGACGGCATCAGCTTCGCCGACTCCTACGGTTTCCTGGACGCGTGGGTCATGGCGGCCCTGGAAAAGGTGGGCATCAGCGCGTTCTATGTGCCGCTGAACGACATCGCGACCGACCAGGGCAAGATCGGCGGCGCCGCGCAGAAGCGTCTCGCCAACGGCGGGATGCTGCATCACGTCACGATGAGCTACGACATCGACGCCGACAAAATGGTCGAGGTGCTCCGGATCGGCAAGGAAAAACTCTCGGACAAGGGCACCACGAGCGCCAAGAAACGCGTTGACCCGCTGCGCCGGCAGACCGGACTGGCCCGCGCCGAGATTGTCGCCGCCATGATGGAGGTCTTCACCGAACGTTACGCGGCGACGCCGGCGGAACTCACCGAGGCCGAACTTGACGCTGCCCGGCAGCGGGTCGAGACCAAGTTCGGCACCACGGAGTGGCTGCACCGGGTCCCGTAGCCGCCGCGCTGCGCGGCTACCTAGCCCGCGGCTTGCGCGGTGAGTGCCCGCAGCAACTGGCTGCGCTGTTCGATGATGATCCGGCGCAGCGCCCGCGGCGCCTCCTGATGCTCGGCCAGCCACTTATCCGTCCGGACGATCACCGGGTGGCCCTCCGGCGTCCCGTCCTGCCCGCCGCCCCGTGTTAGGTCCTGGGTGAGGTCTTGGCCGGCCGGGTAGAGGCCGCGGACGATCCGGCTGGCGATCTCGATGCTGCGGCCCGCCCAGACCCGCTCGAGGCACTCGAAGTAGGGCTCGACGTAACCGGCCAGCAGGCCGCCCGGCGCGGTGTTGAAGCCTGCGATGGTGGCACTGAGCAGCTGGTTGGACAGCGCGGTGCCGTGCACGGCGGCGTCCCAGGCGGCATCCTTGACCGATGGCTCAGGCCGGGCCGCAAGGGCGGTGGCGTGCCCGGACTTGCCCGAGGCGGTGTTGTCGCGGGCCAGTTCTGCGTCCAGCTGCGCGGGGTCCGCCTGGCCGTTGGCCGCGAGGGCGTGCCAGAGGTTCCAGCGGAGCTCCGCATCGACGGCGAGGCCCTCGATGACGGTGCTGCCGTCCAGCAGGCCCTTGATCAGGTCCAGCCGTCCGGCGTCGAAGCGGCTCGTGGCGGCTAGCGTGCGCGCCCAGGCCAGCTGGTGGTCGGAGCCGGGCGCTGCCTTCGCCAGTTCGGCGGCGGCCACGCCCAGGAAGCCGCTGCGGACGGCGCCCCGCCCGGCCGCGGGAACGTAGCGTTCGATCGCCGTTCCGGCGTTGCCGAGGACATTCAGGAGCACGCCGATGCCGGTCTCGGCGGGGCCGAAGCGCTGCACTGCCTCCACGTAGCGGGCCGCCGGCGTAACGGCGTCCCGGGCGGAATCCCACAACGCGGTCCAGCACAGTGCCCGCGCCATCGGATCGCCGATCGTCCCCAGGGAACTGCGCACGGTGGCCTCGGAGTGCGGATCCAGCCGGACCTTGGCGTAGCTGAGGTCCTCGTCGTTGACCAGCAGCAGCGCCGGGCGCGACTTGCCGGCGAGCTGGCCCACCAGGGTGCGTTCGCCGTCGACGTCGGTCTCCACGCTGTCGGTGCGGACCAGGGCGCCGGCCGCATCGGGGTTGTAGAGGCCGATCCGCAGCCGGTGCGGCCGCGGCTCCTGCCGGCCGGTGATCGGGTCCACCGCGTGCTGGTGCAGGGACACGGTGGCCAGGATGCCGTCGTGCTCTTCGATCTCGGTGGTGAGGGTCGAAATGCCGGACGTCTGCAGCCACTGCCGGGCCCACGTGGCGAGGTCGCGGCCGGACGCGGCGCTGAGCGCGGCCAGCAGGTCCTCCAGTGTGGTGTTGCCGTAGGCGTGGTCGCGGAAGTACTGGCGCGAGCCGGCGATGAACGCCTCGAAGCCCACGTAGGCGACCAGCTGCTTGAGCACCGAGGCGCCCTTGGCGTAGGTGATGCCGTCGAAGTTCTGCTTGGCGGCCTCGAGGTCCGGGATGTCCGCGACGATCGGGTGCGTGGTGGGCAGCTGGTCCTGGACGTAGGCCCAGGCCTTGCGGTTGTTGGCGAAGTTCACCCAGGCGGTCTCCCAGTCCGTGGTGCGGTCCACGCCGAGGGTCCCCATGTAGTCCGCGAAGGATTCCTTGAGCCACAGATCGTCCCACCACTGCATCGTGACAAGGTCGCCGAACCACATGTGCGCCATTTCGTGCAGCAGGGTGTTGGCCCGGCCCTGGTACTGCGAGTCGGCCGCCCGGGAGGTGAAGACGTAGCTTTCCGTGAACGTTACGAGGCCGGGGTTCTCCATGGCGCCCAGGTTGTACTCGGGCACGAAGGCCTGCTCGTACTTACCCCAGGGGTACGGGTAGTCGAAGAGTTCGTTGAAGAAGTCCAGGCCGTTCTTGGTCAGCCGGAACAGTTCCGCCGCGTCGAAGGACGGCGCCATCGAGGCCCGGCAGTAGAGGGCCAGCGGCACGTCCAGCGCGGTGCCGTCCGCGAGGGTCCCGTGCCAGGCGTCCTCGGCCTTGAAGTAGGGGCCGGCGAGCACCGTGGTGATGTAGGTGGACATCGGCTTGGTGGGGGCGAAGTCCCAGCGGCTTGTCGCCGGGTCACTGGTCAGCTGGGTGCGGAGGGTTTCGACGCCGTTGGAGGACACCTGCCACTCGGACGGGGCCATCACGTGGAAGGTGAACTCGGCCTTGAGGTCGGGCTGCTCGAAGTTCGCGAACACGCGCCGCGCGTCGGCTGGCTCGTACTGGGTGTAGAGGTAGCACTGGCCGTCGGCGGGATCGAAGAAGCGGTGCATTCCCTCGCCGGAGGTGCTGAACAGGGCAGTGCCGGTGACCGTGACCTGGTTTTCGGCCTGCAGATTGTCCAGCCGGATCCTCGAGCCGTCCACCACGTCCGCCACCGGCAAGCCCTTGCCGTTGAGGAAGACGCTGTGCACGTTGCTGCTAATGAAGTCCAGGA
The DNA here is from genome assembly GCF_013359735.1 of Arthrobacter sp. C9C5. Lineage (GTDB taxonomy): Bacteria > Actinomycetota > Actinomycetes > Actinomycetales > Micrococcaceae > Arthrobacter. Next base: position 81,389 of record NZ_JABFMX010000016.1, read on the forward strand.
AGGTGGAGGAGCCGGGCTCGCTGGCGGAGAAGTTGATGACGCTGCGGCTGGTATAGCCCGCGACCTTGGGGTCCGCCGCCTGCCGGACGTCGAGGGACACGTCGTAGCTGTGGGTGGTGATCAGGGCTGAGCGGGTTGCCGCTTCGTCACGGCGCAGGTTCTGGTTCGACACTCCGCTATCTAATCACGAGCGGTGCCGCGGCACAGCCGGCATCAGCGGTCGGTATCAGCGCCCGGGGATGAGGACGACGGCGGCGGCCAGGCCCAGCGCGGCGATCAGCAGCCACGAGGCCAGGGCCGCCAGCAGGGCACGGGTTCCGGTGCGCAGCAGGTGCCGCACCCGGACGGCCGAACCAAGGCCGAACAGCGCCATGCCCAGCAGCACGTCCTGCAGCACGGCGGCCGTCCCGAGCACCGCGGGGGAGAGCCAGCCGGTGGACCGCAGGGCCGCCATGGCGATGAACCCCACCACGAAGAGCGGCACGACCGGCGGGAGCTTCCCGCCGTCGTCGGACCCGATCCGGTGGTGGATGCCCGCCGCGGCGACCATGGGGGCGAGCAGCAGTACCCGGGTGAGTTTGACGATGACGGCGACGGCGAGCGCCGAGGCCCCGGCGGTCTGCGCGGTGGCGACCACCTGCCCGACGTCGTGCACCGAAGCGCCGGCCCAGGCCCCGAAAGCTTCCGGGCCCAGCCCCAGCGGGCCGATCAGGAGCGGCAGGACGCCGATGGCGAGCGTGCCGCAGAGCGTGACCAGTGCGATCGGGAGCACGGTGTCAGCCTGCCGGATGCGGCGCACCGCGGCCATCGCGCCGATCGCGGAGGCGCCGCAGATGGCGAACCCTGTCGCGATCAGCAGCGACACCGGCGGCGGCAGCCGGAAGAGCCGGCCAATGCCGTAGGTGCCGGCGAAGGCCGCCAGCACCACCCCGGTGATCAGCAGCAGCGAAGGCCAGCCCAGGCCCAGGACATCCACCACGCTGACCTTGAGCCCCAGCACCACGATGCCGCTGCGCATGAGGTGCTTCCCGGCGAAGTCCAGCCCGGGCCGGCCGGATCCGGCGCTCCAGTCGGACACGCCGGGCAGGTTCGCGGCCAGCAGCCCCAGCACCACCGCCACCGTCATGGCCGGCAGCGCGGGCAGGGCCAGGTGGACGGCGAGGGCTGTGATGACGGCGGCAGCGCAGGCGAGCAGGCCCGGCAGCAACGGCTTCAGCCGGCCCGGGCGCCGCTGCAGGAAGGCGGGACGGATAAGTGGCACGCACCCAACCATGCCGTAACCTCCGGGCAAACATCGAAGCGCAACACGGAACCGCTGCAAACCCGGACGGGCGTGTGAGCCGCAACACGCCCCACGGGATGCGCCGAAATGATTTCGTAACGAAAAGATGGTTGGCTAGTGGGCATGTCTGACCTTTTCCAGGATTACTCCGAGGCCGCCGGCCGCAGCGGCGCCTACGACGAGATGTTTACGCCGGACCAGCAGGCCCGGCGCTCCTACGGGCAGGTGGCCGGGGCGCTTCAGGAGCTCTCGCTGGCCGACGTCACCGCCCGCGCCGACTCGATGGCTCGGACCTTCCTGGACCGCGGCGTCACCTTCGACTTTGCGGGGGAGGAGCGGCCGTTCCCGCTGGACATCGTGCCCCGGGTTATCCCGGCCGACGAGTGGTCCGTCCTGGAACGCGGGGTGGCCCAGCGCGTCCGGGCCCTCGAAGCCTTCCTCAACGACGTGTACGACAAAATGACGGTCGTCGCCGACGGCGTCATCCCGCGGCAGCTCGTCACCACCAGCGCCCACTTCCACCGCCAGGTCCACGGTTTCGAACCGGCTGGCGGCGTGCGCGTACACATTTCCGGTATCGACGTCGTCCGCGACGCGGCCGGAACGTTCCGCGTCCTGGAAGACAACGTGCGCGTCCCGTCCGGAGTCAGCTACGTCCTGGAGAACCGCCGCGCCATGGCCAAGGGCCTGCCGGAGGCGTTCGGCCAGCAGCTGATCCGCCCGGTGGAGGAATACCCGCGCCGGCTGCTGTCCGCACTGCGCAAGACTGCGCCGTCCGGCGTTGACGATCCGACCGTCGTGGTCCTGACCCCCGGCGTGTTCAACAGTGCCTACTTCGAGCACACCCTGTTGGCCGGCCTGATGGGCGTCGAGCTCGTCGAGGGCCGGGACCTGATCTGCCGCGGCAACCGGGTCTACATGCGCACCACCGCCGGCGAACAGCGGGTGGACGTGATCTACAAGCGGATCGACGACGAGTTCCTGGACCCGCTGCAGTTCCGCTCCGACTCGATGCTCGGCTGCCCCGGGCTGGTCAACGCCGCCCGCGCCGGCGGCGTCACGATCGCCAATGCGGTGGGCAACGGCGTCGCGGACGACAAGCTGGTCTACAGCTACGTGCCGGACCTGATCCGGTACTACCTCAGCGAAGAACCCGTGATCGCCAACGTGGATACCTTCCGGCTCGAGGAGAAGGAAGCCCGCGAACACGTGCTGGACCGGCTCGACGAGCTGGTGGTCAAGCCGGTCGACGGTTCGGGCGGCAAGGGCCTCGTCATCGGCCCCGACGCGTCCAGGGACGAGCTCGAGGCCCTGCGCAAGCGCATCATCGCCGACCCGCGCGGCTGGATCGCGCAGCCGGTGCTGCAGCTCTCCACCGTGCCCACGCTCAGCGGCGACAAGTTCGGTCCGCGGCACGTGGACCTGCGCCCCTTCGCGGTGAACGACGGCGACGACGTCTGGGTCCTGCCCGGCGGCCTCACCCGGGTGGCGCTCAAGGAGGGGTCCCTGATCGTGAACTCCAGCCAGGGCGGCGGTTCCAAGGACACCTGGGTGCTGGCGGACTCCCCGCAGGTCCCGGTCGAGGTCATCCCGCGGCCTGCCATCGCGGTCCGCGAGCGGGTCTCGGTCTGGCCGGTGGAGAGCAACTGGCGTGACAGCCAGAAAGAACAGCAACAGCAGCAGATGTCCGACGCGCAGGAGGTAGCCGAGAATGCTTAGCCGTATTGCCGAGTCACTGTTTTGGATCGGCCGCTATGTGGAACGCGCGGACGGCACCGCCCGGATCCTGGACGTCCACCTCGAACGGCTGAATCACCTGCCGATGGAGGAACAGCGCAGCGTCGCGCAGGAACTCCTCGCCGTCATGGGCGCCCGGCCGCAGTCCGAGGACTTCGGCCTGGACGAGCTGCTGCACGCCCTGGCCTACGACAAGCACAGCGCCACCTCGATCGCCGGTTCACTGGGTGCCGCTCGTGAGAACGCCCGGCGCGCCCGGGAAACCGTGTCCTCGGGTCTCTGGGAGAGCCTGAACACCACCTACTACGGGCTGAACCAGCACCGCAAGGATGTGGTGGGAACCTACCGCTTCTGCAACTGGGTGCTGGAACGCACCGCGATGGTCAGCGGCCTTGCGGATACCACGGTCAGCCACGACGAAAGCTGGCTGTTCCTGGTCCTGGGACGCTCGCTGGAGCGGGCCGACATGACCGCGCGCATGCTCTCGACCCGGGATGTGCTCTCGGCCGGGATGTCCTGGGTGAACATGCTTCGCTGCGCCGGCGCGTACGAATCCTTTTTGCGGACCCGCCGGGCCGCCTTCGGCGATCAGCACGCGGCCGAGTTCCTGCTGCTGGACCGGCTTTTCCCGCGGTCCATTGTCTACGCCCTGCGCGACGCCGACGATTGCCTCGCCAAGCTGGACCCCTCGGCGCAGCGCGTCGGTTTCATCAATGACGCCCGCCGGATCGTGGGCCAGGCCCGGACCTTCCTTGAGTTCCACCGCACCGACGACCTGATGTCCGAGCTGCCGGAGCACATGGAGCGCGTGCAGAAGGCCGTGTCGCAGGCCTCGGACGCCATTTCCCGTAAGTACTTCAATCAGGCAGACGAACTGGCCTGGGTGGGAGAAGTTTCATGACCCGGCTCAGCATCACCCACAAGACCGCGTACAAGTACAACAAGCGTGTCACGCTCTCTTACAACGAAGCCCGGATGACGCCGCTGACGGACCCGCAGCAGGTGGTGCTGGAGTCCTCGATGAAGGTTTCGCCGTCGCAGGCGGCGCTTAGCAGCTACCGCGACTACTGGGGCACCCGCGTGACGGCCTTCGACATGCAGATGCCGCACGACCACCTCGAGGTCCTCTCCACCACCACGGTGGAGGTCCACCGCGTCGAGCGGATCCCGGCCGAGGCGGACATCGTCGGCTGGGACGTGCTGTCCTCGCCCGAGACGCTCAACCAGTTCAGCGACTGGATACCGCAGTCGCAGCTGACAGGCCCCGGCGCCGAGGTGCTGGCGATCGTCCCCGGCGTCGTCGAAGGGCGCAACCCGCACGAGGCTGCCATGGCCGTCTTCGAATGGATGCGCGGCGAGATGAGCTACATGAAGGGCTCCACCGGCGTCACCACGAACGCCGAGGAGGCCTGGACCCAGCGCCAGGGCGTCTGCCAGGACCTCGCCCATCTGGCCATCGGGGCACTGCGCAGCTGCGGGATCCCGGCCCGGTACGTCTCCGGCTACCTGCACCCGCGTGCGACGGCGGATCTCGGCGAGACGGTCGCCGGGCAGTCGCATGCCTGGCTGGAGTGGTGGGACGGGGAATGGCGCAGCTGGGATCCGACCAACCACAAGCCGGCCGGGGACTTCCATGTGACGGTGGCGCGCGGCCGCGACTACCGCGACGTGCCGCCGCTGAAGGGCATTCTGTCCGGCGGCGGAGGGTCTGCCTTGTCAGTGACGGTGGAGATCACCCGGCTGGCCTGAACGGTCCCAACCCTATCCGTGGATGGGCTTGTTCCTACTCGAAGCCGGAGCGGGTGGCGTCGTCCAGCGGCGTCCACCATGTCAGCGGCGGCACAATCTTGAAACGCCGGCCGGTGATCGAATCCGGGGTGATGCGGACGAAGTGGTCCTTCTTGCCGGCCTGCCATGGGAACAGCAGCAGACCCACCGTGTCCAGGATCTCCTCCTGATTCTTCACCGCGGCGGCCTGGCCCTTGATGACCACGCTCCAGGCGATGCCTCTGTCCGCATCGACGCCGTCGGCCTCCACCGCAACCGCTGTGTCGCCCGTAGCGGCCTGCAGCTTCGTCCCCTCCGCGGTGCGGAAAACGAGAGTGCCGTGGTCCACCTTGTAGTTGATCGGGAAGATGTCCGGATGGTCGTCCACCCACACGGCCATCCGGCCCACGGTCACGCTGCGCAGCAGCCTCCAGCACTCGTGGTTGTCCAGGTTTTCGACTTCATGGGGCTGGCCTGCGGCCGGTTTCGGATCGGTGCTCATGGCGCCGAGCCTACGTGAGGCGGTGACGATCGGGCTAGGGCATAACGGCCCGGCGGCGTAATAATCCCCGGGCTTTTAGGGTCCGATCGGAAGGTATCGGGGTATTCTGGCAACACGTCATCGGCGCGGATGTACGTCGTGAGGATTGGGGCAAATGTAGATGCATTCACCTGATAACAGCCCGGAAGTCTTCAGTTCCGGCAACCCCCGGATCGAGGACCTGCTCAAGGACTTCGTCTCCCGCGCCGGAGAGCTGCTCCAGTCCCAGGAGCGCATGGCGGGCCTGCTCGAAGCCGTCGTCGCCGTAGCCGAGGATCTCAGCCTGGACGCCGTCCTGGAACGCGTGGTGCAGTCCGCTTGCGGCCTCCTGCACGCCCGCTACGGCGCCCTCGGCGTCATCGGCGATGACCACGCCCTGAGCCACTTCATCACCGTCGGAATTGACGGCGAACTCGCCCAACAGATCGGACCGTTGCCCACCGGGCACGGGGTGCTGGGCCTGCTGATCAGCGATCCCCGGCCGCTGCGGCTGCACGACCTGCGCAAACATCCGGAGGCTTACGGATTCCCGGAGCACCACCCGCCCATGCAGTCCTTCCTCGGCGTGCCGGTCCGGGTCCGGGACACCGTGTTCGGCAACCTCTACCTGACGGAGAAGGAAGGCGGCGGAGACTTCACCGCTGAGGACGAGGCGCTTGCGGTCGCGCTGGCCGCCGCCGCCGGCGTCGCGATCGAAAACGCCAAACTGTACGACGACTCCCGCCGGCGTGCTCGCTGGCTGGAAGCGTGCATGGATGTGTCCGGGCTGATGCTCGGCAGCGACCGCGACTATTCCTCGGGCGGCCTCGATCCGATCGCGGCACGGGCGCTGCTGGAGTCAGAATCGGCGCTGGCGCTGATTGTGGCGCCCGCCGTTTCCGGGCCCGGCTACATCGTGGCGGGGGCCGCGGGGGAGGGGGCCAAGGACTTCTCCGGCACGTCGCTCTGCCTCGACTCGCCCGAGCTGCAGGATGTGCTCTCCGGCGGCGAGCCGGTCATGTTCGACCACGCGGCCGGGGTGCTCGACGGGATCGACGGCGGCGGCCTGGGGCCGCTGCTCGCGGTGGCCCTCAGCACGCAGGGCGCCCACCACGGCCTGCTGCTGCTGGCCCGCAAACCGGAGTCGCTGCGCTACGCCCGCACCGACGTCGAGATGGGCGCCGTTTTCGGCTCGCACGTGGCCCTCGCCCTTGAGCTCGCCCGCGTGCACCGGCTCCGCGAGGAACTGCTGGTGTTCACGGACCGGGACCGGATCGCCCGGGACCTGCACGATCTCGTGATCCAGCGGCTGTTCGCCGCCGGCCTGAGCGTGCAGAGCCTGACGCGCTTCACCAAGGACGAACTCGCGACGGAGCGGATCCGCAATATCACCGGCGAACTGGACGAAGCGATCCGCAGCCTGCGCGACACGATTTACTCGCTCAAGAGCAGCAGCGGCGAAACGGAACTCCTCAGCGGCAGGATCCGTCGGGTGACCCGAAGCTCCGCCAAGTCCATGCCCTTCACGCCCCGACTGACGCTGACCGGTCCGGTGGACGCCGTCACGCCGGACAAGGCGGACAACGTCGTGGCCGTGGTCTCCGAAGGACTGAGCAATGCCATCCGGCATTCCGGTGCGGACGCCATCTCGGTGTCCGTCGCCGTCATCAAGGGCCAGGTCACGGTGGTCATCACGGACAACGGCTCCGGCTTCAATGACAGCCTGGAGCGAAACGGCCTGGCTAATCTGGAGGACCGGGCGCGGATGCTGGACGGCCAGTGCACCATCACGACGGCGCCGGACGCCGGAACCAGCGTCGAATGGTCCGTCCCGCTCTAGCCGGCGTTGACGTGGCGTTGACCCTGGCGGCGGCTGTCGGAGGCGCCCTCAACGGCTGCTGTGTTGCCGGCCGGCCTCGGCCGCCGTGCCGGTGGCGGGCGTTCCCGCGCCGGCCGGGCTGGCGATGAAGACCGCCGCCTGGGTGCGGCGCTCGAAGCCCAGCTTGGCCAGCAGGGATGAGACGTAGTTCTTGACGGTCTTTTCGGCCAGGAACATCTCCGCCGCGATCTGGCGGTTCGTGAGCCCTCCGCCGACCAGCTCCAGCACCCTGCGTTCCTGGGGCGTGAGGGACGCGGTCCGGGGATCAACCTCTTCGGTTTCCACCAGGCTTTCGACGATCCCGGCGGCCACACCGTCCTCGAAGATGGATTCGCCCGCGGCGGCGCGGCGCAGGGCGCCGATCAGGTCGGTTCCGCCGATCTCCTTCAGGACGTAGCCTGAGGCTCCGGCGAGGACGGCGCCGCGCAGGGCCTGTTCGTCGTCGAAACTGGTGAGGATGATGCAGTTCAGCGAGGGATCGATCGAACGCACGTCCCGGCAGACCTCGATACCGGTGCCGTCGGGCAGCCGGGCATCCAGGACGCAAACGTCCGGGTGCAAGGCAGGAATCCGCCGCGTGGCCTCGACTGCTGACCCCGAGCTGCCCACCACCAGAAACCCCTCGCCTTCCAGGAGTTCCTGGAGTCCCCGGCGAACCAGCTCATGGTCGTCGAGGATGAACACACGGATCACGGCCGGATGGCCTTCGGTTGCAGTGAGACCGGCATCTGCCCAAGCAATCATGTTTCTCCCGTCCGGGCGCTGTCGCTGCCACCGGTCCCACGGAGCTCCCCAGCTCGCGTTGCAGGTCCGTGGCAGACCGCGTCCGTCCAACTTGTGCGGGACCCTGCTTGCTGATCCCTGAATTGCGGTGAATTCGTACCTTCCATTGTGGGCTCCAGTCGCTCTCAATGGTCGCGAAGCGGGAATATTTCTTCGCCGCGCACTGCAAGTCTGCGGCCGGCCCGCGCCCCCGGACAAGGGCCGTTCGGCCCACGGCGCCGGGCCTGCCGGGCCGCCGCGGTGACTTTCGGCCCTAGCCTGCGGATCCGCGCGCCGGAATCCTTGGAGCTACGTGCCATGGGGGCACCGCGAAGGGACCAGTCATGAGCGAGGCTACGGGCATCCGGACCATCGTGGTCGGAGTCGACGGATCGGACGCTTCGGTGGAGGCGCTGCGGCAGGCGCAGCGGCTGGCCCTCCCGCTCTCGGCCAACATCGTGGCGCTGGCCTGCTGGGACGTTCCGCCGGTGTACGACGGCTACGTCGCCATGGGAATCAACGATTTCGACGTCCGGGCGGGTGAAATCCTGCAAGAGACCGTGGTGAAGGCCTTCGGCGAAGCCACCCCCGCCAATGTGGAAACACGCCTGGTGCAGGGGCATCCGCGCCGCATGTTGCTGGAAGAGAGCCGGAACGCGGACCTGCTGGTGCTGGGCCGGCGCGGGCACGGCGGTTTCGGAGGCCTGCTGCTCGGCTCGGTGAGCTCCGCCCTCGTGGCGCACGCGCACTGCCCCGTACTGGTGGTGCACACGCCGGAAAAGCGTTAGCCAGGGCTGACGGGGGCCGCCCCGGGCGGCCCGCATCCAGCTGGTCTATTCGAAAGAGGCCCGCCGCGGGTCCGCCAACCGCGTGTGCCAGACATCCGGGTTGTTGACCTTGAAGCGGCGCCCGGTGAGGGCCTTGGGCGCCAGTCGCACGTAGTAGTTCTTTTCACCCGGCTGCCAGGGCTCCAGGAGCAGCTCGTCCACCGCGTCCTTGTCCGCCTGGTCTTCGATCAGCTCGGCTTCGCCGCGGGCGACGACGCTCCACGCCGTCTGCTCGTGGGAGTCGTAACCGTCGATTTCGAAGGCAACCGGTTTGGCCGTAATGGCGCCCCACAGCTTGGTGCCGCCGGCGGTGCGGAACACGATCGAGCGGCGCTGCAGGACGAAATTCACCGGAAATACCTCCGGATGGCCGTCGACGATCAGGGCAATCCGCCCGACCACTTCACTGTCGAGCAGCACCCAGCACTGGTCGATGGACAGCTGGAAATTTGGCGGAGGCGTCGTCGTATTCACAGCTCCACGTTACGGACAGGCCAGGGGCCCCATTAGGGCCATAAGGCCCGTGGCGCCGGGACGGACGGCCTGCTGGTCCACGGCGAAACGGACCCGACAGCCCGGCCCTACCAGGGGCTGGGCTTGTAGTCCTTCAGGAAGACGCCGTACTGGTCCTCGCCGGACTCGCCCATGACGATCGGGTCGTAGACCCGCGCGGCGCCGTCGACGAGATCCAGCGGGGCGTGGAACCCTTCCTCCATCAGCCGGACCTTCGTGTAGTGCGGCCGCTCGTCGGTGATCCAGCCGGTGTCGACGGCGGTCATCAGGATGCCGTCGGAGTCGAGCATTTCCTTGGCGCTGGTCCGCGTCATCATGTTCAGCGCGGCCTTGGCCATGTTGGTGTGCGGGTGCCCCGGTCCCTTGTAGGCGCGGGAGAACTGGCCCTCCATGGCGCTGACGTTCACGATGTACTTCCGCCGCGCGGTGGAGCGCTTCATCGCCCCGCGCAGCCGGCTTACCAGCAGGAACGGGGCGGTCACGTTGCAGAGCTGCACTTCAAGCATCTCCAGCGGATCCACCTCGTCCACCACCTGGGTCCAGCTGTTGATGCTGGCGAGGTCCGGGACCAGGCCGCCGGCGTCGATCGCGGTGCCGGAGGCGATCCGCTCCAGCGAGGCGGAGCCGGTGGACAGCGCCAGCGAGGTGATGGCGTCGCCGGCCAGCACGGGGTGGTCCAAGACCGAGCTGGCCAGGGCCAGCGGGTGCTTGTCATGGGCGTGGCCGAAGGTGACCAGTTCGGGGCCCCCGTTGGCCGCCTGCAGCTCCGCGGGCAGCGCTTCGTCCTCGGCGTCGACCAGCGGCTTGTACGCGTTGCCCGAGCGCCGGACCGTCTGGGCGGCGTTGTTGATGATGATGTCCAGCGGCCCCGCGGCGTCGAGGGAGTCCGTCAGCGCCATGACCTGCGAGGGGTCACGCAGGTCGATGCCCACGATCCGCAGCCGGTGCAGCCAGTCGGCGCTGTCCTCCATCGCGGCGAAGCGCCGGGCGGCGTCCTTCGGGAAGCGCGTGGTGATGGTGGTGTGGGCGCCGTCGCGGAGCAGTCGGAGGGCGATGTACATGCCGATCTTGGCCCGTCCGCCGGTCAGCAGCGCCCGCCGGCCGCTCAGGTCCGTCCGGGCATCGCGCTTGCTGTGGCTGAAGAGGGCGCACTCGGGACAGAGCTGGTGGTAGAACGCATCCACCTGCGTGTAGTGCTGCTTGCAGATGTAGCAGGGCCGGGACCTGATCAGGTGGCCCGCGACCTCGCCGGTGGCCGAGGTCGCCAGCTTGTTGCCGCGGGTCTCGTCGTCGATCCGGTCCGGTGCGGCGGTCGCGGTCTGGGCGATGACGGCACGGTCCGCCTCGGCGATGAGGTCCCGCTTGGTGGTCCGGCGGTGCCGCTTGACCGCTTTGAACATCTTCCCGGTCGCGCGGCGGATCGAAACGTAGTCCGGGTGTTCCTCGTCGTAGACGTGGATGCTGTTCAGCACCTTGAGGCAGGCGGCGATTTCCGCGGCGGTCAACTCGGCGGGGGCCGGTGAATCGCTGGCCGGCACGGGGGGCAGATCGGGAGAGCTCATTGGGCCAATTTTACAGCCTGTAACGCACCCGGCCCGACGCCGGAGATTGCTGGCCCGGAACCGGGGGCGCCGACTGGCGGCCCCGGCTCCGGCCCGCGGCTTAGTACGCCTTGGTGGAGGACTTCCCGGGAGGCTCGACGCCGACGGCGGCGGCGTGCACCTCGCCGACCTTTTCCACGGACTCGCGGCCGGCCGGCCAGTTCTCGGTGGCGGTCTTCACGGCATCCGGCACGAGGTACAGGTTGGCTGCGGAGAGGGAACGTTCGGCGTCGCCGGGCTCGGGAACTTCCTGGCCCTTGGCCAGGACCGTGATGCCGGAGTCGGTGACCTTGAACCCGCGCGCCCGGTCCAGTTCGGGGTCCAGGCCGATCGCGGCACCGGCCGGGATCCGGACGTTCTTATCGACGATAGCGCGCTTGATCACGGCGCCCGCGCCGACCTGCACCTTGTCCATCAGCACCGAGTCGAGCACCCGGCTGGCCGTGCCGACGTAGACGTCATTGGAGAGCACCGAGCCTTCCACGATGCCGCCGGAGATAACGACGCCGCTGGCCACGATCGAGTCCAGGGCCGTGCCCACGGTGCCGCCCTCGCCGCGGACGAACTTCGCCGGCGGCGAGATGCTCTGGCGCGTGTAGATCGGCCATTCCGAGTTGTACAGGTTGAACACCGGCACGGGGGAGATCAGGTCCATGTGGGCGTCGTAGAACGAATCGATGGTGCCGACGTCGCGCCAGTAGGTGCGGTCACGCTCGGTGGAGCCGGGGATGTCGTTGAGGGTGAAGTCGTACACGCCGGCCTCGCCCTGGTCGACGAAGTACGGAATGATGTCCCCGCCCATGTCGTGCTTGGTGTCGAGCCGCTCAGCGTCGACATGCAGCGCCTCGACGAGGGCGTCGGCGTTGAAGACGTAGTTGCCCATAGACGCGAGGAACTGGGTGGGGTCCGCGGCGAGCCCGGGCGTGGAGGACGGCTTCTCCACGAAGGCGGCGATTTTCTCCGGGTTCTCCTGGTCCACCTCGATCACGCCGAACTGGTCGGCCATGTGCAGCGGCTGGCGTACGGCCGCCACCGTCGCCTTCGCGCCGCTGGCGACGTGCTGCGCGACCATCTGCGCGAAATCCATCCGGTACACGTGGTCCGCGCCGACCACGACGACGATGTCGGGGTTGGCGTCGTGGATCAGGTTGAGGGACTGGTAGATGGCGTTGGCGCTGCCCAGGAACCAGCTCTTGCCGACGCGCTGCTGGGCGGGCACGGAGGCGATGTAGTTCCCGAGCTGGGTGGACATGCGCCACGTTTCGGAAATGTGCCGGTCCAGGCTGTGGGATTTGTATTGCGTCAGGACGACAATCTGCAAATACCGGGAATTCACCAGGTTGGAAAGGGCGAAATCAATGAGCCGGTAACTTCCGGCGAACGGAACGGCCGGCTTGGCCCGGTCGGCCGTCAACGGCATCAGCCTATTTCCCTCGCCACCTGCGAGGACAATGGCCAAGACTTTCTTTTGCTGCGGCATGTGATCGCTCCTGAACGCCTTCGTTGCTCCCCAAAAACCGTCCGGTGTGCCCGGACCTCTTCACACTAGAACAGATCAGCCGGAAGGACTACCTTGGGGTTTGTGCGAATAGACATTGTGACCAAGGAATTCCCGCCCGAAATCTATGGGGGCGCCGGCGTCCACGTGGCCGAACTCAGCCGCGTGCTGGCCCAGAGAGTGGATCTGCAGGTGCGCGCCTTCGGTGCCCCGCGCACTCCGGACTACCACGGGGCCACCGTGACGTCCTATGCCGTGCCGGAGGACCTGGCCGGCGCCAACGCCGCCGTGCAGACCCTCGGCGTGGACCTGAGGATCGTCCCGGACATCGCCGGCGCGGACCTCGTGCATTCGCACACCTGGTACGCCAACATGGCCGGGCACATCGCCTCGCTGCTGCACGGCATCCCGCACGTGCTCAGCGCCCACAGCCTGGAGCCGCTGCGGCCCTGGAAGGCCGAACAGCTCGGCGGCGGCTATGCCCTGTCCTCCTGGGTGGAGAAGACCGCCTACGAGTCCGCCGCGGCGATCATCGCCGTGTCCGAAGGGATGCGCCAGGACATCCTGCGCAGCTACCCCGAGGTGGACCCGGCGAAGGTCCGCGTGGTCCACAACGGCATCGACGTCAGCCTCTGGAACCGCGACGAGGACGAGGACGTGGTCCGCGCCCTGGGAATTGACCCGGAGCGGCCGAGCGTCGTCTTCGTGGGACGCAACACCCGCCAGAAGGGCGTCCCGTACCTGCTCCGGGCCGCCGCAAAGCTCCCCGCGGACGTCCAGCTGGTGCTGTGCCTCGGCGCCGCGGACACACCGGAACTCGCCGCGGAGACCGCCCGCCTGATCGAGGAACTGCAGGGCCAGCGCAGCGGCGTGATCCTCGTGGAGCGGATGCTCCCGCGCCGCGAGCTGATCCAGGTCCTCAGCCACGCCACCGCGTTCGCCTGCCCGTCCATCTACGAACCGCTCGGGATCGTGAACCTGGAAGCGATGGCCTGCGGCGCCGCGGTGGTGGCCAGCGCCACCGGCGGTATTCCGGAGGTGGTCCAGCACGGCGAGACCGGCCTCCTGGTGCAGCTCGAACAGGTCACCGACGGCACCGGCACCCCGCTGGATCCGGAGAAGTTCGTCACGGAGTTTGCCGCGGCCCTGACCGAGGTGGTCTCCGACCCGGCGCGCGCCCGCGCGATGGGCCAGGCCGGCCGCCGCCGGGCCGAGGAGCACTTCTCCTGGGAATCCATCACCGAAACCACCCTCGAGGTCTACCGCTCGGTCCTTCCGCAGTAGCGACGCAGCACGACGACGGCGCCGCCCCGGCAAGGGGGCGGCGCCGTCGTCGTGCTCTGCTGTCTAGCTGTGCTGGTATCTAGCCGCGCTGTTTTTTAGCTGCGCGTCTTCCCGGACTTGGCCTTCCCGGACTTGGCCTTCCCCTCGCGCGCCGTGCGGGCCAGCAGGATCTTCTCGTCAACCGGGGCGTGGCCGCTGGCACGCTGCTGGCGGAAGAACTCCCGGGCCTCGTCCTGGCGGGTCTTCTCCGCCCCGGTGGCGATCGCTGCGCGGAGGTGCTCCGGGCCGAAACCGAAGGCATCCACCAGATCCAGGGCATGCGGGCGGATCTTCACGAGCAGCCGGTTGATGTACTCGCCCACGGTGCGGGCGCGCTGCATCGAGAGCCGGCCGTTCATCAGGTACCAGGACAGGTTCTTCTCGATCAGGGACAGCCCGAAGAGGTCGCGCAGCCAGGTCAGGACCGCCTTGGTGCCGGGGTCGGCGACCTTGCCCAGCGCGTCGGTGAAGGCCTCCCACTGCAGCAGCTCGGCGTGCGCCTGGGCCGCCTCGATGAGTTCGTTCTGGTGGCTGTTGAACAGCGCGGCGGCCTGCTGCTGCGGCAGCTTGTTCGCGCCCTTGAGCGCCGAACCGACCTCGGCCACCATGGCCTGGACGCGCTCGGTCAACAGGGCCCGCTGGCCGGCCTCGTCCTTGATCGCACTGGCGGCCTTCTGCACCGAGCCGGAGTCCGCCATGAACTGGGCGACGCCGCGCAGGCCGGTCCGGTGGATGGCGGCGCCGGTCGCCTGCCCGACGACGTAGCGGGCCAGCACGCCGAAGTCCACGTTGCGGAATTCCTTGGCGTAGTCCGCCAGCAGGCGCTTCGCGACCAGCTGCAGCAGCACGGTGTTGTCGCCCTCGAAGGTGGCGTAGACATCGAGGTCGGCGCGCAGCGACGCGAACCGGTTCTCGATCAGGAAGCCGGCGCCGCCGCAGGCTTCGCGGCACTCCTGCAGGGTGTCGAGGGCGTGCCAGGTGCTGAGAGGCTTGAGCGCGGCGGCCAGGGTCTCGAGGTCCTGGCGGTCCTCGTCGGTGTCGTTCCGGCCGGAGAACACGTCGTCGAACTTCTGCAGCAGCTGTTCGCTGGCGAAGCTCGCGGCATAGGTGGTCGCAAGCCGGCTGAACAGCCGGCGCTGGTGCCGCTGGTAGTCCAGCAGGACCTCCTCGTCCGTGGCGGAGGAGGCGTTGAACTGGCGCCGTTCGGAGGCGTACTGGATGGCGGTCTTGAGGGCCAGCTTGGACGCGGTCACGGCGGCGCCATCGAGCGACACCCGGCCCTGGACCAGGGTACCCAGCATCGTGAAGAAGCGGCGGCCGGGGCTGGCAATCGGCGAACTGTAGGTGCCGTCTGCGTCCACGTTGCCGTAACGGTTGAGCAGGTTGGTCCGCGGGATGCGTACCTGGTTGAAGTGCAGCCGGCCGTTGTCGATGCCGTTCAGGCCGCCCTTGACGCCGTCGTCCTCGCCGCCGATGCCGGGAAGGAATTCCTTGGTCTCCGGGTCGCGCAGGTCCATGTAGAACGCGTGCACGCCGTGGTTGACGCCGTTGGTGATCAGCTGCGCGAAGACGACGGCGGCCAGTCCGTCGATGGCCGCGTTGCCGATGTAGTCCTTCCAGGCCGCGCGGAAGGGCGTGTGCACCACGAACTCTTCGGTGGCGGCGTCGTAGCTGGCGGTGGTGGCGATGCTGGCGACGTCCGAGCCGTGTCCGGTCTCGGTCATGGCGAAGCAGCCGGGGATGTCCAGGCTCATGATGCCCGGCAGCCACTTCTTGTGGTGTTCCTCGGTGCCGAGGTGGTTCACCGCGGAGCCGAAGAGGCCCCACTGCACGCCGGCCTTGATTTGCAGCGAGGGGTCGGCGATGACGAGTTCCTGGAAGCCGGCTACGTTGCCGCCGTGTTCGTCCGCGCCGCCGACCTCCGCCGGGAAGGCCCGGTGCACGGCGCCGTTCTCCACCAGGATCTTGAGCTGGCCGAAGACCCGCTGGCGGTGCTCGGTGTGGGTGAGCCCCTCGGTCTTGTGCAGTTCCGGCCGGCCGGCCAGGTCCCGGGCCTGCCGGCGGACCGCGGCCCACTTGCCCAGCAGTTGTTCGCCGAGGGCGGCGACGTCGACGGCGGGGGCTCCGGCAGCGGGGCCCGCGGCGGGGAAGGTCCGGGGCG
>NZ_JABFMX010000017.1 GCF_013359735.1 Arthrobacter sp. C9C5
ACAGCCGGCGGTGGGCCTCGACTGCGGTGATCTGCAACCGGTCCCGCAGGAACTCCCCGCTCTTGCGGTAACCGTCATCCAGGACCGGGGAATCCGCGGCGGCGGCTTCCTTGCGGGTGCGGTCCACGGCGGCCGCGCCGACCAGCTGCAGGAAATCCACCGCCCGGGCGAGCTCCTCGACCCCGGCGGCGTACTCCGCGGCCTCCGCGAAGCCGAACAACGCCGCGTCACCGACCGCCGTCGAACACAACTCCCGCAATTGCCCCAGAACGAACCCCAGCGACGGATCCCGGCGGCCATCAACCGGCCGGGTGGCCGGAGAGAAGGTGACCGCTGCACTGGTTCCCATGAACCAAGTTCATCAGAGACCTACGACATTATTAGGACCCTGCGGAACGCGCACCGAACAATTATCCGCAGCCGGACGGCCACGGACTCAGCTGCCGCCAAGCACACGCGGCCGTCCGAATTGCGTTCGCACGCCCGGCGAGAACAGCACCGATTCGGGCGGTCCGGAGAGCGTGATGCCGGCCGCCGCGACGAGTTGGTCCTCCAGCACCGTCAGCCGGGCCTGGAACAGCGGCCAGGGGCTGTGAGTATTGGGAACATAGAGTGTCTTGCCGCGGAAACGGGTGTGCAGCCCAAACCGGGCCGTGAGATGGACGGAGAGCGGATCGGCCGCTTCGGCGTCGAACTGCGGGGCCACCGCGAAATCGCTCCGCGCCCCGCTCCCAAACCGGCGAACCGAATAACCCGTCGACGGGTCAGCGCTGTTGGCTGCCCGGAAGCGGTCCCGGGACCACACGTAGGGGATTCCCGCCGCGCGTGCGGCCAGCACCACTGCCAGGCGTGAAGCATCCAGGGTCAGGAAGACGACACCCCGGGTGCCGCCCGGCTCCCGCGAATAGACCCGCACGTTGATCTCGTTGAAGCTGCCAAAGTAGGGAATTCCCGGCCCGTTGCCCAGGCCGGCCCCCTGCATGCGGAAGCCGATCAGGCCCACCCAGGCCGATCCGTCGAACACGTCCGGGACAACTCCGTGCGGCATGAACGCCGCCGCAACCGGCTCGGGGATGCGCCAGTGCAGGAACACCGCGTCCGTCCACCGCTGGTCCATGATGACCGGCAGGGGCAGGTCCGGCGCATCGGGCCAGGGATCGGTTTCCATCGGTTCGCCGGCCGTTAGTTCAGGGCCCGGGTCCCGTCAGGAAGCTCTCCGCCGGCCAAGAGATCCGCCGCGGTATCCGCCAGGGCGGTAAGTGCCACGCGCTGGGTCCACGGGCCGTACGAGATGCGGGCGACGCCGAGTTCCTGGAGCTTGGCGGGGGCCAGGGAGCCGGGGACGTTGATGACCGAGATCTTGTTCCAGCCGATGCCGTCCACCAGCGCCTTGACGGTGGCTTCGTCCAGCAGCCCGGGTACGAACACGGTCGTGGCACCGGCGTCGAGGAAGGCCCGGCCGCGCTCAACCGCGTCGGCGAGCACGGCGCCGGGGTCCCGGTCCTTGCCCTTGAGGAACGCGTCCGTGCGGGCGTTGAGGACAAAGTCGATGCCCTCGGCCTCGGCGGCCCGCACCACGGAACTCATCTGGGTCACCGCGTCGGCGAGCGGCCGCATCTGGTCCTCGATGTTGGCGCCAACAATGCCGACCCCGATCGCCTTGCGGGCTGCTTCGCCCGGGTTCCCGTAGCCCGACTCAAGGTCGGCGCTGACCGGAAGGGAGGTCGCCGCGGCGATGCGGCCGACGGCGGCGATCATCTCGTCCAGCGGGATCTTCTCGCCGTCTTCATAGCCCAGCGAGGCCGCAATAGAGTGGCTGGCCGTTGCCAGGGCAGTCGTGCCGGGGAGGTCGGCGACGACCTTCGCGGTGATGACATCCCAGACGTTGATGACCTGCAGGATCTCGGGCGCCCGGTGGAGGCTCAGCAATTCGGTGGCTTTGGAGGCAAGTGAATTCGTCATTTCGCGAGCCTATCCGGAGCCGGTGAGTGCCGAGAAGGGCTTTCCGCTCTCGGGAGAACCGGTCAGCCGGCCGTCGACGGCGCCTGGGCGTCGGCCGCTTGGGCGGTTGCCGGCTGCTTCTGCCAGGGCCAGCGCCCGGTGATTTCGAGCTCGAGGGAGAAGCTCAGGAACGTTCGGATCAGCACGATGATGGCCAGCACGCCCACGCTCTCAAAGGTGGGGGTGACAGCCACGGTCCGGATGATGTCGGCCGCCACCAGCAGCTCAAGGCCGAGCAGGATGGAGCGGCCCAGCAGTTGCCGGTAGGAACGGTAGACCGAGAGTGGCTCGGAGCCGGGCGGCAGCTGCCGGGGCTGGAACCCCCGCAAAGCCATCGGGATGGACACCAGGGCGCCGATGACCATGATGGCCACGCCGGCGAAATCCATGAACCGGCCGACCGTCTCGATGATGTGCTGAAAATCCATGCTGCCCCTCGGGAAAGTTGGGTATGAAATCTAGTGGTCTGCGAGCAAACGGCGCGTCAGGGGTGCCGCTCGCTGACGCCGGCCAGGATGGCGCGATAGCCCTCGCGGAAGCTCGGATACTCGAACTCGAAGCCGGTGCTGCGCAGCAGCGCGTTGCTGACGCGTTTGTTGCCGCCCCGCGACGGCTCGCCGCCGCCCGAGGCGCTGCCAGCTCCGGTCGTTACCCCCGACGCCGGTTCGGCCGGCCGCGGCTCCGGGAGCCCCAGCTCGCCGGCCAGGAACCGCAGCACTTCGCCAAGTTCGGCCGGCTCGTTGTCCACGCCGAGGTACACGGGCGCCGGCTCAGCGGCCATGGTGCACAGGTGCACGATGGCGGCAGCGGCGTCGTCGCGATGGATCCGGTTGGTGAAACGGGACTCGGTCGGGACTGTGGCGTTCCCGCCGCGCACCTGGTCGATCAGGCGGGTCCGGCCCGGCCCGTAGATCCCGCCGAGCCGCAATACCACCGGCGAAACCCCGGTGCCATGCAGGCGGCGGTAGAGCAGCTCCTCGGCTTCGCGGATGATGCGGCCGGAGAATCCGCCGGGGTTCGGCGTCGTCGTTTCGTCCACCCAGCCGCCGTCGGCGTCGCCGTACACCGCGGTGGAGGACACGACCAGCACCCGGCGGACCGGCGCGCCGGAAGCTGCCACGGCGTCGAGCACATGGGCCAGGCCGTCCACATAGGCCGCCCGGTAGGCCTCCTCGGTAGGGGAGTCCGCCGCAATGGCGACGACGACGGCGGTGGTGTCGTCCGGGACCGGCGGCAGTTCGCCGGTAGTTAGGTCAGCCGCGGCGCCTTCTATCGCCGTCGGCAGTTTCCCCGGTGAGCGCCGCCAGCCCACCACGCGGTGGCCGGCCGCGGCAAAGCGCAGGCCGGCTTCGGTACCCAGATCGCCGCAACCGGCCAGCAGTACAGTCATACTGGCCAGTCTGCCAGTAAACGCGGGCAGCGCGGGGAGCGACGGAGCCGCTACCGCCGCGTCCGCTCGCGGGTTTCGTTCGGGCTCGGGGTTTGGAAGCGCCGACGGCGGACGGAACCCGCGAGCCGGAGTGTCGCCCGGAGCTGCTCACACCGTCCGCGCCCCGAGCTACCGCGCCGGGATCGGGAAGAACGCCCGGGGATCCTGCAGCAGTGCCGGGTAGTCGAAGTCCCGGCGGGCCAGGATCTCGTTGACCTGGAAGTTGCGGGCAAAGTGGCCGTCCACCGTGATCGGACGCCCCTGGACCTCGCCGACGGCGAAGGAGCGGCCGCCCTCGAGCGGGATCGCCACCACGGACTTCCCGGGCAGCGTGGTGAACGCCTCTTCCTGGGCCTGGCGCTTGCGGGTGGGCTTTTTCACCAGCGGCTTGGCGGGGCGCTTACGCGCATTCTTATCCGGCCGGCGGGACCCGTTGTCCGCGTAGACGAACTGGTACTCGTCCTCCCCGGCGGTCGCTGCCTTGCCGCGAACCGGCGGCAGGCTGATCGTGTCCAGCTGCTTCGGGTCGGTATCGCCCAGCGGCAGGCGGAGGACCCACATGCGGTCTCCTGCAGGATCTTCCGGCAGCAGCTCGTGCTTGGGTTCGGGCCACACGTACTCCAGGTCCGGATCCGTGCCGGGGAACACCGAGGCGTAGAACCGCTGGTCCTTGGCGAGCAGCCGGGAGCGGTGGCTGGCGTGGAAGTCCGGGTTCCCCAGCCAGTACGGCATCGGGATCTTGGCCGCGTAATCCGGGTGCGCGGCCTGCGGAGCGAACTCCATGATCTTTTCCCGGGTGGTGTCTTCGCCGCCGCGGGCGGTCCATTCGTCCACCACGGCCAGGCCGTACATCGTCAACGCGGGGACGTGGCCCATCCACATCCGGACGGCCGGGTGGGACTGCCAGCCGTACTCGGGAATCACCAGCGCGCGCAGCATCTGCAGCGCCTCGACGCGCTGCTTGCCGAGCCGTACCGGGTCAAGGGCCGCGGCGCTCTGCTGGAAATCGGGGAAGGGGAGGAAAGTCTGCATCTCTCCAGTTTGGGGCCACGGGGCCGCAACGCCAATTGCTGGGCCTTCCGGGTGAGCGTGTTCACATGACGGATACATACAGACAGCTCCCAGCCCGGGGATCTATCATTTACGGCAAGCAACCCCAGCCGCACGGAAGACCCGCCATGACCCTTGAATCAGCGGCGCCCATTGCGCCAAAGTACGGACAAATGCTCGGCCCGGAAGCCAACGGCATCCTGGTCCTCGAAGAATTCACGCTGGACCCTGCCGAGGCCCGCAAGGAGCAGAGCGGTTTCCGCACGGCCCTTGCCTCGGTGGCCCTGACGATGCGCCGCCTGCTCGCGTTCCGCCTCTTCATCGCCCTCGTCGCAATCGCCAACCTGCCGCTGTTCCTGCTGTCCAGCGGCTGGGAAATCTACGCCATCTCGCTGACCCTCGTGGTGGCCGTGCACGCGGCCGTGTCCTGGCTGAACCGGCATGAGCCGCGGCTGCGGCAGCGCCGGCTGCTCGAACTCCACCTGCACCGGGAACGCAGCGCCAACTACCGCAAGGTCCGCGACGCGGTGAAGTACGTGATCGACACCCCGGCCCGGATGAACGAACAGCTTTACCTGGAACTGCTCGCCGCCAAGCGCGTCGCGCTGCACCTTGCGCAGGGCACCGTGGCCCTGCTGGACACCAGCGACGACGCCGCGTGGAAGGTCCGCATCATCCGCGAACTCCCGAAAGCCGCCTGAGCGGCTCTCGCCGCTTTAGCCCTTCAGGACCGCCCCGAGGTACGGGGCGGTCCTGCTTGTTTTGGAGCGCGCGACGACGGCGGGTTCCCCTGCGGCGATGATCTCGCCGCCGGCGTCGCCACCGGCGGGTCCCAGATCGATCACCCAGTCCGCGGCGGCCACCACGTCCATCTCGTGCTCCACCACAACAACGGTGTTGCCGGCGTCCACCAGCCGGTGCAGCTGGGCCATCAGGAGTTCGACGTCGGCCGGGTGCAGTCCCGTGGTGGGTTCATCCAGCAGGTAGAGCGAGTGGCCCCGCTGGGCACGCTGCAGCTCGGTGGCGAGCTTGATGCGCTGGGCCTCGCCGCCGGAAAGCTCGGTCGCGGGCTGGCCCAGCCGGAGGTAGCCCAGGCCCACCTCGCGCAGCGTCTGCAGGGCGCGTGCGGCGGCGGGGACCTCGGTGAGGAAATCGGCGGCCGCGTTGACGGTCATGCCGAGCACCTCCGCCACGTTCTTGCCGCGGTAGCTGACTTCCAGGGTCTCCGGGTTGTAGCGCGAGCCGTGGCATTCCGGGCAGGGGCCGTAGCTGCCGGGCAGGAAGAGCAGTTCCACGGCCACAAAGCCCTCGCCCTGGCAGGTCTCGCAGCGTCCGCCGGCGACGTTGAAGGAGAAGCGTCCGGCGCCGAAGCCGCGGGCTTTGGCCTCGTCCGTGGCCGCGAATTCCTTGCGGACGGCGTCGAACAGCCCGGTGTAGGTGGCCAGGTTGGAGCGCGGGGTGCGGCCGATCGGCTTCTGGTCCACCTTCACCAGCCGGTCGATCTGCTCCAGCCCGGAGACCGGGCCGACGCTCAGCGGGGCGCTGGGCTCCCCGGCGTCGTCGGCTGCCTCTTCCGGCGTGCCCTCTGCTTCGGCCCCGGGGTGCAGCCAGGCGTTGGCCACCTCGGCGAGGACCTGGCTGACCAGAGTCGACTTTCCGGAGCCGGAGACGCCCGTGACGGCGGTCAGGACGCCGAGCGGGAAGCTGGCGTCGAGCTCTTGCAGGTTGTGGCGGCTGATGTCGCGCAGCTCCAGCCAGCCGGCCGCTTCCCGGCGTGCGCGAGAACCGCCGTCGTCCGACTTCCTTCCACCGTCCGGGAACAGGTAGGGCCGGGTGACGGAGGCCTCCACCTCGGCGAGACCGGCCACCGGGCCGCTGTAGAGCACCTCGCCGCCGCCGTCGCCGGCGCGCGGGCCCACGTCCACCAGCCAGTCGGCGCGGCGCACCACGTCCATGTTGTGCTCCACGACGAACACCGAGTTGCCGGAGGACTTGAGCTGGTCCAGCACCGCGAGCAGGGGCTCGGCGTCGGCCGGGTGCAGGCCGGCGGAGGGCTCGTCGAGCACGTAGATCACGCCGAACAGCCCGGAGCGCAGCTGGGTGGCGATCCGCAGGCGCTGCATCTCGCCGGGGGAGAGCGTGGGGGTGGAACGGCCCAGGGCAAGGTAGCCCAGGCCGAGGTCCAGGAGCACGGTGACGCGCTGCAGCAGGTCGCGGGTGATGGCGACGGCCACCTCGTTGGACTCGCCGGAGGACTGTTTCCGCGAGGCTGTCCCCGCGGAAGTGAGCTCGGTGGTGGGGCGGATGATCGCGGCGAGTTCTGTCATCGGGACGGCGTTGAGCTCGGCGATGGTCTTTCCGGCGAACGTCACGGCGAGGGCCTCGGGCCGCAGACCGCTGCCTCCGCAGCGCGGGCACGGGCCGGTTTCCATGAAGCGCAGCACCTTCTCACGCATGGTGCTGCTCTTGGAATCGGCGAGCGTGTGCAGGACGTAGCTGCGGGCGCTCCAGAAGCGGCCCTTGTACGGCTTGGCCACCCGGTCCCGCTGTGGCGTCACCTCCACCACGGGCTGCTCCTCGGTGAACAGGATCCAGTCGCGGTCCTTTTTGGGCAGCTTCCGCCACGGGGTATCGACGTCGTAACCCAGGTGGGTGAGGATGTCGCGCAGGTTCTTGCCCTGCCAGGCGCCGGGCCACGCGGCGATGGCGCCGTCACGGATGCTCAGCGAGGTGTCCGGGACCAGCGACGATTCGCTGACCGTGTGCGCGATGCCGAGGCCATGGCACTCGGGGCAGGCGCCGGCCGCGGTGTTGGGGGAGAACGCGTCCGAGTCCAGCGGCGCCGCGCCGTCGGGGTAGCTGCCGGCCCGGGAGAAGAGCATCCGCAGCGAGTTGGACAGCGTGGTGACCGTGCCCACGGTGGAGCGGGAGCTGGGGGTGCCGCGGCGCTGCTGCAGCGCGACGGCGGGCGGCAGCCCGGTGATCAGCTCCACCTTCGGGTTGTGGCCCTGCTGGATCAGCCGGCGCGCGTACGGCGCCACCGATTCGAAGTAGCGGCGCTGGGCCTCGGCGTAGATGGTGCCGAAGGCCAGGGACGACTTCCCGGAGCCGGAGACCCCGGTGAAGGCGACGATCGCGTCGCGCGGCACGTCCACGTCCACATTGCGCAGGTTGTTTTCCCGGGCGCCGCGGACCCGGACGAAGCCGTCCGTGGGGTGGTCCGGCGCCAGGCCGGTGAGATTGGAAGCCTGCTGATTAGTTTGCATCAGTTCGACTCTATCCGTCCTTGCGTCCGGCGGGCATATCCTTACCAAATGGAAACTTACGACGGCGGCGCGGACGCGGCCCAGACTGAGGGCGTCCCCGAGTTCGCCGAGATCCCCGAAGAGGTCCACGCTGCGCTGCCGGTTGCCGAGCTGCACCTGCACATCGAGGGCACGCTGGAGCCGGAACTGATCTTCGCGCTCGCGGAACGCAACGGAATCACGCTGCCCTATGCGGATCTGGACGAACTGCGCGCCCGTTACGAGTTCACGGACCTGCAGTCGTTCCTGGATCTGTATTACGCGAACATGGCAGTGCTGCGGACCGAGCAGGACTTCGCCGACATGACCCGCGCGTACCTGGCGCGTGCCTCGTCCGCCGGGGTGCGGCATGCCGAGATCATGCTGGATCCGCAGGCGCACCTGTCCCGCGGCGTGTCCCTGGCGACCTGCGTGAACGGCGTCGCCTCGGTCCTGGCCACGTCGCAGCAGGAGTTCGGCGTCTCGACCCTGCTGATCGCCGCGTTCCTGCGCGACATGTCCGAGGAGTCGGCGCTGGAGGTGCTGGAGCAACTGCTGGCGATGGACGCGCCGATCGCCGGCATCGGGCTGGATTCGGCGGAGGTGGGCAACCCGCCGTCGAAGTTCGAACGGCTCTTCGCCCGCGCCAAGGACGCCGGGCTGCGGCGGATCGCGCACGCCGGCGAGGAGGGCCCGCCGTCGTACATCATCGAGGCACTGGACGTGCTGGGCGTGGAGCGGATCGACCACGGCATCCGCTGCATGGAGGATCCCGAGCTGGTGGAACGCCTGGTCCACGAGCTGATGCCGCTGACCGTCTGCCCGCTCTCCAACGTCAGGCTCCGGGCGGTCGACACCTTGGCCGAGCACCCGCTGCCGGGCATGCTCGCGGCCGGGCTCAACGTCAGCGTGAACTCGGACGACCCGGCCTACTTCGGCGGGTACGTGGATGACAACTTCGCCCAGCTCAAGTCCGTGATCGGGCTGTCCGAGTTCGACTGCGTGCGGCTCGCGGCCAACTCCATCCGGTCCTCCTTCGCGAGCGAGGAACGCAAAACGGAGCTGCTGGCCGAACTGGCAGCCTCGGGCCGCTAACCCCTCGGTTGCTCTCTCACTTATGGCTGCTATGACGGCCGGATAGGAGCCATAAGTGAGAGAGCAACCGGGCGTTTAGACGTCGATGCTGTCCATGTGCGGGTAGCGCGCGCCGGCGGCGACGCCGGCCGGAGCCAGCTCATCGAGCCGGGCGAGGTCGCTCGCGGAGAGTTCGACGTCGACGGCGCCCAGGTTCTCGCGCAGCCGTTCGCGCTTCTTGGTCCCGGGGATCGGCACGATGTGTTCGCCCTGGGCCAGCAGCCACGCGAGGGCCAGCTGTGCCGGGGTGCAGCCCTTCTCGGTGGCGAGCTCCGTCACCCGGTCCACGAGTTCCAGATTGCGGGTGAAGTTCTCTCCCTGGAAGCGCGGCGAGTGGCGGCGGAAGTCGTCTTCGGCAAAGTCTTCCTCGCTGCGCAGTTGGCCGGTGAGGAAGCCGCGGCCCAGCGGGCTGTAGGGGACGAAGCCGATGCCGAGTTCGGCGAGGACCGGGAAGATCTTGGTCTCCGGCTCGCGCTCCCACAGTGAGTATTCGGTCTGCAGGGCGGTGATGGGGTGCACGGCGTGGGCGCGACGGACGGTGTCGGCACTGGCTTCGGAGAGGCCCAGGTGCTTGACCTTGCCGGCCTGGACCAGCTCGGCCATGGCGCCGACGGTCTCCTCGATCGGCACGGTCTTGTCCACCCGGTGCTGGTAGTACAGGTCGATGTGGTCGACGCCGAGGCGCTGCAGGCTCGCGTCGCACGCGGCCCGGACGTATTCGGGCTTGCCGTTGATGCCGACCCAGGAGCCGTCCTCGCGGCGTTCGTTGCCGAACTTGGTGGCCAGCACGACGTCGTCGCGGCGGCCGGCGATGGCACCGCCCACCAGCCTCTCGTTGGTGAACGGGCCGTACATGTCCGCGGTGTCCAGCAGCGTTCCGCCGGCGTCGAGGAAGGCGTGGATGGTGGCGACGGACTCCTTTTCGTCGCCTTGGCCGTAAAACTCGCTCATGCCCATACAGCCCAGTCCGAGGGCGGAGACGGTGAGTGAGCCGAGGGTGCGTGTTTCCATGGGGATCTCCTGAACCAGGGTGGGATGGAGGTGCCGCGGATCAGCCCCGAGCGAGCGGGGGCGGCGGCGATCAACCCACTCTAGCCAGCTTGTTTGCCGTGGGCAACGGTCTTCCGTTGCCGGGGGTTCATTCCGCCGGCTGGGGTTTGCCCAGTCGCAGCAGCAGGGCCGTAAGCGCGGTGACAGCCGCACACACTGCGGCTCCCCAGGCGATGTCCGTCAGCGCCACCACGGCCGGGAAGTCCTTGAGGATGGCGAAGGCGGTCAGGGCCCAGGTTGCGTAGGTGAAGAAGCCGAACAGCGCCGCCCCGGCCACCCGGCTCCGGAGTGTGGCTTTGGGATCGTTGGGCCGGATGCCGTAGTGCACTATGCCCACCACGTAGACGACGTAGAACAGCACCGCGCCCAGCACGTTGAAGCTGGCGGGGAGCAGGTGCCCGATCTGGCTGCGGTATTGGTTGTTTGCCACGGTGCTGATCCAGAGGGCGTCGATTCCGGCGAAAATGACGGCGGCAACTGCGTAGGCGAGCAGCCACTTCTTGGTGGGACCGGTCATGGTGGCTCCTCTTGTCGGCAACGTGCGGGCGTTCCCCGAAGTATAGGCGGCGGCAAGTCAGGGCTGCGTTTCTCGGGGATTGAACAATACTGATGGTGGTGGGCGATGCCCCCGCCCCGGCGCGCCAGCGCTTGGTGATGCCTGTGAAGGGAACATCCTGATGAAAGACTCGGACCGCAAGGCCCTCGCCACCATCCCCGTGGTCGTCGTGATTGGGGCTCTGCTGGCGGTTGCCGGCAGCCAGGGCGGCGCCGTTGTCGGCGGGATTCCCGTCTTCGCGCTGGCCGTTGGGGCCGCCTTCCTGATCCAGTGGCTGGCGTTCATTCCGGCGTTCCTGGCGCAGACGGAGAAGTTCTACGACCTGACCGGGTCGCTGAGCTACATCGCCGTCACGCTGCTGCTCGTGCTGCTCACCCCGGGGATAGATGCCCGGGGACTCCTGCTGGCGGCATTGGTCCTGGTGTGGGCGGCCCGGCTTGGCACCTTCCTGTTCCGACGGATCAGCCGGGCCGGCAAGGACGATCGTTTTGACGAGATCAAGCCCTCCTTGGTCCGCTTCCTCAGCGTGTGGACCATGCAGGGGATCTGGGTGGCGTTCACCGCTGCCGCCGCGTGGGTGGCCATGACTTCCGCGAACCGGGTAGCGCTGGACGGCTTCGCCGTCGCCGGCCTGTTGGTTTGGGTGGCGGGCTTCGGCTGCGAGGTTTTGGCGGACTCCCAGAAGTCCCGGTTCAGTGCGGACCCCGCCAACAAGGGCAAGTTCATCTCGACAGGTTTGTGGGCGAAGTCCCGGCACCCGAACTACTTTGGCGAAATCCTGCTCTGGGTCGGCGTCGCGATCATTGCCTTGCCCGTGCTGCAGGGGTGGCAGTGGGTTGCCCTCATCTCACCGGTGTTCGTCGCCCTGTTGATCACCAAGGTCAGTGGCGTGCCGCACCTCGAAAAGAAAGCCGACACCAAGTGGGGCGGCCAGGCCGACTACGAGGCGTACAAGAAGAACACCCCGGTGCTGATCCCCCGGATCTAGCCACACAGCGGCACTCCGGTCCGTCACAGTGGGTCACGACACACAGAGTTAACCCTGTCCGGTCGCCATCGCCGCCGAACCTTGGCAAAATGCAGGTGGATCAATTGCTTCTAAAGGAGACCCATGGGCGCGAACGCTGCGGAAAACACGAACCTTCGACTTAAGGCTGTGCTGGACGTCCTCGCCGAGGGGGTCTGGTCGGGCGAGAAGCTGAACGCCGGCGTCGTGCTGGGCGAGGCCATCGCACGGGTGCCGCTCAACGACCATGAGCGCGAACTGCTCAGCGGCGGCATTCCCCGCGGCCACAAGGCGCTCACCACCGCGACGGCCAAGCTGGTCAAGGCCGGCTGGCTGGTCAAGGGCCGCTCCGGCTGGACCATCACCGAGGACGGCCAGCGCGCCACGGTCGCCTTCGCCGACCCCGCCGCCTTCACCGCAGCGCTCGACGCCGGTACCCCGGTTCCGGCCGACACCCCGCTGCCGTCCGCCCCGGCCGGGAAAGCAACCGGGAAGCCGGCGCCCAAGGCCGTCAAGGTAGCGGAAGAGGTCGCCGAGAAGGTGGCCGACAAGGCCGCCAGGCTGGTCGAAGAGGTTGTTGCGCCGGTCGCCAAGGCCGTACGGAAGCGCAAGGCAGCTGCTGAGGCGCCCGCCGAAGCAGCCCCCGCCGCCCCGGCTGCGGGCGTGGAGACGATCGAGCAACCAGAAGCGGTTGCCGTTGCCGGCGATTTCAACGTCCTGCTCGGTGCACCCGCCAACTGGGCCCCGCAGTACGACGAGGCCCAGATGCAGCTGGACGAGGTGGACCAGCTCTGGAAGCTCGCCGCGGAACTGCCGGCCGGCTCCTACAGCTTCAAGATCGCGATCAACCGGTCCTGGGACGAGAACTACGGCGCCTTCGGCCACTTCGACGGCGCCAACCACGAGGTGCACCACCGCGGCGGCCTGCTGGTCATCCAGTACGACCACCGGACCCGCGACATCGTCATCGACTAGGCGCCCGGCGAAGGGTCAGTCCCGAGCGGAGTATTAGACCGGAGCTCAGAACCTCGTGGGGTCCGGGGCCGGCGGAACGGGCGGCGGCGGGACCGGGCCGGGATCCGGGATCGGCAACGGCCCCGGGGAAGGCGCGGGTCCCGGCGTCGGACTTGGACCCGGCGCCGGAATGGGCGAGGGTGGAGTGGGGCCCGGATCCGGCGGGAACGGATCGCCGGGCTGCGGCTCCGGGGACATCGGCCCGGGCTCGGGCGGAAACGGGGACGGCTCGGGCGCTGGTGGAATGGTCATGGCTCCGATTATCGACCCGTCACACCGGAGAGGGAAGGCGGCCCGGGAAGACGGGCAGCGAAGAGCGTGCCTAGTTCTGCGCCGCGATCGACTTGTCGCGGTCCTCGAACACATCCTCGCCCGGACCCGAGAACGCGCGGGAGCGCTGCACGGCCTCGATGGAGCCGGTGAAGAGCTGCGAATCGTGCGGGTCGGAGGGCAGCCGTGAGGCCGTCTCTTCCGCCGCGGAGAGCTTGCCCGGACGCTTGGCCGCGGGCTGGGTCGAGGCTCCAGCGGCCGGCATGGATTCGAGCCGGACGTGCGGCAGCGCGGTCGGGTATTCCTGCTGCAGGAAGAGCACCAGCTCCTCGCGGATCAGGCAGCGCAGGTCGAAGAGCGAGGCGCTGTCCCCGGCGCTGACCAGGATGCGGACCCGGACAAAACCTGCCGTCGCGTCGGTGATCTGCAGGATGCCTACGCGCTTGTCCCAGAGTTCGGTGGAGGCGAGCACCTTCTTTAGCTCCGCCCGCATCGCTTCCACCGGGGCACGCCAGTCGAGGTCGAACTCCACCGTGCCCATCACCTCGGACTGGCGCCGGGTCCAGTTCTCGAACGGGGTGGTGGTGAAGTACGTGGAGGGGAGGATCAGCCGGCGGTCGTCCCAGATGTGGACCACCACGTAGGTCAGGGTGATCTCCTCGATCCGGCCCCATTCCTTCTGGACCACCACGACGTCGTCCACCCGGATCGCATCCGTGAAGGCGAGCTGGATGCCGGCGAAGACGTTGACCAGCGAGGTCTGCGCCGCGAGGCCGGCCACGATCGAGATCACGCCGGCGGAGGCCAGCAGCCCCGCACCGAGGGCCTGGATGGCGGGGAACGTCAGCATGATGCTGCCCAGCGCCACGATCGCGATCAGCGCGACGCCGATGCGCCGGGCCAGGATCACCTGGGTGCGGAGCCGCCGGGCACGCCGGTTGTCCGCCACGTCCACCCGGTACCGCGTGAGCACCATGGTTTCGATGATCAGCAGCACGGCGATTGCCAGCCAGGCCACGGACCCGATCAGCGCGATCACCAGGCCGTGGTCCACGTTGCGGCGCCACTCGGCGTCGGCGGTGGTCGTGGCGAGTGCGATCCGCACGCCGATCAGGCACAGCGCGAAGCGCAGTGGCAGCCGCGCCACCCGGGAGGTCTCCCGGAGGGCCTCCTGCTTGCGGTTGAGCCGCAGGACAACGCGGCGCACCAGCCAGGAAGCGATCAGCCCGGCGGCCACGGCCAGGGCCACGGCGAGGAAGGGCATGGCGGGGGTCAGAAACTCTTGCATCATTTAAGGTCTAGCAAGCTTCGCCGATCAACTGAAATCGGTGGATTGTCAAGGTGGGTCTGATCACGCCAGCGTCGCTTAGCCGCTGCCGCGCCGAATCCGGGGAAGATCAGGGACCTTAGCCCCTAGATACCTCGGAGCCACGCCCCAGAATTGAGCCACCACTTGCATCTCAGGGGGAGGGTGACATGAGCCATAGGGCCTCGTTGGGCACATTCGGTTCCGTCGCGTTCTGCGCGGCGGTTTTGCTGTCAGGGTGCGGCTCGCCCGCGGCGGCGCCGGCCACTACCGCGCCAGCCACCAGTGCGCCGGGCACGACGTCGGCCTCCGCCACGGCGAGCGCCTCGCCGACGGTGGAATCACCTACTCCCGCAAGCAGTTCCGCGTCCAGCCCCATGACTACTGCGCCGGCGGGCTGGAAATCGTACACGACGTCGGACGGGACGCTGACTTTTGACTACCCGGGGACCTGGTCGGTCAAGGAGGTCGACGGCGCGGCGGCGCTGGTGAGCGACTACGGCAAGACGATGGCGCGGCTGCGGACGCAGGTCGGGCCAGGCCCGGCGTGCACCACAAAGTCCCAGTTCATGGTCTATGACTCCGCACCGATTCCGGCCCTGGCGCAATCCGGGACCACTCCGAGGTTTACCTACGAGGCCCGGGTCAACGCCACCGCGGCGGATCCGTCAAAGCCCAACACCTTCGCCTACGGCATCACCGCGGCGCCCGAACCGACCGGAACCGAGGCCTGCCCCATCTCGCACGTCTTCCCGTGGCCGCCACGGTCGGCGTCCTTTGGCGGCGTCTACGACCCGTTCGACACCACCCCCGGCAAACCGATGCACGTGGACACTCCCGAGGTGTACAAGGACACCACCGAGTACAAGTACATCAAGCAGGCCATGATGTCCCTCCGGCCGGCGGGGAAGTAACCTGCCGGTGGGACAGGCTCGGCAGACGGCGGGTACCGCACTGGGGCTGGTCCTGCTGCTTGGCGGCTGCGCCGCCCCGGCAGCACCGACGGAGAGCGCGGCGCCCGCCAGTACGACGGCGCCGGGCTCACCGACTACCGGAACCGGCACGCCGTCGGAGGAGACGCCGTCGGGCTGGCAGACCTTCACGACGTCGGACGGCCTGTCCTTCGACTACCCGCCGGGCTGGACCGCCAGGGATCCGGGCGGTGACCTCGGCGGAGCCTTCGTGGATGTCACCAATGCGGCCGGGAAGCCGATGGCCCAACTGCGCACCAACATTGTCACCGGCGCGGAGTGCACCGTGCAGTATCCCTATGAGGTCTACGATTCCCAGCCGCTCCAGGCCCTGGTGGAACCGGGCAGCGCGGACCGGGGCGTTCCCCGCTACGTCTTCGAATCCCGCGGTGACGGCACCGGACCGGGCCCGAGCCAGAACACCACGGCCGCGTACGGCGTCACCATGATGCCCGACGAGACCGGGCCGCTCGCCTGCCCGATGTTCCATCTCTTCCTGTGGCCGCCGAGCGGGGCATTGTTCGGCGGCACCTACAACCCGGCGAACAACCTCACCCCGGGCCCGGCGTCGTTGCCGTATCTGGAAAAGGCGAAGCGCTACGCCGGCACGGAGGAGTACCAAACGATCCGGAAGATGATCACGTCGCTGCGGCCGGCGAAGGCGACGGGGTAGCCGCACTGGCTAGCCGCACCCCGGCGCGGCGCGGGCATCCGAAAAGTTACACGGCAGGGAAGTGCCGGCGCCGGCGCGTGTGGGCGCGAGCCGCCGTGCTGCTCTTGGTCCAGGTGGTGCCGCCCCAGGGAGTTGAATGGGTCTCCCGGATCAGCCCGGTGCCGGCGCACTCGCGGACTGCCATGATGCCGTCCGCCGCGGAACGCTTGTCCTCGAAGGCTTTTGAGACAGCGAGCACTGTGCCGTCCGCCCCCAGCAGCCGGAACCGGACGTTCGATTCTGCGTCGGTGAAGATTTCGAATTGTCCTGCCATTGTCTTTTCCTTTCAGGCGTTCCGGCGGGCGTCGCGGGGTGTCCGCTGAGTGCACTGTGCCGGAGGTCTTCTTCCACCCTCCTTGGCCCGGGACAGGGCTGAAAGGGGCAAAAGTCCCGGATGTGGGCGGCGCCGGACCGGGACTACATTGGAGGCATGGCTGATTTTGCTGGTGGATCCGGGGCAGTGGATGCGGGTGCCGCCGTGCGTCTGACGGCCCGGGTGCAGGGCATGGTGCAGGCGGTCGGCTTCCGGTACTGGACGGTGCGCAAGGCCGAGGAGCTCGCGCTGCGCGGCACCGTCAGGAACAACGACGACGGCACGGTCGGCGTCGTCGTAGAGGGTCCGCAGGCGGTGGTGCTGCAGTTCCGGACCTGGCTGCGCTCGCCGGATGCCCCGGGGCGGGTGGAGCACGTGGAGGAGCGGATCTCTCCCGCCACCGGTGCGTTCAGCAACTTCCGGGTGCTCTACTGAGCGCGGGTCACACCCTAGGCGGGGGCATCAGGGCAGCGGCCTCAGCAGCCCGCTCGCCAGCACCGCTTGCCGGGACAGGGTCTTGTAGCCCTCCCGTTCGAACAGCACCGTGATCAGCCCGTCGTCGTGGCCCATCACCAGGCCCCGGCCCCAGAGCGCATGCTCCACGGCCGAGTTCAGCGGGAACTCTTCCGCGCTGGCCGTGGCAGAACCGGCCGTGGCAGCGCCGTCGTCGTGCGTCCTCGCTGACGAGCCGTCGCTGCAGTTGTCGCAGTTCCCGCACGGGGCCGGGAGGTCCTCGCCGAAGTAGCCCAGCAGGAACTGGCGCCGGCAGCGGTGCGTCTCCGCGTAGCCGCGCATCATGGCGATGCGGGACTTGTCCACGCGTTCCCGCGCCGCGACGAGGGCGACGGCGCGCTCCACCACCGCCGCCGGATCGACCTCCGGTGCGAGGCCCGCCCCGTCGGACGCCATCGTCACGAAGCCGGTGTCCTGCAACTGGTTCAGCAGCCCCGTGACCCGGCGCGGCGGGAACCCCGTGGCGAGCGCCAACGACTGCGGCGAAACCGGAGTGCCGGCGTCGCACAGGACATCAAGGACGGCGAGCAGGGCCTCCTCGTCCGGACGGTGGGTGGCGAAGTAGCGGCGCAGGCCCAGGTCCTCGGAGCGGTAGTGCAACACCGCGACGGCGGACAGGCCGTCGCGACCGGCGCGGCCGAACTGCTGGTAGTAACTGTCCAGCGACTCGGGAATGTCCGCGTGCAGCACGAACCGGACGTCCGGCTTGTCGATCCCCATCCCGAACGCGGTCGTCGCCACCACCACGTCGAGGTCCCCGGCCAGGAACTGCCGGTGGACCTCGTCCCGTTCCGCCGCGCTCCGGCCCGCGTGATAGGCCGCGGCGCGCAGGCCCTTCTGCGCCAGCTTCGCGGCGTACTTCTCGGTGTCCTTCCGCTTGGCGGCGTAGACCAGGCCCGGGCCGTGCAAGTCGCGAACCAACGCTGCGGCCTGCCGCACCACGGCGCGCCGTTTCTCCTTGTCCTCGTGGTGCCGGATGACCTCCAGGCTGATGTTGGGCCGGTCGAAGCCGCGGACCAGCACCAGCGGATCCGTCATCCGTAGGCGGTCCAGGATCTCCTCGCGGACCGGGGGAGCGGCGGTGGCGGTGAGGGCCGCCGTCGTCGGGTTGCCCAGGCGCTCGCGGACCTCCCCGAGGCCGAGGTAGTCGGGCCGGAAATCGTGGCCCCAGGTGGAGACGCAGTGGGCCTCGTCCACCACGAACAGGGCAATGTTCAGGGCCGCTAGCCGCTCCACCGTGCTGGTCTTCGCCAGCTGCTCCGGCGCGAGGAAGAGGAACGCGGCGTCGCCGTGCTCCACGGCCTGCCAGGCGCGCTCCTGCTCCGCGGCGCTGTGTGAGGAATTGACGGCGACGGCGTGGCCCGGGCCCAGCGCGCCGGCCAGCCCGTCCAGCTGGTCCTCCTGCAGGGAGATCAGCGGGGAGACGACGACGGTGGGCCGCTTGAGCTGCCGGTGCAGGAGCAGCGCCGGGACCTGGTAGATGGCCGACTTCCCGTAGCCGGTGGGCATCACCGCGAGGACATCCCGGCCAGCCGCGAGCGCGCGCATGCCGTCTAACTGCCCGTCGCGGAGCCCGGGGAGGCCAAAGGCGGCGGCAGCGAGCGTGCGGAGGGCGCCGTCGTCGGCCGCTTCGGGGGCCGGGCCGGCGCTGGCTTGGCTCATTCGGCGGCTCCCTTGCGAACGTGGGGACTTTGGCGGCCCGCAGTGCCGGCCGTTGAGTTCAGGGTAGGCGCAGCCGGGAGTTACAAGAAACGATTCGGCGCCCGGTCAGGACAAATGGCCCTCGGCAGGGACTGCTTCGGTGAGTAGGGTGACCGCATGCAGAAGATATCGATCGACGCCCTGGCCCGCCAGCAGGTTACGGCAGCGCTCGCGGCCGGCAGCGGGAGGGCCGCCGACACCGTCTACGGCGGCCACGAGAAGGTCCTCCGGCAGACCGTGATGGCGTTCAAGGCCGGGACGCAGTTGAGCGAGCACCAGAACCCCGGGGAGGCGACGGTCTATGTGATCCGCGGCTGCGTCCGGCTGCAGGCCGGCGAGGAATCGTGGCAGGGGAAAGCCGGCGACCTGCTGATCGTGCCCGACGGGCTGCACAGCCTGATGGCGGAGGAAGACTCGGCGATCCTGATGACGGTGGCGAAGACCAAAGGCTGACTACGGACTAGAACGCACACCCGGAATTGAAAGGCCCTCCTTGAAAGTCAGCGAAGCCAGGCAGCTCATCCAGATCAAAGCTCCCATCTTGTCGCGCCAGCGCCGGGTGCTGGCCAACGCCTTCAACGTGGAGGAGTACAGGAAGGCGGCCCGGAAAGTGCTGCCCACCGGGATTTTCGACTACCTCGACGGCGGGTCCGAGGACGAAGTGACCCTGCGCCGCAACCGCGCCGTCTTCGATGCCTGGGCACTCATGCCCAGCTGGGGCCCGGTATCCGGGCCCGATACGACCACCACCCTGCTGGGGAAAGAAAGCGCCCTGCCGCTCACCCTGACCCCAACCGGGGCCACGCGGCTGTTCCATCCCGAGGGTGAAGCCGCCGTCGCCGCGGCCGCAGACCGGGCCGGTATTCCGTACGGGCTGGCCGGGCTGAGCACCGTGGCGATGGAAACGATCGCCGAGCGCCAGCCTAACCTTGACCGCTGGTTCAACTTCGGCCTCACCTCCGACGCCCAGGCGCTCAAGGACAAACTGGCGCGTTGCGAAGCTGCGGGCTTCACCACGCTCATTGTCGGCGTCGACACACGCGCGCTGGGATCCCGGGAGCGGGATCTACACAACGGCTTCACCGCCCCTCCCGCGCTGACCCTCTCAACCATCGCCGACATCGCTCGGCGTCCTGCCTGGTGGATCAACTTCCTGAAGGCGGATGGCATCAGTTTCCCCAACCTGGACCCCCGCAGTGCGGCGGCAACCTCCATGATTACGCCCGCCATGTGGCAGGACATCCTCGGCCACTCGGATGCGACCAGCGGGTGGCAGGAGCTGGAGGCCTTGCGGCAGGCGTGGAGCGGCAAGATCGTCCTCAAGGGCTGCGTCAACCCGGCCGACGTCGCCAAAGCCTCGCGCATTGGCCTGGACGCCGTACAACTGAGCAACCACGGCGGACGCCAGCTCGACCACATGCTCAGCCCCATGGACGTCCTGCAGGAATCGAGGCAGCGGGTGGGCGATTCGATCGAGATCTACGTGGACTCCGGCATCCGGCGGGGCAGCGACATCCTCAAGGCACTCGCGCTGGGCGCCGACGCCTGCTCGATCGGCCGGGCCTACCTCTACGGTCTGGTCGCCGCGGGATCGTCCGGCGTCGGACGGATCATTGAGATCCTTGCGGACGAACTCCGGCGTACGATGACGCTAGTAGGCGTTTCCAGCATTCCCGAGTTGAAAGCCCGGGGTGGAGAAATTCTCCGGGACATTCGTCATTCCGGGGAAATCCTTGAATCGACGGCGTCAGGCGACACGAAGTGATTCACTCTGATCCAGCAGGCACCCAGAGTTCTCCCGCAGCGCCGCGGGAGGCCAACGAATCCCTGAACAGCTAAGGAAACCATGCGTACTCGATACCTTTTTCCCGTTCTCACGATCGCTACGGCGCTCTCCCTCTCAGGCTGTGTCAATAACAGCGAACCTGCAGCCACCGGTGGCGCGAATGCGAGCTCCGACGTCGTCGATGTGAAAAAGAACGACGCCATTGCTGCGGCACTGCCGGAAAAAATCAAGAACGCCGGCGTGCTCAATGTCGGCATGGCCAACAATTACCCGCCCAACGAGTTCAAGGACGATAACGGGGCACCCGCAGGCTGGTCCGTGGATCTCACTAACGCGCTGGGAAAAGTGATGGGGTTGAAGGTCAATTTCGATATTGGCACCTTCGATAACATCCTTCCGGCCGTCCGGGCGGGGAAGGACGACATGGGCATGTCCTCGTTTACGGACACCGTGGAACGCGAAAAGCAGGTGGATTTCGTGAACTACTATTCCGCCGGCATTCAGTGGGCCGCGCCGAAGGGCAAGACCGTGGATCCGAAGAACGCCTGCGGACTCAAGGTTGCCGTCCAGGCCACTACCTACGAGGACACCCACGAGGTGCCGGCCAAATCGAAGGCCTGCACGGATGCCGGGAAGCCGGCCATCACCATCTTCCGCTACGACGCCCAGGACCAGGCCACAAACGCCCTGGTGGTGGGGCAGGTCGACGCGATGAGCGCCGATTCACCCGTGACGCTGTACGCGATCTCCAAGACCAAGGACAAGCTCCAGACCGCCGGCGATGCGTTCGAGGTGGCACCGTACGGGATCCCGGTGGCGAAAGGCAGCGCCTTCACGCCGGTCCTGCAGAAGGCGCTCCAGTCGCTGATCGACGACGGTTCCTACACCAAGATCCTGGCCAAGTGGGGAGTGGAAGCCGGCGGCATCAAGACGGCGGAACTCAACGTGGCCGCCAAAGGGTGACACCCCATGAGCGAGCGGGAACCCGACCCGATGCTTGACCCGGACCCTGCCAAGAAGCTGCCCGCGGGCGGCGCGCAGCGTGCCGGCCAGGCGCAGCCGGCCGGCAAGGCGCAGCGCGCCGGCGTGAGCGAGGCGGACGACTCCCCGGCGGAGGCCATCGTCGCCATCCCGCTGCGCCACCCATGGCGGAACGTGATCGCAGTGCTCCTGGTGCTGGGCCTTGCGGTCTTCGTCCTCGACGCCGCGCAGCGCCCGGACTACGGCTGGGCGGACGTGGGCAAGTACATCTTCGACCGCCGGATCAGCCAGGCCGCGTGGGTGACGCTGTGGCTGACCATTTACGCGATGATCAGCGCGATCGTCATCGGGCTCCTGCTGGCCATCATGCGGCTCTCCCCGAACCCGGTGCTGAAGAGCATCGCGTGGCTCTACATCTGGATTTTCCGGGGGACTCCGGTCTACGTCCAGCTGGTGTTCTGGGGCATCGTGTCGCTGATCTATCCGGTGTTCACCCTGGGGATTCCGTTCATGACTCCCTGGGTCACCATCCCGAACGAGGTCTTCACCAACCTGTTCATCACCGCCGTCATCGGGCTGGGCCTGAACGAAGCCTCCTACATGTCCGAGATCGTGCGGGCCGGCCTGCTGTCCGTAGACGAGGGCCAGGCCGAGGCCTCGACGGCCTTGGCGATGTCCTGGGGGCAGACGATGCGGTACGTCGTGGTCCCGCAGGCCATGAAAATCATCATTCCGCCCACGGGGAACGAAGTTATCTCGATGCTCAAGACCACCTCCCTGGTCGCTGCGATCCCGTTGAGCATCGACTTGTACGGCGTCTCCCGCGGCATCTCCGCGGTGACGTTCACGCCGGTGCCGCTGCTGATCGTCGCGTCCCTCTGGTACCTGCTCTTCACCTCGGTGCTGATGGTCGGCCAGCACTTCATCGAAAAGCGGTTCTCACGCGGAACCGGACGGATGAAGACTGACAAGGGACCCGCGGCACCCGGGCCGGCGCCGACGGCGGGACCCGGCGCGACAGGGGCACTCGGTACGCCCGGCGCGCCCGGTACGCCCGGCGCTCCCGGGGCACCGATCGGTAACGACTTTGGAGGAAAAGGATGACCGGCGCGCCCATGGTCCTTGCGGAAAAGGTTTCCAAAAATTTCGGCACCAATAAGGTGCTGCGCGGGATCAGCCTGGAAGTGGCCCGCGGCGAGGTGCTCTGCATCGTGGGCCCCAGTGGCTCAGGCAAATCGACGTTTCTTCGCTGCATCAACCACCTCGAACGCGTCGACGGGGGCAGGCTCTCGGTGGAGGGCCAGTTGGTTGGCTACCGTCAAAAAGGCGAAAAGCTCTACGAGCTCAAGCTCAGTGAGGCGGCGCACCAGCGGCAGGACATCGGGATGGTTTTCCAGAGGTTCAACCTGTTCCCGCATCTCACCGCGTTGGAGAACATCACCCTCGCTCCCATGCGCGTGAAAAAACAGTCCAAGGCAGCAGCCACCGCCAGGGCTATGGAACTGCTGGAACGGGTGGGGCTGGAGGACAAGGGCGATGCCTATCCGGCCCACCTGTCCGGCGGCCAACAGCAGCGTGTAGCGATCGCCCGGGCCCTGGCCATGGACCCGAAACTGATGCTCTTCGACGAACCGACCAGCGCCCTGGACCCGGAGCTGGTGGGCGAGGTCCTGGACGTCATGAAGGGGCTGGCCAAGAGCGGCATGACCATGATTGTGGTGACCCACGAGATGGGGTTCGCCCGGGAAGTCGCGGACACCCTGGTCTTCATGGATGAAGGCGTGGTGGTGGAGGCCGGACCTCCGCGGCAGCTCCTCAGCAACCCGCAGCACGAGCGAACCAAGGCGTTCCTTTCCAAGGTCCTCTGACGCGTCACTGGAATCCCGGCCGGGGTGGTGGGGATGCCCCCGGCGGACTTTCCGGAACCCGTTGTCAGCGCGACCCAGTGGGCCTACGCTGTGCCACGACGGCCCCACTCCGGGGACCGGTTCCAGGACCCTCCCTCGCTGGGGTGCCAGCACACCCCCGGATGCCCGCGTCCTGGACTTCACGGGACAGGAACTGCCATGACCAAGTATCTGTTTGAAGCCAATTACCTGGGCGAAGGAATCAAAGGACTCATGCGGGAGGGCGGCAGCAAGCGCCGCGACGCCCTGGTGGACGCCCTCAAATCCGTTGGCGGAACGCTCGAGTGCTTCTATTACGCCTTCGGGGACACCGACGTCCTGGGCGTCCTGGAGGCCCCGAGCGACGCCGACGCCGCAGCCCTTTCGCTGATGATCAACGCCACCGGCAACGTCAACGTCCGGCTGAAGCCGCTCATGTCGGTGGAGGACATCGACGAAGCGGTCAGGAAGACACCCACCTACCGGGCGCCGGGTCAGTAGGGGCGTTACCCGCCAAAGCCTGCGTTCTGTGACGGCCCAACGGGTCCGTGACGGCGAGCGGGTTCGGTTCCGGCCGCCGTCGTAGGACAGACTGTTGCCGTGAGCAACTCTCCCCGCACCGGCATCGCCATCGCAGGGCTCAGCCTCGGCACGGCGCTGAACCCGCTGAACTCCTCGATGATCGCCGTCGCGCTGGTGGTGCTGCGCGCGGATTTCGCGCTCGACGTCGCCACGGTCACCTGGGTGGTCACCTCCTTCTACCTCACCTCGGCGGCCGGCCAACCGCTGATGGGACGGCTCGCGGACCGCTTCGGCCCGCGCCGGCTGTTCCTGCTGGGCATGGCCCTCGTCGCGGTCACCTGCGCGCTTGCCCCGTTCGCGCCAAACTTCGCGCTGCTCTGCGTGGCG
The DNA here is from genome assembly GCF_013359735.1 of Arthrobacter sp. C9C5. Classification (GTDB taxonomy): domain Bacteria; phylum Actinomycetota; class Actinomycetes; order Actinomycetales; family Micrococcaceae; genus Arthrobacter. The sequence continues at coordinate 23,873 of NZ_JABFMX010000017.1, forward strand.
CGGGCGTTTATGGCGCTCGGCACCGCGACGGCGTATCCCAGCGCCGTCGTGATGGTCGCGGCGCTGGCGCGGCAGGCGAACGTTAGATCCACCCGGCCGCTGGGCCGGATCCAGATGGCGAACACCTCGGCGGCCGCCGTCGGACCGGTGGTGGGCGGGCTGCTGGTGAGCCTGGTGGGCTGGCAGGCGCTGTTCCTGATCAACGTCCCACTAGCGCTGGCGGCAATCCTGGTGGTCCGGCGGTTCGCCCCGGCGGACGCCCAGCGGGAACGCGGCAAGGTGTCGGAACTGCTCCGCGACTCGGACCTGCCGGGCATCGGCGCGTTCATCGGCGCCCTGGTGCTGGTGATGATGGCGCTGCTCAATGTGCTGCCCGACTACCGGTGGTGGCTGCTGGGCGCCGGGCTGCTGCTCGCCGTGCTGTTCACCGTGCGCGAGCTGCGCTTCAGCCCGCCCTTCCTGGACCTGCGGCTGCTGGGGACCAACCGGCCGCTGCTGCTGGTCTACCTGGGCTTCGCGCTGTTCAACGGCGTCTACTACTTCGCGTTCTTCGGTCTCCCGCAGCTGCTGCAGACCGCCGGCGGCTACGACCCGGGAATCGTGGGCCTGCTGATGCTGCCGCTCGCCGCCATTTCGGTGGTCGGGACGCCGTTCGCGGTCCGCGCCATCGACAGCTTCGGCGTCCGGCGGGTGCTGATCGCCGGCGTCGTGCTGCTGATCGCCGCGTCCGGAACCATGTGGCTGCTGACCGCGTCCCTCGCCGCTCCGCTGGTGCTGGCGATGACGGCGTTGCTGGGGGTGCCGTACTGCGTGGTCAGCATCGCCTCGAGCCAGGGCATGTACCTCTCCACCCGGCTGGAGGAGCGCGGCGTGGCGGCCGGGATCTACCAGACCTGCCGCTACCTCGGCGCCATCACCGCGACCGTGCTGATCGGCATCTTCTACGGCACCGGCGTCAGCCAGGCGAACTGGGGGCTGATGGTCTTTGTCATGCTCGGCCTCGGCGCCGTGGTCTTCGTCGTGTCACTGCTCTGGCGGGAGCGCCGGCAGGCCTAGGACGGCCTAGACGGCCCGTCCGACGACTCCCTTGACGCCCCTGCACCGCAGGGGCTAAGTGTGAGCGGAGCCACAAAATATTTGCCTGAGCGCCTTCGGGACGCCTATAGTCAACTCAGTGGTTCGATATTAGAACAGCGAGTTCTATTATCGAACAACCAAATCTTGACGGCGCCAGCCAGCCCTACAACGACGTAAGGAAATCCCGTGCACTTCCACCACCACGGCTATGTATCCGGGGACCCGCGGGTCCAGCCGGCCGCCGGCGTCGGCGTCGACCGCCCGGCAGAGCTTCCCGACGTCGTCGACGTGCTGATTGTGGGCACCGGGCCCGCGGGCATGGTCGCCGCCGCCCAGCTCTCGCAGTTCCCCGACATCACGACGCGGATCGTGGAGCGCCGGCCCGGCAGGCTCGCCATCGGCCAGGCGGACGGCATCCAGGCCCGGAGCGTCGAGACGTTCCAGGCCTTCGGCTTCGCCGAGCGGATCATCGCCGAGGCGTACCGCATCACCGAGATGGCGTTCTGGAAGCCGGACCCTGCGGATCCGTCCCGCATTGTCCGCGCCGCACGCACCCTCGATGACCCGGCCGGGATCAGCGAGTTCCCGCACCTGATCGTCAACCAGGCCCGCGTCCTGGACTACTTCGCCGAGGTGATGGCCAACGCGCCCACCCGGATGAAACCGGACTACGGCTACGAATTCCATGGGCTGGAAGTCGGCGAGGGGGAGTATCCCGTCACCGTGACGCTCGCGCACACCTCGGGACCGGACGCCGGCCGGGAGCGCACCGTGCGGGCCAAGTACGTTGTGGGCGCGGACGGTGCCCGGAGCAAGGTGCGGGATTCGATCGGCTGCACCATGGCCGGCGACAAGGCCAACCACGCCTGGGGCGTGATGGACGTGCTCGCCAACACCGACTTCCCGGACATCCGCACCAAGTGCGCCATCACCTCCGGCGCGGGCGGCAGCATCCTGCTGATCCCGCGCGAGGGCGGCCACCTCTTCCGGATGTACGTGGACCTGGGGGTAGTCCCGGAGGACGACGCCGGCGCGGTGCGCAGCACCAGCATCGAGCAGATCATCGCCAAGGCCAACGCCATCATCCACCCCTACACGCTGGACGTGCGCAACGTCGCCTGGCACAGCGTCTACGAGGTGGGCCACCGCCTCACCGACCGGTTCGACGACGTCGTCCCGGAGGACCTCGGCACCCGCACGCCGCGCGTGTTCATCACCGGCGACGCCTGCCACACGCACAGCGCCAAGGCCGGCCAGGGCATGAACGTCTCCATGCAGGACGGCTTCAACCTGGGCTGGAAGCTGGGTCACGTGCTGGAGGGCCGCAGCCCGGAGAGCCTGCTGGCCACCTACTCCGCAGAACGCCAGGTCGTGGCGAAGAACCTCATCGACTTCGACAAGGAATGGTCGACGCTGATGGCCAAGAAGCCGGAGGAATTCGACAGCCCCTCCCAGCTGGAGGATTTCTACGTCAGCACCGCGGAGTTCCCTGCCGGCTTCATGACCCAGTACACCCCGTCGATGCTGATCGGCGAGGCCACGCACCAGGAGCTGGCCACTGGTTTTCCCATTGGCAAGCGCTTCAAGTCCGCACCGGTGGTGCGGGTTTGCGACACCAACCCGCTGCACCTGGGCCACCAGGCCACGGCGGACGGCCGGTGGCGGATCTACGTCTTCGCGGACCCGGCCGTGCCCGGCGCGCCGTCGCCCACCACGGACTTGGCCGCCTGGCTGGCCGAGGCGCCGGACTCGCCGCTCGCCGCCACCCCTGAGGGTTTAGACCGTGACGCATGGTTCGACGTCAAGGTCATCTACCAGCAGGAGCACACGAGCGTGGATATCGGCGCCGTGCCGGCGGTGTTCAAGCCTGCCGTGGGGCCGTTCCAGCTGAACTACCTGGAGAAGGTCTACGCCGCGGATCCGCGGGCGGACATCTTTGAGCAGCGCGGCCTGGACCGCGGCGGCGTTGTGGTGGTGGTGCGCCCGGACCAGTACGTGGCCACCGTGCTGCCCCTGACGGCGACGGCGGAGCTCGCCGCGTTCTTCGCGCCGTTGTTGGGGGAGCGGGTGACCGGGCGGGCGTAGCCGGAGGCGTTCGGCTCAGGCGAGGGCGTCGGCGGTCAGGCGCTCGCCGTTGAAGTATTCAAGCCGCCAGCCGTCCACGGCGTGGTGGTGGGCCAGATTGAGCGCAGCGTTGTCGACCCGCTGCAGCGGGCGGCCGACGATCCGGCCGAGGCTCACCCGGAGCAGCGAGCCGTGCGCCACCACCAGGACGCGGCCGCCGCGGAACTCCTCCGCCAGTGCTTCCAGCGCGCCCAGTCCGCGGTCTGCGGCGTCGTCTTCGGTTTCGGCGCCGCGGAAACCGCCGGGGATGCGCAGGGCGTCCAGCTCCGGGCCGTCCTGCAGCCCCTCGGCGGGGCCGAAGGAGCGCTCGGTGAGCTCCGGCACGTGCCGGGCCACGCTGAGGCCAAGCCCGGCGGCGATCAGGTCAGCGGTCTCGGCAGCACGGCCCAGCGGCGAGGAGACGATCGCGTCCCACGTGTCGCCGGACAGGGCGGCGGCAGCGTCCCGCGCCTGGCTGCGGCCGACGTCGTTCAGCGGAATGTCGGTGGATCCCTGCAGGCGGCGCTGCGCGTTCCAGTCGGTCTGGCCATGGCGGATGAGCGCAAAAGTTGTCAGGGGCATGCTTCCATTGTGCCCTGAGCTGGTCTGGACCCTGTTCCGCGGGCCGCAGGCGCCTCAGCTGCGGCTGGCCAGCACAGACTGCAATTTCTCGAAGGACTCGGTCCATCCGTTGCGGCTGGATGGGTGTCTCGTACTTCTGTTCTGACTGGCGTCAGTGGGTCTGCACTCAGCCGTTGCTACCGGCTTCTAATGGCCGCAGCGGTCGTCTCTTCCGGGATGAGCGGGCGCTTCTTCAGCGGCGGCTATTGACACCGGATCCCACTGACGGTTAGCTTTGCTCTACTTCTTATCGATCAGATAAAAAAGTACATCCCGACTGTAAGGACCGGCAGGCAAGTGCTCGTAGGAATCGACATTGGCGGCACCAAGACCCACATCCTCGTGGCAGCGCCGGGTATCGAGGACGTGCACATCGTGGTGCCCACTGCCGAGTGGCAGCGCAGCTATCTTCTGGGCGACAGCGCTAACGCGGAACGCCTTGTTGCCCTTTACGCCAGGCACATTGGTGCCCGTTCCGGAGTTCCGCTGGCAGTGGGGGCGCACGGGTGCGACACGGCAGCCCAGTGCGAGGCTTTCCGCGCCCAGCTGGAACTGGTGCACCCCGGCCCGGTGGAGGTGGTCAACGATGCAGAACTGCTTGGCCCCGCCGCCGGCACGCAGGACCCGGTCCTGGCCGTGATAGTCGGGACGGGGTCCATCGTGGTGGGAACAACGGCCGACGGCGGCAAGGTCACCGCGGGCGGCCACGGCTGGCTTCTCGGCGACCCGGGAAGTGCTCCCGGGCTCGCCCGTGAGGCGGTCCGCGCCGTCCTGCAAGCCCGGGACGAGGGCATGGAGAGGGAAATTCTGGCAGAACGGCTCCTGGCCCACTGCCAAGCCGCCGATGAGACGGAGCTTTCCTACTTCTTCGCCAGCGACCTGCGGATCACCCTGTGGGGGAGCATGGCGCCACTCATCTTCGAATGTGCCAAGGAAGGCTCGCCCCTGGCAATGGCCGTCGTCAATGCCGCGGCCGTGGCTTTGGCCGCCGACGTGGCGCGGGTCCGGAGGCGGGGCGCCCAAGGAAACACTGTGGTCATGGCCGGGGGCGTTGCTGTGAACCAGCCGCTCCTGCTCCAAGCGTTTGAACGCCACGTGGCGGCAGACCACCCCGAACTCAACGTGGAACTACTGACTATTCCTCCTGTTTGGGGCGCCCTAGAGCGTGCCAAACACCTGACAGAGACGTCAACAATAAGAATGAAGGAGAGTAATGAACATCATCAGCCTATTGGTTAGGAAACCGCTGGCCATCGGGGCCGGTCTGCTCGCGGGGGCGCTGGCGCTCTCGGGATGCAGCGTGACCGGCGCCGGACCGTCCGGTGGAGCCACCGGCAAGGGCACCGGAACTGTACATGCACTGTTCATGAAGCAGGCCGGCTACTCCGAGGACGACGTCGCCAAAATGGTCGGCGAGTTCGAAAAGAAGAACCCGGACATCGATGTGGAGCCCACGTTCGTGTCCTACGAAGCACTCCACGACAAGATAGTCACGGCCGCCCCGGCAGGCACCTATGACGTATTCCTCACAGACGTTATCTGGCCTGCCGAGTTCGCCTCCAAGGGAATCGCGGCAGACCTCACCGGCCGCATCCCTGGGAGCTGGAAGACGGACGTTTTGGGCGGGGCCCTCGACACGGCGAAGTACGAGGACAAGTACTACGGTGTTCCCCTGTTCCCCTCCACCAAGCTCTTCTACTACAACAAGGACCTCGTAGCGAGCGTCGGAGCCAGCGAGAAGGACTTGCAGACCTGGGACGGAGTCCTCAAGGTTGCCGAGAAGATCAAGGCCAAGGGCAAGGTCGAATTCCCGTTGTCCTGGAGCTGGTCCCAGGCTGAGGCGCTGGTCTGTGACTACGCCCAGCTGCTGGGCGCTTTCGGAGGCCGTTTCACCGCCGACGACGGCAAGCTAGCCGTCAACAGCCCCGAAGGCGTTGCAGCGCTGCAGTGGATGATGGACAGCATCCACGGCGGATTGAGCAACCCGTCCTCAACGACGTTCCTGGAGGACGACGTCACCAAGTCCCTTGCACAGGGGCAGACTGCCTTTGCGCTGAACTGGGAATCGACCCTTCGGGACCTCGATGACCCGAGCATCTCCAAGGTGGTGGGCAAGATCGGCGTCATGCAGACTCCGGCTGGCCCCTCGGGCGACCGTCCCGGCGTCAACGGATCCATGGCACTGTCAATTGGCTCGCACTCAAAGAACCAGGATGCGGCCTGGAAGTTCATCGAATTCATGAGCAGCCAGGAAAACCAGGAAAAGTATGCTGCCAGTTCCATGCCGAGCTGGAAATCGAGCTACGACAAGCCCGAGGTCACCAAGACGAACCCTGAGGTATTCAAGGCCGCCGGCGCGCAGTTCGATAACCTCATCTCCCGCCCTGCCATGAAGGACTACAACCGTGCTTCGCAGGCGCTCCAGGTCGAACTCCAGAACGCCCTGCTCGGCAAGAAATCTGCCCAGCAGGCAATGGACGACGCCGTAGCCGCTGCAAACAAGGAATAAAACGGTGTCAACTGTCACGAACACACCCGTGCCCGACGTCGCCGCTCCGCCAGTGGGCAAGAGGCGGAGGCGACTTGAGAATCACGGAAAACTGGCCTTTTGGCTGCTCCTGCCGGCTGCCGTCGCGGTTTTCGGGGTAATTGTCTACCCGATCCTCCGCACCCTGCTGATCTCGTTTTTCCAGGTGGACTCGGTCTTGGCAGTTGACACCCCCTTCGTGGGTCTTGGAAACTACGCTTCGGCACTGGCAAGCCCGGGCTTCTGGGCTTCGATGGGGCGCACTCTGTACTTCACGCTGACATCGACGGCGCTGGAGTTGGTCCTGGGCCTTGGGCTCGCTGCGCTGCTCAATGCGCCCATGAAGTTCCGCTGGCTCTTCCGTGCTGTTGTCGTTGTCCCGTGGGCAGTTCCCACGATTGTGAACGCCGCCATGTGGAAAGGCATCTTCAACGCAGAGTACGGGGCCTTCAACGCGGTTCTCCTGCAGCTGGGCCTGATTGACCACTACCAGGCCTGGCTGGGGGATCCGTTCACCTCATTGAACATGGTCATCGTTGCCGATGTGTGGAAGACGACGCCCCTGGTGGCTTTCTTCCTGCTGGCAGGCCTGACGTCCATTCCCAAGGAGCTTTACGAGGCCGCACGCCTGGACCGGGCCGGCTGGCCGCGGATGTTCCGGTCCATCGTCCTGCCCCTGCTGGTGCCTTCAATCTCCATCGTCGTCGTCCTGAGGACAGTAGAAGCCTTCAAGGTCTTCGACATCATCTACGGCATGACGCGGGGCGGGCCGGCAAACGGTACCCAGACCATTGCCTACTACACCTATGTCACCGCCTTCTCCGACCAAAATTACGGCGTCGGGTCCGCGCTGTCCTACCTCATTGTGATGGTGATCCTCATCTTGTCCACTATTTATCTCCGCGTTCTGCGGCGGTCCGGAATGAGCCTGGTATGAGAAACGGGCGCCGCAACTCCGTCCTGATCCACCTGGCTGCCATCGTGGTGGGGCTCGCCATCATCGCGCCCTTCGCGCTCATGGTGATCGCCAGCATTTCACCCCAGAGCAACCTCATTTCGCGCCCGCTGCAATGGATACCATCCACGCTCTATCTGGACCGCTACCAGGAAATATTCACCGGCGGGGCAAACAGCGTCGGCTCCGCATTCCGGAGCGCCTTCGCCAACACGGTGATCGTTGCCAGCGGAACCGTAGCCATCTCCATGGTCGTGGCCATCCTCGGCGCCTATGCCTTCGCCCGGTTGCGGTTCCGCTTCCGCGGAACCGTGCTGATGATCTTCCTGGCAACCTATATGCTGCCGCAGATCGCGTTGCTGATCCCGCTGTACCTGGCTCTGAGCGCCTTGCAGCTGCTGGACACGAAACTCGGACTGATCATCGTGGACTGTTCGCTTGTCATCCCGTTCACGCTGTGGATCCTGAGCAACTACTTCGTCACGATTCCCGAAGAGCTGGAAGAAGCTGCCCTGATCGATGGGTGCGGCCGCATGGGGGCACTCTTCCGGGTGGTGCTGCCAAGCGCGAAGCCCGGTATTTTCGCCGCTCTGATGTTCTCTTTCCTGCTGGCCTGGGACGAGTTCATGTATGCGCTGATCTTCACGTCGTCGGATGCTTCCAAGACCCTGACAGTCGCGATTTCCGAGTTTGCGGGCCGATACACCACGGACTTCGGACTGGTAGCAGCCGGAGGCATACTCGCCGCCCTGCCGCCCGTCATCATTGCCGTCATTTTCCAGCGATACATCGTCAGCGGCATGGCCGCCGGCGCAGTGAAAGGTTAATACAGTTGAGAAAGATTTCGTACGCGGATGCTGTGTCTTCGCAGCCTGAAAACCTTCGGCGTTCACTCTCCGGCCAGCTGGAGGTCCTTGCCGGCCTCGACCAGCGCTGGCTGCCCGGTGAAACTGTGGGCGTCGTCGCCATGGGGGCTTCCACCCATTCAGGCCAAGCGCTTTTGACCGCACTCGGCCAAGCAGGTCTCCGGGGAGTGAACATCACGGCATCGGACCTGGCACTTATGCGTGAAGGGTTTGAGCCTGCCGACCACTACGTGGTGGTCTCCGAATCGGGACTCAGTCCTGAACCGATCAGCGCCGCGGAAAAACTGGCCCCCGGCCGCAGGATTGGCATCACGAATGTTCCCGATGCGCCGCTTTCCGCAGTGGTGGACCATGTCCTTCCCCTTGGCGGATTCGATGATTCGGCTGTCTACACCATCGGGTACACGGCTACGCTGCTGGCCTATTCCCGACTGCTGCGCGCACTTACAGCTGGCGATGAAGGCCAGCCGGGATTCTTCGACAGCGAACGCATTCCGGCGCTGGTGTCCGAGGTCCTCGCCAACTACTCCGGTGCCGGGCCGAAGGCCGCCGAACACCTGCGCGAGGCACGGACGGTGGATTTTGTGGGCCGCGGGTACTCCTTGGCATCGGCGGGGGAAGGGGCCCTGATGTTCCGCGAAGCCCTTCAACTACCAACGGCATCTTTCGATACCTACCAGTACCTGCACGGCCCCATGGAACCCTTGGGACCCTCTTCCGGGCTGGTGATCTTCGGTGACGGACGGGAACTTTCCCTGGCAGACTCCGTCCTCGACGCCGGCGTCAAGGTCGTCTTGATTACGGCGGCGCCAGGGGAGGCCATCGCCCGGCCTCAACACCCCAACCTGATGGTCGTCGAGATTCCGACTGAAGCAACGGACTTCGCCCGCGCTATTGTCGAAGCAGTTATCGTGCACCTTATTGTCGGTGCCGTCGCGGAAAACGCTGGCCTGGCCATCCAAGGCTTCCGGTACCACCAGGACGATACGAAGCTGCAACCCGTCAACCGGACCGCTTAGGACAGATCGGAAAGTGTCGAAAGCCAACGGGAGCACCGCAACCACAAGTACGGTCTCCAAAGTCAACCGCACGGCCATCATTGAGACCCTCAAAGCCCATGGTCCGCTCTCGCGCGCCGGGATAGGTGAGCTTACGGGGCTAAGCCCGGCAACGGTCAACCGGTTGACCGGGAGCCTTATCAAGGAGCGCCTGGTCGAGGTCGAGGGCCAGAAGGAATCGACTGGCGGCCGCCCTCCCCTCATCATCCGCTACACGGGACGGGCCAGACTCGTGGCGGCAATCCAGCTGGCCACCGACAAAGCGACCGGAATCCTAGTGGACTTCGACGGCGAAGTGGTGGAACGTCACCAAGCGGAGTTTGGAAGTGAGGAAGTGGGCGGTGCTAGCGCGGAAGGCGGCGCCGGGGGAGCGCGCCTGACCGTGACGCTCGGACTTCTCGATGCCTTGCTCGCTGCCGCCGAGGCACAAGGCAGGCCATGCCTCGGCGTCGGCGTCTCAGTCCCCGGCGTGGTGAGCGGGCCTGACGGCATCGTTAACAGCATCCCGGAACTAGGGTGGTCCAACCTGCCGTTGGGAAAGATCCTACGGGAGCGGACAAGTGTTCCGGTCTTCCTGGAAAACGATGCAAATGCCATGGCCTACGGCGAACTCCAACGCGGTGCGGGGCAGCACACCTCCAACTTGGTGGCACTGCTGCTGGGCAACGGCCTGGGTGCCGGTATTGTGACCGACGGCGTACTGCACCGCGGTGCGCGGTCCGCCGCCGGTGAAGTCGGCTACATGCTGATGGAACGGTCCTCGCTCCGGCGTTCGTACGGTGAGCTTGGCGACCTGGAAGACAGAGTGGGCTCCCAGGCGCTGACCCGCGAGGCCAGGAAAAAGGGCATCAACGTTCCCGCGGGCACACTTCTTACGGCCCATGACATCCTCCTGCTTGCGGCTCAAGGGTCCGAACCTGCGGCGAGCGAATTGGCGGACGGGATCCTGGACATGATCTCCATGGCGATTGCAGCCATGGCGATCATCCTCGATCCCGAAGTGATCGTGGTGGGCAGTGGCCTTGCCACTAACTCAGACCTAATCATTCCGGGCATACGGGAGCGCCTGGAGGGGAGAATCCTCGAGGTGCCCCATCTGGTGCCGCCCGCCTTGGGCGCCGACGCCGTGATCATGGGCGCCGCTGAACTGGCCATGAACTCCGTGAGCGGTTTGACCTACTTGGCACACCACGGCGGGTAATTCGCCCGGAACCACAATCTTAGCGAGGCGCAATACTGTGCAAATCATTCTGTGCAAATCAACCCATGATGTAGGCCGTCGCGCCGCGGACATCATTGAGGCCCGGCTCCGGCAAGGGCCAACCGTGTTGGGACTGGCCACAGGCGGCTCTCCCGCCCTCACCTACCAGGAGCTGATTCGTCGGCACCGCGAAGAAGGCCTGAGTTTTAGCCGGGTCAGCGCATTTACGCTCGACGAATACGCAGGGTTGCCGCCCGCCCATGTCCAGTCCTACTACTCCACAATCCGGAGAGAATTTGTGGACCACGTGGATATGCCGCTGGAGCGGCTCTACACGCCTCAGGGCGACGCCGCTGATTTGAACGACGAAGCCGCCCGGTATGACCGCGCCATCAGTGCCGCCGGCGGAGTGGATGTACAGGTACTCGGTATCGGCACGAATGGGCACATCGGGTTCAACGAGCCGACATCATCACTTCAGTCCCGGACGCGGGTCAAAATGCTGGCAAGCCGGACACGCGCCGACAACGCGCGTTTCTTCGAGGACGAGGCAGAAGACGTACCCCGTTTGTGCCTGACACAGGGCCTGGGAACCATAGGGGAGGCGCGGCAAGTGGTGCTCGTGGCCCTTGGAAGCAACAAGGCGGCGGCCGTCCGGGCCATGGTTGAAGGCCCCATCAGTGCTTTCTGTCCGGCATCGGCCCTCCAACTGCATCCCCATGCCACGGTGGTGCTGGATCCTGCGGCAGCGGCGGACCTGGCGTTAGCCGACTACTACCGTGAGGCGCAGGAGCTGCACGAACAACTGTTGTGAGCGGGGCGGCGCTGCGCCAGGTGTTGGCGGAGCTTGACGGGGTGTAGAGCCCGCGGACCGTATGTGTGAAATCGACCGTGTTGCCCTTGGCGGCGGCACCAATGGCCTGCCCTTGTCGTCAACCAGAGCGTAAATCTTGGTACTCAGCCCGCCGCGGGAACGGCCAATCGCATAGTACTCCGGTTCATCAAACAGATTCATGTAGTTCGTCCGGGCCCCCTGCGGCGCGCGGCAGGTTGGTGCCGGGCTGGTGGGCGCGGTTCACCGTCGAGTCCACCGAAATCGACCAATCCACTTCATGTCATCCCCTGCCGGACGGTGCAAGCTTCTAACGGCAGATTAGGGCGCCGGTATGACATTAACCGGGGCCTAACCGAGGGCATATTGACACCTCCGATGCCCCGGATTAGCTTCAGCCTTAACGAGGCGATTCGCCCCTTCTCCACTACTTAGGCACAGGTTTTCCCGGTGCCGCGCGCCGAGCCTCCAACAATGGATGCGGCGGGTGTGCGGGCCATGCCGGGCCACATGCCTGGGGAGCCAATTCGGTCTCTCGCCTACAAGGAGCAGGAAACGTCGGACGGTATTGGACTGATAGAGCTGTTTTACAGGGACGTCGTGGAGAGCGGAAATCTTGCCCTCATTGATGAGCTGGCGACGGACAGTTATGTCGATCACGAGGAAGGCCTCCCCGGGCAGCCGTCCGGCAAGGATGGCGTGAAATTCTTCGTGAACACCATGCGGTCGGCCTTCCCGGACATCAAGGTCAAAGCGATTGAGCCCTCGATGACCGCCGGCAATATGGAAGCCTGCCACGTGATCCTGACCGGGACCCACCGTGGCGAGATGGCCGGCATCCCGGCAACGGGCAAGAGCGTCGAGTTCGACTGCACGGACATCATCCGTGTTGAGGACGGCAAGGTGGCAGAGCATTGGGGCACCACCGACAACCTGGCCCTCATGCAGCAGGTCGGCGCGGTGGCCGTGGGCTGAGCGGCACCCACCCGCGACGGCGGCCGGAACGACCGCCGTGGGGATCAGAAAGCAGGGCTGCCCACGTTCCTGGCGTGGACAGCCATTTTCACGCTTTTCTGCCCGCTGGCCCAGCCGTTAGTCGGCCGAGATCGCATTCAGGTCACGGACGGCATGGCGCAGGTACAAGGCCGAGGCCTAAGAGACGTCGTTCAGCGGTTCCAAAGTCCGGACCGGTACTCACGTATGAGCTCCATCTCGAGTTCCAAGGCCTCCACTCGAGTCTCGACAGTTTTCCACCGGACTTCGAGGCCAGCGTTATCAAGTGCTGAGCGCGCCGCCTTGGTCGCGCGCATGGCGGTGCCGCTAAGCGCCTCATCGAGTCGAGCCTGGAGCCACTTCGAATCTTCCAAAGCGCGGTCGAAAGCGTGCTCGCCAAGCCCAGATGCGGCTCCCTTGCCGCTTGCGTATATGGCCAGACGACCACGGAGGCCGTTGCCCTTCCGTTCGCCGGCCATGCCGATGTAGACGGGGCCACGCTCAGGCTCTCTTGCGAGCCTGCACACATAGACACCCGGGAAGCGCGGTGCTACTGCCAATGCGTCCTGTAAGGGGATCCATTCCGACCAGACGCGATGGGGGAGATGGGCCGGCGACGGAGCCTGCCGACTTCGAGGAACAGCCTTCTCCGGGACTGCAGGCGAAGGGCGCCGTGCAAGTGATTCCGTTTTTGGGGTCAGGATGCGGCCGCGGTTTTGGGCCAGTTGCTCGACGTAGCTTTGCTGGAGGAACCAGTTGCCTCCCTTTTGCGGAGGGATTTGTCGCGCCCCAGCAGGACGCTCGTCACGGAGCCTCTGCCTAAGGGTCTTGGCGCTCATACCTAGAATGGCGGCAGCAACTTCGGCGCTAACAGCGTAGTCGTCCATGTACATATCTTGTCGCGAAGGTTCGGCTCGGAGAGGTAGGTGCGGCGGCCGTTTCGGGCTGCCAGGGACGGGAACCTGGGGTGAGCACTTCCGGACGACGACGGCACGCGCCGCCATCGTGAACACAATAGGCTGTCACGTTCCTGACGTGGACAGCCTCTTGCACCCCCTTTCCTTCCCGCCGGCCGCAGCCGTTAGCCCGCCTCGATCGCATCGAGGTCCCGGACGGCGTAGCGGAGGTGTTCCCATTCCTCGTTGAGGATGGTGTGCAGGCAGGAGCGGACGGTCACGGGTAGTTCGGGCGCCCACGGATTTCGGCGGGCCGCGGAGAGGTCCTCCGCGGTGACAGTGGCGAGGTAGTCCCGCACCCTGGCTGCCCTCTCAGCCCGGACCTCAAGCACTTCGGCGTAGGACGGTGCGACGTCCGAGAAGACAGCCGGATCGTATCCGTCGGTCTCGTACTCTGCGTTGGGCTGGCCGATGGGGTGGTACGGCTGTTCCAGCTCGAGGATTCCCCGGCCCAGCCAGGTGTCCGTGGCCATGATCAGGTGGCGCAGCGTCTGGGCGAAGGACCACTCGCCGTCCACCGAGATATCAACGGTGCCGGGCGGCAGCGCCTCGGCCCGCTCGAGCGTCGTCTGCCAGGTCCGCTCCAGCACGGCCCAGGCGGCACGGAGCCCATCCGGGTCGCCGGCGCGCCTTTCGACCCGGCCGGGAAAGCGGCGGTTGAGTTCGGCCTCGACGAAGGGGACGACATCGACGCCGTTGACGTACAGCGTGCTACCGGTTTCGAGCAGCCACGGTGCATCGATGTCCGCCCCGGCCGCGTCGACCGCACGCATCACCGCGCCGGAGAGGTCGGACCGGAGGAACCGGGCGCCCCGCAGGTTCACGTCGGTGAATTGTGCGCCCCGGAGGTCGTCGGACTGGGTGAAAGCTGCCATGCCAGCACTCTGCCACGGCTTTGTCGGTCGCGCAGTACCTTGGCGGGTTCCTCGGCTGCAGCCGGCCGTCCTCGAACGCTTTGGGGATACCGATAACCCATTTTCTGCAGGACCAGGTCGGTCCATAATGGCCACATAAGCTTCGGGGACCCCTCGCGCCGGCGATGATGTAGCGCGGCATCGGAGAGTCCCAGGTGGCTGCCCCGGCTAGGCGCGAGGGGCGGTCACGGCTCCGGACCATGATTCCGGGGACCGAAACCGGGGGGAGTAACGCCATCACTGCGGTCATCGACGCACTGAAGGGAATCATCATGTTCAAGGATTCAAACATCATGGCTGTCCTCCCCGCGAAGGACATCAACAGGGCGAAGGAGTTCTACCGGGACAAGCTGGGCATCGAACCCTCCGAATCGATGGAGGAGGGCAGCGTGATGTACAGCTGCGGCCAAGGAACCCGCTTCCTCGTTTACCAAACGGACAATGCGGGGACGGCCAAGAACACCCAGATGGGCTGGGAAACGGACAACCTGGAACGCGAGATGGAGGAACTGCGAGGCCGCGGCGTCGTCTTTGAAGAGTACGACTTTCCCGGCCTGAAGACGGAGAACGGCATTGCCACGGCGTCCTGGGGGAAGGGAGCCTGGTTCCTGGACAGCGAGGGCAACATCCTCAACATCGCCCAGCGTTCGTAGTAGGAGGCTGACACCGATCAGGGGCTCATAACATCGCTACCCCCGGCAACGGAGCCGGAGCGGACCGGGTCCCGCCCTCAAGGCGGGAGCCGGTTTCGAGCCTGACGTCGCCCCTGGACAGGGCATCCGGCGCGTCCAGAACAGCAGCGTTCGCAGCAGCGGCTACCCGCACGCTAGTTAGTGTCGGGTTTCCTGCCCCGCAGGTGTCGGTGGTGCAGTTCGTAGCTGTCGAACACGTCAGAAGAGGTGGTTCCGGAATGGCCGAACTTGCCGCGAAGAACGTCCGCGAGTCCATCGAGCGCGGCGTGGAGCATCCGTCCGGCGAACTGGAGTTCAGGGTTGTCGCTGCGTTGGGCCTGGGATGCCAGTTCTTGGGCGTAGGCGACTGTGGCCGGCAAGGAGCCGCGCTGCTCGACTTCACGGAAATAATAGGTTTCATGGAACGCAAGCAGATCGATGCTCACCAGAGCTACGTTTCCGGCCATTGACTCCAGCAGCCCGGCGGCATGCGTGGGTTCCACGGACAGTACACCTGCAGGACCTGCGGCCTCCCTGAACAAGTTCAGCTCGTGAGCAAGGGCCCGGCGGCGGTTAAGCGCCGGGTACATCTGCAGGATCCAGGTAACCGTTGCTGTCAGCAAACCGAAACCGGTGACGGCCTGAAGTGCCACCACCAGCCTGAGCAGCGAATGCGTAGCCACGATATCGCCAAACCCCACGGTGGAAAGAGTGACCAAGGAGATGTAGAGGGCTTCGGCGAAGTCGGCCCGCAAGGGAACCCCGGCTCCGTAAACAAAACCGTCCGTCAGATGCGGCAAGTAGAGCAGGGCCCAGCCGATGGCCGCGAGGCCCGCCCAGGCGCCAATGACAGCCGCCATGGCCAACGGCGCTGCGATGAAGGAGCCCCGGCCCCGCAGTTTTCGGGATACTAGCCAGAACCCGCGCATGATCGCCCGGCCCACAGGACCGGAACCGTGGGGATAAAGCAGCGTTCGAAAGACGTCAACGAGCATCAGCAGAACCAGCCCGGCCCCTAAAACCGTCCAGAGCGTATCCGCAAAGTCCATGCCTCATCTTATGGGCCCATCGCGACGGCGTGACGGCCCGGTCGGGTGGACCGGGAGCCAGGGAGCGGGTGAGCTCCAGCCAAACCGTCTCCGCGATCTGCCCGGAAGACTGCCCGGCGTCGATGATGACAAAGGAGGGGAAATCGTCGAGCTCCCTATAGCCCTTGTCGAAGGCCGCCAGGCTCTCCAGGTCCTCGGTGTCGGTGCCCCGCTTGGCGATTCTGCTCAAGGCAAGGTCAGCCGGCACGGCGAAGTAGAACACAGCGTCCGGGGCGGGAAGCAACCGCAGCAGCCAGGGCAGGAAACGTCCCGGGCCCAGGCCCCTCACCCGCTTCAATGCCAACTGGCAGTAAAGGTACCGGTCCATGATCACGATGCCGGAAAAACATCTGGCCCGTAGATGGGAAAGCAGGACGTTGGCGCAGCGGATGGTCGTTTCGGCAGCGTCTAGCAATCCGGCCGGAACGCTCAGGCCGAGACGGCTGGACCATGCGGTCATTTTGCTCCGCCCGCAGGGATTCTTCGCTACGGTCGCGCGCCGTCCGGAGCCCACCAGCCGTTGGGCAAGCAGTCGCGCCGCCGTGGATTTGCCTGCGCCGTCGATGCCGGCAAGCACAACCACCACGGCAGGGCGGGTCCCGGACAGCCGCCGCGACGGGGATGCTTCGGTGGAGGTGGCAGCCAGGGGAACGTTCATGGGGACCTGATTCCAGTCAGTTATTGAACCAACTGGAGGTCTCTCCCGGCCGAAATGATCGGCTCTGCCCGCCGGAGTGTACTGGGACACCCGTATTGACGACGGACCGGATCTGGGGATACTCCCCTCCGTATGTAACTAGTGAAGCACGGTTCACCTGCTGAGGGAAAGAGAGCGTGCCGGCCCGGCCCGGCCCGGCCTCGGGGCAGTACGACGGTTGCGTCAGCCCCTCGGCGCCCTCAGCCAGTCAGTATCCAGGCAGCGTTGTTCGGTTGCAGCCAGCCCTCCTGCTCCAGCGGCTGGGCGCTGAAGATCACCGTGCCCGCAGGAAGCTGCACCGGCTCGGCACCCATGGCGACAGCGATGAGGAAGTGTTCGTTTCGTTCGCAGACCAGCAGCTCGCCGGCCTCGACACGCCAGGTGCCGCCGTCGTCCGCGGTGAAGACCTCGTTCTTCCACAGCTTCCGGCGCAGCGCTAACGCCGCTTTGGTCAGGTTCAGGACGGACTCGGCGTCCCGCTCCTGCCGTTCGACGGCGTACCTGCCCCAGCCTGCGGGGAGCGGCAACCAGGGCTCGGAGGGTGGCCCTTCAGCGGTGCCGAGTGCGAAGCCGTGGTGCAGCGCTGGATCCTCGGTCCATGGCAGCGGCACCCGAGCGCCGTCGCGGCAGACGCCGCCGCGGGCCCACATGGGATCCACCCGGGCCTCGAGCGGCACGTCGACCTCGGGCAGCCCGAGCTCTTGACCCTGGTAGAGATACGCCGGGCCGGGCAGGCCCAGCAGGGCCACTAGCGCGGCGCGGGCCCGCATCGCACCGACGTCGCCGCCGCCGAACCGGGTGGCCGTGCGGACAATGTCGTGGTTCTCCAGCGCCCACGTCGGCGTCGCACCGTGCAACAGGCGGGCGGCTTCGAGTTCGTTACCGACGGCTGCCCATGACTCCGGGTCCCAGCCGAGCTTCACGAAAGCGAAGGCGAAGGCCTGGTGCATCTCGCCCGCGCGGGTGTAGCGGGCCGCGCGGGCCGGTTCCAGGTTGACCTCGCCCACCAGCAGGCGGTGCGGCTCATAATTCTCGGCCAGGGTGCGCCAGCGGCGGTACACCTCATGGACTTCCTCCTGGTCGGAGACCTGCGGGTTGGACCGCAGCCCGTCCACTACGCCGCCTGTCGACGGGGAATCCGGCAGGCCCTCGGCCTTGAACAGGGCGTGCGCAACGTCGATGCGGAGGCCGTCCACGCCCTTGTCGAACCAGAACTTCAGCACGCCCTCGAAGTACTCGCCGATGGCGGGGTTGCGCCAGTTCCAGTCCGGCTGGCCGGCGGAGAAGAGGTGCAGGTACCAGTCGTTGTCCGTCGCGGACGCAGGGTTGGCCCGGCTCCAGGCCGGGCCGCCGAAGACGCTCTGCCAGTTGTTCGGGGGAGTGTCGGCGTCGGGGCCGGCCACAAAGTGGAACATCTCCCGCTCCGGCGAGCCCGGGCCGGCCGCGAGGGCCGCCTGGAACAGCGGGTGCTCGGAGGAGCAGTGGTTGGGGACGACGTCGAGCAGGACCTTCAGGCCCAGAGCGTGCGCCTGTTCCAGCAGCGACTCGAACTGCTCCAGCGTCCCGAACAGCGGGTCCACGCCGCAGTAGTCGCTCACGTCGTAGCCCTGGTCCACCTGTGGGGAAGGCTGGAACGGGGTCATCCAGATGCCGTCGACGCCGAGCGAGGCGATGTACGGCAGCCGCGCGGTGAGCCCGGCGAGGTCGCCCACGCCGTCGCCGTCGCCGTCCGCGAAGGAGCGCGGGTACACCTGGTAAATGACCGCGGACTGCCACCATGCGGCCGGCGCCAGGGCCGCTTCCTCCGGCACGCTCATAGGTTGGCGCCCGCGGAGACGTTCGTGTCAGGTCGGTGCCGGAGAAAGAAATCCATATCGGCAACCGTACGGTCGGCCACGCGAGCGGACAACTTGCTGGCAGGGAATGGAGCCGCGCCCGATCCGCCGGTGCGGCACGGTCCGTGCCTCATGGGGGAGGAGGTGGTGCGCCTTCCGCCGGCAAATTCGTGGCGCCCGGTCCGTCGAACGATGCGCTCGTGCTGCTCTGGGGCACCACCACGTGGACGGCGTTGCGCTGGACGGTGAAATCGGTGGGCGTTGTGGTGGCGATCTCGCCGTCAAGGTTCACCGGCAGCGGCTGGTCGGTGACCACCCGGACCCGCCGGGTGGTCAGGTGGTACACCCGGTCGTGTTTGATGAAACTGCCGTCCTTGAGCAGCCGGGCAATGCTCACGTGCTCCCGCAGGGGACCCGCCAGGATGGCGTAAATGTCAAGGGTGTGGTCATCGATCCCTGCGGTGGGGGAGACCGTGTTGCCGCCGCCGTAATGCCGGCCGTTGCCGACCGCCAGCTGAAGCAGATCCTCGAGCTCCAGCGGCTCGTGGTCGCCGTCCGGGAACTCGAGGCGGGCCCGGAACGGCTTGTGCCGGGCATAGGCCCGAAGCGTGGCGATGCTGTAGGCCAGCGGCCCGACGAACCGCTTCAGGCGGGGGCTCAGCGCCTCGGTAACCGCCACCGAGAGGCCCACGGATGCGACGTTGAGGAACGGCTCACCGTTGGCCCGGCCGAGGTCGATGTCCACCACCTTGCCTTCGGCGACGACGGCGCACGCCTCGGCAAGATTATTCGGTATCTCCAGAGTGCGGGCGAAGTCGTTGGCGGTGCCCAGGGGAAGAACGCCGAGCACAACGTTGGTGCCGGCAACCCGGCCGGCGGCGTAGGAGACCGTCCCGTCGCCGCCGCCGACAACCACGAGGTCGTGCCCGTCCGCAAGCACCCGGTCAAGGGTCCCGGCCAGGTCTGTCCCTGACTGCACGAGGTGAACGGCGGAGATCGGCACGCCGGCCTTACGCATCGCGTCCACAGCAAGTTCGTGCGACCCCGCCCGGCGAGACCCAGCGTTGATCACAACGGCGGCAGAGCGTGCGTCCCGGACAGTCTTCATTCACAACATGGTAGGACGCGGACCTGTGTACTCCGTTAGCCGGCCACCGCCGCCTTCGCGGCCCGCGAGGCTTCCATCCACTCGCTCAGCCACGGGGCCCGGACGCTGGAGGTGATCCGGCAGTCGGCCACGAAGGTTCCCCTGGCGCCGGCGTCGATCCAGTCGGTGAGCGCGGAAAGGTCCTCCAGCGAGCGGATGATCGCCGATTCGGCACCGAGGGCCCGGGCGACGCCGCTGAAGTCCACCTCGGGGATCAGCATCGGCTTTTCGGTCAGGCCTTGGGATCCGTACTGGTGGATTTCGGCTCCGTAGGCGGCGTCGTTGTAGATCACGACGACGGCGCTGCGGGCGGCGCCGATCAGCGATTCGAGGTCGGACAGGCCCATCAGGAAGCCGCCGTCGCCGGATGCCAGCACCAGGGTGCGGTCCTCCTCCACTGCGCGGGCTGCCCCGACGGCGCTGGCCAGGCCCAGTCCGATGGTCTGGTAGGCGGTCCCCACCATGACCAGGTCCTGTGGCCGCGGAATGCGCCAGTACATGGGTGCCCAGCCGACGAAGTGCCCGCCGTCCTGGACCACCGTGCGGCGCTCGGGCAGCACCGCGTCCAGGGCCTTAGCGAGCGAGCGCGGGTCCAGCCGGCCGTCCGGGGTCTCCGCTGCGCCGGGGTGGTGGGCCGGTTCCTCGGCCAGGCGTTTGCGGGCTTCCGCGCGCCAGGCTCCGGAGGGTGCGGCGACCGGCGCGGCCGGGTCATCCAGCAGCGCCAGGAGGCGTTCCGCAGCGCACTTCACGTCCCCGCTGACGAACGTGTCCACCCGGGGGTGCGTCGGCTGCAGGGCGGCGTCGATCTGGATGACCGTGCTGTCGGGGCCGAGCAGGTGGCCGAACCGCATGGTGAAGGGGCTCAGGCTCGCGCCCGCCACGAGGATGACGTCGGCCTCGCCCATGAGCCCGGCCGCGGTGTCAGTGCCGAAGCCGCCCGCGACGCCGAGGTATCCGTCGCCCTCAAGGAGGTTGAGCGCCAGCGCGGTTCCGGCGGTCAGCGCGCCGAGGCGGTCGGCGAGTTGCCGGAGCTCCCGGCCGGCGCCGGCCAGATGTGCGCCGCGGCCGGCGAGGACGAGCGGCCGCCTCGCCCCGGCGAGGAGGCGGGCCACCTGCTCCAGGCCGCCGTCGACGTCGACGTCGTCATTTTCGGCTGGCGCCAGCGGCGCCGGAAGCTCTTCATCGGCCGCTTCGAGGGCGGCGAGGTCGTACGGGATGGCAATCACGACGGCGGTGCGCTTGGTGAGTGCGAACTCCACCGCCTGCTGCGTGATGGAACCAGCGGCCTCCCGGGTGACGGTGAAGGTGGCGGCGCCCAGGCCCGCGGCGATGGCCGTCTGGTCCACGTCCTGGGGGCGGGCGCCGGTGGTGGGGGCGTCCCCGGTGACCAGCACGACGGGGATCTGCGCCTGCACGGACTCGGCCAGGGCGGTGAGCGCGTTGGTGTAGCCGGGGCCGTAGGTGGTGGTGCCCGCCGCGAGGCGTCCCGACGTCCGGTAGTAGGCGTCGGCCGCGGCGATGGCGGCGCCCTCGTGCCGGACGGCGGTGAAGCGGAGGCCCAGCTGCTCGGCGGCGTCCAGAAAGTGGACGTTGCCGTTGCCCATGACCCCGAAGAGGTCGGTGAGGTAGCTGCCGAGAACCTGCGCTACGCGGCCCGAGACGGTGAGAGTAGTCATGCGGAAAGCATGTGGGTTGGGTCACGAATCGGCAATAGCGTCGATTTTGACTGGGACTTTTGGCAGTCAGGGACCAGTTGAAGTGAAAATTTGCCCACTCGGCGCGGGTGGGCCAGGAGCCTTACTCGGCGGGGCGCGACTCCTGCTCCGAGAGCCGGGCCAGCAGGCCGTCGTAGCGCGGGGGCAGGAGCTCCAGCACGGAAATGGCGGTGCTGGTCCGCTGGATGCCGTCGATTTCCAGGATCTGGTTGGTGATGCGGTAGAGGTCGGCCGTGCCGCGGGCCACCACCTTGGCCATGAGGTCCGCATCCCCGGTGGTGGCGTGCACCTCGATCACCTCGGGGATCGCGGCGAGCCCGTCTTCCACCGCCCCGGTCCGCGTCTGGCTGATGGACAGGGAAAGGAAGGCCATGAGCTCGTAGCCCAGCGCGGCGGGGTCCAGCCTGCGGCTGAAGGACCGGAGGGCGCCGCTGCGCTCCAGCCGCGCCAGCCGGGCATGGACGGTGTTCCGGGCGACGTTCAGCGTCCGCGAGAGGGCCAGGGCGCTGGCTTCGGGGTCCTTGTCCATCGCCAGGATGATCCGGCCGTCGAGTGAATCCAGGGTGCGGGGGGTTGGGTTGGTCATATTTTCACCGCAGTCAGTTGAAGTTGAGCAGAAGTTCCAATGGCATGAGGGTATCTTGCATTGTGTGGCGGGTCACAATCATGATCGGTCCTCATGACCCCTGATCAGCTCCTGACCGCGCCGGCCCCAGCACTTCCCGCACTTCGGGGCGCGGTGGCCGGCCTTCCGTCTTACGTCCCGGGACGGCGGAGTGCCGGCCTGGACATTGCGGCCCTCGCCAGCAACGAAAGCCACTACGAGCCCCTCCCCGCGGCCGCCGCAGCGGTGACCGAAGCGGCCGGCACCATGAACCGCTACCCGGACAGCGCCGCCGTCGAACTCCGCGAACGGCTCGCACGGCACCTGGGCGTCACCGCCGGGGAAATCGCGGTGGGACCCGGCAGCGTGGGGGTCCTCCAGCAGATCATCACCGGACTGTGCGACGCCGGCGATGAAGTGATCTTCGCGTGGCGCTCCTTCGAGGCGTACCCCATCCTGGTTGAGCTGGCCGGCGCCCGGCCGGTCCGCATCCCGCTGGACGACGCCGAGGGCCACGACCTGGAGGCCATGGCCGCGGCCGTCACCGACCGCACCAAGGTGATCCTGCTCTGCACCCCCAACAACCCCACCGGCGTGCCGATCAGCCACGAGCGCATCGAGGCGTTCCTGCGGTCCGTCCGTTCCGACATCCTCGTGGTGGTCGACGAGGCCTACGTGGAATACGCCGACGCCGGCAGCGGCCCCGATTCCCTGACGCTCTACCGCCGGTACCCCAACGTCTGCATCCTGCGCACCTTCTCGAAGGCCTACGGGCTCGCCGGCCTGCGCGTGGGCTACGCCGTGGCCGCGCCCGCCATCGCCGAGGGACTGCGCCGCACCGCCCTTCCCTTCTCGGTGAGCGCGCTTGCCCAGAAGGCTGCGATCGCGTCGCTGGACGCCGGGGACGAGATGGAATCCCGGGTGGCCGCCGTCAAGCAGGAGCGCGCTCGGATGGCCGCGGAGCTGGAAGCGCAGGGCTGGAAGCTGCAGCCAGGCCAGGGCAACTTCCTGTGGATCCGTGCCGATGACACCCTCCGGGCAACGCTGGTGGACGCATTCGACCGCGCCGACATCCTGGTGCGCGGGTACCAGGACGACGGCGTTCGCATCACCGTGGCCGACCCCGCCGCCAACGACCGCGTGCTTCGGCTCCTGGCAGCCCACGCAGGCTGACAACTGACTTACCCCACCCCCTAACTCCGTTCCGCCTACAACCAGAGGAATCTCCATGGAACAACAGACAAAGACGTCTGCCCGCGCGCTCGGCGCGGCCCTAAAACCCCGGCAGCTGACCATGATGGGCCTGGGCAGCGCCATCGGCGCGGGCCTGTTCATCGGCTCCGGCGCCGGCATCCAGGCAGCCGGCCCCGCCGTGCTGATCTCCTACCTCGTCGCCGGCACCCTGATCATCCTGGTGATGTGGGCGCTCGGCGAAATGGCCGCAGCCAACCCGGACAGCGGCGCCTTCTCCGTCTACACCGCCAAGGCCTACGGGCCAGTGGCCGGCGCCACCGTCGGCTGGCTGTGGTGGATCCAGCTGGTCGTGGTCATCGCGGCCGAGGCGCTCGGTGCCGCCGGCCTGCTGGCCACCATCTTCCCGGCCCTGCCGGTGTGGCTGATGGCGTTTGTTTTCATCGTGGTGCTCACGGCCGTGAACCTGACCAGCGTGAAGAACTTCGGCGAGTTCGAGTTCTGGTTCGCCCTGCTCAAGGTGGCGGCGATCATCGGGTTCTTGCTGGTGGGCTTCGCGCTGCTCTTCGGCTGGCTGCCGGGCGTGCAGTCGCCGGGCCTGTCCAACTTCATGGGGGAGGGCTTCGCGCCCAGCGGCTTCGCCGGGATCGCGACGGCGCTGTTCGTGGTCGCCTTCGCGTTCGGCGGCACCGAGATTGTGTCCGTGGCTGCCGCCGAGACGGCCGAGCCTGCCCGCAGCGTGAAGCAGGCAGTCCGGACGGTGCTGTGGCGCATCCTGGTGTTCTACATCGGCGCCATCTTCATTATTGCGGCCGTGGTCCCCGTGGGATCGGCCGGGCTGAAGAGCCCGTTCGCCGCGGTGTTGGACGCCGCCGGCATGCCCGGTGCCGCCACTGCCATCACCCTGGTGGCCGTCGCCGCGCTGCTCTCGGCCCTGAACGCCAACCTCTACGGCGCGTCACGAATGGCGTACTCCCTCGCGGAGCGCGGCGAAGCGCCCCGCCTGCTCGCCTCGGTGTCCAAGGCCCGGGTCCCGGTGGTTGCCGTCCTGGCCAGCGTCGCCTTCGGCATCGTGACGGTGGTGCTGGAGCTGGCCTTCCCGGAGATGGTCCTTCCCGTCCTGCTCAACATCGTGGGTTCGACCTGCCTGCTGGTCTGGACGTCCGCCCTGCTGGCCCAGCTGGCCCTGCGGCTCCGCGCCGACCGTGCGGGCACGGAGCTGCCCCTGCGGATGCCCGGCTTCCCGGGGCTCACGGTGTTTGGCCTGGTGATCCTCGCAGCGATCTTCACGGTCGGCTTCATCGGCGAGGATTCCCGCCCCCAGCTCCTGAGCACGTTCACCCTCGTGGCACTGCTGGCAGTGGCGAACTGGATGAATCAGCGGAACCGGAAGGTTGCGCCGGTTGAAGAATCCTCCGAGCGTGCCAAGGAGCCGGCGCTGGTCGACTAACCAAGGGGATGCCGACCCACCTCGCGGGTTCGGCGTACGCGGAGGGCGCGTCCGGTCTGACCGGGCGCGCCCTTCCGAGCTGGCATGTAGAGCACGTATCGGCCGGGTGATGGGTTGGGTCGTGTTTTTCCGGACCGCCAGTCCGTTGGAAAAGTGTCAGGCGGCGTTTGGGGCGGCGTGAAACAGCGGCAGGGTACCGTCGCCCGCGCATCGGTTTCGCAGTGGGTACAGATTCTCCACAGACAACGCGGAGCTGAGTGCCGTTTTTTGGGGCGACTTTGAGATACCGGTGCGCCACTCTAAGCTCTCGAAGAGATGTCCGGCCGAGGGGGAACAACATGACGACACCAGTAAGTGTGAAGTACGAGACTAGGTCTGTGAAGACGGTTCGCGGCATCGAAGCCCGGACTAGAGCCAAGCTGGAGAAAGAGGGCTGGGAATTCGTCTCCCAGACCCAGGGGACCCTGCGATCTGAGCTGAACTTCCGGCGCCCCAAGCCCGAGACCCCGTGGAAACTCATCGGGATCGGCGGGGGCGTGCTCGCACTCCTTGTCATCGTGCCGCTCATCATCAATGCGTTCGGGGGCGGGGATAGCTCAGCCAGCGGGGCAAAGATCTTGCCGTCGGCATCTCCGTCCCAGATTGCGCCAACTGCAGCAAGCACGCCATCGGCCGAGCCAGCGCCTGCCGCCCCTGTGGCCACGGCTATCACCGTTGATGAGTTGCTGGACAAGCTCAACTCCGCACAGATGGGTGGAATCAAGGTTGGAGACCGGTTTCGGCTAACCGGCGAACTGTTCATGTCGAAGCTCTGGATGACCGGGGCGACCGGAGAATACAACGTATTGCTGAAGGCCCAAGGGGGAGACCAGGACCTGTCCGTGTTTGTTGATGAGTCACTTGCATCAGGGTGGCGGGACGGAACAAAGGTCCAAATGGTTGTGGAAATGGGCGAAGCTACGATCAACGGTGAGACTACGGATGGTTGGCTAAGGGCTCTTTCTGCGAAGGCGGTCCCGTAGCCGATGCACCGGCATCCGCAGTAGACGCCGACGTCGACACGATACGGTGCAGCCACCCCCTGGCGTCGCGCAGGAAATGCGCATTGCGTTGCCTCGAAGCGTTGAACTCCACATGAGCCGGCATATCTTCACCGGTTCGATGGCAGGCAGTGAAGGTCCGGCAACCGACGGGCAGCAATGGGGTTGCACACTCAGCTTCAGCTTCCGACAGCAGCGGGCTGCCACGCCTCGGCGCGAGCGAGTGCCGCTTTCAAGTCCCGCCCGCCAGCGCTCTCCAGCAGTCCAGAATCCCCTACCACAACGAGCAGGCTTCGGGCCCGGGACAGGCCCACGTATAGTTGCTCTGCGGCGCGCTCCATGTCCTTGAACCCGTTGACGCACAGAACCACGGCCGAGCGTTCCAAGCCTTTGAACCCAAGAACGTGGCCATAGAAGACGTCATTGTTCGCGTGGAAGTCCAGCCAGTACTCGGCGATGGACCCGGCGTCGAAGCGCTCCTGGTGAACCGGATGCCGGGATTTGGTCGTGAGCAGGGCTATCTGGTTGTTGCTCCAGCCTTCATCCATGAGCGCCTCGACGCATTCGTCGGCCGCGTCGAGGGCGTCCTCGGTGTCGCATTCAACGCGCCGGACAGGCAGGCCGGTGCCGCCGCGAGGCGTGAAGTGTTCGCCTGCGAAGGACCGGAATGTTTCGGCGATCTTCCGGGTGTTGCGCAGGTTTTCATCGATGTGGATCGGTACCAAGTCCGACGTCGGATGCTGGCCGTCGGCGCCGGTCCCGCCCCACCGTTGGTAGACGTCCTGCCGGTCATCCATGAACGCATACACCTCACCGGCGCCCGGATTTTTGGTGCAGGCGAGCAGCGACTCCCACCACAATGGTGCGAAGTCTTGTGCTTCATCGACGACGACGGCGTCCAGCCTTTGGTGCTGTTCCATGCTGTCCGCCAGCTCCTTGAGGAGGCGCGGCATCTCCTCCTCAAAGTAGTCGGTACCGGTGCCGTCCGGGACTCCGAGGGCGCGGACATACTCGTGGAACTCCCCGGTGAAGACTGGTTTTGCCTGCCGCCACCCGGAGACCTGCTGCTGCAGGTACTGGCTCAGCCCCTTGTTGTAGCAGAAGAGGCCGACCCGCTTGCCTTCCTTACAGAGGAGACGTGCTTTTTCGAGGGCGAGCCAGGTCTTGCCGCTGCCGGCTCCGCCGGTGAAACGGACGCGGGGAAGCGAACGGGTTGCGCGCAGGAGTACTGATTGCCGAATGGTGAGGTGGTCCTGGGCGTCTTCGGTTTCGTGGGGGTCGGGGACTCGCGCGGACCCGGCGTCGAGATCGCCGCCGAGCTTCCGCACGATGCGGTCCAGGAAGGCCGGGGTCAGAGTGGTGGCCCCGCTGCCTTCACGCTCGATGGCTTGCTGCACCTTGTCTCTTAGTGAATCAGTGTCCGCCCGGTCCAGTATCAGCGAGCGGGGACACCCTGCCATGGCCCAGTCCTGCGGCACGTCCGTGTAGGGGAGACTGACCAGATATGCGAAGCGGCTGCTGAGCCGGGATCCCAGCTGGTTCTCCAGCCAATTCTTGATCGCATGCATCGACGCCTGCGACTGGACCACAGGGCTATGGATGTTGTGCCCGCCGGTCTTGTCGGACTGGTACCACTGTCCGTTCTCGACGCCGACCCTTCCGCCTTTGACCTCGATGGCGGCCATCCCGACGCCGGGCCAGAGCACAAGGATGTCGATCTCGTGCTCTGCGCGTCCGTCCCTGATTTGGACGGAGTGGGCAAGGACGACGTCGTCAGGCAGCTGGGCCTGCAGTGCTGCCCATATGGCACTCTCGGCAGCGCGGCCGTCACCAAAGTCCGGTTCTTCCGGAATGCACCTCACTGTTGCCCCCCCCAATCCCATGAACCGGCTTCCCGGTATTCGCTGATCCCACGGTAACCGGGCGCAGCGAACTTGCATTGGCGACACGAACTGCGTGGCTCGAGCCAATGGTCAGTGTGGACGGAGGCACTAGCTGTTTCGACGACGTTCTCTGCGGGAGGGACGCGTGCCATAGCTCGACTCCGGACCGTTGACACCTAGATGAGGCGACGGGTGCCGATGTTGGGCGACAAACCTTCAGGCTGGTATGAACAATAGATCCCACACAGCTGAGCACGAGATCTCGTTGGGCCGGCCGCCTCGGGTGCGTGGGTGTAAACGGCGGCCGGCCAATAGGAGTGATTGTCGGTCACGGAGGTGGCCATCATGTTCAGGAAGATATCTAGCTCCCGCCCGGCAACGGCGAGACAGCAGGTGCCCCTTGACCCCCGCGGAGAGAGAGCGTTTCGATTGCTGTTGTACCCAAGGTGGTCGTCACGGGTGAGCAAAATCTTGTCAGGCTGGCTGCAGGGGTCCGTGCAGTTTTAGCAGCCGATTCCAAAAGTCGGATCCAAGTGCCGACTATGGACGTTGTCAGCGGTTACCCCACCTTGAAGTCCTCGAAAACACTGTTGCTGCGCGGTCTAGGGCGGACGCTTGAACGCTAGATGCCCTCAGAGAGGCAGTGGACCTCCGGGAGGCGGTCCCGGAGAAGCCGAAAGGCTACGGAAAGCTGATCGCGGCCTACCGCATGGGCGATTGTCTGAAGCGAGGCGCCCGTCCAGAACAAATCGTGTACGTCATCGATGTCCCGATGGGTCCAAGCTCGCCGCCATTTTGGTGCGTTTTCATCTTCAAGTGGACCCAGCGGCTTCAAGATGAGGTTGGTCAACGCGATTACGACTGAACGACTCGTCGTACCAAAATGACGAGCGAGGTCGGCGATCTCCATGTCTTCATTGTCGGCGTAGAGGTGAAGCAACCGAGTGAGCTCATTTGAAGACCAGCTGCGGTTGTCGTCTGAGTCGTTGCTTGGATCGGCACGGCCGACGACAGCACTCGCGGAAGGCGTGTCATCCACGACGTGTTGCGGAATAACTATCGCCAGAGCCGGGCCAGGCTCGGAAGGCTCGAGACTTTTGGGGATACCGCCAGTCTGGAGTGTCTCGGGGACGGGGGATTCGCTAAGGGACGGCACGGACAACCCAACTGCATGTTTCTCGCTTAAGCCGCTCATATCCGGGGGAGGGACAGGGCCCATGGGCACCCGAGCGATGTGATTCGCGAAAAGCTGGAACGCTACTTCGAACTGGTCCCGCTGCATGTTGCGGGCGATGTCGGGCAGACTCACGTCGCTCGAGTAGTAGTAATCAAGGATCCTGAGCTCTCCGGTGCTCCAAGCGGTCTGGAACTTCGGCGCGGTCGGATCGACCATCCGACCGATAGGTTCGAGAAGCTGGCGGCTCAGCTCGTAGACCACAGCGCGGCCGGTCACACCGCAGGTCCGGGATAAAACTGCGATCGAATCCCCCTTTCTGTAGCCGGCCAACAATCGCTGCCCTTGCTCGGCACTCCACGCTCGAGTTTGATCAGGGTCTGCCGGTGCCCGTGGCACGTCGACAGAAGGACTCGGGAAGGGGCCCACTTCTCCCGTCGGTTGTTGTGCGGTCGGCCTGTTTTCAGCCACCGTTGGACGGTCTTGCGTTTCCGGAGCCGCCACTGTGCCAACTCTGACCTGCGTGGGCCCTTGGCTTTCCTCGAACGCACCCTCAATTCCTGGATGATGGGCGAGTGCAGCCGTGTGAGCATCCGAGACGCCGTGGCTTTTGTCTGACGCCTTGTTTCGGCGCATTATCCAGACGATGAAGAGGCAGACGACGGAAATCGCCCCCAGTACGACAGCCCATTGAAATGTCACTTCGGTCCCCTAATCCATGTGCGGCTGAGTAGTGCTGCACAATGATGGCCCGGAGCACAGACTTTTACCGCCAGGTCTTTTCTAGCCTTCCCGTTGTGCAAGAGGCATACCCATTGCTCGTCAGTCGGTCGGCGCAGTTTCGACCGGGGGTCCGACGGGCGTGACCCGGGGCCACACGCGGCAGGCGACCTCCGCGAGGTGACGCGCTCGGTTTTGAATCGAGGCCTCATCCCAGGACTCCGATGAAGCCAGTGGCTTGTTGAGCTGAAGGCTTGACTGCAATGCGAACTCGGGGCGCTTGACGTCCCACCCGAAGTTTGAAACTCCTTGATTGAACCGGGACGTCACGAGAGTGAGATTGCCGATTCGGTGAGCGGCGGAATGACGCTGCTGCGTGGCTAGCTCGAGCTGCGCTGGGTCCACGATGTCCAGGGGCCAATGAGTTTGCCATGAGGAGGGCAAGATATGTTCAATCTGCAGTTGCTCGTAGTCAAACGTCGCCGGCTCTGTGCGAGGGTTCTCGAACTGGAGGTGCTTGTCGATTGCACCCAGAACGAGGCGGATCCGCTCCTGAGTAAACGAGTTGTAGAACTTGTTGTTGGCGAAGGCTTCGGCGACGTCGTCATCGGTCGGCCAAGCTAATCCCTGGGAAGTGGAACTCAGAAAAGCAGTGACCGCGTCAGAAATATTGTGCCCTTCCATCTGCGCGGCTTGCGCGGACTTCAGCACATCCACAAAAAACGTGCCATATCCCCTGGTGTTTGCCCCTGTGATCATGCGACGCATCACCCAGGACTCGATCGCTCCCACGACGACCTCGTGATCAGAGAGCGGGAGTACGTCGCTCGGAAGAGTGCGAAGCCATAAGAGAAGAGGCACTGCAGTCGAAACACGAATCCGGTCGAGCCGAGTGTAGACCTGCGCCAAAATCGCCGACTCTGCTTGTCCTGGATGGTAGATGGTGCTGTACGCCGCAGCGTATTCGCTAAGTTCCTTGAGCACAGGCTCGGTAGCTCTGTTGTTGGCCGCCAAGTACGCACGTACCTGGCCATAAAGGTGACCGATAGCAGCTTCCTGCCCCGACACAGCGGTCAGCCAGGCGGACAGGAGCACGTCCCGGCGTCCACGGGCAGCGTGTCCAGTACCCACCGTCGTCTTCCACCATGCTTCGTCCAGGGGAGCCCAGTACCTGTCATACAGCGTCTCGAGCTCCCCTTCGCCACGGAGATCGCCGCGAAGGAACAGCAGGTTCTTCACTAGGTCGGTCGCTGATAGCGGGGTCTGACGCCCATTGAGCACCTCGAAGATAACCTGAGCGTCGTCATTGTCTTCGAGGTCAATGACTACAAGTTTGAACAGACCCAAGAACGTATCGACGATGGCATCCAGCAGTTCACCATCCGGCGCCGCATCGACTGCAGCGCGTGTCTGATCCGCAAAGAACTTTCGTGCCGAGAGATAGAGGTGCCCGTTGCTGGAAGGACTATCATCTGACACGGCGTCGGGCCAAACCTCGCGGTCTTTACGTCTGGGCCACAGCTTGTACTGGTCCAGGGGCTCAGTCGCCACATCCGAAGGGTTCTTGATCAGTCTCCGCATTTGAGACGCTCGCGGGGAGGCCTTTTCCTGGAGGACGTCGAGGATTCCGCGGGCGAGCAGCTGCAGTGTCGTCAGGCGCTGCTGCCCGTCGATAACGGCCCGCTGGTCCACACCGCCGGTCGACGACGGCAGCTGCTCACAAACAATCGCTCCCAAGAAATGCGGTGTCACATTTTTGTCGGCGCTGGCCCTGGAGTCACCAAGGGCGTCGGCTTGACGACGGGCTTTGTGTAGCCGTTCCGCAGCCGACAAGAGGTCCTCATGGAGCAGTCGCCATTGGCCTTCGCGGGTCCACTCGTAGTCCCGCTGGAAAGTCGGAATCACATACCTACGCTCTAAGCCCAAAACTGATTTCAAAGCGTAAGTATCGGCCTGCAACGTTCCCCCTGATTGAGAAATTTGAGTGGAAGAGAATCTCGTGACGACTCTAAAGCCCAGAGCGGGCCAAGGTGGGCTGGGCTCGCGTAGTTCGGCCAAATTGCACTTGACCCTAGAAAATCTGCGCATCAACGAGCAGGAACGTTTGGGTAACTTGCGAGGTTAGTTGTAACTACGATCTGCCATCCATCGTGCGAAATCGGACCACATGAACTCGTTTTTGGAGCAGTCACGCCGCCCGAAGTCCCAGAACTCGAGTGCCAGAGCGGCTGCGTGGTGGCTTACGTGCAGGTACTGACCGCCGCCCCAGGGACGCAGGTCGCCCGCATCCGCCGGTATGTGTTTTTCCATGTCCGGTGCGTCGACGCAGTCCTCTTCCCAACAGCCAGAGCGACGCCGCAAGCCGGCGCCGTCGTCAATCGCGCCGAGGACGAGATCTAACAGCGGAAAGCCTCGTATGAGATGAAACGGTAAACCGTCGGAGCTACTTAGTACAAAGAAGATTCAATAGTTAAATCGGTCCACGATATACAACATGGGGGAGAAATGACTGTTAGTACGACGGCAAAGAAGGCCCGATGGTGGGACGGCGACCCGACCCAGCGGTACTGGATGGAGCTCGTGAGTCGTCCCAATTGGGGGACTGAGCTGATCTCCCCTGACGAAGGCAGATACAGCCACATGTGGGATGTCCGGGAGGGCGATGTGGTTTTCCACTGGCTCGGAGTTAGCTACGCCGGGGCTGGCAAGTCCGGAATTTACGGCCACTCCGTTGTGGTTGGTCGGCCGCAGGCAGCTCCGGAGAATCAGTGGCGCAGCACCACAGGACCTGGCGTTCGGGTTCCATTGGGCGATTTTGTTCCCGCTGACCCGCTCCTGTTGCGCGAGCTGGAGGATAGCGCTGGCGAGATCGGCGCAGTGAAGGATCAGCTCATCAATGACTATGGCGCGCCCATCTACTTCCCGTTTCAGGACGGTAGTGGGGGATTCCGTCCGAGGGAGGCTTATCTGGCGAAGGTGCCGCGGGCCCTCGTGGACATCATCGCAGGGTTGCGGCCCGAAAGTGATTGGGGCGGGTCTGCTCAGCCGCTCGTGAGTCCTCAGCAGGCCGGAGGCCAGAACGGAGTGAAGGAGACTTACGCGGGCTTCTGTGCTGACCCAGTGTTGAAGAAGGCAATTGAAATGCAAGCGGTTCACCAAGCGAAGGCACACTACTCGGCTGCCGGTTACAGCGTCGAAGATGTTGGTGCGCACAAGTCTTACGACCTGCGAGTCATCCGGGGCGATGAGGTCCGGCACGTGGAAGTGAAGGGCTCTCAGGGCCATGTCCAGAAGGTCATTCTCACGCGCAATGAGGTAACCCACGCGAACGACTACGATCGAACGGACTTGGTCGTCGTCGCTGACATTGAGTGGGAGCGTCGTTTGGATGGCTCGATCGCTACGGGGAACGGCGTTATGAGCGTGTACCCGGATTGGCGACCGTCGCCCGAGAACCTCAAGCCACTGAGTTTCGAGTACTTCCTAGACTAAAGCTCGTTCTGTTGCGACTCGCCGCTGGGCGACGGGGTGCCCGATCGAGCGCCGGGCACCCCGGGTTGCGACCGGGGCTAGGGGGCGGTCCGCTTCAGGGTTGGAAAGGCAGCGTATATCGCCGCCAGCATGTCTCGGGCACCGGATTCAGTAAACTGGATCTGCTGGCTGGCTTTCCCAGGCATCGCCCGCTCAGCCGACCCGTACGTCGCAATGTGCAGGAGGACTTCGCCGTCCACACCCGAGACTGTCTGAAACGTACATATGGACTCAGTCTTATGCGGCTGGATGCCGCTTGAACTTCGAGTCACTGCCTGAATCTTCACCATGGGTTGACCCTAGCGTGTGCTTGCTCGCATCCGACGCCGATGCGAGGGCAAGTCGAGATGGATAGCGCAGTTCTGTCAGTGGCTCGTAGTAGATTTATCTGGCTGGCTGCAGGGCCAACGCGTGTATGGGCGATCGCAAGATCGCCTTCGGGACTCTGGAGGATTATTCTGTTGGGATCGATACCGATCGTCGATATTTTTGCGGGGCCCGGTGGGCTTGGCGAAGGCTTCGGAGCCCTAACGCTCAACGGCGGCAATGTTTTTGAGTCCGTCGCTGCCATAGAGATGGAGTCCTCGGCTCATTCGACCTTGACACTTCGCCACGCATTCCGGGACTTGGACAGACGAGGGCGCGTTCCAAATGTCTACTATCGTTTCGCTCGCGGCGAGGTCGAATACCAAGCATTGTGGGATGACCCGGAGATGGGGGCCGCACTGGATCGGGCTTCCAAGCGGGTTCATCGGCTCGAACTTGGGGAAGACACCCGCGCGGAGTCGGATGCTCTGATCAAAGAGACTCTTCAGGGAGAAGACAATTGGGTCCTTGTTGGAGGCCCTCCTTGCCAGGCATACTCCCTCGTGGGGCGTTCCAGACGAGCCAACGACGAGGCGTTCGAGGAAGACAAGAAGCACTTTCTCTACCGCGAGTACCTCCACATCATTACGACCTTCCTGCCGTCGGTCTTTGTCATGGAGAACGTCAAGGGACTTTTGTCGTCTACCCATGGTGGTCAGCCCATGTTCGAGCGCATCCTCGATGACCTTCGCAACATAGGTGGCGAGGCGGAGTACGAGATCTTTTCCCTGACAAAGCCCGGGTCGCCGGAGACTCTGAACCCCAAGGACTTCATCATCAGAGCCGAAGAATTCGGTGTACCTCAACAGCGGCACAGGGTCATCCTCCTCGGAATCCGGAAAGACCTCGGCCGTAAGCCAAGGACACTCGTACGCGCTGACACGCAAGTGACTGTGCGGGACGCGATTCACGACATGCCTGCGATTCGCTCGCGAATATCGAAGGGAATCGACTCGGCAGCCAATTGGGTATCTCTGCGCGCTGATGCCAACGATGCTCTGGCAGACGATGGCATTGCTGCGCTTACGTATCTGAACGACCCCGGGCCGCTCAGTAATGACTTCATCCACACCGCTCCGAAGAGGAGCAATGCGGAGGGCGCTGCGGCCAAATTCCGTAGCTGGATAGAAGACACCAGGCTGGGAGGCTTCGCTGGTCATGTATCTCGAGGGCACATGGCATCTGACTTGCAGAGGTATTTCTTCGCTTCCGCATTCGCTCTGAAGCACGGACGTTCACCGGTCTTGTCTGATTTCTCCGAGGGGCTCACTCCGAATCATCAGAGCGCCAGAAGCGAAAAGAAGTCTTTCGCCGACCGGTTCAAGGTTCAAGTCTGGGACAAGCCTTCCTCGACTGTGGTCTCACACATCGCAAAGGATGGGCACTACTACATTCATCCCGATCCTTGCCAGATGCGAAGCCTGTCCATTCGAGAAGCTGCTAGGCTCCAGTCTTTTCCGGACAACTACGTATTTCTTGGGAATCGGACGCAGCAATACACGCAAGTCGGCAACGCAGTGCCGCCATACCTGGCGCACCAGATTGCCAAGATAGTCTCAGAGCTGGTAGCTAAGTAAGGATCGGGATTGATTGGGGGAGTGACTGCAACGATGCATGCCACTGAATGGGATATCGTCCAACCGAGTGCGAGTCCCGTTTTTGAAGCACTTCGAGCATTCGGCTACACACCGGAGACGTCCATCGCGGATCTGGTCGACAATAGTATCGCTGCGAAGGCGAAGAACGTTCACATCGCGTTTGTCTGGAATGATGGCGACGCCTACATCGTCATCAAAGACGACGGTGAAGGCATGAGTGAGCAGGCACTTGTTGATGCGATGCGGTTGGGAAGCCAGAGCCCAGTCGTGGAGCGCAAAAAAGGAGATCTGGGCCGCTTTGGGCTGGGACTGAAGACCGCATCGATTGCTCAGGCTCGAGAGTTCTCCGTTGTCACCTCCAATGCGAAGGGCAAGGAAGCCGCGGTCCGCCGCTGGAACCTCGATGAAGTCCAAGAGACAGGCGAGTGGCGCTTGAGAAATTCGCTCCCAATCCAAGCGCTCGATGACATTGCCTTTTCGGAAACGGGAACTGCGATCATATGGACAAAATGTGATCGCCTAATCGGAGATCCGGCAACCGGATCCCACATGACCAAGGCCCAGTTCCTAAGAGTTGCCGACACCGTGTCCCACCACCTGGCGATGACATTCCACCGATTCTTGGAATCTCCCCGACGCCTAAGAATCTATGTAAATGGATCTGAAGTCCTACCCTGGGATCCATTTCTTACGGATAACGCCTCAACATACTCACCGGGCAAGGAGAATTTGCCGATGCACGGGCACGCCATCGGCGTCACACCCTACGTCCTTCCGCACAAGAGCAAACTTGAGGGCGAAGAGCACAGGAGGGCGGCGGGTGTCTACGGGTGGAACGCACACCAGGGCTTCTATGTATACCGAGAGGATCGACTCCTCGTCGCGGGCAGCTGGTTGGGCGTCGGCGGGATGAAGGAGGAACACTCCAAACTTGCCCGCATAGCCCTGGACATACCGGTCGCTTTGGACCACATGTGGCAGGTCGATGTAAGGAAGTCACAGGTACGCCCGCCTGCATCAATCGTGCGAGATCTCGAAAGGATAGGACGCGCAACCAAAGCGAAAGCTCAGGAGGTCTACCGCTTCCGGGGAAAGATGGAGGCCGCGAGGTCGTCTCAGAAGTTTGTCTTTGCTTGGCTGCAGCACAAGGACCGAGACAATAACATTTCCTATCGCGTCAACCGCGACAACCCTGTCGTACGTCAATGCCTAGAGACGGGCAAAGCCAATGCGGCGCAGATTGAGCAGCTTTTACGATTTGTTGAAGAAACTGTGCCGCTGACCCAAATCGCCGTCCACCTGGCCAGTTCTTTGGAATCCTCACAGCAACCATTTGAGGAGGACACGAAGGGCCTGCGGGAGCTTCTCCAGTTCTCCTTTGACCGTATGCTCACCAGCGGCGCAACTGGCGAGCAAGTTCTCGACGTATTAGCGAGAGCCGAACCCTTCTCCCTGCACCCAGGCATCGTCGCCGCATTCCAAGAAAGCATGAACTCATGACAACTGCTAGGTCTTACGTCACCAAAATGGCCACTTCCCATCTCGAACTCCTTCGAGGACAGAAGACGTTGATTACAGCAGCGGCGGTTCGGGAAGCCGTTGCCTTGTTCTGCGACGGTCCGGCCAAACAGATGCCTGGAGGCCTTACGGCGTCGCTCGTCGAAGAAATCGCCAGGGACATTGAAACGCAGTTCAACGTTTATGTGATCGGCGGAGGAGAGCTGACGAACACCAAAGGCCATGTGCCGTGGCTCGAGGAGCGCCGCGAGACTATCGAATGGAAGTTCTGGGACCGATACCGGCGATACATGATCGAAGACGAGGGGCGTTCGAGCGACGCCTTCGACAAATCCGTAGGTGACGTTACCGATCGGATCTTGGCGTCACTCGAAAACCCACTCCGCCCTGGGAGATGGGAGAGGCGAGGGCTTGTCGCCGGGCAGGTACAATCCGGCAAAACGTCGAACTACGTTGGCCTCCTCAACAAGGCCATCGATGCCGGCTACAAACTCATTATTGTGATGGCCGGCGCACATGACAGCCTTCGGAGTCAGACTCAACAGCGAATCAACGAAGGGGTGCTGGGTTTCAACACCGCTGAGACGTTCAGCGGCTCTGGACTGAGCTCCAAGACAGGCGTCGGCCTCAAGTCTGGCCCGAACCTCCTAATCAACTGCTCGACCACGGTCGAATCCAGTGGCGACTTCAAACTCACAGTTGCTAAGCAAGCCCACCAAGCGATCGGCGGAGATCCAACAGTTCTGGTCGTCAAGAAGAATGCATCCATCCTTCGAAATGTGTACAAGTGGGCAACGGGCCTGCAGCACATCATTGATCCGGCTACAGGGAAAAAAGTCGTGCCAGGTGTTCCCCTGTTGGTTTTGGATGACGAGGCTGACTACGCATCCATTGACACCGTCACCAAACCGGGTGAAGCCGAGGATGAAACCGATCCGTCGACCATCAACGGACTTATCCGGCAGATCCTCGACACCTTCGAGAAGAGTGCTTATGTGGCATACACCGCGACTCCATTTGCCAATATCTTCATAGATCCCAATGCTGCCAGAACCGATATTGGTCTCGACTTGTTCCCGGAACATTTCATTGTTCGCTTACCAGAACCGTCCAACTATTCAGGACCCATCCGCTTCTTCGGCCTAGACGGAGACACCGAGGCCGGCCT
Source organism: Arthrobacter sp. C9C5 (assembly GCF_013359735.1). Classification (GTDB taxonomy): domain Bacteria; phylum Actinomycetota; class Actinomycetes; order Actinomycetales; family Micrococcaceae; genus Arthrobacter. Next base: position 61,372 of record NZ_JABFMX010000017.1, read on the forward strand.
AGAGACCGTCGAGGCCATGCCAACCCTGAGGCGCATCCAGGATCACGAGGACTGGCTAAGAGACGGTCACAAATCCACCGAAATTCCAGATGACGAACTACCGGAATCGCTGAAGGAGGCCATCCAAACATTTGTGCTGTCGTGCACCGTGAAACGCATGCGGGGCCTGCGAATCAAGCATTCCTCGATGCTTGTGCATGTCACCAGGTTCAAGGACGTTCAAGCGGAAGTGGCTCGGCAGGTGCAGGAATACGTCGAGGACCTGCGGATTGCAGTGGAATTTGAAGCGAAGGCGGACTCTGAATCCGCGCTGACACTGCTTAAGAACCTCTATCTCACGGACTTTGTCGAGGTAAACGACATTCTGCTCGCCAACGAGGATCTCGCCGCCGAATGCCGGACACTTCCAGCGTGGCACGAGGTGGAGGGCGAGCTGCTCCAGACGCTATCGGAGATTGAGATCCAAGTCGTGAACGGGTCGGTCAAAGACTCTCTGATGTACTCTCAGCGCCCCAACGGGTTAAAAGTAATCGCCATTGGAGGGGACAAACTCTCACGGGGGCTCACCCTCGAGGGCTTGATGGTTTCGTATTATCTTCGAGCATCCAAGATGTACGACACTCTCATGCAAATGGGTCGCTGGTTTGGTTATCGGCCTGGCTACCTTGATCTGTGTCGTATTTACACGACTCCGCAACTGATCACTTGGTACTCCCGCATCACCGATGCCGCCGCAAAGTTGTATCGGGAGTTCGAGGTGATGGGCCAGCTGAACCGGACACCACGTCAATATGGATTGCGAATTCAGCAGCATCCTGACGGCCTGATGGTCACCGCGGCAAATAAATCGCGTCATTCCCAGAAGATGAAGGTCAGCTTTGCCGCCACTCAATGCGAGACTTTGCTGTTCGATACTGATGACAGCGTTCGAAAGCAAAACTGGGTCGCTCTGGAACAGCTCGCCAGTGACGTTTTCGGACCTTCCACTGATACCCGAGCAAAACACGTCCAGCACGATGTGTCAGCAGATTCGGTTCTAGATTTCCTCAGGGGGTACTCGGGACACAGGGATTCAGGCAGGGGTTTGCCGCAGCCTCTGATCGAGTACATCGAGAAGTGTCTTGAACCAAGAACTTCTGAACTAACCCGCTGGACGGTCATGCTGGGCGATCGAACGGACGCGGACAACTATTTCCCGTCTGCGGTGGGGGAGCTCGGCTTGTACACGCGTAGTCCATTCCCGCAGGAACAGGCTGATGGAAAACGGTCGATAAAGCGTCTTGTGAGTCCAGGTGACGTGCTCCTTCCTCTCAAAGAGGGGTCGTCGGCGTGGGACGAGGCGCTCAAGTGGGCGGTAGACCGGTTCGAATCCGGCGCAGCGAAACCCGGAACCAAGAAGCCAGAGAAACCGACGGCAGCCGCCGAACGCCACTTGAGGTCCGAAGACCACGGATTCCTCATGATTTATCCGATTGACCCTGAATCTTTCGGATACGAGAAGAACTCGGTGCCATTCGTAGGCTTCGCCGTTTCGTTCCCAGCGAGCGACAACGGACTTTCAGTGGACTATCAAGTAAATTCTGTCTTTTGGGATGAGCTTTTTGACGATGAGGGTGCCAATGCCGGTTCGAAATAGCCCCGGAGGCAGCCTTGGGCTGGACCTTCTCTGGTCATCGCTCGAGGCGGAGGCGGATTATCCAGGGCTATTTACGCGACGTCTAACTTCTGCTCCCGACCGCGATGTCTTCGTTTTTTGGGAAGGCGGAAAGCAGGGCAGGAAGGGGCTCAGCATTAGCGCGGCGGGAGCTCTGGAGGAAGTCACGGCACGCCTCCCCGATGTCTACGGACTCGACACGGGGGTTTCTGTTCCCGTTCCGGGTCGAGTCGAATTGCGGATTGCCGAGTCACGAGGAGCAGTGTCGTCAGTCTTCGAGACCTTGATTGAGGACGTCGTCAAAACGCTTTCTGCCGACGTCGCCAAGGATGCGCTTGTGACCGTGTGCCGTCGGCTTGACCTGTGGAAGCACTTCTTCGCTGTTAGCCGCAATGGTTTGAGCTTGAACCAGCAGGCGGGTCTCTTTGCCGAATTGACGGTGCTGATCGACGTGATGTGCACCGCTATTGGCGAGGAATCAGCTGCGCACGCTTGGTATGGGCCGGCAGGCGCCTTGCAGGATTTCGCCAACGACCGCTTGGGTGTCGAAGTTAAGTCGGTGTCTTCGACGGGCCCCGCAATTGTCACGATCGCGAACGAACGCCAGCTCGATGAACGCTTGGTCGGAGACCTGCTCCTGGCGGTCTACAAGCTGGACATTCGCGAGACGGGCGAGGGCCTGACGTTACCAAGAAAGATCGAGGCCGCTCGAAAACATCTGGCCGGCTACGAATCTGCTTCAGCAATGTTTGAAGCCAAACTAATTCGCTCCGGCTATTCGGATGCCCACCGGGCCAAATACGTTCATCGAATGACCATCAGAAGCGCGGCTTGGTTCCGGGTGGCCGGATCGTTCCCCCGGATAACAGAGCAAGACCTCCCGACTGGCGTGAGCCAGGTCTCGTACAAGGTGAACGTTGAATCTTGTCAGGAGTGGGAGCTGGTGCCGGAATTGGCAATTGAGACTATTAGAAGGGCCCACGAGCTATGACCCAGCTCTCCATGTTTCATGCGGATCTGCTTCAGTCTGTGAGGATGGCGGCAGAGGAAGAAGGCAATCCCGAGAGTCTCGCGCACGGGTTCACGCAGTATGTGATGGACTTGTTGACCGAGGGGGGCGAAGCCGCGGATCCGGTCGTGGCCTTGTATGGCCTTCCCAAGATGCACACGTCTGGATATGACTGGGAGGAAGAGCGTGGGCTTCTGAGCATCTTCGGAACGGAATTTTCGGCACTCCCGGACATCGCATCTCTGACAAAAGCAGAACTCACACCAATGCTCAAGCGGGTCACTGAATTTGCCACTCGGGCGACTATGGATCTCGACTCCAAGATCGACGAGTCGACGGTACTTCATGACGTCGTGGCAGAGATCAAGTCAGTTTGGCCCAAAGTCCGCAGGCTGCGCCTTGTCGTGCTCAGCAACTCCCGACTGAGAACTGCTGTGCCGGTAGTTGCCCCGATCCGAGACAAAGACACGATCGTAGAGATCTGGGACATCGAACGAATCCAAAAGCTGTCCGCTTCAGGCAACGCCCAAGAGCCCGTATCAGTTGACTTGCTGGAATTCGGACTTAATGGTCTTCCTTTCTTAGGCCCCAACGGATCGCAGGACGAGTATCAGTCCTATCTGGCTGTTGTGCCAGGGCGGGTGTTGGCCGACATCTACGGCGAATACGGGCCGAGGCTGCTGGAATTGAACGTGCGTTCGTTCCTTCAGACGAGGGGAAAGATCAACAAGGGCATACAAGCGACGATCAGCAGCGAACCAGGTCGATTTCTTGCTTACAACAACGGTCTTTCCATGACGGCCTCCAGCGTAGAAACGGAGCTCGTCGAGGGACAACGAGTCATCACAAGACTTCATGACATTCAGATCGTCAATGGTGGACAGACAACTGCTTCTCTCTATCATGCTCTGTCAGGCGGAAAAACTGACTTGGACCAAATCGAAGTGCAGGTAAAACTTACTGTCGTAGACCACGCAGTTCGCGATGACCTTGCACCAAGGATTTCAGAATATTCGAACTCTCAAAACCCCGTCAGAATGGCGGACTTCAGCGCGAATGATGCCTTCCACGTTGAATTGGAGAAACACTCACGGGTTACTTGGGCGCCGAGTGCTGAGGGTACCAACACCATGACGCGCTGGTTCTTTGAACGCGCACGGGGACAGTATGCGGATGCCGTGGCTCGGGAGCGCACACCCGCAGCCCAAAGGAAGTTCAAGAGCGAACATCCCGTAAATCAGAAGCTGCTGAAAACGGATATCGCCAAGTACGAAAACACATGGTCACAGCTTCCGTATCTGGTGAGCCTGGGAGCCGAAAAGAACTTTAATGAGTTCCTGCAGCGCCGGAGGGAAACCAACGCCAACCTGATCCCCGACGAGGAATACTTCCGTCGAGTTGTTGCGAAGGCAATCCTCTGGAGGAGGGCCGAGGCGGCCATAACAAAGCTGCAGCTGGGCGGCTACCGCGCGGCCACCGTCGCGTACACTCTGGCTCTCCTCTCAAACCGAACCGCGCAGCGGATTGATTTGGCAAAGCTCTGGCAGCGGCAGGATCTTCCCGAGGACCTGCTTCAAGCGATCATGGACCTAGCCCCCTTGGTTCATGAGCGAATCCTTAGCACCGCGGGGGCCCGGAACGTCACCGAGTGGGCGAAGAAGAAGGAATGCTGGGAGGCGGTCCAAGAGATTGGCTGGACCGCTCCCGACTCTTTGCTATCCGTCACCGCAAGAGACACCGGGGCCAAGAAGACGGCGGCCACGCCTGATGACGCCGGGCCTCGGTCCGCGGAGGAAAGTGAAGCTATGAATGTCGTCTGCGCAGTGAGGGGCGAGGCATGGAAGAGTCTTTCCACGTGGGCGAAACAAACGGACAACCTCGCAGCATGGCAGCGTGGAATCGCTTTTAGCATCGGCCGCGCATTGGAATCCGACAGGAAGCCCTCGATAAAGCAGGCCGTCCAAGGACAGAAGATCCTGGCAGAGGCAACCCGTCTTGGCTTTGATCTGCAACTGGCCACCTCATGACGCGGGAATCTGTTGCGGCTATGGTTCGACCGCGAACACAAATCGGTCACGCATCGCGGTCGTTCTTGTCTGACACCGGAAAGGACATTCGGAATGTCTAACGCAGTTGCCTTCCCCCACTGGAGGTTCGTCGAGCACCACCCCGAGGCAAAGTCGCGGGATCCGTTGCAGTCCGAATTGCTGAACCAAGAGTCCTTCCGGCCCGCTGACGCGCTGGTCCGGGAAAGTATCCAGAATTCGTTGGATGCGAAGCTTCCCAGCGTCGACAAAGTCCGAGTACGGATTTATGTTTCAGGTGCTTCCGGCGCGCTCTCCAAGGACGAGGCCGCCCCCTACTTTCAGGGGTTCTGGCCGCATGTCCAAGAATGCGAAAATGGCGGCCAGGTTGCCTCAGATCTGGAAGAAGGCGCCTGTCGGTTCGTCGTCATCGAAGACTTCGGCACGATCGGCTTGACCGGAGACCCCGCGGCTACGCGTGTGCCGGAGGGGGCGTCCAACAATTACTACTATTTCCTACGTGCCGAGGGGATCTCCCAGAAGCAGTCTTCTAGCTTGGGCAGATGGGGAGTTGGCAAGTACGTATTCCCCAAGTCGAGCGGAGTGAACGCCTTCCTCGCTTACACGAAGCGCTTTGATGACCATGGGCCCGGGCTGCTGGTCGGTCAGGCCGTCCTGATGAACCACAGCCTGGGTGACAAGGACTACGACCCGGATGGCTGGTGGGCCAAGCCCGGCCCCGGCGTTCAAATGCCACTAACAGACCCGAGTGTAGTTGAGGCGACAACGAGCCGTTGGAACATCTCGAGGGTCAACGAATCTGGCGTGAGCATAGTTATCCCTTACGTTGACGCCAAACTCACGGCCAAGGATTTTATCAGTTCGGTAATACGCGCCTACTTTGGCGCCATTCTTGCGGACAGACTTGACGTCGAGGTGGAAGACCCGGACGGTGCTGGCGTCGTCCTCCTCACGAGTAATAACGTGCTGCAGCTGGCGGAAGAGTACTTCGATGGCGACGAGCGCGAGAAGGTCGTCAGCGAGATTCAGCTTATGGCGACGAGAGCGACCATTCCCGAAGATCGACGATTTACGACTAATCAGGTTGCTGCAAGAGCTGGGAGAGGCTGGTCGTCCACGACAATTGAAGGAGATACGGTCGCCAAGATCCAGAAGGAAATCGAAGCCGGGCATGCCATCCAGGTGACCGTTCCGGTTGAGCTCCGCGTCAAAAATCCGGGGGGAGAAATTTCCACGGAGTCGCACCTGCACGTGCTTCTGCAGCAGAACGAGTCTCTGAGGCAGAAACCCCTGTATATGCGCGGAGGCATCATCGTGTCTGATGCGTCGCGGTTCCCAATGGCCGGTATCCGGGCCATCTGCATTATTGAAGACAGCGCCTTGACAAAGATGCTTGGTGACGCGGAGAATCCGGCTCACACGACATGGACGGCGAACGACAAGATTCGTTCACGCTACGTCCGTGGCGGCGAACTTCTAACCATCATCAAGACAGCACCTCATAAGATCTATGACTTGGTGTTGGACGCCGCCGCGGAAGAGCAGCGCATAGTTTTTGCTGACATCTTTGCCGTTCCACTAGCAGACGGCGGGCGCAAGAAGAAGAAGCCTACGTTCTCGGGAGGTAAGAGGCCCGGTGGGACGCAGGGCCCGGGCGGGCCCCGGTCCCAGCCCCTGACACGAATAGAACGTGAGGACAGCGGTGGCTTCACTGTTGTCCCAAGTGAGCACGGTCGCGGGGGCACTCTGAAGCGCGTCGAAGTGGCCTTGGGGTATGCCACTAGGCGTGGGGATGCCCTAGCCAAATGGCGGAAGGACGATTTTGACTTGGCAACTTTCTCGCCGGTAATTACAGGGGGAAAGATCGAGAAGCAGCAGGGAAACCTGCTGACAGCCGTGGTCGAAGACACTGCCGAGTTCCAATTGACCGTTCTGGGGTTCGATGTAAACAGAGACCTTAACATCCGAGCAAGGGGGCTCTCGAAGTAATGGCTACACTCAACTTCACCGGACGCCGTGAATTGGATCGATCGCAGATCCAACTGCGTGTTCGACAGGACGACGGCAAGGTGCTTTTGGACGTCTTTTCGCTAGGGTTGGAGGGCATGGACCTTCCCGGAACAGCGGAAGTCACAGTAGAGGCTTACAGACAGACAACAAAAGAACGCGTTCATTGCGGAACCGTCGATTTCCTGCAGACTCGTCAAGATGTGCATCTTGAGTCATTTGATGTTTCGGATAACATTCAGCTGAGAGTGAGGGTCGTCGGAGCGGAGGGGACGGCTCACGGAAAAATTCTGGCTATGGCGGATCATCTTCGGGGTGCCGCTGAAGAAGCCCAAGACTCTGCACCACTGCTTAAGCTGCAGCGCACCGATCTAGGCGACCTGGTATGGAAGTTCGACATCGACAATGGCCCGATCCTGTGCATAAACAAGCGATTGCGCGATCACGACACCGTTGTTAATTCAGTCCAATTCAAGGCACTTGTTCTTCCGGAGTTCTTCCGGCAGACCGCCATTTGGGCCGCCCGGAATATAGATGACTCCGACGACGCCAACTCGACGCTCAGCCACTGGGTGAGCTACTTCGACAGCATCGGCGTGGACCTAAGCACTCTGGACGAGTTTGACGTCGACGATCCGAGCTACAACGACATGGTGGAGACTTGGGCGGCGCAGGCTGCGTCCACGTTTGCCGGGCAGGTCAGTTCTCTTCACATAATTAATGCCGCGGCCCCGGCAGAGGAGGAGTTTGATGAACGAGATTAGACGCTTTACGGAACCTGGGCTCATCGCCGCCCGAGAGCTGTTGAACCAACTGCGCCAAGGAGAGGACGTCGATGTTGAGGCGTTACTGACCAGCGAGCTGCACACTTTGCAAATGATGCCTGATGCCGACTACGACGTCATATCCTTTGACGACCGCCAGCACGCGGCAGAGTTTTTCTACGCCCTACTGGAGCCGCTCTCAGCCCATTACCCGGACTTGGAACTGGACGCAGGGTTGTGGACTTGGCTTGCGATGAAGTGGCTCAGCGTTCTAGCGCCGGAAGACCCCTCCACGGGTGAGAGGGTCGTTCGGCAAGACGAGCGGTACGTGCTGACACCCCACAGTTTTCAAACCTATTACAGGCACTACCTCTCTGGTCCGTATCGAATATATAAGGCGCATCGCGACGATGTTTCCCGGGTGCGGGCCGTCCTGGCAACACCGGTCATAAGTCCTGGAGAAGTGGTTGAACAGATTGCTTCCAAACAAGACATCATCAGCAACCCTTCTCTGATGGGGGCGGTCACTGCGCTCTACGTCGATCCTGCCACCAATACGTTGAAGCGCGGTTCAGGAGGAAGTGCCGGAGGTTCGCCTCGTCGCCTTTCGGATGTTCTTTACCAGTTCGACCAAACGTGGGATACCTCCGCGATGGCTCCGGGCGAGATACTGGCGCTGCTACCGGCGGAGTTTGATCGATTTAAGTCCGCATAGCCTGCATAAGGTGCCTATTCCGACGGACCTTTTGGGCGTGGCCATGTGAGGGTTCTCTGTCCAGATAATGGCCTTTCGGCCCAGCGATGTTGCTCCTACGTCCAGCAACTCGGCGGTTCACCCTCTGGAATCGTTTGATCGGTGGAATGCAGTGTTGGGAGCCCCGTCGACGCACCACTCTGAGCTGGGTTGATGGCGGCGAATACGCCGCAAGTCAGCTGTTCGTGCTGGCGTCGCGTGCCTGCTTCCACAGTTCCGCCTGCTCGTCGGTGAGCCAGTAATACACGAGGTTTGGGCCTTCCGGACGGGGGTCAATATTGGCGGACCACTTGGCGGTGAGGGGCCAGATCTTCGTGTCATATCTGGCGGGTAGGGTGCGGCCGAGGTGCGTCCAGACGGTCTTGACTTGGCTGCGAGGTCGTTCAGTTTCCTTGGCGAGCTCGTCGATGCTGAGCCGTCGTTCGGGACGAACGACGAGGATGTCCAGGATCTCTCCGATGATCGACGCGGTCTTAGAACGGTCGTTGGCGAACTGGATGAGCTTCTCGAGGGGCCAGAGGCGGGCATCGGTCTGCGCCTCTGTGGGGACTGGGTCGTCGTGTTCCCCGAGATCCCCGCGATCGGACAGGTCAGCGAGGAATCGGTACACGTCCGCGCGGTACTCGTTCGGGACCAGGATAGGCGTGAATCCTTCGTCGTCATTCACTGTATGCTCAATCCTCTTTGGGTCAGTATGCGGTGTCATATCAAAACCATACCAAGTGCTGTGGAGTACTATATAAGAGTTTCCCATACGCATCCCTAGAACTTCCGGGCCTTGCCGCTGACTGCGGCCGATACACGCGCTTAGCCTCGATCGACCCCGAAATCACGGGCCGGACCTACAGCGCCGGCGCCCACCACGGACAGCATGGCGGAGAGGTGCGTGGTGATCCAAGGCAGGCCTGCCGCGCAGGAGGCCCGGGACCTCGGTGACGCCGCGGCCGTGTCGCGGATAGTTCCACGCGTCCACCCCCGGCACGTCGAGCAAGCCGAAGCCCAGGCTGTACCCGGTGGCCCAGATGACCGACGTGATTCCCTCGGCAGCGGGTTGAGCCGCGCCCCGGAGTCTTCCGGCAGCCAGTAGTCCGCCGGCAAGGGCTCGGCGGGCGGGGCATCGATGCCGGCCGCGGCGATGTAGGCGTCGACCATCCGCCTCTGCCGTTGGCCGAACCCGGCCTCGACCAGGGCGAGGCGTGAAGGGAGGTCTTCGCTGAAGGCGAGGGCGCCGTCGTCCGTTCCCTCAAGCCGGCCGTGCAGGCGGATGCCCCGGCGGCCGAGGTCCCGCGCGTGCTGGCGATGAAGCTGCCTTGGGAGGCCCAATAGTGGAATGGCATTAGGACAAAACAAAGGCAAGCCGGCGGAAAGCCGGCCTGCCTTTAGTGTGTTGGGAACTCGCGCCCCTACATAACCCCCGTCGGCACCAGCAGAACCCAGGCCAGGGCCGGAGCCACCAGAACCACACCGCCGGCGTACATCATGAGCTGGCGGTAGACGCGCTGGCGGTCGTTGTCGCGGGCGTTGGCCACCACCAGGGCGCCGTCGGTGGAGAAGGGGGAGACGTCGACGACGGTGGCCGCGATGGCGAGGGCCGCGACGGTACCGGAAGCGCTCAGCGAGCTGGTGGCCAGCAGTGGCCCGGCCATCGGGATGAACGCGGTGAGCAGCGCCGTCGAGGACGCGAAGGCGGAGCCGACGCCGATGACATAGCAGAGGACCAGGGCGATCAGCAGCGGCGCTCCCAGCGCCAGGGCCATCTCGGCGAGGGTGTCGATGACGCCCACGTGCTGGAGCAGGGAGACGTAGGTGATCATGCCGGCCACCAGCAGCACGGTGGACCAGGACACGCCGCCGATGAACGTCTTGTGTTCCTTGATGTTGACGAAGGCCAGCAGCAGGCCGGCGGAGAGGGCCACGAAGCCGATCGGCAGGTGGAAGCCCAGCGTGCACACCAGGATCGCGGCGATCAGCACCAGAGTGAAGATCTGCTGTCCGCTCGGGCGGCCGGTGCGGGGCGTGTCCAGGCCGGCGTACTCGTTGGCGTGCTTGTCACGCAGCTTGCCCAGCAGGCCGAACAGCACGATGGTCAGCGCGGAGAGGATGAAGTTCAGCGCGAAGCTGGCCGTGAAGAGCCCGCCCTGCGAGATGGGGAAACCGTTCTTCAGCGCGATGTCGTGCACCAGCACACCGGCGACGGACAGCGGCGAGAACCCGCCGGCGTGGGCGCCGTTGATCACGAAGGCGCCCATCAAGACCGGGTGGATCCGCGATTCATAGGCCAGGCCCAGGGCCGCCGGTGCCAGCAGCGCCACCGCCGCCGGGGAGAAGGTGCCCAGCGCCGTCAGCGCCGCGGCCAGGAGAAAGAACACCCAGGGCAGCAGCATGGTCTTGCCCCGGACCAGCCGCACGCAGGTCTGGACGATGATGTCGATCGACCCGTTCCGCTGCGCCATGCTGAAGAAGTAGGTCACGCCGATGATCGTCAGGACGATGCTGGCCGGGAACTCCTCCAGGATTTCCTTGTCGCTCATGCCGAGCATGAAGTAGCCGACGCCGAAGGACGCCACCAGCCCCATGACGCCGATGTTCAGTGGCCATTTGGTGGCGACGACGAACATCACCACGAGGATGACGAGCGGGATGATCTGGGTGGCGGTCATGGTCGGCTCCGAGTCAGGGGCGGCCGCGGGGTTGAACAGGCCACCTCCAAACAGGAGGGCGACCAGACCCAGGACAGCGATCGCGGCTACCGTCACCAGCAGGATACGGCGGCGCCGGTCGGGACGCCGGGAGCTCTCGACCTGGGTGTCGCCGGGTACGGCCTGTTGCGGTGCCTTTTCTATGGTTTCTTCTGCAGTCTTCTCTGCGATGTTAGTCATGATGCTTTCTCCTCATCGAGTAGCGCTGGCAAAGGAGGCGTCGACGGCGGTGCCGAGGGCCTCGGGAAGGTGGATGGTGGTGGTGGCGATAGTGCGGGCGGTGCGGTCGACGCCGACCAGCAGTTGCCCGTCCCGTTCCTCGCTCCAGGTGTCGATGACCCCGGCCGGGGTGCGCAGCCGCAGCGTCGGGCCGCCGGTGCCGCCGGTGATGTCGCCCAGCAGGGTGCCCGGGGTGCGGGCCGCGAGGGTCAGGGCAATGCTTCCGGTGATGGCCAGGGCCGGGTGCGGCTTGCCCATCGAGAGCATGACGACGGCGACGTCGGACTCAGCGTCGGACCGCGCCGGGGCGGCGACCACGGCGACCTTGGGGACGGCGCGGGCGGCCTCGCCGGGCGTTGCCGCGAGCCCCATCCGCACGGCGGCCTGGCGGCGGATGTGTTCCAGGGTGTCCAGCTGCAGTTCCAGCCCGGCGGTCCAGCTGGCGTGCCGCTCCGGGTCCAGGCCCAGCTCCTCGGCTCGCAGCATCACAACCGGTGCTCCGGCGTCGACCATGGAGACGGTCCAGCGGGTGCCGCCGGCGACGATGGCGTCGGTCGCGGATCCGGTGGGAAGCAGTCGGCCGGTGGTCTTGCCGGCCGGGTCGAGGAAGCCGAGCCCCACCCGGTAGCCGGGGAACGGGACGCCGGGCATCTGGGCCTGCGGGACGATCGGCAGGGCGCCGGCCGGGGTTGCCACCCGCTGGATGATGATCTGGCCGGTGTTGGTGTTGCGGGTGACGATCCGGGTGACGTCGCCGTCGGGGACCACCCAGCCCTTTTCGATCGCGTAGAGGCCGACGACGGCGGAGCAGTTGCCGCAGTTGCTGCCCCAGTCCACGGCGGCTTCCTCGATGCCCACCTGGGCGAAGGTGAATTCGACGTCGATGCCGGCGTCGGCGGGGCGGTGCAGGATCATCGCCTTGCTGGTGGTGGAGGTGGCGCCGCCGACGCCGTCGATCTGCCGGTGGTCGGGGCTGCCGAACAGCCGGGGCAGCAGCACGTCGGGGCTGGTCCCGGTTTCATTCAGCTGTCCGGTTTCGAAGACCCAGCATTTGCTGGTGCCTCCGCGCATCCACTCCGCTTCGATCTTCATGGTCTGTTCCTTGCTTCGGTTCTGCTTCGATCTGCCCCCATGGTGTTCAAGGGCTTGATTTGAGATTGATCCAGATCACAAATGAAGACAAGGTTGGATTTCTGCAAGGGAGTGTAGCAATGCTTAATTCATTTTGGTTGCGGCCCGTGTGCGCCCGCCTCGGGCGGCGCCGCCGTCGGAAACGGCTGGCTCTTTCCCGCCAATCGGGCGGTGGATGTATAGAATTAACGGATTCAACAGAAGGGTAAAGCGTTGCTTAACGATGCTGATCAGGAATTGTTCGACATCCGGCGCCTTGCCTTGCTGGTGGAGGTGGTGGAGCAGGGATCGATCACCGCCGCGGCCGAGCTGATGATGTACACGCCCTCCGCGGTCTCGCAGCAGCTGCGGAAACTCGAGCAGGAAGTCGGCCAGCCGCTGCTCAACCGCCGCTCCCGCGGGGTGGTGCCCACCGAAGCCGGGCAGGTCCTCGCCGGCCACGCGCGCAAGATCATCGGCCAGATGCGCGCTGCCCAGTCGGACCTGGACCAGATCGCCGGCCTCAAGCGCGGCTCCCTGACCGTCGGCACCTTTCCGACGCTGGCCGGCTCGTTCCTGCCCATTGTCATCCGGGCCTTCAAGAAGCGGTACCCGGCGATTGGCTTGTCCCTCCGAAGTGCGCGCTTCGATGACCTGGTGAGCGACCTGCAGTCCGGAGTGACCGGGCTGTGCCTGCTGTGGGACTACCCGTGGAACCGGTTCCAGGACGATTCCATCCGGATCACGGAGGTTTTCCAGGAAAGCACGGTCCTGCTGGTGTCCCGCAGCCATCCACTGGCCGACCGCGACGAGATCCGGATGGAGGAGCTCCGCAAGGAATCGTGGATCGTGCGGGCCGAAGCGCACCCCGTCGTCGAAGTGCTGCAGCGCTCCGCCCATGAGGCCGGGTTCGAACCGACCATCGGCTTCCTGGCCAACGACTACCAGGAGGCGCAGGCGATGGTGAGCGTGGGCATGGGCGTGGCCATGGTGCCCAAGACCGCCGTGGCCCTGCAGCACCCCGACGTCCGGGTGATCAGCCTCGGCTCCGCCGCGCCCCTGCGGCGCGTGCTGCTGGCCCAGCGCCAGGACAAGGTCTATGCCCCGGCCGAGGTCGCGTTTCACTCAACGCTGCTCGAGATCGCCCGGGAACGCGCCGGCGACTACTTGTAACGACGGCGACGGCCCCGGTGCTGCGGGCGCGGCTGCAGCACCGCGCCCGTGGCCCTACCCCCGAGCCACCAGCCCCGGCACCCCGTCCCGAATCTCAAACGAAGCCTTCGTGCTCACCGGAGCCCCCGGCGTCGTGACGTAGTCCAGCGTGCGGGAGTCGGCGGTCATGGCGTCCTTGGTGACGCGGGTGTTCACGTAGCCGCGGTTGTCGTTGGTGAACTTCAGGTGCGGGTTCCAGGCCATCGTTGCGTCCGTGGTGGAGCCGGTGCCGTTGCCGGTGGAGGTGATGGACGTGCAGACCAGTTCCGAGCCGACCACGGGGGAGGCTGGGTCCTTGTAGTCGACCTTGACGTCGTTGGCCCAGTTGCGGTGCACGTCGCCGGTGAGGACGACGGCGTTGCGAACGTTGGCGTCCACCCAGCCCTGCGTGATGCGGCGGCGGGACGCGGCGTAGCCGTCCCAGCCGTCCATAGAGACGTCGTCGATCTCCGGTGCCTGGTTCCGGTCCCGCTCGGCGAAGAACACCTGCTGGCCCAGGATGTCCCAGCGCTGAGTGGAGTTCCGGAAGCCGTCCAGCAACCACTTCTCCTGCTCCGAGCCGGTGATGGTGCGGTCCTCGGCAAGGCGCTCGGGGACGTTCTTCTTCCAGCCGTCCCCGGCGAGCTGGTCGTCCCGGTACTGCCGGGTATCCATCATGTGGAAGTTGGCCAGCTGGCCCCACTGCAGCTTCCGGTAGATCTTCATGTCGGCGCCCGCCGGCACCGACGAGGGCCGCAGCGGCATGTTCTCGTAGTACGCCTGGAACGCGGCGGCCCGGCGCTGGCGGAAATGCTCGGAGGTGTCGTTCAGCTGACCGGGATCCCGGTTCTCCGGGACATCGTCAGCCCAGTTGTTGTCCACCTCGTGGTCGTCCCACACCACCAGCCACGGCGCCACCGCGTGCGCGGCCTGCAGGTCGGCGTCGGCCTTGTACTGGGCGTGTCGCTGCCGGTAGCCGGCCAGGTTGACGGTTTCCGGACCCTCGTGGTCGCGCGGATTGCCGCCGCCGATCACGTAGCTGTCCTTCTTGTACTCGTACAGGTAATCGCCCAGATGCAGCACCAGGTCCGGCTGGTCCTGGGCCAGCCGGTTGTACGCGGTGAAGTAGCCGTGCTCGTACTGCGCGCAGCTGGCGAACGCCATGGCCAGCGCCGCCGGCGTCTCGTGCAGCGCCGGGCTGGTCAGCGTCCGCCCCACCGGGCTGATGTGCCGGCCGGTGCGGAACCGGTAGAAGTATTCGCGTCCCGGCCGCAGGCCCCGCAGCTCCACGTGCACCGAGTGCGCAGTCTCGATCCGGGCCTGTTCGACGCCGCGGGCCACCACCGTGCGCATGCCCGCGTCCTCGGCCACTTCCCACGCCACTGAGACGTTGCGCGAAGGCATCCCGCCCAGGCCGTCCCCGGCCACCGGGTCCACCGCCAGGCGGGTCCAGATCACGAAGCCGTCCGGCCACGGCTCGCCGGAGGCGATGCCGAGCTGGAACGGATCGGTGCGGAGGCCGGCGTCGTCCGCGGTGGAGACGGCGACGGCGGCACCGGGCCAGGCTGCGACGAGCCCCGCTCCGAGGCCGGCGGTAAGAAGGGATCTGCGCGAAATGTTGTCCATGCCCGCCACGCTATTCACGACGGGTTGACAGCCTGCATGGGCGATATGAATGGCCAGTTAACTCCGTGACAAGACCTGCGAGATTGAGTTGTTTCCCCGGCCCGATGGCCCTATCGCACGCCGTCGCCCGGTGGGAGGATGAGCGGGCGCGGGCCGCCCGCCCAAAGGCGCGGGGCCTTGAAAGACCGCAGCACTCACCGAACGGAAGGACCATCATGAAGGCAGCACGTTTCCATGGCCGCAAGGACATCCGGATCGAGGACATCCCGGAGCCGGAGCTCCGGGCCGGCGCGGTGAAGATCGACGTCGCCTGGTGCGGGATCTGCGGCACGGACCTGCACGAATACCTGGAAGGACCCATCTTCTGCCCTGCGCCGGGGCATCCGCACCCGCTCTCGCACGAGGAATCGCCGGTGACCCTGGGGCACGAGTTCTCCGGCACGGTGTCCGAGGTCGGCGACGGGGTGGAAGCGCTCGCGGTGGGCGACAACGTCGTCGTCGAACCCTATTTTGTGGACGGCGACTGCGACATGTGCCAAGCGGGAAGCTACCACCTGTGCCGGCAGATGGGCTTCATCGGGCTCTCCGGCGGCGGTGGCGGGCTCAGCGAAAGGATCGTGGTGGACCAGCGGTGGGTGCACCCCATCGGCGACATTCCCCTGGATGAGGCGGCCCTGATCGAGCCGCTCTCCGTAGCGCACCACGCGGTGGCGCGCAGCGGCGCCAAGGCCGGCGACGTGGCCCTGGTCGGCGGGTCGGGCCCGATCGGGCTGCTGACCGCGGCCGTGCTCAAGGGCATGGGCGTCACCACGATCATCAGCGAACTGACCCAGGCGCGGAAAGACAAGGCCGTCTCCAGCGGAGTGGCGGACCATGTGCTGGACCCCAGCCAGGAGAACGTCCCGGCCCGGGTGCTGGAACTCACCGGCGGCACCGGCGCCGACGTCGCCTTCGAATGCGCCGGCGTGAACGCGGTACTGGACACCATGCTCGACGCCGTCCGGCCCGGGGGAGTGGTGGTCAACGTGTCCATCTGGGGTGCGCCCGCTACCGTGGACATGCAGAAGCTGGTGCTCAAGGAGATCGACCTGCGCGGCACCATCGCCTATGTCCGGGACCATCCCGCGGTCATCAAGATGGTTCAGGAGGGCAAGGTGGACCTCAAGCCGTTCATCACCGGCAGGATCGCGCTGGACGACCTGGTGGAGCAGGGATTCGACACCCTCATCAACCACAAGGACACAGCCGTGAAGGTGCTGGTGCATCCGTAGTCCCGCCGCCCGGAGCGCCTGCACCGGGGGAGGGCATGGCTACGGCTTCGGAACCTCGGGAGCCTTGGGGGACTTAGGAGTCCTCGGCGGGAGGCTGGCGACGTGCTCGAACGCCTTCTCCACCCAGGCCTTTGCGCGCGCCTCATCGCCGTCGCCCTCGCCGTTCCAGATCTCCGGCAGTCCGGTGTAGCCGCCCATCGGACGTTCGGCCGGCCCGAAGGGAACGGTCCGCTCGGTACTTTCGAGCGTCTCCTTGTCCGCGGCGGAGAGCTTCACGCCGATGGTGGGACCGAACAGGCCGGCAAACATGTTGCCGTTCACGAACGCCCCGAGGTTTCCGAACATCGGCTTGATGGCCACCCCGGGGTGGTCCGGAATCACCGAGCGGAAGTGCTCCTTGTCGGCGTCGGACGCTTTGGGCATTTCCATGGTGTACCTCCGGGACGCTGCGGGCCACGAACTGACTTTCCTGCAGGACATGCCTGCCGCCCGGTGCGGTACAGGCCGCCGTCGGGACGCCCGGAACCGTCCGCCGGCCGGAACAAAGAACTGTCTGTAAGGATGGACCCATGAATCAAAGCAGCATCCGCCAGCACCAGGACTCGGTCACGGTCAACGCATCAGCCGAGACGCTCTACGATCTAGTCTCCGACGTCACCCGCACGGGCGAGTGGAGCCCGGTGTGCACATCGTGCTGGTGGGACGACGAAGATAGCGCCGGCCGCGTCGGTGCCTGGTTCACCGGCCGTAACGAGCTCCCACAGCGGACGTGGGAGACCCGGTCGCAGGTGGTGGCTGCCGAGCGCGGCCGCGAATTCGCCTGGGTGGTGGGCGGCAAGTATGTCCGATGGGGCTTCGCCCTTACCCCGTCCGACGCCGGAACCGTCCTGAGCGAATCGTGGGAATTCCTGCCCGAGGGGATAGCCATGTTCGGCGAAAAATTCGGCGATGGGGCGGCCGCCCAAATCGCCGACCGCACCCAGCAGGCCCTCGACGGCATTCCGAGGACGCTCGCCGCGATCAAACGGATCGCCGAGTCCATGGCCGCCAGCGAGGACGTGCGCTCCTAAGTCTGGAATTCCCGTCCCGACGCCGTCGTCCGGCCCCGGCGGCAGCCCGCGCCGCCGCCGGGGCACCCGGGCTACTTGACGGCCAGCTCCCCGAGCTCGGACCAGCTGTCCACCGTCACGTTCACGATGTCCGGGGTCCGGGCCAGGTACGCCGGCAGTTCGGCCGTCGCCTTCTTGAAGTGCTCCGTCTTCACGTGGGCGCCGCCGGCCTCGTCATCGCGGAACGCCTCAATCAGCACGTAGGTGGTGGGGTCGGCCAGGGAGCGCGCCCATTCGAAGAACAGGCAGCCTTCCTCGGCGTTGGTTTTGTCAGTGAACTCCCGTGAAATCTCGGGCCACGCGTCGGCGTGCTCCGGCTTGACCGGGAACTTGGCGGTAATAAAGATCATCAGTCTTCCTTTACATGAACGCTTCTTGCGGGCAGGGGCCGGGCAGAGCGGGCCTTAGGGCACCAGGATCGCGCGGCCGCGGACCTTGCCGGCGTCCAGGTCGCTGATGGCCTGCTGGAAATCATCCAGCGCGTACTTCTGGGTGTGCAGGGTGACCGCGCCGCGCGCGGCCAGGGCCATCAGGTCCTGCAGGTCGTTGTAGGACCCCACCAGGTTGCCGATGATGTTGATCTCGGAGGAAATGATGTCGATGGTGGGCACGCTGATGTCCTCGCCGTATCCCACCACAAAGTAGTCGCCCGCCTCCCGCAGCATGGCGATACCCTCGGACGTCGCACCGCCCTCGCCCACGAAGTCGATCAGCACCTCGGCGCCGTTGCCGCCGGTGAGGGCGCGCACCTTTTCCACCTGTGTGCCGTCCGCGACCACGCCCTCGTCGGCACCGATCGAACGTGCCAGCTCCAGCGCGGCGGGGTTGCGGTCCACCACGATGATCCGGCTGGGGGTGAGGGCCTTCAGCACCTGGATGCCGATGTGGCCAAGGCCCCCGGCGCCGATCACCACGCAGTTGTCCCGCGGCGTCAGCCGCTTCGCCGCCTTCGCCGCGGCGTGGTACGCCGTCAGGCCCGCGTCCGCCAGGGCCGCCACGTCCGCGGGCTCCAGCGAATCGTCGATCTTCACCACGGAACGGGCGGAGGTGAGCAGGTATTCGGCGTACCCGCCGTGGGTGTCGATACCCGGGAACCTGCTGTTCTCGCAGTGCACATCGTCCCCGGAGCGGCACGCCCGGCACAGGCCGCAGGTGATCAGCGGGTGCAGGATGACCTTGTCGCCCTCCTTGACATTGGTCACGGCGCTGCCCACGGCGTGCACCCAGCCGGCGTTCTCGTGGCCGATCGTGTAGGGCAGCTCCACCTGGGACTTCTCGGCCCACTGGCCTTCCAGGATGTGCAGGTCCGTGCGGCAGACGCCGGCTCCGCCGATTTTGACCACCACATCCCACGCCCCGGCCGCTTCCGGGATGGGCGCCTCGGTCATCTTCAGGCCTTCGTGGTAGCCGACCACCTGGACGGCTCGCATGGTGTTCATGGGTGGATCTCCTTGACTGTGATCGGAAGTAAGCGGTGCTGGTCGGCCGGCTCGGCCCCTTCGGGCCGGTCCGCCTGGTCGGCGCCCGAGCCCTCGTATCGGGTGCGCAGCAGGCCGCGGCAGAAGTGGGCGTTGCCGTCGATGGAGATGCGCGTGGAGCGCGCCCGCCGCAGCGCCATCGGCACGTGCTCGGCGGGGTAGGGGCGGCCGTCGTGGTCCACGAGGACGACGGCGGCAGGTTCCGCGGGCAGCCCCAGCGCCGTCCGCCGTCGTACTAAAGCGTCCTTGGTCCGCCCCGCCGGCAGGTCACCCAGCCGCACCGTTCCGACGTTCGCTTCGGTGAGCGCGGGGTCGGCGCGCAGCAGTTCAGTCAGGCAGCGTTCCATCGCGGCGGTGTGCGCCTTCCGGCGGAACATCATCCGCAGCTCCTCCAGGCTGTCCTCTGCCTCGTGGCCAAAGGTGCCCCGGTAGCCGGCGTCCGCGGCGAGGCCTGCATTAATCAGGGCGGAATCGTGGTGGTCATCAAGTTCCACCACCACTTTTCCTACCCAGGGCAGCGCCGAGATCACGTCCTTGCTGTCGGACGCCATCAGGTAGGCGAAGTTCGGGGAACAGAATGAGGTGGGCAGGCGCACGTGGACGGTTACGACGGCACGGTCCGGAGCGCCGGTGACGTCGATGGACCGGACGAATCCCAGATCGGTGATGGGCTCGTCGAGCTCGGGATCCAGCACGGTGGCCAGTGCCTGGCGGACGTCCTGCACCGCCCCCGGGTCCCGGACGGTGCGCTCCGTCAGCACCGCCGTCATGACGCGCCCGCCAGGTCCGCCCGTTCCGGCTGACGCGGGCCGGTGGCCGTTTCACCGGCGTCGGGCAACTGAAGCTCAGCCGGTACCGGGATGTTGTACATTTTCGCGGCGTTCAGCCCCAGAATCTTCTTCCTCTGGTCGATGGTGATCGGAGCGTACTCGGTCATGTCCTCCGGGATCTGGAAGTCCACGAAGCGCTCCACCAGCCAGCGCGGGGTCCAGAGGGCGTAGTCGCTGGAGAAGAAGATGCGGTCCTCGCCGATCCAATAGATAAGCTCGCCGATGATCTGGGCGAAGTACCGCGGCCGGGTGTGCATGAACGGCATGGCGACGGCCAGGCCGCCGTAGACGTTGGGTTCCTGGGTGGCGATCCAGCAGAAATCCTCCAGCCGAGGCAGTCCCACGTGTTCCACGACGAAGTTGAGGTCCGTGAAGTCCGAGGCGACGTGGTCCACGTCGGACACATCGAACGCGTCCCGGTCCAGAGGCCGGATGGTGGGGCCCTTGTGGACATGGATGTTCTTGATGCCCAGCCTGCGGCACTCCTCGAAGTACCGGTAGGCCCAGGGGTCGGAGAGCTTGTAGCCGCGGGATTCCCCGTGCCATTCGGCGGTGTAGAGCTTGACGCCGGGGAACTTCATTTTCTCGTGGTCCGCGCGCAGCCGGTCCAGGCCGCGTTCGCCGTCGCGCGGATCGAAGCTGTGGTTGTAGGTGAGCTTGTCCGGGTGCGCGGCGGCCAGTTCGTAGGCTTCCTTCGTCTGTCCGAAGCCGTTCTTGTAGAACTCGCCCAGGTACGCCGGCTGGAACACGGCGTGGTCCACGTAGCCGTCCTCGAAGAGGTCTTTCATCAGGCGCTCGCCGCCCTGGTACAGGTATTCCTCATAGGTCCACAGCTCCTCCTCGGGGGAGAGGTTGCGGTGGTAGTCGTAGAAGCAATCGATGAACTGCTTGCCGTGAACGTTGCGCTGGTTCTCCGGCCGGGCGTCCCACAGGGCGATGTGGGCGTCGACGATGAAATAGTTCTCGCCGTCTTTGCTGTACATGTCCTTCTCCTCCCCGCGACTGCCATAGTCGCGATACCAACGAGGCTAGGGCGGTGCGGCAGCCTTCACTATGTGACCGGTGTCTCATTTTGAGACAGTTGGGGGTCGCCGTCCGGGGCGCGCCCACGTACTCTCGAAAGTGGCAGGACAAGGAGGGCGGCAATGGTGCCGAATCAAAACGTGCCTGCGCCGCGGCCGGAGCGCGGCGGGGCTGGCAGTGAGCTTGCGGTTGCCTCGCGGCGCCTCCTCGCCTCGTGGCAGCGGAGCGAGGAATACGGCGTCTCAGCGGAGGAAGTGGACCCGGTCTGGGCCGGGTCCGTGGACGGAGACTCGCTGTTCTACCAGTGCGGGCAGGAGGTCCTCACCGGCCTGCACCAGACCCTGGCCAACGAGCCGCTGAGCCTGATGCTCACGGACGCCGACGGACTCGTGCTCAACCGGTTCAGCGGCGACACGTCCCTGCTCCGGGCGCTGGACAAGGTGCACTTGGCCCCCGGCTTCGCCTTCTCCGAGCGGGAGGCGGGAACCACCGGCCTGGGCCTGGCCCTGGCCGACCGCACCCCCAGCCTGGTCCGCGCGGAGGAACACTACAGCGCCAGCCTGCGCACGTACACCTGCGCGGCCGTGCCGGTGCTTGATCCCCTCAGCGGACGGCTCGAGGGCAGCGTCAACATCACCACCTGGTCCAGGTCATCCCCGGGGCTGCTGCTGGCGCTGGCCCAGTCCGCGGCGAGCACCACCGCCGCCCTGATGCTGGCCAAATCCGGGGGGCGGCAGCCAAAGCACGGGCCCCGTGGCGGGGTCTTCCGGGTCCAGCGGGGGCGGCTGGAGCCGGGGTCCGGGACGCTGCGCGCCATGTCCCGGCCATGGACCGAGGCCCTGGAGAGCGCCGCAGCGGCGCTGGTGTGCGGCAAGGTGGCGGCCGCCGTGGGCGAACCGGGGGCCGGACGTGCCACCCTGCTGGGCCAGGCGATCCGCCAGGCCCACCCCGGGAGCCGCATTTTGAGCGCCGCCGTTCCCGCACCCCAGGATGTGGAGGCCTGGCTGTCCCTGTGGACCCCGGAGCTGTCCAAGTCCGATACCGCGGTGATCGTGGAAAACATCGATCGTCTCCCGGCGTGGGCCGCGCAGGAGCTCAGCGCCCGGGCGGTCAATTCTCGCGGCCCGGCGGCGGGCGGCCATGCTGCCGGAGTCACCTGGGCCATGACGGCGGAGGAGCTCGCGGCCATACCGGCGCCGCTGGCGGCCTTGGTGGAGAGCGTGGTGCCGGTGCCGGCGCTGCGCGACCGCGGCGCCGACGTGATGCCCCTTGCCCGGTATGCCGCCCGCCAGGCGCGGATGCGGGAGGTTGATTTCACGCCTGCCGCCGAACGCGCGCTGACGGCGTATGGATGGCCGGGCAACATCGACGAACTTTTTGGCGTGGTCCAGGACGCGGCCCTGCGCGCGGAAACCATCGATGTGCGGCACCTGCCGGCTGCGCTGTTGGGCCGCCCGGGTCCCCGGCTGACGCGGATTGAGGCGGTGGAGAGGGACGAGATTGCCAGGTGCCTGTCCCGACCGGGAACAACGGTTGCCGCCGCCGCGGCGGAACTGGGGATCAGCCGGGCCACGATCTACCGGCGCATGGCCCGGTTGGGAATCACCCCGCCAAGGTAGGCGTGCGGGAGCTGCTGCCGTTCCCCGCGCGATCGGACGTACGACGGCGGGAAGCCGGTGCGGCCGAGCTACGGACGGACGGGGGTGGCCGCGTCGTGGCCCACCACGGTGGTCCAGGGGCGGGCGGTCCAAGACGTCACGACGCCGCCGGTGACGTAAGGGTCGACGGCGGCAAATGCCCTGGCCGCCTCGAGGGCGTTCTCGCCGGTGAAGATCAGCAACCCGGTGAAGGGTCCTTCGCCAACGGCTCCGCCGAGCCAAAGGTCGCCCCGTTCTACTGCTTCCCACGCCGCTTTGAGGTGATCGGGGCGGAATTTTGCGCGGGTTTGAAGGTAGTTGTCCGCGTAAGAGTATTCGAGCACGGCGTGCATGTGTGACCGTCCATTTCATCTCGGATATCGCTGGTTGTCTTTGTAGGCTACCCTCGGGGCCTGGCCGTTACACGGCCCCCTCTGATCGAGAAGCGCAGGCACGCTCCCCACCGTCCAGCCGCCGTCCGAATGTAACGAACTGGTAACATGGGGCTGATGCCGAATCAGTCTGGTCAAACACGAGTCACGCAATTGGACGGCCTCCGCGGGATCGCCGCCCTGGTGGTGATCGCCTGCCATTTGCTCTCCACGCTCCCGGGAATCGGGGATGTGGTCTTCGACGACCGGTCCGCACCGCTCAACACGGGAGAGATGTGGGCGGTGTTCTCCCCGCTGCATCTCCTCTGGAACGGCACCCCCGCGGTCCACGTCTTTTTTGTGCTCTCCGGCTTTGTCCTGATCCTGCCGTTCACCCGGGAAGGGGCCGCCACCCGCTGGGCTACGTACTACGCCAAGCGGTTGTTGCGCCTCTACCTGCCGGCCTGGGCGGCGCTGGCCGTGGCCGTCGCGTTGATTGTGATCATTCCCCGCACGTTGTCCCCGCTGCAGAGCTCGTGGGCGGACATGTACGTGGTGGACCCGAGCCTGGCGCGGGTAGCCAAGGACAGCCTGCTTCTACTGGGCGCGAGTACCATCAACACCCCTCTGTGGACGCTGAGGTGGGAAGTCTTGTTCTCCCTCCTGCTGCCGGTGTACGTCTTCCTTGCCCTCCGCTGGCGGCGCTTCTGGCACCTGAAGCTCGGCGTCGTCGTGGCCCTGGCCGCGGTGGGCGCGGTGCAGCACATTGACTGGCTGATCTATCTCCCGATCTTTGCCATCGGCGCGATCCTCGGCGCCGAGCGTGATCGTATCCGTGAGCTGACCCAGTCATGGCCCCGCGTCGTCTGGCTCCCCGTGACCGCTGCCGGCCTCGTCCTGGCCAACGCGGAATGGTTCAGCCCCGCCAAGCCGGTCGACGGTGTTGAGGTGCTCGTGACCGTTGGCGCGACGCTGCTTGTTCTGGTGTTCCTGCTGTGCGGCTCCGCGAAGAGGCTCGGAGACACCGCCGTCGCCCAGTGGCTGGGCCGGATCTCCTTCAGCCTCTACCTGGTGCACCTGCCGATCATCCTTGCCGGCGTCACCTTGCTGCGGTCGGTCTCGCTTCCGCTGGCGCTCGCCGTCTCCGCGGTTGCCTCGTTCGCAGTGGCCGAGCTGTTCTACCGCTTCGTGGAGCAGCCCGCCCAGCGGCTCTCCATGGCCGCGGGTCGTGCGGTGGAGGAGCGGTTAGGCGGTTGCGATCGCGCGCAAACCCCGGCGGAGCCGAGCACCGCGCCGACGGCAGGGACGACGTCGTCGGGCGCGGACCTCTGCCGGACGCGGCAATCCGTCTCCTGAGCGGGCGGCGGGGCGTCCCGAAGGGCGCCGATTATGACGAGTGGTAATCCTCCGCCCATTCGTCCTGTAGAGTTGATCCTGTTGTTGTGTTTATGCAGTTCGTAGTTCAGGCAGTACGCACGGTCGAAAGCCCGTGTTCTTCTGAAGCAGCGGTTTTGAGCACCCCAAACAGGAGGACCCGAAAGTCGGGACAGTTCCTCCACCTTCACGAAGGACAAAAATAATGGCTACTGGTACCGTCAAATGGTTTAACGCTGAAAAGGGCTTCGGCTTCATTTCCCCCGATGACTCCTCGCAGGACGTTTTCGCGCACTACTCCGCGATCAACTCCTCCGGCTTCCGCTCCCTCGAAGAGAACCAGAAGGTCTCCTTCGAAACCGAGCAGGGCCCCAAGGGTCCTCAGGCCACCAACATCCAGGCTATCTAATTTCCTTAGATACCCGGAACCGTTAGGTTTCTAGCAGGGCCCGTTTTCGGACGGGCCCTGCTTTTGTTTAACCCGGGTGTGCCGCCACGACGGCGCCGCGCCCTTGAGGTGCAGCCCCCTCTGGACACCGCCTACGTGCGGGAGCATCCTGTTGCTGTCCGCGTTCGCCACTGCGCGGAGCCCCAGGGATCGGCGAGGGAAGCTGGCACAAAGATCATGAGCGAATCACCAGACGCCCGGCAGAAGCTGTCCGCCCGGATCGACGAGAAGCAACGGGCCGTCCGCGCCTACCTGGCCCGCGAACGGCCCCGCCGGAACCGGCTCTCCAACGTCAGCATCGTGGGCAGCGGCTTGGCCGCCGCGCTCACCGCCGGCCCCGCGGTGGGCGGAACGGGATTCACCCATGCCACGGCGAGCCTTCTCTCGCTCAGTGAGGACTCCATCGTCTGGCGGGTGCTGTGCCTGCTAGCCGTGATCCTTTCCGTCGCCGCCGCGCTGTCCACCAACTTCGCCACCTCGCGCTCCGTTGCGGACCGGGTCAGCGCCGCCGAAACCTGCAGCGCCCAGCTCGAAAGCCTCGCCGTCTCACTGGACATCGGCCACATCGACGTCGACGAGGCGGTCAAGCTCTACCAGCAATACGCCGGCCAGGTCCCCTTCGTGGACACCGCACACGCGTGAGAGCACCCTGCAACCGCTGTCCCCAAGGCAAGCGCTCGACGTCGGCCGGCTCACCCGGCCTGCCGCCGCGCCACCCACCCGGCCAGCACCGGGTTGTCGATCTCCTTCGCCAGCCACTGCGCGGACTCCGCCGCGTCCGGATCGCCCAGCGCCGCCCGGTGGGACTGGGCCCGCACCGCGAACTCCCGCATCCCGGACCGGCTGGCCAGCGCACCAAGCCGGTCCGCGAACTCCGACGCCCGCGGCGACCCGGCGGCCAGCGCCACCTCAGCCGCGACGTCCAGCAGCCGGGCCGAATACCAGAGGTACCACGGGCTGGGCGCAAGGCCGCGGCCCACCCAGTGTTCGGCGGCGGCCAGGTCTCCGTGCGCAAGGAACAGCCGTGCCTCGGCCCCGGCCGCGAGGGCCATGTAGCAGTGGTCGCCGGCCAGCTCCGCCATCACCCAGGACCGGTCGATCAGGGCCGCCGCCTGCTCGAGCTTTCCCGCTGCCAGGTACGTCTCGCCGCGCAGCCCCGCTACGAACGGTTCGAACGCCGTCCAGTGTTCCGCGGCCACCCCGGCGAGCGCCCGGTCGAGACATTCCCCGGCCCGGCCCAGCTCGCCGCGGATCAGGTGCACCCGGCCCAGCAGCGCCTCGCCGAACGCCTGCTGACGGCGGTTCCCGGCCTCCCCGGCGAGCCGCACCGACTCGCTGAGCGCAGCCACGGCGTCGCCGTACCGTGCGGTATCCGAGGCGAGCATGCCCTGGATTGCCAGGATCTTGGACTGCTCGTCCGGGAATCCCTTCGCGGCCCGCATCGCCCGCTCGAGCCAGCCGGCGGCGCGGTCCGGGACACCGCGCTGCACGGCCAGGTAGCCCAGCTCCCGGTAGGCGGCAGCGGCGGTGCGGGAGCCGCCGTCGGGCGCTTCCGCGGTCAGCGCGCGGTGCAGGAAGTCGGCCACCTCGGCGCCGCGGCCGCCCGCCTGGTGGATCACCGCCCCCGCCAGCGTTACCAGCGACTCGGCCAGCAGGTGCCGTTCACCGGCCCGCTGGGCGAGTTCGACGGCGAGGCGCAGCTGCGCGAGCCCGCGGTCCACCGCGCCGGCCGAGAGCGAGGCGGCACCGGCGTCGAGGTAGGACCGCACGGTGGCCGCGTTGGCCGGGGTGCCGGCCTCCGCGGCGGTCCCCGGTTCCGAGAGCGCCCGGCGGACCTCCTCGGGCAGCGGCAGGCCCAGCTCCGCGCGGTACAGCTCGCCGAACTTGGTGACCTGCTCGCGGGCGCGGCGCTGGTCACCGAGGGCCACCAGCGCCTTGACCAGCACGGCGGTGCAGTCGGTGTTGAACGGATCCCTCTGCAGCGCCCGGGACGCGAGTGCGGCCGCATCCGACGGGGCGCCGGCCGCCAGCGAGGCCAAGGCGGCGTCGTAAAGCAGCGACTGCACGGCGTTGTCCAGCCGGTACCGCTGGTCCGCGAGCCAGGACTCAAACACCGGGCTGTCGGCAAAATTCAGGCCCTCCAGCAGCTGGCCCTCGAACCGGCGCGGATCCACGTCCCGGGCCGCAGCGGAGCCCAGTTCCAGCACGTCGCAGCGCCAGCCCGGCTGCAGTTCCAGTCGGAGGGGATCGCCCGCGATCGCCGCCCCGCCGAGCACCCGGCGCAGCTCGGACA
Source organism: Arthrobacter sp. C9C5 (assembly GCF_013359735.1). Classification (GTDB taxonomy): domain Bacteria; phylum Actinomycetota; class Actinomycetes; order Actinomycetales; family Micrococcaceae; genus Arthrobacter. The sequence continues at coordinate 88,284 of NZ_JABFMX010000017.1, forward strand.
GGTTCCAGCGCAGGGCTCCGAGGGAGTCCGCGGCGTCGGGAAAGAGCAGGGCGGCGGTCCGGGCGCGGCCGACGCCGGCCGGGTTCAGCGCGAGGTAGGCCAGCACCGCCCACGCCTTGCGGCCGCGGGGCTGCAGCGGAGCCGCGCCCGCAGACTGAGAGTCCGGGGGTGCTGGGTCAGGGGGTTCGAGCCGGGGCGGGCCGAGGAGCCGAATCCAGGTGTCGGCCATACCGAATTTTACCGCCGGAACGCCCTCACACGCCTGCTCACACGGTGCCTGACGACACTGAAGTCATCACTCCCCACCCACCATCGAGGTGCATCACCATGGAAGTACTTGCAGTCCTGCTCGCCGGTTCCGCCCTGGTCGCGATCCCCGGCACGTTCGTCGCCATCCTGCGGGACGGCCACGGCCACACCCCGGAGGTCCGGTCCGACGAACCGTGGAAAGCCGGCAACCTGCCCAGCGAACCCTACTCGTCGGCGAACCGGGCCTTCCCGCCCACCCTCTGGTTCCGGTAGGCGACAGCGCCGGGCGCATCCGCTGGCCCGGCGCTGTTCACGCCCCCGCCACCACCGGTTTACGCGGGCGGTCAAGGATGGCACCATGACTGATCTCACCCGCCGCAATGTCCTCAAAGGTGCCCTGGCCGCGGCCGGCGCAGCCGCCGTCGTCCCCGCAACGGCCGGAGCGGCCAGCGCCGCCCGGCCTTCCGGCGTCGCCCTGGTCCGCAACCGCCTGATCCTGCCCTCCGGCATCGCCACCGGCGATGTCACCACCGGCTCCGGCGTGCTGTGGTCCCGCGCGTCGGGCCCGGGACGGCTGGTGGCGAACCTGCTGGCCGTCGACGACGACGGGTCCCCGCTCCGCGGCGGCCGCGCCTTCCGGCGGGAGCTGCGGGGGAGCGCCGCCAGCGAGGCGACCGACTTCACGGCCAGGATCAACGCCGAACACCTGCCCGCCGGGACCCGCTTCGCGGTGAGCCTGCACTTCGAGGACGCCGACGGCAACGCCGGCGAGACCGCGCACGGTTCGTTCAGCACCGCGCCGGAGACCGGGCTGCTGCGCAGCGGCCGCGCCGCCCGCGGCCAGAGCTTCGTCTGGAGCGGCGACACCGCCGGCCAGGGCTGGGGCATCAATGAGGAGATCGGCGGGATGCGCGGCTACGCGGCCATGCACGCTACAGCGCCGGACTTCTTCATCCACTCCGGCGACACGATCTACGCCGACGGTCCGATCAGCGCGCAGGTGACCGAGCCGGACGGCCAGATCTGGCGCAACCTCGTCACCGAGGAAGTGTCCAAGGTGGCCGAAACGCTCAACGAGTACCGCGGCCGGCACCGCTACAACATGATGGACAAGAACGTCCGCGCACTCTACGCGGACGTCCCGGTGATCGCGCAGTGGGACGACCACGAGACGCACAACAACTGGTACCCGGGCCAGATCCTCACCGACAGCCGCTACACTGAACGCCGCGTGGACGTGCTCGCCGCCCGCGGCCGGCAGGCCTGGCAGGAGTACCAGCCCATCGCCGGCGTCAGCGCCGGCGGCACCGGCTTTGAACCGGCCCGGATCTACCGCAAGATCAGCCGCGGCCCGCAGCTGGACATCTTCTGCCTGGACATGCGCACCTACAAGGACGCCAACACGGACGGCAAGGAAGCGCAGCTGACGCACATCCTCGGCCAGGAGCAGGCCGACTGGCTGATCCGCGAGGTGAGCAAGTCAAAGGCCACCTGGAAGGTGATCGCCAACGACCTCCCGCTGGGGTTGGTGGTTCCGGACGGCCCGGTCAACCAGGAATCGCTCTCCAACCGCGACGCCGGCGCCCCCTTGGGCAAGGAGCTCGAGCTCGCCGGGGTGCTCTCCGCGTTCAAGCGCAACCGGGTTAAGAACGTGGTCTGGCTGACGGCCGACGTGCACTACTGCGCCGCGCACCACTACTCGCCGGAGCGTGCCGCGTTCACCGACTTCGACCCGTTCTGGGAATTTGTCGCCGGGCCCATCAACGCCGGAAGCTTCGGGCCCAACGCCCTGGACGGCACGTTCGGCCCGGAGGTGGCGTTCTTCAAGGCCGGTGCCTACGCCAACGAATCCCCGCGCAGCGGCGAGAGCCAGTACTTCGGCCACGTGGACCTGGGTGCCGACGACGTCTTCACCGTCAGCCTGCGCAACGCCAACGGTGTGGTGCTCTGGAGCAAGGCCCTGCAGCCGGAGCGGTAGCGGGGGAGCGGGCGGCGGCGGCAGCCCGGCGTCGGGCTCTATCCGCCGCGGGAAGCGGCGCAAGACGCCAGTGGGCCCCTCCCGGAAAGTCCGGGAGGGGCCCACTGGTGTTGGCAGATGAGGCGCTTACGGCGTCGGCATGCCGCCGTTCACGTTGAGCGTCTCACCGATCACGTAGCTGGACTCGGACGAGGCGAGGAACACGTACGCCGGGGCCAGTTCGGCGGGCTGGCCGGCGCGGCCCAGCGGGGTTTCCTTGCCGAACTCCGGCAGGTCCTCGGTGGGCTGGCCGCCGCTGGCCTGCAGCGGGGTCCAAATGGGGCCGGGCGCCACAGCGTTCACCCGGATGCCCTTCGGTGCCAGCTGCTGGGCCAGGCCCTTGGTGAAGTTGTTGATCGCAGCCTTGGTGGAGGCATAATCCACCAGAGTTTCGGAGGGCTTGTACGCCTGGATGGAGGTGGAGTTGATGATGCTGGAGCCTGCCGGCAGGTGCGGCAGCGCCGCCTTGGTGAGCCAGAACATCGCGTAGACGTTGGTCTTGTAGGTGTGGTCGAACTCGACGTCGGTGATGTCGCCCAGCGCCTTCTGCGCCACCTGCTTGCCGGCGTTGTTGACCAGGATGTCCAGCCCGCCGAGTTCCCGCACGGCCGTCTCAACGAGGTCTCGGCATACCGCGGAATCCTTGAGGTCGCCCGGGACCTTGACCGCCTTGCGGCCGGCCTTCTCGATGAGGTTCGCGATCCTGGTTGCGTCCTCTTCCTCCTCCGGCAGGTAGGACATCACGACGTCGGCGCCCTCGCGGGCGAAGGCGATGGCCGTCGCGGCGCCGATGCCGGAGTCCGCGCCGGTGATGAGTGCCTTGCGGCCCTCCAGCCGGCCGGTGCCGCGGTAGCTGTCCTCGCCCAGGTCCGCCTTGGGCGTCAGCTTGGCGTCCAGCCCGGGTTCCGGCTGGCTCTGCTCGGGCGGCTCGATCTGCTCGTACGCCGTAACGGGGTTCCTGAACGTGTACTGGTCAGTCATAGTTCTCCTCCGGAAAGTTGCGTTCCGCCTGGTTGCTTCTGCTCGAAGACCCAGGCATCGACGGCGGGTGGATCCCACAACACGCTAAGCATGCTTAGTAATTACCCTAGTCAGATCTGGGGAGCGGATGCAACGGGGGCGGGGGACGGCGAACCAAACCTGCCCACGTTGTCGCCAACCGGCTTCCCTTATTTGCTCAGCCCCGCGCGCCCGGCGAAAGGACGTTGAGCCCTGCGTCGACAGCGGCGGCCAGCAGTTCGGCGTCGTAAGCGATCATGATGTCGGCCTGGAGCCGGATCGCAGCTGCCAGATGAATTGCATCGGCGCTACGCAGCCGGCCGGGCATCGCAGCGGCGTACATCAGGTCAGCGCGCGCCACGTCCACGAGGTTAATCCCCGACAACACAGCATTGATTACCCCGCCGGGAAGTCCACGCCGGTGCGCGGCGCAGTGAAGCTCCGTGTACAGCAGCATGGAGGCTACAAACGTGTCGCCCCGGGCCCCGGCGGCCGAGAGGTACTCCGCGACCGCCGAAGATTCCGTCTCCTCCACGACCAGTTTGAGGACCGCCGAAGCGTCCACGTAGATGATCAACGGTCCCCGCGCACGTCGGACAGGATCTCCGCAGTCGGCGTTGTTGAGCCGACCCGCGGCAGGGACTGAAAGTCAACGGCGATCGAAGAGGCCTGACGGATCTGTCCTGCCAACAGCAGTCGCTCGAAGGGGGACGCGGACGGTGGTACGAGCACAGCGGCGACTTCCCCGTTGTTCGTCACCTCTATGGTTTCGCCATTTTTCACGCGTTCAAGAATCTTGCTGCTCTGGTTGCGGAGTTCTCGGTGCGGAATTGTTGTCATGCCAGCCTCCGTAGCAATCGTAGCAACAGAGCTGCCGGTGCAGGAAGAGCATCCAGGACACCGAGCCGGAGATCTGGCGGCGACTTCTCGTCCCGGAAACCGTCACCGTCCCGCAGTTCCACGAAGCCATCCAGCGGGCCTTCGGCTGGCGGGACCAGCACCTGTCCGGCATCCGCTGCATCGACCGCCACGGCAAACCGCGGATCATCGTTGGCCCCGACGAGGCGGTGGAGGACAGCGGCGGGACGGCGTCCGGCGTCGTGCTGTTTGAACTACTGGACGCCGCCAGGTGGTTCTACGAGGTCACCGGTGAGGGGACGTCCAGGTTCGACATCGGCGCTTCTGACCTCGAGGCCGTCAACCGGAGCCTCCGCCGTCTCAGCCTCCAGCTGTGGCCGCGGCCGGTCACCCCGGCGGAGCGGGACGCCGTGCTGCGGCCGGTCCTGTGGTTCCTGGAAAGCGCCGCGGGGGAGGGGCTGGAACTGACGAAGGACGGCTACCTGAAGCCGGCCATGGTCAGCCGCACGCTGGAGGAGCTGGGCTGGATCGACGAATTCACGGGCAAGGGCAACCGGGAGGTCAACACGCCCGAGGTGCTCGACCTCCGGCTGCACCTGCTGAAGTGGAAACTGCTGCGCAAACGCAATGGCAGGCTGCTGCTCGGGTCGATGGGCAAGCTCGGCCTGGCCGAGCCGGACACGCTGTGGGACTACCTCGTGCAGACCATTGGCGCCCCGCAGCACGACGCCGTGAAGCTCATGACCCGGCTGGCGGCGCACTGGCTCGTCCAGGGGTCCGAGCCCTCCTACGTCCTCCGCGACGAGGTCATCATCCGTGCGCTTGAGGCCTCCGGCTTCGTGACCCGTTCCGGCGACCCGATCCCGGCGGAGTGGGTACGGGACATCGACCGTACGGTGCGGCAGTCCCTGGGCTGCCTCCAGCTCACGGTCCCCGGGGAGCGCTTCCGGCTCTTGGAACGGGAACCGTCCGACGGCGGCCTGAAGTTCCTGCTGCAGGTCCAGGCGCTGCTGGGGGACCGTTAGTTAGCACCAGGCGGGGTCGGCCGGGACGCTGCCGGGCGGGGGACGGCGAAACCATTGTCGGCATAGGCGAAGTGTGCTTCACTTTTTAGGTGGAGGGGAGTATCCCCCAAATGCTCCGTCGTCAGTACGGCCGTCCCTGAGCGGCCCGGCGGGCAGGTCCGTTGGGGCCGGGAGAGACCTCCAGTTGGTGTTGACTGACTGGAAGCGGGTGCTCTTCGATGAATGTTCCTTTGTGGGCCTGGTTGGCCGTCCTTGGCGTGATCGTCCTGATGCTGGCGGTGGACCTGTTCGCCCACCGCAAAGCGCACGTGATCGGCGTCCGTGAAGCGGCGTTGTGGTCCGCCGTCTGGGTCGCGTTCGGCGTCGGCTTCGGCGTCCTGGTGTGGCAGCTGTACGGCGCCGAATTTGGCCAGCAGTACTTCGCCGGCTACCTGATCGAGAAATCCCTGGCGGTGGACAACGTCTTCATCTGGGCGATCATCTTCACGTATTTCGCCGTGCCCCGCGAGTACCAGCACCGGGTGCTGTTCCTCGGCGTGCTGGGCGCCCTGGTGTTCCGCGGCATCTTCATCGCCGCTGGCTCCGCCATTATTGCCAGCGCCGGGTGGGTGCTCTACCTCTTCGCGGCGTTCCTGCTCTTCACCGGCTACCGGATGATCCGCCAGCGCAACGACCACCCGGAGCCCGAGAAGTCGCGGGCGCTGAAGCTCTTCCGCCGGTACGTTCCCATGACCGACAATTTTCACGGGCAGAAATTCCTGGTCCGCAAGAACGGCCTGGTGCTGGCCACCCCGCTGCTGGCCGTCCTGGCCCTGGTCGAGGTTACGGACATCATCTTTGCCGTCGATTCGATCCCCGCGATCTTCGCCGTCACCGACGAGGTGTTCCTGGTCTTCACCGCCAACGCGTTCGCGATCCTTGGCCTCCGCGCCATGTACTTCCTGCTCGCCGACCTGATCCACCGGTTCATCTACCTCAAGATCGGCCTGGCCCTCGTGCTGGTCTGGGTTGGCATCAAGATGCTGCTCAAGATCGATATCTACTACATCCCCACCCCGCTGTCCCTGGGTGTCATCGCCACGATCCTCGGCGTGTCCATCGGCGCGAGCCTTTGGGTCACCCGGGGCCAGGAGCGCAGGGCTCCCGCGGGGCCGGCGCACGCCCCGTTCGGGACGGCCACGGCTGCGGAAATGGCGGAGCTGGAACCACTGTGGCGGCGGGGCCCTTCGGATGAGAAGGCAAGGTCGGCAACGTCGGCGCTGGGCCGGGACGCGGGGGAGCCCGGCCCAGGGGAGCGCGCCGGCGCGGAGCGCGACGGCAACCCGCATGCGGCGGAACCCGACGCCGGCCCGCGTGCGCCCGCACGCGACCGCAGAGAGTGAGGACGGGTGAACGGCGGCGTGCAACCGACTGATCGGATTGGGTCCCCCCTCCGCCGCGGCGGACCTGGCGCTCCGACTGTGACCCACTCCATAGAGGTCCAACGTCGAACGACTGGGCGCTTTGAACCCGCCGCGGCGGCAAAAGCCGCGCAATTCCGGGGATTATGACGCCGGGAGGCGCCTTTGGGGTCCGATTTGTTCCGGGTCCGGTTCGTGTGTAAAGTAGTTCGAGTCGCCGCCGCTGAAGCGGAAAGATAGCGACCGACCCCCTGATAAACGGCCTGAAAAATGGCGCGGAATTTAGCGCGCTTTATAAGGGCGGGGACCCTCTTCGTGGAATTGGAAATCGCGGAAACGCCGGTTTGCAAAGCTTCACGGATTCGGGTAAGTTTGAAAAGTTGCTCCGGAGCGATCCTGGACCGTTGGGTTTGGGTGG
>NZ_JABFMX010000018.1 GCF_013359735.1 Arthrobacter sp. C9C5
CCTCGAACCTACCCTGCCGCGCAAAAAACTGTCGATGGGCAGGCCTCCCCATCGGGCTACTTGCCGAAGCTGCGCAGCCGCAGCGAGTTGGCCACCACCAGCACGGAGCTGGCCGCCATGGCCGCGCCGGCGATCATCGGGTTGAGCAGGCCCAGCGCAGCCACCGGAATGCCGATGGCGTTGTAGAAGAAGGCCCAGAACAGGTTCGTTTTGATCGTGGCCAGGGTCCGGCGGGACAACTCAATGGCCAGGCCCACCTGCCCCAGATCGTTGCCCATTACGGTCAGGTCCGCGGCTTCGATGGCGACGTCGGTGCCCGAGCCCATCGCGATGCCCAGATCCGCCTGGGCCAGCGCTGCGGCGTCGTTCACGCCGTCGCCGGCCATGGCCACCGTGGCGCCGCCGGCCTGCAGCGTCCGCACGGCGTCGACCTTGCCCTCCGGCAGGACTCCCGCGAAGACGTCCTCCGGCGGGATGCCGACGGCGGCGGCCACCTGGCCGGCCACCGCGGCGTTGTCGCCGGTCAGCAGGATGGGCCGCAGCCCCAGCTCCCGGAGCCGGGCGATGGCCGCAGCGGAGCCGGGCTTCAGTGTGTCGCGCAAGCTGACGATGCCGGCCGGCTCCCCGTCCACGGCCACCCAGATGGCGGTGGCTCCGGCGTCCTCGGCCGCGGCCAGGGCGGCCAACTGCGGGCCGGACACGGCGACGCCGTTCTGCTGCAGCCAGCCGGACCGGCCCGCTGTAACGAGGCGGCCTTCCACGCTGCCGCGGACGCCGCCGCCCGGGGCCGAGCGGAAGCCGACGACGGCGGGCAGCCGGGCGTCGTCGCCGCGCCCCCGCTCCGCGGTGAGCGCCGCTGCCGCGATGGCCCGGGCGATGGGGTGTTCGGACGCGGCCTCCGCTGCGCCGGCGAGCCGCAGGACCTCGTTTTCGCTGAACGGGGCGAACGCGCGGGTGCCGGCGACGGCAAGGTGCCCGGTGGTGACGGTGCCGGTCTTGTCCAGCAGGATGGTGTCCACGGTGCGGGTGTCCTCGAGCACCTGCGGACCCTTGATCAGGATGCCCAGCTGGGCGCCGCGGCCGGTGCCGGTGAGCAGACCGACCGGGGTGGCGAGCCCCAGGGCGCACGGGCACGCGATGACCAGCACCGCGACGGCTGCCGTGAAGGCGGCGCGAAGCTCGGCGCCGCTGACCTCCGGCCCGGCCAAGAGCAGCCACGTGCCGAAGGTGACCGCGGCGATGGCGAGGACCACCGGGACGAAGACGGCGCTGATGCGGTCTGCGAGCCGGGCGATCGGGGCCTTCCCCGACTGCGCCTGGGAGACCAGCCTGCCCATCTGGGCCAGCGTGGCGTCGGCGCCGACCCGTGTGGCGCGGACCAGGATCCGCCCGGAGGTGTTGATGGTGGCCCCCGTGACGGCGCTGCCCGGGCCCACTTCAACCGGCACCGATTCCCCGGTCACCAGGGAGGCGTCAACGGCGGAGGTGCCCTCGATGACCACGCCGTCGGTGGGGATCTTCTCGCCCGGGCGGACGACGACGACGTCGCCGACCCGGAGCCGGTCCGCGGGGACCGGGAACTCGGTGCCGTCGCGGAGCACGGTGGCATCCTTGGCGCCCAGGTTTAGCAGGGCCTTGAGTGCGTCACCGGCCTTGCGCTTGGCGTTCGCCTCCAGGTAGCGGCCGAGCAGCAGGAAGGTGGTGACGACCGAGGCGACCTCGAAGTACAGGCCGGTCGAACCCATGCCCTCCATGCCCGGGTGCTCGGTGAGGCGGGGATCGGCCAGGAGCTGCCAGGCGGAGAAGATATAGGCAGCCGTTACGCCGATCGACACCAGCGTGTCCATGGTGGACGACAGGTGCCGGGCGTTCACTGCCGCGGCCCGGTGGAACGGCCACGCCGCCCAGCTGACCACCGGCAACGCCAGCGCGGCGGCAACCCAGCCCCAGTTCGGGAACTGGACGGCCGGAAGCATCGAGAGCACGAAGACCGGCACGGTGAGGGCGGCCGCGGCAAGGAGCCGGGGTTTCAGCGTCGCCGCCGGTCCGGCCGCAGTGTCCTCGGCCGGGGAAGCCGGCGCTTGCGGGGTCTTGACCGTGGCCTTGTAGCCGGCGGCGTTCACCGTCGCAGCGATCTGCTCGTCGGTGATGTTGGCCGGGACAGTGACCCGGGCAGACTCCAGCGGGAGGTTGACCGAAGCCTGCACGCCGTCGAGCTTCCCGAGCTTGCGCTCGACCCGGCCGACGCAGGAGGCGCAGGTCATGCCCTCGATGTCGAGTTCAATCACCCGGCTTCCGGGCTGGTCCAGCAGTTGCGCGTTGCTCACGGAATGTTCTCCTCGGTCGTGCTCGGTGAAGTCCTGCTCAGGTCCCGCTTTCGGGAGGCCGCCCGGCGCCGGGCTCAGGCCTCGTTCGCGACCACGAGGTAGCCCGCTTCGGCGACCGCTTCGCCGATTTCGGCGGGAGAGAGTGCCTTGTCGGAGGTGATCGTGACGGTGGAGATCCCGCCGGCGTTGAGGTCGACGTCGACGCTTTCGACGCCCGCCAGCGCTTCAAGTTCTTCGGAGACGGAGGACACGCAGTGCCCGCAGGTCATCCCGGATACCTCGACGGTGGTGGAAACGGTGCTCATGGCTTGCTCCTTGGTGGGGGACTGGATTATCAGCCCGGTCGTCTTGTGAGGGGTGTGGTGAGTGGTGTTGCCGCTACCGCAGCAGGCGCCCGATGGCATCGGTGGCCTCCTTCACTTTGAAGTCGATGGCTTCGGCGCGAAGTTCCGGATCCGGCTCCGCGGCCGCCCCGACCACGCAGTGGCCGATGTGTTCTTCCACCAGCCCGAGGCTGACGGCGTGCAGGGCCTTGGTGACGGCGGCGACCTGGGTCAGGATGTCGATGCAGTACTTGTCCTCGTCGACCATCCGGGCAATGCCGCGGACCTGGCCCTCGATCCGTTTGAGCCGCTTGAGGTAGGCGTCCTTGTTGGCGGAGTAGCCGTGCTGCTGGGGCAGGGCGCCCTCCAGGGGTGCCGTGATGGAGGCTTCGGACTCGTTCATCCCACCAAGCTATACCCCCCAGGGGTATCTGGCAAGTACCCTACGGGGGTACCGTAACGGGGAATCGAATTCTGTCCGGAAATTAAAGAGCTCCGGAGTGCGTTATTGGGGGATACGCACTCCGGAGCAGCTATGGGGTAGGTGGTTTCCCGCCTACGAATACAACCTTACTTGGCAGTAGAGACGATGCGCCAGCACCTCGAATAACTACTTTCGCTTTATTTTCCCGGGCCGCTCAGGAGCCGCGGCGGGGCCTGACTGCTCCGCCGGACCGCACCGGGACGATGAGGACCGGGCGGTCCTGATGATGGCTGAGCCAGGCGGCCACCGATCCGTTGAGTGCAGCAGTGAGCCGGTGTCCGAGCCCGGGTTCGGGAGTACCCACGATGATCATGGCCGCGCCGGCATCCGCCGCCAGCCGGCCGAGCGCCCGGGCGGGATCCCCGGCCAGGGTCCGCAGGTTCCATTCCACCCCCGGGACATCGCAGACGGCGGCGATGTCGGCCCGCAGCCGCTCGGTGGCTGCCTGGATCTCGGCATTGTCGGCCTCCGGGTGGAGCGAGAGCCGGTGCGCTGACCGGGCCGGATCCCACTCCACGAGGTAGCTGGCCTCGTCCACGTAGGCACAGACCAGCGGGGCGGAAAGGCTTCTCGCCAGTGTCACCGCCGTTTCGAGCACCTCCGGGGGCTGGCCGGGGAGGACGCCGACAACCAGAGGTGCTGGGCTCGTGCGCTCTGCGGGCATACCCCATTCTTGCCGCGGCGCTTCCGGCCCGGCTAGGGCCTTCCTCCCTTGATCGACTCCGGCACCGGGCCTACCGTTGGAGGACACGGGAAGGGCGGCAGCGGTGGAAATCTTCATGTGGTGGCTGGACCTGGACCTTGCCAGCAAGGAATGGCTGCGCGGGAACCTGCGGGCCGAGGAGTTACCCCTCCCGGTGCTGCAGGGCATTGCCGAGGCCGGCGGCCCGCATCCGGACAAGCCCACCGGTGTGCTGAGCGCCGCCGACTGGGACTTCATTGAAACCCAGTCTGAATTCGTCGATTGAGCCCCGAAAAACCATTGCGGCAGCCGGGCCGCGGTGGTTGCATGTAGGGCATGGCTACCGCAGAGAGTTATGTCCTGGCGATCGGCACGAAGAAGGGGCTCTGGCTGGCCAGCAGCCCGGACCGGCAAAGCTGGTCCCTCTCCGGCCCGCATTTCCTGATGAGCGAGATCCCCAGCATCGGAATCGACACGCGCGAAGGCCGGACCCGCATCCTCGTCGGGGTCCGCTCGGAACACTGGGGACCCACCGTCTTCCATTCCGACGACCTCGGCGAAACCTGGAACGAGCCGGAAAACGGAGCCATCCGCTTTCCCGAGGACACCGACGCCGCGCTGGAGCGCGTCTGGCAGATCCACCCCGACGCCGAGTCACGCCCCGGCGTCGTCTGGGCCGGTTGCGAGCCGATCTCGGTCTGGAAATCCACCGACGGCGGCGAACACTTCGAGCTCAACCGCGGCCTCTGGGACCACCCGCACCGCAGTGAATGGGGGGCCGGCTATGGCGGGGCAGCGGCACATTCGATCGTCGTCAACCCGGACGGGGAGAAGGTGCACGTCGCCATGAGCACCGGCGGTGTGTACCGCTCGCTCGACGGCGGGACATCCTGGGAGCCGCGGAACAAGGGGATCTCGGCCTATTTCATGCCCGATCCCAACCCCGAATTCGGCCAGTGCGTCCATAAGATCGCCGCCGATGCCGCCGTCGACGGGCGCCTGTACGCGCAGAACCACCACGGCGTCTACCGCAGCGATGACGACGCCGAGAGCTGGGAATCGATTGCCGAGGGCTTGCCGGCTGATTTCGGCTTTGTCATGCTGACGCACCCGCGCCGCGCGGGCACGGCCTGGGTCATCCCGCTGAAGGCCGACGGCGAACGGATCCCGCCGGGCGGAAAGCTTGCCGTGCACCGGACCGACGACGCAGGCGCGAGCTGGAAGCGGCTGGACGCCGGACTGCCCGGGGCAGAGTTCAATTCCGTGCTCCGCGACGCGGCCTGCGTCGACGCCGCCGAACCCGCCGGAGTCTACTTCGGGACCCGCGGAGGCAGTGTCTACGCCAGCGCCGACGAAGGCGAACACTTCACCGAGGTCGCTTCGCACCTGCCCGACGTGCTGTGCGTGCGGGCCGCGGCTGTCGTCGGCGCCCCGGTGCCTGCGGCGCAAGCCGCGGCTTCCGCCTGAGGCTAACCGTGCCCGAGATCAGTGTGCTGCTTCCCAGCGTCCTCCAACCGCTGGCCGGCGGGCAGTCCATCCTGACTGCGCCCGCGGACGGGGCCGTGACGGTCCAATGGCTGCTGGATACTGTGGCCGCGAACTTCCCCGCTCTGTCCCGGCGCCTGCGGGACGAAACCGGAGCCGTCCGCCGCTACGTGAATATATACGTCAACGGGAATGAAATCCGGCGGCTGCAGGGCCTCGGCACGGAAGTGGCGCCCGGCCAGGAGGTCCTGATCATCCAGTCCGTCGCCGGCGGTTAGCGGGCTAGGCCACACGCCAGAGGCTGCACTCGTCGGCGTTGACCGCCTTGCGCGTGCCCGATTGCCGGTCCAGGATCCAGACGACGCCGATCCCGGGGGCCGTTTCCTGCACGCTGCCGCGGCGGATCACGACGTCGTCGTAATTCGGGCCAACGCGCAGGCGGGCCTCGATCTCGTCGCCGCGGTGCAGCTGGTCGAGGGCGCGGATGCGGGTGATCTGGGCCTTGGCTTCTTTCAACATGGCGGGCCTCCTGGACTGGAGCTGGTGCCTGCTCTTGCCGGCACTTCCAGTGTCCTGCCCGTATGTTGCCGCTGCGTTTCGGCCCGGTAAGCGGTGGGTTAGTTTTCCGGGCCGTCGCAGGCTCTGTCGAGGAAATCCGTCCGACGCCCGGCGGCCCGACCGTCCGGCCGCCCGGGGGTCGACGTCGGCGGCCGGTCCCGACAGAATAGGCCGTATGCGACTGCCGCTGATGCCCCCGATCGCGCCGATGCTGGCGAAAGCCGTCAGCGCCCTGCCGGAGGGCTCGATGAGTTTTGAGCCCAAGTGGGACGGATTCCGTTCCATCATCTTCCGCGACGGCGACGAGGTGGAGATCGGCAGCCGCAACGGCAAACCCCTGACCCGGTACTTCCCGGAGCTCGTGGAGTCACTGAAGGCAAACCTCCCGCCGCGCTGCGTGCTCGACGGCGAGATCGTCCTGGTCGGCGCCGCGGGAGACCGCCTGGACTTCGATGCCCTCCAGCAGCGGATCCACCCGGCCGCCAGCCGCGTCCGGCTGCTCGCCGCCCAGACCCCCGCGAGTTTCGTTGCCTTCGACCTGCTGGCCCTCGACGACGAGGATCTCACCGCCCGGCCCTTCGGGGAGCGCCGGGCGGCCCTCGAACGGGTGCTCGCGGACAGCTCCGCGCCGGTGCACCTGACCGCCGCCACTGCGGACCGGGACACCGCGGCGAGGTGGTTCCGGCAGTTCGAAGGCGCCGGGCTGGACGGGATCGTGGCCAAGGCGCTGGACTCCAGCTACCAGCCGGACAAGCGCACGATGTTTAAGGTCAAGCACGAACGCACCGCTGACTGTGTCCTCGCCGGTTACCGGGTGCACACTTCCGGCGCGGACCGGATCGGCTCGCTGCTGCTGGGGCTGTACGACGACGGCAGCGTGCTCGCCAACGTGGGTGTGGTGGGCGCGTTCCCGATGCAGCGCCGGAAGGAACTGTTCGAGGAACTCCAGCCGCTCGTCACCGATTTCGCTGACCACCCGTGGGCACGGGCCAGGCAGGAGGAGGGGGCCCGGACGCCGCGCAACGCCGAGGGAAGCCGGTGGAGCGGGGGCAAGGACCTGGGCTTCACGCCGCTGCGCCCGGAGCGGGTGGTGGAAGTGAAGTATGACCACATGGAGGGCGAGCGTTTCCGGCACACAGCCCAGTTCGTCCGCTGGCGGCCGGACCGGGAGCCTCGGTCCTGCACCTACGGCCAGCTGGAGGAGCCGGTCAGCTACGATCTGGCCGCCGTGCTGGGCGCCGGCCGCGGCTGAGCGCCCCGCCGTCGGCCGGTCCACGCGACGCTCCCGCCCGGTTCTTCCGCCCGTGACACCGCCGACACGCGGACAAGCCCGGCGTGTTGCGGAAACACGCCGGGCTTGTCCACGGAGAACTGGGCAGGAGCGTCGGTGGCCTTAGCGCAGGCCGAGTTCCTTGGTGGGAACCTTGAAGGTTTCCTTGGCGGTCAGCGCGGAGATGGCGGCAATGGCGCAGATGATCCCGGTGAAGATGGTGATCTGAACCCAGCCGCCGGGCTTGATGCCACCCATGGCCGCCACGATTGCCGGGGCGAAACCGGCCATCAGGAAGCCGAGCTGGGTGCCGATCGCCAGGCCGGAGAAGCGGACCCTGGTGCTGAACATTTCGGCGTAGAAGGACGGCCAGACGGCGTTGGATGCCGCGTAGCCGAAGGAGAAGAAGCCGATCGCGGCCAGGAACATCAGCGGGACGCTGCCGGATTCGAGGCTGAGCAGGAACACCGGAGTCAGCAGCGCGCTGGAGAGCGCGCCGTAGATGAAGACCGGCTTGCGGCCGATCCGGTCGGCCAGCTTGCCGAAGAGCGGCTGGGTCCCGAGGGCCACGAAGTTGGCGCCCACGACCAGCCACAGCGTGACGGTGCCGTCCACGTTGGCGACGTTCTTCGCGTAGCTGATGGCCAGTGTGCCGAACACGGTGGAGACAGCGGCAATGAAGGCGCAGGCGACGACGCGCAGCACGTCGCGCCAGTGGTGCTTGAGCAGGTCGGCGACCGGGAGCTTGGAGATCTGGGCGCTCTTCTGGGCCTCCTCGAAGGCCGGCGGCTCGTGCAGGGTGCGGCGGATGAAGAACGCGACCACGACGACGACGGCGCTGAGCCAGAACGGGATGCGCCAGCCGATGCCGTACTTGACCTCATCCGGCAGGGCAAGGACGGGGATGAAGACGAGGGCAGCAAGGATCTGGCCGCCCTGGGTGCCGGTCAGGGTCCAGGAGGTGAAGAACGAACGGCGGTTGTCCGGCGCGTGCTCCAGGGTCATGGAGGAGGCGCCAGCCTGCTCACCGGCGGCGGAGAGGCCCTGGCAGAGCCGGGCAATCACCAGCAGCACGGGGGCCCACCAGCCGACGGTCTTGAAGTCCGGCAGGCAGCCGATCACAAAGGTGGAGGCGCCCATCAGCAGCAGCGTGAACATCAGGACCTTCCGGCGGCCCACCCGGTCACCGAAGTGGCCCAGGATGACGGCGCCGACGGGACGGGCCACATAGGCGAAGCCGAAAGTCGCAAAGGACATGATCGCGGCGTTGGCGTCCGCGTCCGGGAAGAAGACCTTCGGAAAGATCAGCGCGGCGGCGGAACCGAAAATGAAGAAGTCGTAGTACTCGACGGCGCTGCCCAGGAAGCTGGCGAGGGCCGCCTTCTTTGGTGTCCCGGCCGGTGCGGCAGTGCCCGGCGTCGTAGACGGGAGTGTCTGGCTCATGGTGTTCCTTTGATGTGACGACGTTGTCGCGGATGGATCGGGAGGGTCCTGCCGGCCGGTGGCTTCAAGTGTGCGGCAGCCGGTGGACCGAGGAAAGACCCGGACTAGTAGCCACATGGTGGGAGCTACTTGTGCGATGTAGCAAGCATGGCTGTGAGCGCGGTCACTTGTCAAGAAAAATAATCACCATCTAGCAATAGCTCTCACTATGTGAGAACATCGGAACATGAGTGTGAATCAAGACACAGAGCCGGACCTCGCTGCCGGGGCCACCGCTGACGAGACCGCGAAGCCTGCGCGCCCGGCCAAGGAAGACTCGCGCACAGATATGGTGGGCAAGGCCCTGGGCCTGCTGGTCCTGCTGGGCGATGAACCCCGCGGAGCCAGTGCCGCCGAGCTCTCGCGCCGGGCGGAACTGCCCTTCAGCACCACCTACCGGCTGCTCGGTTCGCTGACCCGGGACGGCTTTGTGGATTACGAGCCGGACGGCCGCCGCTACCATCTGGGCTTGCGCGTCTTCCAGCTCGGCCAGCGGGTCTCCAACCACCACGGCTTCGCCGGCACCGCGCTTCCCATCCTGCGGCGCGTCACCGAGGAGACCGGCGAGGCCACCATCCTTTCGGTGCGGGACGGAAACCACCACCTCACCGTCAATAAGGTCGACGGCCCGCAGACCTTCCGCGTCACCTCCGATCCGGGCCACCTCGGCGCGCTGCACACCACCTCGGTGGGCAAGGCGCTGGTCGCGTTTGCCGACGACGCCACCCGGGATCGGCTGGTGGAGGATCTCGAGCTGGAGCCCCTGACGGAACTCTCCATCACGGACCGGGACGCCTTCCGGGCCGAAATCGAGCTGGTCCGGAAGCGCGGCTACGCCACCATGGACGAGGAAAACGAGCTGGGCATGCGCGCCGTCGCCGTCCCGGTCTTCAACTCCCAGGGCCACGCCTTCGCCTCGCTGGCCACCGCGGTACCCGTCTTTCGGATGAGCATGGAGGCGCTTGTTGCCCTCGTGCCGCTGCTCCAGTCCGCCGCTGCCGAGCTCTCGGCCCGGCTTCCCCAGCAGTGAAGAAATATATGTTCGTAATAAGAACATCAGTGCAATATGTGAACAACTGCGGTAATGTAATCCCTACCACCCGGCCTGCCGCCCGCAGTGCGGCCGCCGAGTGCCGTTGTCAAAGGAGCTAGACGGATGAGCAATCGAGCAGAGTCCTTCCTCGTGGGCCTCGTAGGCGATGGCGTCACGCCGTCCCTCACGCCCCCCATGCATGAACGCGAAGGCGATGTGCAGGGCCTCCGGTATCTTTACCGCCCCATCGACCTCACCGAGCTGGGCCTTCCCGGCCAGGCCGTCGGGGAACTCCTGACCGGCGCCCAGCGGCTCGGCTTCAACGGACTGAACATCACCCACCCGTGCAAGCAGTTGGTGCTGGAACACCTCGACGAGATCTCGCCGGACGCCCGGCGCCTCGGTGCCGTCAACACCGTGACCATCCGGGACGGCCGCTTCATCGGCCACAACACCGATTTCTCCGGCTTTGCCTCCGCCCTCGCCTCCGGCCTGCCCGGGGCGAAGCTGGACCGCGTCGTGCAGCTCGGCGCCGGCGGCGCCGGGTCCGCTGTAGCCTACGCCCTGTTGACCGCCGGTGTCCGGCGGCTGGACCTCGTGGACACCGACGCGGCCCGCTGCGCCGACCGGGCGGCCGAACTGGCCGGGTTCTTCCCGCACAGCCAAGTCACGGCCCGGACGACGGCGGAGCTTCCCGAGCTCATGCCGCTCGCCGACGGGCTGGTGCACTGCACCCCCGTGGGCATGGCCGCCCACCCCGGTGTCCCGCTGGACATGTCCCTGCTGGAGCCCCGGCACTGGGTCGCGGACATCGTCTACCGGCCGATCGAGACCGAACTGGTCCGCGAAGCCCGCGCCAAGGGCTGCGAGGTGCTCGACGGCGGCCGGATGGCCGTGGGCCAGGCAGCCGACGCATTCCGGATCTTCACCGGCCTCGAAGCGGACGCGGACCGGATGCGGGCCCACTTCCTGGAGCTCGTGGCCGCCGAGGAGGTGGCCGCCTGATGCGCACCGGAATCGCCACCGTCTGCCTCTCCGGCACCCTGAAGGAGAAGATGCAGGCCTGTGCCGTCGCCGGGTTCGACGGGATCGAGATCTTCGAGCAGGACCTCGTGACCTCCTCGCTGAGCCCGGAGGAGATCCGGTCGATGGCCGCGGACCTGGGCCTCAGCCTCGACCTGTACCAGCCGTTCCGCGACTTCGACAGCGTGCCGGAGGAGCTGCTCGCCGCCAACCTGCGCCGGGCAGAGGCCAAGTTCCGGCTGATGTCCCGGCTGGGCATGGACACCATCCTGGTCTGCTCGAATGTGGCCACCGCCAGCATCGACGACGACGAGCTCCGCGCCGCGCAACTGTCCCGGCTCGCCTCGCTCGCCGGCGAGCACGGTGTAAAGGTCGCCTACGAGGCCCTGGCATGGGGCAAGTACGTCAACGACTACGAGCACGCCCACCGCCTGGTGGAACTGGTGAACCACCCGAACCTGGGCACCTGCCTTGACTCCTTCCACATCCTGTCCCGGGACTGGGAGACGGCCCCAATCGAGCGGTTCAACCCGGCTAAGATCTTTTTCGTCCAGGTGGCGGACGCCCCGAAGCTGTCCATGGACGTGCTGTCCTGGAGCCGGCACTACCGGGTTTTCCCGGGCGAAGGGCAGTTCGAGCTCGCCAAGTTCATGGGCCATGTGGTCCGCGCCGGCTACTCCGGCCCTGTCTCGCTGGAGGTCTTCAACGACGTCTTCCGGCAGTCCGACGTCGAACGCACCGCGGTGGATGCCATGCGATCGCTGATCTGGCTCGAGGAACAAAGCGCACAGTGGCTGGAGGCGCACCCCTCGGCAGCAGAGGCGGCCGAAACGGCCGCCGGGACCGCTGGCCGCCGTCGTCATCCGATGGAACTGGCCACGCTGCCGCAGGTGTCCGAACCGGCGGGCTTCAACTTCGCCGAGGTGCGGGCCGCCGACACCGCCGCCCTGGAGACTTTGCTGGGCCAGCTCGGCTTCGCGTTCAACGGCCGGCACCGGACCAAGAATGTGCAATTGTGGACCATGGGCCACGCGCGCGTGATCATCAACGAGGAAGCCCCCGCCGCGGCGGAGACCGCCATTGCCGCGGTCGGCTTCGACGTCGACTCACCCGTGATCGCGGCCGCCCGGGCGCAGCAGCTCAAGGCCCCCGCGGTGCCGCGCAAAAGCCAGGCGAACGAGGAAATCTTCCAGGGCTTCGCCGCCCCGGATTCCACCGAAATCTTCCTGTGCCAGGGCAGCCCGGACGGCACCGCCGCCTGGGTCAACGAGTTCGGCACGCCCGCCGGCCTGCCCGGATCCGACCGCGCCGGAGGCAGGCTCGCCGGGCCGCAGGCCGTGATCGACCACGTCAACCTCGCCCAGCCGTGGCAGCACTTCGACGAGGCCGTGCTTTTCTACACCAGCGCCCTGGCCCTCGAGCCGCAGCCGTACGCCGAAGTGGCCAGCCCCACCGGGCTGGTCCGCTCCCAGGTAATGACCACCCGGGACCGCGGCGTGCGGCTGGTGCTGAACCTGGCCCCGCTGCACCAGCAGGAGGGCGGCCAGGAGGCAGCGGGGGGCGCGCCCGCGCGAATCGCGCGCCGGACCTACCAGGAACACATCGCCTTTGCGGTGGACGACCTCGTGGCCACGGCCCGGGCCGCGCGTGGCCGCGGCCTGGAGTTCCTGCGCATCCCGGCGAACTACTACGAGGACCTGGACGCGCGTTTCGACCTGGACCCCGGGTTCCTCGCCACACTCCGCGAGCTGAACCTGCTCTACGACCGTGACGCCGACGGCGAATTCCTGCACTTCTACACCGCCACCGTCGGCAGCGTGTTCTTCGAAATGGTGGAACGCCGCGACTCCTACGACGGCTACGGGGCCCCCAACGCCCCGGTCCGGCATGCCGTCCAGTACGACCACCTGCACCAGCTCAAACTCACCGCCTGACCGTTCCCGGCCAGGTTCGACCCACCCCAACGAAAGGAGGCTGCTGTGCCTGAAGAAATCAACCTCGAAATTTTCAACGCGGACCCGATCACCGAAGACGTATCCGACGCAGCGCCCGAGGCCACACCGCAGGCCGCAAAGGCTGTTCCGGCCCTGGACACTGCCGCGGAATCACAGCAGATCCTCAGTGACGAGATGAAGGCACTGGGCGACGCCTACGCGCAGGCCCGCCGGAACGGCGCCGCGGCGGAAACCCAGCCGCGGCTGGACTACCCTCCGTACCGCAGCAGTATCCTCCGCCACCCGACCAAGAGCCTGCAACACGCGGACCCGGAGACCATTGAGCTGTACTCGCCGGCCTTCGGGCATATGGACGTGCACGCCCTCGAATCCGACCTCACCATCCAGCACAACGGCGAACCGATGGGCGAGCGGATCATCGTCTCCGGCCGCGTGCTCGACGGCGACGGCCGGCCGGTGGCGGGCCAGCTGGTGGAGATCTGGCAGGCCAACTCCTCCGGCCGCTACATCCACAAGCGTGACCAGCACCCGGCCCCGCTCGACCCGAACTTCACCGGCGTCGGCCGCTGCATCACGGGCGCGGACGGGTCCTACAGCTTCACCACGATCAAGCCCGGCGCCTACCCGTGGAAGAACCACCTGAACGCCTGGCGGCCGGCCCACATCCACTTCTCGCTCTTCGGCCAGGAGTTCACGCAGCGGATCGTCACGCAGATGTACTTCCCCGGCGACCCGCTCTTCGCCCTGGACCCGATCTACCAGTCGATCGTGGACCAGGACGCGCGGGACCGCCTGGTCGCCAGCTACAACCATGATCAGACCAAGCCGGAGTGGGCGCTGGCCTACAACTGGGACATTGTCCTGACCGGTTCGAAGCGGACCTGGACCGAGAACGAGGCACTGGGCGCAGAAGGAGACGACCATGAGTAAATTGACCCCCACACCCGGCCAGACGGTGGGCCCGTTCTACGGCTACGCCCTGCCCTACGCGAAGGACCGGGAGCTGCTGGCCCCCGGGTCCGCCGGCTCGATCCGGCTGCAGGGCACCGTGTTCGACGGCGCCGGCCATCCGGTCCCGGACGCCATCCTGGAGATCTGGCAGGCCGACGCCGAGGGCCAGGTCCCGCAGCGCACCGGCTCCCTGGTCCGCGACGGCTACACCTTCACCGGCTTCGGCCGCAGCGCCGTCGGCAACACCGGCGTCTTCACCTTCACCACCGTCAACCCGGGCCCCACCGCGCCCGGCGCCGCGCCGTTCATCTCCGTGGTGCTGTTCGCCCGCGGCCTGATGAACCGGCTCTTCACCCGCGTCTACCTGCCGGAGAACGAGGAGGCCCTCGCCGCGGACCCGCTGCTGTCCTCCCTGGAGCCGGAACGCCGCCGGACCCTGATCGCCCGGCGCGATCCCGACGGCGGCCTCAGCTGGGACATCCGGCTGCAGGGCGACGGCGAGACGGTGTTCCTCGATTTTGAAGGCACCGGAGCTGAAGGCAGTGGCATCGAGGATGCCGGCGTTCAGGACGCCTCGCAGTGACGATTCCCAACGGTGACGCCGCTGCCGGCCGGGACGGCGATTTCGGCCTGCTAAGCCCGGTGTCGGCGTCGCCCCGGGTGGCGGCGCTGACCGGGGACCGGGCGGTGCTCGCCGCCATCCTTCGGGTCGAAGCCGGCTGGGCCGCGGTCCTTGAGGAAGCGTCCCTGGCCCCGGCCGGGTCCGCCGCCCTCGTGGCGGAGGCCGCCGGCGTCGAACGCTACGACATCGCTTCAATCGCCGTCCGCGCCCAGGGCGGCGCCAATCCGGTGATCCCGCTGCTCGCCGACCTCCGCAAGCAGGTCACGGCCCTCGACTCGGCCGGCATCGGCGCCGGACGCGCCGTGCACGCCTCGCTGACCAGCCAGGACGTGCTCGACTCTGCCCTGATGCTGCTGGCGGCCGGAGCCGTGGGGGAACTGCTCACCGACGTCAAGAGGACGACGGCGGCCCTCGCCGCCCTCGCGGAGCGGCACCAGCAGACGCTGTGCGTGGGCCGGAGCCTGACCCAGCACTCGCTGCCGTTCAGTTTCGGGCTCAAGGCCGCGCAGTGGTTCCACGGGCTCGCCGCTGCCGCACGCCGGCTAGAGGCACTGGAGTTGCCGGTGCAGACCGGGGGAGCCGCCGGAACCCTGGCGGCCGGCACCGTGCTGACCGAAGGATCGGCCCTCGCGCCGCTCGACCTGGCCGACCGCCTGGCCGCCCGGCTGGGACTGGCCGCGGCCCCGGCACCCTGGCACACCAACCGGCTCGCGGTCACCGCGCTCGGCGACGCCCTGGCCGCCGTGACGGACGCCGCGGGCAAAATCGCCGCCGACGTGCTCTTCCTGAGCCGCCCGGAGGTGGCCGAACTCGCCGAGCCGCGGGCCGCTGGCCGGGGAGGCTCCTCGGCCATGCCGCAGAAGCAGAACCCGGTACTGTCCGTGCTGGTCCGCAGCGCCGCGCTGCAGGCACCGGCGCTGGCGGCCCAGCTGCACCTCGCCGCGGCCAATTTCAACGACGAGCGCGCCGACGGCGCCTGGCACAGTGAGTGGCCAGCGCTGCGCTCCCTGCTCCGGCTGGCCCTGGGCGCCGCCGGACAGCTCCGCGAGCTGGCCGAGGGCCTGCAGGTCTTCCCGTCGGCGATGCGGCGGAACCTGGACCTCTCCGGCCCGCTGCTGCTCTCCGAGGCGGTGAGCGCCGCAGTCGGCCCGCTGCTGGGAGCGGACGGCCCACGCCGGCTCCAGGACGTGGTGGACCAGACCCTGCAGGTGCCCGCGGCCGAACAGCCAGGCACCTACCGCAAGCTGCTCCGCGCGGCCGTCCCGGCCGAACTGCTCTCCGACGAGCGGCTTGAGGAGTTGCTGGACCCGGCCAACTACCTCGGCCAGGCCGCCGAAATCTCACGGCGCATCCTCGCGGCGTGGCCCGACTTCGCGGCGCCCCTGCTCGAACCGATCGAACTAAACACAACGACCGAAGAGAACGGAGCCCACCGTGGCTAGACCAACCGTCAAGGCCGTATTGCTCTCGCCCGTGCGCGAGCTCGGCGACAAGCCCCTCCTCGTGGTGGGCCCGTCGCTGGGCACATCCACGCTGCTCTGGAGCCAGGCCGGCGCACTGCTCGGCAACGACGTCGACGTCGTCGCCTGGGACCTGCCCGGCCACGGCGTCTCGCCGGCCGCGGCCGAATCCTTTACCGTCGCCGAACTGGCCGACGCCGTCGTGGAACTGGTTGATTCGATCGCGCCCGGCGCGCGGTTCCACTACGCCGGAGTCTCCCTCGGTGGAGCCACCGGCCTGCAGCTGGGCATCAAGCACGGCGAACGGCTCAAGAGCCTGTCCGTGCAGTGCAGCGGCGCGAAGATCGGCACCCCGGAAGGCTGGCTGGAACGGGCCGAAACCGTCCGCAACCAGGGCACCGGTGTGATGATCGAGGGCTCCGCCCAGCGGTGGTTCGCGCAGGGCTTCATGGAGCGTCAGCCCGAGCTCAGCAGCCGCCTGCTGCACACCCTGCGGGACGCGGACCGGTTCAGCTACGCCTTCTGCTGCGAGGCCCTCGCCGGCTTCGACGTGCGGGATGAACTCTGCAGCCTCCGGGTCCCCACCCAGGCCCTGGCCGGCGCCGAGGACACCGTCGCCCCGCCGTCGTTCGCCGAGGAGATCGCCGCCGGCATCACCGCCGGCGGGGGCACGGCCAGCGCCGCGACGCTGGAGGGCGTATCCCACCTGGCACCCTTCGAGGCCCCGGGGCACGTGGCCGAACTGCTGCGCAGCCTGATCAGCTGGACCGAATCCCGCGGAGCCGCAAAGTGACTGGCCTCCGGCCAGGCGGCCCGGGGGCCGGCCCGGAACGGAACGGCGTCGTGCAGCCGGACGCCACCAGCCAGGAGATCTACGACGGCGGCATGAAGGTCCGCCGCGAGGTGCTCGGCGCCGCCCACGTGGACCGGGCCAACGCCAACAAGGATGCCTTCACCGAGGACTTCCAGGACATGATCACCCGGATCGCCTGGGGCGGGATCTGGACCCGGCCCGGGATCAGCCGCCAGATGCGCTCCGCCGTCACCATCACCGCGATGGTGGCGCACGGCCACTGGGAAGAACTCGCGATGCACATCCGTGCCGCCCTCACCAACGGCCTGAGCAGGGACGAGATCAAGGAAATCCTGCTGCAGACCGCCATCTACTGCGGGGTTCCCTCCGCCAACACCGCCTTCAAGACCGCGCAGCAGGTCTTCCACTCCATGGACAGCACCACCATGGACAGCACCGAAACGGAAACGACAGTATGATTCAGGCTTTTGTTTACGATGCCGTGCGGACCCCGTTCGGCAGGTTCGGCGGCGGACTCGCCGGGGTGCGGCCGGATGATCTGGCCGCGCATGTGATCGGCGAGGCGGTCAAGCGTGCGCCGGGCCTGGACGCGGGGCGGATTGATGAGGTGGTGTTCGGCAACGCGAACGGCGCGGGCGAGGAGAACCGGAACGTGGCCCGGATGGGTGCCCTGCTGGCCGGTTTGCCGGTCTCGGTGCCGGGGACCACGGTGAACCGGTTGTGCGGGTCCTCGCTGGACGCGGCGATCATCGCGTCCCGGCAGATCAATACCGGGGACGCGGAGTTGGTGCTGGTGGGCGGGGTGGAGTCGATGTCGCGGGCGCCGTGGGTGCTGCCGAAGACCGAGAAGCCCTACCCGGCCGGGGATTTGTCCCTGGTGTCCACGACGCTGGGCTGGCGGCTGGTGAACAAAAACATGCGCCCGGACTGGACGGTCTCGCTGGGTGAGGCGACCGAACGGCTGGCCGAGAAATACGGGGTGAGCCGCGCGGCGCAGGACGACTTCGCGGCGGCCTCGCATAACCTTGCCGCGGCGGCCTGGGACGAGGGGTTCTACGACAAGCTCGTCACCGCGGTCCCGGGCACGGACCTGGTCCGGGACGAGGGCATCCGGCCCGGGTCCACGGCGGAGAAGCTCGCCGGGCTGAAAACCGTGTTCCGTCCCGAGGGCGGGACGGTGACGGCCGGGAACGCGTCGCCGCTCTCGGACGGCGCGTCCGCGGCGTGGCTGGGCTCCGAGGACGCCGCCGGGCTCCTGGGCCTGGACCCGTTGGCCCGGATCGCCGGGCGCGGCGTGCACGCGAACGATCCGCAGTTCTTCGGCTACGCCCCGGTCGAGGCCGCGAACAAGGCCCTCGCCAAGGCCGGGATCGGCTGGGACCAGGTCGGTGCGGTGGAGCTGAACGAGGCGTTCGCGGCGCAGTCCCTGGCCTGTATCAACGCCTGGGGCATCGACCCGGCGATCGTGAACCGGCACGGCGGGGCGATCGCGATGGGCCACCCGCTGGGCGCCTCCGGCGGCCGTATCCTCGGCACCCTGGCCCGGTCCCTGCAGGCCTCCGGTGAGCGCTGGGGCGTCGCCGCGATCTGCATCGGCGTCGGCCAGGGCCTCGCCGTCGTCCTCGAAAACGTCACCGCCGGAAAGGCCTAAGGGAATGCTCAACTTCGTAGATACCGTCGGCGAGGCCGTCGCCGGGATCCAGGACGGTTCCACCGTCATGATCGGCGGTTTCGGTAACGCCGGGCAGCCGTTTGAACTCATTGACGCCCTGATGGACTGCGGGGCCACGGACCTCACCGTGGTCAACAACAACGCCGGCCAAGGCGACCAGGGCCTTGCGCTGCTGATCAAGGAGGGGCGGGTGAAAAAGATGATCTGCTCCTTCCCGCGTCAGTCCGACTCCTGGCACTTCGACGCCAAGTTCCGCGCCGGGGAGATCGAACTCGAACTCGTGCCGCAGGGCAACCTGGCC
Organism: Arthrobacter sp. C9C5; assembly: GCF_013359735.1. GTDB lineage: Bacteria > Actinomycetota > Actinomycetes > Actinomycetales > Micrococcaceae > Arthrobacter. The sequence continues at coordinate 18,443 of NZ_JABFMX010000018.1, forward strand.
GAACGGATCCGCGCCGCCGGCGCCGGAATCGGCGGCTTCTTCACCCCCACGGGCTACGGCACCATGCTGGCCGAGGGCAAGGAAACCCGCTTCCTGGACGGCAAGTGGCAGGTGTTCGAGACCCCCATCCACGCCGACGTCGCGCTGATCAAGGCGCTCACGGCCGACGGCAAGGGCAACCTCGTCTACCGCAAGACGGCCCGCAACTTCGGCCCGATCATGGCCGCCGCGGCCAAACACAGCATCGTCCAGGTCTCCGAGATCGTCCCGACGGGCGGCCTGGACCCGGAGGTCATCGTGACCCCCGGAATTTACGTCAACAGCATCGTGAAGGTGGCCTGATGAGCAGCGCGACGAGTATCCAGACCTCCGACAAGCCGCTGGGCCGCGACGACCTCGCCCGCCTGGTGGCCCGGGACATCAGCCCCGGCTCCTTCGTGAACCTCGGCATCGGCCAGCCCACACTGGTGTCCAACTATCTCGAACCGGAGCAGAACATCACGCTCCACACCGAGAACGGCATGCTCGGCATGGGCCCGGAAGCCACCGGCGACCAGATCGACGGCGACCTCATCAACGCGGGCAAGATTCCCGTGACCGAACTGCCCGGCGCCTCCTACTTCCACCACGCCGACTCCTTCGCGATCATGCGTGGCGGGCACTTGGACATCTGTGTGCTGGGCGCCTTCCAGGTCTCCGCAACCGGTGACCTCGCCAACTGGCACACCGGCGCACCGGACGCGATTCCCGCCGTCGGCGGCGCCATGGACTTGGCGACCGGCGCCAAGGACGTCTTCGTGATGATGACGCTGCTGACCCGCGAGGGTGTGTCCAAGCTGGTGGAGTCCTGCAGCTACCCGCTGACCGGGATCGGCTGCGTCACGCGGGTCTACACCGACAAAGCCGTCTTCCTGACCGGCCCCGACGGCGTCCAAGTCCGGGAGACCTTCGGCTGCAGCCTCGAGGAACTGCAAGCGCTCGTGCCGGTGCCGCTCGCCGCCGCCTCAGCCTGACCACCCACGCGCGAACGTACACTTAGGGCCCGGCCGGAGCGCCGTTTCGGGGCCTCAAGTGTACGTTCGCGCGTATAAAGTGATGCGTGATCGAGAGGCGTGAAATGACTGAGGCAGCAAAGGCCACCCGTGCCGACGGGGCGCCCGCGGCCAGCGACCAGTACGTGCAGTCGCTGGCGAGGGGACTGGCGGTGATCCGGTCCTTCGACGCGGAGCACCCCCTGATGACCCTGACCGAGGTCGCGGCCCGGACCGACCTCACCCGTGCCACGGCGCGGCGCTTCCTGCACACGCTCGTGGAACTCGGCTACGTCCGCACCGACGGCAAGGCCTTCGCGCTGACCGCCAAGGTGCTGCAGCTCGGTTACGCCTACCTGTCCGGGCTGTCGCTGCCGCAAATCGCCCAGCCGCACCTGGAGGAGCTGTCCCTGAAGTTGGGGGAGTCGACGTCGGCCGCCGTGCTGGACGGGACGGACATCGCCTACATCGCCCGGGTGGCGACGCGGCGGATCATGACCGTCGGCATTACCGTGGGCACCCGGTTCCCGGCCTACGCCACCTCCATGGGCCGGGTCCTGCTGGCGGCCCTGCCGCCCGCGGAGCTCCAGGAATACCTGGACGCGGCCCGGATCCGGCCGCTCACCCCGCGCGCCATCGGCACCCGCGACGAGCTGCTGGCGGAGCTGGCCACAGTCCGGGCCCAGGGCTGGTGCCTGCTGAACCAGGAACTGGAGCTCGGGCTGATGTCCCTGGCGGCACCGATCTACGACGGGCCGGACAAGGTGGTCGCCGCCATCAACGTCTCACTCCAGGCGCAGGCCGTTGCCGCGCAGCCGGACCCTGAGGCGTACTTGGATTCGGTGCGCGAGGCCGCCGTCGCCACCGCGGAACTCATCTCCGCGGACCTCTCTGCCGGACGCTGACTCTGCCGGACGCTGACGGGTCCTAGCTTCGGCGGGACTGGGCGAACAGTTGCCGCAGCGTGAAGAAGCAGCCCAGGGCGCTGAACAGCAGCGCCATCAGGAACTCACCCTTAAGGCCTTCGACCAGGTCCGCGTTGTTGGCCAGGTTGTAGCCCAGCAGGTCCCAGGCCTCCGGTTCGAACAGCAGCGCCAGCGGTGAGCCGCCAAGGTAATCGGCCAGGTCCAGCCAGATGCCGCCCAGGAACGAGAGCAGCACCGTCGCCACGGTCACGGCCACGACAACCCAGGCGCCGCGCCTGGGCATGGTGCCGCCGCTGCCCACGGTGCTGCCGGCGATGTACAGCCTTGCCGCGCCGGCCGCCGTCACGAAGGCAACAATCGAACCCATCCAGCCCAGCTTCCACAGGATCAGCCACAGTCCGACGCCGACCGGGATCACGGCCAGGGCAAAGACCGTGCCCCGCACCGAGTGTTCCAGGGACTCCGTCCGGACCCGGGGGAGGGGCAGCGCGGGCAGTTGCGCCTGCCGGTGTTCGGAGGAGTCCGGCCAAGGGGCCCCGTCCGGCCAGCGCTGACTGTAAGACGGCTCGGCCCTGCCGAAGGATTCGGATTCTTTTCTGGCGTCAAAACCTGCGCGCTCTGTCATCATTCCCCCAAATGAGATGAGTGTCCCGGCTCACTGTGTGCCGGTAAATCCCGCTTATTCTGGCACACCAAGGGAGGGAATTGATGATTTGCGCGGCTTTGATTTCCGCCCGGGCGTCAGCTGGCGGACTCCGCCGTCGTCGACACCGTGATTGTGACCCCCGCCGCGTCGTCACGGATTCTGAGGTGCAGCGGCCGGTCCACGAGGCTGGCATGCATTTCTTCGCCGTCTTCCGGGGCCAGCTGCTCCGCGAGCCGGGTGAGGGCCAGCGCCATCGCCCGGCCCCAGTCGTGTGGATCCCTGCTCGAGGCTTCAGCTTCGGCTGAGTAGTTTTCCTCTGGTCCGGTCATGTGGCCGCCTTCCGCGCCTGGAACGCGGCCGCCCCGGCGAATCCGGAGTGGCATCCGGACGTGCCGGCACGCTTCAGTTCCTGAACATGGCCAGTGTAGTGACCGGGCGGACAGCGCGTCCATGATTCCCTGCCACGGCGCGCAAGTTATCCCGCCCCACCCCGATAGGATTTCCCTGCGGGGCCCATCCCGCCCACATGCCCGAAGGACGCCATGCCACAGACCAATGCCGCCCAAGACAATGCCGCCCAGGACAATACCGTGCAGCCCAAGCGCGCCGCCGTGATCATCAACCCCATGAAGTCCTCCGGCGAGGACTTCAAGGCTGCGTTCTACCGGCTCTGCGAGACCCAGGGCTGGACGGAGCCGCTCTGGCTCGAAACCACGGCCGAGGACACCGGACTGGGCCAGGCGCGTGAGGCGCTCGAAGCGGGGGTCGACGTCGTGATTGCCGCCGGCGGTGACGGAACCGTCCGCTGCGTGGCGGAGGTCCTCGCCGGCACCGGTACGCCGATGGGCCTGGTCCCGATGGGCACCGGCAACCTGCTGGCCCGCAACATCGGCGTCGACATCACCGACCCCGTGGCCGCCAGCTACGACGTCCTGAACGGCGCCGACATCAAGGTCGACGTAGTGAAGGCCACCCTGGACCACGCCCGGGATGAGCAGCTCTTCCTGGTCATGGCCGGCCTTGGCTACGACGCGGCGATCATGGCGAACACCGTGGACGAACTCAAGGACCGCGTGGGCTGGCTCGCGTACGTCGAGGCCGGCATCCGGCACCTGCCCGGCAAACCGGTCAAGGCGCAGATCAGCATCGACGGACAGCACCCGGTCCGGCGCCGGATCCGCAGCGTGATGGTGGGAAACTGCGGCCAGATCACGGGAGGCGTGGAGGTCTTCCCCGACGCCAGGATCGATGACAATATTCTGGACGTCCTCATCCTGGCACCGGTGGGCAAGCTCGGCTGGTTCAGCGTGCTGGCCGGCATGTTCGGCCGGAAGAACGGCAAGAACAAGTCCGTCGAGTATTTCGCCGGGAAGTCAGCGGAAATCAGCCTCGACCACGAGCAGGAGTTCCAGCTCGACGGCGACCACATCGGCAAGGCCAAGCACCTCAAGGTCGCGGTGGAGCACGAGGCGCTGACCATCAGGATGACGAAGGCGGCCTAGCCGTTCCGGGCCCGGGACCCGGAGCTACCGCTAGGTAGTGTCGGGGCCCGGCAGGCCGGTGGGCGGGGATCTCGGGCCGTGCCAGGCCGTCGGGAGCATGCCCGGTTTAGCGGCTGCGTTCCCCCGAGAGCTCGGCCGTGCGACCGCCCGGGAGCCCGGATGCGTCTTCACCGCGGTCGGGGAGCCCGGCGGACCCGCCGTCGGCGTCGGGATGCGCGGCGGTCCCGCCGGTGCCGGCCAGCCCGGCCAGCAGGTCGCGGATCTCCGCCAGCAGTGCGGTGTCGGCCGGGATCGGCTTCTCCTCCGGCTCCGGGGTGGACAGCCGGTGCTTGACCATCCTGTTGATCCGGTTCATCGGAGCCACAAAGATGAAGTACACCACCGCCGCGGTGATGAGGAAGGTCACGAAGGCCGTGAGGACGGCGCCGAAGTTGACGAACGTCTTGGAGTTTCCGGGCCAGATGTGGAAGCCGAGCCCTTCGGCCTCGACGCCGCCGGCTGCCGCGATGATCGGGTTCACGATGTTCGTGGTGAACGCGGTGACCAGGGCGGTGAAGGCCGTACCGACGACGACGGCGATGGACAGTTCGATCACGTTGCCGCGCAGGATGAAGTCCTTGAATCCTTTGAGCATGGGTCCTCCGGAAGGGTGCCGTGTGGGTGGTTCAACCGATAGACGCTACCATCCAGCGGGCCCCCGGCTCTTTCCGTTGAATGGAATTTGAAGCCGACTGGCCGCGGTTTCCGGCGTACGATTCAGCTGGATGCCAGTGCCGCCGTCGTTCTCAACCGACTGCAAAGGAAGACCCATCCCACCTGTGATGCCCGCGAAATTGCTCGCCGAGATGTTCACCATGGCTCCAGCCAACAAGGACCACCAGGTCGCGATCCGTTGCGCCGTCGGCGTCTTTGTCCCGCTGATCACCCTGGTGCTGCTGGGCCGGCTGGATCTGGCCATCTTTGCCTCCTTTGGCGCCTTCGCCGGAATCTACGGCCGCAACGAGCCCCACGGCCGCCGGTTCGTGCTGCAGCTGCGCGCCGGCACCCTCATGCTCGCCGTGATCCTGCTCGGCGCCTTGGCGGCCCGCGCCGGGGCGGTGTTCGCGCTCACGCCGACAGGCACCATCTGGCTGCAGGTCCTCGCGACCACGGTGGTGGCCGGCGGCTGCTCCCTGATCGTCGCCTGGTGGCGGCTCCGCCCGGCAGGCTCGCTGTTCCACATCTTCGCCTTCGCGGCCATCGCCTCCATCCCCAACCAGCCCCCGCTCGGGCAGGGCATGCTGGTGGCCGTCCTGACCGTCGCGCTCTCGCTCCTGATCGGCTTGTCCGCCCGGGTGGCCCCGAGCCGCCGGCAGCCGTGGTCGTGGCCCCGACCGGTCCGGCTGACCGCCGCGGAGCGCCGCGTTGCCTGGCTCGAAGCCGTGGGCTACCTCGTGGCGGCCGGTCTGGCCGGCACCCTCGCGACCCTGGCCGGCGAATGGCTCGGCTTCGGCCACAACTACTGGGCCATGGTGGCGGCCGTCGTGCCGCTCGTGGGGCACAGCACGCGGCACCGCATCAGCCGCGGCGTGCAGCGCATAATCGGCACCGCGCTGGGGCTGGTGCTGCTGGCCGCCATCCTGCTGCTGGAGCCGGCCCCGTGGCAGACCGTGCTGGTGATTGCCGCCTGCCAGTTCGGCGCCGAAATGTTCATCGCCCGCCAGTACATGCTGGCCCAGGTCTTCGTCACCCCGCTGGCGCTGATCTCGACCCTGCTGGTGGCCCCGGTGCCCGCGGGAACCCTGCTGCGGGACCGGTTCCTGGAGACGGTCATCGGAGCCGCCGTCGGCGTCGCCGTCGTGCTGGCGCCGGCCCTCTGGCGCCGGGTGGCCGCCGGCCACCGTTCAATGGAAGACTGATCCCAGGCGTTCAATAGTTCGGGGAAGCAGGAAGCGTGGCTAATTCCGGGTCGGGGGACTCCGTGGTGGACCGCGTGGTGCGCCTGATCGAGGCCTTCCCCGAGGGCTCCGCCGCCCTGCAGCTCTCCGAACTCGCGGACCGGGCCGGCCTGCCCCTGACCACCGCCCACCGACTGGTCCGGCAACTGGCCGGGCACGGGCTCCTGGAGCTCGGCAGCGGGGGATCGGTCCGGCTGGGGCTGCGGCTGTGGGAGCTGGTCAACCGGAATTCGCCGACCCTGGCCCTGCGGCAGGCGGCGATGCCGCTCATGGAAGACATCCAGCAGGTGCTCAACCAGAACGTGAACCTGGCCGTCCTGGACGGCTGGGACGCCTTGTTCGTGGAGCGTCTGTCGCGCCGCGGCTCGGTGGCGAACCGGGCGAAGGTCGCCGGACGGATGCCGGTGCACCTGTCCTCGGCCGGGCTGGCGTTGATGGCCCATCAGCCGGCCTCGGTGCAGGCGGCGTACCTACGCCAGTTCAAGGACCCCGCAGACAGGCTCCGCGCCGGGGACCTCCGCTCGCTCCTGGCCGAGGCTGCGGACGAAGGCTACGCCCAGCTGGCCGGCGTCGTGGACCCCGACACCTGGGGGATCGCCGTCCCGGTGCGGGACGCCAGGAAACGGACCGTCGCTGCGCTCGGCGTCGTGGTTCCGCTGCGCGAGATGCGGCTGCAGGCGCTGGTACCGGCGCTGCAGACCGCGGCGCGGGGCATCGGACGCAGGCTCGGGGACTCCCGCACGGCAGCTGAATTCCGTTCAATGGAAGACCTGTAACGTAGATCACTGCTCCGGGCGCACACTGTTAGGCAGAAGACCGATCCGGTCCGGAGCCGCGGCGTGCGGCCGACAGCTTGGAACGCCGCTCCGGGCCCCGCAACGAAGCGAGGACAGCATGGCAGCCCGAAAAGTCATTACCACCCAGGTGGCCATCGTGGGCGGGGGCCCCGCCGGGCTCATGCTCTCCCACCTGCTGGCCAAAGAGGGCATCGAGTCCACCGTGGTCGAACTGCGCAGCCGGCGCGAAATCTCGGAAACCGTCCGGGCCGGCATCCTCGAACACGGCACTGTCAACCTCCTCGTGGACACGGACGTCTCCGACCGCGTGCTGCGCGACGGCGACCGGCATGACGGGATCGAGCTGCGGTTCAACGGCGAAAGCCACCGCATCGACTTCCAGGACCTGGTTGGCGAGTCGGTCTGGCTCTACCCGCAAACCGACGTCTTCATGGACCTCGCCGCGCGCCGGGAGGCCGACGGCGGCGACGTCCGGTACAGCGTCACGGACACCAGCGTCCATGACATCGAGGGTTCGCCGAAGGTGTGGTTCACGGACGCGGACGGCACCGAGTTCGAGCTTCAGGCCGACTTCATCGCGGGCGCGGACGGCTCGCGCAGCCACTGCCGTGTCCAGATTCCCGAGGCAGACCGCAAGTGGTACTTCCACGAGTACCCCTTCGCCTGGTTCGGCATCCTGGCCGAGGCGCCGCGCAGCTCCGATGAGCTGATCTATGCCAACTCGGAGAACGGCTTCGCACTGATCAGCCAGCGGACCGAGACCGTGCAGCGGATGTACTTCCAGTGCGACCCCGGCGAGGACGTCACCAACTGGGACGACGAGCGGATCTGGGAGGCGTTCCGCAGCCGCGTGAACGGCAACGGCTTCCAGCTCAAGGAGGGCCCGGTCATCGACAAGACGGTCCTGAAGTTCCGCAGCTTCGTGCACGCCCCGATGCGGCACGGCAAGCTGTTCCTGGCCGGCGACGCCGCCCACACCGTCCCGCCGACCGGAGCCAAGGGCCTGAACCTGGCCATCCACGACGTCAAGGTGCTGTTCGAAGGCCTGGACAGCTTCTACAAGACCGGCTCCACGAAGCTCCTTGACCTGTACAGCGACCGCGCCCTGGACCGGGTCTGGAAGGCGCAGCACTTCTCCTACTGGATGACTTCCATGCTGCACACCCCGACCGGCGCCGACGACTTCGCCCGCGCCCGCCAGCTCGGCGAACTCAATTCCGTGGTGTCTTCGCGGCACGGCCGCGCCTACCTTGCCGAGGCCTACACGGGCTGGCCGGCAGGCCGCTAGGACAGCCTTCTGGGCACTGGCGGGCGGACATATTTTCATCGACACCACCCCGGGCCAGGACTAGCCTTTAACCGTCCCAGCATGACCCGACAAGGACGACAGAGAGGTGTCCGATCATGGGAAGCGCAGACAATGTTGAACTGGTCCGGCGGGGGTACGAGGCCTTCAACTCAGGGGATATGGCGACTCTTAGCGAAATCTTCGCTGAGGACGCAGTCTGGCACGTGGCCGGAAGCGGCGTGCTATCGGGGACGAAACAGGGCCGTGACGCCATCCTGGCGTATTTCGGCGAACTGGGCGCGCGGACGCAGGGTAACTTCCAAGCCCAGGTCCAGGACATCGTCGGCGGGGACGGCCACACGGTCGCGATCCAGCAGACCGTTGCGGAAAATAACGGCAAGAGCCTGGACATGGGCTCGGTCATCGCGTTTGTCGTCCGTGACGGCAAGATCGCCGAGGGGCGGGAGTACTTCGAGGACACGGCCAAGTCAGACGATTTCTGGACCTGACTGAGTGCCCCGGTACAACGGTTGCCTCACGCCATGGCGGTGTGCGCGGCGCTGTGCGAATCGATCGGCTTGGCGTAGCAGTACGAGTGCTCCACGCCGATGTACGGGCCGAAGTTCGGCACGGCCACGAAGCCCGAGTTCTGGTAGAACTGCCGCCCGTCGGTCTGCACCGACCCCGCCTCAGCGGTCAGGGTGGTGATGCCGAGGGCGTGGGCGTGCCCCTCGAGCGCCGCCAGGATGGAACTGGCCACGCCGGAACCTCGCGTGTACGGCAGCACGTAAAGCCGCTTGATCTCGGCAGTTTGCTCGTCCAGCAGCCGCAACCCGCCGCAGCCCACCGGCTGGCCCGACGCCTTGTCGTGCGCGACCAGGAACACCGCGGTGTCGGCTTCCGACGGCGGCGGCCCGGACTCGTGCCCGCGGTGGCCGAAGCGGGCGTCCAGTTCCGCCTGCTGGGCTGCCCGCAGGTCGGCTCCCACGGGGTTGGACCAGGGGACCTGCCGGATGTTGAGCCGCGGGTTGGTCTGCATCGCTGCCTCGATTCGCCGAAGGGTTATGCAGACCAAGGCTACGGAGCGGCGGTTTCCGTGGTGTTTCCTGCAGGTTAGGGTTCTGCGAAATCGCCGGTCGGCCGGGTGCGCCCTTCGTGTCAGGCGGGGCGGCCGATAGGGTCCTCCGCCGTCGGGTCCGCCAGGGCGAGTCCGCCCACCGGGCTGTCGTCCCAGTGGATCAGCCGCCAGCCGGCGTCGGGATCGCCTTCGAGCGCCACGATGCCGGTGTTGGCGAGCACGTGCCGCGCGGCGAACTCCGCCTCGACATTGGCGGCGCGCAGGCCGGTCCAGACCCGGATTGCGGCGCCGTGGCTGACGACGGCGACGGCGGCGTCCGCGCCGCCGGCGGAGGCAGCGGCAGCGATCCTCGCGATCGAGTCGTCGTAGCGTTCGAAGAAGTCGTGGCCGCTGGGGCCGGAGGGCATCCGCCGGTCCAGCTCGCCCGCGGTCCAGGCGAACACCGTGCCGAGGTAGCGCAGGTGGGATTCGCGGTCGGTGAGCTTCTCCAGCGCCCCGGCTTCGATTTCCCGCAGCCCTTCCAGCACCTCAATCTCCAGCCCGCGGGTGGTGGCGAGCGGTGCGGCCGTGAGCTGGGTGCGGATCAGGGTCGACGCGTAGAGCAGCCCGATCTGCTCGTTCGCCAGGGAGCGGGCCAGCGCGGCCGCCTGGCGTTCGCCGAGTTCGGTCAGTCCGGGGCCCGGATGGGCGGTGTCCAGCTGCCCCAGGACATTCCCCGGGGTCTGGCCGTGGCGGATCAGCAGAAGCCTCATGCAGCGATTTTACCGGCTGTGCCGGGCCCGGCTCCGCTTGCCGCCCGTGATTCCAGCGGTCAAGGGATCCGGACCGTGGCCTGGATCGGGGCGTGGTCGCTGGGGTAACGGTCGTCCAGCCGGAAGGTGTTGACCGCCGCCTCGGCCACCTGGATCTCCGGCGTGACGGCGATCCAGTCGATGCGGCTTTCGCCGATGACCGGGTCCTTGTAGTTCGGGAACGTCCCGTACTCCGGAGTCAGCCGCTGCTTGGCCGCGGTCCAGGAGTCCCGGAAGGTGCCGCTCCCCACCAGGGTGCTGTACGCGCCGGAGGCACCGGCGTCGGCGTTGAAGTCGCCCATCAGCACGGTCGGCAGCCCCGGCTCGAAGCGCGTTGCGTGCTCCACGATGGCCTCGGCGCTGCGCAGCTGCGCGTTCTCGGACTCGTGGTCGAAGTGGGTGTTGACCACCATCAGCTCACGTCCGGTGTGGTTGTCTTCGAACCGGCCCCAGGTGGCGATGCGGGTGACGTGGTTGCCCCACGTCGCCGAGCCGGCCACCGTGGGCGTATCCGAGAGCCAGAACTGGTCCCACTCGTGCAACCGCAGGCGGCGGGAGTCGTAGAAGATGCAGGAGTGCTCGCCCCGACGGCCACCTTCGCGGCCGTGGCCGATCATCCGGTAATGGTCCGGAAGGGCCTCGCCGATCACGGCAAGCTGGTGCTCCAGGCCCTCCTGGATGCCCAGCACCTCGGGCAGCTCCTCGGCCAGTACGGCCTGCAATGCCGGAACGCGCTCCGGCCAGTAGTCGGCCTGGCCCGGGAGGGTTTCCGCGATGTCGCAGCGGATGTTGAAGCTCATCAGGCTCAAGGCAGCCGCGTCGGCCGCGGCGTCAGCAGCCGCGCCGGCTCCTGGGCCGGGGTCGGCGTCGGGACCGGCCGCTGGGCCGGGGTCGGTCAGAACGGTCCGTGCTGTCGACGGTGCGTCGCTCGGCAAGGGGTCTCCTCGGGTCGGTAACAGCCCCAGCTTCCTTTCTGAAGCTGGCCAGTCCTCGACGGCCGCGTAAACGGCGGCCTGCCGGAAGGTGAATTCAGGGCGAGCATGGCTAGGCCAGGTGGTCGACCAGCTTGTCCGCGATGCCGGTGTACTTGCCCGGGGTCAGGGCCAGAAGCCGGGCTTCGGCATCGGCTGACAGGCCCAGGCCTTGGACGAATTCCTGCATCCGGGCGGCGTCCACCCGCTGGCCGCGGGTCAGGTCCTTGAGCCGCTCGTACGGGTTTTCCATCCCCGCGACGCCGGCAATCGCCTCGGCCCGCATGACCATCTGGATCGCCTCGCCGAGGACCTCCCAGTTGGTGTCGAGGTCCCTGGCGAGCACGTCCTCCGCCACGTCCAGGCGGTCCAGGCCCTTGGCCACGTTGGAGATGGCCAGCAGGGAGTGGCCGAAAGCCACGCCGATGTTGCGCTGCGAGGAGGAGTCGGTGAGGTCGCGCTGCCAGCGGGAGGTGACCAGCGTAGAGCCCAGTACGTCCAGCAGGCCCGAGGAGATCTCCAGGTTGGCCTCGGCGTTCTCGAAGCGGATCGGGTTGACCTTGTGCGGCATCGTGGAGGACCCCGTGGCACCGGCAACCGGGACCTGCGCGAAGTAGCCGATTGAGATGTAGCTCCAGATATCGGTGCACACGTTGTGCAGGATCCGATTGAAGCGCGCGACGTCGGCGTACAGCTCGGCCTGCCAGTCGTGGCTTTCGATCTGCGTGGTCAGCGGGTTCCAGACCAGGCCCAGGCCTTCCACGAAGCTCTTGGCGACCTGCTCCCAGTCCGCGCCGGGCACGGAGGCGACGTGGGCGGCGTAGGTGCCGGTGGCGCCGTTGATCTTGCCGAGGTACTCGGTCCGGGCAATGCGGTCCAACTGGCGGGTCAGCCGGTGGGCGATCACGGCCAGTTCCTTGCCCAGCGTGGTGGGGGTGGCGGGCTGTCCGTGCGTGCGGGACAGCATCGGGACCGCGCGGTTGGCCTCGGCCATCGTGCTGATCTGCGTGACCAGCTTGCGGGCCGCGGGCAGCCACACGTCTTCCACGGCGCCCTTGACGCCGAGCGCGTAGGAGAGGTTGTTGATGTCCTCAGAGGTGCAGCCGAAGTGCACCATGGCGGTCAGGTGCTCGATCCCGATGCCCGGCAGACGGCGGCCGATGTAGTACTCCACGGCCTTGACGTCGTGCACGGTGACGGCCTCGATTTCGGCCAGTTCGGCGACCGACGCGGCGTCGAATTCGGTGACGATGGCGCGCAGCTGCTCCTGCTGCCCGGCGCTCAGCGGTCCGGCGCCCGGCAGTACGTTGTTGCTGGTCAGGTGGATCAGCCACTCCACCTCGACGGCGACCCGGTCACGGTTCAGGGCGGCTTCGGAGAGGTAGTCCACCAGCGGCGCGACCGCCGACTGGTAGCGGCCGTCGAGCGGGCCGAGCGCGATCTGGTGGTCGGACGCGGCGAGGGCCACGCGTCCGGACGGCGTGCGGGTCTCAGCTGTGGCGGCAGTTTCAGGCATGGTCCGATTCTTTCACGAAGTGCCGCCGGGCCTTAAGCGGGCAGTTCCGTGTGACATTCCCGCCGCGGACGGGGCTCATTCCGCGCTCCTGCGCGAGGCGGCTGCTTTTCCACATAGCTGTCCCGGCCGCTTTCGGCGCCGCCGGCCGGCCCCTAGCCTCGAACCCGGGACTGAACTGCAGATGAAAGGGGCCCGGATCATGAGCGGCACGTTGACGGCGGCGGACGCGGCGGCGTGCGCCTCACGCAGCTATGAGGTACAGCAGCTGGCTGCCAGGGTTGCGTCATGTGCGGAGCAGGCGGGTGCCGCCCTGGCCGCACTGAGCCGGATGGAACTCCAAGGCTGGCAGTCCCCGGCCGGCCGCGCCTACCGCACCACGCTGTCGCTTCAAGCCGCGGCCGTGCGGCGGGGCCGGGACGGGCTGCAGGACGCGGCGGCAGTGGTCCTGCGGCACGCCCAGAACGTGACGCTTTCGTCGGGACGGCCGGGGTACTGATGGCGGAGGCCACCCCGGCGGGCTCCGGAGCAGTCCCCCGCCCCTCCGCGCCGCCCCCGGACGGGATGCTCCGGATCCGTGGCGGGATCGGCGGCCTCAGCTTCCAGTTCGAGGAACTGCTGGCGGGCGCGGCGGCCCTGGATGGGGTGGTGCGCCAGCTCTACGCCCTGGAGGCGGAGGCCGACGGCGTCCGCCGGGCGCTGTTCGACTATCAGTCCGACTCCTACCGCAGCGGCAGCAACGCGATCATCGCGGTGGGGGAGGCCGGCCGGGACGTCAGCCGCGTCAGGGCCGAATTGGAACACATCGCCGCCCAGGTCCGGGCCAGCCACCGGGAATACGAATTCACCGAAGCCCGGAACGCCTTGTTGCTCCGGATGGGGCTCTACGCGCCCGAATACGGATCCCCGCAAAGACTCTTCGAGCTTCCGGGGATCCGCGACCACGTCGAACACGGCGTGGCCATGGCTCCGCGCAGCCTGGCCCTCCTGCTGGGCCTGCCCGTTCCTCTGGCCGGGGCCGTCGGCGCGCTCAGCGGCCCCACGGATGTCCGGCGCGCAATCCGGGACCTGGCGGCCGCGCCGGGACTGGGGTTCCTGAAACCGCGGCCGGTCACAGTTGTCGGCAGCGAAACCGCCGCCTCGGACGTGGACCTGTCCCCGGCGGGCCTGTTGCGGCGGGCGGACACGGTGGGCCGGAACAGCGGCGACATTGAAGTCATCCGGGTCGACGGCGGCAGCCGGCGCGCCTGGGTTGTCGTCATCCCGGGAACCCAGCTCGGCGGGCTGCCCGAGGGAACGAACCCCTTCGATGCGGCAGGCATCGCCGAGGGGCTTGGCTACGATTCGCAGGCGACCACCGCTGCCATCAGGCAGGCGCTGCGCGAGGCCGGCGTGGAGGCGGGCGAACAGCTCGCCATCGTCGGCTACAGCCAGGGCGGCATCCACGCCATGAACCTCAGCAGGGACAAAGCCTTCCTGGCTGAATTCGACCTCAAGTTCGTACTGACCGCCGGTTCCCCGGTTGGCGGCATCACCCCTGAGCCGGGCATCGGCAGCCTGCACCTGGAGCACCAGCACGACTGGGTGCCGGGAGCCGACGGACTGGCCAATGCGGACACCAAGGACCGCGTGACCGTGACCCTGACCAATGACCTGGTCATGCCGCCGCCGCAGGATTTCGGTCTCGGTCCCGGCCACCGACTGGAAAACTATGCGGTCGGGGCGGAGGCGGTCGCGGCGAGCCGGGATCCCTCGCTGCGGGCGTCCACCGCCGCGTTGGCCGCCGTGGTTGGTGCCGGCGGCACCGCAACGGTGACCCGATTTTCCCTGCGGCGGGAGCCGCTGCCGTCGCAGGGAGTGGTCACGGCTCCGGGGCCCAACCGCGGGACCGGCGTGTTGCCCTCAGCCCGGGCCGCGACGGACGCGCGGCCGGCTGCGGCACCGGTTGCGGCGGCGGGTGCGGCGCCGGCGGGGGTGTCCGGCTAGGGGGTGGCCGGGTAGTGCCGGCGGGAGTGTTCGCGTGGGCCCGGCTAGCGGCGCCGGCCGCCCGGGAGCCGCCCGGCGACGAGGGAAACCACGGTGATGATGATGGCGGCGAACACCGCGGTCCAGAAGAAGGAGTCGATGGTGAAGTGCACCGGCGTGTAGGCGCTCAGCCAGGAGGTGAGGTACAGCATCGCGGCGTTGATGACGATCGTGAACAGCCCCAGCGTGAGGATGGTGAGTGGCAGCGACAGCAGGCTGACCAGCGGCTTGACGAGGGCGTTGACGAGGCCGAAGATCAGCCCGATGAACAGGTACGCCAGAATGATCCCGATCGTGTCCGTGCCCTGCGTGACGCCGCTATTGGCCACGGCCCCGGTGGTGGCGGACGTGGAAATATCCAGCCCGGGGAGGATCCAGCTGGCGATCCAGAGGGCCAGAGCATTGACGATGACCCGCACGAAGAGTGAGCGCATGGCCCCATGCTGTCACATCACCGGTCGTACCGGCAGGAGGGCGAAGTAGGCTAAGAGGCATGACTTCATCAGACAACCAGGCCGGAGGGATCCGCCCGCGGCCGGTAGTGGACCTCCTTCCCCGTTACGCCGCCGGAAAACCGCCGGTCCCGGTCGAGGGGCTCGTGAGCTACAAGCTTTCCTCCAACGAGAACCCGCTGGCCCCGATCCCTGCAGTGCAGCAGGCCATCGCGGCGCAGACCGACTTCAACCGCTACCCGGACCCGCTAAGCAGCAAGCTGCGCGGGGCGCTCGCCGGCTTCCTGGACGTCCCGGCCGAGGACATCGTCACCGGCGCCGGCAGCCTCGGTGCCCTCAACCAACTACTGGCCACCTTTGCCGGCCAGAACGACGACGGCAAGGCCGATGAGGTCATCTACGCGTGGCGCTCCTTCGAGGCTTATCCCATCAGCGTTGGCCTCGCCGGCGCCGAGAGCGTGCAGGTCCCGCTGACGGCCGACGGCCGGCACGACCTGGACGCGATGGCTGCCGCAGTGACGGCCCGCACCCGGATGATCCTGCTGTGCACCCCTAACAACCCCACCGGCCCCATTCTCACAACCGAGGAGACCGAACGGTTCCTCAAGACTGTCCCCTCGGACATTGTGGTGGTCATCGACGAGGCCTACCAAGAGTTCGTCCGGGCCGAGGACGCCGTCGACGGCATCGCGATGTACCGCAAGTACCCGAACGTCGTCGTCCTGAGGACCTTTTCCAAGGCGCACGGCCTGGCCGGACTGCGCGTGGGTTACAGCGTGTCCCAGCCGGACCTCACGCAGCACCTGCGCGTCACCGCGACGCCCTTCGCGGTTTCCCAAATCGCGGAGGCGGCGGCCGTCACGTCGCTGCAGCACTTCAGCGAGGTTGTAGAAAGGGTACAAAGCCTGGTCGATGAACGGGACCGCGTGACCGAGGGCCTGCGCGAGCTCGGCTGGTTCGTACCGGACGCCCAGGGCAACTTCGTCTGGCTCAATCTGGGCGCCAACAGCGCGGAATTTGCCGCACTGGCGGGGGAGCGGGCACTGTCCGTCCGGGCCTTCGGCAACGAAGGGGTGCGGGTGAGCATCGGCGAGGCCGAAGCCAACACCCGTTTCCTCGAATTGTGTGCGATCTATACAAAACCCACACAGCGTTCCTAGCGCTTAACACGAAGTCCGCCGGCAGTTCGCTGCGGATAAAGTAGGGACGAGTAAGCCAAAATATATGCCGGACCTGGAATGCATGCCCGGTCCGGCATATATCCCAGCGATTGCGGCGCATTCGGATGCGGCAGGCAAGGAGACGGTATGGGCGCCACACATCTGCCCTCTACCGAGTTCGACGGAACCGAGGTGGATGACCAGCTCGAGGCGCAGGCCGAGGCGGTGCTGGGCGACCCCGCTGTCCCGATGGTCCAGCTGCTGGGTCCGGACGGCACCCTGGGCTCAGATCCGGTCTTTTCCGAGTACGCCGCGCGGCTCGACGCTGGGAAGCTCCGCGGTTTCTACGCGGACATGGCAAAGATCCGCCGTTTCGACGTCGAGGCCACCGCCCTGCAGCGGCAGGGCCAGCTGGCCCTTTGGGTCCCGCTCACCGGCCAGGAAGCCGCGCAGATCGGGTCCGGCCGGGCGAGCCAGCCGCAGGATTACATCTTCCCCACCTACCGGGAGCACGGCGTCGCGCTGACCCGCAACGTCGACCTGGCCGAGCTGCTGCGGCAGTTCCGCGGGGTGTCCAACGGCGGCTGGAACCCCAAGGACACCAACTTCCACCTCTACACGCTGGTCCTCGCCGCCCAGACGCCCCATGCGGTCGGTTACGCGATGGGCATCCAGCGCGACCAGAAGCTTGCCGCGGCCCAGGCGGCAGCGGGGGAGGCGCCGGCCGGTTCCCAGGAGCCCAAGGCCGCCGTCATGGTCTATTTCGGCGACGGCGCCAGCTCCGAGGGCGATGTCCACGAGTCCATGGTTTTCGCCGCCTCCTACAACGCCCCCGTGGTGTTCTTCTGCCAGAACAACCATTGGGCCATCTCGGTTCCCACCGCCGTCCAGACCCGCATTCCGCTCTCCAACCGCGCCAAGGGCTACGGCTTCCCCGGCATCCGGGTGGACGGCAATGACGTGATCGCGGTCCACGCCGTCACCGAGTGGGCCCTCGAACGCGCCCGCGAAGGCAAGAGCCCGGTGCTGATCGAGGCCTTCACCTACCGCGTCGGCGCGCACACCACCGCCGACGATCCGACGAAATACCGCGGCTCGGACGAAGAAGCGCAATGGCGGGCGAAGGATCCGCTGGAGCGGCTCGAGAAGTACCTGCGCGCCGAAGGCCTCGCCGACGACGCCTTCTTCGAACAGGTCAGGGCCGACGGCGACGAGCTCGCGGCCTACGTCCGCAGCACCATCCACGACCTGGGAACCCCGGACATCCGGACGGCCTTCGCCAACACCTACGCCGAGGCGCACCCCCTGGTGGCCGAGGAGTTGGCGTGGTTCGAGGAATACAGCGCGGGCTTCGCCGACGAGGCAGAGCCTGCCGACACGGAGGCGGCCAACTGATGACCACCATGACCATTGCCAAGGCCATCAACGAGGGCCTGCGCGCGACGCTGGGCAACAACCCCCGGACCCTGCTGATGGGCGAGGACATCGGCCCGCTCGGCGGCGTCTACCGCGTCACCGACGGCCTGATCGGGGAGTTCGGCGCCGACCGCGTCGTGGACACCCCGCTCGCCGAATCCGGCATCATCGGCACCGCGATCGGCCTGGCGCTGAGCGGCTACCTGCCGGTCTGCGAGATCCAGTTCGACGGCTTCGTCTTTCCGGGCTTCAACCAGATCACCACGCAGCTGGCGAAGATGCATTCGCGCAGCAACGGCAACCTCACCGTCCCCGTCGTCATCCGCATTCCCTATGGCGGCGGCATCGGCTCGATTGAACACCATTCCGAGTCCCCCGAGGCGCTGTTCGCCCACACCGCCGGGCTGCGCATCATCACCCCGTCCAACCCGCACGACGCCTACTGGATGATCCAGCAGGCCGTCGATTGCCTGGACCCCGTGATCGTCTTCGAGCCGAAGCGGCGCTACTGGCTCAAAGGCGAGGTCGACACCGACTCCCCGGGCCAGTCCGCGGACCCGTTCAAGGCCCATGTGCTGCGTGAGGGGTCGGACGCTACCGTCGTGGCCTATGGCCCGCTAGTCCCCGTGGCCCTCGCGGCCGCCTCCGCCGCGGTTGAGGACGGCCACAGCGTCGAGGTGATCGACCTGCGCTCCATTTCGCCGATCGATTTCGACACCGTCACGGCCTCGGTCCGGAAAACGGGCCGGCTGATCGTGGCGCACGAAGCGCCGACCTTCGGCGGCATCGGCGGCGAGATCGCGGCGCGGGTCAGCGAGCGGGCTTTCCATTCCCTCGAAGCCCCGGTCATCCGCGTCGGCGGCTTCCACATGCCCTACCCGGTCGCCAAGGTGGAAGAAGACTACCTTCCGGACATCGACCGCATCCTTGAGGCGCTGGAACGCGCCCTCGCCTACTGACGGGGACCTCCATGACCGTGAACAAGTTCAACCTTCCCGACGTGGGCGAGGGCCTGACCGAGGCCGAAATCGTGTCTTGGAAGGTCAAGGCCGGTGACACCGTGGCCGTCAACGACGTGCTGTGCGAAATCGAGACCGCCAAGTCCCTCGTGGAGCTTCCTTCGCCGTACGCCGGAACAGTCACCGAGCTGTTGGTCCCGGAGGGCGTGACGGTCGACGTCGGAACGCCGATCATCAGTGTTTCCGACGCCGCTGCCGCGCCCGCCGCAACCCCGACGGCTGCCGCTGCGCCGGCTCCCGAAGCGCCGATGTACGGAAAGTTGGAGCAGGACGCGTCCGACGCCGCAGAGTCGGCCGGGCCTCCGGCCGGCGGCCCGCTGGTTGGTTCCGGCCCGAAGGCCGACGCCGTCAAACGCCGCCGCCGGATCGCAGCGCCAGCTGCGGCGTCCCCGGCGGCCTCCGCTCCCGCCGTCGAACGGGCCGGGATCGAGGCGCACGACATCTGGATCAGCCCGGAAGCGGTCTCCGATGCGGCACGTCCCGTCGCGGCGGAAGCCGAAGCTGTCGACCAGCGCCCGACGCTGGGCGGGGCCATCACCGGCCTCGTCAACCGCGTCCTGGCCAAGCCCCCGGTCCGGAAGATTGCCCGCGACCTCGGCATCGACCTGGCCGACGTCGTTCCCACCGGCGCGCGCGGTGAGGTAACCCGTGAGGACCTCGTCAGCTACCAGGCCCAGCGCGACGCCGAGCTGGATCAGGCGGATTCGTTCTGGGGCAAGACCGGCCGCCCCCAGGAGCAGCGGATCGAGCGCATCCCGGTCAAGGGCGTCCGCAAGGCCACCGCACGGGCCATGGTCGAGTCCGCCTTCGCGGCCCCGCATGTGAGCATCTTCGTGGACGTGGACGCCAGCCGCACCATGGAGTTCGTCAAGCGGCTCAAGGCTTCGCGCGATTTCGAGGGCATCAAGGTTTCGCCGCTGCTGATTCTCGCGAAGGCCGTCATCTGGGCCGCGGCGCGCAACCCCAGCGTCAACGCCAGCTGGGTGGATGCGGAAGACGGCAGCGACAGTGCCGAGATCCACGTCAAGCACTTCATGAACCTGGGCATCGCGGCCGCCACCCCGCGCGGCCTGATGGTGCCCAACATCAAGAACGCCCAGGATCTGTCGCTCAAGGAACTCGCGCTGGCCCTCAATGAGCTGGCCACCACCGCCCGGGCGGGCAAGACCCAGCCGGCGCAGATGCAGGGCGGCACCCTCACGGTCACCAACATCGGCGCCCTGGGCATCGACACCGGAACGCCGATCATCAATCCCGGCGAGGTGGCGATCGTGGCCTTCGGCACCATCAAGCAGAAGCCCTGGGTGCTCGACGGTGAGGTGATTCCCCGGTGGATCACGACGCTCGGAGGGTCCTTCGACCACCGGGTGGTGGACGGAGACCTCTCGGCCCGCTTCATGGCCGACGTCGCAGCCATCCTGGAAGAGCCCGCCCTGCTGCTGGACTGAGTGCTGGACTGACGCCGAGTGCGTGCGGCCTAGTTCGATCCGTAGGCGGCGAAGGACGAGAGCAGCTCCGTCATGCCCGGGTCGCTGCCCCAGCCGGCAACGGCGGCCGCGGCAGCAAACACCACGCCGGCGAAACCGAAACTGGCGGCCGTGACCGCGCCCAGGAACTTCCAGTCCTCGCGCAGGATGCTCCGGACCGTATCGGGCATCCGCAGCGCCGGGGAGATCAAATTGGGGGCGCTGTCCACCGAGCCGTCGTCGAGGTACGCGACCACCCGGCCGGCGGCACGGTCGACCCGCATGGTGCTGATGTGGTTTCCGTGGCGGGCCAGCAGAATATCGTGGCCGACGAGCTGGCGGCGCTGAAGAGTAGGCATGGTTTCTCCCCGGGGAGTGGGCGGATAGGACTGTCCGCGCCATCGGGGGCACCTCCAATTTTACCGCCGCGCACCGCGCCGGTGCCGGCAAATCCGGGTGAGCCTGCCCACGACGAAGGGTGACGGCGGTCAAATCCATTGGAATCCTGTCCCGAAGCCACGCGGCGGCACTAGAGTGGCACCAGCCGCCGCCGAGCCGGCGAACGCCGATCAAAGGAGATTTTGCGTGTTCTCGAGCCCGTTCCCCGCTGTTGAAATTCCCGACGTCAGCCTTTACGAGTACCTCTTCGGCGGCCTGCAGGAGGCGGACCTGGACCGGGTCGCCGTCGTCGACGGCAGCAGCGGAGCGGAAACCAGCTACCGCGAGCTGCGCGACCGGATCAACGCCCTCGCGGGCGCCGTCGCCGCCCAGGGGCTGGGCATCCACGGCGTCGCCGCCATCCTCTGCCCGAACATCCCGGCGTTCACTGTCGTCTTCCACGGCCTGCTCCGGGCCGGCGCCACCGTCACTCCCGTCAATTCGCTGTACACGGCCGAGGAGATCGCGAAACAACTTACCGACGCCGGAGCCAGCTGGCTCTTTACGATCTCCGCCCTGCTGCCCGCCGCCCGGGAAGCGGCCGGCCAGGTGGGCATACCCGCGGAACGGCTGGTGGTGCTCGACGGCGCTGAGGGTCACCCCTCGCTGACGGAGCTGCTCACCAGCGGCGCACCCGCCCCGGATGTCAGCTTCGACCCTGCCACCCACCTCGCCGTGCTGCCGTACTCCTCGGGCACCACCGGACGGCCCAAGGGCGTGATGCTGAGCCACCGCAACCTCGTGGCGAACGTGGAACAGTCGCGGGGGCTGCTCAAGGTCCGGCCGGACGACCGGCTGCTGGCACTGCTGCCGTTCTTCCACATCTACGGACTGACGGTGCTGCTGAACCTGGCCCTTCGGGAGCGCGCCCGCCTGGTCACCATCCCGAAGTTCGACCTCGCGGAATTCCTGCGGATGGTCCAGGACCACAAGTGCAGCTACCTCTTCATCGCCCCGCCGGTTGCCGTGGCACTGTCCAAGCACCCGCTGGTGGCGGACTACGACCTCAGCTCCGTGCACACCACGTTGTCCGGCGCGGCGCCGCTGGACGGGGAACTGGGGGCGCGGCTGGCCGAGCGGCTGGGCTGCCGGGTGCTCCAGGGCTACGGCATGACCGAGATGAGTCCCGTCTCCCACCTGATACCGGTCGATGCGACGGACGTTCCGGTCAGCTCGGTGGGCTACACCGTCCCCAACATGGACTGCCGGCTGGTGGATCCGGCCACGGGCGAGGAAATCGAGGTCCCCGCGGAGGGGACCAGCGCCCCGGGCCACCTGCTGTGCCGGGGGCCCAACGTGATGCTCGGCTACCTGAACCGGCCCGAGGAGACGGCGGACACCCTCGACGCGGACGGCTTCCTGCACACCGGGGACATCGCCACGGTGCGGGCGGACGGCGTGGTGTCGATCGTGGACCGGCTCAAGGAATTGATCAAGTACAAGGGCTACCAGATTGCGCCGGCCGAGCTCGAGGCGCTGCTGCTCACCCACCCCGGCATCGCCGACGCCGCCGTGGTCGGAACCCCCGACGCCGACGGCCAGGAGGTGCCGATGGCCTTCGTGGTGCGCCAGCCAAACGCCGAGGGCGAGCTGCTGGACGAAGCCGGGGTGGAGGAATTCGTGGCCGCACGGGTGGCGCCGTTCAAGAAGATCCGGCGCGTGGAATTCATCGATGCGGTGCCGAAGTCCTCCTCCGGCAAGATCCTGCGCCGGATGCTGAAGGCAGTGGACGCCTAGGACAGCAGAGCCGGCGCGCAGCCTTGGGCCCGCGCGCCGGCATCTGCAGTTGCGCCGCTACTCGGGGCTGTCGGTCTTGGCGATGTAGACGTCGCAGGGGGCGCCGTGGGCCACGCTGTTGGCAACGCTCCCGAGAACGCGCCCCAGGCCGCGCATCCGGCGGTTGCCGACCACGATCATCTGCGCGTCGGAACGTTCCGCCTCGTGAATCAGCGCTTCCGCGGGCTTGCCCCGGGCTGCCGCGTAGGTGACGTTGATCCCGGCCGTCCGGAGACTGTCGGCGACACCCTTGGCAACCTTCTCGGCGTCGTCGGCGTCGGAAACAATCCACCGGTCGCTGCCGCTGCCGAACACCTCGGTCCGGTCGCTGTCGAACGCGCTGACCACGTGCAGCGTCGCGCCGAGCGAGACAGCCAGGTCCCGGGCCGTTTGGGCCGCCTTCAGGGCAGTCTCACTGCCATCGACGCCGACAACGATGATTCCGGTCATAGGGGACTCCTCTGGTCTGGCATGAATACGTCTGGCATGAATAGATCAGGCGCCGTTCAGTCAACAGCAATAGTTCAGGCTACAACGCCGCGACGGCTTCCCGCAGCACCGGCGCCAGGCGCCGGACGCCTTCCTCGATTGCGTCCGGCGGCACCGCACTGAAGGCGAGCCGCAGCTTGTTGGAGGGCTCGTCCGAGTGGGTAAATGCCGCACCGGGAATGAACACCACGCCGGCATCGATGGCCTTCTGCAACAGGGGGTAGGTGTCGATGCCCTCGGGCAGCGTGACCCAGATGAAGAAGCCGCCTTCCGGCCGTGTCCAGCTCAGCCCCTCGGGCATGTGCTCCTCGAGGGCTGCGAGCATGGCCTCGCAACGCTCCTGGTATAGCCCGCGGTAGGTGGCAATCTGGCCGCGCCAGTCGTAGTCGCGCAGGTAGGCGGAGACCAGCATCTGGTTGAGCGTCGGCGGGCACAGGGTGACGGCTTCCGAGGCCAGGTAGTAGCGGCGCTGCAGGTGCGCCGGGACCAGGGCCCAGCCGATCCGCAGCCCCGGGGCGAAGATCTTGGAGAAGGAGCCCATGTAGATGACATCGTCCGGGTTGCCGGCCCGCAGCGGGGTCAGCGGCTGGCCGTCGAAGCGCAGGAGGCCGTACGGGTTGTCCTCCAGGACCAAAATATTCGCATTACGGCATATATCGACTACCTGTTGCCGGCGTTCCGCGGCGAGTGTGATCCCGGACGGATTGTTGAAGCTGGGGATCGTGTAGAGGAATTTGATGTTCTTGCCCGCGGTCTGCAGGGCGGCGATCCTGGCCTCGAGGAGATCCGGGATGATTCCGTGCTCGTCCATCGGCACCGTCCCCACCTCGACCTGGTAGGCCTCGAAAGTGTTAAGCGCGCCGACGTAGGTGGGATCCTCCACCAGTACGACGTCGCCCGGGTTGCAGAAGACCTTGGTCGCGACGTCCTGCGCGGACTGGGAGCCTGCGGTGATGACGACGTTTTCGGGCTTCGCGTCGAGAATCCCCTCGGCGGCCATGACCTCGCAGATCTGCGTGCGGAGCTCCTCGGTACCCTGCCCGCCGCCGTACTGCAGCGCCGTCAGGCCCTGTTCGGCGATGATCTTCGCCGCGGACTGGCCCAGCCGCTCCAGCGGAAGGGACTGGAGGTAGGGGCTGCCGCCGGCGAGGGAGACCAGGCCCGGACGCAGGGAGATGTCGAAGACGTCCCGGACGGCCGACTGCTTGATATTTGCTGCGCGCTCCGAGAAAAGCCTCTCGTGGCGGTGGGCGGACGTAGCCGCACGTTCAATTGCGTCAATTGCCTCGGCCGGAAGGAGCTCTGCGGCGGCATCAAGTGTTTCGTGGGTCACAGTCCTAGGATACAGGTCCACGTTGTCACTGGGAAAACTTTTGTTCACAAAGATCGTCGGGGGATCCCGGACGCAGGACACCCCCGGCAGTGGGGGGCGCTGCCGGGGGTGTCGGTCTGTGGGGAGCCTGCTTAGGCGGCGTCGGCGGTCCGGGCTTCGGCCAGGGCTTCGAACACGCCCTTGATCTGCTCCACGACCTCGGCATCGTCCTTCGGGTGGACCTCGGCGAAGCGGACCATCGAGCCGGGGACGGCAAGCTTGACGTCCTCAAGCACCTTGGCGCCGGCGATGCCGACGGCCTTGCGGGCCTCGTCCTGGGCCCAGACGCCGCCGTACTGGCCGAACGCGGTGCCGACGACGGCGGTGGGCTTGCCGCTCAGGGCGCCGGCACCGAAAGGCCGGGAGAGCCAGTCGATGGCGTTCTTCAGCGGCGCGGGAACGGTGCCGTTGTATTCCGGCGTGACCAGGAGCAGGGTATCGGCGTCGTTCGCGGCGGCACGCAGCGCTGCGGCGGCGGCGGGAACCTGGCCCTCGACGTCGATGTCCTCGTTGTAGAACGGGATGTTGCCGAGGCTCTCGTGGATGACGACGTCGACCTGCTCGGGAGCGTTGAGCTGGATGGCTTCGGCCAGCTGGGCGTTGGTGGAGCCGGCGCGCAGGCTGCCGACCAGGGTGAGAACGGTGTTGGTGGTCATGGGAACTCCTTGTATCGCGCCGCGGAGGTTCCGGCGGCTGGATGGTCGCGGAGGCTTTGGTGGCCTTCACCAGGACTAAACGGACTGCGGTCCGGTTAATATTCCCCGGCGCTACAATGGGCGCTGTGAGCCTCATCCCAATCCGTCCCGGTGGTCAAGCAGCCGGCCCCCCAGTTCAACCCGGCCATCCCCCCGGCGTCCGGGGCGCCGCCGAGTCCGAACGCAGGGATGCCGCCCGCAACCGTGAGTTGCTGCTCCGGGCCGCCCGGGAATTGATCGAGGAGTGCGGGGCGGACGGCCTCACCATGGCGTCCCTGGCCGGGCGCGCCGGCGTGGGCAAGGGGACCGTCTTCCGGCGCTTCGGCAGCCGGGCGGGACTCATGATGAGCCTGCTCAGTGACGCCGAGGCGCAGTTCCAGGGCCGGTTCATGTTCGGGCCGCCCCCGCTGGGGCCCGGTGCGCCGCCCCTGGAACGGCTGATCGCCTTTGGCGCGGAGCGGATCGCCTGGGTGCTGGAATTTGGTGAACTCGCCCGCGCCGCGGACGCGTCGGCCCACAACCGGTTCGATGTGCCCCCCGCGGTGCTCTGGCGCCGGCATCTGGAACTGCTGCTGCGCGAAGCCGGGGTCACCGCGGATCCCTGGCTGATGGCGGGCGCCCTGAGCGTGACCCTCGAGCCGGAGCGCATCCTGCACGCCGTCTGGGTCCACGGGGTCGCCCCGGACCGGCTGGTTGAGTCCTGGCGGGAGCTGGCCACCCGGGTGGTGCGCGGCGCGTAGGCTAACCGATCGGCTCGGAGACTGCCAAGTCAAATCAATTCAAATGAGTTATTCATAACGATCTGGTAGTGGGCGTACCGTTTCGCCCCCTTTCGCGCTCCTCCCCGCAATTCCTATGTGGTAGTTTCCTCTGGAATGTGACCCGCAACATAGCCCGACTGGGCTGGCCGCAAGGCCTGCGGGCGGCCAGGCACCCGCTGGCCGAGATCCCGGATCGGCAGCGGACACCCCGCTGCCTTATGGGGGGACGACGGAAGGATCCACGCTGTGAATGTTGTAACGACCCCGGCCCGCGGACAGGCTGGTCCAGCCCGTCCGGTGGCCTCCGGAACCGCGCAGGCCACGGCGATCCTGAACTAGCCCCATGCTCCGATACCTTGCCAAACGTGCCGTCACGTATGCGTTCATGATCTTCCTGACCACCAGCGCCGGGTACTTCCTGGCGGTCACCAGCCTTCAGCCCGCGCTGCTGGAGCAGGAAAAAATTCCGCGTCCCACGCCGGAACAGATCGCCAACTCTTTCCGGCTCAAAGGACTGGATCCGGCTCTGAGTCCCTGGGAACGCTACGTGGACTGGCTCACCGGAGTCGTCACGCGCTGGGACTGGGGACGCAGCCCCAACGGCGCCTTCGTGAACGCCGAGTTCGGCGACCGGGTCTGGATCTCAACCCGACTGTTCCTGGCTTCGATCATCCTCACCCTGATCATCGGCGTCGCCCTCGGCGTCTACACCGCGGCCCGGCAGTACAAGTTCTCCGACCGCGCGATCACCTCGTACAGCTACCTCGTCTACATCGTGCCGGCCCCGATCGCTTATTTCCTGGTCCAGCTCGGCGCCATCAACATCAACGAAGCAGTGGGCGACCGCCTCCTGTTCGTCACCGGGATCTCCACCCCCGGGCTGGACGGTGACGGCTGGGTGCAGTTCCTCGACATGCTGGCCCACTACGCCGTGCCGACCTTCGCGATCACGATCGTGGGCTGGGGCGCCTACCAGATCGCCCAGCGGCAGTACCTGCTGGACAACGTCAACGCCGACTTCGTCCGCACCGCCCGGGCCAAGGGCCTCACCCGCAACCAGGCCATCACCCGGCACGCCCTGCGCGTCTCGTTCATCCCGGTGGCGCAAAGTATCGCCTTCACCATCCCGGCCATCTTCGCCGGCGGCTTCTTCGCCGAGAAGATCTTCGCCTGGCACGGCGTCGGGTCCTGGAGCATCGACGCGATCGCGCTGCAGGATGTCAACGCGGCCACGGCGACGCTCGCCTACGGCTCCGTGATCTTCGCGATCGGGGCGATCCTCGCCGACTTCGCCACCACCCTTGTCGACCCGAGAGTGCGGGTGCAGTAGCCATGACGAACCTGAACGCCATCGATCCGGCCGCCGTCGCGGAAGAAGCCAAGATCGAGAACAACGACGTCGTGATCGCGAAGTCGAGGATCATCGTGCGGCGCTTCCTGCGCAACAAGACCGCCGTGACCGGCCTGGTGATCTTCGTCCTGCTCACCGTGCTGTCCCTGATCGGCGGGATCTTCTCCAGCTGGGACAAGGAGACGATCGACCCCTTCAACATCGGCATGGGCCCGTCCTCGGAGCACCTGCTGGGCACCTCGCAGGCCGGCATCGACCTGTACGCCCTGACCGTGGAAGGCACCCGGGTCTCGATCCTGATCGGCCTCGTCGTCGGCCTCGTGTCCGTGCTGATCGCCGCGGTGTACGGCTGCACCATGGCCTACTTCGGCGGCAAGGTCGACAAGGTGATGCTGTTCATCCTGGAAGCCCTGATCATGATGCCGGCCCTCCTGGTCGTGGCCGTGGCCACGAGCGGCGGCGGCAACGGGCTGCAGCAGAACCTCCCCAGCTGGCTGCTGCTGATCATCGTCCTGCTGATCTTCAACTGGATGGGCACCGCCCGCCTGATCCGCTCGCTCTCGATGTCGCTTATGCAGCGCGACTTCGTCAAGGCCGCCCAGTACATGGGCATCCCCGCGCGGCGCATCGTCTGGCGCCATCTCGTGCCGAATATCGGCTCGCTGCTGGTCCTGGACATCACCCGCGGCGTGACCGGCGCCATCCTCGCCGAGGTCGCGTTCTCCTTCATCGGCATCGGCATCAAGGTTCCGGATGTGAGCCTGGGCGTGCTGATCGGCCAGGCGACCTCCCAGGTCTCCACCTTCCCGTGGATGTTCTGGGTGCCGCTGACCGTGATGTTCTTGCTGACCGGTTCGCTCGCCATGATGAACGACGGTCTCCGCGACGCGTTCGATCCCAGCTCCAGCTCCATTGGCAGCGCCAAGAAAAAGAAGAAGACCTCATGAGCAGCGAAACCACCGCCACCGACCTCAGCACCGCCGAACGGCTGCATGTGGCCGGCCTGCACTCCGCCCACGGGCACTACAGTGATGCCCCGGCGGGTGCCGTGCTCTCCGTCCGCGACCTCAACGTCCGCTTCAACACCGAGAACGGCGTGGTGCACGCGGTCCGCGGCGTCGACTTCGACCTGATGCCCGGCAAGACCCTCGGGATCGTCGGCGAGTCCGGCTCGGGCAAGTCCGTCACCTCGATGGCCATCATGGGCCTGCTGCCGGAAACCGCCGAGGTCACCGGCTCGGTCCGGCTCAAGGGCCAGGAACTGCTGGGGCTCAGCGACAAGGCCATGTGCCGCTACCGCGGCAACGAGATGGCCATGGTCTTCCAGGACCCGCTGTCCTCGCTGACCCCGGTGTACACCGTGGGCAACCAGATCATCGAGGCGCTCACGGTGCACAACCCGACCATGAGCAAGCAGGCCAAGGAGGCCCGCGCCGTCGAACTCCTGGGCATGGTGGGAATTCCCAGCCCCAAGGACCGGCTCAAGGCCTTCCCACACGAATTCTCCGGCGGCATGCGCCAGCGCGTGATGATCGCCATCGCGATTGCCAACAACCCGCGCGTACTGATCGCCGATGAGCCGACGACGGCGCTCGATGTCACCATCCAGGCGCAGGTGCTCGAGGTGCTGCACACCGCGCAGGAAGAAACCGGCGCCGCCGTCGTGATGATCACGCACGACCTGGGCGTCGTGGCCGGCATGGCCGACGACATCATGGTGATGTACGCCGGCAAGCCGGTGGAGACCGGCAGCGTCGACGACATCTACTACAACCCCAGGATGCCCTACACCATGGGCCTGCTGGGCGCCGTGCCCCGCGTTGACGTGGCCGAGAAGACCTCGCTGGTGCCGATCGAGGGCATCCCGCCGAACCTCATCCATGCACCCACCGGATGCTCCTTCGCCCCGCGCTGCCCGCTGGTCAGCGACGCCTGCCTGCAGGGCGAACCGGCGCTCGCGCCGGTCGGCGGAACCGGCGACGGCACCCTCGAGCACAGGGCGGCCTGCATCAAGAGCGAGGACCTCGGCGCGGACGTGGATGTCCACCAGATCTTCCACGCCCCCGAGGTACCCGTCTCCCGGTTCGACGCGGTGCCCCGTGCCGAGCGAAAGGCCGTCCTGGAGCTCACGGACGTCAAGAAGCACTTCCCGCTGATGAAGGGCGCCCTGCTCAAACGCCGGATCGGCACGGTCAAGGCCGTGGACGGCCTGAGCTTCGATATCCGCGAGGGCGAGTGCTTCTCGATCGTCGGCGAGTCCGGCTGCGGCAAGACCACCACGCTGCTGGAAATCATGGAATTCCACCGCGACCAGGACGGCGAGGTGAAGATCGGCGGCCTGAGCAACAAAGCCGCCTCGGACGCCAAGACCAAGGCCGCCATGCGCAAGGAACTCCAGATGGTGTTCCAGGACCCCACCGGGGCGCTGGATCCGCGCTTCACCGTCTACGAGGTACTGGCCGAACCGCTGGAGAACTCCGGGATGGCGAAGCCTGCCATCCGGAAGCGGATCATGGAGCTGATGGAACTTGTGGGCCTCCAGCCGGACCACGTCAACCGCTTCCCGAACCAGTTCTCCGGCGGCCAGCGCCAGCGCATCGGCATCGCCCGCGCCCTGGCGGTGAACCCCAAACTGGTGGTCCTGGACGAGCCGGTGTCCGCGCTGGACGTATCCGTCCAGGCCGGCGTCATCAACCTGCTCGACCTACTCCGCGCCGAACTGGGGCTGAGCTACCTGATGGTGGCCCACGATCTGTCCGTGGTGCGCCACATCTCCAACCGCGTGGCCGTGATGTACCTGGGCAAAATCGTGGAAATCGGGGATGTCGACAACGTCTTCGACAACCCGCGCCACCCTTACACCCGGGCCCTGCTCTCGGCGATCCCGGTGCCGGACCCGCAGCTGGAGCGCACCCGCGAACGCATCATCCTGCAGGGCGACCTGCCCTCACCGCTCGATGCGCCGACGGGCTGCAACTTCGCCACCCGCTGCCCGGTCTTCGCCGCGCTCCCGGCCGCCAAGCAGGAAAAGTGCCTGACCCTGGAGCCGCCGCTGGAAACCGCGACGGCGCCTGCCCCGGCCACGGGCCGCCCGGCCGACGGCCCTCCGTCGGCCCCCACAGACCAGCAATTCGCCTGCTTCTACCCGGACGGCGAACTGGACGCGGACATGTTGGTTGTCCACGAGTCCCTCTGACGCACCAAACCGCACCTGAACCACAACTCGCACCAAGAATGAAGGGGATCATTATGAAGAATCTGACCAGGATCGGCGGGGTGGCCGCCGTAGCGGCAGCCCTCGCGCTGACCGGCTGCGGCGGAGGCGGCGCCACCACGACCGCCGAGAGCGCCAAGGCCCAGGATGCCTCCGGCGATATCAACAAGCTCATCAGCGTCAACGCCAAGAAGGCGGATGAACTGAAGCAGGGCGGCACCGTGACGCTGCCGGTAGGCAACATCGGCCCCGACTTCAACGGTTACTCCAACGCGGGCAACTCCGCGGACAACACCGAACTGCACTACCCGATTGACGAGGCCGGTTACGTGGGCTGCTGGAAGCTCGACTTCGACGGCACCGCCAACCTGAACAAGAACTTCTGCGAAGACTTCAAGAGTGAGGTCAAGGATGGCAAGCAGACCATCACCATCAAGATCAACCCGAAGGCCGTGTACAACGATGGCACCCCCATCAACGCCGAGACCTTCGTGAACACTTGGAAGATGCTCAACGGCACCAACAAGGACATCGACATTGTCTCGTCCGGCGCCTACGAGTTCATCGACTCCGTCAAGGCCGGCAGCAGCGACAAGGAAGTCATTGCCACCACCACCCAGCCGGTCTACCCTCTGAGCGACATCTTCGGCGGCTTCATCCCGCAGGCCGTCAACACCCCTAAGATCTTCAACGAAGGCTTCGCCGGCGAACTGCACCCGGAGTGGATGGCCGGCCCGTTCAAGGTGGACAAGTTCGATTCCGCCGCCAAGACCGTCACCATGGTCCCGAACGACAAGTGGTGGGGCGAAAAGCCGGTCCTGGAAAAGGTCGTCTTCCGCCAGCTCGAGGCCAGCGCCGAGATCGCCGCGTTCAAGAACGGCGAAATCGATATGGCTGACGGCCGCACGCTGACGAAGTACAAGCAGCTCGAAGGCACCAAGAACTCCGAGGTCCGCCGCGGCCAGCGCCTGTTCGCCGGCGGCCTGAACCTCAACGCCCAGAAGGCCCCGCTGACCGACGTCGCGGTCCGCAAGGCCATCTTCACCGCCGTTGACCGTCCGGCCGTCCGCGCTGTGCGCTTCGGCGGCCTGAACTGGGAAGAGGAAAGCTCAGGATCGATGATGCTGATGCCGTTCTCCAAGTACTACCAGGACAACTACCCCGTCGCCGAACCCGGTGCCGAGCAGGCCAAGAAGGTCCTGACCGAGGCCGGTTACGCTCCCAACGCCAAGGGCACCATGGAGAAGGGCGGCAAGGCCGTCTCCTTCAAGATCACCAACTTCGGTGATGACCCCACCTCGCTCGCCACGGTCCAGACGCTGCAGAAGCAGCTCCAGGCCGCCGGCATGGAGGTCGGCATCGACCAGCGCGGCGACGCCGACTTCGGCAAGGTCCTGGGCAGCCGGGACTTCCAGCTGACCATCAGCGGCTACACCGTCGGTGCTGACGCGACCTCAGGCGTGAAGCAGTTCTACGATTCCAAGACCAACGAAAACGGCCTCGGCGACGCCGAACTGGACAAGGCGATCAAGGACCTCGCGTCCATCCAGGACGACGCCGAGCGCAACAAGGCGGCCATGGAGGTCGAGAAGAAGCACATGGCGAAGTACTACTCCATGGGCGTCATCATGAACGGCCCGCAGATCTACTTCGCCCGCACGGGCCTCGCCAACTACGGCGCGTCCCTGTTCCAGACCCCGGACTGGAGCCTCGTCGGCTGGCAGAAGTAACGCTCCGTCACCTATAGCGGCTTTTCGGGCGGCGCTCCCTCACTTCGTGGGGGGAGCGTCGCCCGAATTGTTGCCGGACCTGAGGGAGCGTCGGCGGGTAGCGTGGTGCCATGACCTCCGATCCCGCCCGCTCCGCCCCCGTCGCACCGCCTGAACCGGCCCCGATCCGCACCGCAGTCGCCGGCTTCGGCCTCTCCGGCAGCGTGTTCCATGCGCCGCTGATCGCGGCCAACCCGGCCTTTTTCCTCGACGTCATTGCCACCTCCGACGCGGGCCGGAAGGCGGCGGGCGCCGCGGCCTACCCGTCGGCCAGGATAGTCGACACCCCGGCCGCCATCCTCGAACTCGCCGGCGGGCTGGACCTGCTGGTGCTGGGGACGCCGCCGGCCACCCACTACCCGCTGGCCAAAGCCGCGCTGGAGGCCGGGCTCGACGTCGTCGTTGACAAGCCCTTCACGGTGCGCAGCGCCGAGGGCCAGGAGCTGATGGAACTCGCGGCACGGCTGGGCCGGGTGCTCACCGTCTTCCAGAACCGGCGCTGGGACGGGGATTTCCTGACCGTGCGCGCCCTGCTGGAGAGCGGCGTCCTGGGCACGGTCACGCGCTTCGAATCACGCTTCGAGCGCTGGGCGCCTAATGTCACGAAAGCGTGGAAGGCGGCGGCCACCCCCGACGACGGCGGCGGGGTGCTGTTCGACCTCGGCACGCACCTGCTGGACCAGGCGCTCGAGCTCTTCGGCCCGGCCGCCGTCATCCACGCGGAACTGGCGGCCCGGCGCCCCGGGGAACGGGCGGACGACGACGTTTTTGTGGCCCTGCGGCATGATTCCGGGGTGACGAGCCACCTCTCGATGAACCTGCTGTGCGCCCAGCAGGGGCCGCGCTACCGCCTGCTGGGCAGCGAAGGCGGCTTCACCAAACACGGCGTGGACCCGCAGGAGCCCTATCTCGCCGCCGGCGGGAGTCCGCTCGACGCAGACTACGGCGTGGAGGACCGCGAGTGGGCCGGCCTGCTGGGCCGCGACGGCCACCTGGACCGCCTGCCCACCGAGCGCGGCGCCTACCCGGAGTTCTACCGGATCCTGGCCGAGAAAATCATCGACGGCGGCACGTCCTCGGCCCTGCCGCTCCCGGTGGATCCCGCCGGGCCGGTGGAAGTGCTGAAATTAATCGAAAAGGCGCGGGAACTGGCCGCGTAGAGGGCTTAACGCACGCAACGCTGGACGACAGACATCCGGCAGCGTGCGTCAAAGCGACGAAGGGGGCCCACACCGTTCGGGTTCCCTGGCCGAGCTTGCGAGGCGAGGGGAACGATGGGGAGCAGCACGCAGAGGATGTGTGTCGTCCAGCGCAGCAGGACGATGCCGGGATCGGTTGGTTACGCGGAGACCAGCTGGTGCCAGTCGGCGACGAGGGGCAGATTGTGTGCCTCGGAAACCGAGCGGTGCGCGACCTGGCCGGCGGCGATGTTGAGGCCGGCAGCGAGGGCGGCGTCGCGCTCAAACGCGGCCTTGACACCCAGGTTGGCCAGCGAGACCGCGTAGCGCAGCGTGACGTTGGTCAGGGCGTAGGTGGACGTGTTCGGCACGGCGCCGGGCATGTTGGCGACGCAGTAGAAGATCGTGTTGTGGACCTTGTACGTCGGTTCCTGGTGCGTGGTGGGGTGCGTGTCCTCGAAGCAGCCGCCCTGGTCCACGGCGATGTCCACCAGCACGGAGCCGGGCTTCATCCGGGAGACGAGCTCGTTGGTGACCAGCTTCGGGGCCTTGGCGCCGGGGATCAGCACGGAACCGATCACGAGGTCGGCGTCGACCACGGACTTCTCGATCTCGTAGGCGTTGGAGGCAACCGTCTTCAGGCGGCCCTGGTACTGGGCGTCGAGCTCGCGCAGGCGGTTGATGTTGATGTCCAGGATGGTGACGTCGGCGCCGAGGCCCAGGGCCATGGCGGCTGCGTTGGTGCCGGCCACGCCGGCGCCCAGGACAACGACCTTGGCCGGGCGGACGCCCGGGACGCCGCCGAGCAGCACGCCTTTGCCGCCGGCCGGAGCCATCAGCGAGGTGGCGCCGACCTGAACGGACAGGCGGCCGGCAACCTCGGACATCGGGGCCAGCAGCGGCAGCGCACGGCCCTCCTGCACGGTCTCGTAGGCGATGGCGGTGACGCCGGAGTTGATGAGCTCCTGGGTCAGTTCCGGCTCGGCGGCCAGGTGCAGGTAGGTGAAGAGGATCAGGCCCTTGCGGAAGCGGTGGTATTCGGCCTTGACCGGTTCCTTGACCTTCATGACCATGTCGGCCCGGGACCACACGTCGTCGGCCTCGGTGACGATCTCGGCACCGGCAATGGCGTATTCCTCGTCGGTGATGCCGGAGCCCAGGCCTGCGCCGCGCTCGACCAGGACGGTGTGGCCGTGGTGGCGGAATTCGTGCACGCCGGCGGCCGTGATGGCGACGCGGAATTCGTTGTTCTTGATTTCTTTGGGGACGCCGATGATCATTTTTGGGCTCCAGGGGTGGTGGCCGTGCGGGCCGGGTGTGCAGGGGAAGTCGTGATTCCAGAATAGGACCGGCTGTGAGGCAGGCGACAGGGCCGCCGGTCCCGCCCCGCGCCCCGCCCCCGTATTTCCGGGGATTAACAAAAGCCCGGCTCGACAGCTGTCGAGTCAGGAAACGTCAGGTGTCGCCTCTTGTCCGTCGCCGTTCCGTTCGGCGCCGGGACCCGCGGGGCAGTAATGTGGCAGCATGCAGCAGCAGGACGTAGAGCAGCTCGTCGAGCGCGTGGCCCTCCGGCTCGGGCGCGGGCTCTCGCTCGAAGACCTCGACGGCGTCCTGCTCGCCTACAGCTCCAACCAGTCCCACGCGGACCGGGTCCGGGTGAACTTCCTGCTCAGCAAGCGCGTTGCGGTGGACGTCAGCGCCTGGCAGCTCTCGCACGGCATCGCGACGGCGGTGCGGCCCGTCGTGGTGCCGGCCAACGAGGAACTGGGCATGCTGGGGCGCGTCTGTGTCCCGTTGCTGGTCCGCGGATTCCGGGTCGGCTACCTCTGGGTCCAGCTCGACGCCGAGGAGCCCACCGCGGGCACCGTCCTGGCCCAGTTGCCGGAGGTGGCGCGCGAGCTGGAGGAGCTCTCCGCCCTGCTGCTGGACTCGAACACCGCCGAGTCCGAGTTCCGCCGCCGGCGCGAACAGGAGTTCCTCGCCGCCTGCCGGGGCGAGGCGAACGCCGTCGCCGCCGTCGCAGGCTGGAAGGAAGTGCAGGGCCGCGGGCCGTGGCAGCTGGTGACCGTCCTCGACGCCGATGGCTGGGCCGAGGGCTCGGACCCGATCGCCTCCACACTGATCCACCGGTCCGCGGCGCTGCAGGCCACCATCGGCGTGGACGCGGCGCTGTTCAGCGCGGGAACCGAGACGCACGCCGTCGTGCTGTTCAAGGAATCCACCGGACGGGCCGACCACGCCCAGGTGCTGGTCCACTACCAGCTGGAACTGGCCAAACGCGCAGGCCGCCCGGTCCGCCGGATCATCCTCGGCACCTCCGAGGGCTTCTCCCGGCCCCGCGAACTGGCCGAGGCGTACCGGCAGTCCCGGCAGGCGGCGCAGGCCGCGGCCGTGGACCCCCAGCTGGGCGAACTGGTGGACTGCCGCGCCACCGGCCTCTACCAGTTGCTGGCCTCGGCGGGCGGCGGGGCCGGAGCGTGGGCGGATGCGGGCTCGGTGTACTTCCGGATGCTGGAGGACCACGACCGGAACGGTGAACTGCTGCCGGTGCTGGAGCTTTTCTACGACAATGACAGCTCGGTCCAGGAGGTGGCGGCCAAGCTGCACCTGCACCGGAGCAGCATCTACAACCGGCTCGGCAGGATCCGCCAAGTGTTGGGCGTTGATCCGCTCAAGGGAATGGTCCGACTGGAACTGCACGCGGCGCTGAAGGCGCGGCGCTGGGCCGAAAGGCCAAGGATCTAGGCGCCGGGGGTCAGCGTTCGTCCCGGAGCGCGGAATTCCGCTCCGGGCCGGGCGCGGCGCCGGGCGCCGTCTCCCGCGCTGTGCGCCTCCGGCGCGATATCCGGCTGTCCGTCCACAGGGCGACAGCTACGAATGCGACGCAGCTGGCCATGAAGGCCGCGGTGTTGTTCAGCCCCATCACCGTTCCGAGGATGCCGGTGAGCACCATGGCGGCGATGCCGGCCAGGATGTGCCACCCTCTGAACTTACCCACAATTCAAGCGTAACCCCGGTCTCTGCCGCGTTTCCGCGCCGGGACGGGATCGTTGTTTGATCCTTATCACGCTGTCACGAAGCATCCGCGCCGCCGCTACCTTTGCTGAGAGCAGAGTCGCCGACGGCCGCGGGTGCCGTATTTTCCGCCGCGGTTTTCTTCTTTTGCGTCTCCAGCCACGCCATGATGTCGGCCAGCCGGATCCGCCGGTGCGTGCCGCGGTACTCTACCGGGATCTCGCCGCGGTCCGTCATGTTCCGCAGGTACGTGTGCGAGATGCCCGCCAGCTCCGCGGCCTTCGAGGTGGTCAGCATCTCCTCCACGCTGCTGACGGTGACCGACTCGCCCCGGCTGAAGCGGCCCAGCAGGTCGACGACGGCATCCCTCGCCGCGGGCGGCAGGCGGTGCACGGTGCCGTCGACGAAGACGGTGATGTCGTTGCTGCCGTTGAGCGCGTACTGGAGTTTTTGTGCGTCCTCGGCCGGGAGCCCGGCGGTCACCCGGGGAGCAATCAGTGTCATGGAGTGCATCCTAGCGCCCCGGGTGCGGGCTCACGCTCCGGTTACAGGCCCAGTTCTTCCAGTACCGGAAGCTTGGCCCGGACCCAGGCGCGCGCCTCGGTGGCGCTCGGGGCGGAAAGGGCCAGCTTGGCCAGCTCCTGAGCCTCGGCCAGGGTCACCGTCTTCAGCACCGCTGCCACGGCCGCGATGGAACGCGCCGTCATCGACAGGGTGGTGACGCCCAGCCCGGTCAGCACGACGGCGAGGGCCGGATCCGCCGCGGCCTCACCGCAGACGCCCACCGGTTTGCCGTGGCCTTCGGCGGCGGAACCTTCGACCGTCAGGCCCACGAGCCGGAGCACGGCCGGCTGCCACGGGGTGTTCAGCGCGGCGAGCGGGCCCAACTGCCGGTCCGCGGCCATGGCGTACTGGGTCAGGTCGTTGGTGCCCAGGCTCGCGAAGGACACTTCCCGGAGGATGGCCTCCGCGGTCAGCGCCGCGGAGGGCACCTCCACCATGACGCCGGGGGTCTTGATCCCGGCGGCGGCGCACAGGGACGCGAAACGTGCGGCTTCCTCCGCCGTCGAAATCATCGGTGCCATTACCCAGACGTCCGCCTCGGATTCCTGCTCCGCCCGGGCGATGGCCTGCAGCTGGCGTTCCAGCACGCCCGGGGTGGTGAAGTCGGTCCGGTAGCCGCGGACGCCGAGGGCAGGGTTGGGCTCGGTGGCGTCGGTCAGGAACGGAAGCGGCTTGTCCGCGCCGGCGTCGAGGGTGCGGAGCACCACCTTCTTGCCGGGGAAGGCGTCGAAGACGCCCTTGTAGGCGGCGGCCTGCTCTTCCACGGAGGGTTCGGTGTCCCGTTCGAGGAAGCAGAACTCGGTCCGGAACAGGCCCACGCCCTGGGCGTTGAGCCCGGCGGCGGCCACGGCGTCCTTGCCGCCTCCGACGTTGGCCAGGAGCGGCACGAGGTGGCCGTCCGCCGTCGTGCCGGTACCGTCAAAGTCCGCCAGCAGCGACGCGGTCGCGGCCCAATGCTCCGCGGCGGCGCGCTGGGCGGCGTCCGGTTCCGCCGTGATGGTCCCGGCGGCGCCGTCGACGTAGACCTCCGTGCCGTCCGGCAGGGCGTCGACGCCGGCGGCAGCGACGACGGCGGGCAGGCCGAGGGAGCGGGCGATGATCGCGGTGTGCGACTGCGGGCCGCCGCCGGCGGTAAGCAGTGCGAGCACCTTTTCGGGATCGAGCGTGGCCGTGTCCGCCGGAGCCAGGTCCTCCGCAATCAGGATGAACGGGGTGGCGGCGGAGGGGATTCCCGGGGCGGGCACGCCGCGCAGCTCGGCCACGATCCGCGCCCGCACGTCCAGGACGTCGGTGGCCCGCTCGGCCATGTAGCCGCCCAGGTTGTGCAGCATCTCCGAGACGGACGCGCCGGCTTCCCAGATGGCGCGCTGGTTGGAGGTCCCGCGGCCGATCAGCTTGGCGGCGGACTTCAGCAGCATGGTGTCCGTCGCCATCAGCGCGGTGGCTTCCAGCACGGCCTTGCCGTCGCCGCTGACCGTCTCGGACCGCGCCTTGAGCTCGTCGTGCACGGCCTTCGCCGCCGCCTTTAGCGCCGCCGTGGCCTCCTCGGCGGAGACGCCGGCCGGAAGCTGTTCGCCCGCCGGCGGCTCACTGACCGGTTTCGGCATCTGGCGGATGGTGCCGATGATCCGGCCGGGGCTGACGCCTACTCCTTGGAAGTTCTGCACTGAAAGTCCTCATTCTCTGCCGTGAGCCAGTAAGTCAGTCCAGGTGCCGCCACTGAACCGCTAGATCCTAGATTTCCTGCGGCTGTCTACTACGTCAACCGGCAACTTGCGGTACCTGAAAAAAGTGTATGTGATGCACTTCATATAGCGTTGCTATAGGTGCTAGGGTAGCGGTTATGAGTATCGATGGCCAGTTACCGCCCAAAATCCGGCTGCTGCGTGCAGCTGCCGGATTGCTGGCCAAGTCCGGGGGAGCCGCGGTCTCCACGCGCCAGATCACGCAGCTGGCGGGGGTGACTGCCCCCACCCTCTATCACCACTTCGGTGACAAGGAGGGGCTGTTCGACGCCGTCGTGGCCGCAGGTTTCGAGGAGTACGTGGCCGGCGAACGCGACTTCGCTCCGTCCGGGCAGCCGCTGGAGGACATCCGGCGGATGTGGGACCAGCACGTGCAGTTCGGGCTGAAGCAGCCGGAACTGTACCTCGTCATGTTCGGCAACATCCGCCCCGAGAGCCGTCCCGCCGTCGTGGCCGACGCTGAGGCGCTCATGGAAGAAATGCTGAACAAGGCCGCCGTCGCCGGCCAGCTCAACGTCCCGCCCCGGGAGGCGGCGAGGAGCATCCTGGCTGCCAATGTTGGCGTGACCCTCATGCTGATCACGGAGAAGGCGCCGGAGCGCAACCTCGAACTCTCCGCCATGACCCGCGACGCGATGATCTTTGCGGTGTCCACGGAGCAGGCCCGGGAAGCCGGGCCGGAGGACTCCGGGAAATCCCCGGTGGTGGTAGCGGCCATCGCCCTGAATGCGGCGCTGCAGGCCTCCCACTCGGACCAGCTGTCCAGCTCTGAACTCAAGCTCTTTCTCGAATGGCTTCACCGGATCTCCACCAGCTCCACCAGCTAGCTCGTCGAAAATATCGGACAATCCTGCGGTGCAGCAGGAACCACGGTTAGGAAATCACATGGCAACAGAGACCGTTGCGAAACCCCGGACCAGTATCAGGGTCGGTGTGCAGAAATTTGGCACCTTCCTGTCCGGAATGATCATGCCCAACATCGGCGCCTTCATCGCCTGGGGCATCATTACCGCCTTCTTCATCCCGGCGGGCTTCACCCCCAACGCCGACCTGGCCAAGCTGGTCGGCCCGATGATCACCTACCTGTTGCCGCTCCTGATCGGCTACACCGGCGGGCGCATGGTCTACGGTGTGCGCGGCGGCGTGGTCGGCGCGGCCGCCACCATGGGCGTGATCGTCGGAACGGATATCCCAATGTTCATCGGCGCCATGATCATGGGGCCGCTGACGGCGTGGATCATGGAGAAGATCGAAAGCCTCTGGGAGAACAAGGTCAAGCCCGGCTTCGAGATGCTGATCGACAACTTCACCGCGGGCATCGTCGCTGCCGTCATGGCCATCTTCGGCATGATGGTGATCGGCCCGGTGGTGAAGGCCTTCAGCAACGGCGCCAGCGCCGTCGTCGAGTTCCTGGTCAACAACGGCCTGCTGCCCTTCACGAGCATCTTCATCGAGCCCGCGAAGGTGTTGTTCCTGAACAACGCCGTGAACCACGGGATCCTGACCCCGCTGGGCACCGAACAGGCGCTCGCCCAGGGCAAGTCCATCCTGTTCCTGCTTGAGGCCAACCCCGGCCCGGGCGTGGGCGTCCTGCTCGCCTACATGATCTTCGGCAAGGGCATGGCCAAGGCCTCGGCCCCCGGTGCCGCGCTGATCCAGTTCGTCGGCGGCATCCACGAAATCTACTTCCCGTACGTGCTGATGAAGCCGGTCATCATCCTCGCCGCGATTGGCGGCGGCATGACCGGCATCTTCACCCTCGTCCTGACCGGTGCGGGCCTGCGCTCCCCGGCCGCCCCGGGAAGCATCATCGCGGTCTTCGCCGCGACCCCGCCGGACAGCTACTTTGGCGTGGCCTTGTCCGTGCTGCTGGCCGCGACCGTGTCCTTCCTGATTGCCTCCGTCATCCTCAAGTCCAGCAAGGATGTCGAAGGTGACGAACTTGGCGCCGCGACCACCCGGATGGAAGCCATGAAGGGCAAGAAGAGCTCCGTCCCCTCCGCCCTCGTCGGTGGCGGTGCGGGTGCCGGCGGCGTGGCGGTGCTGGCCGGTCCGGTCAAGAACATCGTCTTCGCCTGCGACGCCGGCATGGGCTCGAGCGCCATGGGCGCCTCGGTGCTGCGGAACAAGATCAAGGCCGCCGGATATCCGGACGTCAAGGTCACCAACTCCGCGATCGCGAACCTGAGCGACACCTACGACGTCGTCATCACGCACCAGGACCTGACCGAACGGGCCAAACCCGCGACGTCCAGCGCCGTCCACGTCTCGGTGGACAACTTCATGAACTCGCCGCGGTACGACGAGATCGTGGAGCTGGTCCGGACCAGCAACGCGCCGGCCGACGCCTCCGGTGCGGCCTTGGACGCAGGGGCTGCGGGTGCGGGCGCTGCGGGCGCCGGCACGGCCGTGGCGTCCGGAGTGGCGGCACCGGAAGCGGAGCCCGAAGCCGAAGCCGGCCCGTCCGGCATCCTGGTGGCTGAGAGCGTGATCCTCAGCGGCACGGCAACCACCCGTGACGCCGCGATCGACGAGGCGGGCCAGCTGCTGCTGGACCGCGGCGCTGTAGACGCCGGCTACCTGGACGCCATGCATGAGCGCGAGGAATCCGTCTCCACCTACATGGGCAGCTACCTCGCGATCCCGCACGGCACCAACGCCGCCAAGGACCACATCATGAAGTCCGCGGTGTCGGTGATCCGCTACCCGAACGGCATCGACTGGAACGGCAAAGAGGTCAAGTTCGTCGTCGGAGTCGCCGGCATCAACAACGAGCACCTCCAGATCCTCTCCTCGATCGCCAAGGTCTTCACCAACAAGGCACAGGTCGCCCAGCTGGAGGCGGCCACCACCGTCGACGAAGTGCTCGACCTGTTCGGAAAGGTAAATTCCTAGTGAAGGCTGTTCATTTCGGAGCCGGGAACATCGGCCGTGGATTCGTCGGACTGCTGCTGCACGAGGCCGGGTATGAGGTGGTGTTCGCGGATGTCGCGGATGCCCTCATCACCCAGCTCGCCGCGGCGGACAGCTACCAGGTCCACGAGGTGGGGGACAGCCCCGCCGTGCGGACGGTGGACAACTTCCGTGCGCTGAACTCCGGCACCCAGGAAGCCGACGTCGTCGCGGAAATCGCGACGGCGGACATCGTCACCACCGCGGTGGGCCCGCACATCCTCAAGTTCGTGGCGCCCGTGATCGCCAAGGGGATCGCGGCACGGGCGGCCGGGCTGGCGCCGCTGCAGGTGATGGCGTGCGAGAACGCGATCAACGCCACCGACATCCTGAAGTCCGAAATTTCCGCCCAATGGGATCCGGCCGCCGGTTCGCTGGACGCCGCCGCCGTGTTCGCCAACACGGCGGTGGACCGGATCGTGCCCAACCAGGAGGCCGGGCAGGGCCTGGACGTCACGGTGGAGACGTTCTACGAGTGGGTCATCGACCGAACCCCGTTCGCGGGCAAGGAACCGGTCATTCCGGGGGCGACCTTCGTGGACGACCTGGCGCCCTACATCGAGCGGAAGCTCTTCACCGTGAACACCGGGCACGCCTCGGCCGCGTACTTCGGATTCGAGGCCGGGCTGGCCAAGATTTCCGAGGCCATGGCGGACCAGGACGTCGCCGCCGATGTGCGTGCGGTGCTCGACGAGACCAAGGAACTGCTGGTGGCCAAGCACGGCTTCAACCGCGAGGAGCAGGAAGCCTACGTGCAGAAGATCCTGGGCCGGTTCTCCAACCCGCACCTTCCGGACACCGTGAACCGGGTGGGGCGGGCACCGCTGCGCAAACTCAGCCGGCACGAGCGCTTCATCGGTCCCGCGGCGGAGCTGGCCGAGCGCGGGATCGTCCCCGAGGCGCTGCTCGGTGCGATCGCCGCCGCGCTGCGCTTCAACGACCCGGCCGACGCCGAGGCCGTGGAGCTGGCGCAGATCCTGAATTCCTCCACCCCGGAAGACGCCACGACGAAGATCACCGGCCTGGACTCGGGGCACCCGCTGTTCCCGGCCGTCTGTGCCCTCGTCGAGGAAGCCAAGGCCGCCGTCTAGCCGGACCCTCCCTCACCTTTCGCGGAAAACGACGGGCCCTCCCTCACAAGATGTGAGGGAGGGCCCGTTATTTAAGCCGGGGATCTGCGGGAGCGTCAGACGCGGCTGGCGGCGGCGGTCTCGCCGTCGGCCATCGCCTTCCATTCGGCCACCCGCGCCTGGTGCAGCGGCGAGCGGCGGACGACGGCGAACGCGGCACCCAGGACCGCGAACCAGAGCGGCGTGACCAGTAGGGCCACGAGGGTGTCCGGCTGCGTGGTCAGCGCCCAGACCAGGAACGCGAAGAACGCGAACACGACCCACACCATCGGGATGCCGCCGGGCATCTTGAACGTCGAGGCCGCGTGCAGCTCCGGCCGGCGCTTCCGGAACACGAGGTAGCTGGCCAGGATGATGCTCCAGACAAACATGAAGCAGACGGCGGACACGGTGGTGACCATGTCGAAGGCCACGCCCACGTCCTTGCCCGCATACAGCAGCGCGACGCCGGCCAGCAGCAGCACGCACGACAGGAACAGCGCGTTCTGCGGGACCTTGCGGCTGGAGAGGCGGCCGAAGAGCTTGGGGGCGTCGCCGTCGTTGGCCAGGCCGTAGACCATCCGGGAGGTGGAGTAGATGCCGGAGTTGGCCGAGGACATCGCGGAGGTCAGCACCACGAGGTTCACCACGGTGGCGGCCATGCCGAGGCCGGCGAGGGAGAACATGGCGATGAACGGGCTCTGGCCGGCCTTGAAGCCGGTCCACGGGGTGACGGACATCAGGATGATGAGGGCGCCCACGTAGAACAGCATGACGCGCAGCGGGATCGCGTTGATGGCGCGGGGCAGGTTGTGCTCCGGGTTCTTGGTCTCGGCCGCGGCCGTGCCCACCAGCTCGATGCCCACGAAGGCGAACACGGCGATCTGGAAACCGGCCACGAAGCCCATGAACTCCTTGGGGAACAGCCCGCCGTGGCTCCACAGGTTACTGAACCCCGCGGTGCCGGCGTTGGACTGGAAGCCGGTGAAGATCATGACCAGGCCCACCGCGATCAGCGCCACGATGGCCACGATCTTGATCAGGGCGAACCAGAATTCCGTCTCGCCGAAGGCCTTGACGGTCGGAAGGTTCAGCAGCAGCAGGATGATGATGGTCGCGATTCCCGGGACCCACAGCTGGATACCGGGCCAGAGCTGCTCGGCGTAGCCCGCAATCGCGATCACGTCCGCCACCCCGGTGACCACCCAGCAGAACCAGTAGGTCCAGCCGGTGAAGAAACCGGCCCAGGGGCCCAGAAGGTCGCCGGCGAAGTCGCTGAAGGACTTGTAGTTCAGGTTGGACAGCAGCAGCTGGCCCATGGCGCGCATCACGAAGAACAGCATGAAGCCGATGATCATGTACACGAAGATCACGGACGGCCCGGCCACCGAGATGGTCTTGCCGGAGCCCATGAAGAGGCCGGTGCCGATGGCGCCGCCGATGGCCAGGAGCTGGATGTGCCGGTTGCTCAACGAGCGTGCAAGGTGGGGCTCGGTGTCCCGGCTGGAGGCAGTTCTCTGCTCCGCGGTTGTCTGTTCGGGCATGTCAACAATCCTTTGTGTGGTCCGCCGAAGGTGACGGCGGTTACAAATCAGCCTTTCCAAAGTACAGCTTCGGAGCGCCGGCGGTCTTGTCGGGTGTCAAGCATTGCGTCATGGCAAGCTGGGCGGGTGACTTCAAATTCGGCCGACCAGGCCGCGCTGCTAACATTCGGCGTCGACGGCGGGACGTTCCGGCTGCGCCCCGCCGCCCGCGCGGACCTGCCCGCCATTCTCCGGCTGCTGGCCGACGACCAGTTGGGCTCCTCGCGCGAGGATGCTGCGGAGCTGGCGCCGTACCAGAGGGCCTTCGACGCGATCGACGCCGATCCGGCCCACCTGCTGGTGGTCGGAGAACTGACACCGGAGCACGGGGCGGGGCCCCGCGTGGTGGCGACCTTCCAGCTCAGCTTCCTGCCCGGGCTGTCCCGGCGCGGCTCGTGGCGTGCCCAGCTCGAGGCCGTGCGGGTCGCCGGCGAACTGCGGGGCCAGGGCGTCGGCGCCGCCATGGTGCAGTGGGCGCTCGGGGAGGCGCGGCGGCGGGGCTGTTCCCTGGTGCAGCTCACCACGGACAAGTCGCGGACGGCGGCGCACCGTTTCTACGAGCGGCTGGGGTTCGCGGCCAGCCATGAGGGCATGAAGCTGCTGCTCTAGCGGCAGCGCAGGCGGCGGCCGACAGCGCCGTTGACTCTTAGGACGCCTAACTGTTAGGCTCCCTAAGTATGAGTGAACACCCGCTGCCGGACGCCGGCCTGCTCGCCCTCTCCCGGGAT
This sequence comes from Arthrobacter sp. C9C5, assembly GCF_013359735.1. Taxonomy (GTDB): domain Bacteria; phylum Actinomycetota; class Actinomycetes; order Actinomycetales; family Micrococcaceae; genus Arthrobacter. The sequence goes on from NZ_JABFMX010000018.1 coordinate 63,200, forward strand.
TTCCGGGAGGCCCTGCGCCACAGCATCTACCTGGTGCGGCGCCTGGACGCCGACGGCGAACTCAGCGCCGCCCAGCTCAGCACGCTCAAGATGCTGCTGGACAGCTCCGAAGGCAGTGCCGAAGCCCGTGGTGAAGCCAATGGCGTGCGGGTGGGTGAAATTGCCCGCAACCTCGGGGTCAAGGTTCCGAGCGCCACCGAGCAGATCATCAAGCTCGAACGCGCCGGGCTGGTCCGGCGTGAGGCGGATCCGGCCGACTCCCGGGCCGTCCGCGTCAAGCTCACCGCCGAGGGCCACGCCGCCGTCGAATCGGCCAACACCCGCCGCAACGCGGTGATGGCAGGGATCCTGGGCTCACTCAGCGATGCGGAACGGCAGGCCCTCGCGGCCGCCATCCCGGTGATCGGCAAGATCAACGAGACCCTGCAGCCCTGACAGCCAGGCCCCTGCCTGCAAGGAACAACGACAGCAAGAACCCACAACCTTAGGAGCGCCCTCCATGGACGGCCAGCTCACGGCCCCCGCGCCGGAAGCAACATCAACCCTTGAGGCCGAAAAAGCCTCGCTACTCAAGCAGCCCAAGGCGGTCTGGGCGACGGCCCTGGCGGCGGTGTTTGCCTTCATGGGGATCGGGCTGGTGGATCCCATCCTGCCTGCCATCGCCAAGAACCTCGACGCCACCCCCAGCCAGGTGTCCCTGCTCTTCACCAGCTATTTCATGGTCACGGCCATCGCCATGCTGATCACCGGCTTCGTCTCCTCCCGGATCGGCGGCAAGCGCACGCTGCTGGCCGGCCTCGCCATCATCGTGGTGTTCGCCTCGCTGTCCGGCCTCTCCGGCAGCGTGACCGAACTGGTCGGCTTCCGTGCCGGCTGGGGGCTGGGCAATGCGCTCTTCGTCGCCACCGCCCTGGCCGTGATCGTCGGCGTCGCCAGCGGGGGCGCCGGGACCGCCATCATCCTCTACGAGGCCGCCCTGGGCCTGGGCATTTCGCTCGGCCCGCTGTTGGGCGCCCTGCTGGGTGGGTGGCAGTGGCGTGCCCCATTCTTCGGCACCGCCGTCCTGATGGCCTCGGCCTTCATCGCGCTGATCGCCCTGCTGCCCAAGACCCCGCTGCCGGAACGGAAGGTCCGGCTCCGGGATCCGCTGCTGGCGCTGGGCCACAAGGGGCTGCGGACGACGGCGGCCAGCGGGCTGTTCTACAACTACGGCTTCTTCACCATCCTCGCCTTCACCCCGTTCATCCTGGGGATGGACGCCTACGGGATCGGCGGCGTGTTCTTCGGCTGGGGTGTCGCCGTCGCCGTCTTCTCGGTGTTCGTGGCTCCCGCGCTGCAGCGCCGCTTCGGGGCTGTCCGGGTGCTGAGCGGCACGCTGGCCCTGCTGCTCCTGGACCTGGCCGGCCTCGGCCTGGCCGCGGGGCATTCGGTGCCCGCCGTCGTCGTCCTCGTGGTGGCCTCCGGCGCCCTGCTGGGGATCAACAACACGATCTACACCGAGCTGGCCATGGGCGTGTCGGACTCGCCCCGGCCCGTGGCCTCGGCCGGGTACAACTTCGTGCGCTGGATGGGCGGCGCGTTGGCGCCGTTCGCCGCTGCGCAGCTGGGTGAGCACTTCGGGCCCCAGGTTCCGTTCTTCGCCGCGGCGGTCGCTATGGCGCTGGCGATCGCTGTGGTGCTCGGCGGACGCCGGTACCTGAGCTCGCACGAGCCGCACCTGGTCTAACCCGCCCCGCCCAAAGCGCGAACGTACACTTGAGGCCCATGTTTCCGCGGAACATGGGCCTCAAGTGTACGTTCGCGCCTCTGTGGCGCGCGGCTCTACTTCTTGGCGGAGCCCTTCGGCACGAACAGCGTTTCCGCGTGCTCCAGCGCCATGCCGTTGGTTTCCGGCACCTTGAACATCACGAAGAAGAACGACGCCGCCGCGAACAAGGCGTACATGGCATAGGTCAGCGGCAGCGAGGCCGCCGCCATCACGGGGAAGCTCAGCGTGATGGCGAAGTTCGCGATCCACTGGGCAGCCGCGGCCAGGCCCAGGGCGCGGGCGCGGATCCGGGAGGGGAAGATTTCACCCAGCAGCACCCAGACGAGCGGGCCCCAGGAGGCGCCGAAGCTGATGACGAAGACGTTGGCGGCCACCAGGGCGGCGGGGCCCCAGGCGCCGGGGAGCGTGATCGCATCGCCGGATCCGGTGGCGGACCCGAAGGCGAAGGCCATGGTCGCCAGCGAGACGGCCATGCCGATCGAGCCTGCCAGCATGATGGGGCGGCGGCCGATCCGGTCCACCAGGGCGATGGCGACCAGGGTGACCAAGATGTTGGTGATCGCGGTGGCCACGGAAATCGTGAGCGAGTCCTTCTCCTGGAAGCCCACCGCCTTCCAGAGCGTCGTGGAGTAGTAGAAGATCACGTTGATGCCGACGAACTGCTGCAGCACCGACAGGATGATGCCGATCCACACCACCGGCTGCAGGCCCAGCGCCTTGCCGCGCAGCGAGCCCTTCTGGCCGGCGAGCTTGTCCTCCTCGATGGCCTTCTTGATGTCACGCAGGTGGCGGTCGGTGTCCTCGTCCGGCGCGATGGATTCGAAGACCTTGAGGGCTTCCTCGTCCTTGCCCTTGAACACGAGGAACCGCGGCGATTCGGGAAGCGTGAAGGCGATCCAGCCGTAGACGACGGCGGGGACGGCGCCGGCGATGAACATCCAGCGCCAGGCCTCGATGCCGAACCACAGGTTCTGGTCGGCGCCGCCGGCGAAGTTGGCGAACAAGGCGTCGGAGAGCAGCGCCGCGAAGATACCGGTGGTGATGGCGAGCTGCTGCAGCGACGCCAGCCGGCCGCGCACGTGGCGCGGCGAAATCTCGGAGATGTAGGCGGGGGCGATCACCGACGCGAGGCCGATTCCCAGGCCCCCGACGAGGCGCCAGAAGATCAGGTCCCAAACGCCGAACGCGAAACCGGTGCCGAAGGCGCTGACCAGGAACAGCAGCGCGCCGAGCTTCATGGCGGGGATGCGGCCGTAGCGGTCCGCGACCTTGCCAGCCAGGTAGGCGCCGGCCGCGCAGCCAAGCAGGGCGACGGCGACGGCGAACCCGGTCACGGCCTCGCTGAGCGCGAATTCTTCCTTGATGGCGTCGACTGCGCCGTTGACGACCGAGGAATCGAAGCCGAAGAGGAAGCCGCCAACGGCGCCCGCCACGGCCAGCCAAATGACCCGCTTGGGGATCTTGGCGACGGTCTGGTCTTGGGTGGTGGTCATGTGGCTCCCTCGGCAATTCGTGGTCAGCGGCTCACGCCGCAACTACCCAGTCTGACACCGGGGATGCCGCGATGCATGTCACAGGGCAGGAAAATGAGAGCAAGCTTACAATTCCGGAGGAGGTGCGCCGCGCCGCCCACCGGCCGCGTCACGCGGAGCAGACTTTCGACGTCGGCGGCCGTGGACCGCCGCGTCCCGGCGGCAAAAAGCGAGGGCAGGCAGTCCAAAAGACTGCCTGCCCTGACGCGTTGCGGCGTGTGTCCTAGTGCGCGGGGACGGCCTCCTTGGCGGCTACCTTCGGGTCCGTGAGCTTCTTGTTCGGCAGCGCGAAACTAATCAGGAAGGCGATGCCGGTGAGCACGGCGGCGGTGAGCATGACGGCGTCGATCGACTGGGCGAATCCTTCAGTGATCGGCCGGGTCAGGCTGGCGTTCGCTGTGTGCAGCCAGCTTGTGTCGTTCAGCGAGTCGTTGCTGGCGCCGTTCTTGAAGAACTCGTAAAGCTTGGCGTTCGCGGGGTCGGCGGCAACGGCCGGGTCCTTGAGCACTTTGAGGTAGTCCGAGTTCTGCGCGGCGGCTTTCATGCCGGTGGCGATCTTGTCCGCCGCGAGGCTGAACAGCATCGAGATGAACACCGCAGTCCCCACGGCGCCGCCCATGGAGCGGAAGAACGCGGCGGAGGAGGTGCCCACGCCCATGTCCTTGGCCGGAACGGAGACCTGCATGGCGAGGGTGAGCGGCTGCATGCAGAAGCCCAGGCCCAGGCCGAAGAACACGGCAATCGCGCCGGGGACCCAGAGCGGCGTATCCACGCCCAGCGAGAGTCCCATGACGACGGCGGCCGCGGTCAGCACTGCGGTGCCCAGGATCGGGAAGATCCGGTAGGTGCCGGACGCCGAAATGGTCCGGCCGGCCGTGATGGACCCGGTGAGGATGCCCACCGTGAAGGTGATCATCATGAGCCCGGCCTCGGTGGGGGTGAGGCCCTTGACCAGCTGGAGGTACATCGGCAGCATCGCGATCGCACCGAACATGCCGACGCCGATGATGAAGTTCAGCAGCGAGGAGAGCCCGAAGGTGATGTTCTGGAACAGCCGGAGGGGGATCAGGGCGTAGTCGCCGGCGCGTTTCTCGGCCAGCAGGAACGCGACGATGCCAATGATGCCGAGTCCGTAGCAGAGGAAGGCGCCGGTGGAGTTCCAGCCCCAGGTCCGGCCCTGTTCGGCGACGAGGAGCAGCGGCACGATCGCCAGGGTGATGGCGGCGGCGCCCCAGTAGTCGATCTTCTGCTTGAGGTGCTTGGCCGGCAGGTGCAGGTACAGGAAGACGACGGCGAGGGCGGCCAGGCCGATCGGGATGTTGATGAAGAAGACCCAGCGCCACCCGTCGAAGCCCAGGATGTTGGCGGAACCGGCAAAGGCGCCGCCGATCACCGGGCCCAGCACGGAGGAGATGCCGAAGACGGACATGAAGTAGCCCTGGAACTTGGCGCGGTCCTTAAGCGCCACGATGTCACCGATGATGGTCAGCGCGAGGGCCAACAGGCCGCCGGCGCCCATGCCCTGGATGCCGCGGGCGATCGCGAGTTCGGTCATCGAGTGGACCGAGCCGGCGTAGAGCGAGCCGGCCAGGAAGATCAGGATCGCGGCGAGGTAGAGCGGCCGCCGGCCGAAGATGTCGCTGAGCTTGCCGTAAAGCGGCGTGCTGACGGTGGAGGTGATCAGGTACGCCGTCGTTGCCCAGGCCTGCAGCGAGAGGCCGTCCAGGTCGTTTGCGATGGTGTAAATCGACGTGGACACGATCGTCTGGTCCAGGGAGGACAGGAACATGCCGAGCATGAGGCCCACCATGACGGTGATGGTCTGACGGTGCGTCAAGACCTCTCCGGGCAGGCGTGAGGACGTGGTTTTGGACATAACCGCTCCAAGGGGAAGTTTTTGGGGTCAAGCAGGAAGGTTGCTTTCAGTAACTATCTTAGGGCCTGCTTTGTTCCCGCCCGCACTGGCTCCCTGGGCGTTGCCGCCCCCCTCTCAGCGTTCCAGCAGGATCCCGTCCGGGTCGCACCAGATCAGCTGGCCGGGTCGGACGGCGACGCCGTCGATCTCCAGCTCCACGTCGGTCTCCCCGGCGCCTGCCTTGGCGCTCTTGCGCGGGTTGCTGCCGAGCGCCTTCACCCCGAGTGCCAGGCCGGCGACCGCCACCCGGTCCCGGATGGCACCGTTGATCACGACGCCGGCCCAGCCGTTCTCGACGGCGCTCGCCGCGATCAGGTCCCCCATCAGCGCGGTGCGCAGCGAGCCGCCGCCATCGACCACCAGGACGGCGCCGTTGCCCGGCGTGCCCAGCGTGGCCTTGACCAGGGCGTTGTCCTCGAAGCAACGGATGGTCCGGACCGGTCCGCTGAAGTGGGTGTGGCCGCCGAGCGACTGGAACTGCAGGGAGATGGAGTCCAGCTCCTCGCCCCGCTCGTCGTAGAGGTCGGCGGTGTTGACGGGGTTTGAGGGTTTGTTTGGCACTGGTTTCTCCTGGGCTGGGTGAATAGGCGGTGGGCGTTGCTGCCCACGATAGTCTGGGCCCACACTGATCATCAGCTTCAGTCATCAGTTCCGGGGGGAACCACATGAGCCTGTCCAATGCCGCCGCGCCCGCCCTTGCCGAGCCGGAGCGCCGTGTCCGCCCGGTCTGGACGGCGGGCGTGGTCCTGGTCAACGTGGGCATCAACGCGGCGTTCTTCGGCCCGCTGCAGGTGCTGCTCGGCCAGCAGGCGGCGGCCTTCAACGAGGGCGAAAAGGAAGCAATCCTGGCCCTCGTGACCGGGGCGGGGGCGGCCGTGTCGCTCGTGGCCAACCCCCTGTTCGGCGCCTTGAGCGACCGGACGGTTGCGCGCCGCGGCCGCCGGGTGCCGTGGGTCCTCTTCGGCGCCATCCTTGGCGCGGCCGCCCTCACGGCGCTCGCCGGCGCCCCGAATGTCGCGGTCATGACCATTCTCTGGTGCCTCGTGCAGGCCGGCTGCAACGGAGCCTACGCCGCCATCACCGCGGCCATCCCGGACCGGGTTCCGGTACCGCAGCGCGGCACCGTGGGAGGGCTCGCCGCAATGGGCCAGACCGTGGGCATCCTGATCGGCGCCGTGATCGCCGCCGTCGTCTCCGGTAACTTCGCGCTCGGCTACGCGTTCTGCGCCGTGGCGCTGCTGGCCGGCGTCGGACTGTATTTCTTCCAGAACGACGACGTCGCGCTGCCGCGGCACGGCCGGCCGCCGTTCAAGCTGGGCGAATTCGCCAGGAGTTTCTGGATCTCCCCGGCCCGGTACCCGGATTTCGCCTGGGCCTGGCTCACCCGCCTGCTCGTGAACATCGGCAACCACATGGTGACGCTGTACCTGCTGTTCTTCCTCACCGACGCCGTGCGGCTGCCCCAGACGCAGGGCATCGAGGCGGAGTTCGGCGTCCTGATCCTCACCGGCCTGTACGCGGTCATGGTGATCATCACGAGTGTGGTCGGCGGCCGACTCAGTGACCGGATGGGCCGGCGCAAACCGCTCGTGATCCTCTCCTCGGCCGTTATCGCGGCGGCCGCGCTGATCCTTGCCTTCGCCCCGACCTGGCCCGGGGCGCTGATCGGCGCCTCGGTGCTGGGCATCGGCTTCGGCTCTTACCTCGCGGTGGACTTCGCCCTGATTACCGAGGTGCTGCCGACGGCGCTTAACCGGGGCAAGGACCTGGGGGTCATCAACATCGCCAATTCGCTGCCGCAGGTGATCGCGCCGCTCATTGCCTATCCCTTTGTGGCGCTCTGGGGTGGGTACGTTTCGCTGTACGTCGCGGCCGCGGTGATCGGGCTGCTCGGCGCTGTCTTCGTGGTCAAGATCAAGGGCGTGGACTAGGCGGTCCGGGGGTCCGTGTGACTGGCAAACGGGCCCATACCGTGCCGTATAGTGGACGGGATCGCCGCGGCAGTGCTGTGGACTAATCCTCCCGGCTGCCGAGAAAAACGACCCCGGAACGCTGCTGATGCCTGAATTCCCTTCGGATCTTCCACCAATGGCCCCGCCGCCCACCCTGCCCCGGCAGCGCCTGCGCTATGCGCGGATCCTCGATGTCGCGGCCGGCTTTGCCCGCAAGGGACTCGACTCCGTGGTTCTCTCCGAGGTGGCGGCCAGGGCTGATGTACCGCTGGGCACCCTGTACCGCTATTTCCCCTCCTCGACGCAGCTGATGCTGGCCCTGTACCGCAAGCAACTCGGCGAGCTGCACCTTGGCGAATGGCCGGCGGGGACCAGGGTCCCGGTCCACGCCCTGGTGGGCGCGGTGATGGAAATCTTCCACATGCGCCTCATGCAGCCCGCGGTAGAGCAATGCCTGACCCGCGCGGTCTACGCGAAAGACACTGACACCACCCGCCTGCTCCGGGACATCGACGCGACGGCGGAGAAGGCAGTGACCGCAGTCAGTGGCGACCCCGCCGTCTCGCGTGTCCTGCTGCTCACCGTCACCGGCCTGGTGCAATCCGTCCGGTGCCGCCGGCTCTCACTCTTCGAGGCCGAGGAGGACCTGAAGAAGGCATGCTCCCTGCTGGCCCGGGGCCGCCAGGCCGCGCAGCTGGTCTAGACCAGTTACCGGAATGTGTCCGGCCGAATCTCCCGCCGGGGACCGCGTTGCTTACCATGGCAGAACCGGAGCGGCGCGAGCGCCAGCACTTCCTGGAGCTTCACCCGCAGGCCCGCCACCCCGGGGCCGCCGCCGGAGTTCCGCCAGACCATCTCGGGCACCCTGTGCCCCAGCAGCCAAGTGCCGTACGTCCACGGTGAGCCCCAGGAGACAACGACGTGTCCATTGAAACGACCATTCCCGCCGATCCCACTGCCCCCGAAGGGGCCGCAGAAGCGCCGGTAGCGGCGCTCAGCGACGAGGAGATCTTCGCCTCCCACCAGGGCGGCAAGCTCTCGATTTCCAGCACCGTCCCTCTCGCCAGCAAGCGCGATCTGTCCATCGCCTACACGCCCGGCGTCGCCCAGGTCAGCCGTGCCATCGCAGCCAACCCTGAACTGGCCAAGACCCTCACCTGGGCCCAGCGCCTCGTGGTCGTGGTCAGCGACGGCACCGCGGTGCTGGGCCTTGGCAACATCGGCGCCAGCGCCTCGCTGCCCGTCATGGAAGGCAAGTCTGCCCTCTTCAAGGCGTTCGGCGACCTCGACTCCATCCCGCTGGTCCTCAACACCACCGACGTCGACGAGATCGTCGAGACGCTGGTCCGGCTGCGGCCCAGCTTCGGCGCGGTTAATCTTGAGGACGTTTCAGCGCCGCGCTGCTTCGAGCTCGAGGAAAAGCTGATCGATGCCCTCGACTGCCCCGTCATGCACGATGACCAGCACGGCACCGCCGTCGTCGTCCTCGCCGCGCTGACCGGTGCTGCGAAGGTGACGTCCCGCGAGCTCACGGGACTCCGCGTGGTGGTTTCCGGCGCCGGTGCTGCCGGGATTGCCGTCGCCGAAATCCTGCTGACCGCCGGAATCGACGACGTCGTGCTGCTGGACTCCCGCGGCGTGATCAACCGGGACCGCGCGGACATCGCCGCGGACCCGGCCAGCAAGAAGGCCCAGCTGGCCGCCCGCAGCAACCCCCGCGGCGTCGCCGGCGGCCCCGGCGAGGCGCTGCTCGGCGCGGACGTGTTCATCGGCGTCTCCTCCTCCCGGCTGGACGAGGAGCACCTGAAGCTGATGAACCACAGCGCGATCGTTTTTGCTCTCTCCAACCCGGATCCCGAAGTGCTGCCGGAGGTCGCGTCCAAGTATGCGGCCGTCGTCGCCACGGGCCGCAGCGATTTCCCCAACCAGATCAACAATGTGCTGGCATTCCCCGGCATCTTCCGCGGCGCCCTCGACGCCGGCGCCCGCCGCATCACTCCGGCGATGAAGCTCGCCGCGGCCCGCGCCATCGCCGACCTGGCCGAGGACGACCTCTCTGCCGACTACATCGTGCCGAGCCCGCTGGACCCGCGCGTGGCCCCGGCCGTGTCGGCGGCCGTCGCCGCGGCGGTGGTGGAGGCGGAGTAACCAACCGCCGCGGCGGTGGTGGAGGCGGAGTAACCAACCGCCGCCGTGGCCAACCCTAAACTGGGGGCATGAACCCCGAGATCATCGTTACCGTCCTCTGTGGGCTCGCCATTCTGGTGGGCGTGGCGGGCATCGTCATCCCTGTGCTTCCCGGAAGCATCCTGATCGGCCTCGGCCTGCTGGCCTGGGCGCTGTGGGGCGGTGCCGGAACCACCGGCTGGGTGGTCTTTGGCGTGGGCCTGGCCTTGGTGCTGGCGGGAATGGCGGCCAGCGCTGTGCTGACCGGCCGCAAACTCAAGGAACACCGCATTCCCAGCCGCAGCGTGGTGACAGGCCTGGTCTTTGGAGTGGTGGGCATGTTCCTCATCCCGGTAGTAGGACTGTTCGTGGGTTTCGCCGCCGGCCTGCTGCTCAGCGAATCCCACCGCACCCGCGATTTCCGGACCGCCATGACCACCAGCTGGGCGGCTTTGAAAGCCACGGGTGTGGGCATGCTGGTGGAGTTCGGTCTGGCCTGCCTTGCCGCGAGCACCTGGGTGATCGGCGTCTGGGTGGCTGCGGCCAGTTAGCCGTTCCGCCGGCTGCCAAGGGCGCACTACTAGCATGGAAGAATGAGCGCCGGACAGTCCCCAGGACCCATCTATCGCGACACCCGCGACCTCACCCCGTTCGGCAGCCCGCAGGTCCGCACGCCGGTGCGGGACATCGCAGACGGCGTCGGCGGCATCCTGCACACCGCCCTGGGCGGCCGGAACGGTGCGCTGCTCAGCGTGGACGGCGCCACACCCCGGCTTAAGCGGATGCCCGGGAAAGCGGCGAAGGCGGTTTACGAGGCGACCTTCCACAACACCGACCCCAACCGGCTGATCGCCTTGGGCCGCGCCTACCCAGGGTGGGCCGGGCTTTGCTACGTGCTGGCCGGCCTCCTGGCGCACAAGCAGGGCGGCTACCTGCGGGCCTCGGAGCTCCTCCAGCGCGGACTCACCACCGGCAACGACGACGACGCCAACCAGTTCGCGTCCGGCTATCTGACCCGCGTGGTCACCCGGGTCGAGGTAGCCGAGCGCATCGAGGTTCCGGTTCTCTTCAGCGAGGAAGCGGTGTTCCTGGCGCTTTCGCACTCCCTGCGGGAGACAGGTCACCTGGAAGCAGCGCTGCAAACCGCAGTCTCGCTTCCGCCGTCGCTGCCCGCGGCCCTGGCCCGGTGCTCTGTGGCGTACTCGCTGGGCCGGGACAAGGAAGTGATGGTCTGGACGGATGGCCTGCTGAATGCCGACGACCTCTCGGCCGCGCTGCTGCTGATCCGCGCCCGGTCACTGCGCCGCCTTGGTGCCGCTACGGCCTCCCAGGCGGCGTTGAAGGAAGTCCTCCGGCGGCGGAAGACCCACCTGGCGCTCCGTAATGATGCCCTCACGGACCGCGCCTTGCTGCTCCTGGATAACGGCCGCAAATCACTGAATCCCCGCGACTGGCTGCGCGGCCGGCCTGCCCAGCTGGGAACCTTCGAGGTCATCCGCAAGGACGTGGAAGAACGCAGGCTTTGGGAACAGGAATGGAAGCAGTTGAACGGGGAATGATCCCGTCCTGGCGGAGGCCGAAGGGCTACTGCCAGGCGATCTGCGCAACCAGCGGCACCAGCTGTTCGCCCAGCAGCACCAGGCCCAGCGCCACCATGATGATTCCGCTGGCCAGCGTCACCCGGCGGGCCGCGCCGGGCCGGGTGTGCAAGAGCTTCCGGGCCAAGAGGGCCACGCAGCTGTAGATCACGGCCACCAGCAGGACAAAGGTAAGGCCCAGCAGGCCGGACTGCAGCGGCACGGACAAGGCGGCGTCGGGGCTGACAAATTGCGGGACCAGGGCAACGAAGAAGAGCAGCCCCTTAGGGTTGATGCCGCTGGTGCCCATGCCCTGCAGGAAGACCCGGAACTGGTTGGCCTGGGCCGGCGCGGTGGCGGTTTGCCCGCCGAAGCTGGCGCCCCGCCAAGAGCGTACCGTGCTGAGGCCCAGCCACAGCAGGTAGCCCGCGCCCGCCACCGTAAGCCAGCTGAGGAGCCCGGGCATGCCCGTGATCACGGCGGCCAGCCCGGCGGCCAGGAGTGCGGTGTGTACGACGTAGCCGCCGCAGAGGCCGGCTACTGCGGGCACGAAACTGCGTTCCTTGAGCCCGGCGGCGATGGAGTAGGCCCAGTCGACGCCCGGTGTGCACGCGAGGGCCACGGCGACGCCGATGAAAGCGAGGAATAGCTGGGGGTTCACGGCGGACTCCTGACGGTGGGTTACAGGAGTAAGCCTAGGAATTTTCGGGCCAGAAGTGCTTACTGATTTCGCCCGAAAAGCCGCGTCGACGGTAAGGTTATTGCGTGATTGACCACATTGACAGAAGTATTTTGCGCAACCTCCGTGAAGACGGCCGGATGACGGCGACGGCACTTGCGGCGAAGGTCGGGCTGACCGTGGCGCCGTGCCACCGAAGGCTTCGCGAGCTGGAGACGTCCGGCGTCATCCGCGGTTACCGCGCCGACATCGATCCGGCCGCCGTCGGGCTGGGCTTCGAAGCGATTGTGTTTGTCACGCTGCGTCAGGTGGACCGCGCCACCATGGAGATCTTCGAGAACCGCGTGGCGGAGAACCCCAACATCGTCGAGGCCCAGCGGCTGTTCGGCGAGCCGGACTATCTGCTCAAGGTCATTGCGGAGGACCTCCCGGCGTACCAGCGCTTTTACGACGCCGAGCTGACCTCGCTGCCCGGCGTCGAGCGTCTGACCTCGACGCTGGTCATGAAGAACCTGAAAGCGAATACCGGCCCGCCGGTCTGACCCGGGCGGTTAGCCTTCCAGCAGCCCCGTGGTCCGGTAGGGGATGACCTCGCGCAGGAACATGCTTGTGGACGTCCGCACAATCCCCGGACACAGCCGGATTTCCTCGGAAACCCGGTAGAGATCGTCTGGGCTCGTCGCCACCACCCGGATCAGCAGGTCGGTGTCGCCTGCGGGCGCATGGCATTCGAGCACCTCCGGGATTTTCCGCAGCGCGGCGATCGCTTCATCCAGGTGGCTTTGGTCCAGTTCGGCGCTCACCGCCGCCGCCACTCCGCGACCCAGTGCGGAGGGCAGCACACGGCTGGTGTTCGGGCGGAGCGCGCCCGACGCCGTCATCCGCTCGAGGCGGGACTGGACAGTTCCACGGGCCAGGCCGAGTTTCTGGGCCAGCAGCATGATGGGGACCCGCGGATCCGCATCCAGGGCCAGGAGGATCCGGCGATCCGTCGAGTCGAGCTGCTGCAATCTGACCACTACCTGCCAATAGTCGAAGCTCCCAATGGTCAATCTGACCAATGGGCGCGGTGTCTGTTGCGCCAACTGTATGACTACTGCTCGAATAGTGGCAACAAGGGATGCGGGCCACCGCCGGCACCCGAAGGCTACAGATCCCCCGGCACACCTCCCGGACCCTGGATGAGGCATCCCGCAAGGAGCCCGCCGCTGATTGACTCTTGTTCACGCATCGTCTTTCCGCACACCCATAACGGCAAGAGCCCCTGAGCCACCGACGTCGGATGTCCGAAGTCATCGGTGGCTGAGGGGCTCTTGTGTTGCGCCGCATAGGCTTGTCCCATGACATCAGCCGGACGCTTCGCCCCCAGCCCCTCCGGCGAGCTGCATGTGGGCAACCTCCGGACGGCCATCCTCGCGTGGCTCTTTGCCCGGTCTACCGGCCGGCGCTTCCTGATGCGGGTTGAGGACCTGGACCGCGCCCGTGCGGGGGCCGAGGCCGAGCAGCTCCGTGATCTGGCGGCGATCGGGGTGGACTGGGACGGCGGCGTCGTCCGTCAGACTGACCGGGAGCACCTCTACGCCGCCGCGATCGACCGGCTGGCCGCGGCCGGGCTGACCTACGAATGCTTCTGTACGCGCCGCGAAATCCAGGAGGCGCCGTCCGCCCCGCACGCCCCGCAGGGCGCGTACCCGGGCACCTGCCGGAACCTGGGCGAGGCCGAGCGTGCCAGCAAACGGGCCGTCCGGCCTGCGGCGGTCCGGCTCCGCGCGGCGGTTGCAGAAGCGACCGTTCAGGACGTGCTGCACGGCAGCTTCACCGGGGTGGTGGACGACTTCGTGCTCCGCCGCAACGACGGGGTCACCGCGTACAACCTGGCCGTGGTGGTGGATGACGCCGCGCAGGGGATCGACCAGGTGGTCCGGGGCGACGACCTGTTGCCATCCACCCCGCGGCAGGCCTACCTGGCCTCCCTTTTAGATATTCCCGCTCCGGAATATGCCCACGTGCCGCTGGTGCTGAACGCCGACGGCGCCCGGCTGGCCAAGCGTGACGGGGCGGTTACGCTCGCCGATCTTGCTGCTTTGGGGGTCGCTGTCGGCGAGGTGCGGGACATGCTCTTGGGCTCCCTGGGCTTGCCTGCGGGATCCTTGGAGCAGGCACTGAGGGTGTTTGATCCCGCGGGCCTGCCGCGGGAGCCGTGGGTGTGGCCGGGGATGGGTGGCCCCGCCGCGTAGGCTGGAAGCATGTCAGAACCAGAGTTCATGGAAGCGGCCGTGCCGAAGACCGGTTTTACCGTCCAGACGGCCAGGGTCCTCGCCGAGGTGGCCCACAACCGGCAGAAGGACAAGCTCAAGCGGCCCTACCGCGAGCACGTGATCGCCGTCGGCGATGCGCTGGCCGACTTCGATGACGACATCCGGATCGCCGGATACCTGCACGACATCGCGGAGGACACCCCGATGACGCGGCAGGCGCTGCTGGAGATGGGCGTTTCCGAGCGGGCCGTGGACATCATCGAGCGCGTCACGAAGCGCCTGCACGAGAATCCGGACGACTACCAGGCCGGGATCCGCTACATCGCCGAGGACCATGATGCCACCCTGGTCAAGATTGCCGACAACGCCCACAACTCCCTGCCCGAACGGGTCAAGGCGCTGGCGGAGAAGTGGCCGGATAAGCCGCCGGTCACCCGCTACGACGACGCCCGGCCGGTGCTGTACGCCGCGGTTCCCGTGGAGGAAATCCGCAAGATCCTGGCCCGGATCAACCCGTGGCTGCTCGAGGAGCTCGATGACATGCTCGACGAGGCCGACGACACCGACTACGAGAACCTCTCCTACGACAGCACCCCGGAGGGCTAGACCCGGCCCAGCAGGTCGATGTCCTCGAGGAACTCCTGCTGCACTTCCGCGCTGACCGTGGTGCGGGTGTCCGCGATCGCGTCGAGGTAGTCCTGCGTCGCCGGGCCTTTCCGGACCGCCTCGCGGACGGACGCCCCGCCGTCGCTGTCCATTCCGTAAACGGCGCTCTCCAGCGCGCGCTGGGAAGCGCTCCGGGCCGCGTATTCAATGTCCGCGGGGGAGAAGCCTTCGGTCCGGTCCACCAGCAGCTCCACGTCCACATCGTCCACCACAGTGGCGGGGATAAAGCGCTGCCACATGGCCTCGCGGGCCAGGCGGTCCGGCAGGCCGATCGGGATGACGTAGTCGAAGCGGCCGTGGCGCAGGAACGCGGAATCCAGGGCACGGATGAAGTTGGTGGCGCAGACCAGCAGCCGGCCGGGCTGTTCGCGGAAGGCCGGAATGATTTTCAGCAGCTCGTTGGTGACGCCCTGCAGCGGCGACGGCGGCTCGCCGGAGCGCTGCGAGGCGATCTCCTCCACCTCGTCGATGAACACGACGGCGTGTTCCAGCTCGGCGATCTCCAGGAAGGTCTCGCGCAGGGCACCGGCCAGGCCCATCGGATCGGAGGCAAGCCGGGAGGGGAAGACCTCCACAAAGGGCCACTCCAGCCGGGACGCAATTGCCTTGGCGAAAGTCGTCTTGCCGGTGCCGGGAGGGCCGAACAGCACGACCGCGCGCGGCGGGACCACACCGTACTCGTCCGCGAGGTCGGCTTCGGCCAGCGGCAGCACGAGGCGGCGCTCCAGGAGTTCCTTCTCGTTGCGCATGCCGGCGACGTTTTCCCAGAGGTCGCGGGCAAGGATCCGGCCGCCCAGCTGGCTCAGCGGCTCGAGTTCCTGGCGCTGGACCGGGATCCTGCGTTCGAAGTAGCGCAGGTTCTTCTTCAGCACGAAGCCGCGGCTGAGGAAGGCCTCGACGCGGGTTTCGGACTCCGGCATGAGCGCGGAGAGCTTGTTCAGCCCGTGCGGGGCCATCCGGTTTTCCACGGAGGCCAGCAGCGAGGTGCCGATTCCGCGGCCGCGGAACTCGGGCAGGGTGGCCAGGAAGACGATCCAGCCCTGGTCGTGCGCGGCGCGGCCGACGGCGGCGCCCACCACCTGCTCGCCCTGCACCGCGACGACGGCGTGGTCCTTCTCGCACGAGGCGAGGACCTCGGAGAGCGCGTAGACCGGCTCGACATTCGTGGCCTTGAGGGATTCCCAGAGGTGCAGGATCCCGTCAAGGTCGGCCGAATGGAAATCCCTGATCCGCCAGTTGGTCATGAGGTGTCTCCCGGTGGTTCGTCGCTGAGCCAAGTGGAACTGTTGTTCCGAGCTTAGGCGAACCGGGCGAGGCGCCGCGCCGCATTACGCGGCGCCACCGCCCAACTGCGAGTCAGTTGGGCGGCGGCCCAGGTGCTAGTGGCCGTCCGGCGAGCCGGCGGTTGGCCGGTTGGCCACCAGCGGGTACGGCCCGGTGAAGCCGTCGCGGACGGCAGCGATCTCCAGGATGCGGTGCCGGCAGAGGCGCCACCCGAGCATCAGGAGCGGGACGATGACCACGAGGGACGCGATGGTCCAGGTCCCCACCGGCGAGTCAAACGCCATCAGGACCAGCACCGCCAGCAAGAACGCGAGCGTGATCCAGCCCGTGACGGGTGCGCCTGGCATCCGGAACGCGGGCCTGAGCAGTTCCCCGCGGGCTGCGAGCCGGGCAAGCTGCATCTGGCACAGGACGATCATGGCCCAGGTGCTGATGATGCCCAGCGACGCGACGTTCAGGACGATCTCGAAGGCCTCGGCCGGGACCACGGCGTTCAGGATGACGCCCAGGACGGCCACGCCGGCAGTGAGGGCGATGCCGCCGTAGGGCACGCCTGCCTTGTTCATCCGGGCGGCGAACTTCGGCGCGGACCCTGAAACGGACATGGAGCGCATGATCCGGCCGGTGGAGTACAGGCCGGCGTTGAGCGAGGAGAGGGCCGCGGTCAGGACCACCAGGTTCATGATGGCGTCCACGCCGTCCACACCAATGGAGCCGAAGAACGTCACGAACGGGCTTTCCCCGGCCTTGTAGGAGCTGTAGGGGAGCAGCAGCGAGAGCAGTACGAGGGAGCCGACGTAGAACACGGCGATGCGCACGATCACGGTGTTGATGGCCCGCGGCATGATCTTTTCCGGGTTTTCCGTCTCGCCCGCCGCGGTGCCGATCAACTCGATCGAGGCGTAGGCGAACACAACGCCCTGCATCACCACGATCGCCGGCAGCAGGCCGTTGGGGAACAGGCCGCCGTTGTCCGCGATCAGGGTGAAGCCCACCTCCTGGCCGGCGACGGGGGTGCCGAAGATGACGAAGTAGATGCCGACTATCAAGAAGGACACGAGCGCCACTACCTTGATGAGGGCGAACCAGAATTCGAGCTCGCCGAACACTTTGACGCTGATGAGGTTCAGGCCCAGCACCAGGATGAGGGCGGCAAGTGCCCAAGTCCACTGCGGTACGTCCGCGATCGGCGCCCAGTACTTCTTGAAGAAGTTCATGTACAGCGCGACGGCGGTGATGTCCACGATCGCGGTCATGGCCCAGTTCAGCCAGTAAAGCCAGCCGGTGACGAACGCGGCTTTCTCGCCGAAGAATTCGCGGGCGTAGGAGACGAAAGAGCCTGATGACGGCCGGTGCATCACGAGTTCGCCGAGGGCGCGCAGGATCATGAACGCGAAGAACCCGCAGAGGGCATAGCTGATGATCAGGGCCGGTCCGGCGGTGGCGAGTCGGCCGCCGGCGCCCATGAACAGGCCGGTGCCGATGGCGCCGCCGATCGCGATCATCTGGACCTGCCGGGGTTTCAGGCCCTTGTGGTAGCCCTGGTCTTCGGCGTGGAGTGCGGCCTCGGAGGCGTGGGCATGCGCCGGAATGGTGTGGTCGGAGATGGCCTGCTGCGGGGTTGGCTGTTCCTGAGCCGGCGGTTTTTGGGCGCGGGCAGTTTCTGGATAGGTCATGGGGGTCCTTCGGGGTTCGAGGGTGCGCTACTTGCTCAGGTTGGCCAGGCGCTGCGGGCTGAGCAGTTCGGTGAGCTGCTCGGCGGTGAGCAGCCCGTGTTCGAGTACGAGTTCCGCGACTCCCTTGCCGGTGGCAAGGGCTTCCTGCGCGATGGCCGTGGCGGTCGCGTAGCCCAGCTGCGGGTTGAGGGCGGTGACGAGGCCGATTGACTGTTCCACCGTCAGGCGGAGCCGTTCGGTGTTGGCGGTGATACCCCGGACGCAGCGGGCCGTGAGGGTGCGGCACGCGGCTTCCAGATGCGAGATGCTCTTGTGGAGGCTGTGGACGATGATCGGTTCGAAGGCGTTGAGCTGGAGCTGGCCGGCTTCTGCGGCCATGGTGATGGTGACGTCGTTGCCGATGACCTCGTAGGCAACCTGGCTGACCACCTCCGGGATGACCGGGTTGATCTTGCCGGGCATGATCGAGGAGCCGGACTGCACGGCCGGGAGGTTGATCTCGCCGAAACCGGCGCGCGGGCCGGAGGAGAGCAGCCGGAGGTCGTTGCAGATCTTGGACAGTTTCACGGCCACCCGCTTCAGCACCCCGGAGAGGTGCACGAAGGCGCCGACGTCCTGGGTGGCCTCGATCAGGTCAGCGGCCGTGACCAGCGGCAGGCCGGTGATCTCGGCAAGGTGCCGACAGGCGGCCTCTGCGTAGCCGGCCGGGGCGTTCAGGCCGGTGCCGATCGCGGTGGCCCCGAGGTTGATTTCGTGGATCAGCAGGTCGGCTTCGGCAAGGCGGAGCCTGTCCTCGCCGATCGTGACGGCGTAGGTGCCGAACTCCTGCCCGAGCGTCATGGGGACGGCGTCCTGCAGCTGGGTGCGGCCCATCTTTACCACCGTGCGGAATTCGACGGCCTTGGCGGCGAAGGCCTCTTCCAGCTCGGTGAGGGCTTCCAGCAGTTCCCGGGCGGCGAAGATCGTGCCGAGTTTGACCGCGGTGGGGTAGACGTCGTTCGTGGACTGGCTGAGGTTGACGTGGTCGTTGGGGTGCAGCCGTGCGTAGTCGCCCTTCGGGTGTCCGAGGATTTCCAGGGCCCGGTTGGCGATCACCTCGTTGGCATTCATGTTCGACGACGTTCCCGCACCGCCCTGGATGACGTCCACCACGAACTGCTCGCTGAGCTTGCCGCTCATAACATCGGTGCAGGCGTCCTCGATGGCCCGGGCGCGCTCGGCGTCGAGCAGCCCGAGCTCGTGGTTGGTGCGGGCGGCGGCCAGTTTCACGGCGGCCAGCCCGCGGACCAGGTACATGTTGGAGGACAGCGGCTGGCCGGTAATGGGGAAGTTCTCCACGGCCCGGAGGGTGTGGACACCCCAGTAGGCGTCGGCGGGAACGTCCCGGTCGCCCAGGAGGTCATGTTCGGAGCGGAAGTCGGCGGATTCGTCGAGCGGGGTCATAGCGGTCCTTAGAGGGCGTGGGGGTCGTTGAAAGTTCCGGGGGAGGCGAGGAAATCGGTAGCCTGCAGCAGTCCGACGGGCAGGCCGCCGCCCAGCACAGCTGACTTGGCAAGCCCCGCCAGGGGCGAGGTGTCGACGTCGAGCGCCTCCAGGAGGCGCACGGTGACAGGCATCCGGGCGCGGTCCCCGCCGTCGGAGATTTTGACGGCGACGGCGCGGCCGTCCGGAAGGCCCACCAGCTGGACGCCCTCGAAGCCGTCCTTCGCGAGGAGGCCGGGGACCAGGCGCATCAGCGCGGTGACATCCCGGTCCTCGCCCGCCACCATCCCGGGGTGGCGGCGCATGGCGTCGGCCACGGCAGCCTCCGCGCTGTCGGATCCCGTTGCCGAGGCCAGCTTGCCGAAGGCGCGGGCCATGCCGCGCAGGGTCAACGCGAACAGCGGGGTGCCGCAGCCGTCGGTGGACGTGCGCTGCGGCTGCTCGCCGGTCAACTCCACCACCGTCCGGGCCACGAGTTGCTGCAAGGGGTGCGCCGGGTCCAGGTATCCCCCGACGGGCCAGCCGTTGATGACACAGGTGGCTGCCATCGCGGCGTGCTTTCCCGAGCAGTTCTGCGCCAACCGGGTGGCCTCCCCGCCGCCGCCGAGCCATTCCTCGCGTTCGCGGACGCCGTAGGGGAGATCGGTGCTGTTCTCGAGGTCAGCGGGGTTGAGGCCGTACAGGTCCAGGATGCGCAGCGCGCCGTCGCGGTGGCTGGCGGCTCCGGAGTGGCTGGCGGCGGCTAGGGCGAGGAGTTCCTCCGGGAGGTCGAGGCCGGCGCGGACCATGGCGACGGCCTGCAGGGGCTTAAGGGCGGAGCGCGGGTAGAACGGGGCGAGCGGCTCGCCGGCGGCCAGGAGAGTCCGGCCATCCGCCGCGGTGGCGATGGCCGAGCCGTAGTGGACGCTCTCCGCCACGCCGTCGCGGGTCTGGACCGCAACTGGGACGTGCTGCGGGAGCCTCGCCGGGGCCGGTGGAGTTGGAATATGCGCGACGGCAGGGGAAGTCATTGCGTCCTTAGCAGTGGAGGTGTTCATTGCTGGTCAAGCTGCTGTTGCTGGGTCTGTCCGCTGGGCCGGTTCACACGCCGGCGCGGGGATGCAGGATCGAGGCGAGGGCAAGACCAACGGCGTGCAGGTGCTGGCTCATGGCGATCCGCGCCGTTGCTGCGTCGCCGGCCTCGATGGCGGCCAGGATGCGCCGGTGCTCCTCATCCGAGGCGTGCTGGCGGTCCGCCACCATATTCAGGGTCTCCGACTGATGGGCCAGGGCCTCGCGGATGTCCGCGACGACGTTCTCGAAGACCTTGTTCCGGCTGGCCTTCGCGATCAGGGCATGGAAATTCGAATCCAGGCCGACCCACACTTCGGGGTCGTCCTCGGCGGTCATGGCCGCGACGATGTCCCGCATGGTGTCCAGTTCCTCCGGCGAACGGCGTTCCGCGGCGAACCCGGCGGCCGGAACTTCGATGTGGGGGCGGGCCTCAGTGAGGTCCAGGGCGGAGTACTGGCCCAGGACCAGGTCTTTGGCCACATGGTCCGCGACGACGAAGGTGCCCCGCCCGGTCCTCGTGACGGTCAGCCCCAGGGCGTTGCAGGAACGCAGGGCCTCGCGGACAACGGAGCGGCTCACACCGTACTGCTGGGCGAGCGTGGCTTCGGAGCTCAGTTTGGCGCCGATGCCGAGCTTGCCGGATTCGATCTCGGAGCGCAGGACGTTGAAGACCGCTTCGGCCGCGCTGAGCCGGGCGAGGGGTTGTCCGGCTGTCCGGCTGTCTGACAGGTTCACGCCTCAAATATGGCAGAGGTCACACCGGGGTGTCAACTGTGCTGCCGGGGCCAAGCTTGGCCGAGCGGACACTTGGGGCCCACTTCGAGCGCCCAGTCAGGGCCCCACGTGTCCGCTCGGCCTCAGCGAGCGAGGCTAGAGGCCGGCCAGCAGCCCCTTCATTTCCTTGATTTCGTCCGTTTGGGAGGCGGCGACGTCCTTGGCCAGTTTGATCGCGTCCGGGTTCTTGCCGCTTCGGACCTCCGCGTTGGCCATCTCGACGGCGCCCTCGTGGTGGGCGATCATTTGGGTGAGGAACAGCTTCGCGGCCTCGGGGCCCGTGGCGGCGTCGAGCTGGCGGATCCCGTCATCGCTCACCATGCCGGACATGACGTGGCCTCCCGGCATTTGGGTGGATTCGTTCCAGCTCCGGAGCCAGCCGGTCATCCGTTCGATCTCCGGCCCCTGGGCAGCCTTGATGCGGCCGGCCAGGGCGGTCACCTTGGGGTCGATGCCCTGCTCCTTGAGCATCATCTCGCTCATCTCGACAGCCTGGGCGTGGTGCGGGATCATCCCCTGGGCGAACATGGTGTCCGTGCCGTTGTGGTCCGCGGCTGCGGGCGCGGAGCTTGATCCCGCGCTGCTGTGGTCCATGCCGGGCATGCTGCTGCCGGAGCTGGTGCTGGCGGAGCAGCCGGCCAGGGCGATGATCGCGGCGAGGGCGGTGGCGGGGATTGTCAGTGCTTTGTTCATTAAAACCTGTCCTTTGGAAATCCGGCGTGCGCCGGCGTCGGACGATGCGAGCCTGAGGGGGTGCGCACCGTGTGGGGGCGTGGGTGCCGACGAAACGCGGCACGGATCCCCTTTACGTCCGGCTAATGGACAGCTCGTTCGGCGTTGGCGTGGTGGGGAGGTAGGAGTAGGCGGGGAGCTGGTCTACTTCCGCCGCGCTCCGTGGCTGGACCGCGAGCAGCGTTGTCCCGGGCAGGGGGGCGCTCAGGGAAGCGCCCGAGGGGGCCGGGGTGCACGACGTGTGTGCCGCGTGCTGTTCGCCGCAGCCCCCACCGCAGACGCACGACGCCGGCGTCGGAGTTTCGTGGTGGGTCGCCGGGCCGGTGTGGTCGGACGCTGCGTGGCCGGATGCTGCGTGGTCGGACGCCGGGGCGGTCTGGGTGTACGCAGCCGAGGCGTGTGCTCCGTGGGTGCCGGCGAGGACGTGCATGCCAAGAAGCCCGGCAAGCACGGCGAGGATGCCGGCTAGCAGGGCGAAGCGGAGGAGGCCGGCGGCCGGATTATGCTTCGATGCTTCGGCCACGTCGCAACTCCTTCCAGGCTGAGGTCCCGCATTTCAGGCTACCGGTGTTCAACGATGGTTCCGCTGATTGTGTTCCGGCCGCCCACGTCCAGTTCGGTTAACAGTTGGCCCAACGCGGCAGGTGTGACAGTATCTGCGTATGAATGCAGATATGCAGGTTGATGTCGACAGCCCCCACGTGGAGCTGGCCGTCGAAGTATTTTCCATGCTGGCCGACGCTACGCGGGTCCGGCTGATCCTCGCTCTGGGGGACGGTGAGCTGCCGGTCAACGCCTTGGCGGAGCGGGTCGGGAAACCGGCCTCTGCCGTCTCGCAGCATCTGGCCAAGATGCGGCTGGGCGGTATGGTCGCCACCCGGCAGGAGGGCACCAAGGTCTTTTACCGGTTGCAGAATGATCACGCCCGTCAGCTGGTGATGGATGCAATCCACCAGGCCGAGCACGCGCTAGGCACTGCCCCGGGACACGGCGCATGAGCGGGCCGGGGAACGCTGTGGGCGAGCACCGCCATGGGGAACACGACGACCGTGAGCACCCGCACGGCCATGACCACCCGCATGATCACGACCACCCGCATGGACACACCCACGCCTCCGGGCTGAAGGGCTGGCTGCACGAGCTCTTCGTCCCGCATTCCCATGACGCCGCAGACTCCATCGACGAGGCACTCGAGTCCAGCGCCCAAGGCATCCGCGCAGTCAAGGTCTCCCTGCTGGGCCTCGGCGCCACGTCGCTGTTCCAGCTGGCGATTGTGCTGATCAGCGGTTCGGTGGCGCTGTTGGCGGACACCGTGCACAATTTCTCCGATGCGCTTACCGCGGTGCCGTTGTGGATCGCGTTTCTGCTCGGCCGCCGCAAACCGACGCGAACCTACCCGTACGGCTTCGGCCGCGCCGAGGACCTGGCCGGACTCTTTATTGTCGCCATGATCGCCCTCTCCGCGGTGGTGGCCGCCGTCGAATCAATTCGCCGCTTCTTCGAACCGCAGCCCGTGCAGAACCTCGGCTGGGTCCTCGCGGCCGGCCTTGTCGGCTTCGCGGGCAACGAGCTGGTGGCGATCTACCGGATCCGGGTCGGCCGGCGGATCGGTTCCGCGGCGCTGATCGCCGACGGCGTGCACGCCCGGACTGACGGCTTCACGTCCCTCGCCGTGGTGGCCGGTGTCATCGGCGTCTGGCTCGGCTTCCCGTTGGCGGATCCGATCGTGGGGCTGCTGATCTCCGTGGCGATCATGGTGCTGCTCTGGGGCACCGTGCGCGACGTCGGGCGGCGGCTCATGGACGGCGTCGACCCCCAACTGAGCGATGCGCTGGCCGGCGTCGTCCGGGAACGCTCGCCAATGGGCGGGACCTCCCGGCTGCGCTGGTCCGGCCACCGGCTGCACGCCGAGATCACCGTCCCCCTCAGCCCGGACGCCCGGCTGGTCGATCTTTCGTCGGTGGCCGCGGACCTGGAGGAGGGCGCCAGGGCGGCGCTGCCGCACCTTGGCTCGGTGACGGTGGTGCCGTCCATAACGCAGCCCGCTTAGTCGGGGTCAGATCCCCAGGGAAGCGAGGCTCTGCCGGAGGGTCTCGGCCGAGTGGTGGAGGGAGGCGAGTTCGCCCTCGTCCATGGGCGTCTCCAGGACCGCGCGCACGCCGCCGTTCCCCACGATGCTGGGCAGCGAGAGGGCGATGCCGTCGATCCCGTACTGCCCGCCCAGCACAGTGGAAACCGGGAGCACCGCGTTTTCCGAGCGCAGCAGGGCCTCCACGATCCGGGCGCCGGAAAGCCCGATCGCGTAATTCGTGGCGCCCTTGCCGGCAATTACCTTGTAGGCGGCCTGCGTGACTTCACGGGCGGTTTCGGTGAGGTATCCGGGCGTGAAAATGCGCTCGCCGTCGACCTTCCAGTCCCGGATCGGCACCGGGCCGATGGTCGCGCCGGACCAGACCGGGAATTCGGTGTCGCCGTGTTCGCCGACCATGCTGGCGTGCACGCTGCTCACGGATACCCCCGCGCGGTGCGCCAGCAGCCAGCGCAGCCGCGAGGTGTCCAATACGGTGCCGGAGGAGAAAACCCGGGAGGTCGGCAGCCCGGTGATCTTTTGCGCGGCCACGGTCAGCACGTCACAGGGGTTGGTGACAAGCACGTAGACCGCGTCTGGGGCGTGGTCGAGCAGTTGCGGCATGAGCTGCTCGAGGATCCGGACGTTGGTGCCGGCCAGGTCCAAGCGGGTCTGGCCTGGCGCCTGTTTGGCCCCGGCGGTGATGACGACGACGTCGGCGCCTTCGGTGACGCTGATGTCCGCGCCGCCGCTGACGGTTGCCGCCGCCGCGGTGAACTGGGTGCCGTGCGCCAGGTCCAGGACCTCGGCCTCGGCCTTGGCCGCGTTGACGTCGAAGAGCGCGACGTGGCTGGCCGAGCCGCGGATCAGGGCGGCGTAGGCCAGCGACGTGCCGACGCTGCCGGCGCCGATGACGGCCAGTTTGGACCCGGAACGTGCGGACATAAGCCTCTCCATCTTGCGCGGTCAGCTGCCGGGCGGCACGACGGTGCCCGCGGTTTCGCCGCCGTCGATCACGAATTCGGCACCCGTGACAAAGGAGGATTCCTCGCTGGCCAGATAGACGGCGAGCTGCGCGATCTCGGCGGGTTGGCCGATCCGGTGCAGCGGCACATGGCCGGTGTCGAAGGTCATGCCCTCGGTCATGGGGGTCTGGATGACGCCGGGGTGCACGGAGTTGACGCGGATCCCGTCCCGCCCGAGGTCGAGTGCGGCTGCCTTGGTCAGGCCGCGCACGCCGAATTTCGACGCGGTGTAGCCGGCGAGGTTTTCGTAGCCGCGCAGCCCGGCGATGGAGGAGACGTTGATGATGGAGGAGGTACCCGCCCTGGCCAGCGCGGGGGCGGCGGCCTTGATGCCATTGAAGACGCCGGTGAGGTTCACCTCGATGATCCGGGCCCATTGTTCGTGCGGGTAGTCGTCGATCCGCCCGAAGTTCACGATGCCGGCATTGTTGACCAGGATGCTCAGGCCGCCGAACGCGGTGACTGCCTCGTTGACTGCGGCGTCCCAGTCCGCCGGGCTGGTCACGTCCAGGTGAACGTAGCGGACGCCGTCGCCGAGTTGAGCCAGCAGCTGGGCGCCGTCGTCGTCCAGCACGTCGCCGACGACGGCCGTCGCCCCTTCGTCAAGGAAGCGCCGCGCGATCGCGGCGCCAATGCCGCGGGCGCCGCCGCTGATCAGTGCAACTTTGCCGTCCAAACGTCCCATACCGGTTTCCCTCCCAAGGCGCGACCGTCTGCGCTGTATCCTTCTGCGACGGGCCGGCCGTGATTCGGTCAGCTATCCCAGCTTGGCTGTGGGAGACGTGGTTGGGCAGGGCCGTTGGGCCCAATGGCGACGTCGGCAGGCGGCGGCGAGCCGACGTCGTGACCCCTAGAGGTGCTGGATTCCAGCCCGCTGCATGGCGTCCTTGTAGACCGCGACGTTCTTGGCCAGGAGTTCTTCCTGCTTGGCCGGCGATACAGCAAAGGCGCGGCCGCCCAAGGCGGTGGCTTTGTAGATCTTCACGCCGCGGTTCTTCAGTGAGGAGTGGTAGGTCTTTTCGAAAAGCGTCAGGAAGGCGTGGGCGTCGGCGCCGTGGGCGATGATCGCGGAGGTGCGCTTGTTGATCTTCATGAACTGGCGGAAAGGCCGCAGGCCGTCGGTCTTTTCCTGGACGTTCAGGGCTGAGGGGAGCTCCGGGTCGCGGACCCAGGGGTAGGCGTTCCACGGCATCACGTAGCGCGGGTCGAGTTCGACGGCTTCGTAGATGGAGGTGGCGCGGCGGGCTGCCTCGTCCTCGTTGAAATGCGAGACGAACCCTGATTCGCAGCCCTTGCCGGGCGCGATATGGAGGCTGACGATCCGGCACTCGTCCTCGTCATGGACGGGGTCGATGTACGGGACCACGGATCCCGGCTTCTTCTCCATCAGCTCGTCGCAAAGTTGGGTCACGGCCGCGATGTTCGGTTCCTGCAGCAGAGTCTTCTTTTCGTCCCAGTCAATCGTCACGATTTCTCCCTCAGCACTCGGCGTCCAGAATCAGGCGTCTTGTTCCACTCTACGCTTCTGTGCCGGAGGGTGTTTTCGCGCGTCGCGGAAGAGGCGACCGACCCCTAGCCTCGGCTCCAGGGCAGGCGTACGCTTAAAGCGCCTGCAGGTAACCACTTGATTAAGCCGGGTCGTTCTGGACATGAAAATGTCCGAGCCGTCTCATAGCGAGATCGCGAAGGTACCTGCAGGTCCTGTGTTTAAGGGATATTTGGCGAACTGTCGGCCTCCCTATAGTCCCTAAGCAGACCGTGGACGGCCAACCTAGTCCCTAAGTCTCAGGCCGCTCTCGCAGTCCCGCCCCTCCCGAGCTTCAGCACCTTGGCGAGGTGACGAACCTTTCGGCGCTGGCCGAATGTCGCCGTCGACCCATACGCCGTTCCCGGCAACGGCGGGGCGGTGGAGTAGCAGCTGTGGCCGGTCGGCGTCCTTAATTGGAGGGCGTGCCGCCCAGGACCGGGGCGGGGCTGGGCACACCAGCCGGGGGCCTCTTTGGTGTGATTGCAGGCTTCGCAGAGTCCGGCGCCGTTGGCTGTTGTGGTTGCGCCGCCGCGGTGCCGGGGAACGATGTGGTCCAGGTGGCGGATGGGGGCGTCGCAGTACGGGGTCCGGCAGGTGTCGTCCCGCGCCTGGATGAACCGGCGCAGCCCGGTCGGGAAGATCCGGGCGCGGGAGTCCATTCCGACGAGCTCGCCCGTAGCCGGCGCGGTGTAGAGCCTGCGCAGCCAGGCCGCAGAGGCGCGTTCGTCACCCGGGCCGCCCGCAGTACCGGTGCCCGCGTCCTTAAGCAGTGCACGTGCCCACCCGGCGGGGACGATGCCGTACCCGGGAATCCGCGCCGGTTCGCTGTCCCCCTGGAAGAGGGTGCGGTCGGTCATGACGAGCTGGATTTCGATGCCGCTGATCCCGCCGGCCTTTCCGGTGGTGCGTTCGACCAGTGTGTCGGCCATCAGTTGGCCCCGGCTCCTGGAATCCCCGGCGGACCGAAGAGTATCCGCTTGCAGCGTCAGGGCTCCGTGCACGGACACCCCCTCCGCGACCGGCAACAACGCAGTCAGATAGCACATGGTGTCGGGGGCCGGGCGGAGGCTGACGCGGCGTTCGGTTTCGGCGTGGGCGGCGCGCTGGGTGACGCAGCGCGGGTCGCGCCGGTACGCGGCGGTGCGTGCCGCGGCCACTACCGCGCGATC
>NZ_JABFMX010000019.1 GCF_013359735.1 Arthrobacter sp. C9C5
AGCGCCGATGGTACTGCACCCGGGAGGGTGTGGGAGAGTAGGTCACCGCCGGACAACCATTACAGCCAGGCCCCGACACACAATGTCGGGGCCTGAGCTCTTTAACACCCCAAACACAGACCCAGCGAGACGGCACAGCATACCGTCGTGCCACACCTGCGGGAGCGTGGGGGGAGAAACGTGCCACACGTGAGGGGGCGTCGGGTTGGGGAGGAACACGGGCCGGCTGTTGAGCGTTGGTTACCCTTGAGTAGCTTGAACCGTTGAAGCATCGACCACGGGAGACCCCATGACCGCACGGACCATCGTCATCACCGGCGCCAGCGACGGGATCGGCGCCTCGTCGGCCCGGACCCTCGCCGCACAAGGGGAGAACGTCGTCGTCGTCGGGCGCTCAGCGGAGAAGACCGAACGGATCGGGAAGGAGATCGGCGCGGACTACTTCGTCAGCGACTTCGCCGAACTCGCGCAGGTGCGCCGGCTTGCCGCGCAGCTGAAGGAGAAGTACCCGCGGATCGACGTCCTGGCCAATAACGCCGGCGGCATCATGGGCGCCCGTGAGCTCACCGTGGACGGCCACGAGAAGACCTTCCAGATCAACCACCTGGCGCCCTTCCTGCTCACCACCGAGCTGATGGACACCCTCGCCGCCAGCCAGGCCACGGTCATCAACACCTCCAGCGCCGCCAACTCGCTGTACGGCCGGCTCGACATCGAGGACCTGGAGGTCGCGAACAAGTACTCCGCCAACCTGGCCTACGGCAACGCGAAGCTGGAGAACATCCTCTTCACGTCAGAGCTGCACAACCGTTACCACGGGGCGGGAATCTCCACGGCGGCGTTCCACCCCGGCGTGGTGGCCACCAACTTCGCCGCGAACACCACGAGCCCGTTCCGCTTCATGTACCGCAGCTTCCTCAACCGGTTCATGCTGTCCCCGGAGCAGGGCGCGGACACCCTGGTATGGCTCGCTACGGCCGTACCGGGGCAGGACTGGGTCTCCGGCGCCTACTACGCCAAGCGGGCGCTGGCGAAGGCCAACAAACAGGCCTACGACGCGGAGCTGGCCCGGGAGCTGTGGGAGCGCAGCTCAGCCATGGTGTCGCAGGACATGGATAAGCTCGATTCCCGCGGCTGACACGGACCGAAACGGGCGCAATTATGGGTTAGCATTTCATTGCGCCTCGCCGACACGCGGCCGAGGGCTTCTATTGGGGGAGGGCTCTCGAACGTGCGCCTGAAAAAACTGCTGATTGCCTCGCTGGCGGCCAGCGCCGTCGTACTGAGCGGCACGGCCGTGCCGGCATCTGCCGCGCCGGCGCCGAAGTCGTACAAGAACTGCACGGAGCTGAACAAGGTCTACCCGCACGGCGTGGGCCGCAAGGGCGCCAAGGACAAGACCACCGGCAAGCGGGTCACCACCTTCCGCGTGGACAACACCCTTTACGGCTATAACGACGGCGGCGCGGTCCGGCACCGGGGCGAATACGACCTCGACCGAGACAACGACGGCATCGCCTGCGAAAAGCGCTGAGCCGAACGCACAAGAGGGACCCGGCCGTTGGTCGGGTCCGCTGCTGACGTTCCCGCCCGGTTCTTAGGTAGGGCACGCGGTGCACTCCGCGCCAGCTCGCACCGCGGCCGCCTGCCGACGGGCTGCGGCGGAGGTACAACTGGGCGGGAACGTCGGCCACGGGAGCCGTGGTCGACGTCGACGTCGGCGGGCCAGTCGCCGCCGGTCTTCCTGCCACTAGGACTGTCGGCCCACGAACGGGCCGCAGACGCAATCCCCCACTCGGGCCAAACCGGCTTAACCCGCGGCTTCGACCTTGTCGATCGCCGTCAGGGCGCTTTCCATCGTGCCGGCGAGGTCGCTGGCCGGGGCGGGCTTGGCGAACAGGTAGCCCTGTAGCGAGTCGCAGCCCAGGTCCATCAGGTACTTGGCCTGCGCCGGCGTCTCGATGCCCTCGGCCGTGACCTTCAGTCCGAGGTTCTGCGCGGCGTTGATCATGGTCCGGAAGAACGGCAGGTGTTCCTTGCCGGTCTTGATCATCGCCACGAAGGAGCGGTCGATCTTGACCTTGTCCAGCGGCAGTTCCTTGAGCCGGCCCAGCGTTGAGTAACCCGTGCCGAAGTCGTCCATCGCGATCCGGACGCCGGCCTCGCGCAGCTGCGCCAGCTGCCGGAGCACGTCCGAATCGGCGTCGAAGAACACGCTCTCGGTCAGTTCGAGCATGAGCTGTCGCGGGTCGACCCCGGTGGAGGCGACAATCCCCAGCACGTCGGTGGCGAAGTCGCGGTGCTGGAACTGCAGGCCGGAGACGTTCACGGCCACGCTGTACGCGGCGTCGCCGGCCAGCCAGGGCCGGATCTCGGCACAGGCGCGGCGCATGACCTCGTCGCCGATCTCGCGGATCAGGCCGCTTTGTTCGGCTACCGGCAGGAACTGGTTGGGCGGAACGAGCTTGCCGTGCCGCTCCCAGCGCGCGAAGGCCTCGAACTGCACCACGGCGCCGAGCCCGGGGGACACCACCGGCTGGTAGTGGACCGAGATCTGCCCCAGTTCCACCGCCTGCCGGAGCCCGGTCTCGCCTTGGGCCCTGTTGGCGGCTGTGTTCAGCATCTCCGGCCGGAACTGCAGCCAGGTGTTCTTCCCCGCCGCCTTGGCCGCCGTCATGGCCGAGTCCGCCTGCCGTAGCAGTTCCGCGCCGTCGTGGGTCTGCGGCGTCTTGGCGGCCAGGCCCATGCTGACCGCGGGGCGCACCAGCGACCCGCCGATCCGCGCCGGGACGTACAGGGACTCGGAAATCCGCTTCGCCACGGCCCCGGCGTTCAGGCACTCGGTCAGCAGCACCACGAATTCGTCACCGCCCAGCCGGGCCACGGTGTCGTGCGGCCGGACGCAGTTGCGCAACCGGCTGGCCACCTCGACCAGCAGCTCGTCCGCGGCGGAACGGCCCAGCATGTCGTTGTAGCTCTTGAAATCGTCCACGTTGATCAGCAGCACGTCCACCGGGTCCGGCCGGCGCAGCGCCGCGGCGAGGCGCTCGTTGAACAGGGTTCCGTTCGGCAACCCGGTCAGCGTGTCCCGCAGCACGGCCGCTTTGAGCTGGTCGTCGTGCTCCGCGGGCGTGAGCCGGGGGAGCACGCCGGTGGTGCCGGGCACCAGTTCTGCCTCCAGCGAGCCGAACGTCCGACGGCGGGGAGCGGCTGCCGCTGCAGCGGCACCGGCAGTGGCTCCGCCGTCGTGCGGCATTGCGGGTGGTGTGGCGCCGGGACGGGCCGGGAATCCCGGGCGCACCGAGACGGCGACGGTCCCGGCCGTACCGGGCGCAGGCGGGAGGGCGGCGCAGGTGATTTGGACCGGGAACTCGGAGGCGTCGCCGCGGCGGCCCGCGCCGGTGAAGGGCGTCAGTCCAGTGCCGCCATCCAGCCCGGCGAGGACCTTGTGGAAATCCTCCCGCGCCGACTCGGCCAGCAGCAGGCTATAGTCGGCGCCCAGCAGTTGCGCCCGGGAATAGCCGAAGAGCTGCTCCGCGGCAGTGTTCAGGAAGGCGATGGATCCATCCGGGCCAAGCAGCAAGAGGGCGTCAGGGCTGTGCTCCAGCACTGTCTGTGCGAACGCTGCGTCCATGATGTGTACTGCCCCCAAAAGCGATGGATCTGTGAATGGCGCCGCGCACCGCCGGGAACCGGATTGGGTTCGCCGCGGTCCGCGCCTGCTGAAATCATATGTGTTCGCTAGCACAGTCCCATGCCGCCCCGACAGTAATCGCGAAAGCGTCCGAATATGTCGTCCGGTCGCCCAGACAAGAGGCTGAACTAGAGCGCCACTGCCGGCTCCTGCAGGGCCGCGATGGCCTCTGCGGACTGTGTCACCGCCGCCGCCCGGCGTGCCCCGGGCACGGGGCGGGAGAAGAGGTAGCCCTGCAGGGCGTCGCACTCATGTTCCATCAGGTACCGGGCCTGGGTGGGCGTCTCGATGCCTTCCGCCGTCACCCGCAGGCCCAGGCTGTGGGCCATGTGGATCATGGACGTCAGGATGGGAAGCCGCTCCTCGCCGGTGTGCAGCATGGACACGAACGACTTGTCGATCTTGACCGCGTCCACGGGAAGCTCCTGCAGGCGGCCCAGCGAGGAGTAGCCGGTGCCGAAGTCGTCCAGCGCCACCCGGATACCCGCGGCGCGCAGGGTGATCAGCTGCTGGATGACGTGGGAATCGGCGTCGAAGAACACGCTTTCGGTGACCTCCAGGACCAGCTGGTGCGGATCAACCCGGCTCCATGCCGCGATGTCCAGCACCCGCTCGGCGAAGTCCTTATGCTGCAGCTGCACGCCGGAGACGTTGACGGCCAGGGTCCGCCCGGGATCCTCCGCCAGCCAGGACTGCAGCTCGGTGCAGCTCTGCCGGAGCACCTCGGCCCCGATGTCGCGGATCAGGCCGCTGCGCTCCGCGGTCTGGATGAAAGCGTCCGGCGCCATCAGCACCCCGTCGCGTTCCCAGCGGGCCAGGGCCTCAAACTGAATCACCTCGCGCCGGTTCGTGGAGATGACGGGCTGGTAGAAGACGGTGATCTGGCCGAGTTCGACGGCGCGGCGGAGCCCCGCGGTCAGCTGCGTGCGTTCCAGCAGGGTCGCCAGCATCTCCGGCTGGAAGTGCACGTAGCAGTTCTTGCCTGCCTCCTTGGCGGCGTACATGGCCACATCGGCCTGCCGCAACAGCTCGGAGGAAGACATGCCCTCCGTGCCGCGCGTCGCCACGCCCAGGCTCAGCCCCGGGCGCATCAGGGTGCCCTCGATGGAGACCGGGGCGTTCAGCGTGGACACGATGCGCTGCGCCACCGCGTCCGAATCGCCGCAGCCGACCAGCAGCACTACGAATTCGTCGCCGCCCAGGCGGGCCACGGTGCCGTGCGGGCCCACGCAGTTCTGCAGCCGGCGGGAAATCTCCACCAGCATCTGGTCTCCCGCGTGGTGGCCCAGGATGTCATTGACTTCCTTGAAGTCGTCCAGGTCCAGCAGCAGCACCGCGACCGGGCCGGGGGACTCCAGCGCGGCGGTGGCGCGTTCGTTGAACAGCATCCGGTTGGCCAGCCCGGTCAGCGGATCCTGGAACGCGAGGGCCTTGAGCTGGTCAGCCTGCTGTGCCAGCTCGTCGAGGGCGCGTCGGGCCTGGTCCTGCGCCATGGTGCGGGTGGTGACGTCGCGGAAGTTCCAGATCCGGCCCACCACTTCGTCGGCGACCTTCTGCGGCCGCGAATACAGTTCCACCGTGCGGCCGTCCTGGAACTCGAGCAGGTCATGGCTGTGCAGTTCATGGTCGGCGTAGAGCTCGGCGACCTTGGCCTTGAAGCAGTCCGGGGCCACCAGCTGCTTGGCGATGAATTTGACCAGGGCGTAGGCGTCGTCCTCGGCCAGGATCTCGCGCGGCATGCCCCACAACTTCAGGTACTGTTCGTTGACGCCGGTGATCTGGCCGGTGTTGGACACCACCACTATGGCGTCCGCCGTCGTCTCAAATGTGGCGTCGAGGAGCGAAACTGCGCTCCGCCGCCCGGCGTCGTCGTCCTGGCGGTGGGAGGTGTCGCGGACCGCCACCGCCATCGAGGTTCCGGCCGGCGTCGTGACGAGCGAGCAGGTAATCTCCAACGGGATTTCCCGGCCCTCGCGGTGCAGCCCAAGGCCAGGGAAAGGACGCGTTCCGAAAGAGCTGCCGCCGCCCAGCCGGCTCCACACCCGAAGGAACCCGCCGCGGTCGTCCTCCACGAGCAGTCGGCTGTGCGCGACGCCGATGAGTTCCTCTTTGGAGTAGCCGAAGAGGCGTTCGGCGGCCGGGTTGAGGAAGGAGATGATCCCCTCCGTGGTGAGCAGCAGCAACGCGTCAGGACCCTGCGTCAGCAGGGTTTCCGCCAATCCTTGTTCCACGTCGATGCCAGCCCCCGGGCGTTCGTAACTCGAATCCACCGGCAGGGCGGTGGTCATTAAACTTCAAGCATCATAGGGCCATGAGACCCAAATCACAGCACCGACTGCGTTTGTGCGGCAGTGTCGTGGCGCAATGCGGTGATGGTCCGGGCCGACGCCGAGAGCGCAGCGGGCAGGCTGGGCGCCGGCTGGGGCCGGGAAAACAGGAAGCCCTGGAGGGAATCGCAGCCGCGTCGCATGAGGTACTCGGCCTGTTCCCGGGTCTCGACACCTTCCGCGGTGACGGTCAGGCCCAGGCCGTGGGCCATGTCGATCATGCAGTTCAGGATGGGGAGCGGCTCGGTGCCGCCGTGGATCAGGCCGACGAAGGACTGATCGATCTTGAGCGTGTCCACCGGCAGGTCCTGCAGGCGGCCCAGCGAGGAGTAGCCGGTGCCGAAATCGTCTAGTGCCACCCGTACCCCGGCGCTGCGGAGCTGCACGAGCTGGCGCTGGACCTGGCAGTCGTCGTCGAAGAAGACACTCTCCGTGACCTCCACGACCAGCTGGTGCGGATCCACCCCGCAGGAGCCGGCGGTCGCGAACAGCAGCTCCGGGAAGTTGCCCTGCTGGAGCTGAACACCGGAGACGTTGACGGCGAGGGACCGGCTGGAATCCGCGGAAAGCCAGGGCTCCAGCTCGGTGCAGCCGCGCAGCAGGACCTCGGTGCCGATTTCGACGATCAGGCCGCTGCGCTCTGCGGTGGGGATGAACTGATGCGGCGGGACGAGGGCACCGTCGCGTTCCCAGCGGGCCAGCGCCTCGACCTTGACCACGGTGCCCAGTCGGGCAGAGACGATCGGCTGGTAGTGCACCGCGATCTCCCCGCTGTCGACGGCGGTGCGCAGCCCGGCCTCCAGGTCGGTGCGCTCCAGCAGCGCGGTCATCATTTCCGGGCGGAAGCGCAGATAGCGGTTCTTGCCGGCGGACTTGGCCGCGTACATGGCGATGTCGGCGCGGCGGAGCAGCTCGGAGGCGTCGACGGCGTCTTCGCTGATGGACGCCAGCCCCAGGCTCAGGCTGGGCCGCAGCATGGTGCCATCAATCCAGACCGGCAGCTTGAGGGATTCGACGACCCGCGCGGCGGCCGCGTCGGCGTCGAGCGACCCGACCAGCAGGACCACGAATTCGTCGCCGCCCAGCCGTGCTACAACGTCGTTGGGCCGGACGCAGGCGCGCAGCCGGCGGCCGACCTCGATCAGCATCTGGTCGCCGGCGTGGTGGCCGTGGATGTCGTTGACTTCCTTGAAGTCGTCCAGGTCCAGCAGCAGGACGTCGACGGCGGTCCCGCAGGGTCCGGCCAGGGCGTGCGCCAGACGGTCGTTGAAGAGTTGGCGGTTGGAGAGCCCGGTCAGCGGATCCTGGAACGCGAGCGTCTTCAGCTGGCTGGCCTGCTGCGCGAGGTCCGCCATGGCCTGGTTGATCTGGTCCTGGGCGCGCCGGGCCGCGGTGACGTCCCGGAAGCTCCAGACGCGGCCCACCACGCGGTCCTCGACCTTCTGCGGGCGGGAATACCGTTCAAAGGTCCGTCCGTCGCGGAAGTGCAGCACGTCGTGGCTCTCGGCGTCCGGATCGGCGTAGAGGGCCGTGACTTTTGCGAGGAACTGCTCGGGGTCCGTCAGCTGGCCCAGGACGGAGCCCATCACGGACTCGTCGTCGCCGGTGTCCACGAGTTCGCGGGGGATGCCCCACATCGAGAGGAACTGGTTGTTGACGGAGGAGATCCGGCCCTCGGCACTGACCACGAGGATGCCGTCCGCGGTGGATTCCAGTGTGGCTGAGAGCAGGGACATGGCTTCGCGGAGCCGGGCGTCCTCCTCGGTGCGCGCTGAAGTGCTCACGCGGCCGTAACCGGACAAATCTGAGACCAACGATGCTGCATTCTGAATCCTCCCCTCAGAAATCATAGGGGGCGAAGCGCCGGCCCGGCGCCAGGGCGCGGGTGTCCGGCGGGTTGCGGCGTTCCCGCTCAGCCGTCCCGCTCGGGCCGGGCCGCTGGGTCCGGGTCGCTGGGGCCGGACCGCTCAGTCGGCGGTGGCCAGTCGGCCGGCGGCGGCCGCGTCCGCGCCAATCCCGGCGTCGGCCCTTCCCAGGCCCCGCACCGTCCAACCCGCCGCGGTCCAGGCGGCGGCGTCGAGGGCGTTCCGGGCATCCAGCACCGTCCGGCGGCGGACCAGCTCCCCGGCCGCGGCCGGGGAGAGCGAGCGGTAGGCCTCCCACTCGGTCAGCAGCAGCACCAGCTCGGCGCCGTCGAGCGCCTGTTCGACGGCGGCCTCGAAGCGCAGCTGCGGATAGCGCAGCCAGGCATTGTTGATCGCCGCCGGATCGGTGACGGTGACGTGCGCCCCCGCGTCGGCCAGCTGCTGGGCAACGTCCAGGGCGGGGGAGTCGCGGATGTCGTCGGTGTCCGGTTTGAAGGCCGCCCCCAGCACGGTCACACGCCGGCCGCCCAGCTGGCCGCCGCACAACTCCCGGGCAGCCTCCACGGTGCGGGAGCGCTGGCCGCGGTTGATGCCGTCCACCGTGGCCATCCAGGCGTCCACCGAGTCCACGCCCAGCGCCGCGGCCTGCACCCGGAGGGAACGGATGTCCTTGGGCAGGCAGCCGCCGCCAAAGCCAAGGCCGGCATGCAGGTAACGGCCGCCGATCCGCGGATCCAGGCCCATCGCCTCGCCAAGCTCCGTCACGTCCGCGCCGGAGGCCTCGCAGAGTTCCGCCATCGCGTTGATGAAGCTCAGCTTGGTGGCCAGATACGCGTTCGACGCCGACTTGATCAGCTCAGCCGTCGCGAAGTTGCAGACAAGCCGGGGAATTCCGGCACAGAGCAGGGGCCCGTACACCGTGTCCAGCGCCGCGGTGACGGCGGCGCCGGCGCTGTTCGGGTGCCGCGCGGACTCCTTGCCGCCCGGCACGCCGTACACCAGCCGGTCCGGCACCAGGGAATCCTTGACCGCCGTGCCCTGGCGAAGGAACTCGGGGTTCCAGCCGAGCAGCACATCCGACCGCCCGGCCAGCACGCCGCGGAGCATCTCCACCGTTCCCACCGGCACGGTGGACTTGCCGACGACGGCGGCACGCGGCGCCAGGAACGGGAGCAGCGCTTCGGTGGCGGAGACCAGATAGCTCAGGTCGGCGCCGTCGGAGGTCTTGGACTGCGGTGTTCCGACGCAGAGGAAGTGCAGCTGCGCGCCCGCGGCGTCCGCGAAGCTGGTGGAGAAGGCGAGCCGGCCGTTGGCGCGGCCGTCGCGCAGGAGTTCGTCCAGGCCCGGTTCGTAGAACGGGGCGGCGCCGCGGTCCAGCTGGGCCACCTTGGCGGCGTCGACGTCGATCCCCACCACGGTGTGCCCCATCGAGGCCAGGGTGGCGGCGTGCACCGCGCCGAGGTAGCCGCAGCCGATCACGGAAATCTTCACAGGGTTGCTCCTCTGGTGGTTGAACTGGGGCTGGTGCAACCGGGGCTAGTGGAACCGGTGAGGACCGCTTCGTAGTGCCGCACGAGCTCCTCACCCAACGCGTGCCAGGTCCGGCCCTGCACCGAGGCGTGGGCCGCGGCGGCGAAGGCGCGGCGCTTGGCGTCGTCACCCGTCAGGTCCGCCACCCGGGACCGCAGCGCCGCGAGGTCACCCGGTTCGTAAAGCCAGCCGGTCCGCGAATTCTCCACCAGGTCCAGCGGGCCGCCGCGGCCGGTGGCGACCACCGGGACGCCGGCTGCCATGGCCTCCTGGATGGTCTGGCAGAAGGTCTCGAACTCGCCGGGGTGGACGAAGAGATCGAACGAGGCGACGGCCCGGGCCAATTCCTCGCCGCCGAGGAACCCGGTGAACACGGCCCCCGGGAGCGCGGCCTCGAGGGCTTCACGCTGCGGCCCGCCGCCGACGATCACCAGCCGGGTGCCGGGAATATCTGCGAGCACGGCCAGGTCCTCCACCTGTTTCTCGACCGCGAGCCTGCCCACGTAGCCGATGATCCGCT
The DNA here is from genome assembly GCF_013359735.1 of Arthrobacter sp. C9C5. GTDB lineage: Bacteria > Actinomycetota > Actinomycetes > Actinomycetales > Micrococcaceae > Arthrobacter. The sequence continues at coordinate 9,937 of NZ_JABFMX010000019.1, forward strand.
CGCCGCCGGGGGCTACGGAGGCCCGCCACGCGTCGTCGCGCTTCTCCGGGCTGAACCGCCGGGTGTCCACGCCGCGGCGCCACATATGCACCCGCGGAATGCCGCGGCCCAGGAACTGGTTCAGCGCAAAGGTTGACGGAACCAGGGTGCGCGAGGCGAGCAGGTGGATCTGCTCGACCCGGTTCCAGGCCCAGTTCTCCAGGAACGGGACCCCGTAGCGGCCCGCGTAGCCGGGGACCTCGGTCTGGTAGATGGCCACGGTGGGGATGCCCAGCTGGTGTGCGGCCTGGGCTGCCCGCCAGCCGAGCACGAACGGCGAGGCGAGGTGGACGACGTCGGGGGCGTAGTCGGCAAGGATTCGCTTGACCCGGGCCACACCGCCCAACGCCACCCGTACGTTCGTGTAGCCGGCCAGCGGCACGGAAGGGAGGCGGTGCACCCGCGCGCCGTGGACCTCGCCTGGGACGTCGGGGTCCTGCGTGGATGGCGCGATCACCAGCACCTCGTCGCCTCGGCCCTGCAGATGTTCCAGGACCCTCAGGATGGAGTGCGTGACCCCGTTCATCTGCGGCAGGAATGATTCGGCGACTAGTGCGATCCTCACGCCTCCACCGTGGCCGCGGCGGCTGACGGCGCGGGGTTACCGGTGTGGCCTGCGGGGGAAGAGTGGGTTAACAGGCAGGTGCCGGGTCCGGGGCCTGGTGCCCGGCAGCTGCAGCCGAGCCGCCTTCACACTGGGCATGCCCTTCGGCCGGGCTTGCGGCTGGACATAGTCCCAATATGCGCGCTCGCTGCTGCGACAAGTGAGCATGTTGGGCGCCCGTTTGCCAAGGATGGCCGTTAGGGCGGGCCTCGGAGCGGTCACATCCGGCAAATTGGTGCGGGGTCGCAATGCCCGGACCTGGTGCCCGGCGGCATCGGCGGCACCGGCAGTATCAGCCGTGCGGCCAGCGTCAGCGGCGCGGCTCGTGCCGCAAGACGTCCGGGAGTTCGTCCACGTAGACCGTCTGGGGCGGTTCGTAGTAGATCACCAGCACCTCGTCCCCGACGGCGAAGACGCTCTCCCTGTCGAACGGGTGGGCGTGGAAGGCGCTCGTCCCGCCGCGGAACGGCAGCATGACCTCCCCGATGGTGCCGGGCCCCACCAGCCCCGTCACCCGCCCGATCCTGCCGGTCAGGCTGCGGTCGACGTTCCTATGCATCCGGGGCTTTCGGTGGCTGCTTGGCTGCCTGCCGGCCGTCTTTCAATGCCGTCCGCAGCGCAGGAAGGTAGTCGCCGACCTGCGCCAGGATGCCGCCGATCATCCGGTTGATGCCCTCCCCGCCGTTGAGGACGGTGAGCTGCCCGACGTGGGCGAACGGCTCCGCGGCCGCAGCAATGATGGCGGGCATGTTCTCGGCCAGCTGCTGCGAGATGACCGCGTCCTGGTTAGTCCCGAGCGCTTCGCCGCGCGCCTTGATGCCGTCGGCTTCGGCCAGCGCTTTGGCCTTGATCGACGACGCCGTCGCGTCACCGCGGGCCTTCGTGGCGGCAGCCTCGGCCTCACCGGTGACGCGGGTGGCCCCGGCGGCGGCCGCGGCCGCTGTCGCGTTGGCCTGCGCCTGGAGCTCGGTGCGCCGGGCATTGACCTGCGCCTCAAGCTCGGTCCGGCGCGCCAGCGCCTCGGCGGCGCTGATGTCCGCCGATTTCTGCCCCTCGGCCTCGGTGCGCTTGGCGTAGGCCTTGGCGTCCGCGGGCTTCCGGATGGTGGTCTGGAGCTTTTGTTCCTCACGGTCCGCCTCGAGCTTGGCGACCTCCGTTTCCTGGACCACCACTTGCTGCCGTGCGGTGGCCTCGGCCAGCGGTCCGGCCTGGGCGGCGTTGGCCCGGGCCCGTTCGGCGTTGGCCTGCGCCTCCGACTGTTTGATCGCGGACAGGCTCTGGGCGTCGGCGATTTGCGCGGCCGCCTCCGCCTCACGCTCGGCCGCCTCACGGTTCCGGGTGGCCTCCGCGATGCGGGCCTCCATCTTCACCTGGGCGATGTGCGGCTTGGCGATGTTCTGGATGTAGCCGGTGGGGTCCTGGAGGTCCTTGATCTGGAGCGAATCCACCACCAGGCCGAGCTTTTCCATCTCCACCCCGCTGGCGCTGCGGACCTGCGAGCCGAGCTTGTCGCGCTCGCGGATGATCTCCTCCACGGTCATGCTGCCGATGATGGAGCGCAGGTGTCCTTCGAAGACGTTGTAAACCTGGCTTTGCATCTTGGGCTGCTGCCCGAGGAACCGGCGCGCGGCGTTCGCGATGAACGGCGGCGCGTCGCCGATCTTGTAGATCACCACGCCCTCGACAATCACCTGGATGCCCTGGGAGGTCACGCAGGAGACCTTGAGTTCCGTCTCGTTCAGGGTCAGGGACAGGGTCCGCACGGTCTGCAGACCGGGGAACACCAGCGCCCCCTTGCCGGTGACGATCTTGAAGTCCATGCCGTCCCGCGTCTCGAGGGTTCCGCGGGTCAGGCCGGAGATGATCAGGGCCTCGTTTGGTTCGGCCACCTTCCACATCAGCTTGATCGCTATCCAGATGACGGCGACGACGACGAGTGCCCCGGCGAGGACCGCGAGGAACGGGATAAAAGCTGAGAAATCCGGCATGGAAACCCTTTCGAGTCGGTGGGTCAGGCCAGTCTGGGGTGCTGCCGCCGAATAAGTCCAGCATTTGGCGGAACGGCTTTAGCTGTCCGGAGCAGCGGCCGGCGTCGCGACGTAGCCGCGGCGGCCGGGGACCCGGCGTCGGGCGCGAGACTCACGGCAGGCGGCGGGGCAAAAGAAAGCTGGTGCGGACACCCAAGAAGCTCCAGGCGCCCGCACCAGCAGGTAGTACGAATTTGTTGGATTACTGAGAATCGTTCCTCATTCGCGGCTCCCTCTTCCCGGTGTTCGCTTACCGGGTTTGTGCGTCATCGGCCAGATGCCTCGAAAGCAGCCAGCCGGCGCCAATCATTGCCACGCCCAGCACCATGTGGGTCCAGTTGTCCATGGTGTTGAATGACAGGAAATTGGCCGCCGACCCCACGCCGACGATCAGCCCGTAAACGCTAAAGATGATGTACAGCAGGCCGAACCCCATGAGGAAGTTCCGGGCTCCCATGCCATTGCGGGACATGGTCAAGCCAGCGGCGCCAATGGCCAGCTGAACGACGTTCAGCAGCATGGACACCTGGAACAGTCCGAGGAACATGGCCTTGGAATCAGGCCCGAAGAACCTCAGTTCGCTGTACTGCGTGGTGATGCCCGGGATGAACCCCAGGACACCCACGACAAGAAGGACAATACCCACACCCATGCCGACGTTTTGGACATCAGTCCGTCCGAAATGTACGCCGTGTGCATGTGGGGATGCGGTAGTCATTTTCTGCCTCCAACCACTGATTGCGGACACCTTAAATTTTACGGCGGGGTAGCGGAAAAAGCGCTGCCGCGGGGCCACCTGCGGTGGTGTGACGGAGGCGCGGCTGGCGGCGCCTGCGGCAACCTTGCCACCGGCTGAAATCCGGGGGACAAGAGCCTGTCGGAACCCGGCGGAGGGCCCCGCGCGTGGCACCATGGAAGACGATGAAACTGCGCGCTGATCAGACCGGGAACCGTGGCCTTCCGATGCCTCTATGGCTGCAGGGGGCGCTCGAGTCCGCGCAGGCCGCCGTGATCTCCGCGCTCGTCGTGATCGCACCGATCATCGCGGTCTGGGCCACGGCCGGGTTCCGCGAGGGCGGCTTTGAATTCCTCGCCCGGCTGGCCGGCCAGGCCTGGCTGCTGATCCACGGCGTCCCCTTGCTGCTGGAAACCGTCGGAGCCGGTACCGCGGGACGGCCCGAGTCCGGCACCCTGTCGCTCATCCCGCTGGGCCTCACGCTCATCCCGTTCCTGCTCGCCTGGCGCGCAGGGCGGCGGCTGGCCCGGGCGTCCTACACGGACCAGCTCTGGCAGGCGCTGCTCGGCTCCTGGCTGATGTACGGCGCTTTCGGGTTCGCCACCGGCTTCGTCTGCCGCACCTCCGAGGTCGGTGTCAGCCTCTGGTGCGCCTCCATCGTCCCGCTGATCCCCTTCGCGCTTGGCATGGTGATTGGTGCCCGCCGGGAAGCGGGCTCCTGGAGCCGGCTGATCGGCGTCGACGCCGTGGCCTGGCTCTCGCGCACCAGCCAGCATTCGCGCTGGGCAGGCTCCTACCTGGGCTCCGCCATCAAGGCCGGCTTCGTGGCCGTGATGGCCAGCATGGCCATGGCTGCCGCCCTGCTCGCCGTGGACCTCATCATCCACTGGAACCTCATCATCGCCGTCTATGAGGCGCTCGACGCCGGCCCGGTGGGCGGCGCGGCGCTCACCATCGCGCAGCTGGGCTACCTGCCCAACCTGGCCGTGTTCGCGCTCGCCTGGACCTCCGGCTCCGGGTTCGCGCTCGGCGTCGGATCTCAGGCCGGGCCGCTGGCCACCGCCGTCGGGCCGCTGCCCTCCATCCCGGTGTTCGCGGCGCTGCCCGCCGGTGCGCTGGAGTACGGCTTCGTGGCCCTCGTGGTTCCTGCGCTCGCCGGGCTCCTGGCGGGCTGGTGGTTCCTGCGCGAAGGCGAAAACCACTTCGACGAATGGCTCTCCATCAAGGTCAAGGCGCGCTGGTTCACCGCCACCGTCTCCACGCTGGTCTTGGGCGCCATGATCGGCGCCGTGGCGGGGCTGCTCGCGGCGGCACTGGCCTGGCTGGCCCGCGGTTCCGCAGGCATCGGGCGGCTCACGGACATCGGCCCGGATCCCCTCACGACGGCGTTGTTCGTGGCAGCTGAAACCGGCGTCGGCGTCGTGATCGGCTACGCGGCCGGGCCGTGGCTGGAACGACGGCAGAAACTGCACGAAACGGATCTGGAACTAGCCGCCGAAGCCGACTAAACGGGGGCGTTCCAGGCCCCGCGGGCGGCCGGCGCTAGCGCAATTGCGTGGGCAGCGACTTCTCCAGCTGGGTCCGGCAAGCCGAGGCCGCCTGCTGGGTCAGGGCATGGCGGGCGCACTGCTGGTAGTCCCGGATCTGGTTGAAGAACACCGCGGAGGCCAGCACCATCAGCACCATGACCGCGGAGACCACCAAGCCGGAGATGGTGCCGAACAGCACCAGGCGGGATTCCTTGAGCTTCACCGCACGCACGATCAGCACGATGCCGAGCACCAGTGCGGCCGCGGTAAGGATCGCGGTGAGCCAGAGGTAGCTGACGTCCAGCTGGAAGACGAAGAACGCCCCAAGCACCGTGACGATAAACATGCGGAACAGGTTGTGCGTCCGGAGCAGCGATGCCTTGGCCGCTTCGCTCCGGGGATTCTGTCCCCGCTGGGCTCCGCCGGGGTCCTGGGGGGAATTCATATTTTCCAGCGTACGCGAGTGGCCCCATAAGCTAAGTCAATGCGCATAGTTGTCCTCGTCTCAGGCACCGGCTCCAATCTCCAGGCAGTCATCGACGCCGTCAGGGCCGGCGAGCTGGACGTGGAACTCGCCGCCGTTGGCGCCGACCGGCCCGGAACGTACGGGGTGGAGCGCTCCGCGGCCGCCGGAATCCCGACCTTCGTGGTGGATTTCAAGGCCTACCCGGACCGGGCCGCGTGGAATGCCGCGCTGACCGAAGCCGTCGCCGGGTACCGGCCCGACGTCGTCGTGTCCTCCGGGTTCATGCGGATTGTCAGTGCTGACTTCATCGACGCGTTCGGCGGCAAGTACCTGAACACCCATCCGGCGCTGCTGCCGGCCTTCCCCGGCGCGCACGGCGTCCGCGACGCCCTGGCCTACGGCGTGAAGGTCACCGGGTGCACGGTGCACTGGGCCGACGCGGGCGTTGACACCGGCCCGATCATCGCCCAGGAAGCCGTGAGCGTGGACGACGGCGACACCGAGGAGACCCTGCACGAGCGGATCAAGACGGTGGAGCGGCGGTTGCTGGTGTCGACGCTGAAGTCGCTCGCCGCGGGGGCGAAGTCACCCAACTAGCTCGCAGCAGGGGCCGTTCTGAGGCCTCAAAACGGCCCCTGCTGCGAGTCAGTTGGGTGCATCGGCCGAGGCCTGTGGATAACCCCCTGAGACGGTATGCGGTTTTGCGACGATGGGTGGATGAAAACACCCCGGCCGCTCCCGGCTCAGCTTGGCGCGGCGCCGTTTACCGTGCGCGAGGCCGTCGACGCAGGGGTCAGCCGGCGCCGTCTCAAACATTGCTCGCTGCACGTTCCGAGCCGCGGGATTCGGTTGTCACCCGGCGGTCTCACCGGCGTGAAGCTCCGGGCTCGGCCTCTGACCTTGGTAACCAACTTCTCGGCTGCCTCCCACGCTACGGCCTTTCTGATCTGGGAATTCCCAGGGTTCCTGCCGGGCTCCGACGCTCCCGATATCCATATTTCACGTCCGGACACTATGGCCATACCGCGGCGCAGGGGTGTGATCGGCCACGTCGGGCAGTTCTTCGCCGACGAAATCACGACCCTCGACGGTGTTCTGGTCACCACACGGGCCAGGACGTGGCTGGACTGCGCCCGGAGGATGAGCGTTGACGAGCTTACCGTGGTGGCGGACCATCTGCTGCGCCGTCCTCGGCCGCAACTTGAAGGCCGGGCGGAGCCATACGCCAGCAAGGAAGAGCTGGCTGAGATGCTGGACCGGCACAAGGGCACGCCCGGCATCCGAAAGGCTCGGCTCGCTTTGGAGCAGGCCCGGATCGGTGCGGATTCAGCACCTGAAACCAGGCTCCGGCTCGCACTGTGCCGTGCGGGACTGCCAGAGCCGGAACTGAACCTGATAACGGCCCTGCGCCCCGGTGTCGTGCGCCAACCGGACCTTGCCTATCCGGAGTGCCGGGTTGCCGTGGAGTACGAGGGCGCCGTGCATTCCGAACCTGCCCAGGTGGTCCGCGACATCGCGAGGGAAGAGGACTTCACTAGCGCCGGCTGGATCCTGGTGCGGATCTCAAGACGGCACATGGAAAACAACGCACGCGCCGCCGTCGCGAAGGTCCGTGCCGCGCTCACTTGTCGCGGATGGCAACCGAAGTAACTGGCAGCAGGGGCCGTTTCGAAAGGTCAGAACGGCCCCTGCTGCGAGTCAGTTGGGATGGGCCGGCGGCGAAGGTGCTACTCCAGGCGGCGCTGCTTGGTCTCCGGCGCGAAGAAGGCCATCCAGAGCACCGAGAGCAACACCAGGCCGCCGGCCAGGGCGAAGGACGTGGCCAGTCCCAGTTCCGGCCACAGGAACGCGGCGAAGACCAACGGTCCGAAGCCTGCGCCGAGCCGGGAGAACGTCGAGGCCCAGCCGAATCCCGAGCCGCGCAGCTCGGTCGGGTAGAGCTCCGACACGTAGGCGTACAGCACCGGGATCGCCACCTGCACCACGAAGCCGAACACCAACAGCCAGAACACGGCCGCCGTCGGGATGTCCACGACGACGGCGACGATCACCAGCGTGAGCGCCGACAGCGGGCCGGTTACGGCCAGGATCCACTTGCGGCCCGTCCGCTCCACCAGCAGCGCGGCGACCACCACGCCAAGCAGGCCGACGGCGGCCATCGATGCCGTGGTGAGGAACGCCTTGTACTCCTCGAAGCCGGCGCCGATCAGGATCCGCGGCATCCAGGTCAGCGACAGGTAGTAGACCAGCAGGATGCTGAAGAACAAGGCCCAGGCCGCCGTCGTGATCTTCCAGCTGAACTGCCAGAGCGCGCGGAGCTGGGTCCAGGCGCTGCCGGCGGAGAGCCGCGGCGCGTCCTGGGGTTCGGGCAGGCTGTAGACCCGGGCTTCGGCGCCGGTGGCCGCGACCAGGCCGTCGATCACCCTGGCGGCTTCCTCGCGGCGGCCCTTGCGGATCAGGAACAGCGGCGACTCCGGGACACTGCGCCGGATCCAGAACACCAGCAGCGCGGGCAGCACCATGATCAGCATGGTCAGCCGCCAGTCGGCGAAGACGGCGATGAGTCCGGCCGAGACGAACCCGCATAGCGCGGCGCCGATCGGCCACCAGCCGTCCATCGCGGTGAGGACCCGGCCGCGCTGCTTGCGGGGCGTGAACTCGCCCACCAGGGCGTAGTCCACCGGGATGCAGCCGCCCAGGCCGAAGCCCGCCATGAACCGAAACGCCACGAACCAGAGGAAGTCGGGGGAGAAGGCGCCCAGCACGGTGAAGACCGAGAAGATCAGCAAGGTGGCGGTGAAGGCCTTCTTGCGGCCGATCGTGTCCGCGATGGTGCCCCAAACAAAGGCGCCCACGGCCATGCCGATCAGGTTGGAGGTGCCGATCCAGGCCGCGTCGCCGGCGCTCAGGGACCAGTGCTTTGACAGCAACGGAATGAGGATCCCGTTCAGCGTGACGTCCCAGGCGTCGAACATGAAGCCCAGGCCGCCGATCAGGAAAATCCGGCCCTGGACCTTCCACCGCCACGGCAGTTCCTGGACCACCTGTTCGCCGCTGGGCACAGTGGTGTAAGTATTCATCTCGGCCTCCTGGGAAAACTCTACGTGCCGCCGCGCGCCAGCGGGGAAGCTTCACACTCCGGCGCGCGGGCAGGCAGAGGGCCGTGACGCGATAAACTGGCCGCATCCCCACCACCCGCGGCCGCGCCGCGATATAAGACGGAGACTTTTGTGAGCTTTACGCAGCTTGAACGTGTATCCATCGACCGTGTTCCCATCCGCCGGGCCCTCATCTCGGTCTACGACAAGACCGGTCTGGAGGAGCTCGCGAAGGGCCTGCATGAAGCCGGCGTCAAGATCGTCTCCACCGGTTCCACCGCCAAGAAGATCGCCGCCGCAGGGATTCCGGTGCAGGAAGTCGAAGAAGTCACCGGCTCCCCGGAAATGCTGGACGGCCGCGTCAAGACCCTGCACCCGCGCGTGCACGGCGGCATCCTCGCCGACCGCCGCGTCCCGGCGCACATGAAGACGCTCGAGGACATGTCGATCGAGCCGTTCGACCTCGTCGTCGTGAACCTCTACCCCTTCGTGGAGACCGTGAAGTCGGGCGCCGCGCAGGACGACGTCGTCGAGCAGATCGACATCGGAGGTCCCGCGATGGTGCGGTCGGCCGCGAAGAACCACGCCGCCGTCGCGATCGTGGTGGATCCGGCGTCCTACGGTTCCGTGGTGGATGCGGCCTCCTCCGGCGGGTTTGACCTGAAGACCCGACGCCGGCTCGCCGCCAAGGCGTTCGCGCACACCGCGTCCTACGACACTGCCGTGGCCACCTGGACCGCCAGCCAGTTCCTCGACGAGGACGGCGACGGCGTGATCGACTGGCCCGCCTACGCCGGCCTGGCCCTGGAACGCTCCGAGGTGCTGCGCTACGGCGAAAACCCGCACCAGCAGGCCGCGCTGTACGTGGACAAGGCCGCCCCGGCCGGCATCGCCCAGGCCGACCAGCTGCACGGCAAGGCGATGAGCTACAACAACTTCGTCGACGCCGACGCCGCCCTGCGCGCCGCGTTTGACTTCGCCGAGCCCGCCGTCGCGATCATCAAGCATGCCAACCCCTGCGGCGTGGCCGTGGGTTCCGCCTCCGCGGCGGACCCGATCGCCGACGCCCACGCGAAGGCCCACGCCTGCGACCCGGTTTCGGCGTTCGGCGGCGTGATCGCGGCCAACCGCACCGTCACAGCCGGCATGGCCCGGACCGTGGCCGGGATCTTCACCGAGGTCGTCATCGCGCCGGGCTTCGAGGACGAGGCCGTGGAGATCCTTTCCAAGAAGAAGAACATCCGCCTCCTGACCCTGCCCGAGGGCTACGGCCGCTACCCGACCGAGTTCCGCCAGGTCTCCGGCGGCATGCTGGTCCAGGCCACGGACAAGGTCGACGCCGAGGGCGACAACCCGGCCAACTGGACGCTCGCTGCGGGAGAGGCCGCAGACGCCGCCACGCTGGCCGACCTCGCCTTCGCCTGGACGGCCTGCCGCGCGGCCAAGTCCAACGCGATCCTGCTGGCCGCCGACGGTGCCGCCGTCGGCATCGGCATGGGCCAAGTCAATCGACTCGACTCCTGCCGGCTCGCCGTCGAGCGGGCCAACACCCTGGGTGTCACCGTGGAGTCCAACGTCGAGGGTGCAGGCGGGGCCTCGAACGCCGACGCCGCCGGAGCTCCGGAACGGGCCCGCGGTGCCGTTGCGGCCTCGGACGCGTTCTTCCCATTCGCCGACGGCTTGCAGATCCTGATCGACGCCGGCGTCCGCGCCGTCGTGCAGCCCGGGGGATCCGTCCGCGACGAGGAAGTCATCGCCGCAGCCAACGCCGCCGGCATCACGATGTACTTCACGGGCGCCCGCCACTTCTTCCACTAGGGGAGCTGCGCAGCGCTTGCCGCCAGGAATGGACATGCCCTCCCTATCCGGGAGGGCATGTCCATTTTTTGTGCCGCAGGGGTGTGCCGCGTGCACTGCCGCGTGCAGTGAGATTGCCCCGGTTACAGGGCCCGGGGGACATGCTCATTCTTCGCAGCCAGGGGTGGGCACTAGCCAGAGGTCAGCGGGACATGCTCATCCTTCGCAGCCAGGGGTGGGCATATAAGGATTATGTCCACTGGCCGGCGCGTGCAGTGGGCATGTCCCCTGTGAGCGCCCGGAACCTGGCGGCCGGGTCAGGGGGACATGCTCATCCTTCGCAGCCAGGGGTGGGCATATAAGGACTATGCCCACTGGCCGGCGCGTGCAGTGGGCACGTCCCCTGTGTGCGCCCGGACCCTGGCGGCCGGGTCAGGGGGACATGCTCATCCTTCGCAGCCACGAGTGGGCATTTGGGGATTATGTCCACTGGCCGGCGCGTGCAGTGGGCATGTCCCCTGTGTGCGCCCGGACCCTGGCGGCCGGGTCAGGGGGACATGCTCATCCTTCGCAGCCACGAGTGGGCATATGGGGATTATGTCCAGTGGCCGGCCCGTGCGATGGGCATGTCCGGTGGGAGGGGCAGGCTCCGGGACCAGCACACAGCAACGCGGGGTCACTTGCCGCCCTGTCGAGGGGGATAGGTGGCAAGTGACCCCGCGTTGCCCTATTCCTTTCCTAGGGTGTGGGCGTATTGGGGGTGGGGTTCTTAGGAGGCTGCGGCGGTGCTGTAGGCCTGCTGGATCACCGAGCCCCAGTAGGGGCCGTACATCACGGTGGAGCGGCTGCCGTAGCCGTAGCTGTTGATGGAGTTCTGGTAACCAGAGGAGCTGGTGCCGATGAACCAGGGGCCGCCGGAGGATCCGCCGGTCATGTCGCAGGGGATGCCCTGGGCGTTGAACTGGGGATTGTTGGGATCATCGGAGGCCGGGCCGGTGCAGCTCACCAGCGACTGGCCGTCGAACGGCGCCGCGGCCGGGTAGCCGTAGGACTTGTAGGTGAGGCCGCGCGCGGCGTTGAACTGGACGCCGGAGGCACCGACGACGTCGGACAGGTTCTGTCCGTTCAGCGGGGACACGACGGCGAATCCGGTGTCGTACTGCATATCGCCGGCCGAGCTCCACTGGGTCGTGGTGTAGAGCGCCTTGGCCGCCCACTTGCCGTACGGGGCGGCGCCGTTGAGGTACGCGGGGACGAAGACGAAGTTGGTGGCGAAGGCACCCGGGCCCTCATTGACGCAGTGGCCGGCCGTGGAGACGGTGCTCTTATTGGTGGAGGCCACCGAGTTGCCCGAGCAGACGTAGTTGCTGCCGCCCATCGTGAAAAACACCTTGCCGATGTTGGAGACCGGCGACTCGGCGGCGTGCAGGGTGGGCTTGCCGTTGGCGGCCTTGCCCGAGATCTGGGTGCTCGAGCCCTTCTCCACGGTGGCGGCCGAGGACTTGTTCCCGCGGGCCAAAGCCTTGTCCGCCAGCACGTCGCCGGGGATGGCCGATTTCATCCGCTCGGGCGTCCAGTAGTCGGCGGCGCGCGAGCCGTCGACGGACTGGCTGGCCACCTGGGGAGCCTTCTTGTCCTGCGCCGCAACGGGCGAGGCGGTGGCGCCGCCGGCCGCGCAGATCGCCAGGAGGGCCGCGGCGGAGAGGCTGAGGAGGCTGGTGGCCAGAGTCTTGGGTGTTCTCATGGGTGTCCTAACCGGGAGGAATGCGGGGCGGCCTGCCGGTGCGGGCCGCTGTGATGGGTTAGAAACTACGTCAAATTGACGAACATGTAAAGAACTTTGTCAACAACTGTCACATCAGATTCGCGCAGGATTAGGCCGGCTGCACGAGTCACGGGGCGACGGAGCCCGTCCCGGATAGGCGCCAATGGGGCCACCTCGGGTAAGTTAGAGCCGTTGAGATAACACAAGATTTCCGGATATCCGCAGACTTTCAGGGAGACGCCCGAGCAATGGCCAAGATTATCTATACCCACACCGACGAAGCGCCGATGCTGGCTACCTATTCGTTCTTGCCGATTGTCGAGGCATTCGCGTCGACGGCCGGTGTGGAAGTGGAGACCCGCGACATTTCGCTAGCCGGCCGCATCATCGCCGTCTTCGGCGACTACCTCACCGAAGAGCAGCGCGTCAGCGACGCCCTGGCCGAACTGGGCGAGCTCGCCAAGAAGCCCGAAGCCAACATCATCAAGCTGCCCAACATCAGCGCCTCCGTGCCGCAGCTGAAGGCCGCCATCGCCGAGCTCCAGGGCCAGGGCTACGCCCTGCCGGACTACCCGGACAACCCGGCCTCGGACGAGGAGACGGACATCCGCTCCCGCTACGACAAGATCAAGGGCTCCGCCGTGAACCCGGTCCTGCGCGAAGGCAACTCCGACCGCCGCGCGCCGCTCTCGGTCAAGAACTACGCCCGCAAGAACCCGCACAGCATGGGCGCCTGGACCCCGGAGTCCAAGACCAACGTCGCCCACATGGATGCCGACGACTTCCGCTCCAACGAGAAGTCCGTGGTCATCGAGGCGGACACCAACCTCAAGATCCAGCTGGTCAAGGAAGACGGCACGGTCAAGGTCCTGAAGCGGGCGTTCCCCGTGCTGGCCGGCGAAGTCATCGACGGCACCGTGATGCGCGCCGCCGCCCTGGACACCTTCCTCGCCGCCCAGGTTGCCCGGGCCAAGGAAGAAGGCGTGCTCTTCTCCGCGCACCTGAAGGCCACCATGATGAAGGTCTCCGACCCGATCATCTTCGGCCACGTCGTCAAGGCCTACTTCTCCGACCTCTTCGCCACCTACGGCGAGCAGATCGCCGCGGCCGGCCTGAGCCCCAACAACGGCCTCGCCTCCATCCTCAACGGCCTCGAGGACCTCCCCGAAGAGATCCGCGGCGACGTCGAAGCCGCCATCCAGAAGGGCCTCAACGACGGCCCCGAGCTGGCGATGGTCGACTCGGACAAGGGCATCACCAACCTGCACGTTCCCTCCGACGTCATCGTCGATGCCTCAATGCCGGCCATGATCCGCAGCTCCGGCCACATGTGGGGCCGCGACGGCCAGGAGGCCGACACCCTCGCCGTCCTCCCGGACAGCAGCTACGCCGGGATCTACCAGGTCGTCATTGACGACTGCCGCGCCAACGGTGCCTTCGACCCGACCACCATGGGTACGGTCCCGAATGTCGGGCTGATGGCGCAGGCCGCCGAGGAATACGGCAGCCACGACAAGACCTTCGAGATCCAGTCCGCCGGCACCGTCCAGGTGGTCGACGACGCCGGCACCGTCCTGATTGAACACCAGGTTGCCCCAGGTGACATCTGGCGCGCCTGCCAGACCAAGGACGTGCCGATCCGCGACTGGGTCAAGCTCGCCGTCACCCGCGCCCGCGCCTCCGCCACCCCTGCCGTGTTCTGGCTGGACAAGGGCCGTGCGCACGACGCCCGGATGATCGCCAAGGTCGAGGAATACCTCAAGGACCACGACACCGAGGGCCTGCAGCTCGAAATCATGTCCCCGGACGAGGCCACGGCCTTCACCCTGGCCCGCCTGCGTAAGGGCGAGGACACGATCTCGGTCACCGGCAACGTGCTCCGCGACTACCTCACGGACCTGTTCCCGATCCTCGAGCTCGGCACCAGCGCCAAGATGCTCTCGATCGTTCCGCTGATCAACGGCGGCGGCCTGTTCGAGACCGGCGCCGGCGGCTCGGCCCCGAAGCACGTCCAGCAGCTGCTCAAGGAAAACCACCTCCGCTGGGACAGCCTGGGTGAGTTCCTGGCCCTCGCCGTGAGCTTCGAGCACCTGGCAACCTCCACGGGCAACGCCCGCGCGCAGGTCCTCGCAGACACCCTGGACCGCGCCACCGGAACGTTCCTGCTGGAGAACAAGTCCCCGAAGCGCAAGGCCGGCGAGCTGGACAACCGCGGCAGCCACTTCTACCTGGCCAAGTTCTGGGCCGACGAGCTGGCACGCCAGAGCGACGACGCCGAGCTGGCCGCAGCCTTCGCCGCCGTCTCGGACGCCCTGGCCGCCAACGAGGAAACCATCGTCGGCGAACTGCTTTCGGTCCAGGGATCCCCGGTGGACATCGGCGGCTACTACCGTCCGGACGAAGCCAAGGTCTCCGCCGTGATGCGGCCCTCGGCCAAGTTCAGCGAAGTGCTGTCCCTGCTGGGCTAGCCCGCATAACGCGAACGGCGCACCGGGAACTCCCGGTGCGCCGTTCGGCGTTTAAGCGGCCGGCCGGTCCATGGCCGGACGACGACGGCGGTGCGTCCCGCCGTCGTCGGCCCGTGGCGGCCGGCGATTGCCCAGCGGCCAGGCATCTGCCTAGCGGTCGGAGATCCTGCGGCCGCCGCCGGCCTCGCTGGCCGGTTCGGTAGCCAGATCCGGGTCCGCGTCCAGCGGCGCTCCGGTCCCCAGCACGTCGTACTCCGGGTCGGTTACCGGCGTCAGCCCGCCGACCCGCCCGTCCGCGTCCCCGCTGTTGACCCGCTCGCGCCACGCGCCGGTCTCAAAGTCGCGGCCCTCAATGAACTTCTTGAACCGCTGCAGGTCCGCCCCCACCTGCCGGGAGTCGAGGCCGACCGCAGCGCCGATTTTCTCGGTGGCAGTGCCGGGCTCCCAACTGAGTTCGACGTCGACCCGGGTCTCCGCCGGTCCCAGCTCCGCGAAGCGCACGGTGCCGGCGTTGCGGGGGCTGTCTAGGCTTTCCCAGGACACCTGCCGGTCGGGATCCTGGCTGGTGATCCTGGCGTCGTAGTCGCGCTTGACCCCGCCGACGCTGGTTTGGAAGTGGACGGTGGTGTCATCGAGCTGCTGGACGGAGTCGACGCCGCTCATGAACTGCGGGAAGTCCTCGAACTGGGTCCACTGGTTGTAGGCCTGGCTCAGGGGAACGTTGACGGCGATGGATTCCTGGACTGTTGCCATGCTTGCTTTCACTCCTTCGGCTGGCAGGCTGCGGCCTGCGTCGTAGCAAGGGACGGATACAAGGGTTGGTACAAGTGCTCGGACAGCGGTTGGGACAAGTCAGGCCGTTTCCGGCCTGACTGACCAAGCTAGCGGGATCCGGCCAATTGTGAAAGTCCGGAGGCCGTCAGCGGCCGCCCTTGCCTTTGCCCTTGGGTTTGCTCTTCCCGACCGCCGGGGCCGGCGCCACAGGAGCCGGCGCTGCCGCTGCCTGGGCCGCGGCGGCCGCCTTCGCGGCTGCTGCTGCCGCCGCGGCCTTGGCTGCCGCCGCAGCCTTGTCGGCTGCGGCCTTCTTGGCCGCCGCCGCATCCCGGGCAGCCTTGTCGGCCGCCGCCTGCTTGGCAGTGAGGTCGGCGCGGACGGCATCCATGGCTGCCTTGATGCTTTGGTGGCGTTTGAAGGACACTTGTCCCTCCGTTGCCGCCGCGTCGAGCTTGGCGCCCAGTTCCTCCAGTAGTTTCAGCGCGCCGGCGGAGTCGTTGGTGGCTGCGGCCTCGGTCACGGCCAGGACCTGGGACTGGAGCTGACCTGCAGCCGTGCCGTCCAGTTCGGGAGCGGCGCCACATCCGGTGAGCGACCCGGCGATCAGGGCGGCTGTGAGCAGCGGACCGGCTACGGCCAGGTTCCAGCGCCGTTTGCTGGTGGCGTTCATGGTTGCACGCTCTTCTGCAGTTGCTTCAGGTGCTCGCCCAAATCGCCGGAGACGGCCGGATAAGGCACGACGGCGGGCGGCTTGGGGACAGCGAGGGAGACGGCGACGGCGGCTGCCGCAAGGAGCGCCACCAGAGTCAGGACGACGGCGATCCTCGTGCGGCGTCGGGCCTGGCGGAAACGCGCGAGCGGACGGCCCAGCACGCCCAGCCTGCCGGCGCGGCGCACCGGGGCGTCGTCCGGGGTCAGTGCGTGGTGCCGGCGGGTTCCGGCCCTGGTGCCCGGGGCCTGGCCGGCCGAGCCCTGCGCTGTGTTTTGGACAGGGTCCTGAGCTGTGTCCTGGACAAAGTCCCGCACTCCCGTCGCCGAGCGCGGCGGCCGGGCGGGCGGTGCGGGCAGCACCCTGGTCCGTTCTTCGGCGAGCGGGCCCGGCAAGGAGTCGGGGGAGACCAGGGCCTGGCGCAGCGCAGCCTCCAGGTCGGCAGCCGCGGGGCGATCCAGGGGGTCCAGCGCGGTCATGGCCCTGATCAGTTGGGCCCACTCGGCCGGCACCGCGTCGGGAATAACGGGGGCGCGGTGCAGCCGGGCCACTGCCGACTCGACGGCGCTTCCCGGATACTCCACGGATCCCTTGATGCACTCCAGCAGGACCAGGCCCAGCGAGTAGATGTCGCTGGCCGGACCCATGTCGGCGCCGCGGGCCTGTTCCGGACTCAGGTAGGCGGCCGTCCCCACCATCGTCCCGGTGGCTGTGAGCCTGGTCCCGTCGACGATCCTGGCGATGCCGAAATCGGTCAGCTTTGGCCGCAGCGGTTCGCCGGGCCGGACCCGCACCAGCAGGACGTTGGCCGGTTTGATGTCGCGGTGGATGATTCCGAGGGAGTGGACGTAGGCGAGGGCATCGGCGAGTCCCGCACCGATCACGGCAAGCTCGTCGAGAGGTACCGGGCTGTGCCGGATCCGGCTCCGGAGGTCCTGGCCCTCCACCAGTTCCATGGTCAGGAACGGCCTGGGCTCGTCCGGGATCCGGGTGTCCGTGCCGGCGTCGAAGAGCGTTACGAGGCTCGGATGGTTCAGTGTGGCCAGGAGTTCGATCTCGGCCTGCTGGCGTTTGAGCTCATCGGCGTCCGCGGATTGCGGGGCGAAGAGCTTGAGCGCGACGTCCCGGCCCAGGTTCTCGTCCCGGGCAGAGTACACGGACGCCATGCCGCCCCGGCCGATCACTTCGCCCAGACGGTAGCGGCCGCTCAGGATCTCGGTCGTGACCTCACTGGGTAAAGCGTCCACGATGTTCCCCGTCTTTCGTCCTGGCGCCGCGGTGGCGTCCCTAAAGAATAATACGGGTGCGGGTATCGGGTTCCGGCACGGGCCGCATCGTTCAGCTGTCGTCTGTGATGGCGGATCCACCTTTCTCGCGGAGGGAAGGGGTGCCGCCGGAGCCGGCGAGGCCGTTGAATCCCCCAGCGGACCCAACGACTTCGCTCCGGCGGCAATAGACCTGGACGGGAGCGGCCACGCGTTACGGTGGCCGTCCCGCGGGCGGAGCTTGCGCCGGGGTCGGGCGCGGCAGCCGGCGTGGGCATAGCGGCAGGGACCCGCGACGTGAGGGGGCCGGACCGGACGCGAGGGGCGCTGAGACGGCGCGCCTAGGCGGAACGTTGGTGCCGGGTATCCGTTCGCGGACGGTGGTGTCCATGGGGAAATCTCCTGAATGACTGGTGGCGGGCGCACATGGCAGCCCGAAGGACCGTGCTCTGCGCAGGAAAATGGCAGAGGACGGCCCTACTAGTCAGGAGAAGATCCGGGATCGGCGGCGACAGCAGGATGTACGTGCTGGAGCGGGCCGCTGATGGGGTCGGAGCCCATTGGGGGAATGAGGAAGAACGCGCTTGGCGTCCACGCAGCAGCGCCGGAAGGCCCGCTGGCCGTGGAACCGCTGCCGGACCCCGACCCGGGGGTCGCCGGGAGGGCAGCAGGGGCAGGCAGCCCGGTGTCGCCGCCACGGGGCCGGGGCGCGTCATTGCCGCCCGTGGGCGCCGCGGGGGCACCGTCTCCGGTTGACCGGGGGCTCGCAGGAGTTCGGCTCCCTGCGGCCAAGGCACCCGGCATACTGCCGCGGGCCGGGACTTCCGGCAGGGTCAGGGTGGAGACGTAGCCGTAGCTCGCCGCGGGGTAATCGGCCTGAAGGCCCTGCGGTTGGTCCGCAGCCGCCGGGCTTTGCTTCAGCAAAGGATCAGCGCTGGCCGGAGTGACTGCGACGGTCTTCCGTGGCGGGACAAGCGGTGCACGCCCGGCGCCGAGCTGGCCCGGGACGACCACCGGCGCCGGTATCACCGCAGGCAGGGTTGCCGGGGGCATCGTGCCGGGGGCGGATTCGCTCACTGGGGGCGTTGGCTCGGGAGCAGGCGGGACAGTCGGGAGGTCTCCGGCGCCCGTGTCGGGAGCGGTGACCGGAACAGCGGGGTCCGTAACCGGATCCGTAACCGGTGCCGGATCACTGGAAGGGGCGGGAGCAGGTTCTCCGGGCGGGTCCGGCGCGGGAGCAGGTTCTCCGGGCGGGACCGGCGCGGGAGCCGGGGAGGGCTCGGCCGGGGGACTGGCGACGGGTTCACTGACCGGTGGAACGGGGGCTGGAGTCTCAGCAACCTGGGAGGCCGGTTCGGGCTGGGCAACCGGCAACACGGGTTGCGGGACGACAGGGGGCGCGTCGGGCTCCGCAAGCGGCACGACGGGTTGCACGACGACGGGCTCCGGGACAACCGGCAGGGGGACAGTCGGAGGCGAAACCGGCGCCGGGGCCGCGGTGACGGCGGGCGCGGTTGGAGCTGGAGCCGACGGTGCCGGGCTTACGGGTGCTATCGGGTCATCGGCTTTCGGGAATTGGATCATGGTCACGACGGCCGAACCGGGGGCGGGTGGAACCGCGCCGGAGACCCTGAGTTCGTCGGCGTTGGCCGTGGCCGCGGAGAGCGCCAGCCAGGTCAGCCCGGCTCCCAAGGCCAGCAGCCCCCGTTGCAGGAAGCGGCGCGCACGGGGACGGGTTGTTGCAGATTCCATGCGCAACACACCTCCCCGAATCTATCGACGATTGGTCTACAGGGTAAGTCCGGGGGCCGGGGCGAGTCCATAGCCCGCGGCAAACTTGGGCCCGCAAAGCCCGGAAATCAGGGGTCAGCGCACGTCGTTCGGGTAGCTCACTCCCAGCTGGGCGCGGACGCCGTCGAAGAGCCGCATGGTGTTGAGGGAGTCCTCCAGCGGCATCACCGGGCTCTCGGTGAGGCCCTGCTGGATGCAGCGGGTAACCTCGCGAAGTTCGTAGCTGTAGCCGCGCCCCACAACACTGAACTGCTCGGCGCGCGGCTCCTCGAAGCCGACCCGCACGACTAGTTCCGTGGGGTTGTTGACCGAGCCCAGGCTCTGCAGGAACCCCTGGCTCCCGGCCACCGTGGCGGCGCGCGGCCCATGGGCCAGAAGCGAGGAGGTCAGCTGGGCTTGGGCCCCGTGGTGGTAGCCCAGCGTCAGCGCATTTTGGGCGTCCACGCCGTCGTCGTTGATCCAGCCGGTGGCACTGACCGTCTGCGGGAAACCCAGCGTGCCCAACGCCCACAGCAACGGATAGATGGTGATGTCCAGCAGGGCGCCGCCGCCGTCCCTCGGAGCCCACAGCCGGGAGGTGGGGGAGTAGGGGGCCGGGAAGCCCAGGTCCGCGCCGACCCACTTGACCTCGCCGATCTCGCCCGAAGCGGCGATCTCGAAGGCCCGCTGCATGCTGGGCAGGAACCGGCTCCACATCGCTTCCATCAGGAACAGGCCCTTGTCCCTCGCCAGCTCCACGAGCTCGGCGGCCTCCCGGGCGTTGACGGTGAGGGCTTTCTCGCACAGCACATGCTTGCCGGCCCGCAGCGCCGCCAACGCGATTTCGTGGTGGTGGGCGTGCGGCGTGGCGACATATACGACGTCGACGGCGTCATTGGCCAGCAGCCGTTCATAGCCCGCCACGCCGTCGTGGTCCCCGTAAGCCCGGGCAAAGCCATAGTCGGCCGCGAAGGCATCGGCCGCTGCCTGGCTGCGCGAGCTCACCGCGTAGAGCTCCGCGTCCGGGAGGAGTTCGAGGTCCCGGGTGACGGCGGCGGCGATCCCGCCGGTGGCGACCACACCCCACCGCAGCCGGGCGCCGGTGGCCGTCCGCGGATCCTGGTCGGGTTGGCTGAACAGCCACGGCTTCGCAATAAGGGCAGACATGCTGCCATCTTCTCACCCGTCTGCGGGAGGGATGCGTCTTTGGTGGCGCGAGCTGCGGGAGGTATGCGTCTTTGGTGGTGAAAGCTGCGGGAGGATCGGACGGGATCCGCCCGCAGCGCCTTGGCTAGCCCGGAAGTGACGCAGCAGCGCGGTTCCGCGCGGTCTCCTCGGTGAGCCGGCCCTGCTGGAGACGGAAGCGCCGATCCGTCTTGTTAGCCAAAGCGCGGTCGTGGGTGACGACGAGGATGGTCGTGTTGTAGTCCCGGCTCAAGGCGCTGAGCAGCTCGATGATGTGCTCGCCGGTCTGCTCGTCCAGGTTGCCGGTGGGTTCGTCGGCCAGGATCAGCTTGGGCTCGTTGGCCAGCGCCCGGGCGATGGCAACCCGCTGCTGCTCGCCGCCGGAGAGCCGGTTGATCCGCCGCACGTGCTTTTCCGGGCCCAGCTGCACCTGCTCCAGGAGCTGCCTGGCGCGTTCGGCCCGCGCAGCCTTGCGGATGCCGGCAAACTCCATCGGCAGCATCACGTTGTCCACGGCAGACAGGTTGGGGATGAGGTTGAACTGCTGGAAGACGAAACCGATGTCCCGGCGCCGGTACCGCGTCAGCTGCCCGTCGGGCATGCCGGCCAGGCTTACGCCGTCGACCAGCACGTCGCCGCTGGTGGGCTTGTCGAGGGCTCCGAGCAGGGACAGCAGGGTGCTCTTGCCGCTGCCGCTTTTGCCCACGATCGAGGCGAGGGTGCCTTGTTCGAGTTCGAAGCTCACGTCGTTGACCGGCTTGATGGTGCGGTCGCCGGACTTGAAGGTGCGGACCAGGTTCTTGACTTCGATCATGGCTATTCTCCTCGGAGGACTTCGATGGGACGGATGCGGGCCGTGAGCAGCGCCGGGACGAGGGCGCCGATGATGGCGACGCCGAACACCGCGGCGATGCCCGCGGCGATGACGCCGGGCGAGGCGCTCGCGGTGACGGAGGTCAGCAGCTGGTTGGCACCGCCGAGTGGGTTCCCTTCGGGGAAGCCGCCGGGGAAGCCGCCGGGGAAGCCGCCGGGCCCGCCGCGCCGTCCGGTGGCTGCCGCGGTGGTGCTGTTGGAGCTGATCAGGGCCGAGGCGATGCCGCCGCTGGCGAAGGAGGCGACGGCGGCACCCACCGCGCTGCCCAGCGCCACCAGCACCAGGGCCTCAAGCACGAACTGCAACCCGATGGTGCGGTTGGGGGCGCCGATGGCCTTCAGCACGCCGATTTCGCGGCGGCGCTCGCGGACCAGCATGACCATGATCAGCAGGATGATCAGGCCGGCGGTGGCCAGGGCGGCGGCAAAGGCGATGAAGGAAATGTTCTTGACGCTGTCCAGCGAACTCACCGCGGTCTGCAGGTTCCGCTGACCCTGGCTGACGTCGGCCTTGTCGGTGCCGAGGGCGGTCTGCAGGGCGGTCTTCGCGGCGTCGACGTTCTCCATGCTGTTGACCGTGACGATCATGGAGGACAGCTCGCCCGGCAGTGCGGCGAGGCTCTGGGCCGTCGGCAAGGTCAGGTAGAGGGCATTGTTGCCGAAGGCGGTCCCGGCGTCGAACAGCCCTTTGACCGTGAAGGTCTTGTCTCCGATGGTGAACGTGGAGCCGACCTTGAGGTTGTTCTTCTCGGCCAAGGTGATGCCGAGCAGCGCGCCGGCGGATGAGGCGGTGTAGTTGCCCAGGCCTGTGCCCTGGGTCAGTTGGAGGGCCTTGCCGCTCGAATCCACCTCGGCGCCGATGCCCGTCGCGGTCACCGGCAGCGAGAACGCCGGCGCGGACTGGCTGGTGCTCCCGGTGCCGCCTGTAGTGCCCGAGGACTGGTTGCGGTTGCCGAGTGTGCCGGCGTCGATCGCGGCCCTCAGGCTCGTCGTGACGGAGGTGGCCGACTGGCCGCCAGGAAGGCCCGGGCCGCCCTGTCCGCCGGGTCCCGCCTGGCCGGTTTGCGATGCGGCAGCCTCGGCTGCCGCTGCGGCGGCATTGCGGAGCCGCAGCGCCTTGGTGCCGACGACGCTGCTCACGTTGGGCACCTTGGCTGCGGTGGCAGCCTGCGCGGCGGTCAAGGGCTCGCCGCCGCCTTCGAAGCCCTGGCCGCCGGCCGGATTGACGGTCAGGACTGTGCCCACCGACGCGTTCAGTTCGGCGACCTTGCCGGTGACGGCCTGGTTGGCCACGAGCATGGACAGCGCAAGGCCGATGGCCACGGCGAGGACGGCCACGACGGCGGCGGTCCTGACCCTGTTTCGAAAGGCGTTGCCTACACTCCGGGCAAGGACGCTCACGGTACTCCTAGGGATCTGGCGCCGGACGGATTGGCCGGCGGCTGCTCCCACACTGGTACGGGCTGCTGTGCGGACGTCGGGGCAATGCTGTGGATCCGCTGTGAAGGTGTGGGCCGCCGTCGGGCGCGACCCGCATCCGCGGGACCGGAGCACAAAAAGGCCCCGGCCCTCCCTTGCGGGAGAGCCGGGGCCCGGTTTTAGAGCGTCAGACTACTTGGTCAGCGGTCCGAGTACCGGATCGTCGACGTAGGCCGTCTTGACGTTTTCCTTGGTCACGATGACCGGCTCCAGCAGGTAGGCCGGGACGGTCTTGACCTTGTTGTTGTAGGACTTGTCGTCGTTGATCTCAGGCGTCTTGCCGGCCTGGATGTCCTTGACCATGGTGATCGCGTGCTCGACGAGCTTGCGGGTGTCCTTGTTGATGGTGGAGTACTGCTCACCGGCCATGATCGACTTCACGGACTCAACTTCCGAGTCCTGGCCGGTGATGATCGGCAGCGGCTTGCCGGCGGCCTTGACCGAGGTCAGGACCGCGCGGGCCAGCGTGTCGTTCGGGGACAGCACGCCGTCCAGGGAGGCGCTGCCGTAGCTGCCGGCCAGCAGGGTGTCGGCACGACGCTGGGCGTTCTCAGCCTTCCAGCCCTGGGTAACGGCCTGTTCGAAGGTCTTCTGGCCCGACTTGACCACGAGGGTGCCGTCGTCGATCTTCGGCTGGAGCACCTTCATGGCGCCGTCGAAGAAGACCTTCGCGTTGGCGTCATCGGGGGAACCGGCGAACAGTTCGATGTTGTACGGGCCCGAGGGCTTCTTGGCCTTCATGCCGTCCAGCAGCGCCTGGCCCTGCAGCTCGCCAACCTTGAAGTTGTCGTATGCCACGTAGTAGTCCACGTTCGGGGTGTTCAGGAGCAGACGGTCGTACGCGATGATGGTGGCGCCGGCGTCCTTGGCCTGCTTGAGCTGGGTACCCAGCTGGGCGCCGTCGATGGCACCCACGATGATGACCTTGGCACCCTTGGTGACCATGGCGCTGATCTGGTTCTGCTGTTCCGAGACGCCGCCGTTGGCGAACTGCACATCTGCCTTGAAACCGGCACCCTTGAGGCCGTCGTTGAACAGCTTCTCTGCCAGCACCCAGTTTTCACTGGTCTTCTGGGGAAGCGCGACGCCGATCGAGGAGTCCTTGGGGAACGCCTCGGCGCCGCTGCTCGCGCCACCGGAAGTTCCGCTGTCGGAACGGCCGCAGGCTGTCAGCGCCAGTGCCGCAATAGCAGCGATCGCTGCTGCCTTTCCTGCTTTACCAATCATTTGCATTGCTTGGTTCACTTTCTATAGATGGTGTTCGGAGAATCAGGGGTATCGGGGGCTTGGAAACCGATCAGGCTTC
This sequence comes from Arthrobacter sp. C9C5, assembly GCF_013359735.1. Lineage (GTDB taxonomy): Bacteria > Actinomycetota > Actinomycetes > Actinomycetales > Micrococcaceae > Arthrobacter. The sequence goes on from NZ_JABFMX010000019.1 coordinate 33,827, forward strand.
CTTGGCAATGACCTCTTTGGTGGAGGTGGTCTCGTCGGGCTTGATCTCGTTGCCGCGGCCGAAGTTCTTCATCATCATGCCGATGATCGACCGCTTGCCCTGGGACTTGTTGTAGACGTCGAAGGCGACGGCGATCAGGAGCACGAGGCCCTTGATGATCTGGGTGAGGTCGGCGCCGACGCCGAGCAGCTGCAGGCCGTTGTTCAGCACGGCCATCACGAGGCCACCGACGATCGAGCCGATCACGGTGCCGACGCCGCCGGTCACCGCGGCGCCGCCGATGAAGACGGCGGCGATCGCGTCAAGTTCCCAGCCGACGCCGTCGAACGGGCCCGAGGCGGTGGAGCGGCCGACGAAGATCATGCCGGCGAGGCCGGCCAGGATGGACATGTTCATCATGACCAGGAAGTTGACCTTCTTGGACTGCACGCCGGACAGCTCGGCCGCGTGGCGGTTACCGCCGACGGCGTAGACGTGGCGGCCGACGATGGTCTTGGAGGAAATGAAGCCATAGACCAGGACCAGGACGGCGAGGATCAGGCCCGGGATCGGGAACGAGGTGCCCGGGCGGCCGGTCGCGAACAGGTACGTCGCGTAGAGGATGGCGCCGCAGATCAGGACGAGCTTGGTGACGGTCACCCAGGCTTCGGGCACCTCGGCGCCCAGGGACTTGGCCTTCCGGCGGGAGCGGATCTCGCTGACGATGACGAACGCCACACCGGCCAGGCCCAGCAGCAGGGTCAGGTTGTTGTAGCCGGTGACGGGCCCGAATTCAGGCAGGTAGCCGGAACCGATGTACTGGAAGTCGGCGGGGACCGGGATGGTGTTGGACTTGCCGACAAACTGGTTGAAGCCGCGGAAGAGCAGCATGCCGGCCAGGGTGACGATGAAGGCCGGGATGCCGACGTAGGCGGTCCAGAAGCCTTGCCAGGCGCCGATCAGGACGCCGAGCAGCAGGCCGAACAGGATGCCGAGGTACCACGGGATGCCCCAGTCCTGGATCATCAGGGCGACGCTGACGCCGACGAACGCCGCGACCGATCCCACCGAGAGGTCGATGTGGCCGGCGATGATCACCAGCACCATGCCGATCGCGAGGATCAGGATGTAGGAGTTGCCGTTGAAGAGGTTGATCACGTTGCCCGGGGTGAGGGTGTTGCCCCCGGTGGCGATCTGGAAGAAGACGATCAGTGCAACCAGGGCGAAGATCATGCCGAATTGGCGGGTATTGCCGCCAAAGAGCTTCTTGAGCGCGTTCATTTTGTCAGTCCTTGTTGTCCGGAATGTTCTGGATGGTCCAGAGGGTCAGGCAGTCTTGCGGGCGGAAGTCATGAGTTTCATGAGGCTTTCCTGGCTGGCTTCCTCTTTGTTCAGCACGCCGGTGATGGCGCCTTCGAAGATGGTGTAAATGCGATCGGAGAGCCCCAGCAGTTCAGGAAGCTCCGAGGAGATCACGATGACGCCCTTGCCCTGGTTGGCCAGTTGCTGGATGATCCCGTAAATCTCGTACTTGGCGCCGACGTCGATCCCTCGGGTCGGCTCGTCCAGGATCAGCAGGTCCGGGTCGGTGAACATCCACTTCGCCAGCACCACCTTTTGCTGGTTGCCGCCGGACAACTTGGCGACGCCTTCCTCCACGGACGGCGTCTTGGTGCGCAGCGACTTGCGGTACTGCTCGGCGACGGTGAATTCCTTGTCGGCGTCGACGACGTTGTGCTTGCTGATCTTCTTCAGCGCCGCCGAGACCGTGGTGGCCTTGATGTCGTCCAGCAGGTTCAGCCCGAGGGACTTGCGGTCCTCCGTGACGTAGCCGAGGCCGGCGTCGATCGCCTGCTTGACGGTCTTGAGGTGCAGTTCCTTGCCGTCCTTGTAGACCTGGCCGGAGATGAAGCGGCCGTAGGAGCGGCCGAACAGGGACCGGGCGAGCTCGGTGCGTCCGGCACCCATCAGGCCGGCGAAGCCGACGATCTCGCCGCGGCGTACGAAGAAGTTGGAGTTCTTGCAGACCAGGCGGTCCTGGATCTGCGGGTGCCCCACGTTCCAGTTCTTGACCTCGAAGAACGTCTCGCCGATCTTGGGTTCGTGCTCCGGGAACCGGGATTCCAGGGTCCGGCCCACCATGCCCTTGATGATGCGGTCTTCGTCGACGCCGTCAGCCTTGACGTCGAGGGTCTCGATCGACTTGCCGTCGCGGATAATCGTGATGGAGTCGGCGATCTGCTCGATCTCGTTGAGCTTGTGCGAAATGATGATCGAGGTGATGCCCCGGCCCTTCAGGCCCAGGATCAGATCCAGCAGGTGCTGGGAGTCGGATTCGTTCAGGGCCGCGGTGGGCTCATCCAGGATGAGGAGCTTGACCTTCTTGTTCAGCGCCTTGGCGATCTCGACCAGCTGCTGCTTGCCGACGCCGATTTCCTTGACCGGGGTGTCCGGGTCCTCGCGGAGCCCAACCCGGGCCAGCAGTTCGGTGGAGCGGATCCGTGCCTCGGCCCAGTCGATCACCCCGCGCCTGGTCGGCTCGTTGCCCAGGAAGATGTTCTCCATGATGGAGAGTTCCGGGATGAGGGCCAGCTCCTGGTGGATGATCACGATGCCGGCGTGCTCGCTGGCCCGGATGTCCTTGAACTGCTGGACTTCGCTCTGGTAAACGATGTCGCCGGTGTAGCTGCCGTAGGGGTAAACGCCCGAGAGCACCTTCATGAGGGTGGATTTTCCGGCGCCGTTTTCGCCGCAGATGGCGTGGATTTCGCCGGCCTTCACCCGCAGATTCACCTCGGCCAATGCTTTAACGCCGGGGAATTCTTTGGTGATGGAGCGCATCTCGAGAATTATCGGATCGCTGTGCGTGTTGAGGGACGTCATCTGCCCTTACGCCTCCAATGCATGACTTCGTTGTCCGCCCCTGCAAACCGCAGGGCCGTCTGATGGAAAAGTAAACTGGATCACGCCGTTGTCGTCAAGTCTTTAACGCAACGGGTGGGTAACGGCTGCTTTAGTTTCGCCGTATTCCGGCATGTTGGAAGACCAGGGCGGTGGCGCCAAGGGCCTCGGCGCGGTCGCCAAGCGAGGACATCGTCAGGGTGGTGGTTTCGCCGATGACGGGGACCGCGTGGCGCACCAGGCCGCGCCGGATCGGGTCCAGCAGCAGCTCGCCAAGCCCCGCCAGCGGCCCTCCGACCACGATCACCTCGGGGTTGATGAGGTTCGCGACGTTGCCCAGCGCGCGGCCGACGGCGAGCCCGGCGTCGTCCACCACCCGGAGCGTGGCCGAGTCCCTGGCGAGGGCCTTGCGCACGATGTCCTCCGGGGTCAGCGGCGCGTCCTCGCCCCGGCCCAGCAGTTCGATCATGGTGGTGGTCGAGGCGATCGTTTCCAGGCAGCCGCGGTTCCCGCAGCGGCAGACGAGGCCGTGCTCGTGGATGGTGGCATGGCCGATTTCGCCGGTGATCCCGACGTTCCCGTAGTACGGCATCCCGTTCAGGATCAGCCCGGCGCCGATGCCCGAGCCGATCTTCAGGAAGAGCAGGTTGCTGATGCCGGTGTGCGGGCCCCACGTCACCTCGGAGAGGGCGCCGAGATTCGCGTCGTTGTCGACAAATACCGGCAGATCCAGCGCTTCCTCAAGGCGTTTGAGGATGTTGATGCCCACCCACTCGGGCAGGATGGCGCCCTGCGCCACGGTGCCGGTACGGCGGTCGATGGGGCCCGGGATGCCGACGCCGGCCCCCACCAGGGCGCTGCGTTCCACGCCGCTATTGGCCAGCAGCCGGTCCAGCACCCCGACGGCGGCGGTGATGCCCTCCTCGGCGTGGTGGCCCAGTGGCAACAGGACCGATTCCTCCGCCACCACGTGGTAGCTGAGCGAGGCCAGGACCACCCGGAGGTGGCGGCGGCCGAAGTCGATGCCGACGGCGACGGCACCGTTGCTGTTGAGCCGGACGTTCAGGGCGCGGCGCCCGGAACTGGTGATTGGTTCGGTGGACGCCAGCCCGGCGTCCTGCATGATCTTGACGATGTTGGAGACTGTGGCCGTAGAGAGGCCGGTCTGCCGGGCCAGTTCCGCCTGGGTGGAAGGGCCGGCCAGCAGGCATTCAATGATCCGCTGCTGGTTCAGATGCCGAAGCGCGGACTGCGACCCGGGGTTTTTAGTGCGGCTCCTCGTTGAGCGCGTTGGTGAGGGCATGCAATGAAGCGTGCCGCATCCGGGGCTTGTAGTCAAGAAGTTAACGCATGGAGGGCGGTGCCACGGGATTCCGGCGGCGCCGCGTGCTGGCGCCCGGCCTGCGCCCCGCCGCAGGGACGTTCCGCCCTGCCCGCCCGCCGGCTGGGCGGAATTGCACCAACCCGGCCTTTTCGGGCCGAGGCTAGGCTGGAAGAGAGTCCGCGGCAAGCCTGCGGAGAGTCCGAAGAATCTCGAGGTGGTAATGGTGCTGCTGGCCCTGATGCAAGCGAACTCGGCCGTGCTCGACGTGGCGGCGAACGTGGCGGCGGTCGAGGATGCGGCGCGCGCAGCGTCCGCCCAGGGCGCGCAGCTGCTGCTGACGCCGGAACTCTTTCCCGTCGGTTACGCGCCGATTCGGCTGCGTGCGGCCTTCGACCCTGCCACGCTGCCGGCGCTCCGCGCGGCCCTGGCCGAGGTGGCCCGGCGGCACCAGATCGCGCTGGTGTACAGCCTGCCCGCCGTGACGCCGGCCGGGGAGTGGCGAATATCCGCGACCCTGGTGGATGAGTCCGGTGAGGAGTTGCTCGGCTACGAAAAGGTGCACTTGTTCGGCCCGGATGAACGGGAAGCGTTTGCTGCCGCCACCGAGGCCCCGGATGTCGTGGAGTTCCACGGGCTCAAGACCTCGCTGGTCATTTGCTACGACATCGAGTTTCCCGAGTCCGCCCGGGCCGCCGCCCTGCGCGGCGCGGAGCTGCTGCTGGTGCCCACGGCCCTCGCCGGCGGATTCGACGCCGTGCCGGACGTACTGGTCCGGGCCAGGGCGCTGGAGAACCAGCTGACCGTGGCCTACGCCAACCACACCGGCGTGGAGGCGGGCTGCGAGTTCCAGGGTGGCAGCATCGTGGCCGGCCCGGACGGTGCCGTCCTGGCCGCGGCCGGTACCGGCGTGGAACTGCTGTTCGCCGACGTCGGTGTGCCGGCGGACGCCGCCGCCGCGGAGAACGGTGCCGACGCTGCGGTGGCCTATCTTCGCGATCGCCGCCCGGAGCTCTACCGCGCCTGGGGAATCTGAGCGGCGGACGTCCGGCCGGCGGACCTTGAGGCTGCGGGGGAGTCGGTAGCGGCGGCCGCGAAGACAGCCGGGACGGTGGCGCCGCCCCCGGCGTCGGGCAGCTCCGGCCCGCCCAGGTACTGCAGCGCAACCCAGAGCTCCGCGCGGGCCTGGGCCTGGTTGAGATCGAGGCCCAGCAGTTCGGCAATGACGCCGAGCTGCCGGCGGACGCTGTTGCGATGCAGTCCCGTGGCCTTCGCGGTGGCGTCCCAGCTGCCGTTCTCGCCAAGCCACGCGCGCAGAATGCCGAGCAGGCTGTCGCGGCGCTCCGGCTCGAGCGCAAGCAAGGGTGCCAGCAGGCGCCCGGCCAGCAGGGTGCCGGCCTCGGGGCCGAGCAGGCCCGTCACGGACCAGGTGACGTCGTCCTCCCGCACGCTCCGGCGGCCGGTGAGAACCTGGTTTCGCAGCGAGGAGGCGCGCTGGTGGGCGTCAGCCAGGCCCTCGAATTCGGTGCCGCCGCCAATCACCAGGCACCAGCCGAGACGTTCCACCTCGGCGAGCAGGGCGTCGTCGACCCTGAGCCGGGTAATGGCGGCAAAGCCGTAGTCGGTGAGCTCCACGAGTTTGGTGTCGAAGAGCCGGCGCCATTCGAGCAGCTCCCGCACCGGGGCTTCGCCTGTGCGGCGCGGACCGTCCGCTGGCCGGGCGCCCCCGGCGGCGGCGCCGATGCGGACGCCCTGGACGACGCGCAACTGCCCGGACCGGGTGGAGGAAATGCTCTGTGCCAGCAGGTCCTTCAAGCCGGTCACATGCCGTGCCGTTCCGGAGGCCGCGGTCTCCGGATGCAACAGCAACGCCGTGGCCAGCTGGCTCGGGGCCAGGGAACCGCTCGTGCGCTGGCGGACCAGCAGCTCCAGCAGCCCGACGGCGGTGGAGACGACGCTGTTCTGGGCCGGGGTCAGCGGTGCGTCCGTGCCGAGGACAAGCGCGCCGAGGTTGGCGTCCCGGGTGCTGCGCAACGGATACCCGAAGACCAGCGCAGAGCCTGCGGCGTCGAATGAATCCATCTCCACCCGGGGACCGCTGCCGGCGAGCAGCCGGGTCAGCAACGGCTGCAAAGCGGCGGAATCGACTCCCGCTGCGGCGCCGGGGCCGGTCTGGAGCCCGGCGGAACCGGCCGCGCCGCGGGCCCGGACCCGTCCGTCCGCGCCGAACAACACAGCCCAGACCGGGACGCGCTGCACGAGGGCCGCCAGGAGTTCATGTTCGGGGCGCGCAGACAGGACCGCGCGCATCAGTTGCCGGTTGATGTCGGCCAGTTGGCGGAAAGTCTTGGCGTTGTCGGATTCGAGGAGCCGGGAGAATTCGAGGCCCAGGGCGGCGAAGGGGAGGCTGCCCGGGATGGACACCAGTGTCAGCCCGTGCCGCCGGCAGGCCCGTACTACAGCGTCCGGCACGGCCTCGAAATAGGGTTCCAGGCCAAAGCCGAGCGCCCCGACCCGGGCCCGGACCAAGCGCTGCACGTAGGCATCCACCGCCGTCTCGCTGCCGCCGCCACCCTCGAAGGGAAGGCCGGCGGTAAGCAGGAACTCGCCGTCGAGCAGGTAGGGGGTCGGGTCGGCCAGCTCGCTCGGCTCGACCCAGCGTAGGCGCTCGTCCCCGTTACCAGCGTCGTGCAGGACCTCCAGCGCAGGGAGCTGGCGCAGGAACTGCGCAAGCGTGACGAAGCCGAAGCGCTCGGCGTCCTCAGCAGCCACGGCCGGGGCCTTCCCGGCGGCGGCTCGGCACGCCGTATCCCGGTGCAATATGTCTCATGACTGAAGACTATAGGTCATTTTGCACAACCGTGAGAGGTGGCTCACACCCCTAGGGTTGGTCTGGGGAAACCGACCACTACTGAAGATAAGGACGTCAACGATGACTGTGCCAACTCTGCTCGGGGAACGCCCACCGGCCGCCGCCGCCAGCCGCCCCGGGCTCGCCGCCCAGCTCCTGCGCCGCAAGCCGATCGGGCAACTGGTCCGCGAGGCCGAAACCGGGCACGGCGGCACGCGGCTGGTCCGCAGCTTCGGCGTGTTGCAGCTGACCATGATCAGCGTCGGCGCCACGCTCGGCACCGGCATCCTGGTGATCCTGGGCGAATCGGTTCCGCTGGCCGGCCCGGCCATCTGGATCTCCTTTGCTATCGCCGGCTTGGCAGCCTTGCTCTCGGCCGTGTCGTACGCGGAGATGGCCGGCCTGGTGCCCGCCGCCGGGTCAAGCTACTCCTACACGTACGCCACGATGGGCGAGGGCATGGCCTGGATCTGCGGCTGGTGCCTGGTGCTCGAATACGCTGTCTCCGTGGCCGCCGTCGCGGTCGGTGCGGGCCAGTACGTCAACGAGGCCCTGGCAGTCTTCGGCCTGACGCTTCCGGACACCCTCTCGCAGCCGCCGGGAGCCGGCGGCGTGCTGAACATGCCTGCGATCGTCATAGTCGTCCTCGCCATGGTGCTCCTGGTCCGTGGCGCCAAGGAGAGCGCCTGGATCAACACCGCGATCGTCCTGGTCAAGGTCGGCATCCTGCTGTTCTTCTGCGCCGTGGCCTTCACCGCGTTCAACGGCGGACACTTCGAGCCCCTCATGCCCATGGGCGCCGCCGGGGTCTCGGCTGCTGCCTCCCGGGTCTTCTTCTCCTACATCGGCTTCGACGCCGCGTCCACGGCCGGCGAGGAAGCCCGCAATCCCAAGCGTGACCTTCCGCGGGCCATCCTGCTCTCCATGCTGATCGTCACCAGCATCTACGTGCTCGTGGCCGTCGCCGCGATCGGCGCCCGGCCCTGGGGCTGGTTCGACGGCACCGAAGCGGCCCTCGTGAAAATCCTGGAGGAAATCACCGGCCAGCCGTGGGTCGGTGTGCTCTTCGCCGTCGGCGCCGTGCTCGCCATCGCAAGCATTGTGCTCACCGTCCTCTACGGACAGACCCGGATCCTGCTGTCCATGTCCCGCGACGGCCTCGTTCCCAAGGTCTTCGGCCGGGTCTCGGCCCGGACCGGGACCCCGGTTGCCGGAACCCTGATCGTGGGCACCGCCGTCGCGCTGACTGCCGGCCTCGTGCCGCTCGGCGCCCTCGCGGACGCCACCAGCATCGGCACCCTCTTCGCGTTCGCGCTGGTCAACGTGGCCGTCATCCACCTGCGGCGCAGCCGGCCGGAACTCACGCGCAGTTTCCGCGTCCCGCTCTTTCCGCTGACACCGATCCTGGGCGCCATCATGTGTGCCTACCTGATGGCCAACCTCGGCGCCGAGACCTGGGCGGTCTTCGCTGCCTGGATGCTTGTGGGCCTTGCCGCCTACTTCGGGTACGGCCGGAAGAATTCCAGGGTGGCAGCCCTGAGCCACGAGGATTACCGTGAACTATCCGGCCGCCAACCCGCAAACACCACCCCAACCCAGGAAGTGAAGGCAGAGATCTCATGACCACCGCCACCGAACTGCCGCCCCCCGGTCCGGCTTCCACCCCGGCGCATGTCCCGGCCGGGGACGGGACGTCCGCGGCGCCCATCACCATGCTGAATCCGGATTTCCCGTTCAGCTATGACCACTACCTGGCCCACCCGGAGGGCCTGGGATCCGTGCCGCCCGAACTGTACGGGACCGAAGTCGCCGTCGTCGGTGCCGGCCTGTCCGGGCTGGTGACCGCCTACGAGCTCATGAAGCTGGGCCTGCGGCCGGTGGTCTATGAGGCTGACCGGATCGGCGGCCGGCTGAGGACCGCCAGTTTTCCGTCCGCCCCGGGCGTCGTAGCGGACCTCGGCGGCATGCGTTTTCCGGTCTCCGGCAAGGCTTTCTACCACTATGTGGATCTCCTCGGCCTGCAGACCCAGGAATTCCCGAATCCGCTGGCGCCGGCGACCTCCAGCACCGTGATCGAGCTCGCGGGCCAGAAGTACTACGCCGAGACCGCCGCGGACCTGCCGCCGTTCTTCCTCGAGGTGGCGGACGCCTGGAAGGCGGCCGTGAACGACGGCGCCGCGTTCGCCGAGATGCAGGAGGCCATCCGGGCCCGGGACACGGCCCGGATCAAGGAGCTGTGGAACGCGATGCTCTCCGAACTGGACGAACAGACGTTCTACGGCTTCATCGCCGGCAGCGACGCCTTCAAAGAGGCAGGCTTCGCCCACCGCGAGGCGTTCGGCCAGGTGGGGTTCGGCACCGGCGGCTGGGACACCGACTTCCCCAACTCCATCCTTGAAATCCTTCGGGTGGTCTACACCGACGCCGATGACCAGCACCGGCTCATCGCCGGCGGCGCGCAGCGGCTCCCCGAGGCGCTGTGGGAGCACACGCCGTCGGGCATGGCCCACTGGCCGGACGGCACCTCCCTGGCCTCGCTGCACGCCGGCGCCCCGCGGGGCGCCGTGGACCGCATTGCCCGGGACGGCGACGGCGACTTCCGGATCCGCGAACGCTGGGGACGCGAAGCGGCGTACCCGGCGGTGGTGACCACGTGCCAGTCATGGCTGCTGTCGACGCGGATCCACACGGACGAGTCACTGTTTCCGGCCGAGCTGTGGACCGCGATCGAGCGCTCGCACTACATGCAGTCCTCCAAGACCTTCGTCATGGTCGACCGGCCGTTCTGGAAGGACATCGACGCAGAGAGCGGCCGTGAGGTCCTGTCCATGACCCTGACCGACCGGCTGAACCGGGCCACGTACCTGCTGGACAACGGCCCGGACCAGCCGGCCGTGATCCTGCTGTCCTACACCTGGAACGACGACGCGCTGAAGTGGCTGGCACTCGATGCCGAAGAACGGGTGAAGCTCATGCTGCACTCGCTTGAGCAGATCTACCCCGGCGTCGACATTGCCAGCCACATCGTTGGCCAGCCGATCACGGTCTCGTGGGAGGCCGACCCCAACTTCATGGGCGCGTTCAAGGCCAACCTCCCGGGGCACTACCGCTACCAGCAGCGGCTCTTTACCCACTTCAAGCAGGATGCTCTGGCCGCCGAACAGCGCGGCATCTTCCTCGCCGGCGACGACATTTCCTTCACCGCCGGCTGGGCCGAGGGGGCCGTCACCACCGGTTTGAACGCGGTCTGGGGCGTGGCCAACCATCTCGGCGGCCGGAGCGCCCCGGGGAACCCGGGACCGGGGGAGCTGCTGTCCGAGCTGGGCCCGATCGCCCTGGACTGACCGGCCTGGGCGCGAACGTACACTTGCGGCCCCGTCCCGGCCGCACCCCCGGCGCGAACGTACACTTGCGGCCCCGGAAAGCGACGATTTCGGGGCCCCAAGTGTACGTTCGGCCCGCGCGGGGCGGGGTTAGGCGGTCAGGCGTGCAGTTCGCGGTGGGCGCGCGCGAGCTCCTGGTACTGGGCGGCGTTGCGCTTGACGCCCTCGAACTCCTCGTCGCTCAGTTCCCGGCGGACCTTCGCCGGCACCCCTGCGACGAGGGAGCGGGGCGGCACCACGGTGCCTTCCAGGACCACCGCGCCGGCGGCCACGAGCGAGCCGGCGCCGATCACCGCGCCGTTGAGGATGGTGGCGCTCATGCCGATCAGGCAGTCGTCCTCGACCGTGCAGCCGTGCACCACGGCGCTGTGGCCGACGCTCACCCGGGCGCCAATGGTGCAGGGGAAGTCCGGGTCCGCGTGCAGCACGACGTTGTCCTGCAGGTTGGTGCCGGCGCCCACGCTGATCGCGGCGGTGTCGGCCCTGACCGAAACGCCGTAGAAGGCGCTGGAGTTCTCTGCCAGCGTGGCCTTGCCGATCACCGAGGCGCTCGGGGCAACGAAGGCGGATTCGTGGACGGCCGGGGTGTCACCGGCGAAAGCGTAAACGGGACTCATGCCTCCAGCCTAGGACACCGGCCTCTTGCGGGCAGGGCGGCGCTGAGTAGTATCGGGGCCATTCCAATGCACACCCCTGGAGGTGGCCGAGATGTTCCTGCAGTTGATGAAACGTTTGGAAGGCGCCGATGCGCTGGACCCGGCCGTCCGGGCCGCGGAGCCGCTAGCCTCCCGCCTGATCGCCGACGCCCGGCTCCGGCGCTTCTTCCACGGTGACGCCACCGGCATCCCGCCGCACGTGATCCTCACCGACGTGCCGTTTGGTGCGTGGTTCATGGCGATCTTCCTGGATCTCTTTCCGGACGAGGGCAGCCGGCGCGCCGCCCGCCGACTGGTGGGCCTCGGCGTCGTCGCGGCGGCGCCGACCGGGCTCAGCGGCTGGGCGGAATGGGCGCGGGCCGATCCCGCCACGCGTCGCGTCGGCGTCGTCCACGCCGCCGCAAACCTCGCCGCAACGCTGCTCTTCCTGGCGTCCTGGCGCGCCCGGCGCAAGGACCGCCACCGGCTGGGCGTGCGCCTGGCGCGGATGGGCGCCGTCCTCCTGGTTGCCGGCGGCTTCCTGGGCGGCTACATGCGCAGCGTCCAGCGCCCCTGACGGGCGGGACGGCACCCGGACGGGCAGTTTCTACCCGGGGGAGCGGAGGACAGTGAAGCCCCGGCCGAGGTCGGGGTGCCCGGGCTCGGGCAGGACGACGGCGATTGGCGCGCCGGGTTCCGCCACGCGCCGCAGCTCACGGACGACGTCGTCCCACTCCGACGGCGGCAGTCCCGCCAGTGCGTCCACCGCCCAGACGGACGGGAACGCGGCATCGGCAAACGGCAGCGCGCGGCCGGTCGCGACGGACGCGGAGAGCCCCCGGGTCCGGGCGGCATGGATGTTCTCCTCGGAGGCGTCCACGCCGGTGAAGTGGATCCCGGCGCGGACAAAGAGCAACCCGTCCGCGCCGGAGCCGCAGTCCAGGCCCAGCACGCCGCGCCGGCCCTCGGCCTTGAGCAGGGTGAGAAAACCGGAAAGATTGTCCTGCCGCGCTGATGCCATGGCTCCAGTTAAGGGCGGAGCCGGACCGAAGACAAGCCTTAGCTGAACGCCCTTAGCTGAACGCCCTTAGCTGAAAACAACCGTCCGGTTGCCGTCCAGCAGCACCCGGTGCTCGGCATGCCACTGGACGGCCTGGGCGAGCGTGCGGCCCTCGACGTCGCGGCCCATCTGGACAAACTGCTCGGCGGTGCGCCGGTGGTCCACCCGGATAACTTCCTGCTCGATGATCGGGCCCTCGTCCAGGGCAGCGGTGACGTAGTGCGCCGTGGCGCCAATGAGCTTCACGCCGCGGGCATGGGCCTGGTGGTACGGCTTGGCGCCCTTGAAGGAGGGCAGGAAGGAATGGTGGATGTTGATGGCCTTGCCGGTGAGCTCCGTGCACATCTCGTCGGAGAGGATCTGCATGTACCGGGCCAGCACCGTGAGCTCGATGTCGTGCTCGGCCATGAGCTTGCGCAGCGCGTCCTCGGCCTCCACCTTGGTCTCCCGGGTCACGGGGATGTGGTGGAACGGGATGCCGTAGAACTCGGCCAGGCCCGCGAGGTCCCGGTGGTTGGAGACGATGGCCGGGATCTCGATCGGCAGGGTGCCCGAGCGCTGCAGGAACAGCAGGTCGTTGAGGCAGTGCGCGGAGGTGCTCGCCATCAGCAGGGTACGGACCTTCCGTCCGGCCGGGTTGAGGCTCCACTGCATGCCGAAGGCCTGGGCCACCGGTTCAAGCGCGGCGTGCAACTCGGCCGGCGCGGCCGCCGTCGTCGCCTCGACCCGCATGAAGAACGTTCCGGTGCCCTGGCTGCCGTACTGCTGCGAGTCCGTAATATTGCAGCCGGCCACGAGGAGGGCCCCGGCCACGGCGTGCACGATCCCGGGCCGGTCCGGGCAGGAGAGGGTAAGAACGTAGGAGGCAGTCAGCTGGTCTTCAGTCACGAAAGACAGCCTACCCGCGGCTGGGATAGTCTGGACCCGTCGCAACTGGCGTTGGGTGGCTAACCACCAGGGAGCGGCACGCACGCAGACCACGGATCGTACGCCTGGGCCGAGGGTCATGTTTTTCCGGACGGCAGCCACGCTGCCGTCCCGCCGACGGCATCCCCTCAGGGTGCTGCGCCTGCAGTATGGGTCCCGTTTCGGGTGCCCGTAATTTAGCGGCGCCGCGGCGGGCCAGCCGGTAACCTGACCTTAAAGCAGTGACCGTTGCCAAGCCAGGAGTTCTTCGTGACTACTTCCCTTAGCCTTTCCTCAGCAGCCGTGAGCAACCAGCCGCTCGCTGAACTCGACCCCGAAATCGCCGCCGTCCTGGCCCAGGAGCTCGGCCGCCAGCGCGGCACCCTGGAAATGATCGCCTCCGAGAACTTTGCGCCGCGCGCCGTGATGGAGGCACAGGGTTCCGTCCTGACCAACAAGTACGCCGAGGGCTACCCGGGGCGCCGCTACTACGGCGGCTGCGAGTACGTCGACATCGCGGAGCAGCTCGCGATCGACCGCGTCAAGGAGCTGTTCGGCGCCGAGTTCGCCAACGTCCAGCCGCACTCCGGTGCGCAGGCCAACGCCGCCGCGCTGTCCGCCATGATCACCCCGGGAGACAAGATCCTGGGCCTCTCGCTGGCCCACGGCGGCCACCTCACCCACGGAATGAAGCTGAACTTCTCCGGCAAGCTTTACGAGGTCGCCGCCTACCAGGTCGAGGAAGACAACTTCCGGATCGACATGGACAAGCTGCGCGCGCAGGCGATCGCCGAAAAGCCCAAGGTCATCATCGCCGGCTGGTCGGCCTACCCGCGCCACCTCGACTTCGCGGCCTTCCGCTCGATCGCCGACGAGGTCGGCGCGCTGCTCTGGACCGACATGGCGCACTTCGCCGGCCTCGTGGCCGCGGGACTGCACCCCAGCCCGGTCCCGCACTCCGACGTCGTCACGTCCACCGTGCACAAGACCCTCGCCGGTCCCCGCTCCGGCGTAATCCTGGCCAAGCAGGAGTGGGCCAAGAAGATCAACTCCAACGTCTTCCCCGGCCAGCAGGGCGGACCGCTCATGCACGTCATCGCCGCCAAGGCCGTCGCCTTCAAGATCGCCGGCACGGAAGAATTCAAGGAGCGCCAGCAGCGTGTGCTGGAGGGCGCCCGGATCATCGCCGACCGCCTGAACCAGTCCGATCTCTCCGACGCCGGAGTCTCCGTGCTGACCGGCGGCACCGACGTGCACCTGGTCCTCGTGGACCTGCGCAACTCCCAGCTGGACGGACAGCAGGCCGAGGACCTCCTGCACTCGGTCGGCATCACGGTCAACCGCAACGCCGTGCCCTTCGACCCGCGCCCGCCGATGGTCACCTCTGGCCTGCGCATCGGCACCCCGGCCCTGGCCACCCGAGGCTTCGGCGCCAAGGAATTCACCGAGGTCGCCGAGATCATCGCCACCGCGCTCAAGGCGGGGTCCGCGACCGACGTCGAAGCGCTCCAAACCCGCGTGGACAAGCTCGCCGAAGACTTCCCGCTGTACCCGCAGCACGAGCAGTGGTGATCCGATGACCGCCACTGACTCTGTACCCGCAAACTCCGCACCGACGCAGGCGAACACCGCCCGGATCCTGGACGGCAAGGCGACCGCGGCCGCGATCAAGGCCGAACTGACCGAACGCGTCGCCGCGCTCAAGGCCCGCGGCATCGTTCCGGGCCTCGGCACCATCCTGGTCGGCTCCGACCCGGGCAGCACCTGGTACGTGGGCGGCAAGCACAAGGACTGCGCCGAGGTGGGGATCACCTCGATCCGCCGCGACTTGCCGGAGGAGACCAGCCAGGAGGAGCTGCTGGCCGTGGTCCGGGAGCTCAATGAGAACCCGGAATGCACCGGCTACATCGTCCAGCTGCCCCTGCCCAAACACATCGACCAGGACGTCATCCTGGAGGCCATGGATCCGGAGAAGGACGCCGACGGCCTGCACCCGATGAACCTGGGCCGGCTCGTGGCCAATGTCAGCGGACCCATGAAGTCCCCGCTGCCCTGCACGCCCAAGGGCTGCGTGGAGCTCCTGACCCGGCACGGCATCGACCTCAACGGCAAACGCGTCCTCGTGGTGGGCCGCGGTGTCACGATCGGCCGCCCGGTGGGCCTGCTGCTCACCCGCAAGGACGTCAACGCCACCGTCATCCTGGCCCACACCGGCACCGTGGACCTGCCCGCCGAACTCCGGCAGGCCGACGTCGTGATCGCTGCGGCCGGCCAGCCGCACATGATCAAGGCAGAGGACCTCAAGCCCGGCGCCATCGTGCTCGACGTCGGCGTCAGCCGCGTCGACGACGGCTCCGGCAAGGCCGTGGTCACCGGGGATGTCGAGCCGGCCGCGGCCGACGTCGCCGCCTGGCTGTCGCCGAACCCCGGGGGAGTGGGGCCGATGACCCGCGCCATGCTGCTGGCCAACGTGGTGGAAACCGCGGAACGCCAGCTGGCAGGCGGGCACGCCGCCGCCTAAGCGATTGCGCCGGCAGGGCGCCCCTCCTTCGGGAGCGGGCGCCTTGGCCGTTTAAGCCGGACATCACGAATTGGCAAACGTCTGGACTTTTTTACGAAAAGACTCTTTCATAGTTTGCCCGGATCGACTACCGTGTTCCGGGTGTCTGAACTTGTGTCGAAAGAAACCCTTGTGCGCAGCCCCGACGAGACCGGCTCTCCCCAGTACGTCATTACCGCCGAAAACCTCACCAAGAGCTACGGCGACGTCACCGCCGTCGACGGCATCTCCTTCCGCGTTCCCGCCGGCGAAGCCTTCGGACTGCTCGGCCCGAACGGTGCCGGCAAGTCCACCACCATGAAGATGATCGGCGGGGTCTCACAGCGGACCTCCGGCAGCCTGAGCATCATGGGGCTGGACCCGGAGCAGCACGGCCCCGAGGTCCGTGCCCACCTCGGCGTGGTGCCGCAGCAGGACAACCTCGACGAGGAACTGAAGGTCCGCGACAACCTGCTGGTCTACGGCCGGTACTTCGGCCTGCCGATGAGCTACCTCAAACCCAAGGCGGACGAACTGCTGGAGTTCGCGCAGCTGACGGACAAGGCCAAGTCCAAGGTGGACGCGCTCTCCGGCGGCATGAAGCGACGCCTCACGATCGCCCGCTCCCTGATCAACGAGCCGCGGATCCTGCTCCTGGACGAGCCCACCACCGGGCTCGACCCGCAGGCCCGGCACATCCTCTGGGACCGCCTGTTCCGGCTCAAGGAACAAGGCGTCACCCTAATCCTCACTACCCACTACATGGACGAGGCCGAGCAGCTCTGTGACCGGCTGATCGTGGTGGACAAGGGCAAGATCATGGCCGAGGGCTCCCCGGCGAGCCTGATCCGCGAATACTCCACCCGCGAAGTCCTCGAGCTGCGGTTCGGCTCCGAGCGCAACGCCACCGTGGGCGCTGAGCTCGAAGGCATCGGCGAACGGCTCGAAACCCTGCCGGACCGGGTGCTCATCTACGCCCACGACGGCGAGGCCGCCCTGGAGCAGGTGTCCGCCCGGGGACTGCACCCGGTCACCTCGCTGGTCCGCCGCTCCTCGCTGGAAGACGTCTTCCTGCGCCTGACCGGCCGGAGCCTCGTTGACTAATTCAATTAACGCGGCGGCGGGGGCGACGGCGGCGCCCGCCCTGCGCGCGCATTCGCCGGCCGTCTCGGCGGCCCGCGCCCGCCGCTGGGGCGCCTTCTACTACGCCGAGCAGGTCCTGCGGGTGATGAAGGGCTACGGCTGGACCATCGTCATGTACGGCGTCGGCCAGCCGGTCGCCTACCTCTTCGCCATGGGCGTGGGCCTAGCCACGCTGGTGGATACGAACTCCACCGCGGCCTTCGGCGGCGTCAGCTACCTGGCCTTCATCGCCCCCGCGCTGCTGATCTCCGCCGCCGTGATGACCGCCGCCAACGAATTCACCTTCCCGGTGATGGACGGCTTCAAATGGCGCCGGGTCTACTACGGCCCGCACGCCTCGCCGCTGACGCCGGAACAGATCGCGGCCGGGCAGATCATTGCCGTCACGGTGCGGTTCGTGCTGCAGTCCGCCATCTACTTCGGCGTCGTCGCACTCTTCGGTGCGTCCCCGGGCGGCTGGGGCTGGGTCTCGATCCTGGTGGCCACCCTGGCAGGGCTGTCCTTCGGCCTGCCGCTGATGGCCTACGCGGCCACCATCAAGAACGACAGGGGCCAGTTCGCCATGGTCATGCGCTTCATCGTGATGCCGCTGTTCCTCTTCTCCGGGACCTTCTTCCCGCTGGACACCCTGCCCCTGGCAGTCCGCTGGATCGGCTGGATCTCGCCGATCTGGCACGGCACCGAACTGGGCCGCGTCTTCAGCTACGGCTACCAGGAAGCGCCGCTTCTCACCGTGGTCCACGTCGTCTTCCTGCTCGGCCTCGCCGTTCTCGGCTGGGTCCTGACCCGGCGCCAGTTCGCCAAAAGGATGGCATCATGAGCGTGCTCGCCGGACACTATGACGCGGCCGGCCAGAGCGTCACCGACGCCGCCCGCAACCGCCGCTTCGGGCCGCTCTACTCGCGCAACGTGCGCGCCGTCGTCGCCCGCGGACTGATGGCCACCAAGAGCAGCAACTGGATGGTCATGGTCTCCGGATTCTTCGAACCGGTGCTGTACCTGATCTCGATGGGCGTGGGCCTGGGCGCGATCGTCGGCGCGGTGCAGGGTCCCGGCGGGCAGCAGATATCGTACGCGGCCTACATCGCCCCGGCCCTGCTGGCGGTCTCGGCGATGAACGGCGCAGTCTACGACTCCACCTGGAACGTCTTCTTCAAGATGAACTTCGCCAAGCTCTACCAGGGCATGCTCTACACCTCCCTCGGACCGATCGACGTCGCGATGGGCGAAATTTTCCTCGCCCTGCTCCGCGGACTCATGTACGCCACCGGCTTCACCGCCGTGATGGGCGTGATGGGCCTGATCACTACCCCATGGGCCATCCTGATGATCCCGGCGTCGGTGCTGATCGCGTTCGGTTTCGCGAGCTTCGGCATGGGCATCACCAGCTTCATGAAGACCTTCCAGCAGATGGACTGGATCAACTTCGTGATGCTGCCGATGTTCCTCTTCAGCGCCACCTTCTACCCGTTGAGCGTGTACCCGCAGTGGATCCAGTGGCTGATCCAGGCGATGCCGCTGTGGCACGGGGTGGAGCTGCTGCGCCAGATCAGCGTCGGCGTGTTCACCCCCGCCACCGCCGTGCACATCGGCTACTACCTCGTCATGATCGTGCTCGGCGTGGCGCTCACCACCGGCCGGCTCCGCAAGCTGTTCCTGAAGTGACAAAACCGGTCGTCACAGACCCGGCGCAAAGGAGAACCCCATGATCGGCAAATGGCACGCCCTCGTCATCGACTGCGAGCAGCCGGACACGGCCGCGACCTTCTACCAGCAGCTGCTCGGCATGATCCGGGTGGACGAGGATGCGGACTGGATTACGATCGGCGACGCCGCCGACCGCCCCGCGCTCGCTTTCCAGCGGGTCGAGCGGCTGGTCCGGCCGCAGTGGCCGGACGCTGACCACCCGCAGCAGATGCACGTGGATGTGATGGTGGGGGACCTCGACGCCGCGGAGGACGAGGTTCTGAAGCTCGGCGCCACGAACCTGTTCGCCGGCGGAGAGTCCTTCCGGGTCTACGCGGACCCCAGCGGGCACCCGTTTTGCCTGGTGCTGTCCTGACGGCGTAGTTCCGGCGTAGTTCTCCCGCAGTCCTCGGCCGTATTTCCCGCGCCGCGTCCCGCGCCGTTCGCCCGGGGTGGAAGCGCAGCCCCGAATCCGGCCGGTTTGCGATAATGGGCTCATGCGATCTCTGGACAACCCTTCTGCCAAGCCGTCCGCGTTCAACGCGGCCACCGGAAAATTCTCAATGTTCCGCATCGGCGGACTCGGGATGACGGTCTTCATCATCGCGTTCCTGGTGGCCGTCATCTTCGCGGCAAACCAGAACGACGTCGTGGGCTGGGTTGTCGCGGTCATCGCCGCCTTTTGGCTCGCTCTGGCATCGTTCGTGGTGTTCAGCATCCAGCGGGCCGCCAAGAAAGCCGGCGCCAAGCTGAACGAGGCGCAGAACGCGTTCAACTCCGCGGTGGGCCGGGCGCCGTCGTCCGGCAGCGCCGATCACGGCGGCACGCGCCTCGTCGGCGACCGCCGCGGAGCGGACGAGATCCGCGACATGAAGCTGGACCACTCCTTCAAGATTGTCCAGGTGCAGGTCCGCGTGGTGGAGCAGGAACGGGCCAAGGGCGGCGCCGCGGACCAGGAGACCATCCGCCGGGCGCTGGAAACCATCGAGATCACGGCCACCAATGCACGGGACATGATCAAGTCCGCGGACGGCACCGACGAGCCGGTCCACGGAACCATCATCGACTAGAGTGGAACGGGTGAGCTCGGCATTGAAGAAGGACCACCTTCGCATCGCATCCGTAAACGTCAACGGCCTCCGCGCCGCCTACAAAAAAGGCATGGCGGAATGGCTGGCGCCGCGTGAGGTCGATATCCTCTGCCTCCAGGAAGTACGCGCACCTGATGCGATCGTCCACGAGCTCCTCGGCGAAGGCTGGCACATCCTGCACGCCGAATCCGAGGCCAAGGGCCGGGCCGGCGTCGCCATCGCCTCCCGCGCCGAGCCCGTCGCCACCCGTTCCGGCATCGGCGATGACTACTTCGGGACGGCCGGCCGCTGGGTGGAGGCCGACTACATCGTCCGCGACGCCGCGGGCCAGGCCTCGCAGCTGACCGTGGCCAGCGCCTACGTTCACTCCGGCGAGGCCGGCACCCCGAAGCAGGATGACAAGTTCCGTTTCCTGGACGTGATGGTCAACCGGCTGCCGGAGCTGGCCAAGCACAGCGACCATGCCCTGGTGGTGGGCGACCTCAACGTCGGCCACACCGAGCTGGACATCAAGAACTGGAAGGGCAACGTCAAACGTGCCGGCTTCCTGCCCGAGGAGCGTGCCTACTTCGACCGCTTCTTCGGCGAGGAAATCGGCTGGAAGGATGTTCACAGGGGCCTGGCGGGTAACGTCGACGGCCCCTACACTTGGTGGTCGCAGAGGGGACAGGCCTTCGACAACGACACCGGCTGGCGCATTGATTACCACATGGCCACGCCCGCTCTCGCCGCCGCAGCGGTGTCAGCAGTTGTTGACCGGGCTCCGTCCTGGGACACACGCTTCTCCGACCATGCCCCGCTGGTAGTGGACTACCGGCTCTAGTCTTAAGGTTTCTCCCATGACCTCTCCTTCAAACGCGTCGACTCTGGCCGGCGCCGACGCCGGCGTCGCACTCGACGCTGTCGTCTCACCCGCCGCTGTCGCCTCACCCGCCGGACAGGCTCCGGCGGTTCCCGGTGCCAGGCACCGCATCCTGTCCGGCATGCAGCCCTCCGCCGACTCGTTGCACCTCGGCAACTACCTCGGCGCCCTGGTCAACTGGGTCAGGATGCAGGACGAATACGACGCCGTCTTCTTCATCCCGGACCTGCACGCCATCACGGTGCCGCAGGATCCTGCCGAGCTGGCTCACCGCACCCGCGTCACGGCCGCACAGTACATTG
This sequence comes from Arthrobacter sp. C9C5, assembly GCF_013359735.1. Lineage (GTDB taxonomy): Bacteria > Actinomycetota > Actinomycetes > Actinomycetales > Micrococcaceae > Arthrobacter. The sequence goes on from NZ_JABFMX010000019.1 coordinate 54,486, forward strand.
CCGGCGGCGTCGACGTGGACAAGTGCACGCTCTTCGTCCAGTCCCAGGTCCCGGAACACGCCCAGCTGGCCTGGGTGCTCAACTGCATCACCGGCTTCGGCGAGGCCTCCCGGATGACCCAGTTCAAGGACAAGGCCCAGAAGCAGGGCTCGGACCAGGCCAGCGTCGGACTCTTCACCTACCCGATCCTGCAGGCCGCGGACATCCTGCTCTACCAGCCGCAGGGCGTGCCGGTAGGGGAGGACCAGCGCCAGCACGTGGAGCTGAGCCGAGACCTGGCGCAGCGCTTCAACTCCCGCTTCGGCGAGACGTTCACGGTGCCCCAGCCCTTCATCCAGAAGGAGTCGGCCAAGATCTATGACCTGCAGCACCCGACGGCGAAGATGTCGAAGTCCGCGGAGTCGCCGGCCGGCCTGATCAACCTGCTGGATGACCCCAAGGTGATCGCCAAGCGGATCAAATCCGCCGTCACGGATGCGGAAACCGAAATCCGCTTCGACCGCGAGAACAAGCCCGGCGTCTCCAACCTGCTCACGATCTACTCGGCCATCAGCGGGCAGAGCGTGGAGCAACTCGTCGCCGCGTACGAGGGCAAGATGTACGGCCACCTCAAGGTGGACCTCGCCGAGGTGGTCACGGAGCACCTGAGTCCGATCCGGGACCGGGCGAACCAGCTGCTGGACGATCCCGCGGAACTGGACCGGCTGCTCGCCCTGGGCGCGGACAAGGCCCGGGAGATCGCCTCGGTGACGCTCCGGAACGTCTACGCCAAGGTCGGCTTCCTGCCCTACGCCGGGGCACGGGAAGTCCACTAGCGCAATGTCCTCCGCCAGCAAAGTCACCGCCAACGACACCGGGCGCGCCGTCCACCACAGCGCACGCAAGGGTTCAGGCGCCGCACCCCACCAAAGTGTGGCGGCCGGCAACGGACAGACCCCGGATGAGGGCATCAGCATCGGCGTCATCCTGGGCTTCCCGCCGGAGATCGCCGAGGAGCTGCAGCGCTGGCGGGCCTCCTTCGGTGACCCGATGGCCGCGTCCATACCGGCGCACATCACCCTGGTCACCACCACCATGACGCAGGACTGGGAAGCCACCCGCAACCACGTCCGCGAGGTGGCGCGGGGGCAGGAGCCGTTCAGCGTGACGATCGCCGGCACCGGGTCCTTCCGCCCGGTCTCGCCGGTGGTCTACCTGAACGTCGAGGCCGGTTTCGGCGAGTGCGTCAAGCTGCACCAGCAGCTCCAGACCGGGCCGCTGGAGCGCGAATTGCCGTTTGCCTACCACCCGCACGTCACCGTGGCCCACGACGTGGCCCCGGAAAGCCTCGACGAGGCCGAAACGGCGCTGAAGAATTACAGGGCCAGCTTCCCGGTGGCTAGCATGGGACTTTACGAGCACGACGACAACGGCATCTGGCAGCTACGGGAAGAGCTTGACTTTGGCACCGAACCTGACGACCACCGAGGCGCGGCCGGCGCAACAGGCGCCCGCTGAACCTCCGCTTCCCACCGACCTCGCCCAGCTGAGGCTGGAAGTCATCCGGAAGCGGGTGGACTGGGGCAAGGCACGGCGCTCCTCCGGCGGGGGCCTGGCCGCGCCGCTGGCCATGGTCCAGTGGCTGCTCGCCCGGCTCAACGCGTTCCGGCCGATGCGGGCCTTCCGGCATTACAACCTGCAGCACGGCCCGCTGATGAGCGCCGGCATCGGCTTCAACATGTTCTTCTCCATCACCGGCCTGCTGGCCACCGGGTTTTCCATCGCCGGGCTGTTGCTGCGCGGCCAGCCGGCACTGCTGGACAAGGTCATCAGCAGCGTCGCCACCAGTGCCCCCGGGCTGCTGAAGGTAGACGGCCGGGCGGGGCTGGTGGACCCGCAGGAGCTGCTGAACCCCAACGGCCTCGGCTGGACGGCGGTGATCGCCGCCGTCGTCACCGTGGTGACCTCGCTGGGCTGGATCGCCGGCCTGCGTGACGGCCTGCGCGGCGTGCTGCGGCTCGGCCCGCTCAAGGTCAACCCGGTCCTGCTGAAACTGCGCGACGTCGGCACCCTCCTGCTGCTCGGCGTGGCCCTGGTGATCAGCGCCGGTGCCTCCCTCGTGTTCGGCACCGCCGCCGGCTGGGTGGCCGAGCAGCTCAACCTGGACCCGCTGGTGGCCGGCCCGCTGACCACGTCCATCAAGATCGCGGTGCCGCTGGTCCTGGGCTGGGTGACCGCGCTGATCATGTTCCGGCTGGCCGGCGGCCTTAGACTGCAGCGCCGTGCCCTGCTGGAAGGTACCATCCTGTCCGCGGTGGGCACCAGCGTCCTGCAGATCTTCAGCGCCGAACTCCTCGCCAGCGCCGGTCGGAACCCCATCCTCGCGCCCTTCGCCATCATCATCGGCCTGCTCATCTGGTTCAACCTGGTCAGCCAGGTCTACCTCGTCTCGGCCGCGTGGTCAGCGATCCGCGAAGAGGACCTCACGGCCACGCCGTCCGCCAAGACTGCCGGCTGGGGAGCGCGCCAGGTTCAGCCCGGGAAGACGCCGGCCGAGCCGCGGGAGCGACGCCGCCCGGCGGCTAGCTTCCGGCGTCGAGGTACTGATCGGCCCACGCCGAAATAATCTTGGCCGCGCGGGCGGCCTGGCCCTTGCCGGTGAGCAGGTGGTCGGAGCCCTCGAGCGAGACGAAGCTGCGCGGGTGCCGCGCGGTCTGGAAGATGCTGCTGGCATTGTCGATGCCCACCGTGTTGTCGGTGGGGGAGTGCAGCACCATCAGGGGCTTGTGCAGCCGCCGGATGCAGTCGGTCAGGTCCGCGTTTTCCAGGTCCTCGACGAAATGCCGGCGGATCTCCACCCGCTTGCCGCCGAGGTCCACCTCGGCGCTGCCCTCGCTCAGGATGCGGTCCAGCGCGGCGTCAAAGACATGTGCGACGTGCTTGGGCGAGAACGGGGCGCCTACCGTGGCGACGGCGTCGAGCTCCGGGATGCTCCCGGCGGCCGCCAGCACCGCGGCCCCGCCGAACGAGTGACCCACGAGCAGCGACACGGCCCGGCCGGAGTCGCGCATGAACTCGGCCGCCCGGACGGTGTCCGCCACCTTGTGGCTGAAGGACCCCTCGGACCAGAGCCCCGCGGACTCGCCCAGGCCGAGGTTGTCGAAGCGGAGCATGCCCACCCCGTTGTCCGCCAGCGCCTTGCACATCCGCGAGGCCGAGGGGCTGTCCTTGCCGAGCGTGAAGCCGTGTGAGAACACACCCCAGCCTTTCACCGGCCCCTCGGGGAGGTCGATGACGCCGGAGAGCAGCTCGCCGGTGGAACCTTCGAAGGACACTTTTTCGGAGCGGGACACTTGCGTCCCCTTTCGTCTGGTCGGGTGATCTGGTCGGGTCGTGCGGTGGGGTCGGGAAACGACGGCGGCGCCCCCACCGCAAGGTGGGAGGCGCCGTCGTCGTTGGAGCTGGTTGCAGGTGTGCGTTAGATCTTGCGGGCCAGAATGGCCTGCTTGACCTCGGCGATTGCCTGCGTGACCTGGATGCCGCGCGGGCAGGCCTCGGTGCAGTTGAAGGTGGTGCGGCAGCGCCACACGCCTTCCTTGTCGTTGAGGATCTCCAGGCGCATGTCGCCGGCGTCATCACGGGAATCGAAGATGAAGCGGTGCGCGTTGACGATCGCGGCCGGGCCGAAGTACTGGCCGTCGGTCCAGAACACCGGGCAGGACGAGGTGCACGCGGCGCACAGGATGCACTTGGTGGTGTCGTCGAACCGTTCGCGGTCCTCGGCGGACTGCAGGCGTTCCTTGGTGGGCTCGTGGCCGCGGTTGATCAGGAAGGGCATGACTTCGCGGAAGGACTGGAAGAACGGCTCCATGTCCACGATCAGGTCCTTTTCCACCGGCAGGCCCTTGATCGGCTCGACCGTGATGGGCTTGGTGGTGTCCAGGTCCTTGAGCAGGGTCTTGCAGGCGAGGCGGTTGCGGCCGTTGATGCGCATGGCATCGGAACCGCAGACGCCGTGGGCGCAGGACCGGCGGAAGGAGACGCTGCCGTCAATTTCCCACTTGACCTTGTGCAGGGCGTCCAGGACGCGGTCCGTGCCGTACATGGTGACGTGGAAGTCGTCCCAGGTGGACTCGTCGGAGACCTCCGGGTTGTAGCGGCGCACGCGCAGGTGGACGTCGAAGGACGGGATGTCCCCGCCGCCGCCGACGCCGGCGGGCAGTTCGATCTTGGAGGCTGGCTCAGCGAGTTCAGCGGTCATCTTAGTACTTCCTCACCATCGGCTCGTAGCGCGTAAAGACCACCGGTTTGGTGGCAAGCCGGATGCCGGCAATCGACTCGGCGGAACCGTCCGCCGGTGCGTGGTCATCCTTGTACGCCATGGAGTGCTTCATGAATTTTTCGTCGTCGCGCTCGGGGAAGTCCTCGCGGAAGTGTCCGCCGCGGGATTCCTCGCGGTGCAGGGCAGCCACGGTCATGACCTTGGCGAGCTCCAGCAGGAAGCCCAGTTCCACGGCCTCGAGCAGGTCCAGGTTGAAGCGCTTGCCCTTGTCCTGGACGCTGATGCGCTGGTACCGCTCCTCGAAGGACGCAATGTCCTTCAGGACCTGGTTGAGCGTCTCGGCGGTGCGGAACACCTGCATGTTGGCGTCCATGGTGTCCTGCAGTTCCTTGCGGATCTGGGCCACCTTCTCGGTGCCGTCAGAGGTGCGGACGTGGTCCAGCAGGTTCAGCGTGTAGGCCTCGGGATCCGCGGGCAGTTCCACGAAGTCCGCGGTCTTGGCGTATTCGGCCGCGGCGATGCCCGCGCGCTTGCCGAAGACGTTGATGTCCAGCAGCGAGTTCGTGCCCAGACGGTTGGAACCGTGCACCGAGACGCAGGCAACCTCGCCAGCGGCGTAGAGGCCCGGGACGACGGTGTCGTTGTCCTGCAGGACCTCGGCGCTGATGTTGGTGGGGATGCCGCCCATGGCGTAGTGCGCCGTCGGGAAGACCGGAACCGGCTCCGTGTACGGCTCCACGCCCAGGTAGGTGCGGGCGAACTCGGTGATGTCCGGGAGCTTGGCGTCGATGTGCGCCGGCTCAAGGTGCGTCAGGTCCAGCAGGACGTAGTCCTTGTTCGGGCCGCAACCGCGGCCTTCACGGACTTCGTTGGCCATGGAGCGGGCCACGATGTCGCGCGGGGCGAGGTCCTTGATGGTGGGGGCGTAGCGCTCCATGAAGCGCTCACCCTCGGAGTTGCGCAGGATCGCGCCTTCGCCGCGGGCAGCCTCGGAGAGCAGGATGCCCAGGCCGGCCAGGCCGGTCGGGTGGAACTGGAAGAACTCCATGTCCTCCAGCGGGATGCCGCGGCGGAACGCGATGCCCATGCCGTCACCGGTGAGGGTGTGGGCGTTGGAGGTGGTCTTGAAGACCTTGCCGGCGCCGCCGGAGGCGAACACCACGGACTTGGCCTGGAAGACGTGCAGTTCGCCGGAGGCGAGGTCGTAGGACACGACGCCGGCAACGCGCTTCTGCTTGTACGGCGTGCCGTCCTCGCGGACTGCGTCTTCCTCGACGGTGAGCAGGTCGAGGACGTAGTACTCGTTGTAGAACTCGACGTTGTGCTTGACGCAGTTTTGGTACAGCGTCTGCAGGATCATGTGGCCGGTGCGGTCCGCGGCGTAGCAGGCACGGCGGACCGGAGCCTTGCCGTGGTCGCGGGTGTGGCCGCCGAAGCGGCGCTGGTCGATCCGGCCCTCGGGCGTGCGGTTGAACGGCAGGCCCATCTTCTCAAGGTCCAGGACGGCGTCGATCGCTTCCTTCGCCATGACCTCGGCGGCGTCCTGGTCCACCAGGTAGTCGCCGCCCTTGATGGTGTCGAAGGTGTGCCACTCCCAGTTGTCTTCCTCGACGTTGGCCAGGGCTGCACACATGCCGCCCTGTGCCGCGCCGGTGTGGGAGCGCGTGGGGTAAAGCTTGGTCAGTACTGCTGTTCGCGCACGCTGACCGGATTCGATCGCGGCGCGCATGCCAGCGCCACCGGCACCGACAATGACGACGTCGTACTTATGGACCTGCATACCAGATGCTCTTTCTCTCAAAATTCGCTGTAAAACACCGCCGGCGGAGCCTGCGCAGTGAAGTCTCGTGATCCCTACCCGCGCAGGGCAAGGATCAGCGCCCGGAGGGCCGGGCCGCTACGGAGCGGGGCAGAACCCGCCGGGCAGCTGCACGCCGTCGACCACGGGGCACGGGTTGAAGGTGAAGATCACCAGCGTGCCGAGGATGATGATGGCTGCGGCCGCGGCGTAGAGCACGATCTTCAGCCAGAGACGCGTCGCATCCTTTTCGGCGTAGTCGTTGATGATGGTGCGCACGCCGTTGGTGCCGTGCAGCATGGCGAGCCACAGCATGGCGAGGTCCCAGACCTGCCAGAACGGGTCGGCCCACTTGCCGGCCACGAAGCCGAAGTCGATCGCGTGGATGCCCTCGCCGACCAGCAGGTTGACGGTCAGGTGGCCGAAGATGAGGACCACGAGGACGACGCCGGAAAGCCGCATGAAGAGCCATGCCAGCATTTCGAAGTTGCCCTTGGACGAACCGCTGCGGCGGTACTGCGGCGCAATCTTGCCGCTGCGCGGACTCTGAATGGTTGCACTCATGGCTTAGTGACCTCCGAGGGCGAGGGACAGGTGGCGGATGGAGAAGCCGACCATGACGACGACCCAGAGGGCCAGGACCGTCCACAGCATCTGGCGCTGGTACTTCGCGCCCTTCTTCCAGAAGTCGACGGCGATGATCCGCAGGCCGTTGAAGGCGTGGAAAACGATCGCTGCGACGAGGCCCGTTTCACCCAGGGCCATAAGGGGGTTCTTGTAGGCACCGATCACGGCGGTGTAGGCCTCGGGGGACACACGCACCAATGAGGTGTCCAGCACGTGGACCAACAAGAAGAAAAAGATCACTACACCGGTAACGCGGTGTCCAACCCAGGACCACATGCCTTCACGGCCGCGGTACAAGGTGCCAGCTGGTTTTGTCGGCACTGAATAAACCTCCCTGCAACACAGCGGCGCTGGCATGGGATCCACGCGGGGGGAACGCCTGCTGCGAGAGCACTCGTAAGCTCAAGCCTAAATCTAGGCTTCGCCCTCAGCTTATTCAATTCAGCGGATCGATGGTGACGGCGCCCGGCGCGGTTTTTGACCGCTTTTGAGACGAACGCCACATTCGCCGGCGCCGGCGCCGACTCCGTTTGCGTGCGCCGCGTGCCAAACTCCGGGGTGTGCGGACGGCGTTCCGCTAAAGTAGCCGTGATGACTACAGACAATATGGCCAGCCACGACTCACCCCAGGACGCTGCGGCGGACTCACCGCTGAGGCGTTTTATCGCGGTGATTCCGGCAGGCGGTGTGGGGACCCGGCTCTGGCCGCTGTCCCGGGCCGCCGCCCCCAAATTCCTGCACGACCTCACCGGCTCCGGCAGCACGTTGCTGCGCGCCACCTACGACCGGCTGGAACCCCTCGCGGGCAGCCGTGTGCTGGTCGTCACCGGAACGGCCCACCGCGAGGCCGTGTGCCGCCAGCTGCCCGAGGTGCGCGAGTCGGACCTGGTCCTGGAGAGCGAGCCCAAGGATTCGGGTGCGGCCATCGGCCTCGCCGCGGCCATCCTGTTCGAGCGCGATCCGGACACCATCATGGGTTCCTTCGCCGCGGACCAGGTCATCAGCCCCGACGCGCTGTTCCAGGACGCCGTACGCGAGGCCATCCACACCGCGGCCACCGGCAAGATCGTCACCATCGGCATCAAGCCCACGCACCCGTCCACCGGCTTCGGCTACATCCGCGCCGGCGACAAGTTGAGTGTGCCCGGCGCCCCCAGCGCCCACACGGTCGTCGAATTCGTCGAGAAGCCCAGCGAGGAAGTCGCCCAGCAGTACCTGGACAGCGGCGAGTACGTCTGGAACGCGGGCATGTTCGTCGCGCCGGTCTCGCTCATGCTCAAGCACCTGGAGGCCAACCAGCCGGAACTGTTCGCGGGCCTGCAGGAGATCGCCAAGGCCTGGGACACCCCGCTGCGCGATGAGGTCACCACCCGCGTCTGGCCGACCCTGCCCAAGATCGCCATCGACTACGCGGTGGCCGAGCCCGCCGCGGCGGCCGGGGACGTCGCCGTCGTGCCCGGGACTTTCCGCTGGGACGACGTCGGGGACTTCGCCTCCGTGGGCCGGCTCAACAGCGCCAAGGAAGTCGACGACGTCACCGTGATCGGCGAGGGTGCCCGGGTCTTCACCGAGAACTCGAGCGGCGTGGTGGTCTCCGACACCAAGCGTGTGATCGCCCTGATCGGCATCGAGGACGTGGTGATCGTGGACACCCCCGATGCGCTGCTGGTGATGACGAAGGCGCATTCGCAGCGGGTCAAGGCCGCCGTGGACGCACTCAAGGCCAGCGGCGACACGGACGTCCTCTAGTCCGCTTCCGGTAAGCGGGGCCGTCCTGCCGTAACCGTCCGACCGCGATGCCGCTATTTTTCTGACTCTCGCTAGAGTGATTGTGTGCGCAATTACACTACTGAAGCTGAGCCAACTACCCTGGTGAGGCCGTGGCTGGAGCCACTCCTGCCGGAGCTGACCGCCTTCCGCCGCGACCTGCATGCGCACCCCGAGCTGTCCTTCAAGGAGTTCCGCACCACGGACAAGCTGGCCCAGCGGCTCGAGGCTGCCGGCCTGACGCCGCGCCGGCTCGAGGGCACCGGGCTGACCGTGGATGTCGGCGAGGGCCCCATCGCCACCGCGCTCCGCGGCGACATCGACGCCCTGCCCATCATCGAAGAGACCGGGCTGCCGTTCGCGTCCAAGAACCACGGCGTGACGCACGCCTGCGGCCACGACGTCCACACCACCACGATGCTGGGCATCGCCCTGATCCTGCAGCGGATGCACGAGTCCTCGCCGCTGGGCGGCACGGTCCGGATCATCTTCCAGCCGGCCGAGGAGACCATGCCCGGCGGCGCGCACGCGTGCATCGAACAAGGTGTGCTGGAGGGGGTGCCGCGGATCCTGGCGCTGCACTGCGACCCCCGGATCGAGGTCGGCAAGATCGGCACCCGGATCGGCGCCATCACCTCGGCGTCGGACACCATCAAGATTGAACTGACCGGCCGCGGCGGCCACACCTCGCGCCCGCACCTGACCGAGGAACTCGTCTTCGCCCTCGCGCAGATCGCAGTCAACGTCCCGGCCGTTCTCTCCCGCCGCGTCGACGTCCGCAGCGGCGTGTCCGTGGTCTGGGGACACATCTCGGCCGGCTCGGCACCGAACGCCATCCCGGCGAGCGGCTACATGGCCGGCACCATGCGCTGCCTGGACCGGGATGCCTGGCACAGCGCGGGGGAGATCCTCGACGAGGTGGTGCAACAGATCGCGGCCCCCTACGGCGTCGACGTGCACCTGGAGCACACCCGCGGCGTGCCGCCCGTGGTGAACTCCGAGCACGAGACCGCGCTGATCGAGGCCTCGGCCCGGGCCGAAATCGGCGAGAGTTCCGTGGTGCTGACGCCGCAGTCCATGGGCGGCGAGGACTTCGCCTGGTTCCTCGCGGACCTGCCCGGCGCGATGATGCGGCTGGGCACGAAAACCCCTGGCGGCGAGGAGTACGACCTGCACCGCGGCGACTACATCCTGGACGAACGCGCCCTGGGCCTCGGCATCCGGGTGCTCACGGCGGCGGCCCTCCGCACCCTCCGCGACCTCTAGCCCCACCCCGCCCCCGCGCGAACGTACAGTTGAGGCCCCGAAATCCGCGATTTCGGGGCCTCAAGTGTACGTTCGGCCCCGGCAACTACCCGATTGAGTTGTGCACAATTGAATTGTGGGCTACGGTTTTGGGGTGGCTAACAACGTTCCCCCCGACGCCCCCAGGCTTGACGCGCCCCGCCTTGATCGGCAGGTGTGCTTCGCCATGTACTCGGCCTCACGGGCCGCCACGGCTGCTTACCGGCCGATGCTGGACGAGCTCGGGCTGACCTACCCGCAGTACCTCGTGATGATGGTGCTTTGGGAGGACCAGCCGCGCGGCGTCCGCGAGCTGGGCGAGGAACTCGGCCTGGACTCCGGAACGCTCTCGCCGCTGCTCAAGCGACTCGAATCGCTGGGATACGTGGAACGACGGCGGTCCGCGGCGGACGAACGGCGCGTCGAGGTCTTCCTCACCGAGTCCGGCACCGCCCTCAGCGCCCGGGCCACCGGGATCCCGCAGCGGCTCGCCGATGCCGCCGGACTCTCCGCCATGGAGCTCGACCAGCTCCGCGAGACGCTGGGCCGGCTCACCGCCGCGCTGCAGGCCGGCCGCTGACCCGCCCCGCCAATTGCGGGCCGATCCCGCGGCACCCCACAAGCTTCCCTGCCCCCAACAGATTGGAATCCCCATGAAGACCCTCTATACGGCCGAAGCGCTCGCCTCCGGCGAAGGACGCGACGGCAACGCGCAGACGTCCGACGGCAAACTCAGTGTCAGCCTGGCCAGCCCGGTGGAGCTCGGCGGCAACGGCGAAGGCACCAACCCCGAGCAGCTCTTCGCCGCCGGGTACGCCGCCTGCTTCCACTCTGCCCTGCGCCTGGTGGGCCGCCAGCAGAAGGCGGACCTGACCGACTCCGCCGTCGCCGCGAAGATCCACCTCGGCGCCCTCGACGGCGGCTCCGGCTACGGCATCGCCGCCGAACTCGAGATCGCGCTGCCGGCCGTGGACCGCGAAACCGCCGAGGCGCTCGTCGCCAAGGCCCACGAGGTCTGCCCCTACTCCAACGCCACCCGTGGCAACATCACCGTAGACATCACGATCCTGGAGGTCGCCGCATGAGCACCGAAACCACCACTCTCCCCACCACCACCCGAGAGATCCAGCTGGCCTCGCGCCCGCACGGCCGCCCCGTGCCGGAGAACTTCCGGCTGGCCGAATCCCCGCTGCCGGAGCTCCAGGACGGCCAGGTCCTGGTCCGCAACCTGTTCATCTCCGTGGACCCGTACATGCGCGGCCGGATGAACGACGTGAAGTCCTACTCCGCGCCGTTCGCCCTGGATGCCGCCATGGAGGGCGGCGCCGTCGGCGAGGTCATCGCCTCCCGCTCAGCCGACCGTGCCGTGGGGGACACTGTGGTGCACAGCCTCGGTTGGCGTGAGTACGCCGTCCTTGACGCCGCCGCGACGACGCCGGCCCGCACCGACCTGGCCCCGGCGTCGGCCTTCCTGGGCGCGCTCGGCATGACCGGCCTGACCGCCTACGCCGGACTGCTCAAGGTCGCCGAGTTTAAGCCCGGCGAGGCCGTCTTCGTCTCCGGCGCAGCCGGCGCCGTCGGCTCCCTGGTGGGGCAGATTGCCAAGGCCATGGGTGCCTCCCGGGTGATCGGCAGCGCCGGCACCCCGGAGAAAGTGGCCCGCCTGCGGGAGCTCGGCTTCGACGCCGCCTTCAACTACCACGACGGCCCGGTCCGCGACTTGCTGAAGGAGGCCGCGGGGGAGAAGGGCATCGACGTCTACTTCGACAACGTCGGCGGCGAGCACCTCGAGGCCGCGCTGTCCGTGCTCAACGTCGGCGGCCGCGTCGCCATGTGCGGCGCCATCGCCCAGTACAACTCCACCGAGCCGACGCCGGCCCCCCGGAACCTCATGCTGGCCATCGGCAAGCAGCTGACCCTCAAGGGCTTCCTGGTCGGCGGCTACTGGCAGTACATGGGCGAGTTCGTCGAGAAGCTCTCCGGCTGGCTGGCCGACGGCACCGTCCGCTACGACGAGACCGTGGTGGACGGGCTGGAGAATGCGCCGCAGGCCTTCATGGACCTGCTAGAGGGTGCCAACACCGGAAAGATGCTGGTCCGCCTCTGAGCTAGCTCCGCCTCCAGCGCAGGCGCGAACGTACACTTGGGGCCCCGATTTCTAAGGATTTCGGGGCCCCAAGTGTACGTTCGCGCGGATCGGTGCGGCGCTAGGTAACAAGTTCTCAACAATCTGGGAAACGGCTGTGAAGTGTGTTACTCGACGTGTTCCATGACACTAAAGTAGCTTCCATCAGTGCGCCTCGGCGCAGTGCTGCGAATCCGTCAGTGACAACAGTGTTTCGGGGGAAAACCGGAAGCAGACACTCATTGAACTCCCGTCGTAGCGCCTATCTCTTTCTTCCTGGAGGAAATTTGAAGAACTCACTGCGCGCAACTTTCAAGCGCGGTTCAATGGCCGGCGTCGCCACCGCAGGTGCGGCCGCCCTGATGCTCACCGGTTGCGGGGCTGCCCCGACCGCCAGCAGCACCGCCAGCGCAAGTGCCGGCAACTACACGGGCTGCATCGTGTCCGACTCCGGTGGATTCGATGACCAGTCGTTCAACCAGTCCTCCTACGAGGGTCTGAAGAAGACCGAAAAGGACCTCGGCATCAAGGTCAACCAGGTCGAGTCGAAGACCAACAACGACTTCGAGCCGAACCTGCGCGCCATGGTCACCGCCGGCTGCAACCTGACCATCACGGTCGGCTTCCTGCTCGGCGACGCCACCAAGGCCCAGGCCACGGCGAACCCGGATAAGCACTTCGCGATCATCGACTTCGGCTACGACAAGCCGATCGCCAACGTCAAGCCGATCATCTACGACACGGCCCAGGCTGCCTTCCTGGCCGGCTACCTCGCGGCCGGCACCACCATGACCGGCACCGTCGCAACCTTCGGCGGCATCAAGATCCCCACCGTCACCATCTTCATGGACGGCTACGCCGACGGCGTGAAGTACTACAACGAGAAGAAGGGCAAGAACGTCAAGGTTCTTGGCTGGGACAAGGCCAAGCAGGACGGCTCCTTCACCGGTGACTTCGAGAAGCAGGACAAGGGCAAGCAGTTCACCCAGAACTTCCTAGACCAGGGTGCGGACATTGTCATGCCCGTCGCGGGCCCGGTCGGCAAGGGTGCAGGCGCTGCGCTGAAGGAAGCGAAGGCGGCCGGCAAGGACGTCAAGCTCATCTGGGTTGACTCCGACGGCTTCCTGACCGCCCCGGATTACAAGGACATCATGCTCTCCTCCGTCATGAAGCAGATGGGCGAGGCCGTTGAGACCGTCGTGAAGGAAGACAAGGACGGCAAGTTCACCAACACGCCGTACGTCGGCACCCTCGCGAACGACGGCGTCCAGCTGGCTCCGTTCCACGACCTGGACTCCCAGGTTCCGGCCGAACTGAAGACCGAGCTGGACCAGATCAAGAAGGACATCGCCGACGGCAAGCTGAAGGTTGAGTCCGCAGCCAGCCCGAAGGCGTAACTTCCGCCGCTAAGCGCCACGGCCCGGACGGTCCCAGACCGCACGGGCTGTGGCGCTTTTCGTTGCGGCGACGCCTAGCCTCAGCCCTGGCGGCAGGCACTAGGCTGGTTCTGCAGCCCCATCACCGGCGTCCGGGCCGTGACCCGGACACACTTCGAGATTGGTCAGAGTTTTGAAACTTGAACTCAAGGGGATCACCAAACGCTTCGGCTCCCTGGTAGCCAACGACCACATTGACGTGGTCGTTGAACCCGGGCAGATCCACTGTCTGCTCGGCGAGAACGGCGCCGGCAAGTCCACGCTGATGAACGTCCTCTACGGGCTCTACGAACCCACCGAGGGCGAAATCCTCATCGACGACAAACCCGTCAGCTTCCGCGGCCCGGGAGACGCCATGGCGGCAGGCATCGGCATGGTGCACCAGCACTTCATGCTGGTCCCGGTCTTCACGGTCGCCGAAAACGTGGCCCTCGGGGCGGAGACCACCAAGGCCGGCGGCTTCCTCAATCTCGATGACACCCGCCGGAAGATCCAGGAGATCTCCGACCGGTACGGCTTCGACGTCGACCCCGACGCGCTGATCGAGGACCTGCCGGTCGGCGTCCAGCAGCGCGTGGAGATCATCAAGGCCCTGGTCCGCGACGCCAAGGTGCTCATCCTCGACGAGCCCACCGCCGTGCTGACCCCGCAGGACACCGACGAGCTGCTGGACATCATGCGCCAGCTCAAGAGCCACGGCACCTCGATCGTCTTCATCTCGCACAAGCTGCGCGAGGTCAAGGCCGTCTCGGACACCATCACGGTGATCCGGCGCGGGAAGGTCGTCGGCACGGCCAGCCCCTCGGCCTCGACGACGGAACTCGCCTCGATGATGGTGGGCCGCGCCGTCAACCTGACCCTGGACAAGGCCCCGGCCCAGCCGCAGGAGACCACGTTCCAGGTCAAGGACCTCACCGTGATCGCACCGAGCGGCCAGCACGTCGTGGACGGCATCAGCTTCGACATCGCCCGCGGCGAGATCCTCGCCGTCGCCGGCGTGCAGGGCAACGGGCAGACCGAGCTGACCGAGGCCATCCTCGGCCTGCAGGACCGGGTCCACGGCTCCATCCTGCTCGACGGCGAAGAGCTCGTAGGCCGCAGCGTCAAGGACGTGCTGAAGGCCGGCGTCGGCTTCGTGCCCGAGGACCGCTCGGTGGACGGGCTGATCGGAACGTTCTCGATCGCCGAGAACCTGATCCTGGACCGCTACGACCAGGAACCGTTCGCCAAGGGCATCAGCATGAGCCCGGCGAAGGTGCTGGAAAACGCGAAGACCCGGATCGACGAGTTCGACGTGCGCACCCCGTCCGGCTCGCTCGCCGCGGGCACCCTGTCCGGCGGCAACCAGCAGAAGGTGGTCATGGCGCGCGAGCTGTCGCGTCCGCTGCGCCTCTTCATCGCGTCCCAGCCGACCCGCGGCGTCGACGTCGGTTCCATCGAGTTCCTGCACAAGCGGATCGTCGCGGAGCGCGACCACGGAACCCCCGTGATGATCGTCTCCACCGAACTCGACGAAGTGATCGAGCTGGCGGACCGGATCGCCGTGCTCTACAAGGGCAGGCTGGTGGGCATCGTGCCGGCCGGCACCGGACGTGACGTCCTTGGCCTCATGATGGCCGGCCTGTCGCCCGACGAGGCCCACGCCGACAGCACCAAGACCCCGGCAACCGCAGCCGCCGCCCCGGCCGCCGCCGCCCAGCCCGCACAGGAGTCCACCTCCGGCGCCGTAGGAGAGCACCATGACTGAAACCAACCGGCCCCGCCACGCGGCTGAACCCGATCCGGCGAAAACCGCGGGAACCGCAGCCCAGCCAACCGCAACGCCGAATACCCCCGACGTCGAAACCACCGACGCCACGGACGCCACCACCGCCACCTCGCTGGACACCGCTGGCGGGGCGATGCGCCCCTCTGCCGTCCCGGTCTCGGGCCAGAGCGGCATCGTCCCCGGCGGCCCCGACTCGCTCATGCGCAAAATCTTCACCGGAAGCGGTATGGTCTCCGTGCTGGCCGTGCTGCTCGCGCTGATCCTCGGCGGCCTGCTGATCGCCAGCACGGACAAGGCCGTCAGCGCGAGCGCGGGCTACCTCTTCGCCCGGCCCAGCGACTTCTTCTCCGCCGTCTGGTCCGCCGCCACCCGCTCCTACGTGGCGCTCTTCCAGGGCTCCGTGTTCAACCCCCGCGGCACCGGCGCGGCCGGGCAGTTCGCCCCGCTGATGGAAACCCTCACCATCGCCACCCCGCTGATCACCGCCGGCCTCGGCGTCGCCCTGGCCTTCCGCGCCGGACTCTTCAACATCGGTGCGCAGGGCCAGATCATCATGGCCGGCATCCTCGCCTCATGGGTCGGCTTCGCGCTGCACCTCCCGATGGGCCTGCACCTGCTGCTGGTCCTCGTGGCCGGCGTCGTCGGCGGCGCCCTCTGGGCCGGCCTGGTCGGCTTCCTCAAGGCCCGCACCGGCGCCCACGAGGTGATCCTGACGATCATGTTCAACTACATCGCGCTTTACTTCCTGCGCTACCTGCTCAACACCCCCGCGTTCCAGCGGCCGGGCGAGACCAACCCGATTTCCCCGATCCTGGACCCCAGCGCCGTCTACCCGCAGATCCTGGGCACCCAGTACCGGCTGCACCTGGGCTTCATCCTGGCCATCGCGGCGACCGTCTTCGTCTGGTGGGTGCTGAACCGCTCCACGATCGGCTTCGAATTCCGGGCCGTCGGCGCCAACCCGAAGGCTGCCCTGACCGCCGGTATCAACGTTCCGCGCGCCACCATCCTGGTGATGGCCATCGCGGGCGCCCTGGCCGGCATGTCCGGCGTCGCCCAGGTGGCCGGCACCGAAAAGGTCCTCACCGACGGCGTCGCGGCCACCTACGGCTTTGACGCCATCACGGTGGCGCTGCTGGGACGCTCGACGCCGTGGGGCACCTTCGCCGCCGGCCTGCTCTTCGGCGCCTTCCGCGCCGGCGCCGTCCAGATGCAGATCCAGACCGGAACCCCGATCGACATCGTGCTGGTGGTCCAGTCGCTGATCGTGCTCTTCATCGCCGCCCCGCCGCTGGTGCGCGCGGTGTTCGGCCTGAACCCGCGCAAGAAGAAGGCCGTCAAGGCCAACAAATCCAAGACGGCAGCAACCACCGGAGTAGCAGCATGAGCACAACAGCAACGTCGCCCCAGCCGGGGAAGCCGCAGCCTGCACCCCTGGACGGGGGAGCTCCCGCGGCCAAGCACCACCACACGACCGTGACCGCCAAGCCCGTGACCTGGAAGCTCCCGGTCACCCTGCTGGTGCTGGCCGTCGTGGCGTTCATCTTCTTCGGACTGATGGGGCCGCACCAGACCGCCAAGTTCGGAATCTCCACCGGGAGCGACTTCTTCCAGCTGCCGGCCCTGGAGGTTCCGGCCTTCCTCGGCGGCATCGTTCTCTCGGTGATCATGCTCGCGCTGGCCGGCTATGCCGTGTTCCTCAAGACCCGGAACCGCAAGGTCCCGGCCTGGGTCACGATCGCCTTCATTGCGCTGTTTGTCGCCGCGTTCCTGATTTGGGTGGTCGGCGGGGCCCGCACCACCAGCATTTCCCTCGCCGGGCTGATCGCAGGGTCCGTGACCCTGGCCGTGCCGCTGGTGTTCGGCTCCCTGTCCGGCGTGCTCTGCGAACGCGTCGGCGTCGTGAACATCGCCATCGAAGGCCAGCTCCTGGGCGGCGCCTTCACGGCCGCGATCATCGCCACGCTGACGCACAACCCCTTCCTGGGCCTGCTCGCGGCGGCCATTGCCGGGGCCCTCGTCTCCATGATCCTGGCCCTCTTCAGCATCAAGTACGTGGTCAACCAGATCATCGTCGGCGTCGTGCTCAACGTCCTCGTCTCCGGCGTCACCGGCTTCCTGTTCAGTACGGTCATGCAGGCGGACAAGGACAAGTTCAACTCGCCCGCGCACCTGGACCCGATCACCATCCCGGTCCTGGGCGACATCCCGCTGATCGGCCCGATCCTGTTCAAGCAGTCGCTGATCGGCTACCTCATGTACATCGCCGTGATCGTGGTCTGGGTAGGGCTGTTCAAGACCAAGTGGGGCCTGCGCGTCCGCGCCGTTGGCGAACACCCGCAGGCAGCCGACACCATGGGCATCAAGGTCAACGCCACCCGCTTCTGGAATGTCACCCTCGGCGGCGCCATCGCCGGCATCGGCGGTTCCTTCTTCACCCTGGTGGCGATCGACAGCTTCACCAAGGAGATCTCCGGCGGCCGCGGCTTCATCGCCCTGGCCGCACTGATCTTCGGCCGCTGGAACCCGATCGGTGCCTTCTTCGCGGCGCTGCTGTTCGGCTTCGCCGACAACCTGCAAAGCATCGTGACGATCATCGGCACCCCGGTTCCGAGCCAGTTCATGGCGATGCTTCCGTACCTCGTGACGGTGCTCGCCGTCGCCGGCCTCGTCGGACGCTCCCGGCCGCCGGCGGCCAGCGGCATCCCGTACGTCAAGGGCTGACCATGGCTGACGACACGTTCCCGGCAGCGGTCCCGGCCTCCGGCGTGGACTGGCCTGCGCTGGAAGCAGCCGCGGTTGCGGCGATGAAGAACGCCTATGCGCCGTATTCGAAGTTCGCGGTGGGGGCAGCGGCCCTCACCGCGGACGGCCGGATCGTCAGCGGCTGCAACGTCGAAAACGCCAGCTACGGGCTCACGCTGTGCGCCGAGTGCGCGCTGGTCGGCAACCTGCACATGACCGGCGGCGGCCTGCTGCGCGCCTTCTACTGCGTCGACGCGGACGGCAACGTTCTGATGCCGTGCGGGCGCTGCCGGCAGCTGCTCTACGAATTCCGGGCCCCGGACATGGAACTCATGACCACACAGGGCATCAAGACGATGGACCAGGTGCTTCCCGACGCATTTGGCCCCCAACACCTGGAGGAAACCCGGTGACACAGACCACCAGCAACACTGAGGCGTTCGACGCCGTCGACATCATCCGCACCAAGCGCGACAAGGGCGTGCTCAGCGCCGCCCAGATCGACTGGACGATCGACGCCTACACGCGCGGCGCCATCGCCGATGAGCAGATGGCCGCCCTGAACATGGCCATCCTGCTCAACGGAATGGACCGCGCGGAGATTTCCCGCTGGACCGCGGCGATGATCGCCTCCGGCGAGCGGATGGACTTCTCCAGCCTGCGCCGGCCCGACGGCGGCGTGAAGGCCACCTCGGACAAGCACTCCACCGGCGGGGTGGGGGACAAGATCACCCTTCCGCTGGCACCCCTCGTGGCCGTGTTCGGCGTCGCCGTTCCGCAGCTCTCCGGCCGCGGCCTCGGCCACACCGGCGGCACCCTGGACAAGCTCGAGTCCATCCCCGGCTGGCGCGCGGCGCTGAGCAACGAGGAAATGCTGGCCCAGTTGCAGGACGTGGGGGCCGTCATCTGCGCCGCCGGCGCCGGCCTGGCCCCGGCGGACAAGAAGCTCTACGCCCTGCGCGACGTCACCGGCACGGTCGAGGCCATCCCGCTGATCGCTTCCTCGATCATGAGCAAGAAAATCGCCGAAGGCACCGGATCCCTGGTCCTGGACGTCAAGGTGGGCAGCGGCGCGTTCATGAAGGACGAGGCGCGCGCCCGGGAACTGGCCGAAACCATGGTGGCGCTGGGCAAGGATGCCGGGGTCAACACGGTGGCGCTGCTGACCAACATGAACACGCCCCTGGGCCTCACCGCGGGCAACGCGATCGAGGTCGAGGAATCCGTGGAGGTACTCGCCGGGGGAGGCCCGGAAGACGTCGTCGAACTCACCGTCCGGCTGGCCGAGGAGATGCTGGCCTGCGCCGGCGTGCACGACGCCGATCCGCGCGCCGCGCTTCAGGACGGCCGCGCCATGGACGTCTGGAACCGGATGATCGAGGCCCAGGGCGGGGACCCGCGCGCCGTGCTGCCGGTGGCCAAGGAATCCGAGACCATCTACGCGCCGGCCGATGGCGTGCTGGTGGAACTCGACGCCATGGCCGTGGGCGTCGCAGCCTGGCGCCTCGGCGCCGGCCGCGCCCGCAAGGAGGACCAGGTCCAGGCCGGCGCCGGGGTGCGGATGCACGCCAAGCCGGGCGCCACGGTCCGTGCCGGCGAGCCGCTGATGACCCTGCTGACGGACACCCCGGAGAAGTTCGAACGTGCCAAGGAAGCGCTCGAGCACGCCGCCGTGATCGCCCCCGAGGGCTCCCGCCCGGCCCAGCAACTCATCATCGACCGCATCGCCTGAGGGTCCGGCTGCCGCCTTGCCCTATCACCCTGGGTCCCCAACCCTCGGGGTTAACAGCCCCAAGTGATAGGGCAACGGCGCCGGGTCCGGCAGTACACTGGCACCACAGTATTCCGGGAGAAACCGGGCACCGCCGTGCGTTAGGAAACCGTGCAGGCAATCAACGACTTCATCCTGGCCGCCGCAGGCCAACCCTGGGTCCTGTTCCTCGTGTTCGCGTGCTGCCTGATTGACGGGTTCTTTCCCCCGGTTCCCAGTGAATCGGTGGTGGTGGGCCTGGCCGCCGTCGCCGCGGCGGCGGAGGTGCCCAACCCGCTTCTGCTGGTGGTCGTGGCAGCCGCCGGGGCGTTCTCCGGGGACAACATCGCCTACCTGATCGGGCGGGCCACCGGGACCGGACGCTGGGCGTGGATGCGCGGGTACCGGGCGCAGCGGGCCTTCCTGTGGGCTGGCGGCGAGCTCCGGAAACGGCCCGCGTCGCTGATCATGGTCGCCCGGTTTGTCCCGATCGGCCGGGTGGCCGTCAACCTGACCGCCGGCGCCACCAACTACGCGCAATCCCGCTTTGTCGCGCTGACGGTGCTCTCCGCGATGCTGTGGTCCGGCTATTCGGTGGGCATCGGCCTGTTCTTCGGGCAATGGTTCGAAGACAACCACCTCCTCGGTGCCACCATCGCGATCATCTGCGCGATCATCCTCGGCATCGCCGTCGACCTCACCCTGAGCAGGCTTCGCGGCCGTGCGCCGGGGGAGCTGGTCCCGGAGGACCAGGACCGGCCCGCGCCGCCGGCCGACGGCTAGGACCCGTGCCGGGAACGCCCCGCGCCACGGCCGGAATCATCGCTGCGGTGCGTAGCGCAGGACGCCCGGCCCGTGGGACACTTAGGTGCGATTCACGTCACGTCTGTGCCGTGTGCGCTCAACCGTAACTCTTGTCCGTCCCGGGTACGTCCCCACCCCTTCAGTTTTCTAGGAGCACAGCCCGCGTGGAGTTCATTAATGAGGCCGTGCTCCATGCAGCAGGCCAGTGGTGGATCTATCCCCTCCTGCTGGTGTTCTTCTTCATCGACGGCTTCGCCATGGTGGTCCCCAGTGAGACGCTGATTGTCGCCCTCGCCGCCTACTCCCGGCACAGCGGACAGCCCAATCTGTGGATTCTCGGCCTCACGGCGCTCATCGGCGCCATCGCCGGCGACAACATGGCCTACTTGCTGGGGCGCAAAATCGGCATCGAACGCTTCCGTTGGATGCGCAAGCCCAAGGTCCAGCGGGTCTTCGCCTGGGCCCGCTACGAACTGGAAAAGCGCGGCGCGGTGCTGATCTTCACCGCCCGGTACATCCCGTGGGGCCGCGTGGCCGTCAACTACGTCGCCGGCACCACCGGGTTCCCGCACCGCAGGTTCTTCCTCCTGGACGCTTTCGCCTGCGTCACCTGGGTGATCTACTCGCTCGGAATCGGCATTCTGGCCAGTTCCTTCCCCTGGCTGCACCACAACCCGCTCCTAAGCGCCGGGATCGCCGTCGTCTTCGCTATTGTCCTCGGCGTGGCCGTTGACCACCTGCTGCGCTGGTGGCACAAACGCCTGGGCCGGCACGACGAGCCGGCTGCCGCGGAGGCAGCGGCGGCGGACGATGCCGCGGCTTCCGGGTCCGAGCCGGCGCTGACCGCCCGGTCGAAGGAGACCGACGCTTCCCGCAAGTAGCGCGGGGCGCCGTCCGACCCTATGGTTGGAACGTGACTGAGACTATTCTTGACGCTGCCCCTGACCTCGAATTCGACCTGAAGGGCCTTCCCAAGGTTTCCCTTCACGACCACCTGGACGGCGGACTGCGTCCGGCCACCATCATTGAACTTGCCGAAGCCGTCGGACACACGCTGCCCTCCACCGACCCGGTCGCGCTGGGGGAGTGGTTCCGCGAATCCGCCGACTCCGGTTCGCTGGTCCGCTACCTCGAGACGTTTGACCACACCATCGCCGTCATGCAGACCAAGGAAGGCCTGTACCGCGTCGCCAAGGAGTTCGTTGAAGACCTCGCGGACGACGGCGTCGTGTACGGCGAGGTGCGCTGGGCCCCGGAACAGCACCTGCAGCAGGGCCTGTCGCTGGACGACGTCGTTGAAGCCGTCCAGGCCGGCCTCGATGCAGGCGTCGACGCCGTCGCCGAGACCGGCCGCGAGATCCAGGTCGGCCAGCTGATCACCGCCATGCGGCACGCCGACCGCGGCCAGGAAATCGCCGAGCTGGCCGTCCGGCACCGCTACAAGGGTGCCGTCGGCTTCGACATCGCCGGCGCCGAGGACGGCTTCCTGCCTGCCCGGTTCAAGGACGCTTTCACCTACCTTGCCCAGCACAACTTCCCGGCGACGATCCACGCCGGCGAGGCCGCCGGGCTGGAGAGCATCCAGTCCGCACTCGTTGACGGCCGGGCGCTGCGTCTGGGCCACGGCGTTCGGATCGCCGAGGACGTCACCGTCGAGTTCGAGGACGCCGACGACGCCGATGTCTCCGATATCAACGCCGACAGCGACGAGGTCGACGACAACATCGGCCTCGTAACCCTCGGCGAGCTGGCCAGCTGGGTCCGGGACCGCGGCATCGCACTGGAAATCTGCCCGTCCTCGAACCTGCAGACCGGCGCCATTGCCGGTTTCGGCGAAGGCATCGAAAGCCACCCGGTGGACATGCTCTACCAGCTGGGCTTCAACGTCACGATCAACACGGACAACCGGCTGATGAGCGGCGTGACCCTCACCGACGAGTTCGAACTGCTCGTTGAGACCTTCGACTACGACCTGGACGACCTGCTCGAGCTGACGCTGAACGCAGCCGAAGCCGCGTTCCTTCCGCTGGAGGAAAAGGAAGCCCTGGTCGAATACATCAACGAGGCCTACGCCGACCTTGGCTAAGGACTCCAACCCGGTGGACGCGCCGCTCAGGGACTTGTTGCGAACCATCGCCGAGCTGCGCGTCCACTGCCCCTGGATGGGCGCCCTCAGCCACGAATCCCTCGTGGAATACCTCCTTGAGGAGGCCTATGAGGTGGCTGAAACCATCGAGTCCGACGGCGGCGACGCCGAGCTGCGGGCGGAACTCGGCGACGTCCTGCTGCAGGTGGTACTGCATGCCCGGCTCGCCGAGGAACGCGGAGCCTTCGACTTCGACGACGTCGCCCGCGGCCTGCGGGACAAGATGGTCCGGCGCAATCCGCACGTCTTCCGCGCCGACGGCTCCCTGCAGGACTCCTTCCCGGCCACGGTCCAGGAGATCGTGCTGAAGTGGGATGCCGTCAAGAAAGCCGAAAAGCCCGGCCGGGGCCACGCCTTCGACGGCGTCCCGGCCGCGCTGCCCGCGCTGGCCCGGGCGCAGAAACTCCTGGACCGGGCAGAACGGGCAGGACTGCCCACCGCGTTGGAACCGGCCCCCGCGTTGGAGGCCGCCGCCTCAGTACCCGCCGCGGGCCCACCCGCCCCGGCGACCGAGCAGGAGCTTGGAGAGCTGCTGTTCGGCATTGTCGCGGCCGCCCGGCGTGAGGGCCTGGACGCCGAGCGCGCCCTGCGCGTGGTCAACCGCCATTTCCAGAACAGCCAGTCCGGGAGCTCGTCCGGCAACCACTCCGGCGGCACCGGTTCCGACGCCGGTCCCGCCACCGGCGCGGGAGCACCGCGTCCGGGGACTGGATAGCTTTCCGTAACTTATCCCACTCTCGACTAGGCTAGGGGCGACGAGGACGTCGGTTTCCCGCTTGATCCACCGCTAGATTTCCAGCAGTCAGATTCCCAGCAAATCGCTTCACCCAAAGGAGCATATTCATGGCGCTTATCGATGCCATCCACGCCCGCGAGATCCTCGATTCCCGCGGCAACCCGACCGTAGAAGTTGAAGTCCTGCTCTCCGACGGCCAGATCGGCCGCGCAGCAGTTCCCTCCGGCGCCTCCACCGGCGAACACGAGGCCGTAGAACTCCGCGACGGCGACAAGGGCCGTTACCTCGGCAAGGGCGTCCAGAAGGCCGTCGACGCCGTCATCGACCAGATCGCCCCGGCCCTGATCGGCTTCGACGCGACCGACCAGCGCAGCATCGACCAGGCCATGATCGACCTGGACGGCACGGCCAACAAGGGCAAGCTCGGTGCCAACGCGATCCTGGGCGTGTCCCTCGCCGTCGCCAACGCCGCGGCCGCCTCGGCCGACCTGCCGCTCTACAAGTACCTGGGCGGCCCCAACGCGCACGTCCTGCCGGTGCCGCTGATGAACATCCTCAACGGCGGCTCGCACGCCGACTCCGACGTCGACATCCAGGAGTTCATGGTTGTCCCGCTCGGCGCCGAGACCTTCTCCGAGGGCCTGCGCTGGGGCGTCGAGGTTTACCACGCGCTCAAGGCGGTGCTGCAGTCCAAGGGCCTGGCCACCGGCCTGGGTGACGAGGGCGGCTTCGCCCCGAACCTGCCGTCCAACCGCGCGGCCCTGGACCTGATCCAGGAAGCCATCAAGAACGCCGGTTACACCCCGGGCAAGGACATCGCCCTGGCCCTCGACGTCGCCTCGTCCGAGTTCTTCAAGGACGGCGCGTACCAGTTCGAAGGCAAGGCCCTCAGCTCCGCCGAGATGAGCGCCTACTACGCCGAGCTGGTGGCGGACTACCCGCTGGTCTCCATCGAGGACCCGCTGGACGAGAACGACTGGGAAGGCTGGAAGGCCCTCACCGACGCGATCGGCGACAAGGTCCAGATCGTGGGCGATGACCTGTTCGTCACGAACCCGGAGCGCCTCCAGACCGGCATCGAGTCGAAGACCGCCAACTCGCTGCTGGTCAAGGTCAACCAGATCGGTTCGCTGACCGAGACGCTCGACGCCGTGTCCCTCGCCCAGCGCGCCGGCTACACGACCATCACCTCGCACCGCTCCGGCGAAACCGAGGACACCACCATCGCTGACATCGCGGTGGCCACCAACGCGGGCCAGATCAAGACCGGTGCCCCGGCCCGCTCCGAGCGCGTCGCCAAGTACAACCAGCTGCTGCGCATCGAAGAGGAACTCGACGACGCCGCACGCTACGCCGGACGCAGCGCGTTCCCGCGTTTCAAGGGCTAGTACCCGCAAAAATCAGGTACCGGTGGCTATGGTGGAAAGACCATGGCCACCGGTTCTGTTTTGGCCGGTTCTTTTTGGCCGGTTCTTTTTGGCCAGTTTGAAGGAGTGACATGGCAACCCGCCGTCCCAAGGTTCCCCGGGCCGCTGCTGCGGCCCCGAAGTCTTCGGCCACCAGCCGGGGGGAAGCCGACGGCGGCCATGTCATCAGGGCTGATTTCGGCGGTCCGCGGCACGGCAGCGAACCCGCCGGCCGGCCAAGCGGCCACGACGCCGGACCAGCGGCGCCCGAGGCGCCGGGAACCGGCAAACCCGGCCCCGCCGGCGGAGCCGCTGCGCCCGCCAGGACCGGAGCTGCAAAGACCGGCGCCCGCGAGAACGCCCCAGCCACGCCGGCCGCGGGCAGGGGAGCGGGCACGAAATCCGGACAGCCCGGGCAAACCGAGGGGCTCGATCCCGTTCCGGCCAAAGCCTTCTCCGGGCGACTGCTGGCCCTCGGCGTCGTGATGATCGCCATCACGATCATGCTGGCGCCCACGGTCAGGATCTTCCTCGAAAAGCGCGCCGAAATAGCTGACCTGGAGGCCGAGATTTCGGCCCAGCAGGCGAAGCAGACGGACCTCAAGCGTGAGGTTTCGCGCTGGCAGGACCCGAACTACGTGAAACAACAAGCCCGTGACCGCATTAACATGGTTATGCCCGGCGAAACCGGCTACTGGGTTTACGGCAGCGATCTTCCTGCCGCAACGTCCGGTTCCGGCGCCGCAGCAGGAACAGCCACAGACCCGGCCAATCTGCCGTGGGTGGATTCCCTTTGGGACTCCATCAGGCGGTCGGCAACAGACTAGGAGCGGCGCCCGCCGCCGGATTACCGCAGACCGGTAATTCCAACAGGGCAGGAAGGTGCCGCGCCAGTGGACGAGAACCGAGCGGACGATCCCCGGACCGGGAACCCCATCGAAGCGACCCCCAAGGAAGCCACCCCGGCGCCGGAGGATCCACGCCAGCCTTCGGCCCGCGACCTTGACGTGCTCAGCCGGCAACTGGGGCGGCCGGTGCGCGACGTCGTCGAGATCCCTGCCCGCTGCGTCTGCGGCAACCCCCTGGTGGCGGCCACCTCGCCGCGGCTGAGCAACGGGACGCCGTTCCCCACCACCTTCTACCTGACCCATCCGGTCATCACCTCGGCCGTGTCCCGGCTGGAGGCGGCCGGGATGATGAACGAGATGAACGAGCGGCTCGGTGCCGACGAGGCGCTGGCGGCGGACTACCGTGCCGCGCACGAGGCTTACCTGCAGTCCCGCGCCGAGATCGGCGCCCGGTCCGGCATCGGGGCCGTCCCGGAGATCGACGGGATCTCCGCCGGCGGCATGCCGACCCGCGTCAAGTGCCTGCATGTCCTGGTGGGCCATTCGCTCGCGGCCGGCCCCGGAGTCAACCCGCTCGGCGACGAGGCCGTAGCCGGCATCAGCGAGTGGTGGACCCGGGACCGTTGCTACTGCGACGGCGCGTGGGATACCGGCGGAGAGGCCCCTTCGCAGGACCTGAGTCGGCACGGACCGCAGGGTCTGCCCGAAATCGTCGGCCGGCCGGCCCCGGTGCGGAAGTCCCGCACCGACGCCGCCGCCGGCGGGGATGCAGCAGCCGCCGGAGCCGGGCAGTGAGCCGCGTGGCCGCGATCGACTGCGGCACCAACTCCATCCGCCTGCTCATCGCAGATGTCGCCGCGGGCGGCGATACCCCGCCGAAGCTAACGGACGTCGTGCGCGAGATGCGAGTCGTCAGGCTCGGCCAGGGCGTCGACGCCACCGGCGAATTCGCCCAGGACGCGCTGGACCGCACCCTCGAGGCCACCCGTGACTACGCGGAGCTGATCCGCCGCCACGGCGCCGGGAAGGTCCGCTTCGTGGCAACGTCCGCAACCCGGGACGCCCGGAACCGCCAGGTCTTCATCGACGGGGTCCGGGAACTGCTCGGCGTCGAGCCCGAGGTGATCAGCGGCGACGAGGAAGCCGCCCTGTCCTTTGCCGGCGCCAGCAGCGTGCTGCCCTCGCGGGGCAAGGACCCGGTGCTGGTGGTGGACCTGGGCGGCGGCAGCACGGAGTTCGTGCTGGGCGACGCCGACGGAGTGATCGCCGCCAAATCGGTCGATGTCGGCTGCGTCCGGATGACCGAACGGCACTTGCAGGACGACCCGCCCACGGCGGAACAGATCGCCGCGGCGGAGGCCGACGTCGACGCCGCCATCAGCGACGCGGCACGCACGGTGCCGCTGGAGCGCGCCACCGCCGTCGTCGGCGTCGCGGGGTCCGTCACCACGATCACCGCCCACGCGTTGAAGCTGCCCGAGTACTCGCCGGCCGCCATCCACGGCACCGAACTTGGCCTGGACACTGCCCGGGCGGCCTGTACCTCGCTGCTCGAAATGACGCGGGACGACCGGGCCGCTTTGCCGTACATGCACCCGGGTCGGGTGGACGTGATCGGCGCAGGCGGCCTTGTCTGGCGGCGCGTGCTCGAACGCATGGCGGACGTCACAGAGGGCCGCATCACGTCGGCCGTGACGAGCGAACACGATATTCTGGACGGTATTGCCCTGAGCATCAGCTAGCTCCGCGCCCGCACCGACCCACTACCGGCCCTGTCCGGCAGCGCCGGCAGGAGCGGCCGCTACCCCCTGCCGCGCGCCCAGAACGGTCGCGGCCGCAGACATACCGCCGATTGGACCCGAATGACCAGAGCAAGAGCCCGGCGCCGCCGGACCGCCTCCGCGTTGATGGCCCTGGCCCTTGCCGGCGGCAGCGTCGCGGGAGCACTGTCGGCGGCCCCCGCTGCACACGCGGACAGCACCCGGGACAAGGAGTACTGGCTCGCCGAGTCCGGCATCAAGAAGGCCTGGGCAGTCTCGAAGGGCGCCAACGTTAAAGTCGCCGTCATCGACAGCGGCGTAGACGGCAAACATCCGGACCTCAAGGGTGTGCTGACCGGGGGAACGGACGTGTCCGGAGCGGGAGCCGCGGATGGCCGGAAAAGCATCGGCGCGAAACCCGAGCACGGTACCCTGGTGGCGACCATGCTCGCCGGCCGCGGACACCAGCCGGCAAAATCGGCAAAATCCACCGCCCGGCCCTCAGCTGCAGCCGGCGTCGGCCCCGACGGGATCGTCGGCGTCGCCCCCGAAGCCGAGATCCTCTCCGTCTCCACCTGGCTCGGCTCCGCCAACCCGGGCGGAAAGAGCGACCAGGACCAGATTCCCGCCGCGGTCCGCTGGGCCGTCGACAACGGCGCCCGCGTCATCAACATCTCGCTCGGCAGCACCTCCCCGGAGTGGCCGCAAAGCTGGGATGCGGCGTTCCTGTACGCCGAGCAGAAGGACGTCGTCATTGTCGCCGCCGCCGGCAACCGGGTGGGCGGCAACATCCAGGTAGGCGCCCCGGCGACCATCCCCGGCGTGCTGACGGTGGCCGGCCTGAACCGCAAAGGCGTCGCCAGCATTGATTCCTCGTCCCAGGGCATCAGCATCGGCGTAGCGGCACCGGCCGAAGACCTGGTCGGCGGCCTGCCCGGCGGCGGCTACGCCGAGTGGGCGGGCACTTCGGGCGCAACCCCCATCGTTGCCGGCGTCGCTGCCCTGATCCGCTCGAAGTGGCCGGAGATGTCCGCCAGCCAGGTCATTAACCGAATTGTCAGCACCGCGAAGGATGCCGGGCTGCCGGGCAAGGACCCGCTGTACGGCTTCGGCGTGCTGAACGCCGAGGCTGCACTCAAGGCCGACGTGCCGGAAACCACGCTGAATCCGCTGGGCTCGATCTCCGATTGGATCCGTGTCCACCGACGGGGAAACCCGGTGGGTCCCGCCCCAGCCGCCGTACCCAGCCCCTCGAGCGCGGCGCCGACCCTGCCCGAAGCCACCCTCCCGGTCGCGGAGGCTCCGTCGCCGGCCGACAGCGCCGTCCCGGCAATGGTGGTCCTCGGCTTCGGCGGGCTCTTCGTCTGCATCATCGCCGCGGCCGCCATCCAGCTGCGCCGTGCCGTCCGCGGGCCCGGCACCGCACCCGAGCCGGACCCGCGCCCCGAGCCGGGCACCGGACCCGGGCCGGGCGCCGACGCGGGCACTGCGGCGGGCCCTGACTCCGGCCCGGCAGCCGGCCCCGACGCGGCCCCCGCGGCAGGACCCCTCGACCCCGGGGCAGACACGCCGGATTCCGCCCAAAACCGGGCCCCGCAGTAGTTAGTGAAGTTTTTCACAAACTACGGTATTCTTGATCCATGGCATCCACCCCTCAGCTCCAGGACCGTCCCAGGGTACTCGTCGTCGGCGGCGGGTACGTCGGCCTGTACGTAGCCCTCAAACTGCAGAAAAAGATCGCGAATGCCGGTGGCATCGTCACCCTCGTTGATCCGCTGCCCTACATGACCTACCAGCCCTTCCTGCCGGAAGTGGCCGGCGGAAACATCGAGGCGCGTCACGCCGTCGTCTCGCACCGCAAGCACCTCAAGCAGACCGAACTGATCCAGGGCCGCGTCACCTCGATCGACCACGCCAACCGTACGGCCGTGGTGGCACCGGCTGACGGCGGCGAGAACTTCGAGACCCCCTACTTCGACGTCGTGCTGGCCGCCGGCGCGATCACCCGCACGTTCCCGATCAAGGGCCTCGCGGACAAGGGCATCGGCCTGAAGACGATCGAGGAAGCCGTCGCCCTGCGCAACGGTGTCCTCGAACGCATCGAAACCGGCTCGCTGATGACCGACCCGGCCGAGCGCGCCCGCGCCCTGACGTTCGTCGTCGTCGGCGGCGGCTTCGCCGGCATCGAGTGCATTACCGAAATGGAAGACCTGGCCCGCGCCGCGGTCAAGAACAACCCGCGCGTCAAGCAGGAGGAAGTGCGCTTCGTCCTGGTCGAGGCCATGGGCCGCATCATGCCCGAGGTCACGGCCAAGCAGGCCGAGTGGGTCGTTGAGCACCTGCGCAGCCGCGGCATCGAGGTGCTGCTCAACACCTCGCTGGACAACGCCGAGGGCTCCCTGAAGCTCATCAACCTGCCGGACAAGACCCCGGCGCAGGAATTCGAATCCGACACCCTGGTCTGGACTGCCGGCGTGCAGGCCAACCCGATGGTCCGCTCCACCGACTTCCCGCTGGAACCCCGCGGCCGTGTCCGTGTCCTCCCGGACCTGCGCGTCTCCGGCGACGAAGGCATCATCGAAAACGCCTGGGCCGCCGGCGACATCGCGGCCGTGCCGGACCTCACCGGCAGCGGCCTGCCGGACGGCACCTGCGTCCCGAATGCCCAGCACGCGCTGCGCCAGGCCAAGCGGCTTGCCAAGAACCTGTGGGCCTCCCGCTGGGACAAGGAGCTCAAGGACTACAAGCACAAGAACCTGGGCGCCGTCGCCGGCTTCGGCGAATGGAAGGGCGTTGCCAACATCAACCTCGTCGGCCGCATCGGCCTCAAGGGCCCGCTGGCCTGGCTCGCACACCGCGGCTACCACGGCCTGGCCATGCCGACGGTCGAGCGCAAGATCCGCGTGATCTCCGGCTGGTTCTGGCAGCTCTTCCTGGGCCGCGACACCACCCAGCTGATGGACCTCGACAACCCGCGCGGCGCCTTCGTGGCCGCGGCGACGCCGGCTCCGAAGCCGGCGGCGGCTCCGGCCGCTCCGGCACCTGCCAAGGAAGCTGCCCCGGCCAACTCCAAGTAGCCCGCAGCAGCCCGACGACGGCGGCCGTTCCCTTCCGGGGGAGCGGCCGCCGTCGTCGTTGGTACCGCCGCCGGCCGCCGCCTGGATTGTTGGGCGGATTGGCCGGGGGGCGGGCCGACCTGCCTAGACTGGGCCCATGACTCCCGCTGAGAAGGACCTGAATACCTTGCTGGCGACCATGCGGCCGGTGATCCGCGAGGGCGAGTATGTCTATGCGCTGTGGCCGCACGGCAAACCGCTGGCCGGCCACATTGCGGCCGCGGTCCGGGAGGCCGAGGGTCTGACCGTGGTGCTGCCGCGGGCCGACGCCGATGCCCTGGGCCTCAAGTACGACTTCGTGGCGGCCTGGATCACCCTCCAGGTGCATTCCTCGCTCGAAGCCATCGGACTTACTGCTGCCGTCAGTGCCGCCCTGACCGAGGCCAAGATCAGCTGCAACGTGCTGGCCGGGTTCCACCACGACCATCTGCTCGTGCCGGTGGCCGATGCCGAACGCGCCCTCGAGGTCCTCCACGAGCTCTCCGCGGACAGCCGCACCGCGAACGGCGGCGGGCAGTTGCCCGCGCCGAAGCTGGTCCTGCGCGGCGAACAGCCCGAGGACCGGCCGGCGCTCCTGGCCCTCACCGCCTCGGCCTTCTCCATCTCGCCGGTCACAGGCCTGCCGGTAGAAGGGGAACCGGAGGAAGTTGATCTCCTGCGGCGGCTCTTCGAGTGCGGGGAGTACCTGCCGGACTTCAGCATTGTCGCCGAGCTGGATGGTGAGATCGTGGGCCATGTCATCAGCACCCGGGGCCGGGCGGGGGAACTGGAGCTGCTGGGGCTGGGCCCGATCGGGGTGGTGCCACGGCTGCAGCGGCACGGAATCGGATCGGCGCTGATGAAGGAAACCATCGACCGCGCAAATGCCGCGGGGGAGCGGGGCATCGCGCTGCTCGGCAGCCCGGAGTACTACGCGCGGTTTGGCTTCGTTCCTTCCACCTCGCTCGGCGTGCAGGCACCGGATCCGTCCTGGGGCGATCATTTCCAACTGTTGCCGTTGGCGCTCTGGCCCGGCGGGGTCAGCGGGACGTTCCGCTACGCCCAGCCCTTCGACGGGGTACCGGCCGCGTCGTAGGGAGCCGTCGCCGGGATACCATTGACCGGGCGCCCCAGTAGCCCAATTGGCAGAGGCAGCGGACTTAAAATCCGCGTGTTGTGGGTTCGAGTCCCACCTGGGGCACTTCATAATTGCCACGCCGCGCGCCACAATTGCGGCCCGCGGCCCCATGAAGCGACTCGGGGCGCCGGGCGGTGGTGGCCGCCAGACAGCCTCCCGGGCCGTCCTGACGCCAGGTACCGCACTTTTCCCGCAGGCTGATTTCCTCTATGCAACGAGTGTTATAAGGATGTGACCGTAGTCACTTATGTTCGGGCGGAAATTGCATTAGCTTGAATCTAAATCAGGAACACCTGATCTTTCGCATCAAAGGCCGTTCGCACCTTTAGATCGAGGAGATTTCTCTATGACTTCACTCCCCCAGGTGGCGCCGCGCATCGCTAAGCTCACAGTGCTTAGCCTCGGCGTCGCCCTTCTGGCTACGGCCTGTGGCGGTACGTCCACGCCGTCGGCAACCACCGGTTCGGCATCCGCCCAGGCCGCAGGCATCGCGTGCCCGGCCCCGAGCGCAACCGGCGGTTCCACCACCTCGGCCAGCGCGGCAGGCTCCGTGCCCGCGTCCTCGACCACCACGGATACCCCGCTCAAGATCGGCTCGCTCCTGCCGACCACCGGTTCCCTGGCCTTCCTCGGCCCGCCCGAAATCGCCGGTGTGAACCTTGGCATCAAGGAAGTCAACGACGCCGGCGGCGTGCTCGGCAAGCCCGTCCAGGTCATCCACCGCGACTCCGGCGACACCAAGACGGACATCGCCACGCAGTCCACCACCGCATTGCTGGGCCAGGGCGTCAGCGCTATCGTCGGTGCCGCCTCTTCGGGCGTCTCCAAGACCGTGATCAACCAGATCACCGGCGCCGGCGTCATCCAGTTCTCGCCGGCCAACACCTCGCCGGACTTCACCACGTGGGACGACAAGGGCCTCTACTGGCGCACCGCGCCGTCGGACGTCCTGCAGGGCAAGGTCCTCGGCAACTACATGGCCACCTGTGGCGCCCAGACCGTTGGCATGATCGTACTGAACGACGCTTACGGCACGGGTCTGGCTAAGAACGTCAAGTCCGCGGTGGAGGCTGCCGGCGGCAAGGTTGTCGCGGAAGAGCTCTTCAATGAAGGCGATTCCCAGTTCAGCAGCCAGGTGGACAAGGTCCTCGCCGCCAAGCCGGATGCCATTGCCCTGATCACCTTCGACCAGGCCAAGAGCATCGTCCCGCTGATGACGGGCAAGGGCATCAAGCCCACCCAGATCTTCATGGTGGACGGCAACATGTCCGACTACAGCAAGGACTTCAAGGCTGGCACCCTGAAGGGCGCCCAGGGCACCATCCCGGGCACCTTCGCCAAGGATGACTTCAAGAAGAAGCTCCTCGCGATCGATCCGGCGCTCAAGGACTTCAGCTACGCAGGCGAGTCCTACGACGCCGTGAACCTGATCGCACTGGCCTCCGAAGCTGCCAAAAGCACCAAGGGCGTGGACATCGCCAAGCAGCTCAAGGCGGTCTCCGAGGGCGGCGAGAAGTGCAACAACTACGCTTCTTGCGTCACCCTGCTCCGCAACGGCAAGGACATCGACTACGACGGCCAGTCCGGCCCCGTAACGTTCTCCGACGCCGGCGACCCGACGGAAGCCTACATCGGCATCTACGAGTTCCAGGATGACAACAGCTACAAGCCCGTCAAGGAAGAATTCGGCAAGCTGTAAAGCCGCTTTCCAAGACAAACAAGAGACCCCCGTCCACCCCGGTGAACTGGTCCCTGAAAGTTGGACTGGCTAAGTAAGAGCCTAGGCTGCGAGGGC